>CAWCIY010000003.1:0-1449230 GCA_963795715.1 uncultured Pseudomonadota bacterium
CTTGTTGCTCCTGAAGCCCAGTCAGATTGGTTGCCATTCGACTCTACGTTTGTTGACTGATCTTCAACCCATCTGGGCTGAATCGATTAACCCAGAAAATCAATCCCTTTTTCCACACGCCCGGTGTCGGTTTATCAGGATGCTTTTTGACTTTTAATTCTTCCAGCACTTGATTCATCACGCTAATCGCCCGCTGCTGTAATCTTTCACAACCCAAACACATCTCATTCCTGTTGTTGACAAATCATGACTACTGTAAAAATTCTTTCAATAACTTGGGTTACAAATGCATATTATTTCTACTCACTGGAATTGCAGTTATTAGGTTAGATACCTATAAACTGTGCAAAAAAATTATTGAGATTTTTTCTTCGAATAGGGATTCATTTGATGAAAATAAATCTTCAAAATATTTTGTGCGAGTTGTAAAGAAATGGGTTTGATTAAATAATCATTCATACCAGCTGCCAGGCTTCAGCCTTTATAGTTTGGTCATCATGGGCAGTTAATGCAATAATGGGTATTGGATGTTCACGATTCCCTTTTTCTTGTTCTCGAATCAGTCTCGCGGCCATGATGCCATCTATTCCGGGCAATCCAATATCCATAAATACAAAATTGTAATTGTTTTTTATACATAATATCACGGCATCCTCGCCGGTAGACGGCAATATCCACATAACAATTGAGTTGCTCTAATATCGTTTTAACAATCTTTTGTGGTAAAGGTGAATCCTCGACCAATAATATTTTCTTTTGTTGCATATCTTCATCCCTCCAAGATTTGATTTGACAAAGGTATTTTCAGAGGCAAAACAATCTGAAATACCGTTCCCTGATTTAATTGACTGTGCACGGCAATATCGCCGTTCATTTCTTCGATAAATTGCTTGACGATTCTTAACCCCAATCCACTGCCTTTGTATAACCCTTTATTGCTCGGCGTTACTTTTGAAAATTTCTCATAAATAAAATCTATTTTTTCCGCAGGAATCCCAATGCCACTGTCTTTTATTGTCATTCGGATCACTTTTTCCTGTCGGTTTAAATTCGATTTTTCTATCTGGACACGGATTTTGACATAACCCTTTGAGGTAAATTTAATGGCGTTACTGATTAAATTAATCAGAACTCGTTGAATCCGATAAGCATCACCCATCACCACATCAGGAATTAATTTCCCGTAATGCATTGACAGGCGAATTTTTTTTAATCGGGCTGCGGGCATTTGCATTTGTAATACTGAACGGACTAAGGCTTTCAAAGAAAAGGGTTGCTGCACTACCGGACGGGAGCCATATTCGACATGGCAAAATCCAAAATATCGTTACAATAATCCAGCAATTCTTTAGCCGCATGAGAGACTTCAATTAAATGAGATCGGATATCCGGTGGAACCGACATTATTAGTTGCCAATAATTCCGTCATGCCATAGATGCCGCTGATAGGGGTACGGATATCGTGCTGCATATTGCGGATAAAATCGGTTTTTAAACGGTTGGCGGCTTCGGCTTTGTCCCGTTCGGCCCGTAAAGCCTGTTCGGCTTCTTTCAGAGCGGTGATATCGACATAAATACCCAACACCCCTGATATTTTATCGCGATCATATAAGGGAACTTTGCTGGTCAATAGAAATAAATCTTTACCATCGAGTTGCCGTTGTTTTTCTTCAATATTGGTTTTCGGGATAGCCGGTTTTTAAAATTTCCTGATCATCACGAATAAATTTTTGCGTTTGCTCAGGATTCCAGGGTAAATCATGATCAGTTAAGCCAACAATCTCATCAGGATGGTTTAAACCGACCTGTTTGGCAAAATTGTCATTACAACCCATGAGTTTCAGATCGGCATCTTTCCAAAATACAAAGCCAGGGACTTGGGTGATAATATAACTGAGCATGGCTAACCGTTGCCGTAGCAATTTTATTTCACTGATATTATCTTCTCTTATCAAAAATGCGTGGTCTTCCATGATGATTTCTCCGATCAATATGGCAGGGTAAGTGCTAAATCGCGAGAGGCCTTTGATACCCGTTCGGGTTTGGATGCAGGATGGAAAATCCCATAATGCTCCATCGAGCGCGCTAAGTCTGGGGGGCATTGGACCGGATGTTGACGCAGATGTTGAATGAATTTTTCGGTTTGTAATCGACCTGACCGATGCCGCCATATCTCATTACCATGATGATTCATCCAATCGGCCAACACTGCCTGATCTATTTCCGGTGCGATTGGATTTAAACCCGGTTTTAAAGTGCTGTTCTTCAGTAACGCTTCTCCGGCTTTCAAAAACAGGGTAAAAATCGGGTCTAAATACATCACCATGGTCGGGAAATCTAGCATAAAATTAGCGGGTTTTTTGCCATTGAGAATTCTTTCTTGGGTAAAGCGTGATCCAAAATCGTCCCCTGTACTCATATTGACTAATAAGGCGACGCGATCAAAATCGCTTTGCGAAAAATGTCGAGAAATTGCACCTTCAATACCGGTAGCCGTTACGACCGCCCATATTTCCGGCAGAATTTTTTTGATTCGCTGAATCGTTTCTGGATGATGGGTATCCAGCAGTAACCCGGAATAACCCTGTTTCATGGCATCCAGATATGCTTCGGATGAAATATCTACCATAAAAATATTTTTCTTAGGCACACCGGCGCTTTCTAACGCACTGGCGATGCCTTTACCCACTTTACCAAAGCCAAAGATCATAAATTTATTTCGCAAAAACAATTGATCAACATTGATTAAACTCAGCAGCGTCGTTAAATACAAAGAGGGGTAAGTCATATGGGTAGTCAGATTTTTCCAATTCAACACCATAGCAGCAATAGATTGTTGCGCCAGATGATGGATGACCCGTACGAAACTATCTCCCGTTCCCAAACCGGTTTCAATCTCTTTAGTTTGGGAAGAATCAACGGTAATAATCGGAAAAGTCGTATGCTGATAAAGCGCCGGATCGGTTTTGGTGAGTTTGACCATCCCATTGTTAGGGATAATTTCATTCATCCCGGCACAACAGTCATACACAATATCGTAATAATTCTGTTTCTTTTCATCAGGGATGGTGGAATAAAAAGGAATTTGTGCCGCTAAAAGAGGCTGTAAGGTATTTTGATGAATTACTAATTCAGGAGAGACAGTGACTTCCACCCAAGCGCCGGATTCCAGTAAGGCGGTGATCAGCGCCAGAGTGATGCGCGTTAAATGAATATTGACCAGAATAATCTTGCCTTTCAAGGGTTGCCGCTGCGCCCAACCTTTTTCCAATTGATGTAAACAATGGCGGTCTTTCAGCAGGATATGCGGTTCGTAAGCCTCTCGTAGAAGTTGATAACGGCTTAGGTTAAGCTTTGAGTCTTCTGCCTCCCCCTTTAAAAAAGGGGGATTGAGGGGGATTTTTTTATATAAAATCCCTCCTAACATCCCTTTTTCAAAGGGAGGAATCCTCAAACCTGCTGTGGAAATAAAGAACGGCGTTCTATTAATCCTGTTTCTGACAAATGTTATAGCGCGCATATTTTCTCCTACGAAATCGGTGTTTTTTCTGTTCAATGGTCTGATTTGTGTTAAAATAATGGCCAAACACCAGCGCCGATAGGAGATTCTGGAAGGATTCCAGTCCTATGCGGCACTGACGCACGGACTGGTTCGTATTAACTATACGATTCAACAACTTGAGTTCATCCTTCTGAAGGGTTTCGCCTAAAAAGGCAAGTAGGGATCGGGCGCACGTGTAGTGATGCACCCGAATGGTTTTTTCAAAAGGATTTTTGCTTCGCAGACGAGCGAAGTCGTACACAAGAATTGAATTTTCAGTTAATATTATCACAGCCATGTAATAAGTACCTGCTTATTATTTGGTTAGAGGCTCCAGGTGCTGGCTGCACCTGGATGTCTCGCTAGGGGATTATAAACCCCTCCTATTAAAATGCAATCGGGAAATTTTTACTCGAATTCCTTGACACGGGTTATGGATGAATTTTAAAACCGGCAGCCATCCCAAGATGGCTACCGGCACGCTTGCAAACCTCGGCAGATCAATGGTTGAAGAAACATCGGCGTCGCCATCGCTGTGCGTCGGAAAAAAGTTCGTGAGCATAGCATTCAAACCCCCTTTGAAAAAGGGGGCGCCGAGTGCGAGCGAGGCGGGGGATTTTCAAGCTTCCGTAATCGCGTTAAATATAACCTCAAGTACATCTTCAATAGACTGTAAGACCTGTAAATTATCAAATCGGAGTACTTTTAAATGAAGTCGTTGCAACACATCATCTCGCTGTCTATCGCGAGCTTAATGTATTTCTTCAAAATGTTGACTCCCATCAATTTCAATGACTAATTTCGCAGCAGGAGCGTAGAAATCCACAATAAAATTTTCAATGGGTTTTTGCCGACAAAATTGAATGTTTTTGATTTGCTTACGGCGAATTCGCGACCATAATAACTGTTCTGCATCCGTTTGATTCGAACGTAAAGAACGCGCAATTTTTTTATTTTTAGGTTGATAGTAGAGCATTTGGGTTCGTTTATCTTTTTTACACGCCCCCTTTTCAAAGGGGGTTTGAATGCTATGTTCAATTGAAATCCCCTCCTTTGAAAAAGGAGGGTTAGGGTGGATTTTTTTCAAAAATGATTATCTGGCAAACTATAAAACCCACCTGGCTTTGACATGCGCCAAGGAGTTATCGCGACCCGAATTGCTTCTGATTGGTAACGGACAATAATTGGGACTTCAGGAACTCCAACTCCTGCGTACGTGTCTTCCACAAGGATTGGAGAGCTTTGAGGTCTGCGCAGGCCCCGATGCCACCCGCATTCGCTCCCCACCCTCCCCATCCCCCCCGCCCGCGCGCCCTATATCTGTAAAAAGCAAAATTAAGTCCCAGCCCATCTTTAGAAGAGGGGGGGACAAACCATGAACCCTTCACAGTTTTTGATTGGGTACTATCCCAGACGTCCATTTCCCGTGTTCGGGACAATTTCGATTCCCATTCTTGCGGGCAGGGTTCAAACGGCCTATCCGCGCGACAATATTCATTCACCACATGCGCCGGTAACAATTTCTGCTCTCCGCCCACAATTTTACACCACTGATCGACTGCTCGCTGGTCATAGTTCCATTTTTCAACATTATCCACATACGTCTGCAACGCGCCGCTCAAGCCTTGCAAGCTAAAATGCTTGCCATATGCCGTCCCTTTGGTTTCTAATGCTTGGAACTGTTCCGCTTGCGCTTCTTTTGGCAAATATTTCTGTATCATCGTCCACATGTGCCAGTCCATCGCCCACAACGCATATTGAAACGCCGTAATCGGTTTAAATTCCCGGCCTGATAAATCTTTTACTGTTCCTGCATACAACAGTAAATTTTTGTCTGTTTGTATCAAGGCTTCGGCTTTATCTTGCTCGCCTTCGGCTACATATTGCAGTAATTGCTGCAATTGGCTCAAAGATTTTTGATCTAACGGCTTTAGTGTGGGCTTCGGCGGCGGCATCAAGGTTTGTGTACTTCCCGATAACGACGGCGAGGGCGTCAGTTTTTTCAAGTCCTGCTCTTTCTTCGGTGGCGGCGGCGATACTTTATCTTTGGGTTCCACTGGCTGCCGCTGAATCTCTTTCAATTCTTCCGCACGACGGTGGTCCAATTCCGCCTGCCGTTTCGCTTGCTCTTCGGCCTTTTTTTCCATTTCCAGTATGCGTTGCTTGTCTCTTTCTTGTTCTAATTTCAGTCGCATCACTTCGCTCAGCAGCTTTTTCACTTCGGCATCCTCATGAGCGCCTGTCGATACGGACTTTGGCGACTGCGGTGATTCCGGGAAGCCGGATAACCGGGGTTGAAGTTTGAGATCAGGTTGAACCAGTGGCTGTGCCGGAAGGTTCAGGGGATCTGAAAAGGTGACCAGTGATTTGCCTTCAAAGTCATCCACCGGTAGCGGGGCGCTACGGCTGGAAATCGAGGACGATGCGCTGCTGCTCATCGACGCAGAAGAACTACTAGAATGAGAGGAAGTCTGGGTTTGCTTGTGCTCCGTTTGCCATAACGTATCCAATCGTTTCGCTACCACCGCAGCAGAGGGGCGTTTGCCAGGGTCTTTATCCCAACCCTCCAATATCAGCGCTTTATATTCCTCCGGCGTTCCCTCGGGTATCGTTTCTTGCTCACCCAACATAATCCATTGTATCGCCACTTCCTGGCTGGCGGCGTCGGCAAACGGGATTTGACGGGTAATTAATTCCCAAAAAATCATCATCAGCGCGTAGATATCCGAAGCGGTCGTTGCTTTGGCCCCGCGCTTAAACAGTTCCGGCGACAACCACCGGGGCGTCCCTTTCAGACCGCCCGCCGTCGTGCTCGTTGAACTCAGTTTGAGGGTCGACAAGCCAAAGTCTGCTAATTTAGCTCTGAAATTCAGGTCTAACAGCACATTCAAACTCTTTAAGTCCCGGTGCAAAATACTCCGTTGATGTAAATGATGTAAGCCAATGGTCATATCCAGACTGATGCGATAGCGCATCGTCCAGGTCAGTGCCTGACTGCTTTTGAGCAGGTGAAATAAATCCCCGCCGGGCAGATATTCCATCACCAGTGAATAGTGGGGCTTTCCTAACACAATCCCCCGTAATTGCACTAAGTGTTTGGATTGAGCACCGGCGGTCGCCATGATTTTGGCTTCCTTGAGGATATCCTGTTGAGTTTGCTCACTGAAATCCTGAGCCATATATTGCTTGATGGCGACGTCTTCAAACTGCCATACGCCCTTAGATACTTTGCCGTAAGCACCCCGGCCTAGCTCATCACCCAAAGTGAGGTCTTCAAAGCGGATGGTAAAATTCAGCAATACCTCGCCGGGTTGACTCACTGGCACGGATTCTTTTTTGGGTACAGACCCGGACGACTGATCGCGCAATTTGGCCTCTGTGTGGTGTGGTTGTGGGGATGGTAAGGCCGTCATCAAGGAACTGTCCTGTAAAAAGGGTTGGGAGGATGGGTTTTTTTGACTGGTCGATGATCCTCTATTTTGGGGATTTTGCATGGTTCAGATTCTCCTTGTCCAAATGATTCCTGATGATTTTTTGTTTTAATGCCTTCGCGGGACTCAGTCATTATCATTAAAAATCATCCATCCCGCAAGCGATGACAAACCCAAGTCCCCACGTCATAACGGATTGAAGCCAAGACACGGAGGGCTTTTTAGGGTACAATACAATAGATGTCATCCTTTAACCGGAGCTTATCCCATGCAATTCCTGGATCCCACTAACGATTTAGCGTTTAAAAAAATCTTCGGCAATGAAAAGAAGAAACATATCCTGATCAGTTTCTTAAACAGTATTTTGCGATTGCCCGCTCAAGAGCACATTACCGAAGTCACCTTGCTCAATCCCAATCAAGCGCCGCATTTGCCGGGCGCGAAGGAAACCATTCTGGATGTGCGTTGCCACGATCAAACCGGGGCCGAATACATTGTCGAGATGCAAGTGCTGCCCCAGGAGTTCTTCGATAAGCGGGTGATGTACTATGCCGCTAAGACCTACTCGCAACAACTCAACAGCGGCGAAAAATACCATCTGCTCAAGCCGGTGATTTTTTTAGGGATTTTGAATTTCGAGTTCACCACCGATCTCCATTATTTATCGACGCACTGCATCCATAATCTGGAAACCAAAGAGCATATTCTGCGGGATTTCCGGTTCACTTTTGCGGAATTGCCGAAGTTCAATAAAACCGAAGCGGAGTTGCAGACCGTAGAGGATAAATGGTTATTTTTCCTGAAATACGCCAAACAATTGACGGCAATCCCGGAAGTCATTCGTGAAGAAGCCATCCGCGAAGCGTTTGAAATTGTGAATGCGTTGCATTGGGATAAAGAAACCTTGCACTTGTACAGTCTGCGTAATATTTACGTGCAGGATGAAGCGAATCGGGTGAGCTTTGGTTATAAAAAGGGATTGGCGGAGGGGGAAGCCAAAGGGGAAGCGAAGGGTTTAAAAAAGGGATTACAGAAAGGAGAGGCCAAAGGAGAATTGAAAAATCAACAGGCCACTGCTGGAAGAATGCTGGCAAAAGGCATGTCATTAGAAACAGTAGCTGAATGCACTGGGTTATCCCTGAAAGAAGTCAAAGCACTATTAGAGAAAATTTAAGGATTTATAGGCTCTCCCCTGAATCTGGACTCTGCGGCTTTTCCGGCGGTTTTAGCGCCCAGGACTCGACAAGGTCAATCGGTGCATGGATGAGTTCGGCGATCACGGTGATAGACGGCGCTGCTGCCGAAGACAGCAAGGCTTGCGCCAGATTTTTCTGACCTATTTGAATGCCTTCCTGCCGTCCGGTGGTGCGGCCAGTGTAATAACCGTCTTGATAGCCGTTGTGGTAGCCTCTGTTTTCTATCATTTCTTCTTGCAAGGCTTTTAATGAGGGGCGCTTCATCAGTATTTTCCTGAATCATGATATTCAGGATAATATCTATTCCAGAATTCAGCGATACCGGAGTTTTGATTACTGTTAATAATCTTCTCCAGACTTGGCGCGACTATACGGGGGTTTTTGAACCTGCCTGACCTGGGTCGCGCCAATGGGTTATCGCGACCCGAATTGCTTCTGATTGGTAACGGACAATAATTGGGACTTCAGGAACTCCAGCTGCTGCGTGCGTGTCTTCCACAAGGATTGGAGAGCTTTGGTATCAAGTAGCACATTCTCCACAATGTTGCCGTTACCCTGAAATGCCATAGGTCCTCTCATGGAGGAACCCCGCGCGAGCGCAAAACTCTCTCCAACGGTACCCCCACCATCATATTTCGAAGTGAACCACTCCCCCTTTACCCATCTACTATCGTCATACACCTCACATATTCGACTGCGAGGCAAGTCATTCTCTTTAAATTCTGGACATGGATTGAACGAACGATCCCACCGGCAATACTCATTAATCACATGCACAGGCAATAGTCTTTGCGCTCCTCCCACTACTTTTTGCCAATGACGCTCACGTTTACTTTCAAACATTTTCCAACTCAAGCTGTCATAATTATCCACATACGTCTGCAACGCGCCTATCAACGGCTGTAAGCTAAAGTGTTTACCGTGCGACGTGCCTTTCGTTTCCAATCCCTCAAACTGCTCCCTTTGCCGCTCTTCCGGTAAATATTTCTGGATCATCTTCCACATGTGATAATCCATCGCCCATAACCCATATTGAAATGCGGTAATCTGCTTAAATTCACGGCCTGATAAATCTTTTACTGTTCCTGCATACAACAGTAAATTTTTGTCTGTTTGTATCAAGGCTTCCGCTTTATCTTGCTCCCCTTCGGCCACATATTGCAGTAATTGCTGCAATTGGCTCAAAGATTTTTGATCTAACGGCTTTAGCGTTGGCTTCGGCGGCGGCATCAAGGTTTGTGGACTTCCCGATAACGACGGCAAGGGTGTGAGTTTCTTCAATTCCTGCTCTTGCTTCGGCGGCGGCGGCGATACTTTATCTTTGGGTTCCACCGGCTGCCGCTGCATTTCTTTCATTTCTTCCGCACGGCGGCGATCCAATTCCGCCTGCCGTTTGGCTTGCTCTTCCGCCTTTTTTTCCATTTCCAGGATTCGTTGCTTGTCTCTTTCTTGTTCTAATTTCAGTCGCATCACTTCGCCCAGCAGCTTTTTCATTTCGACGTCCCCGGTAGCGCCTGTCGATACGGACTTTGGCGATTGCGGCGATTCGGGGAGGCCGGATGACCGGGGTTGCAGTTTTTGCTCGAATTGAACCGGTGGCTGTGCCGGAAGGTTCAGGGGATCTGAAAAGGTGACCAGCGACTTGCCTTCAAAGTCATCCACCGGTAGCGGGGCGCTACGGCTGGAAGTCGAGGACGATGCGCTGCTGCTCATCGACGCAGAAGAACTACTAGAATGAGAGGAAGTCTGGGTTTTCTTGTGCTCCGTTTGCCATAACGTATCCAATCGTTTCGCTACCGCAGCCGCAGAGGGGCGTTTGCCAGGGTCTTTATCCCAACCCTCTAATATCAGTGCTTTATATTCCTCCGGTGTTCCCTCGAGTATCGTTTCCTGCTCACCCGACATAATCCATTGGATCGCCACTTCCTGGCTGGCGGCATCGGCAAATGGGATTTGACGGGTAATGAGTTCCCAAAAAATCATCATCAGCGCATAGATATCCGAAGCAGTCGTTGCTTTCGCTCCCCGCTTAAACAGTTCCGGCGACAACCACCGGGGCGTCCCTTTCAGTCCGCCCGCTGTCGTGCTCGTTGAACTCAGTTTGAGGGTCGACAATCCAAAGTCCGCTAACTTAGCTCTAAAATTCAGGCCTAACAGCACATTCAGACTTTTTAAATCCCGGTGCAAAATACTCCGTTGATGTAAATGATGTAAGCCAATGGTCATATCCAGACTGATGCGATAGCGCATCGGCCAGGTCAGTTCCTGACTACTTTTCAGCAGGTGAAATAAATCCCCGCCGGGCAGATATTCCATCACCAGTGAATAGTGAGGCTTTTCTAACACAATCCCCCGCAGCCGTACTAAATAATCGGATTGGGTGCTGGCGGTCGCCATCACCTTGGCTTCTTTCAAAATCTCATTTTTGGTTTTCTCGCTGAAATCCTGAGCGGCATATTGTTTAATGGCGACGGTGTTGAATTGCCATTCACCGGCGAAGACTTTGCCATAAGCACCCTGGCCTAACACATCGCCAAAGGTTAAATCTTCAAAGCGGATGGTAAAGTCCAGCGTCACTTGGCCGCCGGGATGACTCGAGGGTGCGGGTTCTTTTTTGGGCGCTGACCCGGATGGCTGATCGCGCAATTTAGCATCTCCGCCGGATGGTTGGGTCGATAAAGCCGTCATTAACGAACTGTCTTGTAAAAAAGGATGGGAGGAGGGTTGACGGCCTGATGAGCCGGGATTTTGGGGATTTTGCATGGTTCAGATTCTCCTTGTCCAAATAATTCCTGATGATTTTTTGTTTTAATGCCTTCGCGGGACTCAGCCATTATCATTAAAAATCATCCATCCCACAAGCGACATCATCGTCAATCCGTTTATAATCCTGGCAACCTAAAAATTACTTGTAAATGAAATAGAAATGTTACAGGGTCTTGCTAAGAGCCGCAGGGAATTCAAACGCTGGCTAAAGAAGCAAGGCTGTATTTTTGAAGAAAGCCGGGGTAAAGGCGGCCATATTACCGTGCGGTTAGGCAACAAAATAACCGTGATGCCCACCCATGGCCAGAAAGAATTACCGACGGGCACTGTAGAAGCCATTAAAAAACAACTTGGCCTCAAGGGGAAATAATTTATGAAAACATTAAAATATCCTATTGAACTCGTTCGTGAAAAAGACGGGTATACTGTTTTATTTCCTGATATGCCTTATGGCGTCACGACAGGCGCGACTAAAAAAGAAGCCTTGGAAAACGCCGCCGATTGCCTGGAGGAAATTATGGCTTCTTTAATGAACGATAAAAAAGCGATTCCTTCTCCCAGCGCCGCTAAAGGAAGGAATACGCTCATACTCTCTCCTATTTTTACCGCCAAAGTTTTACTTTATAACGCCTTACGAGAAGAACATATTTCTAAAGCAGAATTGGCGCGTATGCTGCATTGGAAGTACCCCCAGGTTAACCGTTTATTTGACACCCATCATTATTCTCATTTATCTCAACTGGTTGCCGCCGCTGCCGCACTCAATAAACGGTTTGTGATCGGCCTTGAAGATGTCAAATAATTTTAAGGCTCGTCATACCGCGGGATGACGGCCCCAGGCAGCGGAGTTTATCGCGACCCAAATTGGGTTTGATTGGTAACGGACAATAATTGGGACTTCAGTAACTCCAACTGCTGGGTGCGCGTCTTCCACAAGGATTGGAGAGCTTTGAGGTCTGCGTCTGCTCCCCCGCGTTCCCACTCTTTAGGCCACCCAGAGGAAAAAAACAATAACCCCCGACCATGCACACATCCGCCCACGGCAGCCTGGGAGTTAGACCTTAAAAAAGCATAATTATGGCCAAGTCTATCTTTAGATGAGCAAGGTGTAAACCACGAGCCTTTAACATATTTAGATTGAGTATTATCCCATATTTCAGGTACCTCACATGTTCTTGGTAATTTGAATTCCCATTCTGACGGGCATGGCTTAAATGAACGATCATTGCGGCAATATTCATTCACAATATGCATTGGCAATAGTTTTTGTTCTCCTCCTACCACTTTACACCAATGATCTATTGCTCGTCGATCATACTTCCAAACTTTCTCAGCATTATCCACATATGTCTGCAACGCACCTGTTAAACCTTGCAAGCTAAAATGCTTACCATGCGCTGTACCTTTGGCCTCAAGTTCTTGGCACTGTTGCGCTTGCGTTTCCTGCGGCAAGTATTTCTGAATCATTGTCCACATGTGATAATCCATCGCCCATAACGCATATTGAAACGCGGTAATCGGCTTAAATCCCCGGCCTGATAAATCTTTTATCGTTCCTGTGTGCAGCAGCAAATTCCTGTCTGTTTGTATTAACGCTTCGGCTTTATCTTGCTCGCCTTCCGCGACCCATTGCAGTAATTCCTGCAATTTGCTCAAAGATTTTTGATCTAACGGCTCTAGCGTTGGCTTCGGTGGCGGCATCAAGGTTTGTGTACTTCCCGATAACGGTGGCAAGGGCGTCAGGTTTTTCAAGTCCTGCTCTTTCTTCGGTGGCGTCGGCGATACTTTATCTTTGGGTTCCACCGGTTGCTGCTGAATTTCTTTGATTTCTTCCGCACGGCGGCGATCCAATTCAGGCTGCCGTTTGGCTTGCTCTTCGGCCTTTTTTTCCATTTCCAGTATTCGTTGCTTGTCTCTTTCTTGTTCTAATTTCAGTCGCATCACTTCGGCGTCCTCGGTAGCACCTCCCAAAACCGGTTTAGGCGATGGGGATGATTCTGGAACGCCGAATGTGGGTTTTTCTTTGTTTCCACTCATGAGACTTTGTAATGCCTCCGGTGATAGGCCGTTAAAATCGTGAGTGACCTCCGATGAAATGTTCTGGAGTTTTTGTTCGGCCAGGGGCTGCTTGGGAAGATTCAACGGGTCTGAATCGGTTTTGTGTTCCTGTAACAAGCCATCCAGACGTTGCGCTACGACGTCTGCGGCCGGACGTTTTGACGGCTCTTTGTCCCAACAGGATTCAATCAATTGTTTAAATTCTTTTGGCGTTTCTTCCGGGACTACCTCCTGTTCTCCCTGCGCCACCCAGGTCGCTGCTATCGCAGGCGTGGCCGCATCCGCAAATGGAATCTTGCGGCTGGCCAATTCCCATAACACCATTCCCAAACTATACATATCCGAAAATACCGTGGCTTTCGCTCCTCGCTTGAATAACTCGGGAGCAGACCACAACACCGTCCCTTTAAATCCACCCGCCGTGGTACTGGCTGAACTGGTCTTTAAGGTTGATAACCCAAAATCCGCCAGCTTCGCATGACCAGCGCCGTCCAGCAGCACATTCAGACTCTTTAAATCCCGGTGCAATACACTGCGCTCATGCAAATGATGTAAACCAATCGCCATATCCCGCCCGATTTGGTAACGCCGCGGCCAGGTCAGGGATTCGCTGCTTTTCAACAGATGGAACAGATCGCCGCCCGGCAGGTATTCCATCACCAGCGAATAATGCGGCTTTTCCAGAATCATGCCCCGCAGCCGCACCAGATAATCCGATTGCGTGCTCACCGTCGCCATCACCATCGCTTCCTTGCGAATCTCCTGCCGGGTCTGCTCACTGAAATCCTGGGCCGTATATTGCTTAATCGCCACTTTATTAAATTTCCATTCCCCGGCAAACACCTTGCCATAGCCGCCTTGACCCAGCAGATCGCCAAATCTCAGATCAGTAAAGCGAATGGTAAAATTCAGTAATACCTCACCGGGTTGACTCACTGGCACGGATTCTTTTTTGGGTACAGACCCGGACGGCTGCCCCTGCAATTTAGTCTCCACGCCCAATAGCTGTGCCGGTATACCCGTGATTAACGAACTGTCTTGCAAAAAAGGATGGGAAGATTGGCTGCTTTGGCTGGCTGACGAGCCGGTATTTTCAGGATGCTTCATAATCGATACTCCTTATCTCAATCATTCCTGATGATCATTTTTCTTCTACAAATACATTTTGGGGACTCAATCATTATCATTAAAAACAATCCTCATCGCAAGCAATCGTTGGCAAAGTGAGATAAGCCCAGAATCATGCCTAAAATTAGGCGGTAACCGTGCTGAGGTGTTTACATACTCTTCTCTGAATTGGGACTCTGCGGCTTTTCAGGTGGTTTTAGCGCCCAGGACTCGACAAGGTCAATCGGCGCATGAATCAGTTCGGCGATCACTGTTATACAAGGAGTGGCTACCGAAGACAGCAACGCTTGCGCAAGATTTTTCTGACCTATTTGAATCCTTCCTGCCGTCCAGTGGTGCGGCCATTATAGTAACCGTCTTGATAGCCGTTATGGTAGCCTCTATTTTCTATCATTTTTTCCTGTAAGGCTTTTAATGAGGGTCGCTTCATAGATATTTTCCTAAATGATGAGTCATGGTGCCCAGGATAATATTTACTGCTGCATTCAGATATACCGGAGTTTTGAACCGGCCTTGAGTGGAATCTTGAAAGTTTTTCAAATAAGTTAAATCGAGTAAAAAATACCTCCATCACCTAAATGATGAAAGAGGTATTTTTATATCAATATTAGCATTGATTAAAAACAGCAACTTTATGACCAATTTCCAAACTGACATAGTCGCAAAGAAACCAATCGTGAGCCACTCGTTTATAATCAATATAATTTTGCAAATAATCAGGAATAGAATAAATCTCTTCCATGGTTTCTTCTGCAAAATCTTCTTCACTGTCATGAATCCCACAATAACGCTCATCCATCCATACTTTCGCTTCTTCGATTTCAAAGTTTAAATATTGGAGTAAAACTGCACCTACTTTACCGTGTTCGCTGATAAAAGCAGCGAGTTCAGCAACAAAGTCAATATCCGCATACTCCTCTATGTGACAACCATAAAAATCTTCTACATCATGAATGGCCCATTCTTCGGCGTTAGGAACGGGACTTTCAGACAACATTTCACGAATTTCTTCATAAATGCAGTCGGCATCCTGATCAGCGTTAATCCATTTACCGTGTAACTTTCCCTCATTATAGGCAGCTAAACAAGCTACATATATTTTAGGGTTTGTATTTTCTTTCATGACTGACATGATTTTTTCTCCTTAAAAAAATCCCATGAAAATAAATAATAATCATCCTGAAGGAGCTTATTATTTCTCCTTCATAGGAATGATTGAATTGAACGTAAGAATAAAAAACAAGGAAAGTTCTACACAGAATGTAAAACTTCCTTCGTTATCATCTCCATCCCCACTTAACGCAGAGGATGAAGCCCAGTAGTATCTTGCCGCCAGTCCGTAACGTCTCTTAATTCTCCTTTTAACATCACAATGTCTTCGGGAGTCTCAGAGTTCATTACCGGAAAACTGGTGGCAAAAGCACTAAAGTCCGCAGCAAACCAGACCATGACGCCGCCCGTGACCGGGCATTGACGATCCAGTTGCCGAATTTTTTCTTTCAGGTGCGGTAATATCTGACAATCCAATGTGATTTGGCTTGAAGACCGGTGTGCGCCAACAGGTATCACTTGGATACGCAATTGCGCTACTTGCTCATTCAACTCCAAATCCTCAATATAACCACAACCTTTTAAAGAAAAAGGGATTAGTTTTTGCATCATATTCTCCTTATAAAAATAAAAATTCATAAAGAGAAACCCACCCAAAGGGGATGGATTTCCCCTTGTGGGTGGATTAAAAAGACCAACGCGCTTGAAATACTAGTTAGACTTCAAAAGAAAAATTCTTTTTAGGTCATTAACTCATATTCCATTTCAGCATCTTGTGCCGCCAACGCTTTAGGAGCTTCTTCTTTAGGCGCAGGTTTTTTGCCTAAAAATTTAAACTCCGTCGCGTGTATACCGGCAACATGATGGGTTTGCCCCTCTTTGTCTTTCCATTTGGAATAGCGAATCTCGCCGACCACAGCCAATAGCGCGCCTTTTTGCAAATGCGCGGCTAAAGCAGTTCCTCGGCCATTATTCGCATACACGGTATGCCATTCGGTCTTCTGTTGGAGTTGACCTTGTTTATCCGTGTATTTGGTGGTGGTGGCTAACGAAAATCGAACGAATTTACCTTGTTTAGTTTCTTTCAAAACTTTCGGTGCATCGCCCGCATAGCCAATTAAGTTGACTTGATTTAAACACATACATTTCTCCTCATTAAAAGTTAAAAAATAACCCATGAAGAAACCACCACCCCGAAGGGGAAGTGATTTTCCCCATCGGGCTTGTCAATAACCATCCCTGTTTCCACAGCGATGAATCTGATCAGTATTGTGAATACTGAAATACCTCAGCTTTTTAAATGAATAAAAAGCTCAATCGTCATTTTCAGGTATTACAAACGATTTAATTTCACTTTGTTTGTCGTGTGAAATAACGACCACAAGTCAGTTAAAATTTCAAAGCACAAAAATGCTTTAATCTTTTAATCTGCTGGTTTAGCCGATAGTTTCCCAATCAGAACGCTTTACAGCAATCCTAATGCAGAAAAGCAAACGACTTGTGCGCCTCCTACCACCACGTGATCTAACAGCAAAATATCCAATAAACTCAGCGCATTTTTTAATTGTTGCGTCAGTTGCTTATCGGATTCGCTGGGAGTAGTATCACCCGATGGATGGTTGTGTCCGATGACGATACGGGCGGCGTTCCATTCCAGTGCACGTTTAGCCACTTCACGTGGCCAAACGGTGGCAGAATGAATCGTCCCGCGAAACATCGGTTCAAAAGCAATCACGCGATGACGAACGTCCAAAAAGGCTACTGCAAAAACTTCATAATCAAAACCCGATAGGTGGGTAATGAAGAAATCTTGAGCGTCTTGGTTATCAGCGATTTTCACTATTCGTTGACAGCGTTGACCCAGCAGGGTTTTAGCCGCCTCAATAATGTCATTCGCCGTGATCGTTCGTATCGTGCGATACACGCCTTGACCTTCCGCCATAAAAGCGTCAGATAAAGCCGTGGTGCAAAGTAAATTATTCATCGTGATTTCTCCTACAAAATGAAGGATAAGAAATCACATCCCTCAGCAAGGAATGATGAATTCCTTACCCAGGTTGAATGAATAAACATTGACGATAGATTGAAAATAATCGACTGGTTTGAGCCAGCAATTATTTTATCTATCGGAAATGTATACAGATGCCCAACAATTTCCAAATCTTTTAAAGGTTTGTCGTTGTAGAGAAATCTGCTCAGAAAAATCAAGCCTTGCCAGCCGGCATCGAAATACCGGTTAACAAAAACCAGAACATTCCATAAAGAAAAACTTCTCTTTATGAAGTGTAAAATGAATCAATAGTGAACCTATTGATAAGAATATTCATCAGAATTGATGAATACATGCGAACCCTCTCAGTTTCCCAAGATGACGACCAGCTTCTCTCATCGCATTCAATGCTGATCTGATTCTGCGGTTTACAAAGTCGAGCAGAATAACGACTTAATGCCAGAATAATAACATAATTCTTCAGAAAAATCAACATTTAGATCGAATTATTTCAATTAAATGTTCTTGAATTTTATTTTTTGCCGATAAAAACTCATCAATTATTTTTTGAATTTCCTTAAGTTTTATAAATTTCTTTTTATCTTCAAAACTCTTAATATTTTCCTTCATAATCAACAACTCTAATTTTTTATTAGTACAATCAACTGCTATATAAGGGGCAGATTCATGAATAAATTCATTTCTTATTTTTTTTAATAATGTATACCAATCATTATCCATACTAGTTTGTTTAATTATCTCAATAATTATTTTTTTCGTATCAAACGAATTTAATTTTATTAATAAGTAAATTTTTTTAAAAAATTTTCCTATTAATTCTAAAACAGAATTTAATTCAAACATCAATGAATCAATATCCGATAATATTTCATACTGTAAATATTGGTAATCACCTCGGAGAGTAAAAGCAAACTCATTATTTTTTTCTTTTGTAAAAATATATTTTTCACCGCATGTTTTAACTAATCCGAATAATGTACTTATTTTATAGTTTAAACGTTTACATATAACAGGTAATATTCTGAGTTTAATAGAAATCCAAAGACTTAGCTCATTTAATTTTTCTTCAACTAAAATTTCTTGCTTTTTTTGTTTTAATTCATTTAAAGCTGAATGAATAGGTAGTACCCATGGATCACCATAGCCTGTATCAATATGAATCCATTTTTCAATTTCATCATTACTTTTCATATAGAATTATTCATCAACATGATGACTTTTTTTAAAACATTGTTCACTACACCAAGAAGGACTTTCGTCCTTTTCAAAAATCATCTTTTCACCACAGTAATGGCAATGGGTGAAATTAGGGTTACTTAATAGTGGGTAAATTTTTTCTTCATAGAGAAATTTTTGCTTATCACTTAAACCTGAGAGACCTTGATCCATAATCTGTCTGGCTATTCCTTGACAGGCATCTCCTTTTATATCTCCATGATCATATAGTAATTTTATAGAATTTTTAATATCTTCTTCATTTTCATAAAATTCCATAATTTTCTTTGTTAGACTCATAATATATCTCCTCATACTTGCTTGAGATTAATTTTAGCATACCGATAATTTTATAATATTTAATGAATAAAAAATTCTCTAAATCTTCGCCATTGTATTAACACATTGCTTATTGTTAATTAACAATCCTGTGGATATGTGGACGGATGCTTCGCACCAGCCAGCGCCCTTCGGGACGTGTGGAAAAACGGTGGATAACGCTGGCGCGTTACCCACCATTTTCCCACACTCGCTGGCTTTCCGCCCACATACCCACAAGCAACAACAGGCTGTTTTTTTAAGTCTTTTCAGCCAGTTTGACTTCTTTTTTAGGAGCAGATTCGTTTTTCTGCTTTTTCTGCTTTTTTTGGCTTGCTTGATGTTTTTGGTCTTTTGGGTTTTCCTGCTCTTTCTGCTTTAAAATTCGTGAAGGCATAAAGCCCATCAAAGCTTTGGCGCGTTCCGCAATTTGATTTTTTTCTCGCATATCTTGCCGAGTCACTCCAGTATGCCGCCATTGCCGACTGTGTATAAACACACTCCTCAGTTGGTCCATCAGCTCTAGCCACGCTTTGTGGGATTCCGGGAAAATACCCAAGCGTCTAAAAGTCAACGATTGTCTCATTAAATAATCGAGATCTCCCAGGGTGAAAGCCGCCACATAACCCAGCGGTGAGACAAATTCGAGATGCAATTTCAAAGGGTGTTGACTCCCGATGATATCGACTTCTAATCGTCCTCTCCATTGTTGCAAAGCCTGCTCATAGTGATTAATGGTCATTTTAATCGCCTGATTCACTTTTAAAAGTTCCTGCTGTATTTTTTCCTGGTACAAATCCGCGTAAGGGTCGTCCTGTTCAGCAGCACGATACATCATGCCCAACACCGACACGAATTGAAATAATCCCATGTGATGGAGAGATTTCCACGAACCCTGACAGAGCGTCTGTGCGGGTATCGTATGCAGTGGCAGAGCGACCTCTCCAGTTAAACGATAGCTGACCTTCGGCGGTGAGGGTTCTATGGGTAGCAAGGGATTCATCAAATGGGATAAAGCGGCAATGGTCATAGTCTATTCCTCCATTTTTTTATATTATTTCAGACACCATTTTCAATAAATTGGTTTTCAGGATAATTTTTTAAGGATTCACACAAATATTCATTTTTCAGAATAATGCCTGAAATGATTTCTTCTTTAGCATTTTGTATAAAAGGATATTGAACCCACAGTCTCTGCGATTCCTTCTCTAAATAATGTTCGAGTAATTTCAATACTACATCGACGGAGGGGTATTCCAAATTTTCTTTGATCAATGTTTTTAAACTCGATTCACGAATCAATAGCCCGGATTGGATACGAACAAATTGTTTTTTTCCGTTGAGTTTTCCAGCAGCCGAACAATGATGTAGCACCCATTCCTGGATATCAGCTAAAGCATTGTCCTCTTCAGCGCTTGGTTCGAATGTTAATGCGTTTTCTGATACTGATTTTTGCAGATTTTGAATGGGTTTTTCTTCTGAACTTTCCTTTGAAGAATTGATGTCATCTATTTTCTCATGAGCAACAGTAGAGATTTTAATTTCCAGGTTTTTTAAATGAGTCTCTGAATTATTTTCTGTATTTTTTGAAAAATCAGAATGAGATACAGCTGATGCGTTAACAGGATTATCGCGGGATTCAGTGATGACTTTATGTTGCGTATCCTTCAGCAATATTTTTTCGATCATTGGCCTCAATTCGTTATTCGGACTCATTGACTGTGTCACAACTTCCCACCAAGCCAACCAGACTTTTTGATCACTGGTCAACCAACGATAAGCAACAGCAGGGATGATTCTCGTCAAACTGCCCACTAAACAAGCCGTCGAATCGACGGCGACAGGATGCGGTTCCGGCAAAATGTGATAGAAAGTGTGTGGTTCATATAAATTTCCAGCTAAGGGATGCCAACGACCGATTTTTTCCTGTTCATTTTTGTAGAGTTCAACGGTTCTGTCGGTTTGTAAATTGGGTAATTGCGTCCACAAACTAGCGGTAAACACAGCATAAGTCCATAACGGTTCCTGTTCCGCAATGGTTTCACTGTTGGAGTGTCGAGGTAACATCATTCCTCGACGAATTTTTAAAGTGGCCACGGCAGTTTCAAGCGCCGTCGTTAATAAGCTATAGAGTTCCGGTTCTTTCATATTTTGTGGCATCGCCTGACAAAATTCCATTAAACGAAACAGGGTGGTTTCATAGAGCGCTGCATACACCGGAGCAGGTGCACTGACTAGGGATTTCAATTCCTGACAAATGGACTGTATTTCTCGGCGTTGGGCGATCTCTTCACCTTTTAAACAAGGCCATAACACTTGAAAAAAATTGCCTGAATTTCTCTCTGATTTTTTTTGTGAATTTAGAGTCATATTGCTTCCTTCCTGTTGCTACAGATGATTGACCGATCAATTCTAATAACCATTGATTTCTCGGATGAACCCCAAAAAAGCGTTGATGTTCTACTTGCGGTAAAGGCATTCTTAATTTGTAAAGTTTGCCTCCTTCCAATAAACAGAACGCTTGACCTTTCGGTAAATTCAGGACATCGTTAGCCGCAACTAAAGGTTGCTCTGTTAAATTGAAACTGTCCTGATTACTCGATTGATAAAAAGCGCCTGAGTTGCGAGGAGAATCCGTACTGGAAGATACTGGCGCCGTGCGCATCACCGGTACTTTAGGTAGTTTTTCCAGCAATATTTGAATAGTTTTGACTTCCTGACAACGGAACATCACAAGGGTTCCAAAGTTGCCGGCCACTTGTCCCGCTTTTGCAGCGCTTTTTAAACGGGCTTCCACATCCGACCAGGTCTGAGTGTAAGCCGTGACCGTAAATCCTGCGCCACGGGCCTTGTTGAGCAGGGGAATAAATTCATCACCAATAATCTCGTTAAATTCATCGCTGTGCACACACACGCGCGGTAAAGGAATATCCGGCATAGCAGTTTTATAAAAACCATCCTGCAAACCAAATTTATACAGCCGTCCGGCCACCGACACCAAATCCGAAAACATCGCATTACCGACTGCTGTAGCCACTTCACGATCAGTCAGCGCATCTAATCCCACATACACAATTTGTTTATTACGAACGACCTGTAACCAATCTAAAATGGGCCTTTGATCACGGATATCTTCATAATCAGGCGATAACAGTTCAGCCGATTTACCCGTGGTTAATTTCTTTAATAAGGGGCCTAAAGAGGCCGTGATTTTACTGAAATATTCTTTATCGTATTTACAGGCATGGTATAAATCATCAAAGATGGGGTTATCAATTAACTCATGCTCTTGCACGTAAGCAATCATAGCTTCTAACCGGGAAGTTTCTTTTTTCTCTTTCTTTCCGCGATTATTTTTTTGAAAGGTGTCCGTAATCCATTGCTCAGAGTCCGACGCAGCAAAAGGTAGCCAGAAATTCAGATATTTTTCCAGAAGCACATCCATTTTGGTGATATAAAATTTGAGTTTTTGATAATCGGGCTTTTCACCCATCGAAACCAACGCCATCGCCATGGAATTAATAAACTGCCACCCAAAATCTTTAAAAGCGGCTGAATCACCGGAACTTGGCAATTGATTGGAAATGCGGTTGGCGACTTCCGTGACGCGCGTAAAATTACCGACCGGATTATATCGACAAGAACCCTGTGGAAATCCTAAATGAAAGACCAGCAAATCCTGTTCACGTCCGGCAATTTGCGCTTCAATCACCATACGCCGCAATAAATCGGCATCGCCTTTGGGGTCTAGTACAATCACCACATCACCCCGGCGAATATCCTGCCCGATCAGAATTTCCGCAAATCGGGTTTTACCCATGCCCGGCAACCCCACCACCACCAAATGACTCGCTCTTTCGGAAAGTGCAACGGTAATATTGTCTTCTTGATCTGATACGCCATGTAGACAAGCTTGCCCACCGACCGGTGGATAAGGGCGAAACGGATTCCAGCAAACATCTTGAGATAACAGCCGAGATAATTTTTTAAAAGTGGGCGAATCATTTTCCCATAACGCTTCTTGACGTCGCGCCCAAATTTTGAGGCGAGACGGTTGTTTGTACTGCAAATTATAATCTAAATCCAAATCGCGCAGCCGTTGAGTATGTTCTGTCGTCCACAAAAACCCTTTACCTAGAAATAATGTTTTTGCACTCACAGGTAATTGCGCTGAGTTCATGGTGTAACTTGGCATTCGTTTTAATCGCCGTTGATATCGAAAAACTCGATAACCTTGCTTAAATCGCCCAAGGGCAGCTAAAAACAACAGTAAGATCACATAGATTTGCAATTCTTTTGCCAATAGAATACGAGGCTCAATCCACAGTAACAGTCCACTCAATGACAACGCTGTGGTGGTATACCATTCTAACGGCGGTCGCAGTAATCCTTCTAATGGTTTTTGTAATGACATTAGTGATGTTTCCAATAATGCAGTAATATTAAAAAAATGTTCTCACAGAGAATTAATTCACAGATCACCATTCCCATTCCGATGTTAATGCGCTGTGCAATGCAATAGCCCAAGTCGTCGAACGAGTCGGGCGTGAACTGCTCTAAACCCCAAATGATATAAGCTATTGTTCCCAATACCAGTATCAGAAAAAACCAGCGAAGCAGCATGAAACTGAATTGATGATGTGAAACCATCACATCCAGTTGAGAGAGTGAACCTGAACAGAACGCTTCAATACCTGCTAAAGGTGCGATAATGAGCAAAGCGAAGATCAATACTTTACCCAAGAGTTTACTGAAGAACAGTACTGTGTCTTGAACATCATTCTGAACGTAACCGAATAGATGCATATTATTCTCCTGAAAATAAAAAATTATTTTTTCCTTTTAAAATGCTGCTGGTTGTCATGTCACACTGCCACTGATTAATCCCTTTCCATAGTGCATGATCACCGAAAAAATATGGTCACAAACGACTACTTCAAACAGCACCGCCCACAATAGAATCTGAAAGCATTGTTTCCGCCGATAGGCTTTTTCTGCGGCTGACCATGGTCTGGTTTTAGCCCAATGCCGAAAAATCAGGATTAATGCGCCATAACTCGTTATCAAAATGACCCACCGGAATAGTGTGCAACTGAGCCTACGTTGTGAGATAATATGATTCAAGTGGGGTATCCAGCTTGGGTAAACGATCAGTAGACCCAGAATCGGGACAAAAAAGAGCATGACGATACTCCATGTTTTAGCTAAATTTAGGATGGTATTTTTACAACAGATCATGATGCGCATATTTACCCCTCCACAAGGATGTTTTATGAAAAACAAAAAAAATTTTAAAAAACCTCAATTTTTTATTCTCAAAATATTTTGGTTTTTGTACAAAGCTCTTAAATTTACTTTGATCATATTTCTACATTTATTCAGCGCAGATTTAGAAAAAAGAAAAAAACGTTATCAACCTACCTTAGAAGAACAAATATTAGGAGAAAACATCCCTTTCTCCGACCAGTACTATATTCCAGATGATCATTATCACCGCCGTTGAAATACCTCTTACAATTTAGTTAAAACCGATTTGGCTATGCTGGCAGCAGATTTAGCTATGTTAACTCCTGTTTTTGCAGCTTGATCACCGACAGACATGAAACCACTAGTCGCCTTACTGACTAAATCACCAATAGCTATTCCCATAGAACCCATGAAGCTGAACCAAAATAAGGGCGCAACAATAATCAATACGCCAATCATCATATCGACTAAGGTAGCGTTGGGCGATTGATGAGAGAACCAGCTATCACCATATAATGCCGTCATTAATGCTGAATCCGTCCAGCTCACCAAATGCCAAATAAACGTCCAGAAAATCAGTGAGAAAATGATAATCGCCCCTGAAATAAAACTGCCTGCCCGGTAACTGGTAAATACCAAAGCCAAAGGCATAAAGGTGTAAACCATCAACAGTAATAAGGCTTGAATAATGGGCGCTGATTCTTCGGCAGCATATAATTTTGGATATTGTTCTAGTTGCTGGAACCAAGTCCCTAAACCTGTCACTACATGGGAGTAACCCATATCACCGACCATGTCGCTCGCTTTGTCATAACCGGTTTGACTGGTAAAAATAATATTTTTTAATAAATCATCTTGTGTGATTTCATGATTGAGTTCAGCTGAAAATTCATCCCAAAATCCAACGGGCATGACGGCTTTTAATCGGTTTTTTAAGCCATATTGCGAGTCATTCCACCACACATCGCAAGTCGGTGTGCCATAAGCGGGAGGATGATCGGCATTCGTATCCGCATTAATATCCTGAGCGGCTTCATAAGGAAATCCTTTGACCGGTTGAGCGGCGCTTAAATTTTGATAGTAGGTTTGTGAAAATCCATGCGAACCCGGCCACTCAGTGTCATTTTCTCCATACTGATCAATGGCGGATTGAATCGGAGCCAATGTAGAACTGTTATTATGGGTATCCGCTAAATATTGGGTACGCGCCGGAATAAAACATTCCTGCTCAAATTCCTGCACTTCCTGTTTTAACTCAGGATCAGCAATTTTCGCCATATCGACCTGCGAAGTCATTTTGCGTAAATCCGGTGAGCAGGCAATCATCGTATTCGCACCTGAAGTAATGCCTTCCGAAAAGGCAATGACGGCATACCACCAGATGGGAACTCGAATATCACCGGTAGGCACAGTAAAGGCTTGATCATAAGTAGTGCCGGTATTGCCCGGATGATAGGTGGTGGATTCTCCGTTGGGTTGGCACAGAGGTGTGTAATATAAGACGGTGGGGTCAAGAATCATGGCCGGAGACACTGCAAAAAAGATCAATAACAAGGCGCTAATAAAATCCACTTCCATTCGCCGTAATGAAGTACTGCCTGCATCTTTGGTTTCTTGTGAAATATAGGGATGCGTGATATTGCGCAATACAATCCCAATAAACGGTAAAAATGCTAATCCGGTTTGTGAGAGTAAATCCCAGATTTGATCGTACAACTGCCAACCGAGTAAAGTCGTATACAATTCAGGATACGATTGAACACCCAAGGTCATTTGGAATTCCCTCCTTTTAGAATCGCCCCATTTTCTATAAACGGTTGCGTATTATTAATTTGACCCACACCGAATGCCTGGCCTTGCTGGGCGTTGGCATAATTCATCACATTTAACAAGGTATCGGACATCATTTGTTTGCGGACTTGAGTTTCAAAGCTGAGAGATCGCAATTCATTATCCAAAGTAGTCGTCTTGTCTTGTAAAATAAATTGGGCTGGCCGGTTAATGGTAATGGCAGGCGCTTGGCGGCCAGCTTGTAAGATATCGCGCGCCATTAACGCTTTTTCCATGATACGCTGCATGGCGATTTCCTGGGCTAATTTATGAATGACCATGCCTTGCTGAGAATCCTCCATGCCTTGGATGGTGCGAATCACCGTCGGGCTAATCACCAGATCATCAGCGGACACCGCCAATAAATTGGCTTTATTTGCGGGCGTTGAACCCGACACTAACGCTTGCAGGCGTTGATTGAGCGTATCCACACAATCGTTGTTATTTTGTGTCGTGCAAATCGTCATCCAGGGTAAAAGCCCTCGACCAGCTACCGTACCTTGACCCGCTTTGCAGCTCGAATCTTTACAAGTTGTAATATTTTGGTCGCCCAGCACGCCAGTAATCCAGTTGATGGCATCGGTTGGAGTAGGGAATTGATTGGCTAAATCACTGTTGGTGGGTGCAGGCTGATCACTGCTAAAGTCTCGATTGAGTAGCGTGTTATAGCCCGCTTTTACGGTGTCAGCGATCACATGAACCACCGGTTGATTTTTGCCGGCAGCATGTAGAGAGCCATCACTGAAAGTCTTGCCCTGCACCCAAATGACGCCATCATCACCGGCATCTTCGGTAATGGCTTCATTGGCTTTGTTAATATCTTCATCCCCTGTGGCAGTTAACGATAAATGCGCTTTCCAGGAATCACCCACGGACAACGTCGCCCAATCTTCATAAGGATTTTTGCCTTGGGCAATTTGATTTTTGGTTTCTTGACAGGATTTGACGGAAGCGTCAATCAGAGTATGCGCACTGATCAAGGAATTATTCAGTAGGTTATACAGTGTCGGATTAGCCAGTGATAAAAAATACATCGGCATTTCCGCTATACTGCCGGTGGCGTTAGCGATGACACTTTCCGTTAAATTGTTGACGCTATCCTCCAGATCATTGAGTGTGTTAGTAATGGAAATAGCCGGATTATACATGCCGCATTGATTACCCATGCTGATATTGGCATCCACGCCTAAATCAATCGGAGCAGCGTAGAAGGAAGAAGGCGGACGATAATCACTGCCACCACCCATTTGATAATAAAAATGACTCATATTATCCGCAGTGGGGATAATGGGAGATGCCCCTGCCATCAAGGGGGTTAAGCCAATTAAAAAACACCACAATTTTTTTCGAGACTTTTTAGATGGCTTAAAATGAAAATAAGCGCCTCTGGGGTCATCTTTTCCCTTTAGAGAATGAAAAAAAGAAGTCGATATCATTTTGGATGATGGCTTATTTTTCTGTAATGCACTGAGCGATAGCTCTTTTTGAGTTTTTCGCTCCGTTTCCTTTTTTTTCCTTTTTTTATTATTTTGTTCTTTTTGTTTTGGATATTTCGTCTTTTTCTTCTGCTGCAATCGTTGTTGACGCTGGGCTTTGCGATTCTCTGATGACATCTTTTGTTTCCTCCTTATCCTATCATTTTTCAAAAAAATAAAATTTCATGCTGTGCTAAATCACGATTTTGTCGATAAATACACTGCCGGGCGCTTGCACACAACCTCGATATTTCCGCCATAACACCCACACATAAGCACCATGGGCCGGTGTTTTCACGTGTTCTCCATAATCCGAGGAATACCCGAAGACATGACAACTGGTTTCCAGAGTCGGATAAATCCATTGAAATTGAGTTTGGTTGTTATTGTCTTGAATGATGGCGGCTTGACATTCTGTTCCACAGACCGTCGGTAATGATTGGTGTACATGCCCCCACGAATTGACTGCGGTCAGCATTTGACTAGCACGCTGAGCGATGACCGCCGCCGCTTTCTGGTCATTACCGGTAATCACTTTACCTTCAAACGGGTAAGTGCCACCCCAGACCGTAGCGCCTTTACCAATGGTATGCACGACATCTTCACCCAAGGCCATCGTTTGCTCTGGAATCGCTAAAGGGGGAAATCCTCGCCATAACACACTGTCAAGCATGGATTGAAAATAGGGCATGAGTGGTATGGCCGCCGTCGGTAATAAAACCGGTGTGGTGGGCAGCGTGGGTAATGCGGGATTACCGATAATATCCACCTCTTTAAAATACACATGTTGCTCCATGGGTTGATGAAAACTATGCTGGCCGCCACCTACGATCATCCCGGTTAATGCAGAAATTAATCCGGTTTGCGCCTCAGCAGAAGCGATATCCAAAGTGGTGTTGATCTCTAACCACGGATTATCACCGGGTTCGTTAAATACACTAACTACCGCATCGGGTAAATAATGTTGGATATAGGGTGTGGTAATGATGGCTCCTGTCGCATTTAACCAAAAGCACGTCCCTTTGATTTCGTAATGTAAACAGGCGGGCAAACCGGCTAAGGTATCCGCAATAATCTCGGCGCTATTCGTGCTGGAAAATGCAGAGGAAGTCAGGGTTAACAATAAGCAGCATAAAAGAGTGTATAACGATTTCCATTTTTTATGAATCATTTGAGCCAGAGGAAATGGATTCCATTTATTC
Source organism: uncultured Pseudomonadota bacterium (assembly GCA_963795715.1). GTDB lineage: Bacteria > Pseudomonadota > Gammaproteobacteria > Coxiellales > Coxiellaceae > JAFEDN01. Next base: position 28,469 of record CAWCIY010000003.1, read on the forward strand.
ATCACTCAGCCCCTCCACCGGTTTTTCCATCATTTTGTAGGCAATATATTTCATCGCCTCCAATTCAGATTTTTGGAGTTGCTTCATGACTAACCGGCGTTGATGTTTTTCATTTTGTTCAGTCAAACCCATCGCTAAAAATAATTTCGGCGGCACATTGCGAAAGACGCCCTGAACAGTGGGACTTAACACCACACCTTCGGTATATTTCCCTTTTTCTTTACGCGCCGATAAAAATAAGGAACGCCATTCTGGGGTGATCACTTTAAATTGCTCGATCTTGTCGATTTCATCTGGGCTGACTGATAAACACATCCAGGTTTCAATCAGGGATAGCATCTTACGGGCTTCATCGGCGAAGTCGGTGAGATTTTGTGTCGCCACCCACAACCATAAGCCCAATTTACGACCCATTTTAGCAATGCGGGTTTGAATGGTGGCTAATAACGGCAATTTACTGAAGAGATGATTTTCATCAAAAATCGCCACAATCGGACGTTTGCTATATTGATTGGCTTCCGCCAAGGTCAAAATGGAACTGACCACACCGGCAAAGGCGATGGAGCGCGGCGCTTCATATCCTTCCCGCGCAAACAATCCCAAATCCACTACCGTCACATCCGCCAACGGCCAGGGGTCGCCCGGTTGATTCAAAAACTGACTGATGGTCGGGTCTTTAATAAAATAACGCAAACTAGCGGCCATTTCACGGATTTTTTGGCATTCCAGCGAATCCCGTTGGGGATCACATTTTTCAGCTAAGGTTTCAAAAGCCGCCACAATATCGGCGGCGATCATTTGCGGACGTCCCATTTGGCGAACGGTTTCCGCCGCTAAAATAATCGCATCCATGATCAGCATCCGGTCGGCTCGACGGATACGATCTTCTTCTTTGGGTTCTCCACCGGTAATCATGATTAAAGCGGCCAGCACCATTTCACCTAAAATATCTCGGCTTTCAGTCAAATCGAGGTTGTCTTCTTCATCTTCAATGTCGTAAGGGCCTTGTTCAGTGTCTTGGGATAATCGGGCCTCGGTATCCCTCATCCATTGCGTGCGTTGTGCGGATTCCAGCGCCTCAATTTGATCGAGCACTTGCAGACCCGCCGCAAAAGGATTTAAAGAAACCGGTTGCGCCCGATCAATTTTAACTTTATTGACCGTCAATCCCAAACTGGCGCAATAATCAGCAAGTAGATCAAAGGAGCCACCGGCTTCAATAATAAAAAAGCGCGGTTTATACAAGGCAAGCGTGTGCATGATCAAATAATTTAAGGTATTGGATTTACCCGTACCGGTTTCCCCGAGTAATAGAAAATGAGAATTTTTGGTTTTATCCTGAAAGAGATCATATAACCAGGGTTCACCGCCGCGATTAAACAGCACCATGCCGGGATTTTTAGTACCCCGGCTACGGCCATAAAACGGTAATAATTTAGCAATATCGCTTAAGGCGACATATTGAGAACGGTAATGATAATTTTTGTCTTTCTCAAAATCATACGCCATCGGTAAATACCGTAAATAAGCGTCGATGGGATACAATTCATCATCGGTAATGACTTTAATGCCATTATTATTGAGCAAAGTGGCCACTTGTGCTTCTCGATCTCTTAATTGCTTCTGATCTTGAGCACGGATATAGACCGCCATCACCAGCGGCAAAATCGGGTCATTATTGGCAATGGCATGTTCCGCTTCATCCACCTGGGTTTTGACTTTCAGGGCCAAGGCATGGCGTCCGACGGCGCTGTCGCGGATAGATTTTAAATGATATTCCACTTCACTTTGGGCTTGAAACACCATCGCCATCGTCAACACACTGCCTTCCGGCAAATGATCGAGCAAATGAAAGATTTTATCGTCCGTACCCCGTTGCCGCTCGGCGCTTAAATGGCCGATGGCGGGTTCTGCACTCATGCCCTGAATCGTGATCACCTGGTGAGGCAGCCCATCGAATAACCAGCCTTTATTAAATGATTCCGGTGCGGAAAAAAAGAGTTGTTCGCAAAAATCCCAACCTAAAGGCCGATGATCGGATGGCGGAAACTGAATGTCTTGGGTTTGGCTTTTTTGGGGGTTAAACCATTGCACCATCCACCGGTAAAAATATTCTATGGTTAATCGTTTCACTCCCAACCCGCAGGCCCGCCATTGATCGCTCAATTTACGCGAGATTTTTTGAATCTCTTCCCAACGCGCTTGACGACTTTTTTGTTTTTGCTCTACTGTTTGTGATGATTTTTTCGTGGTTTCCCGCTGATATAAAAAGGCATACACTTTCCAAAGTCCGCCACGAAACACTTGCTGAGTCACTTGCGTATCGACAAAAATCCCTTCCGGGCGGCAAACATAATCCAAATGAGCGCGCAGAGTTTCTAAATGCGCTTGTACTAACGGTTCGTTGAATCGCTCCGGTTCAATCGCCGATTCAATGGTCTGCATCAATCCTGATAAAGAGGATTCACGAGTGACAAATATTTGCAAAATCCAGGGATTTTGCTTTTCTTGAGGAATGGCATTTTGCAAAGCCTCTTTAAAGGCTTGGGCAATTTTTTCCATCATCTGTGCAGGCCGTGCTTCACAAGGGAGAGGAGTGATTTCAAAGCCAACCGCCAGGTCGGAATGATCTTCCAATAAAAACACTTTGTGCTGTTCATCAAAATCCCGCCAAGGCAAATAGCGTGCTAACGAAGGCGCTTTTTGATAACCCCGCTGGATATCAGTCATCGACACGATATCCGGTTTGACGGATTTTTTATTTTCTTTACTTTTTTCACTTTTTTTAACGGCCTGAAAGGGCAAACGCAGTGTCATGAATGAAACCTCTCAACCCCATTAGTTTGGCTCATCAGTGGCAGTGCATAATAACGTTGAGGGTAAGCGGGAAAAGCCGTCCAATAGCCTGGAATCGGCAGCATTTCTGTTCCCGCCAGATGCGGGAAGATATAAAGCTTCAATTCGGGATTATCCAATACAGAAAAGGCGGGTGAGTCCACGGCTTGAGCACTGAGAGTGCTGCTGGAAACGGCAGCGCCCTGATGTTCTGTCAGGGAAGGAGTCTCCGTCAAGTGTCTCACAACGCCAGTAGAGTTGACGCTTGCCATGGGATCACCCGAATCGTCATAAATACTTTCCATCGTCGGCCCATCATTCGGAATGATATTGCCGGCAACGTGCGAGCAGGCCGCTAAAAAAGGGCTACTAATCGAGAGTAGCAGTGCTACCCCTATTACTTTTTTCAACATAGACAATTTTCCTCCCTTGTGGGTCATAATCAATGTGAATTTCTTTAGCAAAATTAACCACGACGGTTTGCGGTTTTTGAGTTTTGAGATCCACGGTGGGCACATACACCGCATCAAATGAATTTTCTTCGCGGTCATGCCACCATTGTTGGACTTGATTCATGGCGGCGCTTCCCGATTGGCCAGCCACAAAGGCACCGACTGAACCGGTTACCGATGAAGTCGTGTTGCCTGTGCTGCCCACATTGGAAGTCGTTTGAGATTGGGCGAAAGCGTTAGCTGCGCCTTGAGCGGCTCCCAAAGCGACATTAATGCCGACATAAGCCGGTGCATTGGTGATTAATTTGCCGCGAATAAAAGGATTGCCCGTGGCGTCGGATAAATAGCCCAAGGCATTTTCTTTGGTATAACGGCCAATATTATTATCATTGGAAGTGGTGGTGGAAATTGTGCCGTCATTAAAAACAAAGGTCAGTGAAGTCACCCAGCCTCTGACGCTCACCAGATTCAGATCACCTTCGGTATAACCACTGACAATCATTTGCCGTAAATTAGGCACTCGTAAACCATTGGCGGCCAGAGTGTCATCGGCAAATACGATTTTAAAAGGGTAAGGATCGGTGACCACTCCTTTGACCGGAATGCGCCCCACCAGCGCCGTCATTAATCGATTTTGAACAGCGGTGGCGTTAGCGGGAATCGTATAAACCGGTTTAGGTAATAAAGCACTGTGAAGATCAGACTCATTGCCATTGGCATTTTTTTCTAGTCTGTTATTGCTAGTATTCACATGCAATGTCTCTGCTAATTCCGGTACAGTTTGAATCGGTTGCGCAATCTCTGCTGTTCCATTATTTGAATGTGTAGCCGTTAAAGTATCCACTCGCGATTGCAGTTGTGTAACGGTAGTCGTTAACGTTGCCGTATTTTGATCGGTTTTTTCGCGTAATTGTTGTACGAGGGCTTGATTGTCTTTTTGAAGTTGGGTGTTGGCTTCAACAATAGATTTAACCCGTTGCTCGGTCGCTGACCATTGCACCGTTAACGTATCGAGTGATTCCGCCGCACTGTCCTGGGAAGCGGTGTTGGCCACGGTATGAGGGGAACTCATCAACGGTTTTTTAATCACCTGGCTTGTGGAATGAGAAGAATGCACAGTGAGATATAGCCAGGCGAGTAATCCAGCGCTGACAATCAATATCGGAAAAATACCCCATCGCAACAGAGGATTGGATTTATGCGCGGACATGAGCACAACCTCCTAACGCTTCAACAAACGGTTGGTCGGAAATTAAAAATAACGTAGCATCATCGGTGGGTTTATGGCCTGCGGGTTCCAGCATGTCACGCGGATAAATCAGGGCAGCCCGCCAATTTCCGCAGAGATCATGCGTTAAATCTATCGGAGTGGTGTGAGGATAGGCATTTCGCAGTTCCACCGCTGTGATCACATTGTTTCCTTGACTCCAAGAAGCCAGCGGGTGGGCAAAGACGGCGTCACTATAAAACAAGCCCGATACCCAAAATCGCGTGTGCATCGGCGAACGCAGAATAGAATTGTCATTCGAGAACACATAACCCGGCGCATAGAGTTGCTGCCAGGCCCATCGCATCAGATGCACCCATTGATCTGCCGAAGCCGCAGAGGTGGATTCATACGCTAAAGGCGTTTCAACCTCCGCAGAACGCTCATTCATGACGGGCGCTGATAAATGCTTTTGATCAGCCGCTACAGTAATGTCAATGTGATCTGCTGGTATTAAAGCCGTTTCTGATGCATCCACAGTGTTCACATCCAGAAAAATAATTTGATCGCTTTTTTTCAGCGTGACATAGATTCGAGTTTTTTGTGGAAAGGGTTTCAGTGCGGTTAAATAAAGGTTTTGATGGTCATTGATCATCCGCAATTGATCAGTAGTTAATTGGCCATTGACATCGACTTGTACCGGTTCAGGAAACGTGAGCCGTTTTTCCTGATTCATCGGTAAAGTCAATGACAATGGATTCTCTCGCCAAACCCAATGGGCAACGGTTTTTGTTTCCTGGATTTCTTTGGCTTCATTGGGTAAAACTACGGCACGTAATGCCTGCTCATCCTGAACACTCAGTTTTAGTTCACTGACAGGAACAGGAGGCTTTGCCCAAGCGGATGATGATAATGTACTCAAAGATAAAATAGAAAATCCTAACACCCTTAAAACACGACATAATCCGGGTATCAAAAAATGTTTTTGTAATTTTTTCTCTGACTTGATCACGGGTTTAACTCCTATATTTTTAACCGGGTTTAAATGTAAGTTTTTCCCCGCACCGGCGGTGCGATAAATCCTGCTAACGCCAATCCATAAGGATTATCATTATGTGAAACTTCCCGGCGCGTCACTTTGATGGGATAGAGGATTTCCACATCTTTAACCGGCTGATTATTTTTAAATTCCATCAGCCGCACGCGGAGATCGACTTCCCAGGTATCCGGGCCCAGCTTTTTCACATTTTCCGGTGTATATGCAGCCCCGGAAATTCCTTGTATAAAACGCTGGCGTTGTAATTGACCGGTGGCTTTCAGCTCCGTTAACTCTTGTAACAACGACTGCTGAAAACCCGGTGTTAAATAGGCTGCATACGTTTTAATATTTTTGGCATAATTCTGTCCCGAATCCTCCGGCCAATAGTTAATTTCTTGCCATAGTTCATAAGCAAACGAGTAAATTAACGGGTTGGGCACTTCATTGACTTTCAATGTCGCTCCATTAGAAATATCCGGTGGAATATAAATCCGTAAATGAGATGGCGCGCTCATCCAGCCTGCCGCTAGAATGAGGCACAACACGAATAAAATGCCAATACCGCCCTGTAAGGTGCGAATCAGAGCCCAATCACGATCTTCTTTTTTCCAGGCATTAAATGACAACATGCGTCCTCCTCACTGACCATCGACCTTCTCGCATCACACAAAGAGAGGTGTAAAAAGAACGAGTCCAAGCACTTTGCGCACAGTGCTTTAGAAAAAGATGAAAATAATACCCATAAGGCTTTCCCGTTTTGAGTTTTTGTAATCTTCCTAAGAAAAATCGGGAAATATGTACGAAAGACAATAAAATCAATGCACCTCCAATAGAAGCGTAACCGAACAATAACTGGGTCACTATTGACAAACCAACACCACCGATGATCAGCACCGACAGGCTGACCATCAATAATTCAAACAAAGTGCAGTCTTTGTAGATCGGCATTTTATGATTAATATGCGTCAGTATCATAACGGATAACCTCTTTATATTTTCTATTTTTAAGCGGATGGAATAATTTGGAAACCAGCGTAAATTAACCCTATCCCCATGGCCGCAGCCGCTACAGCGATGCCGCCGTGTTTGAAAAAATGACCCAATTCCTGTTTTTCCTGTGACGTGTGATAGGCTTTAGCGATACCGAAAGCCGCTCCAATTAAGATCATGGCTCCTACAATCATGCAGCTATAGCGCAAACTTTTGTAAGCCAGATTGCCGCCTACATCAATCCAGTCATTAGTGCTATCGGCTATATCATCTTTGGGCGGTGTAGGTAACTCTGCCCAAGCAGGTAAGGAAATGCCGCTTAAACTCACACTCAACCATAATAACCCATGCCGACATCGACTCATGATTTGCTTTAAACACCACATCACCTTCTACTCCCTGATTAATTTTTTGATCTTTTTAATCTGTTAAAAAAATGCAGCCACTGATCACGGATAGGCTGTTGATTTCAATGTTTCCATCACTGACCCGTGTTTCCATCATTGTGTTCAGCCTCTCTTTCTCTTTGTTTCTCATCAATGGCTGCATTAACTCACAAAAATCAGCACCACCGTGATGCTGACCACCCATAACACCCGCAGGTTTTTACGCAACACATCGTACAGATCGACGTCATGATGTCGAAAATGATGTAGTTCCATATAAATAAACCAGCCTGCCCAGATCAATACCGCAACAATTAATAGGGTACGGATAGCCAGGCTCGCTTCTGAAGCCGTGACGCCAGCCGCCATTTCCCAAGCTTGAAGAGCGGTATCATTCATGCGCTTTTTCCTGCTGAACAGAATCCATATAATCGCCTTGAATGGGTTCTATAGTTCGTACTTCAGCGGGTGAATGCTCTAATTTTTCTTCAATACCAGAACGAATGCTTTGTAAATCCTCCCAAACGCCCGGATGCCATTGACCGTGGATATCACGATAAGCGGTATAATGAAACTGTATCCGCGCAGTTTTAGATTGCTCTTTTTCCGCAGCCAATAAGGTTGGTTTCATGGCATCCATCTGGTGAATCAGTTGCAAAAGATAAACACGCTCCTGTTCGGGTGAAGCAGTAGCGGATTGAATCATTCCGAAAACTAAGAAAAATAGAACGAATCCGTTTTTTAATTTGTTTTTAAATAATTTATTTGGCATCTCTGAATTCCTATACATATTTCTTAAAAAACCGCACAGTGATGGTCATCCACAAACCCATCGCCACCGCCATCGGAATTAAAAAACAGGCGGGTGATAGGGGCGACAACCAGCCGAAATAAACCAGTAAGGGCAAGAAAAGAAACCCTGTTAAGCTGTATCGAATCGTATGAAATAACAAGGCACTTTCTCGCGCTCCTTGGAATTTACGAATATCCCGTTGAACCAGTCCATCGATCAAGCCGATCATTAAACTCAGAAAAAATAAGGGCAATGCGGTAACAAAAACCCAGAATCTTTTCAAGATCACGGCTAAAGTTCCGCTTAATAAAGGCAATATCTGATTTTTCATCAACGAACAGGTTTGAATAAATTCTTTGGCGAAAGGATTATGTTCTGCTGATGAAGAGGTATTCTGAAATTGAAAAAATCCTTGAGAAATCGTTGAAAAACCCTTTAAACAAGCGGTTTCTTTCTGTAAGGTAGCGGTACGATCCTGGTCATAAAAATCTTCAACGTGAGTGACCCAGGCAGGAAATGCTATCCAAGTTTTCACCGTCAATAAGGCATCTAATCTTTTTAAAGAAGACTCTACCTGATGCTGACGGTAACTACGCCAACCTTCTTCCACACTTAAAAAACACCAGGCGGCAAACATCATGAAAAATAAAGTGGTTAATCCTGTGATCATCACGCCGAGTATACCCCTTGACGTTTTAGGAGAGGCTTTAGCCGTCACTTTGACTTCGCTCATGGCACACTCCGTGAATGGCTTGGATTAAACGGGGATTTATCGAACGGCTGAATGATCGGCTCATCGGCATACTCTTTTCGCATAGCCAAATACACGGCGTGATTAAAGATGAGTTCTCGCGCCACTTTATCGTGTTCCTGCCGGGCGATAATTTCGGCATAGTGTCTACGTTCCGGCTCAGTGGTGGCATTCATCCCCAACACGGCGGCAGGAGCTAATTGCGAATACCACAGACCATCGGGGCCTTGCATGAGTTTTAGATAATTTTGCCATTCATCTTCTTTTAATCCCCAATCTTGCGCTGTGCCAGGTAGGGGTTGGTGAACCTGAGTGGTTTGAATCACCGAACTGATGTCTGAAGTGTTAACCACTTCCGAGGCATGAATCGACAAGCACCAGAATAAAAATCCAGCTAAAAATATACAGATCAGTCCGTCGATTTTAAGGCGGTGTTTATTCATAAAACATCCTTGAAGCAGCAATAATGATTTTTCTGCGGGTTTTGAGATGCTCCCAAACCACTTTGCCGTCAGTGATATTGATGTCGATGGCTTTCCAACCCGCCAACTGATCATTCACTCGGAGGGGTAAAGTATTTTGCTGATATTCCACCGACGCATAAGGTTGATCGGCCATGATATCCAAAGATTTGACGCGAAAAGGTAAAGTCACTGGAATAGACTGTGATTTTCGATGCATTTTTTTCAATGAATCAGAAGAACGATGGGCTGGCTTCAATTTTTGAAGTTCCCTCGCAATCTGTTGCACCTCGGTTGATTTAGCCAAGTTAGTCAGCGATTGTTCCTTTGCCATCGTCTCTTGTAAGTGGGTTAAGGATGCCTGCAAAGACTGGATTTGCTCATGATCGGCTTTCAAACTCTCCATTTGCGATTGGATTTCATTCAAAGACGATAAAATGTTAGCCTGGCGTTCTTCTGAAACTTGGAATATTAATTTGATCTGTGTGGTTTCCTGTTTCACATAAAACGCCAGTCCAACAAACAAGGTTGCTAGAATGACATGTGGCAATGCTTTGATAAGCTTAGTCTTTAAATTATGTTTATTGGCAGTCTGAAGGTTCAATGAGTTCAGTTCAGTAGAATCTTCTTTATTTTTTCTAAAAAAATGAAATAACATAATAAAATCCTTAATCAGTGATGAGTTGGAAATTGGTGTTCAATTGAAAATTGACGGTGCGATTCAGCGGGTCAACGATCAAATGAAAAGCCGGGCCAATCAGCACTCTTAAACTTTTCCTTAACGATATCGGCCCCAAATCACGCTGAATCAGCGGTAATGGTTTTTGCAGAGTTTTTTGTAAATCCTGGCTTTGTTGTGGGGTTTCCACCAAAGAATAACCACTGTAGCGCAATACTTCTTCAATGGCGTCACCGACGGTTTTAACATCCGATAAGAAATGAATTTGAATCATGGGTGATAATAAATCTTTTTGTTCCACGGGAACGGTGCTATCTACTGTTAAATAACGGCCAGTGGGAACTAAGGGTGAATTTTTAGCCAATACGGTTTCCGATAACGTGATAACGGATAATACCAGCACAGTCAAGAAAGCCCATTGACGCCATGATCTTTGATAAGAAACATTCATCTTCAAATTCCTCCAATTTAATTCACGTAAAATATGTTGCTTTCAATGGATGTCAGTGTGGCAGAAGACGAAGATTGGGAACAGGTAATTGACTAGGGCAAAATTGACCTTTTTATTAGGGAAAATTGCCCGAAAAATTAGGGCAATAAATAAAAAGCAATCAATAAGAAACAAAATCAGTTGACAGATCAAAAAAACTCATGAAAATTTATCACTCATGTATACGCTGACGTCGAAACAGTGAATGCTTCACTGAAGAACCTTGTGCGAAAAAACTGACACCCAGGAATCTGTTCGAGGTGCATTTGTAATGAAACCAATTTTAGGAGGAGTAAAAGCAATGCGCTACCAATTTATATGTTGACGGCCAATATTCTTGGGAGTTCTACAACTGATAAAAGGTATGAACAATGGATATCTAACGATGTAGATATTAACTGGTACAGTGGGATTAATATTTTTTTTAATTTCGTTACCTTGAAAATTAAATTTCAAGTGTAATTGAACTAAAATTCAGTTGATTTTCAAGAATTTTTTTATGTGGATTTTTTATTTTATCTATCTTTGGCTTATTTACTGGATTTTCAATTTCAACTTCATTAATATTAGGCACACCAAATACTCGATAGATACAATATTTTTCTTTATATCTGCGCATTGCTTCGCACTGATTTTGTTTAAATACCGTGCCATGTTTCACTAGCCAAGAGGTACTTTTAATTTCTATGTAACGTTCTTTTGTAATGAATTTTCCATCTGAATCGGTTGATATCTGTTGCATTAATTTCATTTTAGTATTTTGGTCTTCCACTAACCCTTGCCATGATTCTTGCATAATCTGAATGTACTGCTGAACCAAAAGCAAAACTACAGAAACGTTAACGGTTTTCTCTCGGTAGTCAGCTTTTTTATTAATATAAAAAAGTTTAACAGATGAAGATAAAGCAGAAAAAACAAAAATATAGGTATTAATAAACTGAGCTTTTAATTCATAATCGACTGGCAGTCGTGCAAGTAAAAATATATCGTAAGCTCTCTTTTTGGTAATACGCATATCTATATTTTGAAATTTTTCATAATTCCTTCGTTCCATTAGATGATCACATTCTTTTGGCCACATATTTAACCATTCTACAATGATACGGACTTCTAATTGACGCAAACCCCTTTGTTGAATTCCTACTAATTCAAAGCCTTTAAAACCACTATATTGCTTGGCTTCAAAATTGGTTAAGACTTGCGGAGGGAAAAATTCTTTAATTATACCCGGGTATTTATCACGATAATGCTGTCGTAGTTTCTTGTAAACAAAATATTCACCCCATTGACCGATATGAATTACATTATTGTTATCCTTGACTACGTTTTTATGATGCTCCTTGATTTCACGAAGCTCTTTTGTCGGAAATTTTGCAGTTGATGGCTCAGGTGAAGACTGTGAAGTCGTGAACTCTATACCTCGATAGTAAGCCTCTTGTTCTTGCTCACGGTCTTCTAAATTGTGAACAGGAGGACGAATGCTATTTAATGGCATTATATCTGATACAGGAAAAGACGGTTGATTTGTAGGCGCCTCAATATCATCTGTTAGTCTATTTAAAGTTAAAGGTTTAAATTCCGTATTCAAGATATCGATAGTGCTTAGTAATGACTCCAAAGCTGTACTTTTAACATCATTCGGAATCACATTTAAATTTTTTATTACATGGAAACAATCTATCAGGTTTTTAATTTTATGCCGGTTTTTGAAGGGTTGAGGTTTAGTTAAATCGAATAGATGATTGAACTGTTGATAAACTATTTCCAAGGGGGTCACTAAATTGAAATTCTTTAAAGTGAGATTGCCATTCTTATTAATAAATTGACTAAATAACTGCACTCTTTCAAACGGATTTAAAAATGGACTATTACGAGCACGGTAATTTGAACCAAGATCTTTTGTTTCCTCGCGAAAATTTTTGAATAAAAGATGAAGATGGGTTTCATTATTGCTATTCTGAGAGTTAATATCTGCTTTGTTTTCTAATAATAATTGAATAATATTGATATTTTCGCGATTAATTTTAGATATATACATTATTGGCGCTAGTTTTTTATTATCCTTAACATTCACATCTGCCTTCGCTTCAATAAGTTTTTTTAATGTGTTGTAATTCAAATTCGAATTTTTTAAAATATGATGGAGAATATTACGACCACTCTGATCGCACATTGAAATACCACTAGCCGGTTTAGAATACATTGCTCTACAGGGTGATTCTTTTGATATGAACGCTGAGGTTTCTCCTCTTTTATTTTTCAAATTAGGATCAGCTTTCATTGCCAATAAAAGTAATTGAGCTGTCGGCCACTCCAGTTTCTTTTCTTCGTAAGCAGCACTGTGAAGACAGGAATTAAAATCTTTATCTACACAATTAATGTTATTAATTCGGTATAACAGTAATATGAAAAAATCTATATCTATCTCGGATTTCAAATTTCTTATCAATGCATGCAAGGGTGTTCCTTTGTAATCATCGTGAATAAAATCTAAAGGAATATTATCAGGTACCACACTTAATAAATCCTCTAAAATCTCAATTTTATATTGAAAGAACTTCCCTCGGAATTCTCTTATATAGTTAATTAAAGTTGGAAATTTATAAATTTGGTTAGATTCTTCAAAGGTTCCTTCCTGAGAGCTTTCATAAGAGTCGTCCTGAGAATTTCTATCATCAGCATTAAGAGCGGATTTTTCAAAAATTTCCCTGGCTAAACTTTTAATAATTCCTCTTATTAATTTAATGTTCATAATAGGAATGGAAACCTTTTTTTCAAATTCATCGCTTTTATAGACGAAATCTTTAATAATTTGGTCTAATGAATATTCTTTATGTTTTTTTATCCATTGGTCTATTTTATCCTGATGTAGCTTTTTAACAATATCTTTACGATGAACTAGTAAGTTATAACCTAAGTTTTTGATTAAGTTTTTCAATTTTTGTAAATCATTTCCAGATGGATCATTGAAATTTGAAAGAGTAGTCAGGTCACTTAAGCAATCATATTGATTGGCAATTACTTGGATTAACTCTTGATAATTTTTTAAAACTTTTTCAAGCGACTGTGTATCGATTTTTTTTGAAGCTAAATTTTTTGATGAGGTTTTTGCAGTACGCTTGCTTGCAGTATTTTTTTTTCGATAAATTGAAAATATGTCCTCGAGAAGAGACCTGACACATGAGCTTTGATTGATTAAACGTTCTTGAATATCAGTATGTGTTAATATCAATTCCTTGCTTTTTCGAGATTTCTTCTGGGAATTTTCTGATATTTTTTTCTCTTCATTAAAATGACCTGGACTTTTAACATGAAGCTCATATCCCGTGAATTTCTCATTAATAATTTTTAACGATCGATCTAAATTTTCTATTTCATCAAATATACCTTTAAATTCGGTGCTTATAGGAGAATACCAGCCTATTTCATGCTGATAATCGCTAAACATTGAAACTTTAGAGCTGTTTTGTTTATAAATCTTGTCAGACTTAGTCCTTAAACCACGAATAATAGTTGAAGCACTCTCGGCATTGCGAATAATTTTAATTTTATCCGCTATGTCTGTAACAGATACTTCGGTAAATTTTTGGTAAAGATCACGCTTATTTTCAATTAGCCTTTTTCTCCGAGCATTTACATTCCCCCAGTGAAATTGATATTTATGTCTTTTGGTTTCTAGATATTGAAAAAAATATAAGCAATCCGTATTACCCCAGTATAAGTCATAAACATAACAGATTTTTTCTTTCCTAATATTATCGTCTTTTTCTTTTCTAAAACCACGCCCACAACTTTGTATTTTAATAATTTCCGATTTGGTAGGGCGGAGATTGATGATTATACTAGTATGAGGATTATCAAAACCTTCTATCAGCATATCAGCGCCGGTTAATATTAAAATTCCACCTGCCCGATATTGTGTAATGATTTGTTCACTTTCCCGCTTATCTAATTTTGAATTTACTGATTTAGCTACACAGAAGTCTCCTAACTCTGTTTTCTTTCTGTTTTTTTCATAATTTTTACGCAAAGACTTATCAGGGTCTACAAGATCCAGGTCAGTGATTTTTTCTCTAAAACGTTCGGCCAGTTTTTGCGCTGAAGCGATACCTGGACAAAAACAAATACCTTGTTGGCCGCGATGCCAAATTTTCTTACCTTCATCGTTCTCGGTATCCCCACCGTTCATATAAACGTCAACGATAGCGGCATAGATATCTTTTTTTTGTTCATCTAGTTGATTTAACTGATTTCCAGCCAAAACTTCAGAGATTTCCCTTTCAGCATTTTTTTGTTCCAGTTTTAATTCAATACCCTCTATTTGGATCAATGCGGTAACTATTGGTACATTAGCGCCAATTTCAATAGCTTCTTTAAAACCAAGAGAAGTGATGATGTTTTTTGGGTAATTCAGCAACTCATCACAACTGGTTACACTGCCTTTTCCACGTTTTATTTTCCTGTTATTTGGGGTCGCCGTGTAAGCATAAACGTTGCATTCATTGCTAATAATCGTCTTTACCATTTTTGATCTTTTTTCGGAAAATGAGCGGTGAGCTTCATCCAGTACCACGGAATCTATTATAGACCAGGGTATTTTTTCTAAATGTCTCACTAACATTGAGTATGTAGTGATAACACAATTATTCGAATTAAATAATTTTATTAAACTTTCTTTAGTTGGCCTTGGCTTAATTTTTCGGATATTAAAATCATTAGTTTTATCTTCTTGTGGATTATTTTTTTTGGCATACTGTTTTAAACGATCAATAGTTTGTCCGCATAAGATATTGCTGGGGCAAATAATCAATGTTTTTTCTCGGGTAATGATAGCTATGCTGCCAAATAAGAAGGTTTTACCCACTCCAGTAGCTATTGAAAAAATAATCGCCTGCGGAGTAGAGGTTTCCTGGCGATTTTCATAAAATTCTCTAATAGGACTAAGCTGATAAGAAAATGGTTCTTCAGTGATGTATAAAAGCTCAGATTTTTTATAAGCTTCAATCCAGTTTGCCAATCTATCGGTGCTTGTTCTTAAATTGGTTTTAACGTCTTTCGGAATAACTAACTTAACTTCAACTTCCTTTCTTTCTTCTTCTCTTTCATCTTCGTCATCTTTCTCCTCTCTTTCTTCCTCATCCTCATCCTCATCCTCATCCTCATATTTATCTTCATCACTTCCATCCCGATCTATCAACTTATTGGTTGATTTGATTTCTTCTAAGTTCATCTCAGCTATTTCTGAATCAATTCGAAAGCGTGTTGATGCAGTTGAGGTTACATTTAAAAATGGAGTGATCGGCGTCTCCGCAGTTTGATCGCGTTTTCTTTTTTTACCACGCATAGGGTACTTTGTTCTATTATTTCGAATCATTTCACCTCCATTAGAATGGATAAAGCCTATTAGATAAACCCCTTTCGAGGATAGTCCGTCTATTTCATTTTAAATTACAATTCAGTTTCGGCGCACTCTGGGGTGACGGATTCCACTCTCTTATTTTGAATTTTATCGTCAATATTGAATAATTTTGAATGGGCAACTAAGTAGGCTTTTCGTTCATTGAGCAATAGCATTTGATCAGGTGGCGGCGGTTCTCCTGGATAAACGATTATTCCCAATTTAATATCCGCATGACCATTAAATTGATGGCGGGAATCGACTACATCCAGTTTACCTTGCCTAATTTTCCTTGCCACTAAAGAGGCTAAAGTCACTAATATTTTCGGGGGATTTTGCGTGAGTTTTTCCATTTCTTTTGCTTTTTGATGACATAATTCAAAACCTATCCACGAGAACCACATCACGGAAACTTCATCTGTGCCCGGTGAAGGGTGGAAAGCTTGGGGTTTCAGTTTCCCATTTTTGATATGGAAGGGACTAAAAATACTTCGTACTATTTCTTCAGAATCCTCTATTTCAATCGGCCAGGGTTGCATAGATATCTTCGCTATTTTGATGAAATGTATACCGAAGACCGTGAAACTGAAGGTGGGAACAAGAGATCATGAATACATTTTAAGGTATACATATTATTATTTTTGATGCTTAAAGATTGGGTTTGACCTTCCATGCAGGCGAGCTTTTGATCATTGATTTTAATATAGCCGCTAAAACGAGTTTCGCCGATTTCTAAATAAGCCATGCCTTGATTCGTTTCCCATTCGATGGAAACCGTTCCATTCGCTAAGGGGGTGATGACTGGATTCAGCAACTTGGGGAAAGCGGTGATAGGTTCAATCATTAAAAGTACATTGTTGATCACCGTTTTCGAGATTTTTAGGGCCTGATAACCATCCCATCGCTCTGGCAGTTTTTCTATCTCGCCTACCGATTCTTTTAATAGTTGCTTTTTCTTTTCTGCATCTGCGATAGCAATCACGTTATCGAACGGAAAGTAATAAGCTAAAATAATTTTATTTGTTTTTCTTAATCCAAAAAAACTAAAACTACCTGAAAAATGTTTACTTTTTAATTTATCCAAAATAGTGTGAAGCATCATCAACTCCTTTTAAACTGACCATTCAAAATAGTACTCATCACTTCCTCAAACAAACCCTTCAGCACTTGATAAGCTTGGGTTAATGTGAGCATGATTAATTCCCTATCCGGTGTCAATTTTTGTTTATCCACGACCATCAAATCCATCAGTATGGCATCTTCAGCAGATTTTGCACATTCGCTCAATTCAAAAATGACTTCTTGTTTAGACTTTAAGGGTATAGAAACACACAATTCGGGTTTCATTTGTGACGGGGAATCTACTTTATCCACCAATGATCGAGGTAGTTTAATTTTAAACCCTAAAGCGTTAAAAAGATCGTGCAATGACAATCTGTGAGTCAGTTGATTATCAAAAACATTCAGATAACGCAAGCTGATCTGATGAAAAGGCTCCTCTTTTTCCAGCAAATTTCTACTTTCTAAAAGTAAAGACAACGCCCTTTCGATGAGGGGGCAAAAATCTTTTTTCCAAGACTGGTTAGGGGAACTGACATTAACTGAAAAAACTCCCGCTCCCAGCTTGTAGACCATTATCCCTTTATCAGGCAGGACTTTTCGATAACGATAAATTTCTTGAAAAGGGGTCACCGGAAAACCATCAGGAACCATTTTTTCAGATTGATAATCCCCTTCTATTTTCAATTGATCTGAAAATTTTTTAAATAGTTCTTCATCTACTTTCACGCCCAAAGATTCATGGGATAAGTCAAATTGAGGAATTCCCCATTGTACTTCGACCATCATTTCGACTAAAGGTGAGTGAGCAGCCATCGTATGATGAATCTTGGTAGATTTTTTATTCATTAGCGTCCCTTTTTATTAATTTACTGATCATTTAATTGCGAAATGCTCAATAAATTCTTACTCACCATTGTACCACAAAAAAGATTAATATCATCTGAGATTTTTATTTTTACGTATCTCACCTTGGGGTATTACCTAATGAACAATACGGGTTTAACCATTTTCAATTTTCGTTAACAGTCAGCCGTTGGCAAATACATATACTGAATGACATTTAACAACGACAAGCTAATCGGTTATGTTGAACCATATAGTGACGACTGAACCGAAGATCTTGATCCAGTTTTATCTACATTGATGTCAGTTTTTAATTTTCCTGTTTGCTTTTCTTCAGACTTTAGCGGCATGAAAGCCTGAGGATTTTTTGAGATCGGCGTGATTTCTGCAGCTTTATCAATCGATTTCTTAATTTGCGCTCTATATTGATTATATTTGTCTTCAATTGCCTTAGGAAGTGATTTCTCTTTCTCAGCGAACGGGAGATACTTTAGCTGACCCCACCAATTCTTTACACGGAGTCTCTTTATTTGGTCTATAGTACCACGCAATAACTCGGGGATATCTTTAACTGTATACTGTTTTCCGCTTGTACTATTAACAATATCCACATGAACTTGCTCTAACCATTTACTTGGAGTATATCCGCCTTTTAATTTAGCTTCTTGAATAATTTTACTGCCATCAGAATCAATCTCACAAGATCCTAAATCATCCTGATCTACTTGAGAACGAGAACGCGAGCTACATAAACCTATCCCTCGACGATCAATAATTTTTACTACCTGTGGTTTATTATCCTGCATGGCAATTTCACCACCTAAATAGAAATAAGCCATATTTTCATTAGTTAAAATCACATAATTACTATCGTAATAGAAAGCCAGCGATATGTATCATGTTCGTAAGATTTGTTTTTTTTCCATTGATTGGGGTCAAATTTTGAAACTAGACGAAGATGATAGCTTCTATATCCATTAGGATATCCGCTTCTGCTGAATAGTAAATCTTCCAACTCAGCTAGATAGGCTTCCACAGTTTCAGGTGCGGGTTTTGGACATTTCCTCCACACTCGACCATAATAGTGCCTATTGTGTTGGTTGATTTCTTCCCGACTCAATGCTAAAAGGCCACCATTAAGTTTAATTAAAAGTTCAACAATATTTGGATTCATGCCGTATACTGCTGCCGCCAAGGCTCGCTCATCTCCAGGCGCAGGAAGACCGAGTTGAGCGCCTTTGGCCAATACGGCCTTAACTGCCTCTTCATCTCCTTCTCTGCAAGATCGAACTAACTCTGCTTGCAAAAGCGGAGTGATTCGTTTTATTTCTTCTGCCTCTTTGGTTTTCTTCGTCATTTCTGCTACAGAAATTCTTGATTGAGTAACTTCTATCGTTTTTTTAAATCCTTCCTGCCACTCGGTTGATTGTGGTTGGTAACAACGTTCTATCATGGATTGAATACTCGATCGATAATTGACATAAGTTTGCTCAAGCTCCTTGAAAAACGGATACTTGGTCGTATCAATGATTTTATTGGGATCTTCTCCGTATAGATACAAATATTGATACCGATACGTATAAGGTACAATAGAAGAATAAACTTCTAAATGCATTCGCATTTCATGGGATGATTGTTGATACCACCGGTGATACTTAATATAAAATTGAATGAATTTATTGTAATGAGTCAAACTTTCCGACAATAACCAAGTTTGTTTATAATGAAGTTGATTATGTCTTTCAATTTCTTTCCAATTCAGATAAGCAACACCTTTGGTCTCTCTTATCAACATCTCCACAATGTTAGGATTCATGCCATAAACGGCAGAGGCCAACGGGTAATGCCCTTGAGCATCTGGTACGTTGGCCCTTGCTCCCTGCATGATGGCAAAATGAACCTTCGGCTCGTCCCCTGTTTCACAAGCTAAAACTAATCTAGCCTGCAACAAAAAAGGTAAGGTCAATGTTTGTTTTTTAGAGGAAGAAGCACTCCGTATTTTCCAGAAATGTCCGCGAATAGTCTTATATATCTCATCAAAGCATTTATAAGGTGCTGGTGGCCAAGAACCATAGGAATACGTATCAGAATACCAGCGATTTTTCTTTCCAAAATCTTCTTCATCTCGATTAGGGTTAATATAACCTGAAGTAATTTCACTTAAAAGCTTTTCCCATTCTATCTCCGGTTTTACTAATAACCTGTATTGATCAAGATGAGTAGATTTAAGAAAAGAATTCTTTTTTTCAGCTATTTTTATTAATTCATGATACCATTCAGCATAATTATAATAATGAGGTTGGCATTTTGAAAGAGTGGCTTCACCATAAAATAAATGATTATGTGTAAGAATATCATTCAAAGAGATGAAAGATGATTCTTCAATAAGAGAAGCAAGGTAAGTGACTAATTCCGGATTCATTCCCCAAAAAGCCGCTCCTAAAGGATATTTGCCGCTAGAATTAGGAGAGCCAGGTAATGCGCCTTTACTGACAGCTAACTGTACCGCTTTTAAATCCCCAGCTTCGCAGGCTTGAATCAACTCCTTCTGTAATGGCAGTGAATCCACTTCTTCTTTTTCATCAACACGCATTAATTTTTGTTCTGAATATATCATTTTTTGGTCTTTGACAGGCTTTTCATCTATCCCGTCTATTGCAAATTTAATTTGCGATTGATAATCAGCATAAGCTTCTTTTAGAGTGATTTTTAATATATATGAGTGGCACCAAGTCCCTACAGTGACTTTTATCTGTTTTAATTGCTGAATGAATTGGTCCCAGCTCCAAGTTTCTTCATACAATTGGTTATAGATATTCATCAAAACCGTTTTGAAAAACAAATTGGATTCCATCGTCATAATCGATTTACTCCAATCGCCTACTTCTTCCTTAATGCACTCAAAAAGCTTGCCTGATATAAAAATACCATAATAAGAACCATAAAACTGCTTATTATGTTTTTCGATTTCACTCCAAGTCATCTTAGCTGTACCACCCATTTCTGTAATCAGCAGTGTTACTATCTCTGGATTTGTACCCCACACTGCTGCTGCTAAAGGCTTTTTACCTTGATTGTTGGCTCTCTCCAGTTCGGCGCCTTCGCTAAGAGCTATTCTTACTTTCTTGATATCTCCCTGTTCACAGGCATCAATCAGCATTTGCTGTAAAGCCTCTGGATCAAGCTTTTCTTTAATTGGGGGTAGAACAGAAGAGTCATGAGTCAACTGATGTTTTTTTTCATCTACTTCCAACACATCTTCATTGTGTACTGCTTTCGTAGACGTGAATGTGACTGGAAGTTGGACACCACCTATACTTGCCGTTATTTTTAATCTTAAATCTCGATACTGTTGATCTAACTGTAAGATCAATAGCTTCACTTGTTGGGGAATATCAACGGTCTGACTTCTTTGTTTTAATTTATCACTGAATGATTTCCAGTTTAAATCTTTCTGAAATTGTTGATTATATGGCTGCAAATGAATATTTTGAAGAAATATATTATTATCAATTTTTTCAATCGCTTTTTGCCAATCTCCAAAATTCACTGGAGAGAATTGAGAAATCGCCCAGACTTCATTCTGGTAATATTGGCGATTGTGTCGCTCGATTTCATCCCATGACGGAATCATTGCATTTGTGGATAAATGCAATAAATAATCTAAAATATCAGTTGACATTCCCCATACCGCAGCGCCAATGGGATGTTTTCCTTTTTCATCCAAGCTTAATGATTTAGCTCCTTCTTGAATAGCCAATTTGACACCTGCTAAATCGCCTCGTTCGCAAGCTATAATCAATTTGTCTTGCGGGGTAAGTGAGTTCTTCTTAATCTCGTCTTTCTCTTCCAGAAGCCTTTTCATCTCCAGCGCTTTAGTAGAATCTGCCGAAACTGATTTGGGCAATTGCGGCAAGTCGGAAACGCCAGATGATTGGTGTGAATGTTTAACTTCAGCTAGCTGCTGTGGAGGAAGCACTGGGAGGTCTGAAAAGGTAGCCAACGACGATTCTAGCAATGCCGACATCGGAGCGCTGCTACTAGAAGTGGAGGACGAAGTACTGCCGCTCACTGATGAGGAAGTACTGCTGGAGGAACCCAGTGTTTTCTTGTGTTCTCCCTGCCACAACGTATCCAAGCGTTTGGCCACAGCCGCCGCTGTAGGACGTTGCTCTGGTGTTTTGTTCCAACAATCCAATATAATCGTTTTAAATTCTTCCGGCGTGCTTTCGGGGATATTTTCTTGCTCGCCCGATTTGACCCAGTCGATGGCAATTGACGGGTTAGGTGCATCGGCAAAGGGTATTTTTCGAGTGATCAGCTCCCAAAATACCATCGCCAATGCATACAAATCGGCTGCCGCCGTTGCTTTAGCTCCACGCTTAAACAGTTCCGGTGCTGACCACAGCGGCGTTCCTTTAAACTCCCCTGTTGTGGTGCTCGCTGAACTGATTTTTAAGGTGGATAGGCCAAAGTCGGCTAATTTTGCCCGAAAGTTCATATTTAACAGCACGTTGAGGCTTTTTAAATCCCGGTGCAAAATACCCCGTTGATGTAAATGATGTAGCCCAATAGTCATATCCAGGCTGATTCGATAGCGCATCGTCCAGGTGAATGCTTGACTGCTTTTTAGTAGGTGAAATAAATCTCCGCCCGGCATATATTCCATCACCAACGAATAATGAGGCTTTTCTAACACGATGCCTCGCAACCGTACTAAGTAGTCGGATTGTGTGCTGGCGGTGGCCATGACCTTGGCTTCTTTTAGAATCTCGTTTTTAGTCTGCTCGCTGAAATCCTGAGCAGCATATTGTTTGATGGCGACCGTATTAAATTCCCATTCACCGGCAAATACTTTGCCATAAGCACCCTGACCGAGGAGGTCGCCAAAGGTTAGATCAGTAAAGCGAATCGAAAAATTTAGCGTCACTTCAGTGTCAGAATTGCTCAGTGTTACCGATTCCTTTTTAGGCGATAACCCGGACGGCTGGTCGCGTAATTTGATATCATCCTGGTGTTGTTGTGAGAGAGGTAAAGCAATCATCAACGAACTGTCTTGTAGAAAGGGTTGTGCAGTTGGGGTTTTTTGACTGGTTGGTGAGCCGGAATTTTCGGGATATTTCATGTAGATGCTCCTTATCCAAACGATTCCTAATAATAGGTTATTCTTCAAAAAATGCCTTTATGGGGAATCTAGCCATTATTATTAAAAATGATCCGTTTCGCAAGCAAGCAATCGATTAAAACCAAGCATCAATCCACCGCAAGTCAACATTCGAGCACGACCTATATAGCTCAGAGTAACAACAGTACTGACTTTTTGAATTGCACAAAATGAACCCAGTCTATAAAATGGTTACAAAAGAAATTAGCAGAGAGTGAAGTGATAGAGGAACTTAAGAAACCCATTGGTCGCTGCCATTGGAAAATTCACCTTTGCAGGCTTTAACTCTTTTTGAGAAAAAAATTGAGAATGGCCTTAAATATTAATCAGGATTCAGATTTTAGGAGCTGTCGTAATTTTTCAATCGACTCGACACCTAATTTTTTAAGCCCTCGATACTTGATATTAAATACTGTTTTAATGCTGAGATTAAGCTTTTCAGCAATAACTTCATGCGTATAACCTTGAGCAATCAACGTTAACACCTGATATTCTCGATGGGATAAAAGATGAGTGGGATGCGCATATTGAAAGATGTCTTTCACTAAATCCGGTTGTACGTAAGTTTTTCCTTCAGCAATTTGTTTAATCACCTCGTTGTTCAGATAGCCTGAATCTTTGGTGATAAATCCTTTAGCCGACGTTTTCATCAATTGGTTGAGCAGGGCCATATCCCTGTTTTTTAATAAAAATAAGGTCTTGATTTGAGAAAAATTACGATCAATCCAATCACAAAAGCTAATATCATTAGTTTTCGGCAAATCGTTAGCTAATAAGACAATATGCGGTTGTTTGGCTCGAATCAACTGCATCCCGGCCACCCCATCCGCTGCTTCTCCTATTAAATCAATCACCTCATCAGCCAGCATTTTTTTCAGTCCTAAACGAAAAATAGGATTATGATCTAATATCACCACTTTAATTTTTGGTTTCATCATCCCATCCTTTCGGTAATTTTAAATGCTCTAAATTTTCGATAGACAATGGTTTATACGAGGACAATTTGGCTAGCTCTACCCCTTTTTGAAAAACTCGCTTCGCTTTGGCTTCATCACCGACTAAGATAGGCTGACGCAGCGGTAAGTGGTTTAAAACCCCATTAATGCCCGCCATTCGCCCAAAAAGCTGTTGAGGGTAGAGTTGTGGAGGATGACGACGATAAGCGATATACCGACTTTCAAATTCACGCTGCTTAAAACTTTCATCCCGTTGATACATTTCACACAGACGAACCCAGCCGCCCATATCGACAATCACGGCATGAATGAGGGCGTCATCAAAAATGACGGAATTGTCGCCGCCCACGCGCCGCACGGCATTCAATACTTTTGACCATGCCTGCTGAGCCTGTTGCAATGCATTGCCTTCTATGGCGGCGATTAATTCACCGGGTTTAGGCATGAAGCGGTGGCCTTCGGGACTGGCACAGTAGTGAATCACGGCTTTTTCAAACTCTGCCAATGGATATTGACGTAAAAACAGCCAATAATTCTCAATGTCTTTGACCGACATCTCCATCCCAAACGTGTGGGCTAAACCCGTGATGAGTTCTAAAAACCGTTTTTTGTCATTCCACTCCATGACTTTCTCCTCCGTCGTTTTGGTTCAGCCAGGCTTCAGCCGCCGCAATGTTGTGGTGTAATCGCTGTTCGGATTTGCCTAAAGGTCGCGGTGGTTTGACAGCATTGCGGATAAAACGGTCGATTTGATCAGCCGATTTAAAAATAATATGCAATCCATCATAACGTTCGCCCCGATCATTTTGACCCATGTTGTAGGGAGTCGAAGCACAACCCTGAATCGCCTGGCGTAAGTCCGTTAAGTCATAACCCATGGCTAAAGCGGCCTGAATACATTTGCGGCGATTACTGTCCAACACGGCTTTGGGATAATCCATCACCCGTTTCCAAAAGTTAAAAATTTCAACAATCAAATCAGACTTGGGCTGTTTTGGTTTTTCCTTCCCACACCCTTCCTTTTCCCTTTCCTGTTCCCTTCCATATTCCCTTCCTTTTCCTTTCCCTTCCCTTTCCCCTTATTCCGACTTAAGGCAAAAAAAGTCGCGTTCTCCTCGCGTGAGGCACGCGTGGCAATCGCGTGGCCTGGGTGATTAATTTGATTGATTTTTCCAGCACTTAGAGAATTTTCATCCAGTGAACCAATCAAATTGACGGGTGAGGCTCCCGTTTCGGTCGCGTGACTCACGGGTGCGGCACGCGTGACTGACGCGTGGCCTTCGCGATTCGATAAAAAGGGGTCAATGGGCGGTTTTAGAACAATTCCTAGCTCGATATCAGGAAGCTGGCTTTTGGATTCTTTATTGTTAGGGCGTTGATGCGTTGACCAGGTAGGAATATAACCGTAAACGACTTCTTTGACTTTATAAGCGATAATAAAACCCGCTTCGGCCAAGCCATCCAATATCGCGGCCATATCCACGGAATCATACGGCAAGATATCTAATTTTAACCGCCGAGGTTGCCAGCGAAATCGACCCGCCCGGTCACAGCACGTAAATAACCCAATAAATACTAACCGCAAAGGTAATTGACAGCGATCTTCTGCTTCAAATAATCCTTCATGTGTAAATAGCTCGGGTTTAACGGTTCTAATTCGACCCATAATTCATCTCCTTATTTAAGAAAATACAACAAATGATTAGCGCAAGTGTCTATTTTTAAGACTAAAAATGGCATTGGCTCCTTAATCAGTCTATAATTGCTAAATATTTCGGTGAGACAGCATAAGGACAAAAAGGTATTGGCTAGGGAAAGGCCATATGGATTCATACTGAAATTACTCATCCTCATTTCTGCATTCATGGCAAGGAAGCTCCTGATTGGTAGTTAATTTTCCTTTGTCGAACTTCGTTCAACAAAAGGACGGTTTTTAATTGGCCTTTTAAAAACAGCCATGGAGGTAGCGATTGTCATTTCTCCAATTCATTTGGGATTACGCTCTCATCAAAAATTTAGGGTTCCAGCTTACCCCAAAAAAAAGTCCCACTTGGGACATTTTTTTTCAGTAGCCTAAAAATTCAGGGTTAAGTAGGAATTGGAATCTTTCCGTGATTCACCAAATGACAAACATTCACTGGTTATGGGTCGCCGTCCAAATTTGTGGTGGACGAGCTGCGCTTGCCAAATTGTGCGGGGTGGGTGAAAGCTGTCTGACGAAATGGCTCAATGGAGAGCGCGACATCAGCCTGGATAATGCGAAGAAAATAGAAAAAGCGACGGGTTGGAAAGTCACCAGAGACCGATTAGTTTCAAACAGAGATAAGGCATATATCGCTGAGTTAAAAGTTGAAGTGGAAATTCTCAAGGCAGCCCAACCTCCACTGACCTTTATACAGGAAGTAGAACTGGGTTTAACCGTGGAAGAGGCTTTAGGACCTCGAAAAGGGACTAGAACCGACCTTTCACCTAGGGAAAATTTTCCCGAAGTGGCCGTTAATCTGGATAATATTTTAAACAAAAAATTGAAATTACAAGGCCGGACAGAAGAAATAGTCGCCGAGCTAGCCGGTTTTGGTAATTATAAAACTTATCAACAAGCTAAAAAAGTGGTGAAAAACGGAATTCCCGAACTCGTCGCAGCCGTGTATCAAGAGGTATCCATCTATCGGGCATTCCAAATCAGTAAATATCCCCGAGAGGAACAATTGGATTTGTTAAAGCAGGAGTCAGAGTCATCTTCAAAGACCAAAGCATTAGGTGAAGCCAAGAGTGAGAAAGGAGCCAATAAGTGGAAAAATATTCACAATCCCACTTTTCAGTCTGAAAAGAAATCAACAGAAGAAGATCGATCCCAAAATGAATCTATCGCTGCATGGGCTTTACTCAGCTTTAACGGCACTTTATTTAAAAATAACAAACCCAAAAAAATGGAGGAAGAACAAAATCAAAGGTATGAAGAAGAGCATATTTTACAAAAAACATTCAATAATTAGGAGCCGGTATGGATGGAATAACGAATACTGCTCATCAGCGCAATAGGAAAGTAACCACTGAGATGTCGTTACTTGCAAAGAATAACAGGGTTAATGGAATTCATTTTTAAGAGGAAATTCACGATGAAAACAGAACAAGCCAATAGTTTTTCAAAGCTGTTTCAAAAACCAGATTTACTGACTCGAAAGGAGGCTGCGGAATATTTGGGAATTACGGTCAATACGTTAGCGGTTTGGGCCTGCGCCAAACGATACCCCCTTCCATATGTGAAAATAGGACGATCAGTGAAATATCGACGATCCGATTTAGACAACTTTATTAAACGACAAACGGTTACTCAATTAGATTGACAAGAATACATAAATTGCCGAAACTTTTGTTTTAACTACCGACTATATCTGTTTTTACGAAGGAAACCCAAATTGAAAAGATGAAGTGGGTTTTTCTACCAGTTGTTCAATTTGTTCCTTATATGTATTCAATTTTTGATGAGCCTCTTCGATCATCAATTTATGGTGATCAAAATACTTTTTCACACTATCGTCACCAGGACGAGATTGAGCTTTACTTAAACGTCCTACATATTCTGTCCATCCAATGTAGGATGAAGTATTAATTCCGCCCCATCCATTAAGAGTATCCTTGAAATGAGGAAAGTATATTTCTTGCAAAAAAGGTGAGCAGTTAATTTTTTGAATAATTTGATACCATTGACTAATAGAATATGGTCTATCAGAAATCAAAAAAATTTCCTTATAATGCTTTAGATTATGATTTTTACATTCGCTCCAAGACATGGCTTGAGAAGATTCCTCTAATAAACATTTTACAATTCTAAAATTCATACCCCATACTGCTGCTCCTAACGGCTGCTTACCGGCTCTATTAGCTAAATTGGGTTTTGCGCCTTGGGCAAGAAATGCCGAAACTGCTTTTATATCGCCTTGCTCACAAGCAATAACCAGTTTATCCTGTAATTCTAGTTGTTGTTCATTATTTAATTTTAATGGCGCATGCAAATTTTCAGTAATAGGCATGAGAATGTGTGAATTTTGTGAAGCTGGTATAGTTTGAAAATGGCCCTTCTTTAATTTTTCTGTACTTATTACTCTTTCCTTAATTTTTAATTGAAATTGTTCAAATTCAGCGGCTTTTTTTACAACCTGATGAGTATAAAACGGCATTTCACATAACCTTTTGTCTTTCAAAGGATCTTGCCATGCCTGTGTAGTACCATGAAAACTAACCCCCCTGCCATCCAAAGAAGCATAAATATAAGCCTGTATCCAAGGACCCTCAAACTCCCACAATTTAGAATTATCGTTTAGATAAATCTGCTTAACAAAGCTATTCTCTTTAATATTTAGAAATAATTTATAGTAATCACCAAAAGTTAGGGGATAGAATTTAGTAATTATAAATATTGATCCATATTTTTCCAAATTATGCTTTTCACATTCCTTCCAAGTCATCGGCGTAATATCACTGGCTGCTTCAAGCAAAGCATTCACGATATTGGGACACATACCCCAAATTGCCGCTCCTAATGGCTGTTCGCCTTTCGTATTAGCCATATCCGGTTTCGCGCCTTGTCGCAGTAATGTCATGACCACCTTTTCATCCCCTTGTTTGCAAGCTAGAATCAATTTGTCTTGCAATTGTATGTCACTAGTTTTTGGTTTAGGTGTAGGCATGATGGTTTGTGAAACAACTTGCGATATAGGCAACATTGGTTTTGGTATTGAAGTTTGAGCATATGTTTGGAGCTTTAATTCATTCTGAGGTCGCTGCTGTAGTGCCTTTATTTCCTCTATCGAATGTTTTGCACTTTCTATCTCTTGTTTAATCTGCATTCGAAAACCTATATATCCATCTTCTGTTTTTTCCTTTGACAATAACGGAAGCACTGCTGCCTGGCGCTTCACTCTTTCACCATACCATGATACGTAGTTATCCCAATCGGTTACACCCAATTGCTTTTTAGCTTGCTTGAAATGAAAAGCTCTGACAAACGAATTTGAATTAATCTTTAACAATAACTGATACCACTCTTCAACAGTCTGTGGGTTGAATTGAGGTACAATAAATACTTCTTTATATCGTTTTAGGTTATGCTCTTCACATTCTTTCCAAGTCATCGACGCAATGCCTTCTGCCTGCTGCAACAGGGTCTTGACCACTCCAGGACACATGCCCCAAACTGCTGCTCCCAACGGCTGTTCACCTGTGGCATTAGACAGTTCAGGTCTTGCTCTTTTTTGAAGTAAGGCTTTGACAGCCATCTCGTCGCCTTTTTTGCATGCCGCAATCAGTTGGTTTTGTAACTGCAATTGTTCAGCACTGATCTTAGATCTTGACGTAGGCATAGTAGCCGGTGAAATAACCTGCGAGATTGGCGGCATCGGTTTCGGTGCTGAAGTTTGACCAGATATCGGGAGTTCTATGAATTCCTGTCTACGCTCTGATTTTTCCATCTCTTTCGTTAGAAGTTTTTGGAGTTCATTCTTCTTTTCTTGTTTTTTAGCTTCTAACTGTTGTTTAGCATCATTAGTAGTATCGATCAGTAATTGTTCGGGTAATGCAATTGCATTGCTAGATGAACTGGCACGGCTGGTGGTGGATGATGATAGACTACTGATTATCCTCTTAGAAGCTGCAGATTTTTTAAAATCATAATGCATACCACGCGGCATCACCATACCAATCTCTGCTGACAGATGGCCAGTGTGAATAGGGATATCATCAACATAAATTGTAATATCAAAATAAGCCCCTAATAACGGCAGCTCTATGTTTTTACTAGCCCAGAGCGCTTTGACAACGCTGTCATTGTAGAGTACGCGAGTGCTCGCTTGGCTGAGCCAAGCTTTTATGTTTTTCTGCCAAAGATTAGAACCTATCGGTTCAGAGACTGCATTTATTTGCCTTTGTAATGCTTTGCCAAACTCACCTTCTCTTAAATAAGAACTTTGAAAAATCTGTTCAAACGAAGGCATATCAAAACGGCTAGTTTTTTCATCCCTCGCTTGGTGTACCATACCAACCAAATCTTTTAACATCTGATCCACTAATTGATTCCAGTATTTTTTTACTAGCGTGCTAGTTAGCATACGCAAAATAGGATTCAGTTGCTCGTATGTTTTAAATTCATAGCGCTGATTGTAATGCATGATCACCCAATTTTTCACTTGCTCTGGAGTAGAATCTTTCGCTGGATTTAATATATTATGCCCGAAAATACGGAGGAAAGAGGCATGTTGGGCGGTATCCAGTATCAAAGTACCTGTAGCAATAGCTTCCATTAAGCCGATGGCAAAACAATAAAAAGCGCAACTACCATTGCCTTTTACGATAACAACATCGGATGGGGTGGTCAAGGATATACTGGACTTGACTTTCTGCTCTTCAGCCGTTGCTGTAGATGTTGTGCCGTTGGATGAGTATTTATTTTCATGTGATTTATTTGGTTGAATCTTGCTATCTGTAGAAGCAGAAAGGGGTAACGAGGTTGATAAATTAGAATTAGTACGAATCTCATTGGTTCCAACAGACTGGGAATTTGCTTGGCGAATCGAAGCTGCTCTTATTTTTTCTTGAATTTGCGCTCTAAAGCTTGCAAACTCATTCTCTGTATTTTCCCATACTCGACCATGTCTTGCGATTGTATCAGGATTCACTAGTAAATTCCATCCCGAAACTATCATGCTCCCTATCATTCCTGTCCTACTTTTGACGAAATTTTTTAAACTTTCCCAGCTCGAAGAATCTGCATCACGCCATTGCTCATCGGCTTCTATGAGATGGGAAGAACGGATAAATAAATTAGCGTCCATTTTTTGCAATAGAATATGCCATTCATTAAAAGATGTGGGTTCAAATTTCGGAATCATAAATATCGTCTGGTAATGATTCATATTGTGGTTTTCACATTCATCCCAAGTCATCGGTGAAGCATCGCCAACCTGTTTAAGTATGAGACTGACTATATCTGGACACATGCCCCAAACCGCTGCGGCCAGTGGATATTCACCTTTCGCGTTAGGCATGCTTGCTTTTGCACCCCATTGAATTGTTGCCTCAACGGATTTTTTGTCTCCCTGTTTACAAGCAGTAATCAACTGATCCTGTAATTTGAATTGTTCATTAATAGGTAGTATTTTTGGTGCAGATATAGAAACTTCTGAGTTTATAGAATATCTTTTTTCATCTTTTATATGCTCAGTTTGTAATGATTCTTTTTCTTCTATGTCAATATTTTTATTTTTTTCCAATTTCGCAATTTTATCCTTCATTGCTTTTATTTCAGTTTGTTGATTTCTTTCCGCTATTCTCAATTTTTCCAATTCTAATCGTCTCCCTTCTTCATCCTCTTGTTTCTGTTTGGCTAAAGATTTTTTTGCTTCTAAACGAGCATTCCATTTTTCTTCCTGTCCCGTTTGTGTCTTCTGCAATTCTTCTAATATAAATTGTGTTTCTACTGATGAAGAACGCATTTTTGACAATGCGGTTAATTCTTGTTGAATTTCTGTTAGCGTAATACGATTATCAGGCTTTTCTTCCCAACAATGTTGAATTATTTTAGCAAAAACATCTGGGCAATGAGTGGGAATTTTTTCTCGCTCTCGATCTAATAGAACCCATTGTCTAATCAAATCGGGGTTGCCCGCTGAATCAGCAAAGGGAATACCATGCGTTACCAACTCCCACAACAGCATACCATAACTATAAATATCTGACTCCGGTGAAGATTTTCCACCTCGTTTAAGTAACTCTGGCGCCATCCATGCCAGTGTCCCTTGGTTTTCTTTTCTTTTAGTCGTTGTTGTACGCACACTATTTTTTACAGTAGATAGTCCAAAATCGCTGAGTGTCCCTCTCACCCTTCCTGCATAAATACGCAACAATACATTATGACTTCTCAGATCACGATGTAAAATAGATTGTCGATGTAATAAATCTAAACCATATGCAACATCTAATGCTATTTGATACATTAAGTCTTCTGGTAATTTAGGCCATCTTTGTAATAATTCAAATAACGTACCATAAGACATATATTCCATGACTAAAGCATACGTTGATTTTTCTTTTTCTACGACTAAACCAAATAGTTGGACAGTTGGGTATGGTTCTTTAGTGACTTGTGATAAATGAGCCATAATCCCGGCTTCTTGATATAATTCTTTTTCTGCCTCTACGGTTAAGGTGCCAGTCAGCTCTTTAACAGCCACCCATTTTTCTTGCCAATAACCTCGATATACCTCGCCATAACTACCACTACCCACTTTATCGTTTTTTCTATCGTAGTCTAATTCGTGAAGAGGAATTTGAGGAACTGTTATTAATCGAGTTGGACGAAGAGACTTATTATCAGAAGTTTCATGAGGTCTGGCCAACAGTTTTAGTTTGTCCATCAAGGCATCTTGTTGCTGTTTGTAATATTTTAAACAAGCTTGTCGATATTTGAATAACTGACGTTCTCGACGGTTTAACCCTAATAAACAGGGTAAAATACCTAATGGTTCATACTGTGTGAGTTGTTGGATATAATTTTCAAAAGATTGCCATTGCCCCTTTTCTAGGGAATACCAAGAACGACCATCATGAATCAGATACTGACCCACTGTGGGAAAAGTCGTACCGTAATCACCTTCCAGCATCAATGGCATCAAAAAATCCGCACTTTCATCGTCAGACTCTATTCTTTTTTTATATTCTTCTAAAGCAAACTTCAGTTCCTTATGTACGTTGGTATCACTACCTGGTTTAGTCCGTTCGGCGTAGCGATGAGTCCCGACCAATAAAACATATTGACTTTTTTGAATGCCTACACGCATCTGTTTTTCAAGATCCCCGGTCATTCGTTGCAGGTCGAACCATGGTATTAACCCTGCTGCTTCGAAATCGTCCGCTAAATATTTCAGAAAATAATGCAAATAAGTTAATCGTGGCGTATTTGCCGGTTCCCATGCATAACTGAGAAAAACCTGTGGCCGGGTAATTACTGAGCGTTTTAATTCATCTAAGGATTGGGGCAAATGCAACTTAGCTTGTTCCTTTACTATACTTTTAATACTAGCGAGGAATTCTCTTAATAGCTTTTGTCGTTCCTTAATCTCAGCTTGTTGCACTTGCTGGCGTAATCGAATGACTTCTGGTGATTCGGTTTGAGTTGATGACCTGTGCACAGCATTGACTCCATTAATAATCGAATTTTTCACATAGGCTTGACCATCGCTCTACTTGGAAAACTTTATTTTATTCTGCGCAATGAAGTAATCAATTTTTTCATAAGGAATACGTTCAATTTTGCCTTTTCGCTCTATCACTAAATAAGTGCGGGTTTGCTTGGCGCGCTCAGCCGCTTGTAAAAACGCGGCACGGAGGGCTGAATCAATGACCTCATCTAACGATACCACATGCTTATTTTTATTGATCATGGTTATTTTCCTGTATTCTCCGCCAGATTTCTGAATCATGCACTACCCAATCAGGAGAAATAGACAATTTCTTGGCAATTAAAGAAGGTTCGGCAAGACTATTATTATAAATCTCTACAATATCAGCCAAGGGAACGTAAATCGTAAAAAAATTTTTGATTCCTCCGTAAAAACGATTAATGATTTGTTGTTCAGGGATATCGTGCCCGCCTTGCGAAACTCGGAGCTTTACCCGTTCAATCGCTAAAACGGGAGATGAAAGGTAAAGAAACACAATGCTAGTTGCATATCCAGCCTCTCGACATTTTTTCATTGTCAATCGGCGCGTAGTCCCCGCAGCCGTTGTTTCAAATGCGAAGCTTTGGCGATTGTCAATTAAATGATCGATACGTTCTTTCATGATGCGACCTGCTGCAGAAGCGGCGGCGTTTGGATTTAAAGGAGACAATCCACGGGCAATTTCATCAGCATTGACGAATTCCTGAATATTAAGATAATCCGGCAATAATGTCATTGCTGCACTAGTCTTGCCTGCGCCATTAGGTCCAGCAATCATAACGACGTGAGGCTGTGACATGATTCCACTCGATCTGGCAAAATGAGCTCATCTAGCAAAGGAGCAACACTTGTTGCCCGCAGATGAATTTTATTATTGTTTGAAATACTTTCAATTATTACGCCGACCACACTTCCCCCATCTCCTAATATAGGGCCTCCCGAATGCCCTCCCTCTGCATATGGAGCTTCAAAGACAATCAACTCCTCTACCCCAAAATTTCGTTCTCGTTTTTCATACTTAAAATTGGGCACATCATTTACATATAAAGATGGTTGCCCATGTCGTTGTGTAATAGTCGGCGAATAGCCGATACAAAATAACCCTTTCGAACCGGCTATGGAGGCATGTCCCGACGCAAGGGGGCGTCGACAAATAATTTTAGATAATTCTAATACAGCAAGATCTACTTCTTTATGAAGGTAGATAATTTTTGCAGAGATTTCAATTTTTTGATCACCAAAAACAGCGCACATATTCTCACGATGAAGGCCATCCTGTAAAACCACATGCTTTGCTGTAAGCAACCAATTGCAGCGAATAAAGACTGAAGCTGACCCCAACAGTTTTCCGGAATCTAAATCTTTAAGTATCGCCAAGCTGGCGTTGTCAATTGTGATAGACCTTTTACTCATTGAATAAACCCCTGAAAACATAGCACCAATATAGCACCAGAATTTTTCCTATTTTGTACTCAATCGTAAGTACTTGATTTTATTAAGCTGGCGATCTGAATCGAACAGACGACCGGCTGATTACAAATCAGCTGCTCTACCTACTGAGCTACGCCAGCGTATCGGCCATTTTATGCAATATTGCATTATGAATCAACGCCCAATTTTTCGACCAGCTCTTCTAAAGTAGCTTGCATAGAAGCTTCGTCTCGGACAATATAAGTCGCAAGCTGTTTATTGGGCTCTATAAAAAGGTCATGCATCGGTTTAACATGATTAAAAAATTGCTCCAACACCCCATCGCGGGAGCGGCCACGTTCGATGAGGTCGCGCTTGATGCGCCGCTCCAAGCGCACATCTTCGGAAGCATCCATAAAAACACTTTCTGAAAGCATACTAACAATTTTAGCTTGAGTAAGAATCAGGGCGCCCTCTACTAAAATAATATCTTTTGGAAATAGTGTAATGGTTTGGTCCAAACGCTTATGGGTGGCAAAATCATAAATAGGTACTTCGACAGGTTCGCCCTTGTGCAATTTTAATAAATGTTGATGTAATAAGTCGAAATCAATACTGTCAGGATGATCGAAATTGACGGCGCCGCCATCTCGATCAAAACGCGCGCTCTGGTCCCGGTAGTAAGAATCTTGATCGAGAATACTGCAAAAATCTGCGCCAAAAGCCTCTCGTAACCGGCGCGCAAATGTGGATTTACAAGCGCAACTGCCACCAGTAATGCCAATGAAAAAAACAGATTCGGGTTTGCTGTTAAAACGCATGACCCATCCATCCATATAAGCGTCCACTGACGTCGCCGATTCCGGGAATTAAAAAACCTTGTTCGTTCACTTGTTCTTCTATGCCCACGGTGTAAATAATCACTTCTGGATAAAAATATTGAATGCGCTCTAACGCCATTTTGGAGATAAGTATACATAATATGGAAATCTTTCCTACTCCAAATTGCCTCAGCCGCTCTATGCTGGCGAGCACGGTATCTCCTGTCGCTACCAAAGGGTCCACTAATAATACTTCTTTGCCTTCTACATGGTTTTTATCCGGAAGGCGAAAATAATATTCTACCGTATTTTGGGTAAATCGGTCGCGATAGATGCCAATATGCCCAACTTTGGCTTCCGCTAAAATTGTTAATACCCCATCCAGCATACTGTTGCCTGCCCTTAAAATTGAAACCACCAATGGTGGTTGACTCATGTACTGCGCCTGGCTTAATCCCATGGGAGTCTCTACTTCGATATTTTTTAAAGGGAGTTCTCGTGTCGCTTCGTAGGTAAGCAAAATGGATATTTCATTTATTATGCGGCGAACCTCTGCTGAGGAGGTATTCTTGCTACGTAAAATGCTCAATTTATGTTGCAATGCAGGATGTTTTATCACCTGCAAAAATTCATTCATATCACAGTTCCCGTACTATAAATTCGCAAAGGTGGTTCGCCGGTGGCGCTGCGCTGAAAGGCTAACTGCCTGCCGGCTTGCCAGGCGCCGCCCTGCAAGATGTTCACTAAAGGCAATGCGCGTTCACTTTTGCCTAATTTTTTTCGGATGATAGCGGACAACCTGTTTAATAAGGCTAAAGTTAAAGCACGCCATTCGATAATAATTTCATCACCAGGAAAATATGCCTGCTGTAAAGCCATGCTTTCATTCACTGTTAAGACTTGACCATCTATAAATAAACCTCCGTTTCGATATTCCGCTAATCCTGGCAACTCTTCTAACTGTACCACTGAGAATCCAGCGCTTTGCAAAGGCTCGATCAGAGATAAAGTAAGCCATAGCGTCAATTTATGAAACGGGGCCCAGCCTAAACGTGGATATTGCCAAATATCTCCTAGCGCATAACCTTGAATATTCCTAGTCGGCCAAATAGAATTCAGGTGCAATAATAACACAGTCAACAGCTCACTGGCAGTTATTCTTTGTCCGTAATTTTGCTTTAAAAAATAATAAAAACCCGAGGGTCGAGTTTCACTGAAAAACGTTGCCTCTTGTAAGAGTTGTTTAGATAAATTTTGTAATAACTGCCAACGGCCCTCAAGTCCTGCAAGTGTATTTCTTTCGCTGATTTGTAATGCTGATTGCAGCTTTTTTAAGCTCAATTTTTGCAGGCCTAGCGCATCCACGCGATAAGGATCTTTAGTTGAAGAAAAAAATCCCGCAGCAAATAACTCTAAGCTGGCTACGGCCAGTCCTTCAGAACGGCTCAATATTTCTCCGTTGCGATCCCGATATTGCCAGGAGCCGCCAGCACCTGCATCCAGTAAAACTGAAATAAAAGCCAAATCCAACTGTGCTTGTACCCGAGCCGGTTGAGGTAAGTGATTGAGAAATTGCGCCCTGTTTTCCTGATTAATTTCAAAATGGCGCCAACGAGAATGTAAGGGAATGTTACCCTCCGGATAATTTTTTTGGGTAATATCGAGGGTTAATTTCGCCACTTCTTCTAGTTTATCTAGGGATAAATGAAAATGAGTTTTGCCGTCTAAAGTATCTTGAAAAATTTTTTCAGAAAACTGATGTATGGCTGTAGTAGTTAAAAGATTATGATATTCCGCATCAGTCATTATGATTTACCAGAAAAATATCCTGCAGATTTTTTGGCTTGTATCTCTACCTGAGCGTCACCTGGAATTAAATGCTCTGGCAAGATAATACGTTCTTGAACGGTGATACCGCCGGCGCAAATAGCACGATATTTCATATCACTCATCGAAATTAAATGGTCTATCTTGGTAATGCCAAACCAATGCAAAACATCCGGCATCAGTTCTTGAAAACGCGCATCAGCCACTCCAGCCACACATTCAGTGCGATAAAAATAGCGTTGCGCGGTGTCTCCGCCTTCTTGTTTTTTTCGAGCATTGTATACTAAAAATTTGGTGACTTCGCCTAATGCTCTGCCTTCTTTACGAAAATACACAATCAAACCTACTCCGCCTTTTTGCGCGGTTTGCACGGCTGCTTCAAAAGCATGAATTAAGTAAGGCCGGCAAGTGCAAATATCTGAGCCAAATACATCGGAACCATTGCATTCATCGTGGATGCGGCAAGTCAATTCTACTTCAGTTTTGGCTAAATCGAGTGGATCTCCCAAGATATAAGCGGTAGTGCCTCCGATAGGCGGAAGCAGTATTTTTAAATCAGGCCTGGTGACTAACTCAGGAAACATGCCGCCGGTTTCCTCAAACAAAGCTTTTCTCAATGCAGCTTCAGTGGTCTGTAACCGTTTAGCGATACCAGGCAAATACCACACTGGCTCAATGGCTACTTTGGTGACTTGCAGCTCGTGGCTAGGCAAAACGATTTTACCATCCACAATGAG
Source organism: uncultured Pseudomonadota bacterium (assembly GCA_963795715.1). Lineage (GTDB taxonomy): Bacteria > Pseudomonadota > Gammaproteobacteria > Coxiellales > Coxiellaceae > JAFEDN01. Next base: position 65,985 of record CAWCIY010000003.1, read on the forward strand.
TCGTTTTTGAAAGACTGCTTGTGAAATTTCCGGTATGGTTAAGTGGCCTTGAGTCACTGCGATGGTTGGATAAATATCATAACCTTGTTTTATTTCGTCGCTAAAAAATTCGGTAACATTGGCTCCCCAGGGATCTAAGGAAACGATTTTATCTGGATCATACCATGAAGCATAAGGCCCAATTTTTGTTTGAAATTGCGTATAGCTGAGATCAGCATGGTGTGAAGCTGGATATTTTCCTGAAGCAATCGATAATGCCCGGTAAACTGAATAACTACCGCTGTGGGCGCCAATCACATTCCGGGCAGTTTTATCAGTAAAGGTAGCAATAATGGGCCCACGTTGGTGTGGATCGCGCTGTCCCCAATGGATGGGAAATAGTAACTTCGGCATTTGTCCTGGATGCGAAGTTATGACAACATGCGGGTTTTTTTTGAATTTATCCATAAATTCTCTTACTTTTTCGTCATCCCGGGACTTGATCGCGGGATGACGTTAATCGTTCACGCGCACCAACAATTGATTCAGTCGTTTCACGAAATCAGCGGGATTTTGCAGGTTTTCACCTTCAGCCAATAACGCTTGATTCAATAAGATATCCGCCCATTCGGAAATCTTCTGGGTGTCTCTAATTCTTTGTAGTTTTATCAAGAGTGCATGATCTGGATTCAGCTCCAAAATGGGTTTAGTTTCCGGAACAGCTTGACCAGCAGCTTTTAGCAAGCGTTGCATATGACCTGTTAATTCGTTTTCATCAAACACGACACAAGCAGGAGAATCTACTAAACGATGGGTTAATCGCACTTCTTTCACACGTTCACCCAAAGCAGTTTTAATTTGAGTGACTACATCGGCAAAATTATTGGCTTTTTCTTCCTGCTTTTCTTTTTGCTCCTTTTCTTCAAATTTATCGAGATCTAGTTTTCCTTTGGAAATAGATTGCAGTTTTTTGCCCTCGAATTCTGTTAAATGCGCTACCAACCATTCGTCGACACGGTCAAACATAAGTATCACTTCAATGCCTTTTTTACGGAATACTTCCAACAACGGACTGTTTTTAGCACTGAGATAAGAATCTGCAATTAAGTAATAAATCTTATCCTGATCTTTTTGCATACGGCTGACGTAATCACTCAATGACACTTTAGGTTCGCTATTTTCTTGATGCGTGGAAACAAAACGCAGTAATTTGGCAATCCGTTCTTTATTGACCGCATCTTCACCTGGACCTTCTTTAATGACTGCACCAAATTCGCGCCAGAATTTACTGTAAACATCCGGTTCTTCCGCAGCCAGCTTTTCCAAAAGATCTAAAATCTTTTTCACACTGCCGGCACGCATTTTTTCGATTACTTGATTTGATTGCAAAATTTCTCGAGAAATATTCAATGGCAAATCATTGCTATCAATTACGCCTTTCACAAAACGTAAATACATCGGCATGAAATGTTCTGCATCATCCATAATAAAAACACGCTTAACATAAAGCTTAAGCCCTCTTTGAAATTCTCTGTTCCATAAATCAAAAGGTGCACGCGCTGGAATGTAGAGCAAACTGGTATATTCTAATTTTCCTTCTAGTTTATTATGGGCCCATGCCAAAGGATCTTCAAAATCATGGGCAATGTGTTTATAAAGTTCTTTGTATTGCTCGTCTTTGATTTCGCTCTTGGGTAAAGTCCATAAGGCGCTGGCCCGATTAACAACTTCTTCCTCTGGAATAACCACTTCATCCATCGATTCTTTTTCGGTTTTAGGCGCGGATTTACTGTCTTTAGTTTCTGGTTTTTTCATAATAATTGGCAGGACAATATGATCAGAATATTTGGTGATGATACTTCGCAAACGAAATTCATCTAAAAATTCATCCTGTCCTTCCTTTAAGTGCAACACCACTTCAGTACCACGCTGAGGATAACGGATATTTTTAACCATATATTGGCCTTGGCCATCAGATTCCCACATCACTCCTTGCTCAGGCTGCATCCCGGCTTTGCGGGTACGAACCACTACTTTGTCGGCAACTACAAATGTAGAATAAAAGCCTACGCCAAATTGGCCGATCAGTTGAGAGTCTCCGCCCGCTTGCTTGCTTTCCAACATTTCGCGGAAAGCGCGGGTGCCGGATTTGGCTATAGTGCCTAAATTTTCAATGACTTCTTCTCGGGTCATGCCAATACCGTTATCACGCACAGTAATGGTCTTTTGATTTTTATCAAAATCTATCCAGATCTTTAATTGGGAATCATTTTCGTATAAAGCAGCGTCAGTGAGTGCTGCATAGCGCAATTTATCCGCTGCGTCGGAAGAATTGGAAATAAGCTCACGCAAAAATATTTCGGGATTACTATACAGTGAATGAGCGACTAAACTCAGTAATTGCTTTACTTCTGCTTCAAAGGATAGTGTTTCTGCTTGAGCGGACATCATAAATTTTCTTCTCCGGTGATGATATAACCTATAAAAACTGATATGGGGTTGCGAGCAGCGAATTTCAAGCCCGGTTGGAAAGCCGGGCTTGCAGAAAAGACAAATTAAGCAGCGAAATGTATAGAAATCGTGCCAACAACTACTTGCGCAGCTGGGGCAGCGTTTTCATTAATAACAGCCTGGGTAGCTGTAAAGAATGAATCGTTGGACCCTGGAACGTACCAGTAGTCAACGCCCACGGATAAAGGCAAGCGGTACATGGCTAAATCGTAATCTAAACCCGCACCGAAAATCACAGTACCATAACTGCCGTCGCCGGTATTGAAAAAATCATACAACTGGCCGCTGTGATTAACTGCCCGGTAAGCGCCGCCGACTTTGCCCATAATATGGAAGAATGGGTCGCCAGGAAATTCCGCACGAATGGTGGCTGCACCATAAGCGAACCAGGAGCTAACTTTTCCACTCAAATTTTCATTGGTAAAATCATTGGCAAGGATTGTTTGATCAGAATCAGGCAAGTTGAAAATACCTGCCTCTACGCCAAAGTGATCCAGAAATTGGTAACCCACTTTACCACCATAAGTAAAACCATTGGTATCAGCGTTTTGGGGGAACCCACTCAGGATAAAACTATTCCAATCAGAATATGCCCAACCAGCGCTGCCGCCGATGTACAGGAAAGGCGTAAAGCCATAAGCACAAGGACAAGTGGGTGCAACAGCGGTGTTTATAACTTCAGGCCCGCCCGCATAAGCCGCCAGTCCAGTTAACATAGCAACCCCAGCCACACTGAATATTAAACCCTTTTTCACGTTCATAATAATCTCCTGTTAATAAATAAAACGCTATGTAGCGATCAACTAAATTTTAACTCAGGGGTGCTTGACAGGTCAACTATCATTGGACGGGAAGATCGATAATTAACGAAGCATTTGAGAAGTTCGGTAATTATATTCTTGCAATGGATTTTCATGCTCTGTTAACCACGTAAGAATCCTAGCTTTGACAGTTTGTCCAATTAACTGATGCTGCGTTTCCAACCACTCTGAAGAATTCATAGCGCTGGGAACCACTGATAATCTTCTGTCACAAATAGAGGATATAAATTTAAGTTCAGTGGCTTCTTTGTTAGAGTTTATTATGCCATTCAAGGTCACGAGGGTGACTATTTTTTGCTGGTTCCGTTCTTTCTTATCCCCTTTTAAAAGTGGGATAAATTTATCACAGCAATCTTTAAACATTAGGGTGGCGGCCAATCTTATATCTTCTAAATCTGTCAGCTTTGACTCCTCAGTAGAAGATAAGCTTATTAAATGGGCGAGTTTAGGGATGAAATAATTATCTATATATTCAGAAAGTAATTTGTTTTGAATATCATTCAGTTTCATTGTAACCCCATAAAAACTAATCGTTTCTACTTTATCATAAAACCCACTTTTGTCAAACAAATGATTTATTTATTTAATAAAACCTTAATTATTATTACATACTATAAAAAAACAGGATAAAAAACAGCAGTGAAATTATGAATAGAAGTCATTCGATAAAAAGAAATTTATTAACCGGCTTTAAAAAAACCCTAAATTCTCAAAGCTCAGTTTTAGAACTCTCCATAGAAACCAAAAAAGGATATGCGAGTGTACTTTTGAGCGTGGTTAACTATGGTTACAACATTGCTAATCGACGTGAATTTCCTTCTTCCGATATTAAATCCTTACTCGATACAGAAACGGCCATATCTTTTAGCCGATCTCATTTAAATTGGGAGGAAAATTACCTTCGCAATGAATCTGAGCATCCCAGCCGCCAAATTTTTTTTCAAGTTAAGAGTATTCTGGAACAAATCCTTAACAAGGATGAGAATAAAGAAATTTTCAATTTTATTGAGGAACAATTACAATTAGATCCAACTCGTTCAAAGGATTGGGAAAAAATACGTTCTTTGGGTCAATGGTTAACCCCTGAAGAAGGCTTAGAATTTATTTTTAGTAAATTGACCACACAACAAATCTTATTGGTTTGCAAAAAAATTGTTGATATTACATTGGAAGTGGAGCAATCGGAAGAAAAAGATTTACTAAAGACTTCAAAATCTCGCGAGGAACCTAAGTTAGATATTAAAACTTCAGAACCTACTGCTAGATCTGCTAAATCTAATTTCCGCAAAATGATGCAGGCGCGAATGCAGTTAGTTACCCGTCTAGGACAAATGTTGAATCAATCTGTGCCCGATAAAAGTCTACTCTTGTGTGAGGCGCCAGCAACCAAATATCCTTGTATTATTTTTGATATCAGAAAAATTGCCGATATTTGTGGGACGGACCAGAAAAAAACATTGTTTCCTTCTGATAATTATAATGCTTTAAACAAATGTGTGATGAGTTATTTTTGTGGACTCATTAATTTTTACAGCTTAAAAAAATATGGCAAAAATTTTATTTATACTCAGCCCATAGTAAGCTTTGGTTCTTTAAGACCTACTTTATCAGCTACGGGCAGATCCTTTCGCTTATCCTTAGGAGTAGTTCCGGAAGATTTTTGTGAAGTAGTGACACAAGCATACAAACATCTATTAGATATTTTAAAGGAAAAAGAGAGTCAATTGCTGTTGAAACAGCTCTTTGAATTTAACAGTGAATTAAAAGGCAAGGCTTTTTTCCATGAGAAGCATTCAGCTAATGAAACCGCGCAATTGATCGCGCTTGGTTATATTGCTGAAGCCACTGATCACAAAAGTGCATTTATGCATTATATTACTGAAATTAGAGATCATAAATTAACATCCCCAGAACAAATTTTCGAAGCGAGAAAAGCTAATTTTGACAAAGCAATCAGTAAAATTAAACTAGATGAAACAGCACCAGCTAGGACTCCCGAAGTTTTAATTGGCTTACAGCAAAGAATAATGAGAATTGCGAATTTAAGACTCATAAGTTTAAGAACGAATTCTAGCTTAGTAGAATTTAATAAAATTGTTCATGCTGAATTAGCCGAATCTTTAGAGTATGTCAAAACATCAGATGGAAATTACAGTCATATTGTTAGTTCTATAGAAACATTGCTTCGGCTTTTAAAATTAGACTACGAATTGGAAATTATCCATGAGTCTAATTGGAAAAATCAGGAAAATTTATCTGCACCTGCTTTGTTCCGCACCACCTCACAAGAAGCTTATGCAGCTCGAAGCGGAATGGATGCGGCAACTAAATTTTTTAAAGAGTTTATCGATTTTTATGCGGAGTCCGAAGCACCAGAATGTACCTTTGAAAATTTATATTTCGAGTATCATCCTGGACTTTTGAAGGAAATTGCCGCACTTCTCCCAAGCAAACCAACACTGTTAACTTTCAACAATGATTTGAAGCCTGGTTCTGTTCATTTTATTGATATCAGAGCTTTTCCAAAACAACCGATAGGCCAAATCCTTCCTACTGATTGGAGTGAGATATTTGGCTCAAAAAGACCCCATTTTTTACTAGTAGATATTACTTCTGCAACCTTAGAGGACTTGGAAGAACTCCACCAAAAATTTTATAAAGATCAAAAGCCCCCTTTTCTACTGGTACTATTTTCCAGTGATAATAAATTCGCGCAAATCGGCGTTGATTTAGTGTGTATGGGAGAAATCCGACTTTATTTTAAAGAAATAGAGGAAAAACCGGTTGATTCACTTTCAAGTGAGACTGAGATTAAACAACCTCAAGAATATTCAAGCAGCAAGCAATTTTACGAAAAATTAAAGGCTACCTTGCAAAAATATCCAGAAAGTACCTACGCCGCAAGAGCCTATCGAAGATTAACTGCTGATTTGGGACAACGTAAAGGGCTAACATTAACAACGGGATTGGGTCGGGACAAAATTCTAGGGATTTCACAGCTGTTTGAAAAAGAATTGATTCCTATATTAGATAGTTTATCTAAACTTACTCAAGTCGAGCGGTCTTTAGAAGCTACTTCATTAGAAAAATTAAAAAAAGCTATGGATTTTTGTAATTTTATAAAACCTGAATTTCTTCCAGTGGTCAGAGAGTTTATCTGCGAAAAATTTGAAACTTTAAGTAAAACAAGGGGTTGGTATTTTTCTAATACTTTGTTAGCTAAGATTGAAGCGATTTTCTATCAAGAATCACCTACATTTGAGGCATCGGAGGCTGCTACCAATGAAGAAGTTGGCGCCCAATTAATTCAAACTTTAGGAAATGATGCCTTCGATATTTCTGAAACTCAAGAAAAAACTACTGAAATTCAAGAAAAAAAAGAAGTTTCAGGTAAATTGCTCAGAAAATACGGTTTTTTTGCTCACCCAGAAACTTTATCTAAATCCAAATTTGAACTTAGTTATTTACAGTTTTTGCAAAATGACGACTGTTTTAGAACGGATCTTATGAAAATGGGTAAAGATTTAACAGAATTAGAGTCGCTTTTTATCCAAAAATCAGGTGCGGAATGGCAAGAATTTAAATCTTACGTTAAAGTATATAAAAAATTAGTAAAAGATCTTGAAGACAGAAGTGCCAGCGTATGTTCAACATTAACTCATTGACACGTTTTTGTTACAGTCAACTACCTTACTTTAAAGATTTTTATTGCTGGACCTCGAAAACTTTTATCCCAAAATAAAATGGCGAAGGGGTTAAATCAACGACAGTACCTGTGCCAGTGGTTCTATTAAACTCTTTAATGAGAGGGTAAGCCATTATTTTATCATATAATGCATTCATTAAAGGCAGGAGGCCCCCAATTATTCTTAATAAAAAACCTACCAACACAATAATACAATTGATTTATACTCCAGACACATCTATATTCTCGCAGTTTGACTTATCCCAGAGAGAATTCACCCTTTTATTTTTTTAAAGACAAATATTCCCAAGATAAGAAATAGCAAAAATAAAAATAGGAAAATGCCAAAAAGAACTTTAGCAACGAGGACGGCTGCTCCAGCAACCCCAGTAAATCCTAGCAACCCGGCAATAATGGCAATAATTAAAAAAATAGCCGCCCATTTTAACATACAACCTCCCAGTCATTATTTTTTATTTTAGCATAATTTTATTTATTTTTTCCTAAACAATGACTCGTTGTTAAGGTATTTTAAGAAGTAGATAAAAGAATGTAATACAATGAACTGTTGCGCATGTAATGGGCTGGAATTTTTGTGAGAATTTCGATCGCCTTTTGATAATTCTTCATCTGCATCCAACACTCAGCATGGTAAACGTGATCGAAACTAAAGTCAGGAGGACTTTTTTGAAATAGTTCGATGGCTGCTTGATAATCTCCTTCTTTCATTAACAAGAGGGCCGGGTGTTTTTTTCGTGGTTGTTTGTTATAATTGTAGTAATCTTATTTGTATGTCACGATCACTTTTTTTACTGGTATTTTATCAGCAGAATCATTCATCGGATCGACATTTAAATTGGAATCATTAAAATCAGCATTTGACATGTAGCCTTTGTGTTGAGTTTGAGAGTACCACAAAGTCAATGCGCCTCCTAAGACGCCAGTCGTATCTGGATTGTTAGGACAATCACTGGTGGTACAACTGACAGAGTCCAGAATGGTAAACACAAATCTATATTTGGCATCAGGTATTAGTTTGGCAAAAGGAAAACTGATCAATGGTTTTGCTTTATTTAAGGCAAATACAGTGCCTGATTGAACATTTTTACCTACAACCCCTTGCACACATAAACACGCAACATTATTTTGATTACTCACTGTCATTGCATCCTCTTGGGCGCCAGCCATGGAAGAAATGGATATGGCTAAAAAACTAATAACAAAAAATTGATAGGTTCTCATAGTATTCCTAATATCTTATAGCAATTTTGCTATACATGTACATATTGTTCTGCATTGCGGATCCAGCGAGTCATTAACGCTTCTGCTCGATCAGGGTACTGTTCTACTAAGTAACGGCTAGCGGTTTGTACTTGCGGCAGCAAATGCTGATCACGAAGAAGATCCGCAATTTTAAATCTTACTAGGCCGGACTGACGGGTGCCCAAAACTTCTCCTGGTCCGCGAATGGCTAAATCTTCTCTGGCGATGACAAATCCATCATTGGTGTTGCGCATCACTTGCAAGCGTTGTCGCGCCAGCGCTGATAACGGTTCCTGATACAAAAGTACGCAAAAACTTTCCGCTGCGCCTCGGCCAACTCGTCCACGCAATTGATGCAATTGCGATAAACCTAAGCGTTCTGGATTTTCAATAATCATTAAACTGGCATTGGGAACATCGACGCCCACTTCAATCACTGTGGTGGCTACCAATAAATGCATCCTGTTTTCTTTAAAAGCCTGCATTTGCTCTGATTTTTTCTTCAGATGACAAGCGGCTATGCACTAAACCAATGACCAATTCCGGTAATAATTTTTGTAATTCTAATGCGGTTTCTTCCGCCGCTTGACATTGCAACACTTCGGAATCTTCGATTAAAGTGCAAACCCAATATACTTGCTTTTTGTTCGCTGCAAGCTTGTCGTACACGATCAATGATCTCATGCCGCCGTTGGTTGGAAACTAGTACAGTGGTGACTGGTTTCCGTCCCGGCGGCAATTCATCAATGACGGAAATATCTAAATCGGCATACGCCGCCATCGCCAAAGTTCTGGGAATGGGCGTGGCGCTCATAATCAATTGATGTGGAAAAAAGCCATTGATTTTCTCCCTTTTCCCGTAACGCTAAACGTTGATTGACGCCAAACCGATGTTGCTCATCGATCACCAGCAAACTGAGTTGCTGCGTAACGCACTTTTTCTTGAAATAAAGCGTGAGTGCCAATAATCACTTGGCTTGTGCCGGCTGCAATTTCGCCAAATATTTTATGTTCTCACCACAGCTGACTGCTTGCCGCCTAAAAAAATGATTTGAATCCCCAAAGGTTCAAACCAATTGCAAAAATTTTGAAAATGCTGTTCAGCCAGTAATTCGGTCGGCGCAATCAATGCCGCCTGAGCATTTGGGCGACCGCACGCAACATCGCCATGGCCGCCACCACGGTTTTTCCAGACCCGACATCGCCTTGGATAAACGCAGCATCGGATAAGGTTGCGATAAATCAGCATCAATTTCAGCAATGACTCGTTGTTGGGCCGCTGTCAAATTAAAAACTAAGCGATTTAGCAACTGGTCTCTTAAATCATCTCCCGCAGTGAGTGCTACAGCGCTGTGCCGTCTAACCTGCCGTCGCGATTTTTGCAAACTGATTTGATGAGCAATCAGTTCTTCAAACGCCAATCGTTTTTGCATCGGATGTTCACCGCGTAATAACAAATCGACATCGGCGCATCCGGCGGCGGGCGATGCACGTAATGTAAAGCCGATACTAAATCGGCAAATTGAAATTGGGATAATAATAACTTCCGGCAAAATTTCCAATTGACTGCAAATTCGTCTGCAAAGTTTGTAATGCTTGATCGGTTAAACGCCGCAATAAAGGTTGAGATAATCCTTGAGTGCTGGGATAAATAGGAGTGAGATGCTTATCTAGAGGCAATTCATGCGCTTCCTGAATCTGCCGATATTCGGGATGAATCATTTCCAAACCATAATTGCGAAACGCGCGTCGTGCTTCGCCAAAACAACGTAACCGCAATTCCGGCAGCAATTGATTTTTTTGCGCGGCGGTAAAATGAAAGAAACGCAAATAAATACTGCCGGTATCATCGCTCAATTGACACAGCAAACTGGCGCCGTCGTCCAGGGCTCACGGTAACAGCGCGAATTTCTCCTTCAATTAAAGCATAATCGCCTTCACGTAAAGCGCCAATAGCGGTGATGCGAGTACGATCTTGATACGACTAGGCAGATGAAATAACAAATCTTGAATAGTTTCTAAGCCAATTTGCTGTAATAATTCTTGAATTTTTGGACCAACACCATGATGAAACAGCTTAACAGATTCAGCGGTTCATTCACTTAAAATCATAATCGTATCAATTTCGATATCCACGTCTTTAGGCAAGGCGGCCACCGCAATACGGCGCGAGCAGGATAGGGTTCGGTAAAATATTCCTGCATCACTTCGTTGACCATACTGAAATTATTCATATTCGTAAAATAAATAGTTAATTTGACAATTTGCGACAAATCTCCGCCGGCTTCTTCAACAATCGCTTTGATATTTTCAAAAACTCGCCGTACCCGCGCTTTAAAATCACCTTTGACAATTTCCATAGTGCGCGGGAACCAAAGGAATTTGCCCGGATAAAAACACCAAACTTCCTGATTTAATAGCTTGCGAATAAGTGCCAATGGCAGCAGGCGCATGCGGTGTATTAATCATTTGTTTCATAATCTTTTTCCTTTGCTCAATGCCTACGAGAAATACGCGGCATGACGGCAGGAATACGGCGCAAATGCCGTAATGACCTTGCGCAAGATGAATCCGATCGCGTCACCGAGATAATTTAAAAATAAATTGATAATGTTGTCCACCTTGATCTCTTACACGCACATCAGAAATATTCGCATCAGCATCGGAAATAGCGGCGGCCATTTTGGCCAATAACCGGGTTCATCATGGCTTCTACTCGAATAATCAATGGGAAAATCTGTTGAATATGTTCATCCCAACGCAAAGTCATATAAGCATTCGGGTGGCCACGCAATTTATCCAATCGCGAACATTGTTCCGCATGCACGATAATCCCTTCGCCGCCACCCAATAATACCAACGATAGGATCGCCGGGAATAGGACTGACAACATTCAGCAAAACTAACCACCATCCCTTCTGTGCCTTTAATCACTAAAGGTCGTTTCTGAGATCAGTCTAAATTTTCTCGCGCCGCTCAGCCGCTGTTGATGAGTCACATCCGCAATCGTTTAGCCACTAAAGCAGGCAATCGATTACCTAGACCAATTTCGGTTAACAATTCGGTTAAACTATGCTAATTGCGCCTCTTGCAACATAAATTGCACCACTATCATGCGGGAATTTTTTTCAGAGTTAAGTTATGCTGACGTAAAGCTTGTTTTAATAATTTTTCTCCCAAGGCAATGGATTCTGTCTTACGTTGGTTTTTCAAAAATTGACGAATACTGTTGCGCGCCTGACGAGTGACCACAAAATCCAGCCAAGCTGGATTAGGCTGAGCGCGTGAATTAGTAATAATTTCACGGTTTGACCACTGATTAAAGGCGAAGATAATGGCGCTAATTGCCGATTAATTTTCGCAGCGACACAACTATTGCCAATATCGGTATGAACTGCATAAGCAAAATCAACTGCGGTGGCACCTGCCGGTAATCGCATAATTTTACCTTGAGGGGTAAACACATACACTTCATCAGGAAATAAATCTAATTTGACATTTTCAATAAATTCTAAAGAACTACCTGCGTCACGTTGCAATTCTAATAAATTTTTAACCCATTGTTGGGCGCGCACTTGGGCAGGATCAGTTTTTTCTTCGCTCATTTTTATACAGCCAATGCGCAGCAATGCCGCTGGTGGCACGATGATCCATTTCGGTGGTGCGAATTTGAACTTCAATAGGATACCATAAGGACCAAATAAAACGGTATGTAATGATTGATAACCATTGGCTTTAGGAATAGCAATATAATCTTTAAATTTTTCTGGAACGGGTTTAAATAAACGATGAACCAAACCCAATACCCGATAACAGGTATCGACATCATCGACAATAATTCGAAAAGCATAAACATCCATGATTTCATTAAAAGGCAGATGTTTACCGCGCATTTTTTGATAAATACTGTAAAGATGTTTTTCCCGGCCGACCACAGTGCAGGAAGGCAAATTGGCTTTTGCCAAGCCTTCTTGCAAAGTTTTACTCACCAAATTCAAAACTTTTTTGCGTTCACCGCGTGCTTCTTCCACCGCTTTTCGTAAAACGGCATAACGGCGTGGATAGCGCGCCATAAAACTAAGTTCTTCTAATTCCACCGACAAATCATGCATCCCCAAACGTTTGGCAATCGGCGCAAAAATTTCTAAAGTTTCTTGAGCAATGCGCCGGCGTTTTTCTGGAGGCAAAGATACTAAGGTGCGCATATTATGCAAGCGGTCGGCAAGTTTGATAATAATAACGCGAATATCTCGCGCCATCGCCAACACCATTTTACGAAAATTTTCGGCTTGCGCTTCGGCGCGGGAAAAAAATTCAATTTGAGTCAGCTTACTGACCCCATCAACCAAATCGGCCACAGTATCACCAAATTTAGCGGCTAAATCATGCTTTAGTAATCGAGGTATCTTCGATGACATCATGCAGTAACGCCGCCATAATGGTGTGATGATCCAATTTCATGTCCGCCAGAATGCAGGCAACCGCCACTGGATGAGTGATATAAGGTTCGCCGGTATGACGTTTTTGACCTTGATGCGCGGCTAAAGCCGTTAAATAAGCTTGATGAATTTGCTCAATTTGCTCTGCATCAAGATAATCGAATTTGCGTCTTAATTTTTTAAATAACCGCATTACTCACCTCTCAGTTACTCAGGAGGAATATCTTTTTGTTGACGCGATCAATTCACTGCGAATCACTGCGCTGACACTCACCGAGGCACTCATCAATTCTCTTTATCACCATGTTCAGTGCGTAATGGTGCATTTTCAATATCAAACCAGCGGCAATTTCCCGTAAAGCAATGACGGTGGGTTTATCATTATCAATGGGCACCAAAGGATCAGCCGCTCCCATTTCTAATAAATGGGCTCGCTTTGCAGCTTTAATCACTAAAGCAAAGCGATTTTCTACATGTTGCTAAACAATCTTCAACTGTGACACGTGCCATACTAATATTCTCCATAAATAACGATCTAATTGAACTCACTTAATATGAATGCTATTCCATACTCATGCTAATTTCTCACAGGACTGTAATATTATATTATTTTTCCAGTAATTTAGCTAGTAATTCACGTGGCGCTCTGCTTGTTCACGGCAACGCAATCGTTCGGCCAAAATAATATGTTGTAAATCAGCCAAAGCTTGCTCGAATTGATCATTAATCACTAAATAATCAAATTCCGAATAATGACTGATTTCCTGTTGTGCGCCCGCCATGCGTTCTGTAATGACATCGAGATGATCCTGACGACGATTTTGCAAGCGTTGTCGTAAAGTGTCCAAAGAAGGCGGCACAATAAAAATTAAAATGGCTCTGGGAAATAGCTGCCGAACCTGCTTGGCCCCTTGCCAATCAATTTCCAATAACACATCAATACCCGCAGCCAATTTTTTCATAACCCAGTCCCGTGAAGTACCATATTGATGATGATAAATAGTGGCATATTCTAAAAATTCTGATTTTCAACCATTTGCGTAAATTCATGCGGAGTAACAAAATGATAATCTTTACCCTGCGACATCTCCTGGACGTGGCGGACGGGTAGTATAAGAAATAGATATTTGTAAATCATTAATATTATTAACTAAAGCACGCACCAAACTGGTTTTACCAGTCCCCGAAGGGGCTGCAATCACAAAAAAATGACCGGTCATTACTCAATGTTTTGCACCTGTTCACGAATTTGTTCAATCAATACTTTCATTTCTACACTGGCATGAGTTAAGGAAACATCCAATGCCTTACTGCTTAAAGTATTGGCTTCACGATTTAATTCTTGACTGAGAAAATCCAAACGCCGGCCTTGAGGCCAGATTGCGATAAAGTTTCATTCATCGCCTGACAATGACTGGCCAATCGTTGAATTTCCTCTGCCGACATCCGTTTTTTGAATCAAAACCGCCATTTCTTGTTCCAGCCGCTGTGGTTCCAGATTGGCACTTAAGTGCGCCACACGAATTACTAATACGTTCTCGCTCTGCATGCAATAACTGGGGTATTTTGCCGAAATATCCAATTAGAAATAGCTAAAATTTTCTCTATTCGTTGCTTAAGAAATTTTTGGATCGCGGTCCTTCCCGCCGACGCATTTGCACCAGATCATGAATACTTTGCTGCAATAACACTAATGCCTCTGCCGCAGCTGCCTCATAGTGGGCGTTTCCACTGCCAAACCCCAGGCCAAGTAAAATCGACGACAAATCAATTTGAATGCTGGAAAAAAGTTGCACTATATCACTTGCGCCCGCTAATTTTTGAACAATTGCTTCGTTCAAACGCACATCACCTTGGGCATGGGCCGCAGTAGTAAATCGCAAAGTAGCTTCTACTTTGCCGCGGTGCAATTTTTTATTAAGACTTTCTCGAACTTCGGATTCATAAATTCGTAGAGGTTCTGGGAGACGGATGGACAAATCAAAAAACGATGGTTTACTGAACGAAATTCCCATACCAATGTCCCCCAGTCTTTTTGACTAGACTGACGCGAAAAAGCTGTCATACTGTTTACCATAAATAATGATAACACAGAGAGAATTTTATGTTGAGTACCAGTTTTCGCACCAGTAATCGAGCCATGGATGAAATGCGTCCTGTCTCTTTTATTCGTAATTTTACTTCTTTCGCCGAAGGCTCGGTTCTAACCTGCTTTGGAGGCACCAAAGTATTATGTACTGCCAGTGTCTCGGAAACCTTACCAAAATTTTTACGGGACAGAGATCAAGGCTGGATTACAGCGGAATATGGTATGCTGCCCAGATCGACGCACGAGCGTGTTGACCGCGAAGCTGTTTCCGGCAAACAACAAGGTCGAACCGTGGAAATTCAAAGATTGATTGGCAGATCGTTACGGGCCGCAGTGGACCTTAAAGCTTTAGGAAATAGAGCCATTACCGTAGATTGTGACGTGATCCAAGCTGACGGCGGCACTCGAACTGCCGCAATCAGTGGCGCTTGTGTCGCTTTAGCAGATGCTTTAAATCGATTGCAAAGAATGGGTAAGATTACCACCAATCCTTTAAAATATTTAATTGCTGCTGTTTCAGTAGGTATTTTTAAGCAAACGCCTATACTCGATTTAGATTATAGCGAGGATTCCCAAGCCCATACCGATATGAATGTGGTAATGACCGATTCAGGTAAATTCATTGAATTACAAGGCACGGCAGAAGGCGAAAGCTTTGATAATGCTGAGTTAAATCAATTATTAAGTTTGGCGCAAAAAGGAATTAGAGAAATTATCATTGCTCAGAAAAAGGTCCTACAGTTCCCGAATAATTATCCGGAGAACTGTGGATCTTTATATTCCATAATTAAAGGGGCATGGTCGGAAAATCGCTGCTCTTTATAAATATGCGCAGACTGCACTAGATTTTTAAAATGCGGCGTGATCATTTGGTAATCGATCCTCCAACCTACATTCTTAGCATAAGCTTGACCCCGATGTGACCACCAGGTGTATTGATCAGGCAGCTGATTGATTACCCGAAAAGCATCAACAAAACCAACCTCTGCTAATAATTGTTCCATCCAAGCCCTTTCCTCTGGCAAAAATCCAGAATGTTTTTGATTACTTCTCCAGTTTTTCAAATCAATCTGTTTATGAGCAATATTCCAATCGCCGCAAATGATAAAAGGTCTTCCCGAAAGAATGATTTCTTTTAGCTTCGGCAGATAATATTCCATAAATTCAAATTTTATTTTTTGTCGAACTTCTCCGCTGGTGCCTGATGGCATATACAAAGAAGCGATACTGAAGCCAGGATAATCAGCTTGAACGTAGCGGCCTTCATAATCGGCCTGCGGCCAATCTAATCCTGTAATTACTTTTTCAGGTTGTTTCCGGCATAAAATGGCTACGCCACTGTACCCAGGTTTTACTGCATCGAAATAATAGCAATAATATCCTTTAGGACAGTAGATAGCCGCGTCCCGAACTTTCTCCTGAGATTTAGTTTCTTGTATGCAAATAAAATCTGCGTTCTGTTGCATTACCCATTTGAAAAAGCCCTTCTTGGCTGCAGAACGTATTCCATTGGCATTAAATGTAATTATTTTCATGTCTTGCATAGTCTACTTCCCGAAGCAGAAGACTACAAGTTACTGCTACCTAATTTCAGGAAGCAGAGAAATACCGGAATTAAAAAGGTAAATTCAAGGAGGGATTAACAGCCAGTAGTTGGGCGCGAAATATCTTTTTAATTTTTTCTAAATTCTCAGTGGTATCCGCTTCAAATCTCAGTGTGAGATAGGCGGAAGTATTCGATGGCCTCACCAATCCCCATCCGTAAGAAAAATTGACTCTTAGGCCGTCAATAGTGATTTTTTCAGAGTCCGAACCGAAGTTTGACTCAGCTAGAAAACGACTCATAAAAGCTGCTTTTTCATTTTCCGGCATATTTAATTTTAATTCAGGCGTATTGACACTGTTGGGCAATATAGCAAAAACAGCTGAGGCAGAGCGATTTTGTTGCGATAAAATTTGCAACAACCGTACACCCACATATAGGCCGTCATCGAAACCAAACCAATCATCTTTAAAAAAGATATGACCGCTCATTTCACCCGCGAGGATGGCATTCACTTCAAGCATTTTATTTTTAATAATGGAATGGCCGGTTCGCCACATCAATGGCTGACCACCAGAAGCAGTAATCACTTCAGGTAAGAAGCGTGAGCATTTCACATCAAAAATAACAGTAGCGCCTGGATTTTTAGCTAATACATCTTGGCAAAATAACATCAGTTGTCGATCAGGCCAGATAATTTCACCCTCATTGGTGACAACACCTAAACGATCACCATCACCATCAAACGCCAAACCCAAATCTGCTTTCTCAACGCGCACACGCTCAATTAAAGCCGTTAAATTTTCCGGCACCAAAGGATCTGGATGATGATTGGGAAAATTCCCGTCCAATTCGCAGAATAATTCAATAACTTCGCAACCCAAAGCTCGATAAAGAACAGGAGCGACCAAACCTGGAACACCGTTGCCACAGTCCACTACCAGTTTCACCGGTCGATGTAGCTTAACCCGGCTTGTAATATAGTGAATATAATCGTCTATGATACAAGCCATTATACTGTGTTGACCCTCCCCTTTGACAAAACGTTTATCTATTATTCGTTGTTGCAAAGCAGCAATACCATTCGTGGTTAAGGTTTTACCCTGCAACATGACTTTAAAGCCATTGTGATTTCCAGGATTATGGCTGGCAGTAATCATTACCCCTGCAGATACATTCAATCGAAAGGTGGCGAAATACATTAACGGGGTAGGGACTATCCCTATATCCAATATATTTAAACCGCTAGACAATAGCCCAGCACATAAAGCCTGGTGTAGCTGAGGACCGGATAAACGCCCATCTCTAGCCACAATAATCGTATTTTCAGAGTTTTCTTTAGCTTGTGCGCCTACGGCCAAACCAATGGCATAAGCCACATCGGCCGTGAGACACCCTTCCTCCACCGGCCCACGTATATCGTAAGCTCGAAAAATATCTGCCGGAAGTTTTTCAGGTACATGATAAGCATTTGCTTTAATTTTTTCCGGAACTGCCGAATCCACCTGCACCTCGCTTTGTCTCTTCAAACTCATCTACTACCTCAAATTGCGCTCTTAAGATAGGTACTATTACCAATTGCGCTATTCGTTCCCCAGGCTCTACTTGATATGCTTGCGTACCTCTATTCCATACTGAAACCATCAGTGGGCCCTGGTAGTCCGCATCAATCAATCCCACCAAATTCCCTAGTACGATACCATGTTTATGCCCTAAACCGGAACGAGGCAAAATGACCGCCGCTGCATGCGGATCGGCGATATGTATGGCCAATCCGGTAGAAATTAATGTCGATGAGCCCGGTTGTAAAACCAGGGGTTCATCAATACAAGCACGCAGATCCAACCCCGCAGAGCCAGGTGTAGCATACTGCGGCAAAGGGATCATCTTACCCACTCTTGCATCCAAAATTTTCAATTGAACCGTATGCACAGCGAACCTCTTGTTTGTAAAACTTAAAAAACTCCACATCCAAACTACGGTATGTACAAATAAAAATATCTTCGCTATTGTGAAGAAATGTCAATTAACCAATGGCCTAATCAAGAAAGACCAAGAGAAAGACTTCTACAACAAGGCGCCCACGCGCTTTCCGATGCAGAATTGTTAGCTATTCTAATTCGTCATGGCAGAAAAGGCCAGAGTGCAGTGGATTTGTCTCGTAAATTGTTGCAGCAGCATAAAAGCTTACGAGGAATTTTAAATGCATCTCTATCAGAATTTTGTTCTGAACTCGGTTTAGGAACGGCAAAATATTGTCAACTGCAAGCTGCAGCGGAACTTGGCAAAAGGTGTTTGAAAGAGGCTGTGTGCAATCTTCCTTCCATTCGGCATAGCCAAGACGCCGCAGATTTTTTGATCGCCAGCTTACGAGATTATCAACAAGAAGTTTTCGGGGCTTTGTTCTTGGATAACAAACATCGGGTAATACAATTTGAATACTTGTTTTATGGCACCATTAATACCGCAGCCATCTATCCTCGCGAAGTGATTAAACGAGCCTTATTTTATAATGCCGCAGCCTTAATAGTGGCGCATAATCACCCTTCGGGAATCGCCGAACCAAGCACCAGCGACATTGCCATTACCGATTGTCTAAAGCAAGCTTTAGCACTGATTGATATCAAACTTTTGGATCACTTAGTAGTCGCCGGCAACCTAGCTGTTTCCATGGCCAATTTAGGACTTATGTAGCAAAAAAGCATGCAGAAAAAAAATGTCCCTTCGCTCGCGCTCGCAATGACAGCTTCCTGCGGGAGAAAGGCGCTTAAATTGACGCCTATGCGCAATGACAGTGCTGAGCCGCAGCAAAGCTGCGACTCTGCAATGAAGATCAGGTAGAGAACCCAATTAAGGAGTTTTTGGTGAAGTAGGTTCCACTTCAGTTTCAACTTCTTTCTTACTGGTTTCTTGCTTACCTGTTCCGTAGATTGTATTCAACACTATGTCTCGTGCAGAACCTAATTGATGTAAACGGTGTCCGGCGGGTTGTCCTCCATTTTTAAAGGCTTCACCAATCTTTCCATGTATCTGTTGAGAAAGCGCATAAATCATGTGTGGGTTAGCAGTTTCCAAAGCACATACATGGAGCACAAACCATGTAATTGTTTTTTTAACCAAATCACATCCGGCTCGGTCTTGGATAGCGTTATTTTGTAAAATCAAATCACGCATATTTTTAGAATGTTCTTGAGTTAAATTTAAATTCGACATCACCTTGTGCAAAAGTTTCCTTTTCTCATTTTTGAACTCATGTTTGCTTGCATCCACTAACGGGTATTTTGCAAGAGTGGCTAAATGCCAAGTGGTGCCAATTGTCCCTATCGCTAATTCTAAGCCAAATTTTGGTTTTTCTTCTAATTTTCTCTTCTCTTCTCGATCTGCGGCCCTCTTTTTAGCTGTTTGAGGTCCAAAAAGAAAATTATTAATGGCTGCTGATTTTGGTTTCATTAACTGCGGAGTAGTTCCTCGCGCTATTCCAGTTAAAGTTGAAGTTAATTTGTTACTAGTGCCTTTTTTTTGTTTGTCCTCTCTATTTTCTTTAGAGGATGTTGTATCAACCCCGCTGGTGCTATCTGAATTTTTTCCAGTTTCAGTTATACCCCCATTAAATTTCCCATGGAAGCTGGTGTTGATATTTGCAGGACGAGGTCTAATGACCCTAGATGCTACTTTCATTTTATTACCTCTATAAGTTAAAATTTTTACTTGATTTCTTTGGTTTATATGATTACTATATGCTTAGTATATGTTCAAAATATTAACAAAAGATTAAATTATTCTTTGGATTTAAATTTTTTCGGGAGGGTTTGATGAGGCAGTCTTTATTCTTTCAAAAAGAATTAAAAACCACGGAGGAAGGCGCTGATGTTAAAAAAACGGCCAGTGAGTCCAAATCGTTTGTTGTGCCATTCGATTGGTTAAAGAGATATTACCCTGTCACAATGAATACAAAGGAAACCCACTTCCTTTTCACAACTTGTTTTATAACAGCAGCAAAGCTCTCGACCGTTAAAACTACAAAGAAACAGGTCAGTCCTAAATCGAATTGGTTAAAAAAATATCAGATTCCTATGTACACCATTCTTGGCGCCCCCGTCTTTCTCACCACGGCGGTAATGTCTCCTGCTGTTAAACAGATAGGGCGAATCTATTTCCCGAAAATAGAAATTTTTAAACCACTGACACCCGATTACATGCCCGCTCCTAGCCGTTGGACACGATATGATCCTCTTAAACTGATCTATAACACGCATCTGTTAACGCATCGGCAGCTAGTTTGTTTTACAGCCCCGGTTTTAGAAGAAATACTTTTTCGTAATCTTATGCTCTCCCAATTGACCAAAAACGCAAAAGCTTGTGGATTTTCTGAAAAAAATAGCCGTACTCTGTCTATTGTCATCACATCCATCGCTTACTCGGCCATGCACTCACCCAGACTACGGGTCTCGGCCTTAATCAATGGTATGATCTGGGGTTATCTAGCGGATAAAAGCGGCAGCATACTCCCATCGACGGTAAGCCATGTTATTAATAATCGTATTGCTTACGGACCCAGAAAATAGAGAATTGCTTTCTGGGTTAAAATTTGTTATAAAGACCGACTTATTTGAAGGTTTTACCGGAGTCTAGCTATGAGTAGAATATGTAAATTAACTGGCAAGCGTCCCCGCGTAGGGCATACTGTGTCGCATGCAAACAATAAAACCAAACGGCGATTTCTGCCCAATTTACACAAACGCCGCTTATGGTTGCCCAGTCAAAAACGCCATATTACTTTAAAGATTTCCATGCGGGGCTTGAAGCTGATTGATAAAATCGGCGTTGAAGCCGCCCTGGAAAGATTAAAAACCGAAGAGAATAATTAGGAGCTGATTTATGGCCAGTAACGTTCGCGAAAAAATTATGCTGGAATCCACCGGTACTGATAAAAAAGGTAAACCCACCCGGTATAATTACACCAAATACAAAAATAAACGCAACACCACCGAAAAAATCGAACTCAAGAAATATGATCCCTGGGCTTGGGATGCGGCTACTGGAAAATACGGCAAACACGTCGTTTTCAAAGAAAAGAAGCTGCCTAAGTAAAGAATAAAATCCCCCTCAATCCCCCTTTTTCAAAGGGGGAGGCTCGAAAGACCCCTCCCTTTGAAAAAGGGAGGTGGGGAGGGATTTATCTAAAAGATTGTATATGCCAGAACTCCCGGAAGTAGAAACCATCAAACGCGGGCTTATTCCCGCCCTGCTCCATCAAACCATCACCGAAATCCTCGTTCGAAATCCAAAACTCCGTTGGGTTGTTTCCTCGGATTTATCTAAGAAATTACAAAACCTGAAAGTAATCGATATTCAAAGAAGAGGCAAATATCTTTTATTTAAAACCGAATCAGGTGATTTAATCCTACATCTAGGTATGAGTGGACGATTACAATTACTTTATGAACCAACCACACCTCAACGTCATGATCACGTAGATATTGTTTTTAGTAACGGCGTCACTTTGCGTTATACCGACCCCCGCCGGTTCGGCTGCTTAATTTGGACCGAGCAGCCTGCAGAACAGCACAAGTTATTGGCTCATCTAGGCGTTGAGCCTTTATCTAAAAAATTCTCCGGAAAATATTTATACGAACAAGCAGTTAAACGGAAGACGCCGGTGAAATTATTCTTGATGAATCATCAAATAGTGGTCGGTATCGGCAATATTTATGCCAATGAGGCCTTGTTTGAAGCAGGCATTCATCCATTAACACCGGCTAAATCCCTCACTTTATCCCAATGCCAACGGTTGGTTGAAGCCTGCAAGCATGTCCTGGGCCGGGCAATCAAGGCCGGCGGTACTACTTTAAAAGATTATCAAAATGCCCATGGCCAGTTGGGGTATTTCAGCCAACAGTTAAAAGTGTATGGAAAATCTGAACTTCCCTGTCAGATTTGCGGAACTTCGTTAGTAGGAATTAGTGTAGGCAGCCGCGCAACCGTGTTTTGCCCTAAATGCCAAGGTTAGAACCAGCCTTTTCCCTAAAGCCTTATACTAAAATTATTCAATGTAACAAATTTAAAAAGGAGAAAATCATGAAAAAGAAAACAACATTCGGTTTATTATTAGCTTTTTCAGCTTTTTGTGCTTTGGCTCAAAATGAGGCTCAAATGCTGCCAGGTACTTATTCTCTGGGAACTAGCCAGGCTGCGCCTCACATTGACATTACCCAAGGTCAAAACAAGGTTAGTTGGTATTTTAAGACAACTGATCAGCAAATGTGTAACGTATCCTTAGTTCTTACCTATTATGGCGGGAAGACTGGAGGTTCAATTAAATTTTCTGGAAATAACGTTACGATTCCGGGAACCTATTCACAAAATACTATAAATGGAACGGTTATAAGCATTGCTACACCCATAGACTTTAAAACACTATTCAGCAATAATCGTGACTGCATGAATAAAGATTTTAAAATTGATGAAAATACTGGAAAATACAAATTATTGGGCGGCACTTAATAAGATCAAACTCAAAGAAGGAGCTGCTGCCAGATAAATCAGCTCCTTTTCCAAACGGGTTTTACTTTATTAACGAATCGTCAAATAGTGGTCTGATAGATAATATTTGTAACAAATTTAAAAAGGAGAGAAAAATGAAAAAATTTACCATATTGGCTTGTTTAGCTTTATCGTTAGCAGCCTTACCTTCTTTTGCTGCGGAAACCAGCAGCCCATTAGCAGGTACTTATCAAAATAACAATTACAGCACAATTGTTATTTCGAGTAGCGGTAATGCACGCTGGGATCTTATTACGGGAAATGGTCCATGCACGATAAATAACCTCGTCGTACAACAGACTGAAATAAGGGG
Organism: uncultured Pseudomonadota bacterium; assembly: GCA_963795715.1. Classification (GTDB taxonomy): domain Bacteria; phylum Pseudomonadota; class Gammaproteobacteria; order Coxiellales; family Coxiellaceae; genus JAFEDN01. The sequence goes on from CAWCIY010000003.1 coordinate 89,171, forward strand.
TCCAATAACTTTTAAAGATGTAAAAGGAGTTACGGCAACTGCCACCATTGAATCCAGGGCAACAACAACTGCATTTACTTTTAGCACTGTACCAGGTCTAATGTCAGGTACCAACCCAAACAAAACTTGTGATAAAATTGGTGGCGGAAATGCAGGCCTTTATACCAAAATACCAAGTTAAACACTTTTGCCATATAAATATTATTTTCATCCCGGGGAACTCTTGTTTCTCGGGAAATTTTTAATGAAAGAGCTCTGTGCACGACAAAAATTGAACGGAGATCAAGATCTTACAGAGACGCAGGTTAAGTAATCCACAAATTTTGGCAAAGTACTAATTATCAACTGGCATTGGCTTCCTTCGCAAATATAAGCAATCACGCCGGAATCTGGAACCGGTTTATTAATCGATTCAGAAAGGGATTCATGATCTAAGGGCGCAAAACAGGCATGATTAGGCAAATAATGTTTGTTAAATTCCTGCTGCCACTCGGGAATCAATGCCGCTTCTCCTCGTAAAATAATCAGTGTAGGCGGATTAAAATAACTGCGTAATCCGGCTAAAACACTGTCATGCGCGCTGGGATGTTGTCGCACCTGCTCCCAAGATGCTTGCAAAGTTTGTTCGGCGGCGTCCAAATATTTTTTTTCCCCCAACAAATAACCTAAGCGAATAAACACACTCATAGCCACACCGTTGGCCGCCGGCAAAGCTTCATCGGCAAAAATCTTTGGGCGCTGAATCAGTTTTTCATGGTCATTGGCGGTATAAAAGAAACCGCCATTTTCGGAATCGTAAAACCGTGCTAATAACTGTTCCGCAAGCGCCAGGGCCCATTGAAAATAATCGTTGCGCCAATGGATTTGCAAAAAACTCCATAAAGCATCGAGCAGAAAAACATAATCATCCAGGAAACCGGGTACATGGGCTTTGCCTTCGGCGTACACTGCAAATAAGTGGGGTTCTTGCCACATATTTTCATAAATAAAATCTAGGGCTTTTTTTACTACAGTCTCATCCCACGAGCTCTGGAAAGCTTGCTCCGCTTTAAGCAAAGCTTTAATCATGAGCGCATTCCAGCTGCAAAGAATTTTTTTATCACAACTGGGATGCACTCTTTTTTCTCGAGCCGCCAACAATTTGGCCTTGGCAGGCTCTAACCATTCTCCTTGTATACCCGGATCGCGCTCGTGAATGTAGAGATGCCATTGGCCTTCAAAATTAGGCCTTTGGGTTAAGCCGAAATAATCGGCAATGGCTGAATATTCTAAATGTGTTAAAATTTCGCGGATTTCTTTACGGTCCCAAATGTAATACTTACCTTCTACGCCTTCAGAATCCGCATTTAAACTGCTGTAAAAAGCCCCTTCTGGAGCCCGCATTTCTCGCAATACCCAGGTAATGGCCGCTAAGACAGTTTTTTCAAAGTCAGGTTCTTGTTCTATTCGAGCAAAATCACTATAAAGCGCAATCAACTGGGCATTGTCATACAGCATTTTTTCAAAATGGGGAATCATCCAATTGGCGTCTACGCAGTAACGAAAAAAACCACCGCCGATTTGATCACAAAAACCACCTTGACTCATTTTGGTCAGCGAATGCTTCACCATACGCAACGCTTCCAAATCCTGACAGGCTGAAAAATGATAATGAGCCAATAAAGATTCTAAATGCGTTGTTAACGGAAATTTCGGCGCCCGGCCAAATCCACCATGGATAAAGTCAAAACTTTTTTCAAATTCTTCTCTTACCTTTGTTAACGGCTCTTGATTTAAAACAACGTCTTTTGCGGCAGCAAAAGCAATGGTGTTGAGCGCAGAACTGACGGCTTGAGTAATGCGGCCAATCGCATCTTGGCGCTGATAATAAAAATGGGCTATTTCAGTGAGCACTGTTTTAAAAGCCGGTCTGCCAAAACTTTCTTCCCACGGAAAATAAGTACCGGCGTAAAAGGGTTCTTGGGTGGCCGGGGTTAAAAAAACAGTGAGCGGCCATCCACCGGGCCGGCCAGTCAGCAATTGATGGGCCGTTTGATAGATCTTGTCTAAATCCGGCCGCTCTTCCCGATCCACTTTAATGTTAATAAACCACTGATTCATTAACCGGGCAGTTTCTTCATCTTCAAAGGATTCATCAGCCATCACATGACACCAGTGACAGGCCGCGTAGCCGATGGATAATAGTATTGGCTTATTTTCCTGCCGGGCTTTTTGTAACGCCTCTGGACCCCAAGGAAACCAATCAACCGGATTGCCCGCATGCTGCAAAAGATAAGGGCTGGTTTCTTCAGCCAAATGATTATTTGTCGTCATGTTTTTGATCTTGTCCTTGTTGTTTTAAGCGATGGTATTTAGCCAGCAATTCTTCCGGCGTTTCCAGAAAAGCTAAAGGAATACAATCCACTGGACAAACTTGCCGGCATTGCGGTTCTGCAAAATGGCCTACACATTCGGTACAACGTTCCGGATTAATTTCATAAATAGATTCGCCCTGAAAAATAGCCTCGTTAGGACATTCAGGCTCACAAACATCACAATTGATACATTCATCAGTAATTTTTAAAGCCATATTACCTTATAAAATCCCACTCTTTTAATCTTATCAACACCGTTTCCGGTACAAATTTAGAAATGTCACCCCCCAGCGCAATGAGTTCACGGACCAAAGTTGCGGAAATATAAGCATACTCATGACTGGCAGGTAAAAAAATACTCGTAATTCCCGGAGCCATTTGCCAATTCATGCCGGCCAATTGAAATTCGTTTTCATAATCTCCTGAGGTTCTAAGCCCTCTGATAATAGCGCAAGCCTGATGACGCTTAGCAAAATCAACTACGATTCCAGGACATTCCTCTACCACCACAGATCCATTATTGCTTAAGACATCGGCAACTAAAGTAATACGTTGGGAAATATTTAATAACGTGGATTTTCTGGTATTGTTAGCTATAGCCACAATAATGGAATCAAATAATTTGCTGGCACGTTGGATCAGATCAACATGACCATGAGTAATGGGATCGAAGGTGCCAGGATATATGGCAATTTTTCTCATCGAATGCCTCCTTCATAAATTTGAATGCCCTGTGGTAAGCAGGCTATTTTTAGATCTGCTAGGCTTTTTCCATTTGGTAAAATTAAATGAGGCGCTATTTCCGTTAATGGATAAAGGAAAAAAGCTCGATCTGATAAGCCTACATGAGGGATCGTTAAACGCTCTGTGGTAATCATTTCATTACCATACAACAAAATATCTAAGTCAATGGTGCGTGGCCCCCAATGCTTTTGCCGAATCCGGTTTTGTTTTCGCTCAATTTCTTGCAAGTAATCCAATAGGATTTCCGCTGGCAATCGCGTATTTAAACTAACGACTCGGTTGATAAAATCGGGCTGATCCGCGGGGCCCATTGGAGGGCTGATATAACAAAATGAAGCCTGTAGGAGAATGGTATCCGGTATTTGGCTAAGGCTTACCGTTGCGGTTAAAATTTGCTGAAGAGGATTTTCTAAATTACTTCCTAATGCAATATAAACCTGCATAGGCTAACTCATGTCATTTAACATTTGCTGGCGTACGTTGGCGTCGGCTTCTCTAAATCGAGTCCACCAATCTAAAATATCTTGTTGCTCACTACCCGACTTAACTCTTAAAGCCAAGAAGTCAAATGCAGCACGAAAATAGCGGTGAAATAAGGTACGGTAAACTCGCTTTTTACGTGGCTTAATTAAATAAAACTGCAGCAACCAAATTGAACGCATCATCGCAGAAAGCCGATTAGGAATTGCTAAAACTTCAGCCTGTTTTGTCAGTACTTGTTCTATGGCATGACGTAATGCTAAATGGAACCTTTTTTCCGGAGTTTCTGTGAGCGCTTTTTCCAAAGGCGGCCATAATAAAACGGCTAACAAAAAGCCGGGGTTTAATGAGCTTTGCTCATGATAGCGGCGATCGGTTTCCAGCATGGCCAATTCAATAAACTCACACACTACTTTTCCTTCATTTCCATTCATGAGGGCGGCTGTTTCAGGAAATAACGCGCTAAAATAACCATATTGACATAATTTCTGATAAGTAAAATAGGCATGACCTGTAAAAAATAATTTTAGTACTTCATCAAATAATCGGGTCTCAGCCACATGTTGTAGTAAATCGGGCAATTGTTGTAGTTGCAGCTCAGTATCTGGATGAATAGAGAATTGTAGCTTTGCAGCCAACCGAACGGCTCGCAATAATCTAACGGGATCTTCATGGAATCTTTGGACTGGATCGCCAATAATACGAATTAATTTTCTTTGTAGATCCTCCATACCACCGGTAAAATCAACCACAGTTCGTTTCTTGGGATCGTAATATAAAGCATTCACAGTAAAATCACGACGCCATGCATCCTCTTCAATGGTGCCAAAGGTATTGTTAATTTGCCGATGATGCTCCGCAGTAATGACAGGCTCACTAATTTGTGCTCTAAAGGTGGTGACTTCGATAATCTCATGACGATAAAAAACGTGCACAATGCGAAAGCGCCTACCAATTAATCGGCTGTTACGAAATATTTTACGTATTTGTTCCGGCAAAGCATTGGTCGCAACGTCAAAATCTTTTGGAATTTTACCAACCAAAAGATCGCGCACTCCGCCACCAACCAAATATGCAATAAAGCCAGCTTGATTTAATCCGGAGAGTACTTTTAAAGCATTTTCGCTGATATGTTGTTCCGGGATAGCCCTGTCCCAATGTTTTGCGTGACTATCATCCATACCAGCTTTTTTTCTTTTAAACTTGGATAATATTCGTTGAATCAATCTTTAGTCCTCACCCTCTTTGAGAGAGTATCAAAGTAGGCGATTATAACATTTTTTGTTTTATGATACTATAATCGACCATAGCTCCCTTCGTCTAGCGGCCTAGGACACCGCCCTCTCACGGCGGGAACAGGGGTTCGAACCCCCTAGGGAGCGTAAACGGATGGAATATTTCCCGAACCTGTATATCCCTTCGTAGATTGTGAATTCATAGGAGTTGGCATTAAGGTAACGCTACTTGCAGAAAGCGATGTTTGTCTATTTAACTTTTCTTCTAAACTAGATAATTTTGCTTGTAGGTCACTAATCGATTTTTTTAATATTCTTTGCTGAAATCGCAACGGTGGGGGAATAGCAGATTTCTTGATTTCTAATTGACTAATTTCATCTTCCAGAGTAGATAATTGCCATGCTAGGTTTTGGAGTAATGCTTCATTAATTCTAAAGTTTTCTAATATTTCGGTATGAGCCAATTTTTGTAAGCCTGCCTCGGCAGCAGCCTTGACCTTTACTATTTTGAGCGCTTCATCTGAATTTTTATTTTTAAGCTCTTTATATTCTAGATCAAGTGAATTTAAAAGCATGGCGGTAACTTCACTTTGTCTAGAAAAACGATTTCCTAAAACTACAGCTAATTGAGCGCTTGCAAATATTTGTCCTTCAGCTTTACCCAAAGTATAATTTTGTTTTGCAAAATATTCAAAAATGGAACGCACCTGAACGGTAAAGGTTTTACTTTCTGGTATCTTTACTTCTAAATTCTTTTTAGGATTTGGTTTAGCACTTAGCAAAAATTGGATCAGTTTATCGGTATCCTTCTTCTCTATTTCTTTGCTATCGATCATTTGAGCCAGTTGCAGCCGTCTAAATTCCCAGTTGATTAACACCTTTAAATTTTCCTTATAGAAAATTTTTTGAAAGAAGAAATTAATTACATTTTGAAAAGTTCTACTGACTTCTTCAGCATATGGCATACCCTCTGTTACTTTAAAAAAATCTTTTAAAAAACTGATTTGTCTTTGAGTTTCTTGTTCTAGCAAAGTATTCAGATTGTACTGAGGATTTGTAATATCAAAAAGAAGATATTCTTTATTGGAAACTAAACTTTTGACTTTTTCCTCAGCCACATCCATCCTCGTATACGCTAAGAGTTTCCATATATTTAAAACTATAAAATTAAAATTAAACGGTAAGCAAAAAAGATCATCCACTCTGTTAAAAAAATGATATTCATTTTCTATAGGCCCCGAATGTTCGTTATAAATTTTTTTATAAAATTCACCAACTTCACTACGCGGCTTAGTTCCGTATAATTTAATACGTTCTTTATCCTTTAGCGGCAATGTGCTTGGTAAGAGATAATTACGCGCCGGTTCTCCCCAGAGTGAAGATAAGGTTGCGTAAAGAATCACAGCCAGGCTGTCTTGTTTACGCATGAAATTGCTGTAATCTGACTCCCCATCTGTAAAATCGATATTTTTTTCGAATTCATTTTCAATTACGCGCTTGGCAATAATTAACCCGGCGTTACCATATTTATCACTAAAAACATAGGGTTCTAATAATCTAAGAAAAAAACTAGATGTAAAATAATCTTCGGTTACCTGTTTTGTCATTGTTACCTCCTTTTATTATAAAACTGGCCGATAAGCCGGGTTCTGTCGAGAACAGTCATTCATCTAGGATAGACGTCACCGCCTACCTCAAGCAGCCTACCCAAATCTAACCTGCGGGCCGCAGGATACTGGATTTCTATTTGGCCTTACTCCGAATGGGGTTTACCCTGCCGCCGCTGTTGCCAGCGACGCGGTGCGCTCTTACCGCACCATTTCACCCTTACCGTTTCCGGCGGTATCGTTTCTGTGGCACTTTCCGTCGGCTCGCGCCGCCCAGATGTTATCTGGCATTCTGCCCTGTGGAGCCCGGACTTTCCTCCGCTTTTTATTAAAGCAGCGACTGTTTGGCCAGTGTGTTTATTTTAACAACTAACAGCGAAAAAGTCGATCTTTTAAAAAAAAAATCAATTTCAAAACGACAGTCTCAATAGCACTTTCAGTGAGGAGAATACTATGGCGTTATTAGACCCTAAGAAACGTTCCAAACGAGTACCGATTTCCATCTGGTTCGAAGAACAGTTGATTGATGAAATCAACGTTTACTGTAAATTGCTGGTATTGCTCGACTTCATATCTCCTTTCCCACATTCCTGCGATCTTTTTTGAAGTTTTACAATTAAGTTATCAATAAAAATCAGCAGGTTAATAAATTTCACCACGTCATTGCGAGCACCCCACCCCCAAAGAAGATGGGGAAATATTAGAAAAGACGCGCTCTACTCCTCCCTCTCCCCCGTACTCGGGGGAGAGGGTCGGGGTGAGGGGGCTCAAAAATTTAACAAATGCCCTCACCCTAACCCTCTCCCGGGTACGGGAGAGGGAACAAGAGCGTCATTGGAAGCGTTAGCGAAGCAATGACTAATAAAGTGGCTAGTATGATTTATTTAATCAGAAAAAATCTAAAAGATCGCAGGAATGTAGGTCCTTTGAATAAAACATGTGTGTTATATAATACCCCACTGCATACCTGCCCAATCCCTTGAATGACTGAGAGCGATGAAGGGGTCTAAGCCAGAATCACTTTTGCTTTGTGGAGATTTTGCAATAGCTTACTTCTGGATGGGAATTCCCACTTTTACTCTAGCTTGAATGAAAAAGCAGTTTTGTTGTACTTAAGCGGCTTGCCATCCTGGCGAAACTTTTGTGCTCAATCACTACCCGCCCTGACAGGAGTCAGGGCGGTCGCCGCATGTGGCTCCTCACAGAAAAAATCACACAAAGCAAAAAAAATCCTAAAAAAATGCAAGACATAATAATTACAAACGCAAAACACAAACCCATTATTCTTTCATTAGCTTCTTTATTATCCAATTTAAAAGCAGCATCCCTTAAACAACTTTCCTCTTTATGTCTATGAGCATTTTCATTTTCAGCCATTTTAAGTATTCGATCAGCAGCTCCCGGAAGCGTCTTTTCGTATTCTTTAAACTCAGTTGCAGGTGGAATAGGGCCGGAATAAGCCGCCATGAGCGCTTTTGCAATGATCCTAGTTTGATTATTCTCTTGTATAGCAGGTGATTTATCAATAACAGCGCTATTTTCTTCTTCCATTATCTTGAATTTCCTTTTCAATAAACGACATACCTGTTCGAATATCTTTTCCTACTGCTTCCCAGTCTTTCCGAATAGCCTCGGCAGCATCTTTAGGTAATTTTAATTTTCCAATACGGGTTCTTGGATATTTTTCAGTAGGGAACAAATTCAACACATTACCATATCCTTTTAAAAAATTCCTCATTACAGTTCCCCTTAATATAGGTATATTTCCAGTAATTTAACCCCGTTACACCCAGTTTAATCGGGTTTCAAATTCAATATATAATACGTACCTAATACCCGTCAAGTACTATTTTGACAGTGACAATGCTAGATTATAAACGAAATTGCGCTTGGCCTGAGTGATTTGAGCAGTTAAAGAAACGGCTTGTTTTAATGGTAATTCTGCTAACAGTATTTTTAACACTCGAGTAATTTCATCCTGGCGAGCCAACTCTTCAGTTTTTTGCGCTCCCGAAAGTACTAACACTATTTCACCTTTTTGTTGATTTGAATCAGATTCAACCCAGGATAACAGTTCTTTTAAGTTGGCTTGACGAATGGTTTCAAAAGTTTTAGTCAACTCTCTGGTCAAAGTGGCAATGCGCTTTTCACCACAAAATCGGCATAAATCTGTTAATAATGCGATGAGCCGATGCGGGGCTTCATACAAAATAATGGTGGCGTTTTCTTGTGATAATTTAGTGAGACGTCTTTGCCGCTCTGCTCCCTTGACTGGTAAAAACCCTTCAAATAAAAAACGCTCCGGCGAAATTCCAGAAACCACTAAGGCGTTGATAGCAGCACACGGCCCAGGGATAGAAGTAACCAAAATATGCGCCTGATGTAATGCCTGTACCAATCGAAATCCTGGATCACTAATCAAAGGCGTACCGGCGTCTGTGATCAAAGCGATACTTTTTCCTGATTGCAACTGCGCCAGCAAGGCAGCAATTCTTTGCTGCTCATTGTGCTCGTGTAAAGAAATCATTTTGGTTGTAATACCATAAAAATGTAACAAAGACTGGCTGTGCCGAGTATCTTCAGCGGTAATTAGATCTACGGATTTCAAAACTTCCAGCGCGCGAAGAGTAATATCTTTTAAATTACCGATGGGTGTAGCGACCAGATATAAACAACCGGTCACGTTAATTCTTCTTTAAAAACTAATGGCAACTGTTTTGCCAATGGCATTTTATCACGCACTTTATCTCCCGCCAGCACGAATCCACGCAACTGTGATTCCTTATCATAAAATAAAGCGCGTAAATGATGTCCTTCGCCAGTAATTTGCCAGTTTCCTGTAACGCCTGGCGGCGGCGGCGAAAATACCAATGGTAAAGCTGGAGTTTTTACTACAATGGGCATTGCAGGGTAATGCACCGGCTCAACACCACCAGCTAATATTTTTGCCAATGCCCGCGTGCATTGTAGTAATGGCGCGACATACATTTGTACTAAACCATTGACTTCGGCACAATCACCCAAAGCAAAAATATGAGCGAAATTCGTTTGCAGATATCGATTTACCACGATTCCCCGGTTAACTAAAATTCCTGCGTTTTTGGCCAAATTTGTTCTAGGACGCAATCCGATTGCAGACAAAATACCATCCACTTTTATTTCTTGTCCATCTAACAAAGTTAAAACTAACTTTTCTCCATGTCGATTAATTGCCTTTACTAAATTATTTAGCCGCCATTGCACACCCTGCGCCGCTAAAAATTGTTGTAATTGCACACCTATTTCCAAAGGCAGTACCGATGCTAAGGGGTACGCATCAGGGGAAATGCTGACAATCTCGTATTCTGCGTTTACTAGATCGTTAGCAAACTCACAGCCGACTAAACCAGTTCCTAAAATCGCAAGTTGTTTTTTTCCAGCTAACCATTTGCGGAAATGCCGATAATCCATCAAGCTGTTAACAGAAAGCATTTCTTTAGTTGCATCACCGCTGATAATGGGGGAAATCACTTCCGCTCCGCAAGCCATAACCAAGCGAGAAAATTTGACTGTTTCTTGATTAAAATGAATGGTGCATGCTTGCGGATTTATAGACTTTACTTCCGCATAACAAATAATCTTGGCATTTAATTCTAGCGATAAGGTATGGGCGTCCGTAACCACCAATTGTTCCGGAGTTTTTTGTTGGGTGAGCGCGGTAGATAATAAGGGCTTGGAATAAAATGCACCGTCATCTGCAGTAATGATTGTTAATGGAGTATCTGCATCTAATTTTCTCCATTCTTTTGCCAACATATAGCCGGCTAATCCCGAGCCTATAATCACTAACACGGCTGAAACCCATGCACAGCGTCTACCAACACCTGAACATGATCTGGAGGTGTTTGCGGTAAAATTCCATGGCCTAAATTAAAAACGTGTCCTGGGCCGACACCAAAATCTTGACAAATCTTCTTTACTGCAGTTTCAATTTGTTGGGGTTCTGCCAACAGTAAACAAGGATCTAAATTCCCTTGTAGGGCTACTTGATTGCCAATCCTGGCACGAGCTTGCTGGATATTGACGGTCCAATCTAAACCCACCGCATCACAGCCTGAATCAGCGATTTGCTCTAACCATTGACCCCCGCCCTTGGTGAAAAAAATAAGCGGAATTGTGTTATGCAGTTTTTTAATACCTTGGGCAATCTGCTGTAAATAATTTAACGAAAAATTCTGATAATCTGTGGGAGTTAAAACGCCGCCCCAAGTATCAAAAACCATAATGACTTGTACGCCAGCAGCAATTTGTGCATTTAGATAATCTATGGTCACGCGGGTTAACTGCTGCAATAAATCATGTAAAAGTTCAGGTTTGGTAAACATCAGTTTTTTTGCTTGAGCAAAATCCTTGCTGGAACCACCCTCAATCATATAAGTCGCGCAAGTCCAAGGACTGCCCGCGAAGCCAATGAGAGGAACGCGTCCTGCTAATTCTTGTTGAACCAGTTGAATGGTCTTCATGACATAGTTTAAGCGCACAACCGCATCGGCAATCTGCAATTTTTTTATGTCTTTTTCTGAACGAAGCGGTTCTGGAAAATGAGGCCCCTCACCTTTAATAAATTGCACGCACATACCCATCGCCGCAGGCACGACTAAGATATCGGAAAAAATAATTGCGGCGTCTAAATCGAATCTCGCCAATGGTTGTAAAGTGGCTTGGGCGGCTAATTCCGGAGTGCTACAAAATTGCATAAAGTCAGGCGTCTGCGCTCTCAACGCCCGATACTCTGGGAGGTAGCGTCCAGCTTGGCGCATCAACCATACCGGAATTTTATCTACCGGTTGGCGTAATAAGGCTTGGATAAGCCGGTGATTTTTCATGTGACTGCCTTTATATATTTAATATTTAAGCTCGTGGTTCTACCTGGTAATTTTTCAATAATTCTTCAATTAAATTCTCTAACGCGCTGTTACGGACATCATCATCCACCAATCCGCCCTCTTCTTTGATTTCAGCTAAGCGATCTTCCAATGCTTTGGTAATGGTGCCGCTGGGATAGTGTTGCGCCAATAATTTCCTAGCTTCGCGGGGACCAATTCGTCGATATAACCGATTACGCACGTTCACATCTTCTGAGGTAGTGTTCAAAGCCCAAAGCTCTACCGGCCCTAGCGTTGCAGTCAATAATTGGGTGTGAACACCCTCTTTAGTGGCAAATTGCGCCAAGAAAGTGGCGCCTCCCTCTCTGGGACCATGCACTCGATTTCGTAAAGCCGTTTGAGCGGTGGCTGACAACCCAAACACCTTAGCAGTTTTCTGCACCGCTTGCTCTGGTCCAGCTTCCATTATAAAAATGGAGGTGGCAAATTCTACCATCACTGCCTCAAAATCATCTAAAGATTGAGAGATCAAAGCAATTTGCACTTTCCATTTACGGCCTTCACGCATATCTTGAATGACTTGATCCCGTACTGCTTGTACCTTGGCAGTGCGGTGAAATTCGTCAAAAACAATCCGTTTTGGATCTTCGCGAATTTCTAAAATTCGCTCGCGATGATAATCACGATACGCTTCCGGCATGTCACTGATATTGTCTTCAGTTAAATAATAATGCCGGGCTAAAACATAACGCGCCAGCATATACATGACTCCAGTTTGCCGGTTTGCGGCATCTCCGCCGCTCCTAGCTACCTCATCTAAATCTAAAGCTACGATTTTGGCGCCTCCCAAATCAAATCGAGTAACCTGCGAAATAATAGGATATTCACGTACGGCGCCGGAAATCATTCTAGAATAAGCCTGAATTAAAGATTCGCCAGTGGGAGTGGTTATTCTACTATATAAGTCGGTGATGGCAGGTAAGCGGCAAATAGCTGCGACATCAGCTAAAACCGGAGCGGCATGACGTTGCGCCAACAAGGCATGATGATGAAAACCAGCAATAAACAAGGCATCAGTGACTTCCCACCAAGTGGTTTGGGGGTCATAAACAAAGCCAATTTCTTCCAAGGCGCCGTCTACAACTTCATCCACATTGGCTGCATAAACTTTAGGGTTGCCGTCATCAGCAAAGGCTTTATACAATTCATCTATCACCAAACCGGACATATCTGCCACACCATCGTAGGCTTTTTCGGCGCCTACCGGAGTGACCAAGAGAATTAAAAAATTAACCAAAAAGCTGCGCTCTTGTGGAGTAGGATATCGGCATCCTAATTGCACATCAAACGGATTGATCGCGTAATCGGTGCGCATACGTAAACGATGATAAGCCACTAAGTGTTTTTGGTTGGGCGGTAAAGCGTCTTTAATGAGCGAAATGAGTCCGCTGCTGGAAGGTCCAATGTCTACAATGGCGATTCTAGGAAGCCGGGAAATTCCCGCTGATAAACAAACCGCTAAATTAATGGCATTAGACAATACGGACTTACCAGAACCCGGTCGAGCATAGAATAAATCGATCCAAGTTGTTTGGTAGCGTGATCCTGGGTGATAAGGCCAGGGCTTGCCATCGGGGGAGCGAAATAAAATGGCTCCATGCGTCCAGGGGGATGCAGGCCGAAATAAAGGTAGCATATACAGTACATCTGACAGAGGAGCGATGGAAGGGGTCGCTACCGATCGTGCAGAAACCGCCACCATACTGGAAACAACGCCCTCGTAAGCATCACCGGAAATTTCTGAAACGTCACATGATCCCCATCCTTGTATGGCTCGGGATAACATGGCGGCGCGAGAACGTAACAGCCGGATATCACCTTCAGGAGCCCAGGTTGCAGCGGTTACTCTTAAACGTACCACGGCGTCATCTCCACTGAGGTTGATATAACTCAACAATTTAAGTGAGTCACTGATTAACCGGTTCTGCCTGGAGGTCACTGTCAATACTGAAGCAATCGCCGAACGAATCCCGGCATGGCCTAATCCATTGCTTTCAATTAAGAAGGATAACCGCCACGGAATGTGCGTTTGCAAGGTGCGTGCGAATAGGCGCACAAAGCTTTGCACATCTTTTGGGAACAAATCTATAAAAACTGAAGCGTAGATACGATCGCCCACACGAGCAGTACGTAAATCCAAATTTTCTGCGTCTCTGGGTAAAATTTGCCGCGCTAGGGAAGGCCACATAATATCGGAAATTTCACCGTGTAATTGTTTATATTCTTTTATGGTAATTTTGTCACCCGGCAATAAAGGCCGCCAATTTTCGTCAGTAAATTCTGGGTCGGCACTTCGCCGCATTACATAAACCGCCTCGTGAGCTTCTAACACTTGGGTCACAATGCCCCAAGTGTTAAAATCACTGACTACCGATCGCACAAATGAATCATGGCTTTCGCGTAAATCCGGCACTGCTGCTAAAATATTCTGGGTTTGATAAAAGGGTGGGATTTTATTTTTTTTGATATCTTTTGCTTTTTCATTGCGCGCACGTTTGCTTTGTTCTGAAGTGAGTGATCCTAAACGGGTCCATAAAGCGATATAGACTTCTTCCTGTGCGCAGTAATTACTTAAGTAGTTGATGCGTTCTTGAAACAAATCTTCCAAATGCATCCCTAATCGCTCAGCGGTCGCTTCTGCAGGCGCCAAAATGTCAGCGATGACACTTTTTACTTCGTCTTTGTTGTAGCTAAAATAAACCTGAATTGAATACCCGGGGTGTGACATGGCTGTTTGCAAAGTTTGTCTTAGGCCGTCTAAAATTCGTTGGAACTCTTCCCGGCCTATTAACATCTGCACGCCATCTACACGTAAAATTGAAACCAGAGAACCATCATTAGCGACTAACACTTGGGGGCTGTCTGCAGTTTGGATGTCGCAATAGGCTAACGTGGTTTGTTTTAATAAGGTACTCAACCACGCCCAGAAGGTATTAAAGGTTTTCAAAATATTGGTTAGAAATTGGAACATAAAGTTCATTCACCGGTCATTGTGATTTTTGGATGTTCCATAATATCAAATTTCTTTAGATATTTCGCACTGGAGTATATACCCATTAAATTAGCATAACTATCCAGAAAAAATAGAAAATCGGAAAAAGAACAAATAGTCTAAATTTGCTTGTAGATTTATATACTGACGTATTGGTTTTAAAATATATTTTGGATTATATTTATAAGAAAATATGAGGAGGACCCACATGAAATTTAAAAAAATTATGTTTTCTGCAATATTATTGGCCGTAACCAGCAGTTCCTTCGCTCTTCCTGTACTAAAAGTAGTCGGTTCAAAAGGAGAAACCTGTCCTGATACAGATATCTGTGTTTATGTAGAAACACAGATTACGGATTCAACAAAACAGACTCAGTATAATATTAAGGGAAGAGCTACCGTAATCGCTGATTCAAAAACTATACCTTTGCCTTTAAGTACGGGTTTTGATGAGTCAGCTATTCCGATGGAATGGTTTGGTTTAACCCCAGAACCGTCAACAACAATCACCTCATTCACTCTAACGGTAACCAATTTTACTATTGACGGTGTAGATACAACTCTTAATTCAAGTTGCAAAGATTTACATAATCTTCCAACACAAGCTCCTAATTCCGTGACACTGACTATGCAGGGTGATAAAAGCGGTCTTAATTGTAGTTATTCTCAATAAGACATGCGTCGAAAACTCTATATTTAAGTTTACTGTTCACCAGCAGGCATCTTTTGCGGACCCGGCGAAAGCCGGGAATGCTATTGAATATTGGTTATCTTTTTTGATCAAGGGAAAATTGGCATTGTCTGAGAGCATCCAGCAACCAAGTTTCTAAATGGAAGTTAAAACGAGTAAAATCGGGTAATAATCGCAGTGTGTTTGATAATTCCCGGTTGATTGTTTTTTTTTGCGCCGGATCGACTTGGGCGTCAATTAACAAATGCCCATAAAGAGAGGGGCTGCTAAAGCCTTCCCCAAGTTCCTGCTCAACCACTTGAGAGCGGAGCCGCAAGCTTCGATAAGTATTTCTAGCGTTGCTGTCGTCAGCCGTATTACCACTGGCCATTATGGTAAAGAAAACATGACATAAGGCGTTTAATTCCATTTGAGTAATTTCTGGGAGATAAATTAAAGTTCCACCACCAAAATCACTTTTTCCGACGGCCTCTAAGAAAAAACATTGCGCGCAAAAAGTACAAGCGGTGGCTAAGTTTTCGATTCGGTTATTACGGTAATTACCATCGATATTGATAATTTCTTGCAACAATCTCGCTTGGAATCCGCAATAACGGCAAATAAAACGATCCCGATTAAAAGCACGTTCCGCGAATTTTTTAAAACTCGGATCATTTTTTCTAGTCATAAATAAGCGCCAGTTGCTTTCTGTCGCTGCTAAACGTATTTCTAATGGTTCTGTCAAAATTCCTCCTACAACATTCTTCCCCCTTTGAAAAAGGGGGATTGAGGGGGATTTTTTGAATCAAAAGATCCAGCCAGGTCTAAAAATCCCCCCTCGCCCCCCTTTTTCAAAGGGGGGGGAATTGGAGCACAGCTGTTGCCAAATGTTATAAAGTATATCATACAACCAAAAAAAAGAGGTTTCCATTTGCATGGAAACCTCTAGGCCGTAGAAAAGAGAGCGTCAAATTAGGTGGCTTTACCAATTAGACCATGGATGGCAGAACCTCCTACTTGAGCCGTGTTCGCACCTTTGCTGCCTAACACCGCCACAGAACCGGTCGGGATTAATAAGGGCACTAAGGTTAAACCACAACCAATCAATAATAAGCTCACACCTTGGCTCATCTGCACTTGTTGCGGATTTTGCTTATGTTGATGGAACTTAAAGAATGCAGCAGTTACAAATCCGATACCTGCAATCAAGCAGATGTCCACCAAAACCGTAGCCAATTGGCTGACTGTTTTATCTACCGATTTCGAAATGGTGCTCACTGCTACATAATCAGCAGCCTGCGCTATCCCTATCAATGAACAAGCCAGTATTCCGCCTAAAGCCAGCAGTTTAATGACTTTCCAAGTGTGTTTTGATAATTTTTTATTTAACATATTCGCCTCTCTAATTTAAAGATTACGCATTACCGATTAACTTACATTACCGATTAACTTATGAATATCGGAACCATTAATTTGCGACGTATTCTGTCCTTTCGAACCCAATACCGCCACAGCCCCAGTCGGGATTAACAAGGGCACCAAAGTTAATCCACAGCCGATTAACAATAAGCTCACCCCCTGACTCATTTGCACTTGTTGCGGGTTTTGCTTATGTTGATGAAACTTAAAAAATGACGCCATCACAAAACCAACACCCGAAATGATGGAGACGTCAACCAACACGGTGGATAAATTATAAATCGTCTTACCAACCGAACTTGCAATAACAGATAAGCTCACATAATTGTTTGTGCCAGCAAAAGCCAAAGCTGAAAACAACAGCCCTGGAACCAGAACCCAAAGGTACTTTAATTTAAATATTTTTTTTATTGTTTTCATACTTCTTTTTCCACTCGTTAAATATGTATATATTGTACAGACCTTACATTAAGGGAGCATTAAAAAAATAACCTCCATTTCATTTTTATATCTCTTAACAGAGCTGTGCTCTGGCCTTCATCACTAAGTACATATTGTACAGATAAAACATTAAGGGAACCTTAACAAAAGCCATTATAATTGAAAATCTATTCCAAGGATACTTTCGATTAACTGAATAGTACCCATAATATGGACGCACAAGATACTGGCAAAGAGTTGGATCATCACCTTGCCTGTGGTCCCAGGCTGCGCATGGCCGCTGCCTGTTTTGGCAGCCATCACAAACGCTCTCATAAAACCACCGACGCCTACTAACCGAACCACCATTAAAACAGGGTTGATATATTGTTCCCAACCACTGTCGGTACTGCCATCATAAGGCAGGTCGGTAGCGCCCGTAGAACCCCAAAATGAGACCAAGATGGTACCCATCATTAAAGGAGCACATAACAAAGCGACTCCGGATAACAGCATCATCATGGGTCCGGCAATACTCATTTGGGAGGACATCATGGTGCGCATTTCACCATAGCGCTTTAGTTGGAACATTCCCCCTACGAATAACCCCAAACCCAGCAATACGCACAGCATCTGCATAATGTTGGCAATGATACCGAGGTTATCCGTTAGGATTTGGGGCAAGTTGCCAATGCTGCCATTGGAGTTACCCGCCCAGGCAGGCATACTGGCCACTGCCAAGAAAATCCCTAATCCCAATGCTTGCTTTTTGATGTTCATACTCATAGCCCCTTCTCTTTTAACTAATTAGAACTTGATGGTTTTACCACTGGTGGTAATCACTACACCGGCGTCAGCATCAATACTTTGCACCGTGCCGTATTGTTGCACATGGTCACCGACCGCAACAGATTGTGACTGTCCGTCTGATGCGACAATCCAAGCCCTTCCTGGAACGACAGCACGTAATTGATAGGTAATTACCGGCGCTGGAGCCTCTTGTGGAGCAGGTTTGTCTACTTTTACAGGTTTAGGAGCCGTCAGTATCTTAATTTGTACATTGAGTAACTGTACTTGGCTTACTAAACCACCCACAGTTTGATTTAACTGTTGTTGCTGAGCACGCGTCTGATTGAGTACGCCTGTCAGTTGTTGAACTTGCGTCTGTAACTGACGAATGATCATACCATTCGTGACTGAATCTGCCTTTAAGCTATTGAGCTGTTCAGCCATTTGCGGATCAACTATGGGCTGTTGCACTATCATAGGAGCCGCAGACTGAGCCGGCGCAGTAGGCGCCGCATCCGCCGGCTTATGGGTAGCACGCATCACTGCGAATACCACTCCGACAGCCACTACCACCCCAACAATGGCTAAGGTCCGCTTATGATTGGCCCAGATCGATGCAAATCCCGAAGCAGCTGCATGTTCTGTTGGCTCCATGATGGGGCTTTCTACGGCTTCAGAAGCCACAGGAGCCGGTTCATCATGTAAATCAATATTATAATCGTCCTGAGGAAACTGATATTCATCATGGAATTCTTGCTTTGTAGACATATTATTACCCTCTTTTCGTTAATTATTTGTTGGCCGACGGTATTGTCGTATCACTCATAAACAACAGGCCCATACCTGTTCCACCCGGTATCTTCACCGTAGGCGGCATGTTGAAATTCTGACCCATTACACTGGCTAATTGATTGCCGACCTGGCCTAAGCCCACTAAGGCAGACTGAGTCGCATTCAGGCTAGCATGCACTACTACTGGGCCTAACACTGTGTTTTCCGTAGTCGATCCTGAATTTTGTATGGCGGTCGAAACCCCTGATAAGAAGGCTGAGGCGAATAACGTACCGTAACGTAGCACGTAGTGGTTATTCACTTCGCCAGACATCGCAGTCCGGGCGGTGTTAGGATCGATCGCTACCGCATTGATCGTTATGCTTTGGCTGCGATTGGGCAAGTTCAATAAGTTGAACTGTAGCAATACCCGCTTATCGACTAAGGCAAAGCGTCCAATGAGTTTGCCGCCTTTATAAGGTCCACCGACAATGCGGGCCATAATCGGAGTATCTTTTTCATCAGTATTGATGGAAGTATCCAATACTGCGAACATAATTTCTCCTGCTTTGACGATGTCGCCGTCGATGGGGAGTTTACCACCAGCACCCGCTGCACCATTCATTCCTGCTGGATTAACATCCGGAATAGCCGCTTGTCCCGTTTGAGAACTCACATTGCTCCAACCAGCCAAGAGTGTTTGTGCTCGCATCGCCATGTTGGCTTGTTGTTGCATCACCATATCTTGACGTTGCTGTTTGGACATACGTATTTGCTGTTGCCGTTCTAATTCCGCTAATTGATCACTGGCGTTATTAGCCGGAATTTTTGGCATAAGGGCGCTGGCGGCTGTTTGCGGATTCACTGTAGTAGCAATCGCAGGAGCATTCGCTGGCTGCTGCTGAGTCACGTAACCCGCTTCGGTGGGGGTAAAA
Source organism: uncultured Pseudomonadota bacterium (assembly GCA_963795715.1). Lineage (GTDB taxonomy): Bacteria > Pseudomonadota > Gammaproteobacteria > Coxiellales > Coxiellaceae > JAFEDN01. The sequence continues at coordinate 108,512 of CAWCIY010000003.1, forward strand.
CCGGCGCGTAATAAGTCTCCTTTGGTATAGCCGGCCAAAGCGATTTCATCAGGAGAAGCGCCCGCCTCTTTCAGTTGTTCGGCGCTAAAGCCTGCAGCGTGCAAATCATTGTCGCTGAATCCGGCGGCTCGCAATTCTGCGGCGCTAAAACCTGCATCTTTCAATTGACCGGCGCTAAAGCCAGCGTCTTTCAATTCTGCGGCGCTGAAACCCGCATCTTTGAGGTCTTTTGCACTAAAACCGGCGTCTTTTAATTCCGCGGCGCTAAAACCCGCATCTTTAAGGTCTTTTGCACTAAAACCAGCCGCTTTTAATTCCGCGGCGCTAAAGCCGGCGTCTTTTAATTCTGCGGCGCTGAAACCAGCGTTTTTGAGGTCTTTTGCACTAAAACCCGCATCTTTAAGGTCTTTGGCGCTAAAACCAGCGGCACGCAATTCAGCGGCGGTGTAACCGGCGGCTTTCAACGCGGCTAAATCACATCCTTTGGCGCGTAACGCCTGGGCTGATGCACCCGCATCGCGTGCTTTTTTCAATTCTTGAGGATTGCAAGCAATATTCATTGCGGTGACTGGCGCAGCAATACCGGCTGCGTTTAACTCAGCAGCAGTAAAACCGGCTGCGGCTAATTGAGCAGCAGTGAAACCAGCGTCACTGAGTTCCTTGGCGCCGAAACCCGCTGCTTTTAACTCGGCAGCACTGTAACCTGCGTCTTTGAGTTCTTTAGCGCTAAAACCAGCTGCTTTTAATTCAGCCGCGCTAAAACCAGCGTCTTTTAATTGTTGAGCAGTAAAGCCGGCTGCTTTTAATTCAGCAGCGGAGAAACCAGCTGCTTTTAACTCGGCAGCTGAGAAACCGGCGGCTTTTAATTCCTCTGCCGTAAAACCGGCGTTTTTTAAATCGGCCGCTGAAAAACCAGCTGCTTTTAATTCCGCCAGAGTAAAGCCACAATCACGTAGTGCTTTGGCATCTAGACCTGCGTCTTTCAAATCTCCTAAGGTATAGCCCGCCATTTTGAGTGAAGGGCAGAGACAACCTTTGCAACGTAATTCCAAAGCTCTAACTCCGGATTCACGGGCACGCTGTAAACTATCTACGGTGCAACTTTTAGGATCTGGCGCCGGCAACGAACTGGGGTCCAGCGGGCATTGCGCCACAGCAGGTAATTGCCCAAACATATCTAAAGAACCTACAAAGCTACCGCGGTTAATGGTCGGAACGGAGCTGGTGCCCTGTTCACGAGCTTGTTGAGCATTTTGAATATTTTTTATATCCTGTTGCTTAACATATTGGGCAGTCGGATTACCGGTGCCGGGAATATTTTCGATATCGGGAGCTTGGCCAATACTGCCTGAACCCTGCATTTGGGCGTGTTTAGCATTTGATTGCCAAGCAACTACACCGGCGGTCGCTACACCGATTACGGCAACTGCGGCCAGAATAACCCGAGCTTTAGCGCTGCGGAGAAGACTTGTTTTCATTTTTTGGTTTTTCATCGTTTATAACCCTTTGATATTTAATTGAACTACTCTGCCACGCGCTGATGCGAGCACAATAGGCGCCTTTGTCATTTCATACACATTGGTGCCATCCGGACTGCGCATTGTAGATAACCAGCTAGGCGATAACACTGTTAATCGGGTCCGTAAAAATAAACGATCTCCTGATACCCATGCTTGACAATCACCACCCGTCACTGCCATCTCTTGACTACCTTGGGGTGGGACACCATCTAAGAAATTCAATAATTGCGAATTACCACTGTCCGGTAAACCACTCACGCTGGGAGCAGCGTTCGGGCCTAAACCAGGCAAACGCAAGTCGACTCGATAATCCACTTCTTGCTGGCCCGGCATTAAAGTAAGCATGACCGGGGTATTATGGTCTTTTAAAACCACAGCTAAGTTGCCTGCTTGGTAAGTATCCACTGCTTGAACCATTAAAGTATTGCCCTTCTGATCCCAGCGGATATTAAAGCTTTTTGGGTTACCCAAATCGTACGCCTGAATCGGCCATGGCTCGCCGGTGGAATCTAAAAATACCAACGAAGTCACATAGCCTGCCCGAAGCCGGATTACCGGGGGCGAGGAGCCAGGTGATAAATTCACCAGTACCGAGCTAGAAGTCGGTTTCGGCGGCTTGTCGCCTGGATCTGCAGCCGATGCTTTTTGGCTTTGATCGAACAAATAACGCAAAGTTTTAATTTGTTCGGGCGTCAAAGGCATCATTTGCCGAGCTGTTTTGGCAAAAGCCTCTTGACTGACATCGGTTTCTCCCAAGCTACTGCCGTTACTAGAAGCTTGCGGCTGAGCCGGTACAGGAGCAGGAGCGGATTGTGGCTGCGCTTGAGCGCCAAAAATGTCCGCCATGCTGGAGTTGTTATCGGCAGCGAATACCGGAACGCCTGCTAGTAGCAAACTGACTGCCGTTAAATTTGTAATTGCTTTTTTCATTGTTACCTCTTATATGTCAGTTATTGCAGTTGTGCCTTTTGTGCTACAGGTAAGAAATTGTTTATGGCAATCCGTTCCGGGTTTTCTTCTACCGGCACTCTCATTACGATAATGGTGACGTCCATAGGCAAAGGAATCACTTGATTTGCGCTATTTAACGTGACCAAAATAGGCAGCTGCACTTTCCATACATAACGCCCACCCAAAGCCATTTTTTGCTGTAATTGCGGTGTTCCTGTGATTTCTGCATTGGAAACCATCTTGAGTTTCACTAAAGTATCCAAGTTGTTACTGTTTTTAAGCGCCTTTACAAATTCTTTCCATCCTGGGCCAGTAAACTTACTGGACGAATTTTGTAACTGCGTTTGCCAGTGCATATAGTCCATACTGAACGTTTCTCTGACAGCATCCGCGGTCCATTGCAAAATGTGGTCATCGGGAAACACTGGGTCATCTAAACCATAGTTATTGATGATTCGTCCGTCCGGTGTAATGGCAAAATATTGCGGTTTAGGCGGATTTTGAAATTGGTAAAATAAAATTGCCCCTAAAGCACAATTAACAATAATCACAATAAACAAAGCCAATACTGCCCAGCGATAACCATCGCGGTAAAATAAGTTACGTAATAAAATTAAGGTTAATGCGTCTTCTTTCATATTATTTGGCCTCAAAATCAATGATTTGGATGCCTTCTGGGGTATCCAGCACAGGCACACGCGACACTACGATAGTCGCTGTCATTTTTTTCTGCCGTTGATCACTGGCGCTGCCGTAAGTGACTAACACCGGCATGGAGATACGCCACATATAACGACCATGCGCTATCCCCGTGAAGGTAATGATCGGAGCATTGGGAACCACTGCACTCATCATCAATTTCTTAGCTTGCACCGCCGTCAACAAACCAGACTTATCTAAAGCTTTGGTAAAAGCGCCCCAGCCGCTATCGGTAAAGTAAATCGAGGCTGATTTCAATTGTTTGTCATAGTTAACGAAATCCAAGTTCAAAGCAGCGCGGGTAGCCAAACTAGCCCATTGTAAAATATATTGATCGGTAACCACCGGTTCACTCAAGGCCGGTAAAGGAACCACTTGCCCCGTAGTCATACTGGCGTAATATTTAACTTTGCCTGGGTAAATCGCCTTATAACCCACTGCGGCGCTGAGTCCCACACAGACAATCAACATGACCACTAACCCGGTCAATACCCAGCGAAAACTATCGCGGTATTCAAAGTTTTTTTGTTGTTCGGCCTTTTGAGACATCGCTTTCATAATTAATAAACCTTTTTTTCAGGATAAAATTGAAATTTGATTTCAATACGGCGGTTAAGTTGGGTATTGCCAGCGATCGCTATCGGATAGCTATTGCCATACCCCTTGCTGTAAATTAATCGAGTGTCGATCCCATTTTTTTTCAAATTAATCAATACCTTTTGCGCCTGCTTCTCAGTCAACGCTCTGCTAATATCACCGGCTTGGTCACTAAAAGCGTTAATTGAGACAGTTTCGGTGTCGTAGCTGTTAATAAGCTGGGCAATAATCTTTAAATTCGAGGCATATTGGGCATTAAAGTTTGCAGAGCCCGCCACAAATAATTGATCACTGGGGATGATGATGGTCCGGGTTTCTCCCATCTTTATGGTGTTAATACCCTGCTCATCTAATAAGTAATCAAACACTTTCTGCTTTTGGGCAGTGGTTTTGGGAGCTATAGGCTCTATGACAACCACGGGCGCTTCTGCCTGAACTGGGGCGCACACCGCCACACCCAGGGCTGCGGCCACTGGTAAGAAAATTAAATTTAAGTTTTTCAAAAGCTTATTCATTAGTCTGTTACCCTTCTGTAATGTACAGATATTTTGTATAAAGACTAATTTACCAGATTTTCCTTAAGGGAGCATTAAAAAAATGAGTGCGAAGTGTAATTTTTGAACAACTGCGAGTAAGAAAGTTCCATTTTTTTAAGAATTTAATCGTTACTTTAGCTGCTAATACTTAAGGAAGTATTAAAATTTTGAAATGATCGATTTGCCACCTCTGTACTGGACAGCTTTTCTAAGCATGAACATGCTCCATGGGGTGATCAAGATTAAGAGGTGTCAAAAGTGAAAGGATTTTCCTAAAAATAGGTATTTTTTTAGTAGGTTGAAGCAGAAGGTCCCTGATACAATCAAGGCCATAACGAAAGAAACTATATTGAGGACGATGACTATCGCGATGCTTTTTAAAGCGAATAGGCCTTTGCTGAGCGCGCCACTCACCTGTCTTATGAGCCAGGCAAAAACCTAAAGCTAAAATGACCATGAGTTTTTCTATTCTCTCAGGTTTGGTAAGATGGGTATCCTCGAAACGAAATCCTCGTCCCTTGAGACTTTGGAAAAGATTTTCGATATCCCATAGATAAAACATCTATAAATTTCAACTTGACAAAAATAGATCAAATACCCAAGCTCGGGAGAACGGCGCTCTTAGCGTTGGCGACATGGGTAAAACAATATCACGACAGGAGTAGTCAAGTTGGAGAAAAACCATTGGAACCAATTTCCTTTGGCCAATCGCCGACGTGTAATCGGATTATTGGCACAAATGGCTCTAAAGAAAATGAATCGGATAACGCACAAGGAGGAAGATAAAAATGACAGTACACACAGCACACCGAATAAGTTCCCAGCTAAGGCAGTCTGGAAAAATTCAGACTCACCACCAAGATCGTTTAGCGATCATCTACATCAGGCAATCCACCCTCCAACAGGTCGAGCGTCATGGTGAATCGACAAAACTACAATACGGATTGGTGGAAAAAGCTATCCAGCTGGGCTGGTCAAAAGATAAAATTATCGTGATAGATGACGATTTAGGTCGTTCAGGCTCCAATGCAGAAGGCCGTCCTGGATTTCAGCGATTAGTGGCAGAAGTGGGTCTTGATCATGTGGGTTTGGTATTAGGTATTGAGATGTCCCGCTTGGCGCGCTCTTGCCGTGACTGGTATCAACTACTGGAAGTCTGCGCGCTATTTAGGACATTGATTGGAGATGCCGATGGAATTTATGATCCGAGCGTTTATAATGACCGCCTTTTGTTGGGTTTGAAAGGGACGATGTCCGAGGCTGAGTTACATGTGATAAAACAACGCATGGTCGCCGGGAAAAAATCCAAAGCGCGACGTGGAGAACTGGGAATGCAATTACCACGAGGATATGTCAAACGTCCTTCTGGAGAAATTATCAAAGATCCCGATGAACAAGTTCAATCAGTGATTGCAAGAATATTTGATTTATTTGAGCAATTTTGCACGGTGAATGCAGTTTTAAAATATTTAGTGACTCATCACATCCAGTTACCGGACCGGGTGAGGTCAGGTTTACAAAAGGGAGATTTAGTATGGCGGCGCCCTAATCGCACCACACTCACTAATTTACTCCACAACCCTATTTATGCAGGGGCCTATGTTTATGGTCGTCGCCCAACGGATCCACGTAAGAAAAAACCGGGCAGGCCTAGCACAGGACGGACCGTGGCGAAGCCTGCTGAATGGGAAATTTTGCTGAAAGATAAAATACCGGCTTACATTACGTGGGAGGCCTATGAACGTAACCTCAGACAACTGGCAGCTAATTCAACCCTAGGCATAGGCGCACCTCGAGAAGGGACTTCCTTACTAGCAGGTTTGTTAATTTGTGGTCGATGTGGTTTACGGATGTCAACGACTTACAGCAATAATGGTAACAAGTTGCGTTACACTTGTGGTCGAATGTTATCAGATTATGCAGAGCCGTTATGTCAATCGCTGGTGGGAAATCATTTAGATGAAGTTATCGTGCAACAACTGCTGGAAGCGATACAACCTTCAGCACTGGAGATTAGCTTATCCGCGGCAGAAGACCTGGAAAAAGAACGCCAGAGTTTATTATCTCATTGGCATCAACAATTAGAACGAGCCCGCTATGAAGTGGAACGTGCCTACCGGCAGTTTAATGCCGCTGAGCCTGAAAATCGTTTAGTGGTACGTACTCTGGAAAAAAAATGGGAAGAGGCATTATTAGCTGAGGAAAAATTAAAGCAGGAGCATGCTCAGTTTCTCAATACCCAGCCGGTTGCTTTATCTCAGGAAGAGCGTGACGCCATACGACAATTAGCGGCTGATTTACCCTCATTATGGCATTCATCGACGACCACAGTACAGGAACGTCAAGCTATTGTTCGCTTGCTGATTGAATGTGTTGTCGTTGCTATTGAAGGGCACACTGAAAAAGTATTTGTAGAAATACAGTGGTCTGGCGGCCATAAAACGCAAATCAATATAACCCGTCCAGTAGCTAAGCTGACTCAGCTGAGTTATTATCCTGAATTACTGGAGCGTGCTAAAGTGCTGCATGAACAGGGGTATAATATGAGCGTTATTGCCGGGCAACTCAATCGGGAAGGATGGCGTCCTGCTAAAAGAAAGGATCACTTTAATGCAAGTATGGTGGCTACTTTAATTGCCCGCCGCGGCGTGAATAGTGCGAAAACAACCCGCTCAGAGCAAGTAGCACGGAAGTTGCATGAATGGACTTTCCGTGAGTTATCGCAAAAAACAAAAACTCCAGAACCTACTTTATATCGTTGGATGCAAAAAGGATGGTTAAAGGTCAGGCGAGCTATGGATGTATCCCATCAGGGAATTTGGTTAATTACTGCGAATGAAGAAGAAATTAAGCGGCTCGCTTCATTAAAGGAAAAGCCCAGGCAATGGATTTATCATTCCCGGGTGAAAAAGGTTCATTAATAAACACTTTATTTTTATGGAGGCAGTATGACTGGCAGATCTCGATTTCCCATCTTCGAAGATATATGGCGATGGCATTTTGATGAGATTGATCAGTAGCGACAACCATCAGCTCACCTGATTCGGATCGAGACCCCCATAAATATACGTTGACTCCAAAAATCTCTATTTGCATCGGTGCAACACGGTGTTGAAGTGGGTTGACATCACGAAATAATCTTTTCACTTTATACAAACGTTTTCCTTTCATTCGAATCACTGAATCCTCTTTAATTCGAATATAAAATGGGATTTTTTTGCTTTTTAGCCAACTAAAAAAATGACCATTAGCAAATTCTCGATCTGCTAATAATCCTGCAATTTTTATTTCTCCAAAACCCAATAAAAAGCGATTGATGAAATCAATTTGTTCTTGAGCATTAGTGGAACCGTCTTTATCCAAAACCTTCCAATAAAGTGGAATAGCCATTCCTTCGTAGCAGATTGAGAGCATAAAAACATTGATATTTTTTTTGCCCCAATACCAGTTGGTTCTGTCAATGGCAATATAGATAGATTGCCCGGGTGAAAAAAATAACTTAAATAACCAACGGGCTATGGCGAATAAATCTATTTCAAAAAATCTCAGAAAACGATAGAGGCGTTTATAGCGAGAATCAATTTGTGCTTTTCCCCCTAAACCTATTGCCAACTCTTGTAAGTTAACATTTCGTACTTTTATCAGAGAAAGAATTGCTTTACTTAAACAATCACGCCTCCATTTATTCCAATTTAATAATTGACCCAGTATAATCATCAACTCGCTGATTTGTTCCATTTATATGTCCTTTACTTAATTCAATCTAGGCATATTCTGTTTCAAATCAGCGGCTTATTCAACAATTCTTTTCTGCTTTATAACCCCTCCTTTTAAAAATTGTCCAGTACAGAGATTTGCCACCAGGGTAAACGCATCTAAATTGTATTGAAATCAAGAGGATATTATGGTGAATGGGAATAGATAGGTGTAAATTATCATCATTTTGTACATTCAAAGTAATAAGGAGTCAAAGTGATGTTATCAGGGGTATTTGTTGAAATATTTTCAAATTTAAAGGATCCAAGAGTAGAACGAACTAAAAAACATTTATTTTTAGATATTATAGACCTGGCGTTATTTGCGGTATTAGCAGGAGCGCAATGCTATACAGAAATTGAAGATTTTTGCCGCCATCACCAAAATTGGTTAAAAAATTATTTTACATTAGCCAAAGGCATTCCATGCCATGACACTTTTTCTCGAGTTTTTTCAGCTATTCCTGCCCAAGCTTTTCAAGAGAGTTTTTTTGCTTGGTTAAAAGCAATTATTCATTTATTTCCAGAAAACGTGATTGCCATTGATGGTAAATCTATCCGAGCCTCTCAAAGAGTTGGAAAAGGTTTAAAAGCCTTACATATTGTGAATGCTTGGTCCTGTGCCAATGGAATCAGTTTAGGACAAATGATCGTCGATGGTAAAACCAATGAAATTACCGTCATCCCCGATATTCTTAAAAATTTATGTATCCAAGGAGCGATTGTCACCCTCGATGCTATGGGATGTCAAAAAGCCATTGCTGAGCAAGTCATCGAGCAAAAAGGAGACTATATTTTACGAGTCAAAGCCAATCAAGGTAATTTACATGACAGTATGAATACCACTTTTCAAGCAGCAGAAAAAACGCAGTATCAGTCTATGGTTTATTATACTGCGCAAGATGAAGTCAATAATGATCATGGCCGGATAGAATCCCGCCGCTGCATGGTATTGCCGCTCATGTATTTAATGCTCATGAAACTGAATTGGAAAGGATTAAAAAGCCTCGTTTTAGTGATCAGTGAAAGAGAAACCCCAACTGAAAAAACCATTGAAATCGCTATTACATCAGTTCATTACCCCCAGATCAGCCTCAGAAAATTTTAAACTCCATACGACAACACTGGCAGGTCGAAAATAATCTTCACTGGACATTAGATGTGGCTTATGGTGAAGATCGATCTCGAATCCGTGATGAAAACAGTGCTCTTAATATGAGTTGGTTAAGAAAAACATCCTTAGGATTGCTTAAGCGCGCAACCAACATCAAAGGCAGTATCCGCCGTAAACAGCTGACCCTATGGGCTAAACCTGAATATCTTATTGATATTCTTAAAATTTAGATGCGTTTACCCTGGATTTGCCACCTTTGTACTGGACACTTTTTTTAAGCATGAGCATTCTCTCTCGAGATATCCTCATAGATAAACATTGACTCCAAAAATTTCTATTTGCATTGGTGCAACATGGTGTTTAAGGGGATCTAAGCCACGAAATAATCTTTCCACTCTATATAACCGTTTGCCTTTCATTCGAATTACAACGCCTTCTTTTATGCGAATATAAAAGGGGATATGTTTATCCTTTAACCAGGCAAAAAAATCACCATTAGCAAAATTCTCGATCGGCTAATAATCCTGCTATTCTGATCTCTCCAAAACCCAATAAAAAGCTTCTGATAAAATCAATTTGTTCTTCGGCACTGGCAATATAGACAGACTGCCCGGATGAAAAGAATAATTTAAATAACCAGTGACTAATGATAAATAAATCTATTTTGAAATGCCGCAGAAAACGGTAAAGTCGTTTATAGCGTGAACTAATTTGCGCTTTCCCTCCTAGACCCAATGCCAACTCTTGCAAGTTAACATTTCGTACTTTAATCATCATGGATTTTCATTCCAATAATTAGGGTAATCCTGTTAGTTTTTAAAGAGTAATTTCAAAAACATCAAATTTTAACTTAATATTTTCTTAACAATTTGCATATAAAATACTATATTTATTTTTTATTGGTAATATATATGAAAAGCACATTTTTAGATGAAAAAACTGGTTTTCTAAAATTTGATCGACTATTGTCTCATGAAGACTGCATGGGTTTTAGGAAAAATACCAGTTGCCATAATAGTGCCGAAACGATAAGAGATTTTTTATTTTCCAATAAAATTTCAGCAAAAGAAGAATTTAAAAACTCTACTTGTAAAGAAACTCTACCTAATATTATTACAGAGCTTTTTCATGAAACGAAAAGTAAAAATGAACATACTTTTTTTTACTTTCAAAATTCTAAACCATCACATACCTTTATAATTCAAAAAAAATGGAATGGAACACAATTTTTGTTTCGTATACACAAATCATGGGTAAATGAATTTACCTTGGGTCAATGGGAGGGTGTAGATGAATGGCCAGACACACCGTTTACTAAAAAAGAAATTTTCAATAAATATCGAGGAAAAGATCTTAATTTATCTGAAATAAAAAATTTTTTTGATGACATAAATGAAATTAGCACAAATGAAAATTTATGGACTCAATTCGGATCCGGGAGTGACTCTAAGCCTTCACGTTGCATTGTTACTAAATATCATCTAAGTGCCGATAAATTAAAAGGATTTGACAGAAACCGGCAATTGAAATCTTCCGTAAAAAGTTTAATTGACCAGGAAATTACTCGTTTAAATACAAAATATAAAGGCGCATCCCCTATAGCCAATGATCGTATTGCAACTTTAGAAAAATTTAAAACTCCTAATCCCTATCATAGTCCTTTCGTTGATCTCCCCGGATTTCTTTTTTTATATAGTTTAAAAGATTTAAAAGAACAAATGAAGCCAACTTGTTTATTTTTCAAAAGATATAGAACTAGTACGACAGCAGATAAAATTAACAATTTAATTTTGGAATTTGAAAACTCCAATTAAATTTTAGTAAGTCAACCTTAACTCACTGTCCATCCTTCATAACCAATAGTCACATAGCTAGATAATGCGGTTGATTTAGGCAACACATTCAACCCAGCAAAAAACCCCAATGCTCGATCAAAATTCCATAAGGTATCGTGTGACCATCGAGTTCCTCCCATTAATTTAAGAGCTAAAAAAGATAAGATATACTGAACATCACTAATATTTTTGGTAGAAGGAAAACCACACTCTTTAATTTTATTAATGATGTCTAACTCTGCTAACAAAGGCAAGAAAATTAAGGGGCCCACATTGGGTTCAGTAGTGAAAATTTCATTTTCTATTAATAGTGCAAAGCTTTTGTGAGCTTGCATAGTTTGAGGGGTGTGTACAGTTAAACGTTCTTGCTGGGTTCGTTTAATTAACGGGGCAAAACCTTCTGTCTTCAATATCTTATCAATAGTATCCTTTAATATCGGCAATGGAATAATTTTGTTTGCGCCAGGCAAAAATTTTTTCAATGATGGATTGATGAGTATGTCGATGTTTAGGCCCGGTTTTCTTATTAACAAAAACTGGATCAATCCCTTGTTTCAGTTGAGATCTGAACAGGGCGCGTAATTTTTTGAAATAGGCAGCAGTAAACCCTACATTCCTGCGATCTTTTAGATTTTTTCTGATTAAATAAATCATACTAGCCACTTTATTAGTCATTGCTTCGCTAACGCTTCCAATGACGCTCTTGTTCCCCTCTCCCGTACCCGGGAGAGGGTTAGGGTGAGGGCATTTGTTAAATTTTTGAGCCCCCTCACCCCGACCCTCTCCCCCGAGTACGGGGGAGAGGGAGGAGTAGAGCGCGTCTTTTCTAATATTTCCCCATCTTCTTTGGGGGTGGGGTGCTCGCAATGACGTGGTGAAATTTATTAACCTGCTGATTTTTATTGATAACTTAATTGTAAAACTTCAAAAAAGATCGCAGGAATGTGGGGTAAACCCGAAATTTTTTGCGATGTCATCTGATTTTTCGTTTTTATAGTAAAAAGCGCGCAACGCTTCGTAATGACGTTGTTGAGTACTCTGAGGCTGATTAAAATAATTTTTTGGGTCCATAAAAGTAACCTTGAATAGAAGTGTGGATAAGGTTGTGGGCGATAGGGTGTAAAACAGGGATGTTTTACACGCTTCGCCCACAACCTTATCCACACAGCTCGAAGAGTCGTCCACAGATTCCTCATGCTATCAAAATTTACAATTTATAGCTTCTTTCTTGGATTTTTGTTGGTCCTGACATATTTAAAAATATTTCTTATTTTCTTCTCTATTGATTTTTTTAATTCGAATGGATTCAACGCTTGATGTAGCAGAACTTTCTGCATTTTAACTTCCTGATCAATGTCGGGTGATTCCAGTAGCCTTTGGTAAGGAGTTTTAGCCTTCTCATACTTGCGCCGATATTTTGAATTGATCTTTTCTTTGGATAATAGCTTCTGTGACGGCATAAAATGATTTTGATATTATTGAATTAGATCAGGCGGATCATTTCCCTAAGGCGATAAGATGCTGGTCAATTTAATCAACGAAGATGAACAAAATAATTTAACGGCAATACATACTGCTGGCGAAGCGTATGAGCTAGTAACTTGGGAGTAGCTGCTAAATTGCAAAGGCTTTGGCTGGAGTCGGTGAAGGGATGAACGGCGAAGCAGGTTTGCTGGAATGTATTCCTAAAGTACTTAAACTCTTGGCAATGGATTTGGGGGGGTCAACAGCTTTTTGGGGAGATTCGAAAGATTTATATTGTTTATATTCACTTTCAGTTTTTTTAGCGGCGTTCTCAGTCAACGCTTTAGCGTTGCAATAAATACTGACTGCTAAGAAAGAAATTTTAATAGCTGCGTAGATTAAACCGATGACCGCCCCAACTGCCGCTCCGATGGCTCCCCCAACCAATCCACTAAGCAAGCCGGCTGGAATAGCACCCACACCACCAAAGACAGCACCCAGTCCGCAACCAGCCCCTCCGAAAAGCCCGGCGCCGAATATACAGCCATGACCTACGGCAGTTTTAAAGACCGTGCCCAGAATCACTTTGGCTTCTAAGGCTAATTGCGCGGTTTTAGTGATAGTTCTAACATTATTTACCGCTTTATCGGATTTTTTAAAATCAAAATCTTCATGCTTCTTGACGATTTGTAATTGTTCAGCTTTTAATACTGCCCGCCGGTTCTCGAGATCTTCTTTAACTGTTTCTTGCTGAGTAATCAATTCGGCTCGTTTTGTTCTAAATTCCGGAAGACATGAACTTAAAGGCAAATCGGAGTGACGATATGCTGGCTTGGATGGATTGAAATCAGTTAATTCTACGCCATCCTTGCCATTTTTATAAAATCTCCAGCCATCAACCAGTAATTCGTCGGCTGTATCATCTGGTTCAGTTGTTGTTTTTTCAGTATCTTCGTCAGCTATTTGTGAGAAGTCAGTCATTTCTATTTCTTGAGAGCTTGTCGCTGCAGAAGTCTGGATTTGTGATGTTCTATGAGCAGTAGATGTTGATACTTTTTTGATGTCAATTAATTCTATGCCGTCTTTTCCATTTTCTAATGCTCTCCAGCCGTCATCCTCAGATTCAAGTTCATCAGTTTCTTCACTGCTTTCATCATATAAAGGTTGAGGATTCGCGTGCAGAGTTCTAGCAGGTGAGGATTTTGTTTTTGGTTTCGTTGTAGCCGCTAATTCCTCATCTAGTTTAGTCACTAGATGCGCTCTAAAAGGAGCATTATTCGGAGATTCTAAACTCGTTTTTAAAGCGGTAAGAAATTCTTCCCGCTTTTTATTTAAGCTGAGTTTAAATTCAGTGACTGCGAGCTGCAGTCCCAATTGCGTATATCTTAAAGAATCTTGCTTCCACTCTTCTTGTTGACGAACTTTAACGCCGGTATAAAGTGCGGTCGCCCCTGCAGTCGCGCCTCCTATGATGAGTCCTGAAGCATCTAATATCCCGTGATCAGGAAGACCAAAACCATGGAGCGTGTCGGTTGCTAAAGAAGCATCAGCCCAAAATACCGTACCAGTATATAAACTGTCTAGGCTACTTTTAACCACCGCAGCTGTTTTTAACCCCCGAAAATGACTGAGCATGCGGCCTTCGTCTAAGGAATGCTCGGGATTTTGTAATGCTTTTTCAAACTCTTCTAACCAAATCAGTTGCTCAAAAGAAAATTGCTCGAACTTTTTCCATTGTTCATATAAGACTGGCGCAGCATCGTTGGGATTAATAGGAATATTTTCTATCAGTGCTCGTTGTACATTTATCCGTTCCGCAAACTGTTTATTTGAAGCAATTTGTTCGGCTAAATCTTTATGCCGATTCCTGATCCAATGGAAAAAATGGTAACCAACCACCGCCATCCCCATGCCTACAACAACTCCCGCCAGACCAGGCGCTAAAGAGCTATGATCGGTGTGGGCATAATTGGCGAGATCATAAGTTAAAAACCCCTCTTTTTCCAGGTTTTTTAATTCGCTGAGGGTGTTTACCCAACCTTTAATACGTTTTGATAATTCATCAGGACCACACTGTGAGAAAAGAGTGAGGCCGAAGAAGATGAGGTGCATCAAACTTGGATCTGCTTCTGACAGTTCAGGCGCCATGGGCTGTAAGGTGTCAACAGTAATTCCGGTTAAACTATCTTCAGTATATAAATTATTTTCAATGCCAGCGACAGTGCCCATCCAGTCGCTTTGCGAAACTGTCAACTCGGGAGATGCAGTTTTAGTGTCTGCAGCTACTAATGCTGAGCTTTTAGCCTTCGTGTTATCAGTCACAGTAGTTATCATGTGGCGCATGATAAGATGTTTTTATGACATTTTTATGACAAGAGCGAACGAACCTATTTCTTAGCGTTCGCCGCTTCTTGTTTCTTGATGGTGATCGCATCAATGAGCTGATGGGTTAAGCTGACTAATTCGCTACTGCTCAAATTGCCTTTGTTGACAGGAGGATAATGAGTACCTTGTTCCATGTCACGCACTAATTCCGTGGCGATGATGTTAGATTGCTGGCTGTTTTTACCGCATAAACGCTGTAAATATTCTATTTGATCGCGAGTACTGCCACGAGGCAAGATCGATTGTTTGAAATTTTCTGCCTTATCTAATAGATATTTACGTAAATGCTCGTTGGTACGCATCGGCACGAAGATATTGAGTTCTTCATTGTTGAGTTCAACTACTTGATCCACAAATGGATCAAAACCTGGCATTTCTGTGGCAAAACCTTGACGCAATTTCTTCAATGCCGTCACAGAACGTTCAATGAGAGGCAGTTCTTGGTGACGTTGTAATAACCGGGTGACATTATCAATTTCCTGTTCGGGTGCTATTTCCGGTTTAAAAATAATAGTCCCTTCGCCCACCAGTTTATTAAAATGATCGAAGCTCTTACGTAATTTTTTAACATCGTTATCATCGGGAGCGCCCACTTTTAAGAAATGGGTTAAGCGCATGCGTTTGACTGGTGGCGGAGCAGCATAAAAGAATCTTCCACGCACGATTTTGGATTTAAATAGGAAATGAGCTTCACCCGGTTGCTGTTCTTTTAAGTCGAGCAAGTCGACACGATTGCGTTTTTCCAATTTTGCACCTTTCGCATCGGCGTAAGTACCCATGACGTTGCCGGAATCTACCTGGAAGCTGTCTACGTGTGTCACATAAGATTCACCCGCAGATTTCATAAAAAAGTCCCAGGTTTCAGTGGGATCTTCTAATTTCATGCAGACTTTAATATTGCAGTTTGCACCGATAGAAGCCGCTTCTTCTTTAGAAGCTTTTTGGAAGGCCGGTAAGTCTTGACCGGCAAATACTACTGAGAATCCTAACGAACGCGCTTGCGCCGGAACTACGGCGAAGCCTTTTACTGCATAATAACCGTATTCGTCTAAGATACATAAAAAAGGCGTCTCAGAGGTGGTGGGTTTACTGGTAATCAAATCGGCATAAGTACCCTCAACGGAGTCGCCTAAACCACTGGCCATCATCACGCGCAAAGTGGCAATAATAATTTTGCCTAAGTTGGACAATTCTTCAGGAGATTTTTCAAGCGCCGGTAATAGCACGCATAAAATTCTTCGATTCAACACCACGTCTTTTAAGTCTACTTCCGCCAAATTAGTTCTTAAAATATGGCCGTAAGTATCTGCCAAGGTGGTAAAAATACGGGTTAATTGCATGGTGATAAAGCCGTGCTGTTCCAACACCTGTGAAACTTGCTGGCCTTTTTTATCTTTATTGTAACCCGGAAGGTTATATAAATAGTTATTAATCGGTTCTAAAATGGAAGACGGCAGATTCGCTAAGCTCACTGCTTCTAAACCATCACGAATAAAAAGTTTATCGATTACGATGGCTTCCAACCGAGAAAGCAAAAAGTAATTACGAATAGAGTTCGCATCGAGTAAAATGTGTCCGGCGTCACGCATGACCACCAGCACTTTCATAATCGCTTCCACGAAACCCATCGCACGGCCTTTCCACATGTCTCCATCTGAGCTGTTGGCGCTGGATTCCATCATACTGATAATGAGCTGCGATAACATACTGGAAGAACCCGTAGCAAACGGATTTAAGGTATTGGATAGGCGTTTTTCTTGCGGACCAACTACGTCCCGAGCGCCGGTCATAAAGTTAATGAGCAGCATATCGTCTTCACGGCCCATCGAACGCACCATAGAAAATATTTTAGCGTATAAAGAGTTATCACCTTTACCATCTACGTAGATAAAACCACTGGCTTGTAACAAGGCGTTATAAGCGATGGAAATAAGTGCTTCCGTTTTACCGCTACCGGTTGAGCCGAAAATTAAGCAGTGGGTACGCATGTCTTCATTATTGAACCATAATTCCGATTGGCTATTCAGTTCATTGCCCATAAAATAGATGCCTCGCGCAGCATTGGGCGTGCCATGCTTAGGATGCAAATCATTATAATCTTTGGCTTTAGAAACTAATGGCATACGGAAAGGTAATTTGGATTTTTGTAAAAAAGAATAAAGGAAAATACCAATGCCACAAAGTAAAAGCGCTTCACTGAGGTAACTAATAAAATAAAGTATCACTGCCGCCATCATTAAGCTCATAGCAGCGCCTTTGGGAGTTAACCAAAAATCAGTAACACGCTTGCTGATCGGGCGTGTATCCCGAATAATACTTTTATAATTTTGTTCTTGGCTTGCGTCTAAGCCACGTTGATTACGTTTTATTGCCATTTGTCACTCTCAGAAATGTAGAGAATTTTTTGTACTTCCTCATCTAAGCCGCGAACTGCCTCCTTGACCATAGGGTTTTTTAAGGGCTGATTTAGTTTCTTTTCAGCTTGCCAATGAGCGAAGAGTCCAGCGACTTCCGCTACTGCGGTCTGTCTGCCCACACTGTTGAACATGTACCACATTTTCCGATCTACTGGTTTAAGCCATAAAAATTCCGCTGAAGCCAACACTCCGTCCACACGGGCTATTTCTAATAAAGAGGCCATTAAACTGCCGGCATAAGCATGCCGTTTTTCTAGCCATTTAAGCGGCTTGCAATCGAGATATTTTTCTAACTGTTCTTCCACACCGCTGAAATCCAGCTTACCATGACCGGCGGAAGCAGCAATTTGCTTTAAAAATCGGTTGGCGATTTCACGCTGACGCAATGCCCGTCCCAGGAAGATCACCATTAACGCTTTAAGATGGATAGGTAAAGCTTGGGCTCCACGCCATGGCGCTCCTACCTGTAGAGCAAACACACGGTAAGCAGGTTCAGGCTTTAATTTCCAAACTAATTTGTTATCTTCGCCATCACCCACATAAAGCATGTCGTGCTCTTTGCAAAAACTCAGAGGTACTTTGGCCATCGCCCAGGGACCTTCTTCTATATCTTCTTTTAATAAATCCAAAGAGATTACCGGCGTAATTTGCGGCCAGTTTTGGCTTTCTTGTTTTCTTAACTGATCCATGCTGTATTCTTTTTGAAATAAACGGCCGGTATGCCGAAAATAAATAAATAGCGCTGACACACCTAGAATAAGCATTGCAGGGAAACGAGTCCATTGGCCCATCGCAAAGTTAATTTGAGCAAATGCCGGGAAATAAACGTATTCTACGGGTGTAGTCAACATATATTCACGCATCGCCGACATTTCCTTGGCATTTAAATTAGGTAAATGCAACCAAGGAAGCAGGTGGGTGAAATTATTCCAAGCGATAGCGACGAATTCTAATAGGTAGGATTCGTAAATACGAAAATGGAATATAGGATATACAATCCACTCTCGCTTTAACCACCAAGTGACAAGAATAACGCCAGCGAATATACAAATAACCCAGAAAAAACTGGATATTTGATCTCCTGGTTGTTGACCGCCGCCGCCGCCTTTCACTTTAACACCTCGTTTAGTTCAATTAATTTGCCGTCTTTATAAAAATAACGTTTATCCTGATATACAAACTCCAAAATGTTTTCGCTTCGAACCGCTCCTGGAACCAGTTGCAATAAAGCGTTTCCTTGCTTATCCATTTGCAAAGGGTAAAAATCTCCGGTTTGAATGGCTATTTTAGGCACCGCTACACAGACATAAGCGTCTGCAGTTTGCACCGGTTTCACTCTAATGGCCTGTCGCGCTGCTGTTTCTTCCTGGTAAATGGGCCGCCCTAAAATATATTGGGACAAAGAACGCAGCTGCGGCTCCCAATCCTTGACGCTGTGCGCTTTATGTTGAAAAATAGAAATATAAACTTTCATCATATCCGGTGCTAAGGTTGCTGGGACAAAAATCTCTGTCTTAACCTTTCCGGAAAGTTGCTCATGCAAATGCTGTGCCTCAGCACGCATGTTTTGTAAAGGTTTCACGGTGTTCCGTAAAAACAATGAACCATTCCAATCGCCTGCAGTCAGTACTCGATCGAAAGCCACAATCATCTCTTCTAAAGTCTGAATGGCATTGGCCTCATTACGAGCCTGTTGAGAATAGAATTTCTCAATGACCGTAATGATCCGTTGCTTCTCCGCTTGAAAACGGTTTAACAAGTGCTTTCGCGTTTGATATTCTGCTAGTTCATTTTTAAACTGGTTCATTGATTACCTAATATTGGGGTCAAAGGTTCGCCTCTGATGTTGGCGAATACCTCTCGGGTTATATTACTAAGCTCGACCATGCCCTCTAAAAAACTATGGGCCATCTGGAGATTTTTTTGGTGGAGACCTGTATCAAACATGCCGCCGGGAGCTGAATTGTTTTCAATGCTCATAATGTTTCCTTTGATTTAAGTTAACTTAATATTTTTTTGCGTACAAATCGTACCCAATGAAGTGTTATTGTAACTGAATAACCTTAAGAAATCATTAAATCTGTACAAGCCCCTGAGGTTCGCTCTTGGGAGGGGTCTGGATTAGCACTTCCCTTCGACAAATCGGCAGGAACGCGCGTAGGCGTGGGGCAAAGCCCCGAGGAACAGGATGTTTCAAGTCAAAAGGGGAAATTTAGGGACCTTATCCCAACTCGATCATAAAATACACTAAAATCACATGAGCCATACGATTTACCGGCTCAGTAAATAGGTATTGATTAAGATATCCTATTTCAACAAAGGTTTTTTTCCACGGAGGGGTGTCGAAACCGATGAACGCGCGGTTTTGGTCCACTATCCCGCTGGTTACCCAACTGGGCTGATTGGCGTTAAAAAATACCTCGTCGTATATAACAGGGGTGAAGTGTGCAATTCGATCAGGAAATGCTACGCGCCAACGCTCACGAACTTTTAAGGACCATTCTGGCTGTCCTTCTTTTTTCAGTTCTTCTAAACGAGTTCGGGTTTGAAAAAGCATAATGGGATTTTTTTCTAAGAGAGCCCAAGTCAGCTGCTGCCAAGGCCGATAAATCTGGGCGGTTCCATCGTTGGGAGAAATCCAAGTAAAACCACCCCACAGGCTTACGAAGGGGGTAAATCGATAGCCATTAGAAAAGTCTAATCGGGTTTCTTGGTTACGGTTTTCAAAAAACACTTCATATCTCAATGACTTGTATTCCGAACTCCAGGGACCCGTGACATCTATTCTGGTCCATTCACGCATCCATTGGGTAGGGTCATCGGCAAAAGCTGTCTTTACAAAGAAAAAACATGCCAATAGTAACAGTAATGAAAATTTTGATTTTTGATAAAGGTATGTCAATAAACAACTTCCTGTTGTGCTTTTCGCGCTAATCGTAACTGAGTTCGTCTAAAGATACCAATTCCCGGTTCGAACTGTTTTTAACCAATTCATTCACTACATCGATAATACACAATAGTCGAAGCACGTCGGGAGTAAACTCGTCGAAAATCACCTTATTGCCTAATAAGGCTCCTTCCGTTTCCTCAAAAGTAGCTCCTAAACCGTATCCAAGACACAAAGAAGACAGCTGGTTGGCTCTTTTAGTTAAACCTGGTAGTAATCCATTGGCCGCAAAAACGTCATCTAAAGAGATCGGACGGTCTTTAAAAGTAAAGTTAAAGTGTAGGGATTTGGCGATAGCAACCAATTTCTTACTTAAATCCACATTCTACTCCATCCACCAAGGTATGGCTATTTTACGCTTGCCGGCAATCGTTGTCCTTAACCAACGTAAAAACACCATGGGCGTAAAACCGTAGCGGTTTAAAATACTAAAAAAGACCATTGTGATAAAGGCTACCACAAAAGTCCAGATACGAATATGTAACAAAAAAAGCACAAAGGGAAAAGCCAATTGCCCGTCCCAAATAAAAAACTTAATGGGACGGGCGGAATCTCTCCAATGCGCATCGATAGGCGGTTTCATTTTAGCACCAATCTAGTGTACACTATTTTCTTAATGTTCTCTTAAGGTTAACCCGGTACAATGTCTGTACATAACGTAAACAGAAGTCGCTAAGAAAACCTAACAATTTTAATATTAACACGGTAAGACTATGAAAATCAAGAACTTATTTATCATTATCGCTTCCGCTGCTGCCACTCTTGCCCTGGCGGGTTGTGAGAGCACAGTTAAAAATGAGGTTAATTTGCACTACGTGGCAACTAATAAGGCGCCTGCAGAATTGAATAATCAAGATGCGCAAGTGCAACTGGCAGAAGCAGCCACTTCCGTGGGTAAATCTCTACAACAATTATCAGCGATGCAGATGGCCGCTACGCCACAAGCAAACGTGCCTGATATTGACGCCAGAACTACCGGCATGACCCAAACAGCGTCTTTAGATTGGTACGGCCCAGTATTGCCTTTGCTCGAACAAATTGGCAAAGCCAGTGGTTATAAAGTGCAAGTATTAGGTAATGCTCCTGCTATCCCCGTGATTGTTTCTATTTCCGTGAACAATCAAGTGATGGCTGATATATTACGTAATGTAACCTACCAGGTTCAAAATAAAGCCAGTATTAAAGTTTATCCAGCTAAGAAAATTATAGAATTACAGTATTTCCGCGCTTAAAAGCATAGAAGAAAATAGAGGTAACAAGTAATGGTAATTCATCGGTCCAAAAGCGCTATAACTACCAGCGTCATTGCGTTGTTAATGTTGACAGGTTGCGCAGCGCAAACCCCACAACAAAATACAACTGCTGCAGTTAAACCTGCCGTGAATAATGATGACGCCAGGCCACTGTATCAAACAGAGACCGTAGAAATTTCCGATGCTGACATTGGCTATGTTAAAGTAGGTGAATTTCCCACCAGCAACAGTCAAATTAACCCAGTGCGCTGGCAGGCGCTATATGAAACTGCTTTATCTTTAGGCGCAACTGGAGCGCTGGCATGGCGAAGCGAACAAATAAATATGACTTTAAGTAAAAATACCGGTGAATTAAATCAAGTATTCGACTTTAATCAATTGTTGTTGAAAGATAATGTTTTACCGCCTGTTTTAGTAGAATCTGACAACAGTTTAAATTTAGCGAGCCATGATTCGATCCGTTTATCAGCTAAAACTTATAAAATTATCAGCCAGGCGCGTTTTGTGACTACCGCTCCTTCTTGGCGTGAATATTTATGGATGAGCTATCCCAAACCACCCATTCCAGATCGCAGCTTACTACCCAAAAATAAAGCGGAAGCGGAAGTATGGAACCGGTTTATTCGGGACGGTTGGAAGAACGGCATTCAACAAGCGAATGCGATTTTTGCATCCAATTTAAACCGCTTGCGGCGCGATTATAACGGTATGGTATTATACCGGAAGATGCTGGCTCAAGACATGGTCAGCGCCCCCTTCGTGGCCAAAGCCGATTTAGGCGTTACCGGTGACGAAAACGAAATGCATATTGATGACCGGGTGTTAAGAATCACTGCTCATTCTCAGTTGCAAACAGATAGCTCGAAGTGGCAGCCGATTATCACCAATCCGCAGCAGGATTTTAAGCCGTAATTTCCGCTTTTGCGGAAATTACTCCTGATTTTGATCCTGAGCTCAGGCAAAGCCTGAACTCAGGAATGAAGGGGGAGATCGCTCCGCTCTTCTCCCCCTTCGACCCCCATCAGGATAGGTGTTTTAAATTAAAATTTAATGGGAATTAATGACTATGAGTTATCTTTATCCAAATGAGCCGAGTCGATTTGAGCCTAAACACATTGATGATTTATTAGTGTTTGGCCATCAAATCGGCGCCTCGGATATTACCATTCAAACCAATGAACCGATTATTGCGGAAATTTTCGGACGATTATATAAAATCACTCATCGTAAATTATCCAATGCAGAAGTCGGTGACTTGCTCAATGCCATCTACGGCCCTAACGGTACTACCCAGATTATGCGGGGTGAAGATTTAGATACGCATTACGAAGTGAGGCCCAATCGCCAGCAACGGTTCAGGCACCGCGTTAACGGCACAGGATGCCATGTCGATGGTCATGAAGGCATTCAAATCACCATTCGAACCATCCCTGCGACCCCACCCTCATTAGCGGCTTTGCAATTACCACAAGCCATTTTAGACGCTATATCACCTCAAGAAGGCGTGATCTATGTAACAGGAGCTACAGGCTCAGGTAAAAGTACGCTGCTGGCCGCTATTATTAAACAATTGGCGGAAGATCCAGAAAGTCATCGTAAAATTCTGACTTATGAAGCGCCCATCGAATTCGTTTATGACAGTGTGCATAAACCCACTGCTGTGGTCAGCCAAGCAGAAATTCCCCGGCATTTACCTAGTTTCGCTGCAGGCGTGCGCAATGCTTTGCGCCGTAAACCCAGACTTATTTTAGTGGGTGAAGCGCGCGATCCGGAAACCATCAGTGCGGTTTTGGAAGCCGCTTTAACCGGACATCCGGTATATACTACTTTGCACAGTAATGGAGTTGCAGAAACCATTCGCCGTCTAGTCGGTAGTTTCCCGCATGAAGAACGTACCGGCCGCACTATAGACATTATCGAAACTGCTCGTTTAATCATCTGCCAACGTCTAGTGCCATCAGTAGACGGCAAACGTGTTGCGCTGAGAGAATATTTAGTATTTAACGAAAAAGTGCGCGATAAACTGCTGGACTGTGATCCAGAAAAAGTAACCGCCGTCACTCGTCAATTAGTGGAAGCCGAAGGCCAGCCGCTGCAAGTGGATGTGGAACAAAAATTCCGTGACGGATTAATCACCGAACGTCTCTACAAAGTGCTTTCCGCACAAGCTAAAAATCTCGAGTAATAATTCTCTTTTAGATTTCGCTCCGCGCGAAGCAAGTTCGCGCTTTGTTTTTTTCTAATGCTGTGCTATCATTATGATAGCAAACCCCGGAGATTTTATGGCACAATTGTTAATACGCGATATGAAGCCGGAAATTATTAAACACTTAAAGCGCAGAGCCAAACAGCATCACAGATCTCTACAAGGCGAACTGAAATATATCGTCGAAGCCGCTGTCTCGACCATGACTATCGAAGAGATGAAAGAAGTCAGTCAAGGGTGGCAAAAGCGTTTAAAATCAAATTCTTTCACCGATAGCGCCGATTTGCTACGAGAGGATAGAAATCGTTGAAAAAACTAGTAGTTGACGCAAGCGTAGCCATTAAATGGTTTATACCCGAAATTCATAGCGAAAAAGCGATTCTGCTTCTGGATAATCCAATTAAATTTTTAGCACCAAACCTTATTTACGCCGAAATCTGCAATATTCTGTGGAAAAAACTACGATTAAAAGAATTGACCCCGACGGTAGCACAAGGAATTTTAAATGATTTCAAAAGACTACCCTTAGACATCAAGGACAATCAGTTTTTATTAGAAATCGCTTGGGATATTGCCACAAAGTATCAACGCAGTTTCTACGATAGTTTATATCTGGCACTGGCGTACATTGAAAATTGTTCATTCATCACTGCAGACCAAGCCTTCGTAAATGCCTTAAAAACAACCGATTTAAAATCTTTGCTTCTTTGGGTAGAAGACATTTAACCACGGAATAGGAAGTATTTATGAAAATCTTGAAATCTTACTGGAGTTGGATACCTCTGGGAATTTTGATCGCTTTACTAGTCGCCGCGATCATTCTCTATTTTCCATGGGCAGGGCAAATATTCAAAATACATTGGTTGATTTTAGTAATAGTCTTGGTCATTGCCTGCGGCCCGTGGGGTAAGATTCGGTTGGGGCAAGCAGAGGAACCACCGCGGTACCGGCCTTGGGCTTGGCTGCTACAAGTAATATTTTTACAAGTCTGTTATATCGCAGTTTTTTGGGGAATCAGTGTCGTCTGCGCGCAGAGCCTACCCATATTAACTTCTCATCAACCTGCTATTTTTCAAAAAACCATGCTTCAATTAGGAACGAACGAAGGACTATTCCCCTGGGCGTTTGTGGCATTACTAGGAATTATTTTCGGGTTTTATAGCTACAACCGTCGTATGGATGCTTATTTTGCTGCTACCGTATCTAACTTCCGCAAGCGGGAAGCAGTGGATGTAGTAATCAATTTTATCGCCCGATTAGCAACCGCCCTAGCCTATGCGGGTACTTTGTGTTTAATAGCCTTGTTATGGGTTAGTTCCGCTGCAATTTTCCCCATTATAACCGATTTTCGTCTGACTCCTATCCTAGTCAGCATCATATTAATAGGAATTAGTTTCACTAAACTCTATCGAAGGAATGTAAAAAGAACATTTGGCAAAGAAATTCCCTTAATCCCCGGATTGTTTTTTTGGTTAATTTGTTTTGCAGTGGCTATTTGGTTAATCAATGGATTTTTAGAACCTTGGACTAATATCCCTATATCACCACCCTCATTGTTAAAACACTGGCTTACTCAACCGTGGAATCAACTGTGGCTTATTTTTGCTAATAGCTGGTGGCTTTTATGGAGTCCTATTTTAGCCATTAGCTCTGTTCGAATTTCTCGCGGCTATCGGCTACGATGGTTTATCTTGGTCCTATTGGCTTTTCCTTTATTCATAAGCATCGCTACTTGGCTGACCCGTCAATATTCCTGGGATTTGTCACCACAGATCGCTTCCGTTATCGCCGGGGCTGGTTTACTTGGAGTTTTAGGGTTAACCCTGCAAAAAAAAGCGGTTCCTAGCTTTATTTTGAGTTATTTGCCAAGGCAAGATCATTATAAATTCCGCTCCTACCAAACGACTGTAATCAAAACTTCCCAGTTCGCGGTGGCAGTATTGTTTATCTATCTGCCTGGAGGAATGGCTATCATGCACTTCCTCGCTTTTGCCGCCGCCCTGCCGCTGATACTTATTGGACTGGCAGGGGCTGTGGGCTGGTTTTATCAGCCCACAGATTAATTAGTTTTGGCAGGACTAGTAGGAGAGGGTTTAGCTGGGGCGTTATCTCCTTGCAGACCTGTTTTATCCTTCTTAGGAGGAGTCCATTTGGTGTGCCCAGCCGCATCGCTCAATTTGCTAGCCGCTGCCGTAAGGCCTTGCTTCATATGGTCTGCCGCACTGGTGACATCGTCGTGAACTTGAGGTGCACCGAGCCAGTTCCCGACGTATTTTATTAAATGCGATGGTAAAGAGAAACACGTGGTGGTCGCTAAATAAACCAACATGGTAAATATGCCCAAAAACATCGGGAATACAAACAATGGGATAATAAGCGTCATTATACTTAGATAAGGTGTGCCCCCGGCAAAAGTATGCCCCATTACAGCTCCTACACCTTGCAACAAGACATCTCCTGTGGGAGGACCAGAAACGGGCGATACATTATAGAAAATGTCAGTAGCAAAGCCCGAGAAGGTATATAATATCATGCTGAGCGACACCTGGCAGAGTATCATGGCCGCAAATAAACCGATCAGCATGAGTGACGGACGTAAAAATAGTGATACTAACAACATCACCGATTGACTGGCCCTACCCAAAAAATCGTGGCCGTCCGGATGGGTTACACCCATGGCTACTAAGGGCGCAGCCACCATGCCTTCAATCACTGCAATAATCCAACCAATCACCCCGAAAGTGAACACCATATAAGGGTACAGCGGCATGTAAATGCCTAAGCTGACACCGACCACAAAGAAACCGGCGCCTGCCGCCAAAATGATGGGTTGTATCCACTCAACCACCATTTTTACAGACCCGGCCAGCGGTTGAAACCCGGAACAAAAACTGGTGGAAATAGCAATCGGAAACAAGGCGATGGCTATGCCGATCCAAAGATCCCCCCCTAATTGCATACAGGAAATACCGATATTATGTAACCAGAGTATCGGTTCCGGACCCAAACCGAGCGGGCCAGCTTGAGTACTGAATTGCAAAAAGATCGAACCGATACCAGCTAACATGGGCATAAATAGCATCATTAACCATTTCAAAGCACCCGCAGCACCCGGACTCACAGAGGTAGCGGTTCGGCCGGCGCTGCTAGCGGTGGCGAAGTTACCAAGATTGGTGTTCACCTTATCAATGTAAGTATTTGACCCAACTGCTGTCTTGTTCATTAACAAATTGTAAGTTTTGGGACTATCGGGGTCGAAGTTCAAAGCTGGTATGGTATATGCAGTTTCACCAGGAATCACTACCTTATAGCTTGCTCTTTGGTTCATCGCAGAATCATAGGCGCCTTCAACCCTTAATAAATCCCAATAATAACGGCCGGCAGTCATCCAGCCATCGATTTTAGCCTGTTTTACAAACTTCAATACCTCGGAGGTACTAGAGTTCAAGGCCGCGTTTTTTCTAACAATCGGATCTATCAAATTTTTAAAGTTGAGTAAGCCGCTGGTCATTCCTTCGGGAACATTGGCATCATAATCTGCAGAATCAAAGCCAGTACAAGTTGCGCTGGTCGTACCATTGCCTTGGTTGCCGCAAACATACTGTTTAACAGAAGGAAGCAAGTCGAAAATAACCTCACGTAAAGCCATATGATTATATTCGCAATCGGTACTATCATAATTGGTATTATTGGTTTTATCGGTAGGTTTTACACAGTTCAATGTAGTTTGCGTAGCTGTTTGATTCCAGCTCAGAGCA
This sequence comes from uncultured Pseudomonadota bacterium, assembly GCA_963795715.1. GTDB lineage: Bacteria > Pseudomonadota > Gammaproteobacteria > Coxiellales > Coxiellaceae > JAFEDN01. The sequence continues at coordinate 135,949 of CAWCIY010000003.1, forward strand.
CCGCAGGTGGCATGGCCGCCCTTTCCGGGAAAGAAAAACTTAAATTGCTCGGTGTCTTCATTTATACTAAAGTCCTGTTGGCTGCTAACTCCGCTATCACTGGGACTGTTATCGCTATCAACAGAACTTTGCACCATGCATGCTTCCATAGCCATGATCTTTTGAATCATACTTAAATTAGACCAACTACCACTGACTGAGAGCGCAGTCCCATTTGCATCGGATTTCCCTAATACCGCAGTGGTATCATCTTCATTCATAAAAGACGGTTTGTGGATATCAGCGCCCACAGACGAATTCTGAACTGGCCGGCTCCACAAAGCCCCGCCCGAATACATATAATCTAAGCCATACTCCCAAATTTGATCGGCTAATTTAACCCCCTGCACTACCACTTGCATGACAATGCCTTGTAATAAAGTGTAACCAGTGGAGGGACTGGGAATGAGTAAGCCAAAGCCTAAAGCGACGCGTAAGGCGACCATATGAACAGACTTGGCGCCATCTTGCTGCATGAAACTGCCATGTGGTAAGGCTTTAAACACCACGCCTAAAACAGTAAAGCCCAGCCAGCAACCGGATAGGATTAATATACCTTGGTTAAATTGGTAGAGTAGTTTACCTAACATTTGGCCCGAAGTGCCGTTGAGTACTCCGCTGACCGTGCCGAATACTGAGGATAAGTAAGCAATCGACAAGTCGGTTTTGTTGGCTACAGCACTGCTGTAAATTTGAGGATTACTGGAATCTGCCCAGGCTACTCCAGTAAATAACAGGAGTAAAAATATGCTATATAAATATTTTTTCATTATTTTTTCCTCAGTAAGTTCAACCGAAAAGTATGAGCAAACCACTCATAAAAAGTACAGCCCAAACGTCTTTGCCGCATCTGAAAACGATTAAAGTGTTCGCGGAAAGCATAGGCAAACAATAAAAAACCCAACATGAGACAGACGAAACTAGGTAAATAAAAATGTAATGACCATATATAAATGGTGTAGGCCAAAAGGGGGATGCTGAGTAAGCCGCAGAAATAAATGATTTGAGTGCTGCTTTGGATACGTTTTTGCAAATCCTTTTCAGTCATATTTAAACGCCGCATGGCTTGTTCAAAAGTTTCTGAGCCGATTTTGGCGGCTTCATGCTTTTCAGGATTAAAGGTGGCTTTGGCCAGGTCTTTAATGAGAACGGCGTTCCCCTTAATTTGGCCCATACCCAACCATTGGGGAAAATTCCAACCTTGAACTACTGTTTTTTTAACTACATTTTTAACGCCCATAACAAGCTCCAAAGTTCTAATAATATTTACCGCTATCTTACTAAAGACTAAAATAATCAACTGCTATCTTAACAGTCCAACCTTAAGGAACAATTAAGAAAAACCCTTTTTGGAATGCTAGCATTGAAGTAGAGAACAGTATATCATTAATTTCTTAATGATTCCTTAAGGTTTAGTCGTTACACTATACAAACAAAGGAGAAGAAAATGCCTGATTTAAGTCACGAAACGGTTCATCAGTTTTGGAAAAACTACCAAGACCCGACCATTTACCGGGTGATTAGTTTTATGGAGGGAGTCGAAGATTGGACCCATGATGGAGATCCCGAGTTGGAACAAGCGCTCCAAAACTTGGGAAAGACGCTGGATAACATTGAAAATGTTGAACTTCAGCAAGAGCAATGGATCGTGGAGTTAGTCACGCATCTTAAAACAGGGCGGGGTTTGCGGTTACTGATGTGTTTAGACAACGCCTACCCAGGCGCGGCAGCGAAAGTCTTAATGTATGCCGAAGAAAACACTAAATCAGAACAAGACAACCCAGGTATTTTTTTACGCCGCAACATTGTATTTGAGCGGTTGAGATTATTGGGACGGGTGTTTGCACCTGATCGTTTAAAATTGGTTTTAAAAGCGTTAGAGGATCGTGGTTATGCATAAATGGCAATTATTGGGCATTGTTAGTTTAGGTTGCATTGGGCTGTGGGGTCCTTGCTTGGCCAATGACGCCGGGGCCTTGTTACCGAATCATGACATGATGGGTTGTTCAGTGCTTATCCAACAAGGCAGCGCTAACCCACCAAGCCTTAACCCGTCAGTAGACATGAACACTTTACAAACCTGTCTGGACAACTGTGATTCCTTATATAAGGATTTAGGAGATCAAGGCCATATGGAAGATATGTTTCGCGGCTCCAATTATTGCCGAAAATCACTGAATAACCTTTATTACTCCAGTGTAGCGCAGACTATTAACGAACAACTGGACCAACAAACCCAGCAACAACATGCCGATCAACAACAGACATTACTTGAAAAAGTGGCTGGATTAATCAAGCAGAATCAGCAACAGAATCAACAGTCCAATCAAATGACTGTGAATAACCCCAGTGAGCCAACACCCGCTCCAACAACGCCTCCGGCAAGTGCACCACAACAACCTGTGGCGCCACTGGATAACATTAAATGGTAATAATGAAGAGAAAAGCTATGATGAAAAAAACACGATTATTAGCGACTACTATCAGTCTGTTAACCGCCGCCGGCTTAGCCAACGCTGCCGACAATAATACAAATAACCCTGCTCCCTCAGACGCCGGTGTTGTCTCCGCTATTCAGCAATTGGGCAATCGCATTGAGTCATTAACCAAAGCCCAAGTGAATTGGATCAATGAAAAAGCATTTAAATTGGAACAAAGTACCCTTTTAGCAATGCAACTCAATATTAAACAATCGGAAATTCAAACCGAAACTCAAACTAAAACACAATTGGAAAGTGACCGGGCGGTAAAACGTGCTTTAAAACCATTTTCGGCTGCGACCTTAACTTATACTACTAAAAGCCAGCCGGCAGTTCAGCTCGTGAGTGAAGAAGAAACCGCCCGGCAAAATTATATCAAACAACTTAAAGATGTGGATGCCAGTGACAGCATTTATTCTTTGGTTCAAGGTATGGAGATCAGCTCTTACTGGTCTAAGAAGAATTTAACTGCGCCTGGACGTAATGATGACGCCCTGAACTTTGCCGCCTTGATTGAGCCCGAGGCTTATACTCAGGAACAAGCTAAAAATACCACCAATTTTATTGGTTATGCTACCAAACAATATCAAACTTATGACGCCGGCTTGGATTTAAGGACACTCCGTGACGCCTTTCAAAAATACCAAAAACAAGGCGTGAAAACTTTATCCCAGCAAATCGATGCATTTCGTAATAATAAAGATTATAAAGACTATCAGCTAACTATTCGCTCAATGACTGCTACAACTTCGGTATCTACTGATATCTTGAATGGTTTGGCTCAAGAACGTAAACCCATCACTAAAACTGAAGCAGACCCGCAATTAGAAGCAATCAGCCGATTGATTGGTGTAGAGCCTCAAGTAGTTTCGGAAAAGAATGACAAAGGTGAATCCATCACATTGTATCGGTACGCCAGCCCCTATCAGATCGCCAAATATCGCGCCACTTATCGTTTAAGCAGTCCGCAATGGTATCAGGAAGTAGCCGGTGACTCAGCAGAAAATTTACAAAGAAAACAAGTTATATTGCTGAGCGAAATTTCCAGTCAACTATTTGAATTGCAAAAACAACATGAAAAAATGTTAGGCGTTTTAGCCATAATGAACCTACAATCGAACGAAGGGGCTTCGATGTTACTCAAGAGCAAAGTGAATGATGTGAATACCGCCATCGCCAGTTTTGCCGCCGATGCCGGAACTAGCACCGCTCAACAGCAACAGGCAGCATCAGATTCGTCCGGCGCTACCACAAATACTGATTCAGCGGGAAACAGCCCCACTAGCTATAGCACGAATCCGGACGATTATAAAAATGTAGATCCCAACAGCTATACGGCTCCAGCGCAATAACATAGGCAAGTCATTGCGAGCGTGAGCGAAGCAATCCAGTTCAATGTGAGTGCAAAGTCAATCACTGATACAAGCACTTTCGCTCACGCTTCTAATGACGCTCCTATTCCCTCTCCCGTACTCGGGAGAGGGTTAGGGTGAGAGGGCATCTGCTAAATTTCTGAGCCCCTCACCCCGACCCTCTCCCCCGTGTACGGGGGAGCCTCATTTTTTGGGGGTGGTTTACTCGCAATGACGGGAATTAGTTAATCTCGTGAACGATTACAATCAAACGTGTTGACTGACTTTCGTGGCCTTATTTAATCCATGAAAGTAATTGTAATATTGCTCCAAACCTTCTTCCAAACTGGTAAAAGGTTTATCATAGCCAATACCACGTAGGGAACTGATATCGGCCTGGGTATAACTTTGGTAGGCGCCTTTTAAATGTTCCGGAAATGGAATGTAAGTAATTTTTCCGCGACCTTTTAATCGAATTAAAATATTAGCAATATCATTAAAAGTCCGAGCATGTCCGGTGCCGACGTTAAAAATGCCTCGAGCTTGTGGCAAATGACTATTTTGCAAAAACCATAAATTCACCCGGACGATATCATCGATAAAAATAAAATCTCGCAATTGAGCACCATCTGGATAACCATCCGTGCCCGAGAACAACTTCACTTCATCGCCCGTATTGAGTTGGTTCATAAAATGAAACGCTACCGAAGCCATGCTACTTTTGTGCTGCTCATGTGGGCCATACACGTTGAAATAACGTAAACCGACCACTTGTGAGTGAATTTCCTGACGTAACATGTACTGGTCAAATTGCCATTTGGAATAACCATACACATTAATCGGAAATTGTTTGGCGGCTTGATCATCAAAAACTGTACTCGCACCATACACCGCAGCGCTGGAAGCGTAAATAAAAGGGATTTTGCGTTCTAAACAATAGTGCAACAATTGCTTGGAGTATTCATAATTATTGCGCATCATGTAGCGTCCATTCCACTCTGTGGTCACTGAGCAAGCGCCCTCATGAAATACTGCCTCAATTTTTTCTGAAAAGGCTTCTTGACGCTGGATCTTTGTTAAAAAATCCTCACAATCCAAATAGTCCATGCAATTAACCGCTGCTAAGTTTTGGAACTTATGGCCATCGGTTAATTCATCGACTGCTAAAACCCGATCATAGCCCCTGGCGTTTAATCCTTTAATAAGATTACTACCAATAAAACCTGCTGCGCCTGTTATAATAATCATTAAACCACCGTTTTTCTCTGTTAGATTTCGCTCCGCGCGAAACAAGTTCGCACGGGCGACCAAAGTGGGAGAGCTGCGCTTCTCCCCCTTACGATCCCCCATCGCGTAAAGGGGAGTTCCCTTCAACGGGAACTCCTGTCAATTTATTAATAATCTGAGTTGTTGAGCATCCAGTGCGAAAATCTAGAATTTTAACCATTCCACCATTGGCAATCACTTCCTGCGCACCTGCAATTTCATGAACTTGATAATCGCCTCCCTTTACTAAAAAATCTGGCAACACACGAGCTATTAATCTTTGGGGAGTCTCTTCGCTAAATGGTACCACCCAATCCACAGCACGCAAAGCAGCTAGCACGGTCATACGCTCCGACAAGGGGTTGACGGGACGAGTCAGCCCTTTTAGCTTGCTCACGGAAGCATCATCGTTAACCGCTACCACCAAGCGTTTACCCAAAGCTTTAGCCTGCAATAAATATTGAATATGACCGGCGTGTAGAATATCAAAGCAACCATTGGTCATCACAATCTTTTCTTCATGGGCCCGGGCGTCGGCTACCGCCTCCATCAATTCTTCTTCGGTGAGGATGCCTTCTAAAATACCTCCCTGGCGTAAGGCGGCCCTTCTCAATTCCGGCACACTGATGGTGGCTGCACCTAACTTCATGACCACCAAACCTGCCGCTATGTTGGCTAATCTGACCGCTTCTGATAAAGTGACACCCGCACTTAACATGGCTGCAGTCACTCCAATCACGGTATCGCCGGCTCCGGTGACATCAAAAACTTCTCGTGCTTTAGCAGAAAACCGCCGAGCAGGCTGGTCTCTTTCTACTAAAGTCATGCCTTCCTTACCAAGAGTTATCAACAAACCTCCTAAATCATAGGCATCAATTAAATTACGAGCCTTGGCTTCTAAATCTTCTTCACTTAGGCAAGCTCCAACAATATTTTCAAACTCTAACTTATTTGGGGTAATTAAAGTCGCACCTCGATAACGACTAAAGTCACGGCTTTTCGGATCAACTAATATGGGAACTCCTTTTTCATTTGCAATTTTGATTAACAATTCGCTGTGGCGTAAAGCACCTTTGGCATAATCAGACAGCACTACTACGTGGGCGCGAGCCAATTCATTTCTAAATTCTTCAATTAAACTAGAATCATCCACATTGGAAAAAGGTTCTTCGAAATCCATACGGATGAGCTGTTGTTGTTGACCAATAACTCTGAGCTTAGTCACTGTTGGATGATCTGCAACTACCAACAATTTGCAGTTCACTGCCTGATCATTCAATGCCTTCTGCAATTGTTGACCTTCAAGATCATCTCCTATCAGCCCAAATACCGTAACCTGACCGCCTAAACTCGCCACATTTAATGCCACATTGGCAGCGCCTCCAGGTCTTATCTCATGTTTGCGCACATGTACTACAGGTACAGGGGCTTCAGGGGAAATCCGAGAAGCCTGCCCATACCAATACCGGTCCAGCATTAAATCCCCGTACACTAAAATGCGACTGAATTCGAAGTTAGGAATATGATATATATCTGACGATTTTTGCATCAATATAGTATAATACTCACTTCAATAATATTCTAGAAGCTTTTGTGGAGTAAAAATCTTGGTTATACAAAACGCTCGAAAAATTTTAATAGTGGGACCAGCTTGGGTAGGCGATATGGTCATGGCCCAGTCTTTATTCATTCTTTTAAAACAGAATGAGCCCAACATAACCATCGACGTACTCGCGCCCGCTTGGAGTCTGGGGTTGTTAGAAAGAATGCCGCAAGTGTCAGAGGCTATCGTCTCACCTTTTTCCCATGGTGAATTGAATTTTTTTAAAAGACTACAATTAGGGAAAGAACTGCGAGCCCGCCATTATGATCAAGTCATTTTTATACCTAATTCGTTCAAATCTATTCTGTCCCCCTTATGGGCCAAAATTCCGTTGCGCACAGGCTGGCTCGGTGAGTGGCCACGCCGATTATTACTTAATGATGTGAGAAAATTAGATAAAAAACGCTGGCCATTGATGTATCAGCGTTTTTTTGCATTAGGACTTCCGGCAAATGCGCCTTTACCCAAGGAGCCGTTTTGGCCACGCATAGTGGTGTCACAAGAAAAATTAGTGGCCGCCCTTCAAAAGCATCAATTAACAATTCCACAAAAACCATTGTTAATTCTAGCGCCCGGCGCTGAATTTGGGTCCAGCAAACGCTGGCCTGCGCGTTACTTTGCTGAAGTTGCCAAAACCAAGCTAAAGCAGGGATGGGCGGTATGGATATTTGGTTCGCCCAAAGATCAGACTATTTCAACCATGGTGAACGAGCTGACTCAAAATCAATGTAGGGATTTAACAGGTAAAACCACTCTAGCAGAAGCCATTGATTTGCTGTCTTTGGCAAAAATAGTCATTGGCAACGATTCTGGTTTGATGCATATTGCTGCAGCCTTAGATAAATATATTGTCGCTATCTATGGGCCCACTCCGGAAAATCTTGCCCCACCTCTGACAAAAAAATATGAAAGCTCATTTTTAGACTTGCCCTGTCGTCCTTGTTTTAAAAAAGAGTGTCCCCTCGGTCATTGGAAATGCATGCTGGATTTGGAACCATCTAAAGTGCTGGCAAGCATGGATAAAATTCTCACGGAATAGTTTTCAAAGATTTAAAACAAAGAGTCGGGCCAAAAAATAAAGCGGTAAAAAACACATAAAAATGACCCGTTGCGGATGAGTACAAGAACGCATTGTATAAAGAGCTGATCATAAAAACTAATAAAAACCCTTGGACAGCGATTCCCGCTGCCTTCAGTGGGAATCGCTTCCTTGTTCTGGTCCTGCGCATCGGCAAAGCCGATTGCTCGGAATGAAGGGGAAGAATTCGCGATTCTTTCCCTTGCGATCCCCCATCGCGATCAAGCGCATCCAGTCGAAAACAAAAACGCCATTGCCAAAAAAATAACAACAGCAGTGAAATTAAACCCAAGACGCCAAACTCAACCGTGACCATCAAATACTCATTATGCGGAGTTTTAACGATCCCCCAACCCGGCACACCCCCTGCACTGTTTGAAGCTGCGGCAAAGCTTCCCGCTCCATACCCTAGCAAAGGTCTTTCTTTGACTAACCGCCAGCCTAAACTATCAAAGCTCAAACGGAAACCCAGAGAAGTTTGCGCCTGGCCTTTTTGATATAATTCAATTTCATGCGCTGATTCTTTAACCATCACCTGCAACGTTGGCGAAAAATAATAAAAACTTCCCAGTAAAATAATGGCTCCCAGCCCACCCCAAATAACCCCTTTCCAACCCGTTAATTGAATAACGAATAAAATTAACAGAATTAAATAAGCAATCCATCCGGTGCGACCGTCGTTGATAAAAAATTCTTGATAAGTGAAAATACTTGCTAAAAACACATAAAACCAACGCCATCGTTGGTTACGCCAGGCCTGCAAAGCAGCAAAATAGGCGCCGAAAGCAACAAAAAAACTGGTCTCAATGTGCGAAAAAAACACCGCTGACGGACTTGGATTAGAAGTGAAATGTAAACCAGCCCAAGCTTTTAAAAATGAAAAGATTACCGTTATCAAAACGCCCATGATAAAAGCGAAAATTGCTCGGTTTTGACATTTTGAATCGGTACATAATGGTAGTAACAATGGAATGTACAGTAATTTAAAATATTTATGCAATGCAGAAAGTTGTTCTGATAAAGAAGCGATACTCCACAGCATCGAGATAATAACTAATAACACAAACCAAATAACACACCAGGTGAGCGGATTACGCAGGATGCCAGAAAGATTTCGAAATAATTCACCCGATAATATTCCTAGAATGACCGTGGCCGCCATCATAATATCGGTTGCGGTAATGGAAATAGGAATGCAAAAACCGGTGAGGATTAAGCAAATATGACTCAATTGCAGAAGTCTATCTTTACTTACAATAGTCATTTTTTTCTCAGTTATTCCACCATTAAATGGTATTCCGCATCGCAATAAGGGCATACGATGAAACCAGTTTCTTCAATGGGTAAATATACGCGAGGGTGGGCATCCCATAAACGTTGGTCGGCTTGAGGGCAAGACAGAGGTAATTGCTCCGCCCTTATTTCATAACGTTTTCGTGTGCATGCTTGTTTTAAATCAGACATACTGTGAATACCCTAACTATCAAACCAGCAGTCATTGTAGCACAAAATTTAGATATTATTCACTATTTGTATGGTCAGCAGCCTGAATCATTTCTTTCAGTTTCTTTAAAGTATCAATTTGAAGCTGCCGGACTCGTTCCCGAGTCAAACCGACTGCTTTGCCAACATCTTCCAAAGTAGCCGGCTCATGTCCGGCCAGACCAAATCTACGCACGATTATTTCACGCTGCCTTTTACCCAAACTGTCTAACCATTCTTCCACATGATGCTTTAAATCATCATCTTGAATGAGCAAAGCCGGGTCAAGAATATGTTCGTCTGCCAACGTTTCCGCAAGCGAAGGCTTTCGTTGATCTTGACTGGATTCGTCATCGTCTAACGAAGTGGTTTCCGTAGCCAGCGCCATTACTCTTTGAATTTCTTCAATAGGTTGATCTATCAGTTCGGCGATTTCTTCGGGCGTTGGATCATGATCTAAAGTCTTAGTCAGTTCTTTTGCGGCGCGCAAATAAATATTGAGCTCTTTTTGAACATGGATCGGCAAACGCACTGTCCGCCCTTGATTCATGATTCCACGTTCAATGGTTTGTCTTATCCACCAGGTGGCATAAGTGGAAAAACGAAACCCTCTTTCAGGGTCAAATTTTTCAACAGCGGTCATAAGTCCTAAATTGCCTTCCTCTATCAGGTCCAACAAGTCTAAACCACGGTAACAATAATGCCGGGCGATTTTAACCACTAGGCGCAAATTAGATTCAATCATTTTGGCGCGTGCAGCTGCGTCACCTTGGCGGATACGCCGGGCTACTTCCAATTCTTCTTCCGCTGTTAGCAGCGGTTTGTAGCCTAGCTCATGTAAATATAATCGAGTGGGATCATGTTCCATGCCTGAGGGTGCGCTGTCCTCTTGTACACTGTATTTATCTGCCGGCTCATCGGAATCTTCTGCATCACTGACAGAAGCCATGGAAGACGGCCTGCTAAATAATACTTGGTTATCCTGAGTGACTGCTTTCTTCTTTTTAGGAGGCTTCTCTTCAGAATGGAGGTTTCGGTTCCAGTGTATTTTTTTTCGGGCTTTTAGGTTTTTTAACTCGAGATTTGACTTCATCGGTCATTTTTTGTTCCTCCATGACAGATATTTATATCCTGCGTTGGCAAAGCCACGCAGGTTGAGCTTAGCGTAAAAGGTTTAAAGGATCAACCGGTTGGCCATCATATCGTATCTCAAAATGCAACATGACACGACCCCCAGGATCCACTCCCATAGTTGCGATCCGATCTCCTGCTTTAACTCTTTCCCCTAATCGCACAAGTATTTTTGTATTATAAGCATAGGCGCTTAAATAATGTGTGTCATGCTTAATGATGATCAAATTACGATAACCTCGCACCCCATTTCCGCAATAAACTATTTCACCTGATGATGCGGCTCGTACTGGAGCATCCAGTTGTCCAGCAATATTCACACCGGGGTTACCTTCTAATCCGAATGAAAATTTCCGCACCACAGTGCCGGACGCCGGCCATTGCCAAGATACCCGTGTGGTCGAATAGGAGTAAGTTTGCTTACTGGCAGGTTTTTTTGGATGAGATTTGGGCGGCTGCGGCGATACTCGCGGCGACGGTGGAGTTCTGGGCGCCAAGAAAGGCTCAGCAGGCGCAGCACCTCGGGCTACGTTAGTCATTTTCAAATGTTGCCCAGTATAAATCCGATAAGGGTATTTCAGATGATTGGCTTGTGCTAAAACTACATAATTCAGTCCGAACTGCCAAGCAATGGAATAAATAGTATCCCCTGGATTTACAATATACTCTGCATTCTTTTCTTGTGGCTCCAGCCAAGCATTCACCACCGGAGCCGGAGTTGAACTGACACATGCGCTTAGCAATAAAGCGATTAAGAGGAATGGAATTTGAGTTTTCACAAATTTTGCATCCAGGCACTGAGCTGATCGAAAGCTTTGTATTGTGTTAAATCAATGCGAATGGGTGTTATAGAAACCCGATTTTGTGAGATGGCAAAGAAATCTGTGCCCGGACCCGCATCCGCAGCCGCCCCGGCCGGGCCCACCCAATACACTGGATGACCGCGCGGATCTAGCTGGCGAATAGTCGGTTCAGCGCTATGGCGCGTGCCCAACCGAGTCACTTCAAATCCTTTCAACTCGTTATAAGGCACATCTGGCACATTCACGTTTAAAATGGTGCCTGCGGCCAATGGTTCAATTTGCAGTCTTTCAACAATTTTATACACTACCATGGCCGCTGTGGTGTAATATTGAAGATGTTCGCCAGCTAAGGAAATAGCAATGGCGGGCAATCCCAAAAATCGTCCTTCTCTCGCCCCGGCCACAGTGCCTGAATACCAAACATCGTCGCCTAAATTAGCACCTGCGTTGATGCCTGAGATCACCATGTCGGGTGTACGGGGTAATAGACCTGTAATGGCGACGTGAACACAATCTGTAGGCGTCCCTTCCACGCTGATCATTTCATTTTCCAAATATTTCACTCTCATGGGTACAGTCAACGTCAATGAGTTACTGGCGCCACTGCGGTTACGGTCAGGAGCGACCACGTTGATCTGTGCTACATCGCCTAAAGTATCCGCTAAAACTGCTAACCCTTTAGCATACACACCATCGTCATTGGTTAATAAAATTCTCAGCATATTTTCTTCTCGTTTACATACTATAGAACAGTATTCTCTATAATTGTGAAATTTTCCATATTGTAGTCCCAGCTTCATGAAAAAATTCACCAAACTGGAACATAAATCGTGGCAGATAAAGGCATGATTTGTTAAAGTGGCTCTATGAGTAAAATTGTTAAAAGATTAGCCGAACTTCGGCAACTAATGAAAAAACACGGGCTGGACTTTTATTTTGTGCCAGCGCGTGATGCACACAATAATGAATATGTGCCGGAGTGTTGGCAGCGGCGCGTCTGGATCAGTGGTTTTGACGGCTCCGCTGGAGATGCGCTCATTGGGCAAGAGCAGGCTTATTTGTGGACTGACTCCCGTTATTTTCTGCAGGCTGAACAGCAGCTGGATTCATCCTGTTATCAACTAATGAAACAGACGCAAGGGACGCCACCGATACCACAATGGTTATTGACTCATGGCAAAGGAAAGGTTTGCGGGGTAGATCCTCGTCTAATCAGCATTGCTCAAGCCGAGCAATGGTTACAAGCATTGGAAAGCGTTCAAGGCCAATTAAAACCGCTTGATAGCAATCTAATCGATCAAATATGGCAGGATCAACCCGAATTACCTAAAAAACCAATCCAACAATACCCATTAAAATATGCCGGTCAAACCGCTCAAGACAAAATACAATCTCTACGGCATGCATTGTCGCAAAAAAAAGCCCAGGCCCATGTGATTACTGCATTGGACTCAATTGCTTGGCTTTTTAATATTCGTGGTTATGATGTCGATTACAATCCGGTTGCTATCAGTTATGCGATCGTGACTTCCGAGCAAGCGATTTTATTTATCGATCCTGCAAAAGTGCATGAAGCGGATAAGTGGTATTTACAGTCTCAAGGGGTCAGTTTACAACCGTATCAGGAATTTGGGCCAGCGCTGCAGCAATTATCGGGTGAAGTTTGGGTAGATCCTCAGAGCACAAGCTGGTGGGTGGCGCAACAGCTCCAACAAGCTACTTTATCATTAGAAGTTTCCCCACTCTTGCTGATGAAAGCCCGCAAAAATCCAACCGAACTCGCGGGCATGCATGAAGCACATCGCCGGGATGCTCTGGCCATGGTGCGTTTTTTACACTGGTTGGAAAACACCTGGGCAACCGGCGTTACCGAAATATCGGCAGCCGATGAACTGGAAAAATTCCGTAGACAGGATCCCATGTGCCTAGACTTAAGCTTTGCCAATATCAGTGGGTTCGCTGCCAACGGCGCCATTGTCCATTATCATTCTACCGAAGCCACTAATCGCCATATTGATGATACTAATTTATATCTAATTGATTCTGGAGGCCAATATTGGCAAGGGACCACCGATATTACCCGCACCCTCCATCTTGGTTTACCCACTCTAGAACAAAGCTTGCATTACACCTTGGTGCTAAAAGGGCATTTAGCTTTGCGGCATACCTTATTTCCCGCAGGCACTTGTGGTGAACATTTAGATGCTTTAGCACGCCATGCATTGTGGCAAATGGGGTTGAACTACGGTCACGGAACCGGGCACGGGGTAGGTTGTTATCTTTGCGTACACGAAGGACCGCAACGTATTGCGCCGAGTCATAGTAAAGTGCCTTTGGAACCCAGTATGGTGGTAAGTAATGAGCCCGGCATTTACTTCACCGACCAGTATGGAATTAGAATTGAAAATCTGTGTGCGATCATTGAATCTTTGTCTCCTGCTGATAGCAAAAGCGGAGAAGCTTTTTATACTTTCGAAGATTTAACTAAAGTTCCTTACGCACGAAATCTGATTGATAAATCTCTACTAAGTTCGCAGGAAATTCAGTGGATAAATGATTATCATTGTGAAATTTACGAATTATTAGTCGATGATTTAGACGACGATCAACGCGTCTGGCTCGCCATGGCCACAGCGCCGTTGTAACTGCCCCTCTGGATTTTCAAACTTTTTAAAAGTGCAGAAGGAAGAAGAGAGGGAAAGGTTATGTTTAGCGGGGGCTGCAACTGCACGATGCTGAATTTGTTAATGAGCAATTTCCCTAATCAAAAAATTGTTGCACTATTTGTGGAGTGACCTCAGACAAACTAGCTGGCCGCCATTGCGGATTGCGATCTTTGTCAATTACCGCAGCGCGTACGCCTTCAATAAAGTCATGACTTTGTAAAAATTTATGAGCTAAATTGAAATTTTCTGCCATAACTTCTTCAAAACTATATTCAGCACAATGTTGTAAATGACGTAAAGTGATTTTTAGACTAGTTGGAGATTGCGCCATCAGGGTTTTGACAGTTTCGAGAGTCCACGGAGTACCTGCTGCATTTAAACTTTCGATTATTTGCTCTACGGAGGAAAAATTAAAATGCTGCATGATTTCCATATAATGCGGTTTTAGCTGCAAGCTATCTTCTTTTGGCTGCTGGTGAAATTGCTCAACAATTTTAGAAACTGCATCGAAATCATTATTGCGAAAAGGCGTAGTGATCAAAGCCTGTTTTAATTCAGGTAACCTTTTGCTGGGAACAACTGCTTGTAACAAACCTAATTGATAGGCGTCCGCAGCCACAATACGCTCTCCAGTCAATGCTAAAAATTTATCGGTATTTTTAGGCAATTTTGTTAAATGGTAGCCGACCCCTACATCGGGAAAAAAACCAATCCTAGTTTCCGGCATCGCCCACACTAATTCTTCTGTGCCTATGTTGTGAGAACCATGTATCGAGACACCGACTCCTCCACCCATTGTAATTCCATCTAAAAAAGCAATATAAGGTTTTGGGAAAGAAAATAGCGCTTGATTCATGGCATATTCAGTTTGAAAAAATTGGAAAGCTTGGGCAAAATCCTGCGACTTGGCACAGAATTTGTAAACAGCACTGACGTCACCGCCAGCACAAAAAGCTCGACCTTCGACGCTAGAAATGACAACTGCTTTAATTGAATCTTGTTGCGACCAAGCTGTTAAATGCTGATGAATTGTGGCGCACATAGATTGAGTTAATGCATTTAAAGCATGGGGTCTATTTAAGACAATTTCTCCAAGATCACCCCCTATTCCAGGAATTATTTTTAGTAATATTTCAGTATTATCACTCATTCCACTCTCCAATGACTTACAAACTAGCTAACAATTGCTGAGTATGTCGGTTCTGCGGGTTACTCAATATGGAAACCGTAGCGCCCAATTCGACAATTTTTCCGCGATGCATCACCGCCATACGATGAGCCAGGTAAGCTACCACGCCTAAATCATGCGTTATTAACAAATAGGAAATACCCAATTCTTCTTGAATCTTTTCTAACAGTTGCAGTATTTGCTTTTGTATGGATACATCTAAGGCACTGGTGGGTTCATCTAAAATGAGTAATTTGGGCTGCATTGCTAAAGCACGCGCTAAACACAATCTTTGTCTCTCTCCTCCAGAAAACTCATGTGGATACCGATGTTTCACTTTTAAAGGCAATTCTACTAATTTTAACAATTGATCCACAGTATGTTTGTTGCGTACCGTCAACCCTTCCGTGATACTGTCAGCAATGAGCATACGCGGATTTAACGCCGTATAAGGATCTTGAAACAAAATCTGGATATTGCTCCGCTGCCGGCGCAATGCCCCACCTGATAACGCTAATAAATCAATCCCTCCTAAATAAACACGGCCTTGCGCCATAGACAATAACCGCACAATTGCTTTAGCCGTGGTTGTTTTACCACATCCGGATTCTCCTACCAAGGCGAACGTTTCACCAGAAGCAATCGTAAAATCGATATCATCAACGGCACGAACATAAGATGTAATTCGACGTAAAACTCCAGTTTTTATCGGAAAAAATACTCGCAAATGCTCAACCTTTAATAAATCCACTGATTTTTTTAAGGGATTTTTCCGTGCTTGAGCGGGCAAAATCGCTTCTATCAGCTTTTTGCTATAGGGATGGTGGGCAGCTTGGAAAAAATATTCCTTGGAGCCAGCATCCACTTTATTCCCTTTTTGTAACACAACAATATCGTCTGCTAGTTTTGCCACTATTCTTAAATCATGACTGATAAACAACACTGACATGTCGCGCTTTTTAGCTAAATTTTGCAGTAAATTCAGCACTTGCGCCTGCAAAGTTACATCCAAGGCCGTAGTGGGCTCATCGGCAATGAGCAAATCAGGATCACCACTGAGCGCCAGCGCAACCATTGCTCGTTGGCGCATTCCTCCGGATAACTCGTGAGGATAGCAGCGAAAACAATGTCTAGGGTCCACAATGCCTACTTCTCCTAACAATGAAAACGAGGTTTGGGTAGCTTGCTTTGTGCTGGCGGCGCGATGTAATTGCAAAGTTTCAATTAACTGTCTTCCTATAGTTAGGACAGGATTAAAGGCGGACATGGCATTTTGAAAAATAAAACCAATGTTTTTGCCACGAATTTTTCTCATTTTTTGTTCGGAAAAATTTAATAAGTTTTGGCCACTAAAACAAATTTCACTTTGCCAACTGACTTCAGCGGCAGGAGGTAACAGTTGTATCACTGCTAATGCGGTCATGGTTTTGCCACTGCCGGATTCTCCTACTAAACCGAGACATTTCCCTTTCGCAAGTTCTAAATTGAGATTCTCAACTACAACATTATTTCCCAAACGTATGGTTAATTGCTTAATTTGCAGTATAGAGTCACTCATTGCAGCAATTCCCGCTGAAGCGAAATACGAAAATTATTCTCAGTGGGAATTTCTGACTCATTGCTCTAACCTTAAATAAGGATCAAACACATCTCGCACACCGTCAGCTAATAAGTTAACAGACAATACTAAACCAAACATGGATACTAAAGCTGCCAATAAAGGCCACCAAACGACTGGTTCACGCGCAAGCTCCAAACGAGAACTATTAATCATATTTCCCCAGCTCATCATCGTTGGATCAACACCTACACCAATATAAGAAAGTACCGCTTCGGCTAACACTAAAACGCTGAAGTCTAAAACTACGGTTATAATTACAATATGCGCAACATTGGGGATAATGTGCCGCAAAATAATTTGCATTTGCGATACACCCAAAGTTTTTGCCGCTTGCACAAACTCTAATTCTCTAAGCTTTAATGTTTCCGCTCGAAGGAACCGGCAAAGGTCAGACCAGCCAGTAATCCCTAAAATAAAACATAAAGCCAATAAACGGATATCAGCGCGTTGCACCAAAGTTGGGTAGGCGTCAGAATGATTGGTCATGTAAACTTGCAGTGCTAGAACCGAAGCTGAGATCAATAACACAGCTGGAATAGAACTGAGCGTGATATAACAGTACTGGATAATATCATCTATCCAGCCACGAAAATAACCGGCGGCGGTTCCCAATAACAAAGCAAAGGGCAGCATAAAGAGCGTGGTTACCGTACCAATCACTAAGCCGGTGCGAATACTTTTAAGCGTTTGATAAAATACATCGCGACCAATTTTGTCGGTACCAAAAATGTGGTAATGGGAAGCTAAAAATACAGCCAAAATTAATAAAATCCATAAAAAGAAAAAAGTAATCCAAATAGAACGCCAAGCAATATTTGTTTTGCCGCAAATGATATTGACAACGCCTTTATACCAAGTCTGCTTTTGCCATCGAGAGTAACCCCTTACAAAAATGGCAAAAAACGCTAAACCCGAAACCACACCCACTGCTAATCCCGAGGTAATGCGAACTAATAGATTTTTAGCATTACCGTGAACATATTTGAGCGGTGGGAAGCCATATTTTTTTTCGCCGTTAGGTAAAGTAAACGTAGATTCGGTAAAAGCATGGGCGGCAAAAGGAGCTGAATAGGTCTTTTCGGTTTGCAGTTCTAAAGGACTTACCAGGTAATCCAATAAGCTATGGACCTCCGAACCGCTGCTACGCCAATAATTTTCGAAATGAATGGAATCCAATAAGCCAATGACCATATAAAAAAATAGGATCACAATGGCTGCAGCACTCACGCTCTGGGTGAGTAGCTGTCGCCATGGTTTACGCCAATAAGGTCTGCGCAGACCCCAAATCATTAAACCTAAAATACTCAGGGTCATAGCCCATACAAGTCGATCACTCCATAGTAGATCTAATTTCATGATAGTTTCACTCTAGGATCGACCACTAAATAAGAAAGATCGGTTAAAATGAGCCCGATTATGTAAAATAGTGTGCCTAGAAACACCATAACCCGCACGATCTCAAAATCCTGCTGAGCAATCGCATCTATGGTATAACTACCCAAACCGGGAATGCCAAAAAAAGATTCCAAGATTAGGCTACCTAAAAATAAGGTAGGAATAATCACTACGACTCCTGTTAAAATGGGAATCATGGCGTTTTTTAAAACTTGCTTAAATATCACTGCCAAATTTGAAAATCCTTTCGCTCTAGCGGTGCGAACATATTCTTTATGGACTTCTTCTAAAAAAATGGTTCTATACCAACGGGTTTGCGCCCCTATACCACTCACAACTGCAATTAAAATAGGTAGAATTACAAACTTGAATGCCGACAAGCCTGGCTGATATCCAGAGACTGGGACTAAACGCAGTATTTTTCCGAAGAAAAATTGCCCGCCAATAATATAAAACATGCTGGAAATAGACATTATTATCACGCAAAAGATAATGGCAAACCGGTCAAAAAAGGTGCCTCTAAATAAAGCAATTAACAACGCAAATGTGATATTCACGATCAGCCCCAAAATAAGAGTAGGCACTGCGATCGCTAGACTCGGCCACATGCGCTGATAAATGTCATTACTGATATTACGTCCTTGGCTGGATTGACCAAACTTAAAAGCAAATAGCGCTAAAGATTTTTTATAATACAGCGTATCCGTCAATTTCGACACCCCGGACGCTGAACTGTTATAAAATAAAGGCTTGTCATAACCGAAAGCATGCTTCCAAGCTTGCACGGCTTCGAGGCTAAGCCGCTTCTCCCCTAAGTGGACGCGCGCCACATCGTCTGGAGTATTCACCATAAAAAATAGTAAAAAAGTAATTAAATTTACTCCTATCAAAATAGGTATGGCATAAAAAATTCTGCGAACAATGTAAATAAGCATCAGCAATTCCCGCTGAATTCTAACATCTCTTCACACCCGGGTTATGTTCTCGCCGCCAATAAGTTATAATCAAAGGGATACTGAGAACTAACAGTAAAATAAATATCAACCAAAACGGCCAAGTAATTGGTTTGTTCCATGTCTCTCGGTATTTAGCCCGCATTTTTCCATCTACACTGTAATATTTCAAAGTATTATACGCCATCGGATTGAGTTTGATCGGTGATAACCAAGAGTGAGTTAAAATAAATGTGGAAGGATTTATGCCCCAAATCCAAGGACTGTCCTTGCGGACAATTTGCAAAAATTCGTTGATTTTCTGCTGACGTAACTCCCCATTCGGCAAATCGGCAATGATTTTAAATAACTGATCAGCTTGGGGATTTTGGTAATTCGAAATATTTTCGCCTCCGTATTTTACTTTACCATTAGGCCCGTACAACAAAAATAAAAAATCTTCTGGATCTGGATAGTCAGCCACCCACGCGTAATAAAATATCTCTACTGCGCCAGTGCGCACTTTATTTTCAAAATTATTAGCAAGAGTTGAACGAATATTCAATGATATCCCAAGTTGAGCAAATTGCTTACGATACCAATTATACTGAGCATTTTCATCCGGACTGCCTATACTGACCAGGTCCATGTTCAATAATAATGGCTTTTTAGTTTTTGGATCTTTGCCATTTGGATAGCCGGCCTCCGCAAGCAAGGTTTTTGCCTGGGCCAAAGGTTTCCGTTGCCCATGATCATCTATCCAATCATATACAAACGGATTAATGCCCGCTTGTCCCGCCTGGTAACCAAAAATCCCGGGCGGTATAGGTCCCTGAGCTGGTATACCACGGCCATTTAAGAAAATACTGATAAAATCTTCTTGATTGATAGCAATATTTAATGCCTGACGTAACTTTGCCTGAGCAGGTGAATAACCCCCCACAGCGGGATTTAACATGTTAAAAGCCAGAAAATAAATGAAAGGTTCCACCGTAGTGGTTAATCGGATCCCTTTTTTGATAAAAGCCTGTGTTAAATAAGGACGTCCGTTTTGATCTAAATGAATTGCTTGATTAAAACTATCCGAACTGACTCTGGATAAATCATAATATCCCTGTAAAAATTTATTCCACCGGGGAATACTTTCACGATCTAAAGTAAATACCGCCTGATCAATTAAAGGTAATTTTTTACCTGCATTTTGCAAATACCCCTGCTCTGCATCACCCGGCTCCCCTTGTGTTGGGAAAAACTCATCACGAAAATGCGGATTTTTACTTAACACCATCTGTCGATTGGGATTATTCACAGTTAACATAAAAGGCCCAGTTCCTACGGGATACCAGTCGATAGAAATATTATTTTCCGCCAATCCTTTTTGTGAATAAAAATAAATTGCCTCCCATGGCATGGGTGAAAAAAATGGCATCGCTAACCAATATGAAAATTGTGGATAAAATCCACGAATTTTTATTTGGTAATGGTAACGATCAATGCTTTTTGCGCCTTCTAAAGGGTAATTTCTTAAATCAACATAACCTTGCGGCAAGGTTTGCAGCTGATTTGCCAGATCGGTCAACCCAATGATGTGCTGGCTCATGAGGCTATAAATAGGTGACCCCACCATAGGATCCGCTAAACGCTTAATCGCATAAACATAATCATCAGCAGTTAATTCTCGGGTATCACTGTATTTGAAAGCAGCTAGATTGTGGATTTTAGAAATTTTTTCTTTGCTTAAATGAAAGTAGCGATAATTTCCCAATTTATCTTTAGCAAAAGCGGGATGTGGCTGAAAAAAAATACCTGGACGGATATAAATGTCATAAATGGAATAGGCCACTTCGTCGGGATTGGGCGGATTCGGCAATGGCTTTCCTTGAGCGTTAAAATAGCTAATTTGAGGTAAAGCCGAAGCGGTTAACGGCTCCAAAGTGTAAGGTCTTTTTAAGTAGGCATATTGCAAGGGGGGTTCGTAAATTTGGGCGATGAATTGCGTTTCTTCCACGGTAAATGATTTAGTAGGGTCTAAAGTTTTGGGTGGGATAACAAAAACCATATAGGCTACATTTTCCGAGCCGGAACGCAAATGTGGGTTATTCCATGTTTGTGCGAAAATCCTTTCGCCAGGAACAAAGAACAGAGCCAGCAAGAACAAAGTCAGAAAAAAACCTTTAGAATCCATGTTACTCGTACAAATTAGACGTTTTCTAAGTCTTTATAATAGCAATTATTCAAGTCATATGCGATAATTTTATTATAGGTCAGCAATTCTCGCTGAGTACAGCGAAAATTGCTTCCTGTTTTTATCCTGCGCTCGGCAGAGCCGATGCTCGGAATGAAGGGGGAGAATCGCGATTCTCCCCCTTGCGATCCCCCATCGCAGGGATAATTTTCTACGAAAATTATTTTTTTATAAAGGTGATTTATTTTATTAAATCAAATAGTTAAAACTCACCGGGAATTACTGATTATAGGCCCCGCATTTTACACGGGAGGCTCACTTCGTGGATGTGAATATGAGCACGGAAAAAAATATCTGTCCGCAATATTATTGTTGGCAAAACGATCAGCTTTTTGTTGATTTGCTCGTGCAGACATACGCCAGCCGCGATGAAATTGTGGGCGTGCAGGGTAACCGGCTTAAAGTCCGTTTAGCAGTCTCGCCAGTAGCAGGCAAGGCCAATGAGCATTTGCTTAGGCTATTAGCTGAATACTACGGCGTTCCTCAAAATCGCATTCACTTAACCAAGGGCCATCAAAGCCGCATGAAACAGATTTGCGTAGTGAATCCTCTAAATAATATTCCAGTACGAAATTAACTCATTTGCTCCCAGAATTTTTTCCCTGTTTTTACGCGATGCTCGGCAAAGCCTGCGCTCGCGCTCAAGGGGGAGAATCCCCCATCGCGTAAGGAATCTCATACACTAAAATCAATCCATTTAGGTAGTTTTTTTTCGACTTTTTTTGACAAATGATGATGCATGTGCCAATCCGTATCGAATTTAGCTAATAATTTCCAAAATTTAATCGAATGGTTTAGGTGGACGGTATGACACAATTCGTGGAGTAAGATATGCCGCACCAAGTTTGGTGGCAAAAATATCAGTCTGAAATTTAGACTGATATTTTTATCAGATGAACAACTACCCCAGCGGGTTTTTTGATTGCGAATGGTTAATGAGTTAAAAGGCAACCCTACTTCTCTGCTGAGCGCATGCAAAATCGGAGCAAGTATTTGCTCAGCTTGTTTTCTTACCCAAAAATTTAGAATCTGAAAACAAAGCGATCTATTTTGTGTATCACCTAATAGTGTCAATTCTTGTAAACCGGTTATTAAAAGGCGGCCTTTCACTGGGGAAAATAAATAATGGATGCGCCAAACAGCGTGATTACAGGCAAAATAAATTTCATTTGGTAACTCCAAAACGACCGCTTGCCGCGGAGTGATTAGATGAGCATGTTTTTCTATCCAAGAACGTTTTTCTGCCAATATCTGATTAACAGTACTTAATTTATAACGCATAGGTAAAATGACTTCCAGACCCTTGCTGGAAGTGATTTTTAAAGAAGCACCACGAGCACGGCGGCTGCGACGCACAGTATGTAGCGGCGGCCATTGATCTAACATATTGCGAATTTATCTAGGAATAGTTTCATTAAATTATTGATCGAAGTGAAATCAGAATTTAAAAACTTTTCTTTAGTTTGCGTGTAGCGTCCTGAATCCAAATCGCTGCTATCATGTGCAATCATTCTAGCAACATCCTGGTGGGTAAATTCTAGGTGGCATTGCAAACCATATACTTGCGATTTAAACCGTATAATTTGACGTGGACAACCCTGACTGGTTGCTAAAATGCGGGCTTCTGCTGGCAACCCTGGCATATCGCTATGCCACTGACTGACGGAAAATTGCCGTGGAAAATGACAAATTATAGGATCAGATAAAGCTTCTGTAGTTAACTCCACAGGAAAAACACCTACTTCTTTTTCAGGGCTGCGCAGTGTTTTGGCGCCTAAACTTTCTGCAATCAATTGTGCTCCCAAACAAACTCCTAATATCTTTTTATTCTGTTGAATGGCATGGGCAATTAATTTTACCTCTTCTTGCAAATAGGGGTATTTGGCTATTTCTAGCAGGCTTTGAGATCCACCCATTATCATTAACCAATCAAATTCCGAAGGTTTTGGTAACAAATCACCGCGATAACTATGTATTTCATTGAAACGGCACTGCTGATCTCGCAGCCATTCTTGAATGGCGCCTAATCCCTCACAGGGGTCATGGATTAAGACCGCTACTTTCATTTTTTTTCTCCTAAGGCTCTGTCACAAAATAACTTGAACATTTAGCATCCCGCTAACCGTCTCAATCTGAACGACTATCGGGTGCTAAATGTTCAAGTTATTTTGTGACAGAGCCTAATACAAACTTCTTAAAATTCACAATAAAATCACGGCTGCTTTGTTCTAAATCTATAATCATTTCTGGATAACCTAAAGCTTTGCGCCGACCTGGATTATGAATTTCCTTATTATTGACCTCACTAAGCTCTGGACAAAACTGTCTGATAAACTCACCCTTGGGATCAAAACGTTTACTTTGCCGCAATGGATTAAAAACTCGAAAATAAGGCATTGAATCCACGCCCGTTGAAGCACACCATTGCCATCCGCCATTATTGGCGGAAAAATCTCCGTCAATCAATTGACTCATAAAATATTTTTCGCCTTGCCGCCAATCCAATTGTAAATTTTTGGCGAGCAAGCTAGCTGTAATCATCCTTAAGCGATTATGCATCCAACCAGTAGTATTCAGTTGTCGCATGGCCGCATCTATAATGGGTATACCCGTTTGACCCTGACACCATGCAGAAAATAATTTCTTATTTTTAGACCAAGGCAGTTTTTCCGTATTTGACTGATAGGCTTTGCCCATAGAAATTCTTGGAACAGCAGCCAAAATGTGTTTATAAAAATCACGCCAAATAAGTTCGGTCATCCAAACAATTGCCCCTTCTTTTTCTGTGGACAATTGAAAGTCATTGGCTTTTAAGGCTGTCATAAAACACTTACGAACTGAAATCATACCTGCAGATAAATAAGGGGACAGTAAGCTTGTACCGTCAAGTGCAGGAAAATCCCTTTGTTTTGCATAAGAAAATAAATTCTTATTGATAAATTTACTTAGACATTTGCGAGCAGCATGCTCTCCTGCTGGCCACAAACTAGGGTCGACTTTAGAATGATAACCCGTTATTTGCTTTGGAACTTTAGAAGATTTCAGCTTTTGCGGCTGTTGCTTCTTTGGAGCAGATAACAACTTGGGTGAGCGGGAAAGAAAAATCTGCCGCCAGGCTCGGCAATAGGGAGTAAATATTTTAAAAAAACCACCTTGCTTTGTTTTGACACTGCCGGGCGGCAGAATTACCTGATCATCATAGCTATGACAGGCTATGTTTTTTGACTCAAAAAATTGTTCGATCGTAATATCGCGACGGAATTCATCTATTTCATACTGACGATTAAAATACAAAGCCTGTGCGTGCACCTGTTCTGCTAATTTAAACAAGGTGGGCGCAACCTGATTTGTATTGGTTACTTCAAAAATTTTTAAAGGAATATTCAACTCGTGTAAATCATTACAAAGTGAATCCAGCCCTCGTAAAATAAATTCCACTCGGCAGGCGGCGGTAGAATGTTTCTTTAAAAAAGAACGATCAAACACATAAACGGCTGCCACGGATTCACATTCCTGGCTGGCAAAATGCAAAGCCATGTTATCATATAACCTTAAATCTTCTCTGAACCAAACCAAACCGTTCATTGTGGTATCCATTGCCAATGGTCAAATATTATGCGACTATAGCATCATGCCGAATGCCCATCAAGATTGGCAGAATCTGCTTGCTAACGCAATTACTGATCCCAAAGAACTGTGTTCTTTATTGGCGTTGGATGAGAAAAGGTTTCTCCAAGTCTTTACTCCTCATTCCCATTTTTCTTTGCGGGTTCCCCGCAATTTTGTGGCGCGTATGGAAAAAGGCAATTGGCAAGATCCTTTGCTACTACAGGTTTTGCCTTTAAATAGAGAATTGGAAACTGACTCTGAATATTGCTCAGACCCTCTACAAGAAAAGAAAACCAATCCCATCCCCGGTTTGCTACACAAATATCATGGTAGAGTTCTGCTGATCGCCGCCAGCGGCTGCGCCATACATTGCCGCTATTGTTTTCGTCGGCATTTTCCTTATGAAGACAACACCCCTGGAACCAACGGTTGGACACCCGTGATGGAGTATATTGCTAAAGATCCAACCATTACCGAAGTCATTCTTAGTGGCGGTGATCCTTTTATTCTAAAAGATGGCAGCTTAGAGATTTTTATCCATCAACTGGCAGCGATACCGCATGTGCAAACCTTGCGTTTTCATACCCGATTACCAGTGGTTTTACCCGAACGGGTGACACCAGAACTCATACAAGTTTTAACAGCTTCGCGCTTACAGCCTGTTGTAGTCATTCATTGCAACCATCCTCAGGAAATAGATCAATCTGTACAAGAGGCTTTATCACGACTGAAACATTCTGGCATGATTTTACTGAATCAATTTGTATTACTGCGCCATATCAACGATCAGGCAGATATTTTAGTAGAGCTCAGTCAAAAATTATTTAAATATGGAGTATTGCCTTACTATTTGCACCTACTCGATCCAGTGCAGGGAGCAGCCCATTTTGCTGTCGGTCCTAAGCAAGCTGAAACTTTAATTGAGCACATGCGTGCGCGTTTACCCGGTTACTTGGTGCCCAAACTAGTTCGAGAAATAGCCGGACATCCTGCAAAAACGCCGGTTAGTTGCATCGAATGAAGAAGATCTTGAACAACGCATACAGGTCAGCGAAGATATTTTATTCACTTGTCAACAACTCGAGAAACATGCGGCTGCTTTAGGAAGTTCGGAAGCTCTGAAATTAATCCGCGGTAGTGTCCTAAATCGAGAAAATGGAGCTCATTGGTCAAGATCGCAATACTCCCAAGTGCAATCATTAAGGGATGTTGTTAGAATGCAAGCACAAGTTTGGCGCAACGAAGGATGAAACTACGGCATGACGTATTTGAAACTGATTAACTTCGAGCAAATGAATCATACCTTAAGGAGCACACTGCTATGACTGTCAATTATCAAACCACTTATGTCAATGGCGTCAATATTTTTTATCGCGAAGCAGGCAACAGGAACATGCCGACTGTATTGCTGCTGCACGGCTTTCCCAGTTCAAGCCACATGTTTCGAAATCTCATTCCCATTTTGGCTGAAGATTATCATATAATCGCACCTGATTTTCCCGGTTTTGGCCAGACTGACCTTCCGGATCATAAACAGTTTTCTTATACCTTCTCCAATCTCGCTGACATTATCGGCAAATTCACTGAAACAATTGGACTTAAAAAATTCTCGATCTATATTTTTGACTACGGCGCTCCTGTTGGTCTTCGTATGGCGCTAAAGCGACCCGAGCATATTCAGGCTATCATTTCGCAAAATGGCAACGCCTATGTTGAAGGTCTTAGCGATGGATGGAACCCAATCCGGGCTTATTGGAAGGACCCGTCGCAGAAAAATCGTGATGCGCTTCGTTCCATGCTGACGCCACAAACCACGGAATTTCAATATGTGCATGGTGTATCAGACAAATCCTTGGTTTCTCCTGATGGACGTTGCCTGGATGATTTTTACCTAGGGCGGCCTGGCGCCCATGAAGCACAGCTCGACCTCTTCCTTGACTACGCGCACAACGTTGAGCTTTATCCGGAGTTTCAAAACTTTTTTCGCAAATACCAGCCCCCACTTCTAGTCGTATGGGGCAAGAATGACCCATTTTTCCTTCCGGCCGGCGCTGAAGCCTTCAGGCGAGATATTCCTAGCGCTGAGGTGCAATTTTTTGATACGGGGCATTTCGCGCTCGAAACTCATTGCGCGGAGATCGGTTTGGCCATCCGCAAATTTTTGAAAAATGTCATTACTATGAAATGATTTCATGACGCCACAAATGATTCAAAAAAATTTTCCACGGCATGATAGTGATGTTAATTTTTTCATTTACCTTAAGATTTCTTGTACGTCTGTCTTGAGAAATTACAAAAGGCTTAACTTTTGGATATTCTTCACAAAAAGCGATTAATCCTTTCAAATCTTGTTGATGCACTTGTTCACTGATCTTAACCTCAATAGCAACACCAATTTAGGGATATATCCATAAACAGTATCACTCATTGATGTCTAGTTCAACAATTAGTAATTGCGCCGCGGATGAATTGCATAACCCTTAGCACCACAACACCAGGCTGCATCGAGTGGAAGGGGTCCCAGCCCGATGCAGCCTTGGTGCATGTGCTGGTTCAATTCTTACCGAATTACTTCTTTTGTCCCACAACTCCCTGTTCCCCAGGTGTTCCCTTTGAAGAACTCTCCGCTCAAAACGGCCAGCCATCAAGACGCGCGCACCCTCATTGCCGCACGGGGCAGACTGAGAGCAGGTATAAGCGTCTTCGTGTATATCAAAGAGAAATGAACCTGGATAAACAGCAATTCCGCTATGTGTATTGTCAAGGGTTAGGGACAAAGAAATCCCCTCCATCCGAAATGGTCTAAAAAATTAAGAGCCGAAGAACAGTCAAGGCTGCGCGAAGCGCACCCCGAAGGGGTTTAGCCTTGACTGTTCGCAGGCGACCCCATCATTGGGTGATGCGCTGTGATCAGCGATAGCTGATCACAGCGCATGATTACCTTTTTTCTTCAAAGATCTTCAGCATTTAAACAAGGCTTATTGCCCTAATCTGCTATTCGTGGTTATTTCCGTAGAAATACGCACAAGCTGTTCATTCAGTTTAATAAGGTGCGTGCCCCAAACTCGCTAACGTGGTCCTCTCAGACTCACAGGAATTGCTACGGGGTCACGCAAACTGTTGCTGCTTCACTTGATCTTTGATCGCTGCTCTCTTCTCATATAAGCATCCTGTTCTAATACAGGCTCTGATCCGCCCTGCCAGGTGTCGAGCTACCGCGAAAATAGCCCGCTTCTTCCCTCGATGGGCGGATAATCTGTCATAAATCTCCTTCAAATTGGGATCTTGACGAATGGCCACCCATGCGGCTTCTATGAATATTTTACGGAATATAGACCGACCCTGTCGACTAATATTCCCTTGTCGAATGTGCTCTCCAGAAGAATATTCACTCGGGGTCAGTCCCAGAAAACTAAAGAGCCTCTTCTCGTTTTTAAACTGGCTCATATCCCCTAATTCATTCGCCAGTTCCCGGCCATGCAATAACCCTATGCCGGGGACACTTTCATAAATCATCGTTAATCCATCCTCCTGGGCTTGATTTTTGAGTTGCTCTTCAATCATCTTTAAACTCCGGGTTAAGTCCTGCCATTCCTGAGCATAACAGTGAATACTATACTTTAGGTCCTCAGGCACTTGAATATCGGATAGCTCATTTAATTTCTTCAGGATCCAGCAAGCAGATATCCTCGTATCATCTTCTACAGGCATCAATCCTTGCGTAAATAACAGGCCTTTCAATTGATTCCCTATTCGCTGCCGACTTTGCCAAATTTGCTGACGGAGTCGCGTGACGCTCCGTCGCCCTTCTTGTTCGACCGTCGGCACAAATATCCCTTTCAGGCGATGACTCGCTAGTTGGGTCGCTATTTTTAATGCATCGCGTTTATCCGTTTTTACCCGATCTCTCGATGCTACTTCAATGGCCCCAGGGTGCACAACCTGGTTTTTAATTCCGTGCGATAATAAAAAACGATGCAAATGAAAACCTGAAAATCCGGCTTCATAGGCTGTTTTAACCTCCGCTCCCTGAAAATGATTATGAATATAACTGAGTAATACCTCAGGCTTAGCAGGCATCGTATCACGCTTAATAACCTCTCCCTCGCAGATACTGACGCAACTATAGGTTTTTTTATGAACGTCAATTCCCATATATATCGTCTTTCCTGTATAATCGTACTTGTACATATATCTTCCTCCATTATTCACTTCAATACCTTATTTTATAATGGAGGAAGATTTCTTAATACATCATAGCAACTCGCTGAATTATAACACATTGAAAAATATAGTAATAAAGAATATTGAAAATATAATTTTCGCAGAAAAACCCCTCCAGATGAGGGATCGCAAGTTCGATGCGAGCGGTAGCGACCTTTCCCTTCATTCCGGAGTTCTGGCTTTGCCAGAATTCCGGATAAGAACTAGGAAGCAATTCACGCAGAGCGGGAATTGCTGCTGGATAAAACAGATCGTTTAAAAGAAAGGAATAATCAGTTAAAATACCAACAGCCATGTTAACAACCTATATTTGCTAATGTGGTTAGCCGACTTGCGTTGTAAACACTCAGGTCTGCGCTATTATTGTAACCTGATCTTTATTTTAAAATAATAATTTAATTCGAGGAAAGTCAGTCGTGAAATCTACAGCCAGCTTTTACGCCTTGTTTGTCTCAGAGAACAAGAAAAGCGATCAGCAAATTAATCAAATTCCTGATATGAACAGCAGTGAGAACTCTATTGAATTACCCAGTTCCGAAGCAGATCTGCAACAATTACCCATCTGGAAAAAATTACAAGCAGACACACCAGCACTGTGGCAATGTCTGATACAACTTTATTTCAAGCACCTTGAACAGAAATCACCCACGGCATTTCAGAATACACCTAAACAATTATTTACAAATTATTTTATGGAAAATTATGAACACGCCTGCAAGCTGTATGACATTACTCCGGCCCAGTGGCTGAATCTACGTGCCGGAAACCTAAAATTTATTGCGACTGAATGCAAAAGTTTGCAATGGTGTTATAAACTTTGTGATGCTGCAGTTTTGCTCCAGCATCATCATGCAATTCCTATGTTATACAATTTGCTTCAACAATTTACTTCTTCGCGCAGCGATTATGACTCGATAGGTTACAAACTATTTTTATTATCGGCTAAATATGGTTTTACCCAAATTGTAGTAAGTTTACTTAAAAATCCTATACTCAGAAGTGGAACTTGTTTTGGAGATGGAACCACGCATGAGGCCTTCACAGAGGCGGCGTCTGCCGGACATTTTAAGATCGTTGAGCTGTTGCTTAAGCAGAACGTAAACTACATTAACGATGAAATTGATTTAGCAGAGGCATTAGAAGATGCTATTGCTGGAGGACATTTAAATACAGTTATTGCCATTTTAAAATATAGGCCAATCGAGAACCATTTTATTTATAAGGCATATGTCGAATCATATAAAAAAAATAATCGTTCAGAAATATTCTATTTATTAGCAGAAGTTTTGTTTACTCGATGTAAAAGTGATTATTATCTCAAAGAAATTAAAAAATTCTCTGAAAAAAATAAATATTTTCCGCCTGATGAAATTTATAGCCGTATGGACAAGTATCAAGTTCCTTTAAATCCTATTAATTGCAGAGAATCATCACCCTTACCCAGTTTGTCTATATCCACATCCACAGTGGACACAAATTTGTGTCCGGCACCCAGCAAGAAACCCAAGTACTTCTGATTCCTCACCGATTCCTTCTCGAGTCTTCTTCCACCTCTTTTTGAGCGGTTTTTCGAAATCGAAGCGGGTCCGGGATGTAGAAAAAAATATCTTGAGTACCGCCGGTGCCGATTACTTTTAAGGAACCGTAACTCAAAAGCCGTCCAAGTATGCTTTGATCGATGTTGATGCCTTCGACTTTATCTAAAAATAATTCCAAAGAATTTCGGCTGATCCAGCCGGTCTTAATCAAAATCCTTCGATCGGTAATCGCATATTCGGAAGTAGTATACAGAATAAATGTACTGACCCCGGAAATGATCGCCGTTGCTAGGCACCCTAGTATGACCAACGAATATAAGCGAACATGGACAAAAGGAACAAAACCCGGGAAAAGCAGCGGCGCATAAATGGCTAATACTATAGTTACTATCAATAAAATTACCGGCATGGCAAACACGATCCAGTGCGGCCGGACTAAATAAACGACTCTTTCATTGCTCAACAAATTATTTTGTATATAACTCATATCTCTTTTCTCAGTAATTCTACAGTACATCGATCGACATGGCGGAATCCTCTTGGCAACATATTCCCTCTTTGCCCGCGTTCACCTTGGAAATTGGCTAAATCTTTAGGAGTCAAAGTGAGGCTGCGTTCGCCGGAATATAAAATTAAGCGACTACTCTCATGCAAGACCGCTATGGCTACGCAGAATTCCTGGCGTTGAGCCGCTCGGTTGCTGGGAATTTGGATGATTTTATTGCCCTTGCCACGCGCCAATTCTGGAAGCTCCGCCACGGGGAATAATAACAATCGTCCTTCGTTAGTCACTGCCGCTAAATATTGGCTATTTTTATCGGTAATTTCATTGGAAACCAAAACTTTGGCGCCTTCAGGCAATTTCAATACCGCTTTTCCGGTGCGGGTTTTAGAATATAAATCTTCTATTTTGATGATAAATCCATAACCAAAATCGGAGGCTAATACAAACTCCGTTTCAGGCTCTGAAGTGATTACTGCTACAAAGCTGGCGCCAGGCGCCGGCTGCAGATATTTTGTCAACGGCTCGCCTTGTCCGCGCGCAGAAGGGAGTGTGTGTGGCAACAAAGAATAACTTTTACCCTCATTGTCGATCACCACTGCAGGTATATTGCTGCGGCCTTCTGCTTGCATGGCAAATTCGTCACCCGCCCGGTAACTTAAAGCCGCGCCATCTACTTCATGTCCTTTGGCGGCGCGCACCCAACCTTGTTTTGATAACACAATGGTGACGGGTTCCGCAGGAGCCATTTCTTCTTCACGCATCGCCTTCGCTTCAGGTCGTGAAACAATAGGAGATCGGCGTTCGTCACCGTACAGATGTTTGTCTTCGGTAATTTCTTTTTTGACTAAGCCACGTAATTTAGCCTCTGAAGACAGCGTTTTTTCTATTTGATCTCGTTCTTTACTCAATTCATCCTGCTCGCCACGAATTTTCATTTCTTCTAATTTGGCTAAATGACGTAATTTAGTTTCTAAAATGGCTTCTGCTTGTTTATCACTTAAGGCAAATCTTTTCATTAATACGGGTTTGGGCTCATCTTCTCTGCGGATAATGGCAATCACTTCGTCCAAATTTAAATATGCAACCAGCAAACCGTCTAAGATGTGCAACCGCGCTAATACTTGGTCTAAGCGATGTTGCAAGCGACGCTTGACGGTTTGCAATCGAAAATTCAGCCATTCCGCTAGCAACACCGGCAAATTTTTCACTTGAGGCCGGCCGTCTAGTCCGATTACATTTAAATTAACGCGGTAATTTCGTTCTAAATCAGTGGTTGCAAACAAGTGCGCCATCAAACTCTCCACATCTACCCGGTTAGAGCGCGGGGTAATGATGAGTCGAGTGGGAAATTCATGATCTGATTCATCACGCAAATCGCTGACATTGGGTAATTTTTTTGCCTGCATCTGAGCTGCGATTTGTTCTAAAACTTTGGCTCCGGAGACTTGATATGGCAATGCGGTTACCACAATATCGCCATTTTCTTCGGTATAAACTGCACGCAAACGCACACTGCCTGTGCCGGTTTCATAAATGGCTTGCAGCTCCTCCGGCGGAGTAATGATTTCGGCATCTGTGGGATAATCTGGGCCTTGTATGAATTTCATGAGTTCAGTGGTATTGGCTTTAGGATGTTCCAACAAATGAATACAGGCATCGGCCACTTCACGCAGGTTATGAGATGGAATATCGGTAGACATACCCACCGCGATGCCCATGGTGCCATTGAGTAGCAGGTTGGGTAATCTAGCGGGTAACAAAATGGGTTCTTCTAAAGTGCCGTCAAAATTTAACTTCCAGTCAACTGTGCCTTGTTCCAATTCTTGCAATAAAACTTGGGCGTAAGGCGTCAAACGAGCTTCAGTGTAACGCATCGCAGCAAATGATTTAGGATCATCCGCTGAACCCCAGTTGCCTTGCCCGTCTACCAATGGGTAACGATAGGCAAAATCCTGCGCCATCAACACCATGGCTTCGTAACAAGCGCTATCACCGTGCGGATGATATTTACCGATCACATCCCCAATCGTGCGCGCTGATTTTTTATATTTGGCGCCTGCCCGCAAGGCCAGCTCTGACATTGCATAAATTATCCGGCGCTGCACTGGTTTTAAGCCATCGGCTATATTGGGTAACGCGCGATCTAAAATAACATACATTGAGTAATTCAAATACGCTTTTTCAGTGAATTCGCTGAGTGGTTGACGTTCGATTTCTGCTAAGTTTTTTGTGGCCATAAAGCTAACCCGAAAATGACACTGTCATGATTTTATGCTAATTTATTCGTATGAACAAGCGTACTTATTCCAGGGTAGACAATCTACTCATCCAGTTGCAACGCGGTTTGACCACTCTAGGCGCCTCACCTGTTGGCGGGCGCGAAAGCCCGGCAGCCGGCGTTACCGGCGCAGATCTGACAGCCTCTGAAAAAAAACTGAGTGCCGAATTAATGCGAGTGAACCATGCCGGTGAAATTTGTGCCCAGGCTCTTTACTACGGCCAAATGGCTATGGCCAAAGATCCTGTAATCCAAGAAACCTTGGCTAAAGCCGCCGAAGAAGAAACTGATCATCTGGCTTGGACCGAGCAAAGGCTAAAAGAACTGAATAGCCATACCAGCTATCTTAATTTTTTTTGGTATAGCCAATCTTTCTTAATCGGCATGGCCGCAGGCTTAGCCGGAGACGGCTTAAGTTTGGGTTTTGTCGAAGAAACTGAACGCCAAGTAACTCAACATTTAGAGGGCCACCTCCATCGTTTACCTGAAAAAGATCTTAAAAGCCGCAAAATCGTCGCTCAAATGCGTAAGGATGAACAAC
The DNA here is from genome assembly GCA_963795715.1 of uncultured Pseudomonadota bacterium. GTDB lineage: Bacteria > Pseudomonadota > Gammaproteobacteria > Coxiellales > Coxiellaceae > JAFEDN01. The sequence continues at coordinate 169,905 of CAWCIY010000003.1, forward strand.
GCCACGGCCAAGCCGCCGCGCGCGCCGGCGCCAAACCTTTACCTGAATTGCTGAAATTATTAATGAGTTTTCAAGCGAAAATACTCACCTGTGTTGCCGCTAAAGTTTAATACTGCTAAAGTTTAATACTGATAAAATATTGTTTAACTGTTTACTAAGAAGAGGGATTATTTATGCGAGAATCTGTAGAAAGAATGCTAACTGAAGAAAAGGAAAGTAGTTGTCCACAAACCAAGGTTTTATGGAATTTCATTGGTAAGGCGTTGACAAAACCCTGCCAAAGTGAAGGCCTCAAAGAAGGATTAAATAAATACAAAGAGAATAAAACAGCCTGTATCGAATGTGTGTGCTGTAATATGCTGACTGGTTGCGCTTGTCCTATCGTTTGCTTTTCGGGCGCCATCCTTTATGGAGCTTGTCTCATATCCTATGGCATAGCATGTACCCCTGTAACAGGTACAGTAGATTGCTGTTGTACTCTTTGGAACAGCACCCAAAATAACAATGAAGTTTACGATCAAAACCAGAACCAAGTGAGTGAAGGACCCGGATTTCAGATTATGAACTAATGTCACTCTACCGTTCTTATAAATAGCAGCGTTCTAAAATTTGTTCCTGCGTTAATTGGGTTTTCTCTGCGCCGTCGGCTTGTAAGCGAATTTGGCCGTCGGCTAAAGCCAATAAGCGATTGCCATATTTTAAAGCAATATCTAAATTATGGGTAGTTAGCACACAGGTTATCGATTTTTCAATGAGTATTTTCTCAGTATGTTTGATCAGTGAGGCGGCTATTTTCGGATCCAAAGCGCTGGTATGTTCGTCCAGCAATAATAATTCAGGCGGATGTAATAGGCATAAAGCCAATACCAAACTTTGCCGTTCGCCGCCTGATAAAGCAGCAACACACACATCTAATTTTTGCGGCAATTGCCGATGAAAGTCTAACAAATATTTTTGGTAAAAATCTTTTTCGGCTTTTTTTCTGATCTTAAAAGAAATTTTTTGAAAACGTGTTTCCCAGAGCAGACAGTTTTCTAAAACAGTTAGATTAAAAAACAAAGAATCACGCAAATCCTGAGTGACGGTAACAATCTTTTGACTCAACCGCTGCACCGGTATTTTTTGTAGATTTTTTTGTTGCAAAAAAATTTTGCCGGAGGAAGGCTGGTAAGTGCGGTTTAATAATTTTAATAAAGAACTTTTACCTGAGCCATTACTGCCCAACAAAATAATGCGATCACCTTTATTGATTGAATAGGAAATATCAGTAAGAATATCTCGCTCAGCCGTTGGAAAACGTAAGTTGACATGATCAATATGACATAAAAGCTCGGAATTATTCATAATTTAACATTTCAAGGCTCTTGCTTAAATGAAACACCGCTTTTGGCTGTTAATCCTAAAAAGAAAACCAAGATCAATCCCAACACCAGTTTTAAATTCACCGGATTGATGCCTAAAGCTAAAAATTCATTAATGGCTATAAAATATAAACAAACTCCAATTAAACATCCGCCAAATTCTAACAGTAAATTAAAACTATGTTGTTTATATAACGGCTTCAGTATTTGCCGGCCAATGACCACTGTACCAATGCCTGTGAGCGCCATACCAAAACCCATGCCTAAATCTGCAAACCCATTGATTTGCGCTGTCATCGCACCACACCAAGCCACCAAAGTATTACTAAGGGCAAATCCAAAAAACCGGTAATATTCTACACGATGTCCTAAGCGATGAAGTAATTGTGATTGTTCGCCAAAAGCTCGTAACACTAAACCGTAGCGAGAGGTCAGCAATAAACTTAATAATAAGGTTATTACAATCACTACAATCAGTGAGAATATCCAACTCCCTTCTATACTGTTCATGCCAATTAAACTTCCCAAAGTGTTATTATCGAATAAACTGATATTGGGTCGTCCCATCACGTCAAAGTTAATGCTGTATAACATAAAGAGGGCTAAAATACCTGCCAGCAGAGATTGGATACGTCCTTTATATTGAATTAAGCTGACGCCGATTCCGGCTAAGCCACCGGCAATGCCTGCAGCTAAAAATGCTATACCGATGTGGCAGCCGCCGGTAACTAAACGTGCGAAAACCGCTGCGCCTAACACAAAGCTACCATCTACAGTTAAATCGGTTGCACGCAAAATTACATAGCTGATATAAATACCCAAAGCCAAAGGCAAAAACAACATGCTTTGACTCAGGGCTGTGACAATAATATCCACTCAGCAATCTCCGCTAACGCGGCAAGGGAGAGATCGCTCCGCTCCCCCTTGCGATGCCCCATTTTGCATTTATCATTTACTGTTGTTTCACACTGATATTTTGTTGTTGCGCATATTGTTTCACTAAATCGATATTTAAACCTTGTTTTTGCGCTGCTTGTGAATTAACAAACACTAATAATTGTTTCACTTCCTGTATCGGCAGTTGACTGACAGGCTGACCATTCAAAATTTTTACAGCGAGTTCACCACCCTCTGTGCCAATTTGTTTTTCCGCAACCCCAAGGGCCGCAGCCGCACCACCGCTTACAGTTCCCTCATCAGAAGTAATCAGTGGAATACGTTTTTTGTTTGCAACCATGATTATAGTGTTAATACCGCTGGCTACTAAATTGTCTTTTAATATAAAAATAGCTTGGCTGTCCGAGGCAATGCGTTGACTAATGGCGTAAAGATCACTCAGATTTTGCACCATTAACGGTTGGGCAGTAATACCATTTTGTTTAGCAATTGCGATTGCGGTATTGGCTTCCGGAATCACTTTGTCATCAGCACTATATATTAAAGTTATTTTTTTTATATTTGGAATGATTGCACGAATAAAAGCCATTTGCTTGGCGCTGTCTATTTCATCACGCACAGCGGTAATGTGCTTGGCTATTTCCGGATTGTTACGCATGGAATCAGGAACCATGGCCGCTAATCCCAAAACCGGCTGAGTTTTCACCATGTTAATAGCCATTAGCGTGGGGCTGGTCGCTACCGGTACTATCAAATCTACCTTTTGATTTATAAATTTTTGGATGATTGCACGTTGGATATTTAAATCATGCTCGGCATTTTCAACTTTAAAAACTACTGTTCCAGGATAATTTTTATTAACCGTTTCTTCAAAACCACCTACAATGGCGCGCAGAGCGACATGGTCCATCGGCAGAACAATTCCGATTGTTTTTGTCGGAGCAACTGCCGTCGTATCCGGTGCAGCCAATAAACCTGCGGTAAATGCTAAACCTAAAAATCCCAGGATGGCAATTAAAATCTTTTTCATATTAAATAACCTCAATATTTTACTCTTTGTAATGTTACACGAGTACAAAAAATTTGTCAACTTTCCTATGGGTCTCACATCCGCGGTCGAGCCGCATAGGTGTTGATAGATTATCGATTAAATCAACGGAGCAAAAAAATGTTTTCTGAACAAAACCGGGCTCATACCTTGAATGGTATTTTTTTTATCGCTTTATTTGCCGCGACTAGTTTCTATTTGACCCAAATGGCTTGGTTTAATAAAACAGGCCTTAGCCCCTTAGTGATAGCCATTATCTTGGGTATTTGCTATGGCAACACCTTACGACACGCTTTTCCTTCACAATGGGTGCTTGGCTTGCACTTTTCTGCCAAGCGGTTATTACGGTTAGCGATTATTTTGTATGGTTTTCGAATTACTTTTCAGCAAATAACGACCATCGGTTTAGAAGGCTTACTGCTTGATATTTTAATTGTCGCTTCCACATTAATCTTAGGCTATACGCTTGGAGTTAAGGTCTTGAAATTAGATCGGCATTTAGCATTATTAATCAGCTCAGGATCAGCCATTTGTGGTGCGGCGGCGGTATTGGCGGTGGAAGACGTGATTAAAAGTGAATCTTACAAAGCAAGCGTGGCTGTTGGCACAGTTGTGCTTTTTGGTACACTGGGCATGTTTTTATATCCTTTTTTACAACACATTCACATTTTTGGCTTCAGCGACAATCAATTTGGAATGTTTGCCGGAGCAAGTGTTCATGAAGTGGCGCAAGCTTTAGTGGCAGGGTCCAATGTTACAGAAAATGCGGGAAATATTGCTGTAATTGTTAAAATGACACGAGTGTTATTATTGGCTCCGGTATTGTTTTTGCTAGCTTTCAATAAAAATTCTCCATCAACAAGTCAAAAAAAATCTTTCACCATTCCTTGGTTTGTCATTGGCTTCGCGGTTGTAATTGTCTTGAATTCACTGCATATTATGCCTGAACTTTTAATTAAACTAATCAATCAATTAGATATTTTCCTGTTAACGATGGCTATGGCAGCAATTGGTGTAGAGACCAATCTAAATAAAGTCAAAACTGTGGGGCTAAAACCATTGTACTTGGCTACATTTCTTTTTGTTTGGTTAACAATCGTGGCATATTTGCTGGTAAAATATCTAAACTAGTGATGTAATATTTCTTCAAGTTTTTGATTAAGGTTTAGGTAAGCAGTTTCCACTACAAAACTCAGCGAACTCCACGCATTTGGCCAAAGAAACCTCGCATTGTTCTGGGGGAGACTGATTGATTACGAGATTAAGTTCTGATGTTAAAATGCTAAATTTTGTCAAATTATCGGCGAGAGAGAGCTTCTCTGCAGATAAGGCAAGCTTGACAGTAGAAATATGTTTTTTATCTGTAGTAATTTTTTCCTCTATATAATGTTTTAACAACTTTGTTAATAAGTTTAACGGCGTCCTATTCACTGTTAATATTATTAAAAAGATCTTGGGGAAATTGCTCAGAACTGTTCCAGTCAAAGTAGCTTTGGTTAAATTCGCACCCAGTAAACAAGTGCGTTCAAAGTGGGCTCCAGTCAAATCAGCATCATCAAAATCCATTTCAGAACAATCGGCGTCGGTAAATGTAGCCTTCGGCAGCTTTGCCCGGAAAAGGGTCACTGAATTCATGGAAGCCATGGTAAAATCAACTGGGTATTTGGCAGTGCTAGTTAAATATCGCAAAGAAGCGCGCGTCATAATTGCCCCGATAAAATCGGTTTGTAAGCAAGTTACCACAGATAATTTAGCATCAACAAATACCGCCTCCTGAAACGAACAATAATAAAATTTTGCCTGTGATAATCTAGTATTTTGAAAATTGGCCTTTTGGTAATCACTTTCTTCATCTTCCATGCTACGAATCAGGTGGTCCTTAAACATTGCTTTAAAATGGGATGCACCTTTTATATATCCCAGCACTATTTCCGTTAAATTTAAAAGTATAAAGGTTGTGACTATAGTTTGCATTTGGTTGTAACGCGTAACCATTTGATTAATCTGGGATAAATTTTTTCTCATTCGCATTAGTAACTCATGCTTTGTATTTAATATTTAATTAATAATATTAATATATTATAGCGGGTTCAATTCATAGTTTATTAATAATTTAACATAAATATAAGAAAAAAAATATATGGGAAGGAAAATCAGTGATAAATTGCCTTTAACTTCAAAAAATTTAGAAATTTTAACAAAATTATCCGCCAAGGAAAAAGAAAGACTTACTACTGAAGACAAAGAAGAAAAAGTCTCTGCGAGATCCAAATCAGGCGTGCGCCTGTGTGGTGAGCTCCCTTTAGAGATGCTCATTGCCGCTCGCATTGCCGAGGATAAAACTGGAACAGAGTTTTTCGTTGATGCTGAACCGGTTAAAAACGGTAGTACAACTTTAACATCAACTCCTTTTACTGAAGCTCTTTTTGCGGATAGAGTGGTAAAAGGTCAAGAGGATAAAGAATACGCGCACATTTCTTGTAACGATATCAACCAGGGCCTTAATGGCAATTGCTGGATGGTAGCTGCTATGGGGGCCGTTTTGGCTCTCCCAAACGGGCACCTTGCTATTGCCGTAAAAATGCGAGATTTATCTGAAGAATTTGAAGGGCAAACTTTAGGTGAATTACTTGAGTTACCCGAGTTACTCAGAGATTCTATTGTAGTTTTATGGTTCAAAGATAAGCTCCCGTTTTTTGCTGTAGTTAAAAAATCCACTATTGATGGTGATTTTCGCGTACAATCTCCTTTTTACGTACAAATGCTGGAAAAATCCTATATTGGTTTATTTTTAGAAGGCGATTATCAAAAGGCTCGCGGCGGATTGGCTGATTTTATGTTTAACGCCTTCACTACGGGTGCGACTCAATCCAAATCAATTGAAGCTGTTAATCTAGATGTTTCCGCAAATAGAAAGCAACGCGTAGAAGAATTTAAAGCAATCTTCCAAAGCGAAAATGCGCCAGAGGGGTCTGAAGTAGTTAACGAAATTTTTGGTCATTATGATGCTATGGTACAAAAATTTATAGACTTATGGTTGGTTCTCAAAAATCACCCTAATTTTGAAAAAGGATTTTCTTCACCTCAGAAGCTGATTACTAAGCTGGACGAAATATTCCCCCCTGCTATTTTTTCAACTTCAACAAATGATGAAAAATCTGTCAGCAAGAAAAGCGTTCAGACGGATGTCTTGTCTTCAGTCTTACAAAAGATGCCCAGGGAAGCGCTTCGCGCAATCATTGAGTGTTTAAAAAATTACGCTTCCGCTTTAACAAATGACCATAGTTATTATCCATTCTTTAAAACAAGAATAGAATATTTCTTATTTGAAATTTCAGCTTCTCACCGAGGGAGTCCTACATCATCTCAGGAGGTTCCTTTTGATGCCAAAAAAGCACGGCCCGCGATTATTTCTTTTGATCCTGCAAAAGTTAAAACAAAACAACGTGCTTTTACTGGTGAACCGATCTCCGCACAAGGTCTGATCGCGAAGCATGGCTTTATTTTAAGTCATGTGGGCAGGCAGTATACTCAAATTCCGGGGAAAAAACCTAAAATCGATCATGTAGTATATCTCATTAATCCATGGGGGAAACGCGGGACACAAATAGTGTATGATCAAAAAGAAAATTTAAAACTTATTCCGACTGAAAATAATACTTCGACCGTGACGATAGACCATCTCATTTGTTACGGTAAAGAAATTGCGTATGATAGAAGCATGGAATTAACTCCAGAAATCATTCAGTATGAATTACAAGTTATTATTGATGAAATAAACAATGAAGCAAAACCAGAAGAACAAGATGAGGAGGCAGAAGATTTGAGCTCGGCCTCTACTTCCACTTCTTCTTCTAGCAGTACTGAAATATCTATTGAAGGTTCACCTAGTCGAGGAGGCATATTTTCCAGTCCTAAACGATCAACTTCCACGGCTGAAATTGCAAGCCAAACTGCGCAACCAACCTCCTAAATACGATTTCTTCTGTTGTTGACAATACTTATATTTTTTATACCATTATAAGTAGATATCTGCCAAAAACAAGTTCGAAGTGGCGTCATCATTAACAGATAAGAGAGGCTTCACGCTTGGTCAAAATTTCTGGCTTCATAGGTTGAAGATTGATTTCTTCTACTACAAGATGGTTTGGCAACTGCAAAAGATGCGCCACTGTATCAGCAATGTCTTCTGGCTGAATACTATTCCCCGGCTGATTCCCTGGCGTAAAGTGCAAACTGTCAAAAAAAGGAGTATCCACTAAACCCGGATTCACTAAACTGACACTGACACCGGCTTGTTTGCACTCTAACCTTAAACTTTGCGCAAAACCTCGTAAAGCAAATTTAGTAGCACAATAGATACTGCCGGTCCTCCCCCCTGCTAAGGCGGATTCTGAACCTATTAAAATAATTTTTCCAAATTTTCGTTGTTTAAAAGCAGGTAAAAATGTCTTGATTAGGATTACTTGAGCAGTGAAATTAACATTCACCATATCGTTGATTTGATCCAAAGAAAATTGTTCAAGATTGCCAAATTTTCCGTAACCCGCATTGCCAATGATAGCCGCCACATCCGGATGTTCTTGATATATTTCTTTTAAAATCTTTTCCGAATCCTTTAAATTGGTAAAATTAATTTGAAAAACTTGATAATTAGGATGATTGGGGCTAAATTTCTGATGGTCCCTGGCCAAACCAATTACTTGGTAACCCATATTCAACAGTTTGAGCGTAATAGCTCGACCAATACCGCTAGAAGATCCTGAAATAATAATTTTTTTTGCCATAGTTTTTCCGAATAAGATAAGCCCATGTTGTTTAGTTTATCTCTTTTACAAACTTAACAACAGATCCTATGAATCTGAACCGCAGGTTGGACTATCTGGTCTGCCTGCAACGAATAAAATATCTTTAGACACGTATTTTTCTAATATAGAGTGAATTTCTTGGAGCATTTCTAAATTATCCTGTTTTGCAGAACAGGCCAATAATTTTTCTTGAGGATATAATTTAGCAATTTTTTGTTGCATCTTTTCTGGAAATCGAAGAAGTCCTAGACTTACCGAGTGGATTGCTTCATATGGAATTCTTGAAAAAATATTAGTAAACAGTTCTTGATATAATTTGATACCATTGTCATCTATAATTAACGGATCAAATCGCAGCCCAATTCTCCATCCCGCCTTAGCAAGCATTTCTATCGCTTGCAATCTTTTTTCTAAAGGGGGTACTTTATGTTCAATCTGCTGCGATATTGCAACGGGCGTTAGACTGAATGCTACTATACAATTGGCCAAGGGTTTGGTTTGTAATAAAGGTTGCACCGTGGCACTTTTAGTTCTTAATTCTAAAATAGCTTGAGGATGTTTTGCAAAAATAGGCAAGAAAAAATCTAAGAAGCCAGTCACTTTATCAAAAGCTAAAGAATCACAATCATAGCCTGAGAAAAAATAATTGGCTGTTTCTTTATTGGCAGCAGAGGTTCGAATAATGCTTTCGGCAAAATCCTCGTAGTTTACAAAAATAACATAATGCGCACTGCGGTACATTCCTTGTAAAAAGCAGTATCGGCAATCATATAAACAATTCAACATATGGGAAAAATAATAATTATACTGACCTCCGATGCCAAATCCTGAGGGTGTCGGCAAAACAAAATGGCCGGTCTTTTTTGCTAAAATAAGCGCAGGTCTTCTTTTTTGCAAACGAAAATTCTGTGCTTTTAAATTAAAAATTTCTTGATAATGTTCGCACTCAATTAGTATCGCCTTTGCTCCCATCCTTGCTATAATTTGTCGCACGCGTGGATGATTCTTGATTGCTGATTCGTAATAAATTATTTGCATAGATTGAATTTCACAGAATCGAACCGTTTTTCCAATTCATGTAGAACCGATTGAGCGGTTTTGACGCCCGCCAAGATAGTCAAAGGACTCTCCTCAGGAAAATAGATTTGCCACTTTCGCAATTGCGTCTTTAGTTGGTGACATTGATACTGAGTAAAATGAAGATGCGCCGTCAAACTTTCAAAATATTTAGGCTCGGCATTATTGATAATTTCCTCCGAAGATAATTTCAATAAATAAGTTATGATTTTTTTTAAGGAATCGCTTTGCTGCTGAAATAGTTCAACCACTTGTTCAGCTTGAATATTTGCAGCAGGATTTAACGCATTATCCGAAATTATTTTTAAGGTTTGAATTTGCTCTTGGGTTACCAAAGCCAATGCCGCTTGGTGAAATCCAGCTGCCTCCATCTCAACCAACGCTTCAAGTGGATAGGTTTGTGTGGCGCGTTCTACTGTGACTACGTGCGAGCTGCGTATCTGCTCAATTAAGATCGGCAAAGGATAAAAATTCCGTGCGCTCGAGGCGTCAGTAATTTTATGTGCAAGAAATAACTCACCCATTCCATGATTAGCGGCGCCGGCAATTCCCGCATTTAAATAACAGGTATTGGGATCACTGTGGGTAGAAGCATGTAAATAACTCAAAGCGGCTGCAGATTTTACTTTACCTACACCAGAAACAATAAGATGGATATTGCTTTCTTTATTGCGATATATTGAATAAGTAGTTTTTGCATTTACACGTGACAAATTATAATGATTTAGAAACCACCGTGCTTCACAAGGTAAAGCAACAATGATATTTAATTTACCATTAGACATACTGGCTCAAGAAAGTTTTGCAAAAGCTGGTGCCCCGATTCTGTAGCAATCGATTCGGGATGAAATTGCACTCCGACCAAAGGGTAACGGCTATGTTGAATAGCCATAATATCATGGCTTCCTGAACAATTTTCCGTCCAAGCGGTAATCATGAATTGTGAAGGGAGTGCATTTTTATCAACTACTAATGAATGGTAACGCATCGCCATAAAAGGCTGAGGAATATTGGCAAAAATACCCTGACGGCGGTGATGTATCCAAGAAGTTTTACCATGCATGATTTCTGGGGCAAAAACCACTTTGCCACCAAAAGCTGCAGCAATAGCCTGATGACCTAAACACACGCCTAAGATAGGAATTTGTTGATAAAATTCTTGAATGAGTGCAATAGTGATTCCAGCTTGTTCCGGCCTTCCGGGGCCGGGAGAAATAATGATATGGCTGGGTTGTAATTTCTTAATTTCTGCAAGAGTGATCTGGTTGTTATAAACAACTCGTACATTGCAATTCAATTCCTGCAGATATTGAAAAAGGTTATAAGTAAATGAATCGTAATTATCGATAAGTAATATCATTCTAGTACTTGTAAATAGTAAGTGACCGTTCACATAATGGCGTCAACTTAAGGAAAAAATGTGCTGTCATTGCGAGTAAACCACCCCCAAAAAATGGGGAAATATCAGAAATGACGCTCTATTCCTCCCTCTCCCCCGCACTCGGGGGAGAGGGTCGGGGTGAGGGGACTCAGAAATTTAGCAGATGCCCTCACCCTAACCCTCTCCCGAGTACGGGAGAGGGAATAAATGACAAATGCTCTTTCTTAAGTTTGCGCCAAACGTATTTGTTCGCGTATTTCCTTCATTCGCCCCTCGTAATTGGAAGCATCGAATAAGCCGGAGCCGATAACACAGAAATCTGCGCCTGCTGACACTACTTTGGCAATATTGGTTTCTTTAATTCCGCCATCGATCGCCAAAATAACTTCTGGGTTAATTTCCATAATGAGCTTTCGTGCTTGGCCCAATTTTTCCAAGCTGTCCTCTATGAAAGATTGACCAGCGAAACCAGGAAAGACCGACATTATTAATAAAAAATTGATAGAGCCCAAATATTTTTCAACAGCAGACAACGGCTTGTCCGGATTCAAGGCTAATCCCACCTGCATTCCATGTGCGTGGATATGCTGGATGCAGCCGGCCAAATCGTCTACCGTTTCTGGATGTATGGTAATTAAATCCGCTCTGGCTTTGGCAAAATTCTCAATATATTGCTCAGGTTTTTCGACCATCAGGTGTACGTCAATCGGTGCATTAATGCCGGCTTTTCGTAATGACCGGCATACGACCGGACCAAAACTTAGATTAGGAACAAAATGATGGTCCATCACATCAAAGTGAATCCAATCAACACCGGCGGCTAAGACCCCATCAATTTCTTTGCCCAACTGAGAAAAATCTGCGGAAAGGATAGAGGCAGATATTTGTATTTTCTTAGTCATTACTTTCACTCTTCCGGTACTTATCGTGATGGCGGATCACTCGCTCAAACCGAGCAGTAGCCCGATCAACATCTTCCCGTAAAACAGCTATTTTTTTATAAAAATCTTCCACTTCCCCACGTTGCGGCAAATATCCCGCCTCCGTTATATAATAATCGCGGATATTTTCTCCTAAGGTATTTAAGGTCTGCTTCCCTAAAGCAAAAATTTTTTTGGTACGCCATGTGAGTTCGTGTGCTAAGGAATCACCCAAATAGCGTGAAAAATATTCCTCACCATCAATATCTACTTTTCTAAGAATATCTCTTATTTTTTCACCAAGCTCAGTGTCACCCAATATCTCTATACCTTCTTGAAACAATATCGGGCCAGAGGCCCCTGAAAAACCTACTCGAACTAAACTGAGTAATTTTCCTCGGATATAGGTGTCAGCCAATCCCTCAAACGTTTGGGTTAACTCTAAACCGTGCTCACGAATATGTACAAAGCAATCCATATTTAAATCGATAAAATGGATTTTTACCACCTTCCCTTGTAAACGAGCTAGGCGTTGCCAAGTATCTGGATCCAGTTGCAAAATATAATTCATTGTCCTGGAAATCAGTGGTAATAACATCAGCAATTCCCGCCCCGCGTGAATTGCTTTCCAGTCTCTCCCTCATCAGGATAGGAATTTTTTGCGAAATTATTCAATAGGTTAAAATTCAGTGGAAATTGCTGTAATAACATTAATATTTTACTCCTTGATGAATGGCGACTACACCGCCGGTTAGATTTTGATATTCGCAACGATCAAATCCGGCAGCCAAAGTCATTTCTTTTAAAGTTTCTTGATCCGGATGCATGCGAATGGATTCTGCCAAATAGCGATAACTTTCTGCATCTCCTGCAACTACTTCACCCAGCCAGGGAAGCACTTTAAATGAATAAGCATCGTAAATCTGTTGTAATAAGGGCGTCAGCAATTTGGAAAACTCTAAAATAACCAATTTTCCGCCCGGTTTGATCACATGGTACATTGCCGACAAAGCCTTTTCTTTATGGGTCACATTTCTTAACCCAAAGCCGATAATCACTCGATCGAAATAGTTTTCAGGGAAGGGCAAACTTTCTGCATTGGCACGCACAAATAAAATATTATTAAAAATTCCCTGATTCAACAACCGGCCACGCCCTACTCTTAGCATATCCTCATTGATATCAGATAAAACAACCTGACCTTGAATTTTTACCAATGGACTGATTTTAGCGCTTAAATCGCCGCTTCCTCCTGCAAGATCGAGTACTCGAAGGCCCGGGCGCAAAGCACAACTTTGTATGGCAAGCCGTTTCCACAATCGGTGTATTCCTACGGACATCAGGTCGTTCATGAGATCATAATTTTCAGCCACACTGGAAAAAACTTCTGCAACTTTACGGTTTTTTTCTTTTGCAGGAATTTGTTTAAATCCAAAATCTGTTTGCTGGTAGTCGTAGTCCATAAAATCCGCCTTATTGTTCTTGCGATCCCCATCGTGTAAAGTGGAGTTTGATCATAAAATGGATCGGCTTAAATCTTCATCTTTAACCAAATCCGCAAGTTGGCTATCCACGTAAGCTGCGTCAATCACTTTAGATTGTCCGGCGCTATCAGTCGCCTCAAAAGAAATTTTTTCTAATAAACGTTCCAGCACAGTATGCAAACGGCGCGCGCCAATATTTTCAGCTTTATTATTTACTTGCTGCGCGACCTCAGCCAAACGCTGAATGCCTTCTTTAGAAAAACTCAATTCAAATCCTTCTGTACCTAATAAAGCAACATATTGCTGAGTTAAAGAAGCATGGGGTTCCGTTAAAATACGAATAAAATCTTCTTTGGTAAGCGCTTTTAATTCTACTCGAATGGGAAAACGGCCTTGTAGCTCAGGAATTAAGTCTGAAGGCTTGGTTAAATGAAAAGCGCCTGAAGCTATAAATAAAATATAATCCGTTTTTACTATGCCGTATTTGGTAACCACGGTGCAGCCTTCAACCAAAGGTAATAAATCACGCTGGACCCCTTCGCGTGAAACATCTCCGCCATAACTTTCGCGGCGACGCACAATCTTATCTATTTCATCGACAAAAACAATGCCATTTTGTTCTGCGTTTTCTAAGGCCAGCGCTTTGATCTCATCTTCATTGACTAATTTGGCTGCCTCTTCTTCCTGCAAATATTTTAAGGCTGCTTTTACGGTAAGCCGTCGCAGTTTGCTTCTTTTATTCGCGATATTTTCCATCATACTTTGTAATTGGCCTACCATTTCCTCCATTCCAGGGGGACCCATAATTTCTAAGGAAGGACCGCCGGTTGCTAATTCTAGTTCTATTTCACGATCGTCAAGTTCACCTTCGCGCAGTTTGCGGCGAAACAGATTTCTAGCAGCAGATTCTTTGGTTCCGGCTGCCACCGCTTTTCCTGCCGATCTAGGTTCTTCCTTGTGCTCTTCTTCAGAAAAAGCCGGGGGTACTAAGATATCTAAAATGCGTTCCTCCGCCGCCTCTTATGCCTGACTACGTACTTTCTCCATTGCTTGTTCACGAGTCATCTTGACGGCAATATCGACTAAGTCACGAATGATCGAATCTACATCTCGCCCGACATAGCCTACTTCGGTAAATTTGGTGGCTTCCACTTTGATAAAAGGTGCTTTCGCTAATGCGGCCAGCCTCCGGGCAATTTCAGTTTTACCAACGCCTGTGGGGCCAATCATTAAAATATTTTTAGGGGTGATTTCCTTGCGCAAATCCTCTTGCAGTTGTCTTCGCCTCCAGCGGTTGCGTAAAGCAATAGCGACAGCACGTTTGGCTTCTCCTTGGCCGATAATATAACGATCTAATTCGGAAACGATTTCTTTTGGGGTCATGGTAGATTCTACCAATGTTAACATATTTTGCATTTATTTAACTCTCACTATCTAATTCTTCAACGGTAAAATGATGGTTTGTCATTACACAAATATCAGCAGCAATTGAAAGTGCCTTTTTTACAATTTCAAACGCATTGAGTTGGGTATTTTCCAGCAATGCTTTCGCGGCGGCTTGAGCATAAAAACCACCCGAGCCTATCGACATCAAGTAATGCTCTGGTTCAATCACATCGCCATTGCCAGTTAAAATTAAGGAAGCTTTTTTATCAGCTACACAGAGCAGCGCTTCCAATCGCCGCAACATTTTATCGGTACGCCAATCCTTTGCCATTTCTACCGCCGCACGTACCAACTGTCCCTGATGTTTTTCTAACTTTTCTTCAAAACGTTCAAACAATGTAAATGCATCGGCAGTACCGCCAGCGAATCCTGCAATCACTTGATTGTTATATAACCGGCGAACTTTACGCGCATTGCTTTTCATTACCATATTACCCATAGAAACCTGGCCGTCGCCGCCAATAACTACTTTACCATTTCGACGTACGGATAAAATGGTTGTACCGTGAAACTGTTCCACAATTTTCTCCACTTAATCAAAGGACAAATTTAACTTTATGATAAACTTCAAATGGGGTTGAAAATAAAAATTTCAACATCCATAATAGCTCAGCGGGCATAACTTGGCGAACGCAGAATTGACAAAAGCGGCAATTCCCATCCACGAAGTAAGTTCACCAACACCCATTATTTAATTAATACAGCGTTGATGTGATATTCTTGTAAGTGATTTTGGGCGTGCTGAGCCAGATTTAAAGAGCCATAAGGGCCTAACATCACTTTATACCAAATCATTTGATCTGTTTTATATTGTTGAATAAAAGCAGGATAACCCGCATCATGCATCTTGTTGCGTAATTTTTCTGCATCACTCAGTTGATGCAATGTGGCGATTTGTAAATAAAAAGTTCCACTGGCGGCTATGGTTTCTTGAAATTTATCAGATGAAGCTGAAACCGCCATTTTTGGCAACATTGTATAAAAATCAAATTTCAATGGGGTTGGCACAGTCATAGTTTGCGATTCATTTTCTGGAAGTTTAGTTTCTTTTAACTGATTTTTCCCTAAAAAAGCGTTAAAAGCGGACCAAATGAGTAACGCAACTGCAAAAATGACTAAAATTAAAGCTAAACGTCGAGGCCAAATCGGTACAGATTGTTCACTCATTGCTTCCCGCTTAATGAATCATTAATCAGACCATCCAAGGTGGGTTTTTCGCCATTAATAAGTAATTTACCGTCTTTATAATCTAAGATCAAAGAAACTTGTTGATCCACGGGTACTAATAATTTTTGTTGCATCAAATGTTCGATATCATTTTGAGCCATAATTGCGGAATCAAATTTTAACTTTGGGTTTTCAGCTTTTTTTGATTCATAATAAGAAGCTAAACTTTTTTTGAGCCATTCTTTAGGTACATTAGCAGTGGCCTTGACATTTAAGTTCTCAAACAAATGCAATAAACCTTGATGCGCTGGATCAATGGGAGCTGAAGCAATTTGTGCTTGCACTCCAACGGGTCCATCCTCGGTATTAAATTGAAACTGATTCAAATTAACAGTCATTCCTTTGGTAAAAAGATCTAACAAAATCGTGTATAACTTGAAGCGTTGAAAGTCAGAGCCGTACATAAAAATTTGCGCGAAGTTTTCTAACAAGCCAGTATTCATATTTTGTAATTCTAATCCAAATTGTAAAGCCGTTACTTTAAATTGGTCTCCGGTGATTGCATCAACATGGTTAGTCAAGTTGAAATTGGTTACTCCGTTTTGCTGATATTGATTTAAATCCATGACATCATTTTCTGCAGTCAACACAGTCCCGTTTGAAGGGTATATCATGACCTTTTGAGCTTCAAAATGCCGGTTCCCATACCATAAGGAATTGAGTCTATGAACATCTAAGCGAGTAGTAAAATTGTTTAATTCCATTACCTTAACAAGATCAATGATGTTATTGCCAGCTTTTTGCGGGTTATTCTCGTATAAAGCCCCGTTTCCTAAATTGAGATGGGATTGAAAGTGTTTGTCGGCCGGGCTATAAACGATTTCTCCATTTAAATTGTTAATTTCTACCCTCTGATGGTCATTGCTCAGCAGTAAATGTCCTATATCAAGAGTAGTGTTAATAGAATTGGCTCTAGTCCATAGTGTATTGGCTTTGAAAATCAAATTATCAGAATGAGTTTCATTTTGCATCGCCGCAAAAGCAATGAGCCAATGCCGAACACCATCCGGATATTTTTGTCGCACCAACGGACCGTGCTCTATATGCTGAGTAATCACAAATTGTGCTAGAGGAATAGACTCACCACTTAAAGTGGTTTCCGCTGAATGCAAAGTAACCTGCAACTGGGCATAAGATCGGAACCATCCACGCTTAAAGTTAATGATAGAAAATGAAACATGCGGAGTATTAAACTCTTTTATCAGTTGTGGATAACGATTACTAATCCACAATCCCATTCCAAAAGGGACCGCTAATAAAGCGCAGACCAAAATAACTACCACAGTCGATAGAATAATCACTAACTTATTCTTCATTTTTCATCCTCCAGTGATTCACGCTAAAATCAGCGTGAATCACTTCCTGGTTTATATCCTGCGCATTGGCAAAGCCAATTGCTCGGAATGAAGGGGGAGAATCGCGATTCTCCCCCTTCAAACCCCCATCGCGCAAGGTGGAGCTCCCTTCAACAGGAACTCCTATGGCCTTTTGCGGTTCAATGCGCAGTCTTTCCCTGATCACATTTGCTCCGGGGCAGAAATTCCTAATAAATTTAAACCGCCTGACAAAACAATTTGTACCGCGCGCACTAAACATAACCGAGCATTTCGAAGTTCCTCGTCTGCTACTAAAAATTTTTCATTATTATAATAACCATGAAAAAGCGTAGCGAGTTCTTGTAAGTAATGCGCCAGCAGATGTGGTTCATAACGCAGTGCAGCATTTTGCAATGTAATTGGATAATTTCCCAAATGTCTTAATAACTGATGCTCAGATTCAGTGGTTAATAAATGGAGCTGCTGCAAACCTTGCTCAGACCAACGCATATCGTTAGCAGCGAGTTGACGCCATACACTACAAATTCTAGCATGAGCATACTGGATGTAATATACAGGATTGTCCATAGATTGTGATTTAGCCAGCTCTAAGTCAAAATCTAAGTGCTGATCGGGTTTACGGATAATATAAAAATAACGGGCCGCATCGTTACTGACTTCATTTCTTAATTCTCGAAGTGTCACGAATGAGCCACTGCGTGTGGACATGGATACTTTTTCCTTGCCACGATATAAAATCGCAAACTGCACTAACAAAATATTTAGTTTGTGGGGATCTTCTCCCACACTTTGTAGAAAGGCGCTAATTCTGGCCATATAACCATGGTGATCAGCTCCGAATACATTAATAATTTTGTCATAACCTTGCTGAAACTTATATAAATGGTACGCCACATCGGAAGCAAAGTAGGTAGTTATACCATTTTCACGGATCAGCACTCGATCTTTTTCATCGCCAAAATCGGTGGCTTTAAACCATAAGGCGCCATCTTTTTGATAAACATGCCCCTGTTTTTGTAAGGAATCTATACCGGCTTGCACCAAGCCCATGTCAAATAACTGACTTTCAAAAAACCAATTATCGTATTCTACGCCAAATTCTAATAAATCCTGTTTAATATCAGCCAGTATTTCCTCCATGGTGAATTTTTGGATGATATTAAAATCTTCTTTCCCTAATGTTTTAACCGCTCCCTCAATATAAGTGTCTATGTAACGATCGGCGTCCTCTACAGGTGAAAATTTTTCAGCGGCTACTTTACCAAGGGCTGAAGGATCTTTCTTGAAACGATCTTGATATTTTTCCTGCAATAAATTCGCGATATCAATAATATAATCGCCTTGATAGGCATTTTTTGGTAATTCAACAGGAATGCCTAAATTTTGCAAATACCTCAACCAAGTGCTAAAACCCAAAATTCGCATTTGCCGTCCAGCATCATTGACATAATATTCTTGATGAACCTGAAAACCCACCACTTTTAACAAATTGGCAACACAAGCTGCGTAGGCGGCTCCACGGCCATGCCCTACATGCAACGGACCTGTTGGGTTGGCGGACACATATTCCATATGTACTTTTTGTCCGGCGCCAACCATGCTCCAGCCATAATGATCTTGAGCTAGCCATATCTTGGTGACGATTGATTCCAGAGCAGCAGAAGTTAAGGTGAAATTCAAAAAACCAGGCCCAGCAATTTCAACTTTGGCAATATCAGAATTAGGCGGTAAGTTGCTCACCACTAGTTCAGCAATTTCTCTCGGTTTTTTTCCAGCTATTTTTGTCAAAACCATGGCTAAATTCGAAGCGTACTCCCCATGTTGAGGATCTCTGGCGGCCTCCACCTGCACCGGTACTGATTTGGCTTCAGGCGGCAATAATTTCTGTTCACATAAAACTATTACAGTTTGTTGTAATAATGCAGCGATCTGATCTTTCATAAGCCCGTTATTATGCCCCTGGCATGGCGGCCACGTCAAACAGTGATTTTATTTTCAAATTATGGCATGATTGAAAACTTATAATTTAGCTCAAGGAGTTATGGCAATGGCAAGCGCATTGCTCATTCATGGCGTGCCCATAGAGTGTATTAATCAAGCGGCTGTGACCTACTATGTGCCCGCAAAAGTAATTATTTCTGTCATCGCTACAGAGGGCGGGAACGTGGGCGTTGCTAGACAAAATAGAAATGGCACCTATGATTACGGTCCTATGCAAATCAACTCCACCTGGCTGCCAAGGATTAAAAAATATGGATATACCGAAAAATTACTCCAATATGATCCTTGTGTGAATGTGATGGCCGGAACTTGGATCCTCAGCAATAAAATCTCTCAATCCCATGATTACTGGAGCGGAGTGGCCAGCTATCATTCAGTTACACCGACCCTGAATGCTCAATACAAGTTAAAAGTGTTGAATTACTATCAGCTGTTATCAAAAATTTTGCCTGAAGTTTAGTGCTTACGACTCTGATGCGTCATACCGCGACAAGCCGCGGGATGACGACTTTTCTTAACTTAACGGGTTATTCCCGCAAAGCAATCCCGGAAATGGCATCATGGATGGAAGTAGGTTTTTGCGCCCCGCCCACTTTGCCGGGTATGATAAAATCTATCTCCTTACCAAACATGATTTGTATGCTTCGGTAATCTCTCAAAGGATGCTCGTTTTGACGATTAGCACTGGTCGAAACGATCGGTCCGCCAAACGCTAAACAAAGCTGCTGCACTATCGGATGAGCGCTGATTCTTAAGGCAATGGTATTATGCTTGCCTGTTATCCAACTGGGCGCTGTCGAACTGGCTGGAAAAACCCAAGTATAAGGCCCTGGCCAACTGGCGAATACTTGAGCCAAAGCCGGAGGAGGAATCGGCTGTACCAAACTTTCAATTTGATTCCAGTCAGCGGCAACCAGAATAAGCCCCTTTTCTACTGGCCGGCGCTTCAATTGCAGCAAGCAGCCCACTGCCTTAGAATTAAAAGGATCGCAACCCAAGCCATAAACCGCTTCTGTAGGATAGGCAATAACCTTCCCTTGCCGCAAACAATGTACGGCTTGGTTTAAAACTGCTGCAGTTATCGAGCTCATAGGCGTATCAACTCATTCCACGGGATTTTTTAATTGTTTCATAAGCGCTTTTAATTTTCTGGGTGCGTTCATTGGCTAATTTTATCATTTCCGGCGGTAACCCTTGGGACATTAGTTTATCCGGATGATGTTGACTCAACAATCGCCGATAGGCTTTTTTAACTTCTGCGTCGCTGACTTCTATGCTGATATCTAAAATTTGATAAGCGTCCCGCAGATGTTGCTCCGGCGTGACACGGTGAGTTTGGTATTGATTTTGGTGATTGTGTCCGGCATATTCTTGCTGCTCGAATTGGTTGAACACAAAACCGCTTACGCCTAAATACTCACAAATGACTTGTAAAGCAGCCCTTTTGCGCTGATTAACTTCTCCACCCGCCTGCGCAATTTGAATTTGGATCTCTAAAAATGTACGCAATAGATTAGGATGCTGCCAACAAACGGTTCTTAGCCGGTGAATCGTTGCCTGTAAATCAAAATCAGGCTGTTTTCCTTGATTAAATAATTTTATGGCTTCACGCTTCAATTCCGGATTTAATTCCATTTGCTGCATGATTTTCTCTGCAGCACGAATTTCACTTTCACTCACGCGCCCATCCGCTTTTGCTACAAAACCCATCACTGCAAATGTACAATCAAAAAAAACCTTTTGTACCGTTTGGGCATTACGAGTCAGTCCTTTTTGGAAAAAACGTGTAAAAAATCCAATATCAAAGAGATGACCAACGATTACACCCAGTATTACACCCAAGGGGTGTCCCGATAGTAAACCCAATATTAGCCCAGTAATTTTACCATTCCACCTCATAGAGGGCGTATGATATCATGTCGGCATGAAATTCAATATCTGCGATTATATCCAAAAATCTTGCGCATCGGTCGAAGCTTGGTTCCGGCAACAGTGGTCAAAATCACAACCGCCCATATACGGCTCTATGGATTTGAGAAATGCGGGTTTTAAAATAGCGCCTGTAGATACCAATCTATTTCCTGCCGGTTTTAACAACCTCAATATCCATGAAATGCCGTTGTATGTGCAGGCCATGCAGGCCACGATCGCCGAAATTGCGCCGGACATCACTCGATTATTACTGATACCGGAAAGCCATACCCGCAATCCATTTTATTTTGAAAGTATTGGAGTTTTACAAGAGATTCTCTTGCAATCCGGCTTTGAAGTAAGAATCGGCAGCATTAATCCTGAAGTCACCGGGACGCAAATCCATAATTTACCTTCAGGTCGGCAAATTAAATTGGAACCACTGATTCGTTTGGGAAATACTGTGACTGTCGATCCTAGGTTTGAAACTTGCTGTATTTTACTCAATAACGATCTTTCCTCCGGCGTTCCCGAAATTTTGCAAAACCTTAACCAAAAGATCCTGCCGCCGGTGCAATTAGGGTGGACCACACGTTTGAAATCAGAACATTTTGCCCATTATCAAGCGGTCTGTGAGCAATTTAGCCGCGCAATTGCCATTGATCCTTGGTTGATAATGCCTTACTTTGATCAATGTCCAGATGTTGATTTTCAAAATCCCGAAGGTCAAGAATGCTTAATTCTCCGGGCCAGCGCACTGTTGGAACGAATCAAAAAAAAATATGAGGAATATGAAGTTAAACATCAGCCTTTTTTGGTAATCAAAGCAGATCAAGGCACTTATGGCATGGCGGTAATGATGATTGATGACCCAGAACAATTAAGACATTTGAATCATAAGCAACGTCAAAAAATGTCCACTATTAAAGGGGGAAAACAAGTTACTAAGGCTATTATCCAAGAAGGCGTTCATACTTTTGAAACTGCAGGAGTGGAAGGTTCAGTAGCCGAACCTGTTATCTATACCATTGGAAGATATGTGGTTGGTGGTTTTTATCGAGTACATAAAAATCGCGGGCCGCGAGAGAATTTGAATGCCCCTGGAATGAATTTTGCCCCTTTACCCTTACAAAACCATTGCCATATCGCTCAATGTAGCAATCTTCCTAGTCATTTTTATGCCTATGGAGTGCTTGCCCGACTTGCCCTCCTGGCCGCCGCCAAGGAACTCATTACAGTACAGCGGCGTATCCTAGGAGAAGCTCATGCTTAAACTAGGCATGCTGATGGACCCCATAGAAAATATTCATATAAAAAAAGATACCAGTTTTGCTATTTTGCTGGCTGCGCAAGCCCGAGGTTATCAAAATTACTATTTAAAACCGGATTCGATTTGGCTGCAGGACGGTGTTTGTTGGGGACGAATGCAAAAAGTCTCTGTCGAAGATAATCCGCAAAAATGGTTCCATCTCGAAGAAGCGATAGAACAACCTTTGGTAGACTTAGATATTTTTTTCATGCGCAAAGATCCTCCTTTTAACATGCAGTATATTCATTTGACTTATATATTGGAGCAAGCCCACCATCACGGACTAAAAATAATTAATAATCCATCCAGCCTGCGTGACGCCAATGAAAAACTATTTACCGGCTGGTTCCCACAATGCTGTCCAAAAACTTTAGTGACTTGTCGTATGGAATTGCTGAAAGAGTTTGTACGTGAAGAAAAAACTGCGATTATAAAACCTTTGGATGGTATGGGCGGGGCTTCCGTTTTTAAAGCTTCAGCCCAAGATCTCAATTTAAATGTAATCATTGAAACACTGACTGCTCATGGCCAAAACTTGGTAATGGCGCAACGTTTTATCGAAAAAATCAGCGAAGGTGATAAAAGAATTTTGTTAATTAATGGTAAACCAATTCCTTACGCATTGGCTCGAATACCACAAAAGCATGATTTTCGTGGCAATTTAGTTGCAGGCGCCATCGGTGAAGGCCGCGAACTCACCGAACGTGATTTTTGGATCTGCGAGCAAGTAGGCCCTACTCTCAGTAAGAAAGGGCTGTTTTTTGTGGGCCTAGATGTCATCGGTGATTATTTAACAGAAATCAATGTAACCAGTCCAACTTGTGTGCGTGAATTAGATAAGCTATATGATTTGGATATTGCCGGGCAACTGTTAGATGAAATCAGCAATTCTCCAGAATATTAAACTTTTGAAGTTAGTATTGACTTACACGCAAACTGATCTCAAATCTAAAGCTGAATCATTCGCACATGAACTCGGTATTCCACTTGTGCCATTGGAAGAAGAAAATCTTCATCCGTTGCTATTAAAATTAACCCCGCAACGTTTGGAATTATCAGCAGAAAAACATATGATTTATGTGGATTTTTTGGAACCTGCTTTACTTTATCGTTGCCGGCACGGTGGGGGTCGCAAACAACTGATAGCAAGGGCGACTGGATTACATAAAAAAAATTTGACTATTTGCGATATCAGTGCGGGCTTAGGAAAAGATGGTTTTATTCTGGCAGCTTTAGGAGCCGATATCACTTTAATCGAGCGCTCCCCCGTGATAGGCGCCTTGTTAAAAGATGGCTGGGAAAGAGCGCAAAAAATTACTTGGATAGCGCAACTCCATTGGCGTTGTCTTGTTGCTGAAAGCAAGCAGTATTTATCAAACTTGACCGAAGAACAACGACCGCAAGTGATATACTTCGATCCTATGTTTCCACAAAGACAGAAGTCTGCATTGGTCAAAATTAAAATGCGAGTTTTGCGAAACATTGTGGGAGAAGATTTAGATGCTGCAGAAACTTTGCAGTTTGCACTCAACATTGCCAAAGAAAGAGTTGTGGTCAAAAGACCTCGTTTAGCAGAGGCTATTCCAGGACCAAAACCTAGTTTTTCTTTAGAGGGCCAAAGTAGCCGCTTTGATGTTTATATCTCTGTTAGATTTCGACCCCATCGCTCTGACTCCGGGGCAAGCCCCGGAGATTTCTTTCTTTAAAAGGGGAAAGCGACGCGGAGACTTTTAAGCAGAAAATGACGAACCACAACCGCAGGTCGTCTTAGCATTTGGATTTTTAATGACAAACTGTGCACCACTGGCGTCTTCGCGATAATCAATTTCCGCACCTTGTAGATACTGAAAACTCATGGGATCTATCAGCAGTTTTACAAAACCACCGGAGGAAGAACCTCCTTCACCTCCGCCGTCATCTTCATCCTCTTCCTCATTTTTCTTTTTCAAATCTTCAGCATTCCATTTTTTCTCAATGACAATATCATCCTCATTGATCACTTCATCAAGCAGTTTTACAAACCCACCAGAGGAAGAACCCCCTTCACCTCCGCCGTCATCTTCATCCTCTTCTTCTTCATTTTCCTTTTTCAAATCTTCAGCGTTCCATTTTTTCTCAATGACAATATCATCCTCATTGATCACTTCATCAAAAGTAAAACCATATTGGAAACCAGAACAGCCTCCGCCGGTTATATAAACTCTGAGGTTTAACAGCAGATTGCCTTCTTCGTCAATCAGGCTTTTTACTTTCACTGCGGCCGCTAAGGTAAAATTGATAGATGGGGTATTCATAATATGGATTATACTATTTTTTTGATTTTATACCAAGGCTTGTATGCTAGTTTGCTTTTCTTGAGAAACTGTTAAATCCTCAAGTAACGGAACTTTTAAATCCCCATCATTAATTTGAAAAAGCATACTGGGGAAAACCTTGTCACTAATACGATTGAATGCTGATTCTAAAGATTTTCCGAAAATTGCGCCGGATAAGGTAAATAAAAATGCATAGGCTACGGTGCGATTACCAGAAGGCGAAGAAGGTAAAGACACTGGACCGCTAACATAAAATAGCATTTCACCAAATCCAGCAGTCAAACAATGATTGAAACGGGATTCTCTATCAAATAAAAGCAAATAACATCCCGCATTAAAAGCAAAGACAAAGATGCCGGGGAAAATATCTGCGCCAATACGTGAAATCCTAGTACCCGTCAATGCCCCCAAATCAACAGCCGGTTGCCAACAGGAGCTAATGAAGGTACTGATAACAAAATTTTTGACTAATTTT
Source organism: uncultured Pseudomonadota bacterium (assembly GCA_963795715.1). GTDB lineage: Bacteria > Pseudomonadota > Gammaproteobacteria > Coxiellales > Coxiellaceae > JAFEDN01. The sequence continues at coordinate 194,902 of CAWCIY010000003.1, forward strand.
TTAGTTTGGGATTTACACGATTGCTTAGAATCTGAGCCTTGCGAAAATTGTGAGACTGTATCGATAATCAAAGAAACGGTGCTATCTGCTACCCCACATAACAAACAAAAAAGCGCATAACCTAAAGGATCCTCACTCACAGTAACTCCTTTTCTCTCAGCAACAGCTTGCCATGCAGCAGCGCCTAGAGCTAGTTTAGAAATAAAGAGAGCGGAAGGAGAACAGAAATAATTTTTGAAAACTTGAGCTGGTAACTTTAAGAATCGCACTTTTACTTACCTATGTGATTTCTATTTTTAGCTCATTGTAAGGTAAATATGTTTTACTGTCAATTTTTTAAGCACAATGACAATTTTATTTTTATTATTCAACTAGTTAAAACTGACATTTTGTCAGCACAAGTTTGTACGCAGGAATTGCTGCAATTTTTATTACTAGATGTTACTATCAATGATACTTATGCGCTGGATTTTAGCATTTCATATTATCTTTATGGTCGCTTGGTTTGCCGGGTTATTTTATCTGCCTCGATTATTTATATACCATACCCTCAGTCAGGACCCCATTAGCATTGACCGCTTTAAAATCATGGAGAAAAAACTGTACTTTATGATTACGACGCCTGCGGGAGTGCTGACCAGTATTTTTGGTGTTTGGATGCTGCTAAAAGGCTGGCAATGGTACCAAACTCAAGCCTGGATGCTGTGGAAATTAGCTCTAGTGGTGATGTTATGGATTTATCATGGTTATTGCGGTTATCTGCTGCGGCGTTTCCAATTAAACGATAATCGCAGATCTACCGTTTTTTATAGATGGTTTAATGAAGTCCCATCCATACTTCTGATAGTAATCGTTCTCTTAGTAATTGTTAAACCCTAGGTCGCGCTTATTTTTAATGTTTTCTTAATGTCAGGCGGATATAATTTAAAAATTTATAGAGAATTAAGGCAAGAATAGGCAAAAAAATATGACAAAAAAGTATGTAAGTCCGGGCAAGAGTTCAAAATGGATGACTTCTAAGCCAGTAAGACAGTCTACTAATGAAGAAAAACTAATTGCAGCGGCTGAATCGTATGATTCAAATACTAATATTAAAAAGATTTTGAGAGAATTTGATTCCAATGGACTAGAAGCAATATGTATTAAACAGGTTAAGTTAGGAAAAGCTGATTTTATCACACTAGTCCTCCTCGATGCGGCTCTTTCGATGCCAAAATTTCATACCGAATATAACAATATAGTTATTAAAGTCGCTAAAGTTGCAGTGTGGCATAATAGATTAGAAATTTTGACTCGTTTAGATTTTGCTACTTTAAATGCGGTTCTGCAAAGTTCAGTTCAAGGAAATTTGAAATCAACTGATCGACAAAATATAAAAGAAAATATACGTAAAGCTTTTTTATGTAAACTAGATCCAGAAGAATATCCAGTTAATGGAAAAGAAAGTAAGGTTGATGCGTCTCTACTTGCTCAGAAAATTAGTGAAATTAGTTCTGATTCTCCTAGTTACTCCGAGTTTAAACAAAAAGAACAACTAGCTTCAATAAAGCTAGCTAATTCCTTGGGATACAAAAGCGCTGCATTGCAGGCTGCTTTTGACTGGAAACATGAACAATCCTTACCAACTATTAAAGATATTTTAGTGGGTTATCCGATTAAAGAGCTAGAAAGAGTTTGTATAGAAGCTGTTAAAGATGGCAAAAAAGACTTTATTCAAAAAGTATTCTTCAACGGTTTCTGTTTCTTACCTGGATTTGGTACAACACAACATCGTTATTTAATACTCAATATTGCTAAAGCCGCCCAGGACTATGCAAGCAAAGAAATTTTAGCCCTGTTTCCATTTTGGGTGCTTAATGAAGTTGCTAAACCTAAAGTTGCAGGAAATGTATCGAGCTCCAGTAAGGAGATTGATGAAAAAACTCCTATTTCTGCAACTACTGATACCATGCATCAGGTTTTCTTATCTAAAATAAATTCTCATAAAAATCCCCAAGATCAAAAATATTCTACACAAAGTGATACAAATGAGATTTTGAAAATTTGCCGGGGTCTGAAGAATGAAACAGAAAAGAATGGAGCAATATCACTAGCAGGAAAATTAGGCTACAAACCACCAGTACTACCATCTGATCTGAAGGCAACTGGAAACGTCACATTTGTTAGTGACTCTAAACAAACTAGACCGGTTCCAGCTGCTAGACCCTCATATTTTGATGGATCAATACTCCGCGCTATATGTGCTTTTTTTAGTGGAAGGCCTTCTAGCCCACGCGGACTTGTCACTTCTAACGGTAGTTCAATCTATAATAATAATAAGTAGTAGTTGTCACTAAATGTCAGCCTTTGGTCACTATTTCAAATATAGTGATCTAAGCCTGTTCAGGACTTACAAAAGTAATTTTGCATAAAACTTTACATATCTTGTGTGTTAGCTTATAATCAAAATAACAACTCTAGGAGGAAAAATATGCAAAATTTAACAGCAGTTTTTGAGAAGGCAGAAGAAGGCGGTTTTGTTTGCTGGATAGAAGAAATACCCGAAGCAATGAGTCAAGGCGAGACTCTTTCTGAAGCTAAAGCGAATCTGTTAGAAGCAATTAAGTTGGTAATAGAAACCAACAGAGAACTAGCTGAAAATAGTATTAATGGGAAAGAAGTCATTCGCGATATAATTCCAATTTCTGCAATTTAATTATGAGATTATTAGAATTTGAAAGGCATCTTAAAAAATACGGATGTTTGATTATTAGGGAAGGCGGGAACCATACTATTTTTCAAAACTTGAAAAACTGCAAAATTTCCCCTGTCCCACGTCATCGTGAAATAAAGAATCTTTTAGTGATAAAAATTTGTAAGCAATTAGAAATTCCTTCACCTTTTAACTAGCATACCGCTTCAGCAAACTTTTCTACTGAATGAGGAGCGCAAATTTTACCCATCGAAATATATGGGTTTGAAACCACTATTTCTGTGTCTGATCTATTTTAAACTTCAATCATTTGAAAATCTTCTTTCATTGCCCGGCAGTCAGGACATAACCAATCTTCAGGCACCTCTTCCCATCGGGTGCCCGCTGCGATACCATCTTCCGGCCAACCTTTGGCTTCGTCATAGATAAATCCGCAAAGTAAGCAAAGATAACGTTTATATGGCATAATAAGCTTTCCTGGTAAACATTGGCATATGATAATAGGAGGCCCAACAAAATGCTAACCCTTTCTTCAGAATTATGCATGCAAAAATCGCAAGAATTATTTGCGAAAGCACAGCAATATATTCCCGGAGGTGTCAATTCACCCGTACGGGCATTTTTAGCCGTAGATAAAACACCCCCCCCTTTTATTCAGTCTGCAAAAGGCGCTTATATCACAGATTGTGACCACAATCAATTTATCGATTACGTAGGGTCGTGGGGACCGATGATTTTAGGACATGCGCACCCAGCTGTGGTGCAAGCTGTACAAGAGGCCGCCACAAAGGGTTTAAGTTATGGCGCCCCTTGCGCCGCAGAGGTTGAACTGGCGGCAGAAATTTGCCGCCGCATGCCTAATATAGAAAAAATTCGCATGGTAAATTCTGGAACGGAAGCAGCCATGTCGGCCATTAGATTGGCCAGAGGCGCCACCGGCAGGAATAAAATTATAAAATTCGAAGGCTGTTATCACGGTCATGCCGACAGTCTATTGGTAAAAGCAGGTTCCGGCGCCCTGACATTTGGCGTCCCCAGCTCTCCAGGAGTTCCAGCCAATGTAGTCGCCGAGACGTTGACAGCCCGCTTCAACGATTTGGACTCTGTTAATGCCTTGTTCGAACGGTGGGGGGATGACGTTGCTGCAATCATTGTAGAACCGATACCAGGCAATATGAATATGATCTTACCTTTACCAGAGTTTCTCCCTGGTCTACGGGAATTATGTGATCAATATGAGAGTTTATTAATTTTTGATGAAGTCATTAGTGGTTTCAGGGTGGCTCCTGGCGGGGCGCAAAGCTTTTATGATATTTGCCCTGATTTGACCATATTGGGGAAAATTATTGGTGGAGGAATGCCGGTAGGCGCTTTTGGCGGCAGACGAGACATCATGAGCCAGCTAGCTCCCGAGGGACCTGTTTACCAGGCAGGCACTTTATCCGGCAATCCTGTGGCAATGGCCGCCGGCTTAGCTACGCTTAAGCAATTAACTGCGGATCATTTTCAAATTCTGGACCAACTCAGCAAGCAATTGATTAAAGGTATTCAAGAACGCGCCAACGCAGCAAAAATTCCATTAACCGCCGTGGCGTGCGGAGGATTATTCGGGATCTTTTTCACTTCTGAGCCAGCCGTGCATTATTATGAACAGGTAATGGCTTGCTCAACAGAACGTTTTAAAATTTTTTTCAAAGGCATATTAAACCGTGGCATATACATGGCTCCTTCGGCTTTCGAAGCCGGTTTTATTTCTTTAGCACATACGGCTACTGAAATCGATCAGACTTTAACTGCTATGGAAGAAACCTTTGCGGAAATGGTATAACGCAACAAAAGGCGCTGCTGGTGCTGTTTATTTTTTTTTGGTACAATAATGCAGCAATTCCCGCTGAATCTTAAGTAGTTGGAAGATATACGGATTAAGCGTGAACAGAATCATTTTCGTAGGCAAACCTTACCTGATGGGGGTTCGCAAGGGGGAGAAGAGCGGAGCGATCTCCCCCTTCATTCCTGAGTTCTGGCTTTGCCGGAACTCAGGATCAAAACCATGAGGCAATTCCCGTTCATCGGGAATTGCTGACACTAATGCCTCTTTTTAGAGAAAAAAAATGTCATTCACTCAAAAATTAAAGATCATCTTTATTTGTTTCAGCGGACTTTTAGGGGTCAACTCCGTAGCCCATGCCGATAATTTAATTGAAGTCTACCGACAAGCCGTAATTAACGATTCGAATTTCAAACAAGCTCAAGCGGACTGGTTAGCGGCGCAACAAAATTTGCCTATCGCACGAGCCGCATTGTTACCCAATATTACCTTACAGGCTGCTGTAGCCGGCAATTACCAAGAATTCACCACTGATGCTTCTTTTACCCGCAATGGCACCTACGGCAGCAGCAGTATGAACTTAATTTTGAGTCAACCCATATTTAATTGGCAGCTCTGGTCTTCTTTAAAACAAGCGGAAGATGCCGTTAAAGCGGCCACCGCTAATTATTTCTTTGCGCAGGAAGATTTGATTGCGCGTACCGTACAAGCTTATCTCAACGTTTTACAAACTAACGATATCCTGCGTTTAACACGTGCGAATAAAGCAACTCTTGCCCAGCAATATGATGTCGTTAAACAAAAATATGACGTGGGCTTAGCTCGAGTAACCGATGTCTATGAAACACAGGCTCAATACGACCAAGCTGTGGCACAAGAGATCGCCCAGGTGGATGCACTTGAAAATAGTTTAGAAACATTGCATCAAATCACTTGTACTTATTACACCATTTTGGATGGATTAAGTAATCAGGGTATTCCTCTGGTAAAGCCTAGCCCTAACGATATAGACGCCTGGTCGGAAACCGCCACTAGACAAAATTATCAGTTGCAAGCCCAGCATTTTATTGCTCTTTCTAATCAAGAAAACATTCAAGTACAGGCCGGTGCAAATTATCCAAGCTTTGGGATCCAGGGTAACATTTCTGATCAACGTCAATTTGACCGTACGCTTACTTTTGTCAATCCGAACGAAACTGAAACCATTGTACAAGATCTAGGAACCTTGGCTTTGGGAATGAACTTCAATGTATTTTCTGGAGGGGGTATTGCCGCCAGAACAGCTCAGGCCCGCCAACAATATGCCAGTGCCAGCGCAAAAGAAGAAACCCTTCACCGGCAAGTAGTGGCGACCACCCGCAAAGCTTTTTTAGCAGTGAATGCTTTAACATCGCAAATAGAAGCCGATGCTTTAGCTATTAAATCTTCACAAAGCGCACTGGAATCTGCACGCGCCGGCTACGACGTAGGCACTCGTACCTTGCTGGATCTTTTACAAGACATCACTCAACTCAATCAACGGCAACAGTCCCAAGCGGTGGATCAATATGGCTATATGAATAATTATGTAGCTTTAAAAGAAGCCGCCGGCACCTTAAGTTCAGCAGATGTCGCCACACTCAGCAGTTGGCTTACCAAACCCATTGACTTGAACGCCGCCAGAAAAGGTTCAAATGACAATAAACCCAAAGAACCTAGACAACCCACTACTGAAAGTAAATCCAGTTCTGCTGCTGCATCCATGAGCAGTCCAGCTACACTGGCAGAACCGACCTCGTGAGCTATCACTCTTGTGGGTGGAAACACCCGCTTTGTTCTTGTGTGACAGGGTCAGAAGAAATAGGTTGATTAATGCTGTTGATTCGGTAGCTGACTAATATTCAAAATTTAAAGTATACGGGCCAGAATTCATCTGCTTTCTCTTGTTTCCAAACAAGCAAGTCTTTACCGGACTTAGTTTTTGTTCCTGATTTAAAACCTTTTCTTCGGGTCTGTTATTATTTATTCCTGACAAGTATTTTGAAATAACATCCTTCACTTTAGGGATCTTGGGTCCGAATAATTTTTCACCATAATCTCCAATGAGCTGTAAAAAGGAATTTAACACTGCAAAAAAATTTCCAGGCTGCTGCTGATACCATAACTTTAAAAAAAAATTTATTTTATCAAATCCGATAATGGTTAACTGGGAAATAATGATCATTTTGTTATATTGGCTGATCCCTTCCAGAGGAATCTCCAGCTCTAATGCTGTTAATATAATGAAAGGATTATTGATCTGGATTATTCTTTCTGGTAAGGTTTTTCCATACTTTTTAAAATTAAGATTTAAAGCCTTGTGTAAATCAACTTTATCAATTATCCTTAACATTGAAGGATCCTGAATTTCACAAATATTAAATAATAATTTAACAAAATAAAATGGCTTATCACGATTCCAAAAAAAATGAAAAAGACGAGATTCTCCAAATTCAATACAATCTTCCATAATTTTCTTTTTGTACTTACTTTCATTTAGAAAATCAATATTCTTTTCTTTTAGATAGTTACAAATATAACCCACAATCTGAACTTGCCAACAGCTATAGCTTAGTACTAATAGGGTCAAAATAGTCAAAACATCCGTTTTACTTATGATTTTGAAAAGTGTATTTAAATAATTGCCTTCCCAACTATATTCAAAAAATTTTCCTTTTAAAAATTCCTTAAAAAAACTATCGAATAAATGCCTACGAGAAAGGTACAACATATTATTCATAATAACCAAACTGCAATTAGACTTGTATTGAGGATCTGCAAAATCAATATATGGTAAATCTTGATTTAACATTCTAAGAATAGTGTTTCCATTATAGTCCCGTAAAGACAATAGCGTATTTATATGCAAATTATTTCTTTTTAAAAGTAGCACTGCTTTGAGATAATTTCCTAATTCCAGTAAATAAGTGTATTGAGCTATTATATAACTTAAAGGAATTTTAATACTAGTATCATTGTTTTTTTCTTCACAGTATTTTTTTAAAGACGGCAACAACTTTTTTCCATAGCTTCTAATAGTAATTTCGCTGACGGCGCTTAAATTATTGGTAAAAATATCCTGCAAATATGGAAAATTTTGCAAATAGATTTGTTTTAATCTATCGGGGATTTTTTCAAAACCTTTATCTAATATTTCTTTTAAATATTTGCAAGTTTTAACCAAGGCGAGCAAATCAGGTAAACTGACAGCGAAAATAATTTCCAACAATATAACCTTAGGTAACAATAATAAATTTGTTATATTTTCCTTTTTCATTTTTTCTCCAAAAGACTCAATATTCAGCGCAATAGGTCTGGATTTACCAGTTCATTCGAATCTTCTTGGGGACTTATATCTTCAGCCAATACTAAATACATTGCCGGCACCACAAATAACGTAAATAGCGTTCCAATACTTATGCCCGAAGCGATCACCACACCTATGTTATATCGACTTACCGCACCTGCGCCCGCGGCTGTTATCAGTGGGATCACTCCTAAAACCATGGCAGCAGTAGTCATTAAGATCGGACGTAAACGAATACCAGCAGCCATTTCTATGGCTTCCCGCTTATTTTTTCCTTCTTTTTGGAGATCGTTGGCGAATTGCACAATCAAAATACCATGCTTGCTGATCAATCCAATTAAAGTAACTAGACCTACTTCGGTATAAATATTTAAACTGGCGCCGCCGATACTCATACTCACAAAAATCATGGCTCCGCAGATAGACATCGGTACACTAATCAATACAATGAATGGATCACGAAAACTTTCAAATAACGCGGCTAAAGCTAAATAAATAACGATTAAAGCAAAGAAGAAAGTGAGCACTAAAGTCCCACCTTCTTGTATATATTGCCGGGATTGAGCTGCATAATTAATTGGATAATCCGGGGTCATTACTCTCTTGGCAATTGTATTCAGTGTTTTTAATCCTTGTCCCTGAGTAATTCCAGGGGCCAAAATTGCAGAAATCGTCGCAGAATTTTGCTGTTGAAAATGATTAATACTTTCCGGCACCACCTGAGATTTAAATTTAACTACTGTGGATAACGGTACCATGCCATTGTCAGTGCGAATATAATAATTTAAAATTTGATTGAAATTAAGCCGCTGCATCCGATTAACTTGGGGAATAACCTGGTAAGAGCGACCATCTAAACTAAAATAATTGATGTAGTTTTCGCCGAGACTAGAAGCTAAGACGTTACCTACCTGTTGCATAGTCAAACCCATTTGCGAAATTTTATCTCGATCTAATTCAATAGTGATTTGTTGCTTATCAATTTTAAGATCACTGTCTAAATATAAAAATTCGCCAGTTTTCCAAGCCTCTTGAATAACATCTTGAGCAATTTCATTTAAAGAAGCATAAGGGTTTGCAGTTTGAATCACAAACTGCACCGGCAAGCCATTACTGCCGCCAGGTAATGGCGGTAATTCAAAAGCCGCGGCTTTTATTCCGGAAATTTGATTCAATTGCTGCTGTGCTTGTGGCAACAATTGCCATTTCAGTTTGATTGCGCTTATCCCACGGCTTTAAAACTCCACCAACGATACTGGAATTAAAACCATTATTACCAACTAGTTCAAAGGTATGTGCGACCTGTGGCCAGGATAAGAAATTGGTAACCATTTTTTGTGAGAATAATGTAGTTTGTTCTAACGATGCGTTAGGTGCAGCGGTTATCTGCGAAATAATGACGCCCTGATCTTCAGTTGGTGCTAATTCAGAACTGGAAGTGGCATACAAAAAATAAATGAGCCGTTAAAATTAAAACAGCAAATACCATAGTAACTGGCAAAAATTCTAAACTGCGATGTAGATATTTTTCATAAAAAATTCGCAAATTTTCAAATTCGCGATTCAAAAATAAAATAAATTTATTCTTACTGCTCTCATCAGTATTCGCTTTTAACATTTTGGAACACATCATTGGCGATAATGTTAAAGCGATAATGGCAGAAATAGTCACCGAGCCCGCCAGGGTAAAAGCAAATTCAGTAAATAATGCGCCGGTTAATCCGCCCATAAATCCAATCGGCAAATAGACCGCGATTAATACCACAGTAATTGCCAAAATCGGATTAGCCAGTTCTCGTGCTCCTGAAATGGCGGCATCCACTGGTTTCATGCCGCTCTTCAATATGCCGCTCGACATTTTCCACGACAATAATCGCATCATCCACCACTAAGCCAATGGCTAATACCAAAGCTAAAAACGTGAGTAAATTAATGGAATAATGTAATAGCAACATCACAAAAAAAGCACCGATGAGCGATAACGGAATGGCGACCGAGGGAATAATTACCGAGCGAACAGATCCTAAAAACAAAAAAATGACTATAGTTACGATAACCAATGCTTCCACCAATGATTTCACCACTTCCTTAATGGAACTGTGCATATAATCTGTGGCGTCATAAACAATTTTGGCATTCATTCCTTGCGGCAATTGTTGCTGGATTCCAGGCATTACTTTTTTAATGGCATTAATGACGTTAAGTATATTCGCTTTAGGTGCTATCTGTATGCCGATATAAACTGCACCGCTTATTATCAAAACTGACCAATGTATTATAATTTTGCGCACCCATAGTAACCGTGGCCTACATCTTTGATTCGCACAATGGCATTGGTATTATTGGTTTTAACAATTAAATCTTCAAACTCTTTAACCGTATGTAGTCCGGTGGTGGCAGTCAAGATTAATCGTCATCATATTGCCGTCGGTGCGCCCTGCGGCTGAAATAAAATCATTGGCAGCTAACACTTGGCTGATGTCCGCTGCCGTAACGCCCATAGCCGCCATCTTCATTGGATCCAGCCAAATGCGCATAGCGAATATTTGTTGCCCGAGAATTTGAGCGTTCTGCACACCGTTAAGGGCCTGCAGTTGCGGTTGTACAACTCGAACAAGATAATCGGTAATTTGATTATTGGCTAAAACATCACTATAAAAAGCGATATACATGGAATCAATGGTTTCACCAATGGAAATCGACAAAGTGGGTTGTTGCGAAGCAGGAGGCAGTTGGTTCAGTACCGCATTAATTTTACTATTGATATCACTTAATGCTGCGTTGGAATCATAATTCAGTAATAAATTGACCGTAATGACGCTGCTGCTTTGATTGCTAGTAGAAGTCATATAATCAATACCATTGGCTTGGGCAATTGAATTTTCCAAAGGTGTGGTAATAAAACCAGCAACAGTTTCAGGATCTGCGCCAATAAAATAAGTAGTGACTGTGATAATAGCGTTTTCAGTAAAAGGAAATTGTCGTATCGGTAAAGAGCCGATTGAACGCAAACCTAAAACGAAAATCAATAAACTCACCACGGTTGCTAAAACGGGTCTGCGAATAAAAATATCGGTAATATTCTCATATCTGCTCATTGCCCACTTGCGGATTGGGATTATCGCTTGGCGTGATGTTATTATTAATAACTACTTGGCTACCGTTTTTCAATTTAATTTGACCACTGGTTACAACGTTATCCCCTTCTTTGAGGCCAGAAAGAATCGCTATCTGATTACCGCGTGAGGCTCCTACTTTGACGAAGATCTGAGAAACTTTCAAAATGGCTTGTCCTTGTTGATCTTTTTTTCCAGTATCTTTTATCAGATATACAATCTCTCCATAAGGATTAAAGGTGACCGCGGTAATGGGTAAAGTTAATAATTTTAGTGGTGCACCGACAGTGACTATGACATCGGCAAACATACCCGGTAATAATTGTTTCTGAGGATTTTGCAAGGTGGCTTCTATGGAGACGTTTCGAGTCGTATTATCTACTACAGGATTGATGGCGTTAATTTTACCTGTAAAAACCGTGTTGGGAACAACATTGGTAGTCAGAGTAATGTTCTGACTTACTTGCACCTGCGGTTAATTTTGCTGCGGTAAGGTAAATTGTACATAAATAGGGTCCAAGGTTTGTAGACTGACAATTTTATCGCCTGGATTGATATACTGACCCGGCATAATCAGAGAAATACCCAATCTGCCATTGAAAGGGGCGCGAATCATTTTTTTAGCGATAATTGAATTTTCCTGTTCTATGTTTGCCAATCCAAATTTCCAATTGGCATAATCCGTTTCTAGCTGTTGCTTGCTGACTGCGCCGATGGCGTATTGAGCTAGATCACGGTTGTATGTTGTGCGATATAATTCCGTTTGCGCTTGATAACCATGTAAAGCCGCAATTTCGGTATCAGGATTTAATTGCACTAACAAATCATTTTGCTTAACCACATCGCCGTGTTTAAAATAAACCGCCCGTACTAGCCCGTTGATTTCACTGGTCACATCTACACCTAGAACCGGACTAAAACTACCGGTTGCTTTTAATTGCTGGGGCCAATCTTGGTAAGCAGCCTTTGCTGAAGATACAGTGATAATTTGAACTTGATTTGCACTCATGGTTTTGTGCATTTTATGGTTTACTAAAGCTTTAAACCCAAAAATGGCTGCAAATATAATAAAAACAGCCAGAACCATGATCAACATCACTGTCCACATGTGCTTGCTGATTCTGGTCATGGCATTCTTTCCCATGGCAATAGCGTTCCTTCTGGATGGTATGCAGCATTCCACCAACCGCCGCCTAAGGCTTGGAATAAGGCTGCGGTATCTGCATATCGTTGCGCTTCCGCTCTGATACGACTGATGCTGGTTTGCTGATATTGTAATTGTGCATTTAGTAAAGACAAATAACTGATCGCTCCCAGCTTGTATTGTTTCCTAGCTAATATAAAATTGGCCTGCGCGCTGTTTTCCGCTTGCGCTTCGGCACGCAAATTTTTAGCGTCAATCTCTAAAGCGTTTAAAGCATCTGCGACATTTTGAAAAGCTTGCAGCACCGTTTGCTGATATTGTGCCGCAGCTTGTGCATAAACTTCAATTGCAGCGCGCCGTTTAGCAATTAACGTTCCTCCCTCAAACAGAGGCTGCACGAGATTACCGCCATAGGCCCAGACACTATTGACACCATTGAATAAAGTGGAAAGCATAGTGCTAATCCAACCGTAATTGGCGGTCAGGGTAATTTGAGGGAAAAAATTAGCCGTGGCCACTCCTATTTGCGCACTGGCGGCATGCAGCAACGCTGAAGCCGCTTGGATATCCGGCCTTTGACAAACCCACTCCGAAGGAATACTGACCGGCAGTTCTTTAGGAAGTTTCAACTCGGTAAGATAAAATTTTGGCAACTCGCTTTCACTCGGTATTCTCCCTACTAAAGCAGCTAAAGCATCTCGATTCAAAGCCAAACTTTTTTGTAACGGCGGTAAGGTAGCGATGGTTTGAGATAATAGGGTAGATTGCGTCAGCACTTGGGATTTGTTGACACCGCCTAATTTAAATTGTTTCTCGATGATTTCTAACAGTTTCCTTTGTGCTTTTATTAGGCTCAATGTGGTTGCTATTTGCTCGCGCAAAGAAGCTTCAGTGATGGCGGTAGTCACAATATTTGCAGTTAATGTTAAATAAGTAGCCTCCCATTCAAATTGCTCATAATCTACTTGCGCACCCAGCGCCTCAATTTGTCGTCGAATGCCGCCAAATAAATCAAATACATAGGAGACGTTGAAGGATACATTATAAAGACTTAATGTGGTGCTTGGCAGCATAGGTAAACCAAAAGTGGCCTGATTAAACCTTTGTCGGGTAGCAGACGCGGCCAAACTGATCACTGGAAAAAGCTGCCCTTCTTCAGCGAGAAAATTTTGTCTTGCCTGATAAATGGCCGCTTGAGCGGCTGCTAAATTAGGACTATTTAAAATGCCTAATTCTACTAAATAATTTAAACTTTGAGAATGAAATAACGCCCACCATTCTGCCGGTATGTCACGATCCCGCAATAACTTTTGGCTTTGGCCGCCTGAACTTGGTGCGCTAACAGTTTTCGTTGGTATAGGTTTTTCCGTGAAGCGATCGGCAACTGGCCGCGGCGGGGGACGGAAATCTGGACCAACCATACAACTGCTTAAGACGCAGCAAAGGCTTCCTATGAAAATCCTTTTGCAAAAATTCATCCATACTCCAACTATAAGAAATACCTAAACTTGGATATTATGCCATTAAAACCAATAGCTGCGAATAAGGAATAAATTGCTGCAGCAATTCCCGCTCTGCGGTCATTGCTTCCTGGTTTAAATCCGGAATCCTGGCAAAGCCAGGCTTCCGGAATGAAGGGAAAGGTCGCTCCGCTCGCATCGAACTTGCGATCCCTCATCAGGATGGGTTTTTTCTACGAAAAAATATTTTAGTATTCGAATTTAATGGCATCTTTTCAAGCAGTTATAACTCAGCGAGTTGCTGAAATTGCTGTACTAGGACGGATTGATTTCACATCTTGAATAATAATCAAATAGTACACCCGTCTGATAAGGAGGAATATCCCCTATGTTCAAATTAATAGCACCTGAAGGGTCTGGATGGGGATCATTGAAATCATAAACAAGATGAGAATGCACTATGTCGTATTTGCATGTCAGATCTATTTGAGTATATTCGAAGTCAATTAAAAATGCGCCATATATGGAAAAGTTATCTGATGATTTAATGGTACAAGTCAAATTCCCATTGATTGGTAAGTCCTTACTTGAACATTGCACAGTAGTTGTTTGAGGATCATTTATTTTTATATTCATAATTATTACATTATGCGACAAACTATTATTGCTAAAGTTTGCAGTGTAAGTTGCTGCTTCGCTCATTCCTGCTAAGGATGCTAAAATTAGCATTGTTGAAAATTTAATTAATTGCTTTTTCATTAAAATCCTCCATTAATTTTGTGAATTCGATATTAAAACGTTCTCAAGCCACTTCATCCAATTAAAAGGCTTGGGTGGTCTCTATTGTGAAGACTGTGAAATTGCTAAGCCCCAGCATCGGTTTATACGGAATCATTTTGTGGCGTTTGTGATTATGCCGCGAATCTTGATGAAGCACAAAAGCTTTGGGACTTGACCGCAAATTTAACTGGGTTAACACTTTTCTGTGAGCTATGACAAAGCATTAAATTTTATCTCTTGCTTTCCTCAATAGGTAATTTCTCCTTATCAGAATTTATTTCTTTTAAGATATTGATGTCTACACCAGTTGTTTTAGCCACTAATTCAGGATTAACACCCTCCTGCAGTAAATTCCGAGCGATCGTCAGACTTTTATTGTATTCACCTACCTGTAAGCCCTCAAGTCTCCCTTCTTGTCTTCCTTCTTGTCGTAACATTTCCGCTATAGTCATAGCTCTGCCTCCTTCTGTGGGTAACTCCGAAGCTACTAATTTATGCAATTCCTGCAAATTACTCACTTCGCCTCTTTCATGTAAATAATACAATAAACTCAAAACCAAATCACCTCCCCGCTGCTTTTCTAAGATCTTTAATAAATCCATCATTTCTCTTAATGCCGGCAAAATATCTCGATCATAGACATGCTTCATCGCCAAACTCATCATCCCCGCCCACTGATATCGCCTGAGCTCCAGGTCAGAAATCTGATTCAGTTCCACCAATTGAAATGGCTGTAGGGCATAATGCTCGATGAGTTCCTGTGGCGCCTGGATTAAATCTTTTATGTCGCAAGAATAGTTCCAAGGCGACTGACCATTATAAAAAACGATTGAATAAACTAAGGGCACTACCCCGTATCTTTCCATATGCTGCTGCATAATGGCCGTTTCGTAAGATAAAACTCGCAGCGGCATCGCCTTTTGGGGCGTAGATTGGTGCTCTACCAACACTGCGATATAAGAAGAAGTAGTTGAGTCTTCTTTTAACGGCGCTCGATACAACATATCCGTGATTTTGCTTTTCAAATTCACGCGATGGAACTTATCTTTGCAGATTTCTAAACCATTCAAATCTAGAACGCGTAATAAAACAATCGGCAAATACTGTTTTAAAAATTCTTTGGCCACACGTAGATCCGACATGGAACGAATAAAAAAAGAATCATGAGTTAAAATAATATTTCCTTGAAATAATTTCTTTACGAAGATTATCCTGGAAAAAAAATTTTGGCTATACCGGATTTTAAGGGTTATCGAATCTTTAAACCACGAAATTTAATGGCAGCATTAAATCTCTGCTAAACATGCTCTAATATTTTTTTGATCCAATCTAAATGCTTAGCCAAAGCGCCGGTATTGGATAAGATTGCAGTACGGCCTTTTTCACCCATTTCCTGACCTTTCTTGGGATTTTCTAAAACAGATAATGTCGCCGAGGCAAGTGTTTGTGCATCAGTTATCTTTTCCGCGCCGCCAACTTGAAATAATAGCTTACTGATATCGACAAAGTTATGAAGTTGCGGCCCTGTGAAAACAGGTTTGCCTAAAATGGCTGGTTCAATTAAATTGTGCCCGCCTACAGGAACTAAACTTCCACCGACGAAAGTGGCATCCGCAGCCGCATAAAACAACATCAATTCGCCCATAGTATCACCCAATAAAATTGGCGTATCAGCTGACACCATATCCTTTAGACTTCGTTGAGCGACCGAATATCCTGCTTGTACACAGAGCTGCTTTACTTTAGCAAAACGTTCAGGATGCCTGGGCACTAAAACCAACAAAATATTTGGAAACTGCGCTTTTATTATTTGGAAAGCTTCTAAAATGACGCTTTCTTCGCCCTCATGAGTGCTGGCAGCCACCCATACCAGTCGCGATCCCCATTCGGTCCGAAAAGCTTGACCTCTCGCCATTAAATCTGCTGGAAGCTGAATATCAAACTTAATATTTCCGGTCACTTGTAAACGTTGATTATCTAATCCCAAAGCTAAAAACCGGTCTCCATCTAAAGAAGCTTGAGCAGCTACCAAGGTAAAACTATTCACCATTTCCGCTGCCAACGGCCCAATCCGCCGGTAACCACGGCAAGAACCCTCAGACAACCGAGCATTGGCCAACATTAATGGAATAGGGTGTGATCGGCATGCAGCCAATAAATTCGGCCACAACTCGGTTTCTAAAATAATTCCCAGAACCGGATGAACACGAGCTAAAAAACGATGTACCGCATCCGGCAAATCATAGGGAGTATGGATCGCCGTGACTTTATCTCCAAAGCTTTTGCTCACCTGAGCAGCGCCGGTAGGAGTCGTGGAAGTCATCACTATCCGATAGTCGGGGTATTGCGCTAGTAAGGCTTTCACTAACGGAACAGCCGCTAAAGTTTCTCCCATAGAAACTGCATGAATCCAAATGACTTTGGGACAATCTATGGCTTTAAACCAGCCAAACCGTTCCCGCCAACGGGCGCGGTATTCTGGATTATAACGTACTGAGCGCCACCACATCCGTACTAAAAGTCCCGGTAGGGCCAAATAATACCCAACACTATATATGTATCTTAATAAATTTGTGTAAAATGTTCTTTTCTTCATAGGAACTTTTATGAAAGAATTTGTTACATTTCGCAAAATGATAACCCCCTGGTTGGTACAATTCTATTTTGGTTAGCGATGATAATCTTTATCATCATCGCGGTTGTTGATATCATACACCATGTCCGCTGGCGTGTCGTGTTTGTGATTATCATCTTGGGGCCGTTGGCAACTCGGATCATCTGCGAGGTGCTTATTTTATTTTTTAGAATGAATGATAATTTAATCGCAATCAAAGAAAAACTAGGAAAAATCGATGACCAAACCCAAATCCACTAACTATTCCGCCGAATCTATCGAGGTTTTAAGCGGCTTAGATCCAGTCCGTCGCCGTCCCGGCATGTATACCGACACCACTCGGCCAAATCATCTTGCCCACGAAGCGATTGATAACAGCGTGGACGAAGCCATTGCCGGTCACGCCGATCAAATTATCAGTCGAAGTGTACAAAGATGGGTCATTGGCGGTCATTGATAATGGCCGGGGTATGCCGGTCGACGTCCATCCTGAGCATAAAATTTCGGTGTGGAATTGATTTTTACCCGCTTACATGCCGGCGCCAAATTTTCTAATAAAAGTTATCAGTTTTCCGGTGGCTTGCACGGAGTGGGTATTTCAGTCGTTAATGCGCTTTCACAAAAATTAATCGTGCAGGTGAAAAGAGAAGGCCGTATTTATCAAATGGATTTTGCCAATGGTGAAAAAACCAGTGAATTAAAAGTCATAGGCGCCTGTCCTCCTCGGGAAAGCGGTACTTCAGTGCGTTTTTGGCCGGACGAAAAATATTTTGATAGCCCTAAATTCTCCATCACTGCTTTAAAACATAATTTACGGGCTAAAGCAGTGTTATGCCCAGGGTTGCGGATTCGTTTCTTTGACGAAAATACCAATGAAAGAATGGAATGGTTTTATGAGGCCGGTCTTAAAAGATTATCTCATCGATTGTATTGCCGATAGCTTGCATTTACCAGAAGAGCCTTTGATCGGCTCTTTCAAAG
Organism: uncultured Pseudomonadota bacterium; assembly: GCA_963795715.1. Lineage (GTDB taxonomy): Bacteria > Pseudomonadota > Gammaproteobacteria > Coxiellales > Coxiellaceae > JAFEDN01. The sequence continues at coordinate 212,842 of CAWCIY010000003.1, forward strand.
CGGAAGCCGAGCAAGTGGATTGGGCAGTAGTTTGGCTGCCAGAAGAAACCAGTAAAAAAATTACTGAGAGTTATGTCAATTTAATTCCTACTATTCAAGGCGGCACCCATGTCAATGGTTTACGCAGTGGATTAGCAGAAGCGATGTATGAGTTTTGCGAAATCCACAAATTATTGCCCCGAGGAACTAAATTATCCGCGGACGATATTTGGGAGCCTTGCAGCTATGTGCTGTCAGTGAAAATTCAAGAACCGCAATTTGCAGGCCAAACTAAAGAAAAATTATCTTCTAGACAATGCGCCGCTTTTGTTTCTGGTGTAGTAAAAGATGCTTTCAGCCTATGGTTAAACCAAAACATTCAAGCCGGCAAGGAATTAGCGGAATTGGCTATTTTCAATGCGCAAAAACGTATGCAGCTCAGTAAAAAAGTCACTCGCAAAAAGATTACTGCAGGTCCGGCTTTACCTGGAAAATTGGCGGATTGCGCGCAACAAGACGTGAATATTTGTGAGCTATTTTTAGTGGAAGGTGATTCTGCCGGTGGTTCAGCAAAACAGGCACGTGACCGGAATTTCCAAGCGATCATGCCGTTACGCGGTAAGATTTTAAATACTTGGGAAGTGACTTCCGATGAGGTTCTCGCTTCCCAGGAAATACATGATATTGCTGTGGCTTTAGGTGTGGACCCTGGTTCGGACGATATCAGCGGATTACGTTATGGGAAAATTTGCATCTTGGCCGACGCCGATTCCGATGGTCTGCACATTGCCACTTTATTATGTGCTTTATTTTTGCGGCATTTTCCTGAATTGGTTGCCAAAGGCCATGTTCATGTCGCCATGCCCCCATTATATCGCATTGATGTGGGCAAAGAAGTTTTTTATGCTTTGGATGATGAAGAAAAACAAGGCATTATTGACCGTATTTTGGCTGAAAAGAAAAAAGGTAAACCCAATATTCAACGGTTTAAAGGCTTGGGAGAAATGAATCCCATGCAATTGCGGGAAACCACTATGAATCCAGAAACCCGCCGTTTAGTACAATTGACGATTCGCCCCAACGATAACAGCGCGCAAATTCTTGATATGCTATTCGCCAAAAAACGTTCTAGCGACCGCCGTAATTGGTTAGAAGAAAAAGGAGATTTAGCGGATTTGGCGGAAACATGATATAATTTTGGCATGATAAAATGGCTAAGAACTATAGTAGCTGGCAGTTTATTTTTGGCAGCAAGCGTTCAGGCAGAACCGTATGTTTTAACGGTTGATAATCAAGCCGCCAATTTTGTTCTTGTAAAAGAAATCTGTAACGGTGGCAAAATTAAAAACCCTCCCCCGACTTTGCCCATATCGCAGCTAGCCTACATCGACGTAATCAGCGACGCTAGTTTGGGTTGTGTTTTGAACTATGCAGAATCCAATAAAAACAACTCATTGGGAATTTGGATTCATGAAGGCAAAGTAGAGTGTAACAACGAAGGAACCATAGGCGCTTATCAATGTAATTTCAATACCAGCAATAAAACTCTAACCATCAAAAAATGACAGCAAATCATGAAAAATAGCGATACTACTTCGCCAGCAATTCCCGCTGAAGAACAGCGGAAATCGCTTCCTGTTTCATATCCTGCCCATCGGCAAAGCCGATTGCTCAGTCCCACATCGCGCAAAGAGGAGCAAACAATTCCCTGGGTTATTCAGCTGTGTGTTTGGGGGACTGTTATTTTGTGGTCATCCGCACTCATTGCTATTCGCATTGGCTTGCACAGCTACACTCCGGGGGCCTTAGGCCTACTGCGCTATTTAATCGCCTCTTTTTGCCTATTAATTTTATATTTCCGGCTACCTAAAAGACATATGCCCAGTTTACGTGATTTGTTGCACATTTTATTTATAGGCGCCATGGGAATAGGTGTTTACAACATTGTTATTAATTATGGCGAGATCGTCGTTCCCGCCGGCATGGCCGGTTTTATTATTGGCTTAATGCCTATTTTTACGATGTTTTTTGCCTATTTCTTGCTGAAGGAGAGTGTGCCGGTAAGATGCTGGCTGGGAGTTCTCATCAGTATGCTTGGACTCTTTCTGATTGCTTACCACGAGAGCTCAAACTTAAAGTACGATATTAGTATATTATATATCTTGTTGGCCGCATTTTTAGGAAGTTACTACGCTGTGTCGCAAAAAGCTTTATTTCACCGATATAACCCACTCGAGTTGGTCATTTTAACGATTTGGAGCGGAACATTGGTTATGTTGTTTTGCTTTCCCAGCATGATACATGAGATTCCTAAAGCCTCATGGCAATCAACCACTGCAGCAATTTATTTGGGGGTCTTTCCTGCTGCAGTTGCTTACGCGTTATGGAATTATGCTTTAGCGAAAACTCAAACCGGTCGTGTTTCCGGATATTTATACGCCATGCCCATTATCGCCACTCTTTTGGGAATGGTCATCTTACAAGAATATCCAGGCGTTTTAGAATTAGTAGGCGGTCTTATTACTTTATGCGGCGCAATAACCATTAATTATTTTTATAAATATCCAAGAAGGTAAAAAATAAGTGTATGAAATTCCTTACGCGATGGGGGATTCTTAAGGGGGAGAATCGCGATTCTCCCCCTTAAGCGCGAGCGCAGGCTTTGCCGAGCATCGCGTAAAAACAAATTTCTAGCACTGGCAACTTTCCAATTGCTCCAAAGTGCCAATGTTATTCCAACCCCCTCGATAATGTTCTCCGGTAACTCCCCCTTTTGAAATAGCAGCCTGCAACAATTTTGCCAAAGTTAACTTTTCTAAAGAATAACCGGAAAATAATTGCGGGGTCAGCAGACTAATATTGCCAAAAGTCAGCATATTATCTCCTTCCAGAGCAACCGTTCCATTTTTATTTAAATGGAAATCTCCTTGTACATGAAAGCTGGGGTTATCCACAAACACTAAATGACCACTGCCGACCTCAGATTTAGTTACCAATTGCTGAAAAGGGAAATCAGTTACAATGTCTGCGCTCAGTAAAATAAACGGTTCTTTTCCTAGTAATGGTAAGGCCTTAATAATCCCACCGCCTGTTTCTAATTCACCTAATTTAAATTCTCGAGAATACTGAATGCTTAAACCGTATTGGCTGCCGTCGCGTAAGTACTCCATAATTTGGTCGGCGAAATAACAAACATTAATGACTATGTCAAATATCCCGGCTTGTTTTAATCCAATTAATAAAGGATCGATCAATCTTCCATTGCGGAAAGGAACCAATGGTTTGGGAGTAAAATCGGTTAGAGGCCGCATACGTTCACCACGACCAGCCGCTAAAATCATGGCCTTCATTTAATTTTCTCCAGTAAGTTATTTATTTTTACCATTTCAGGATAGCGCAAACTCACTTCACGCAAATAATTTAATGAACGAGGAATATATTGCAAGTAGTCAGAACTGTGGCCTAAAACATGAAATCTGGCAAACAAACCTATGCATTTAATGTGCCGTTGTAAGCTGGAAAAATCACACCAACGCAACCACAGTTGCGGATTATCTATTTTTAAAATTCCAGCAGATAAAACTTGGCAGCGATAGTGTTCCATCCAATCACGCACATGTTGAGATGGCCAATCAATGTAGCAATCTCTCAATAAAGACATAAGATCATATGTCAGAGGGCCTAAAACCGCATCTTGAAAGTCTAGTACGCCGGTAATTTGCGGTATATCCATCAAATTACGGCTATGATAATCGTAATGTACACAAACTTGCGGCTGCTCTTGTGAAGTCTCAATTAACAAGTCAAACAAACTTTCAAATTCCTTTTGGTCGGCTGCCGCCAATTGCGCATCCAACAATTTTTGAAAATAGAATTCCAAAAACCAATCCATTTTTTCGCGGTAATGTTTCATGTCAAATTTGGGCAAACGATAAGAAAAATCATCTGAATAAGATTGAATCCGCAACAATGCAGTAAAAGCTTGACGATATAACCGGTCGGCATTACTTGAATTCAATGAATCGAAATAAGATTTTTTACCCAAGTCACTGAGTAATAAAAACCCTTGTTTTAAATCAGTTTCATATACTTTGGGAACGTGAATCCCTAGTTCAAGGAAGGACTGAGATAGCTGTATAAAAGCCAAACACTTGCCATCTGGAGGCGAATCCATGACCACAAAACTTTTATCCACCATTTCTATTCTAGAGTAACGTCTGAGTCCAGCGCCAGGAGGCATAGGTTCCAATTTAAACGGCTGATCAAGTACCGAGTTTAACCAATTTTGCATCAAAACATTTCTGTCGCCAATTTTATTCATATGCCTATTATACACTTTACCTGATGGGGGATCGCAAGGGGGAGAAGAGCAGGGTCAATTCCCGTTGACCGGGAATTGCTGTTGACATGTTGCCTACCTAGTATTATTTTGCCTGCTCATTCATAAGACAAAGGAGCATGTTATGGACTTTTTCATTTTCCCTGAAGAAACACTTGGCGTGTCCTCGGAAATTAAACAGGCAATGGCGCATCTTATTAATGCAGATGGCGGAAGTGAAATAATAGAAGCTAAAACCCATAGACATTCTCTTCGTGATATTTTTGAAACAATTTTTTTTAGTCTTTTAAATATTTGCGCTTACGCTGCTCTTACCCGCTCTTTTGCCGGAGGTTATGAGTTAGTGACCAGAGCCAAATGGCCTAAAATACCGACCTATATTATGGGCACACTAGTAGGTCTTTTAGCTTCACATGCTCCTTATAAGCAAATTAGCAGCGCTAATCAGGTCTTAAAAGTTTTATTTAAGGATTTAAATCCTAAAAAAATATTGATCATTGCTTTGATTATGCTTTTTTTTGGTTTTTGGTCGGGAATAGGTATGGCGCAAATGGGCGCCAGCGCTTTAAGCAAAATGCTTACCCAAGATTGGGAGGTTAATTTTGATAATATTGATATTGCACTTTGGATCAGTTTTGGCATGACCCTGTTTTCACAAAGCTGGATGTACACCGAACGAGTATACAATTTGCAACTGAAAGCGTTATTAGAAGAAGTACGCGAAAACCCTAGGTATTTATTATTTCTTTTACCTAATATTGTCGGCGCAGGCATGGGAGTTTCCACCAACCAACACTTCGGTGTACAAAGCACCAGACAATTTATAAGTAACTTATGGATTTGTGAAGGTATGGGGACACTGAGCGCCAGCGGTCCTTTCTTTATGAGCCTGATTGGGATGAATGTTGTTTATAAAACTATCAGCCATGCTGATTGCCATTGTTGTGGTAACAGAAGATCTCAAAATCAGCTCTTATTAGAAGAAGAGCATAATAATAATTTGGCGCCTAAAACGATTGTTTGTAAAAAGTTAACAAAGTGGGATATTGTCGCAGCAGTGACGTCTTCCACCATCTCCGTATTTCCGAATACAGAATACAATATTGAAGCCAATCTTGGTAGCGGTGGGCTAACTATACTGGGACTTATCTTATTTTTATTAGGGATCCTATATAACATTGTGCCTAAAATAGAAGCGATTTTACGTAATAAGTCGAATGCTAATTCTCAAAATGAGGTTAAGCTGCTGCCAAGAGGACCCTCTTTTTTGGTTCAAACTCCTAAAAAGGAAAAAAAGTATGGGAATCACGGTTTTGAGGTGCCCGTATTGACTTAGATGGCATTTTTCAGAGAAAACTATTGCTTCCAATCGTATCTAAACTCCCAGTTCTTTAGTAGAATCTTGGTTTTAATTTTAGTGAGTTGGGAGAACGGTGAAAAAAAAGGTATTGCAGCTATCTAGCTTGTATTTGCTAATGATATCGACAAGCAATGCTTCAGCAACCACGTATAGTCACCAAGATGTGGCAAGATTGCTGGGTTGGGTTTCCGCTCCCAATACTAACCTGTGTCAGGGCTATTATTCCGAACCTCCCACTTTGTCCCAATCATCTTTGCCGGCAGGTAACTCTCAGGCGCCGATTCACATCAGCTATGCCGGGCCCGGAGTGGTTTCTTCGTATGGAATTTCTACCATCAATAAAGAAGTGGAAGTTTCGCAACCTGGAAGGATTGCCAAAGCAGATAAAGCAATTATTTATCGCAATTCCAAAACGGGTAAAATTGATTATATTCGTTTGGAAGGACATGTAGAAGTCCGTGAAAAAGGTCGATTGGTTGCCGGGCCTTACTCAGTGCTGAATCTCAGCCAACATACCTTAGAAGTAGGCCCTGCTGTTTATCATTTGTACGAAGACCCCTCTCTCTTCAAATTGCCAAATCTTCCCAAACCTTATGATGCTTGGGGAACTTCTGATAAAACTTTTCGTGATTCTACCGGTATCGTACACCTGACCAATGCTTCTTACACCACTTGTTCACCGGTCAATCCTACTTGGCAAATTGCTGCCGGCAGCATAGTGCTCAACCAAAAAGAGGGATTTGGCACCGCATACAATATGACTTTACGCTTTTTCGATGTGCCACTTATGTACGCTCCGCTCTATTCGTTTCCCATAGATAACCGTAGGAAAACGGGGTTCTTAACTCCAGATCCCTCCTATCAAAGCAATGGTGGTTTTTCACTGGCCTTACCTTATTATTGGAATTTAGCGCCCAATTACGATTTGACTACCACCCCCAAATTCATACAAGAACGGGGTTTTCAACTCAATTCTTTATTCCGTTATCTTAGCCGTCCGGGAAGTGAAGGTGAGGTATATTTAAGTTTCGATCCTGACGACCCCAGATTTAATCAGTTTCGCAGAGACACCTTGTCCAATCCACCGACGGCGCCCGGGGTTGACCTAACCCCCTATTTAAATGACTTACACAGTTATGGTGACTTTCGCGGTTTTCTCCACTTGCAAGAGACCGATCAGTTTAACGAATTCTGGCGAGCGCATATTCAATTAAATTATGTCACCGACGATTATTATTTTCAGGACTTTGGTTCCTCCTATGCCGATCTCATTGCAAACCAATTGCCCAATCAGTTGGATGTGGAATATCAAAGTAAGCATTGGGGATTAGTCGGCTTTATCCAAGGGTACCAAACCTTACATATTATCGGCCAAGCGGGTACACCTGCTTTTGATCAATACACTCGTATTCCTGAATTGGATGTTTCCAGTGATTATGCTGATATTTGGCGAGGCGTAGATTTCAGCCTTGCGGGGCAATCTGTTAATTTTGCCTATAACAGCATATTTCAACCCACTACCTTAGAACTGCCGATTGGGGAAAGACTGCATTTAAGACCGACATTAAGTCGGCAATTTACTGGATCTTCCTGGTATTTTACACCCCAAATCTCTTTAGACAGCACCTCTTATGCTGCACAATTGCCTACGGTGAACCCCAATATTGATTCCGACTCCCGGCCTTCTTTTGATGCCAGTCGAAATTTACCTATTGTAGATGTAGACACCGGCCTGTATCTGGACCATGCGATACGTTGGGACCATTATTCATATTTAGCGACTTTGGAACCTAGATTATTTTACTTATATGTGCCTTTTATAAACCAAAATAAATATCCTAATTTTGATTCGGAATTATTGCCTTTCACCTATCCGCAGCTCTTCGATGTGAATCGTTTCACTAGCTATGACCGATTGGAAAACTCCAACCAATTCAGTTTAGGATTAACCAGCAGAGTGCTGAATAGCAATACCTCTGAACAAAAATTAAAATTGGACTTAGGCATGGGATTTTATTTAGAATCCCCAAAAGTATGTTTGGATCCGCAAAATTGTTTCGGCAGTACTTTCCAATATATTTCTCCTAATTCTCATGTCACTCCTTTTGTCACACAGTTAACTTATTATCCTTGGATCAACTGGTCTCTTGTCGGCAGTTTTGCTTATGATCTTTCAGTGGGCGCAACTAACAACGGTCAAGTTGGGGTAAATTATAATTATGCAAACACCTATGTTTTTACTACCAATTATCTTTACGTACGCAACACAACCTCCACTCCCGTGGATAATTATGGTTTAAGCAACAGCACCAACTTGGTCAATGCCGGTGGGGCTTGGACTTTTACTATGCACTGGAGCGCTTTAGCTTACGCCCAATATAATTTCAGCAAGGAGCGGCCGGATAGTTATTACGGTGGCTTTCAATACGATGCCTGTTGTTGGATGTTTCGTTTCATTGCCTCACGCAGCTTTCAAAGACCAGATACTGATTCCAATGGTCGACCGGATAATATCTTTAGAAATGCTTTCTATGTGCAAATACAGTTGAAGAGCTTAGGCAGTTTTGGAACCAGTGCGAGTAGTTTATTGAGTTCCACCTTGAGTAGTTTCGCCGATCCTTTTAAATAGCCGAGGCAGCCGTAAAGTAACCTATTACTTTATAAACAAATAAAGTACAATAACCAAAAATGACAAGTTGTTTTGCTAATGCTCCAACGGAGAAACTTTTAATGAAAAAAATACTGGTTTATTTATCTATTCCTTTTCTCTTGTTTAGTTTAGGAATCAGTTGGGCACAACCGGCTCAAAATCAACCTGCTGTGCGAAAACCTGAACCAGTAGTTTCTCTTAATCGCATTGTTGCCATAGTCAATGATGAAATTATTACCGAAACTGAACTCGATTCCGCTATAGACCAATTAAGGCAGCAACTGATCGCTAACCATATCCCTGTTCCCACTGATGAACAGTTGAGAAATGATGCCCTGCAACAACTGATTACTTACCACTTGCAGTTACAAATGGCGCATCGCAACAACATTGAACCCACTCCTGAAGAAATCGATAAAGCCATTGATCAAATCGCAAAAAGTCACAATATGAACTTAGATCAACTGAAAGCGCAACTTCAGCAGCAACACGTTACTTACGACGAATTCCGTAAAAAATTGGTTGATCAATTGACAATTACTAAATTGCAGCAGCAAATGGTGGGGCTTCAAGTTAAAGTCACTGATGCCGATATTGCCGCTTATAAAAAAACTTTACCCGCTAATTATCAGCAATACCATTTAATAGATTTTTATTTTCCACTAGTCCAAAATCCTTCCAAGCAGCAAATTGCTGCAGCGCTAGCCACCGCCAAAGAAGTGCAAAATAAACTAAATACGGGTGCTGATATAGAAAGCATTACTCCTCATTACCATGATTTAGGCTGGCGAAGCAGTACTGACTTGCCTGAGATCTTTTTGCAACAATTACCCAGTTTAACCTTGACCAATGCTTCAATGCCCTTACGCGCCCCCAATGGGTATCACGTTTTAAAATTACTCGAAGTACGCACCAGCCTTTCTGATGACCAAGTTCGAGAGATTCTTTTCCGTAAAAAATTCGAAGACGCTGTTAAAGAGGCTGTAGACCGAGCGAAAAATCAAGCTTATGTCAAGATTATTCCGAAATGAAACCGGTAATCCTGTCCGCCGGTGAGCCGGCCGGTATTGGTCCTGATATTATTTTACAGTTAGCACATTCCAAGCCTCACCGCTCTTTCTATGTAGTGGCGGATCCGCAATTATTTGCCGAACGAGCAAAATTATTACAAATCTCTTTGCCTTCTAATATAAAATTTCGAAATGTGTACTTAAAATCACCTTGCAGAGCCGGAATTTTAAATACTGAAAATGCAGGATACGTTTTAGAATGTTTGACTCAGGCAGTTGAATATTGTTTAAACCATGAATTTCATGCACTGGTTACCGGCCCTGTGCATAAAGGGGTGATCAATCAAGCAGGTCTTGCCTTTACCGGACATACTGAATTCTTAGCACAACTAACCAATAGCCCTATGCCGGTGATGCTCTTTGCAACTGAAACAATACGGTTAGCCCTTTTAACAACGCATATCCCTTTAGCAGACGTACCGAAAGCAGTTACCAAGGAAAAAATCGATCGAGTCATTGAAGCGATCCATGAAGGTATGAAAAACCGGTTTCGTTTGCCTCAACCAAAAATTGCAGTGTGTGGCTTGAATCCGCACGCGGGGGAACAAGGCTATTTAGGGCGTGAAGAAATAGATATTATCGTCCCAGCTTTAGAATCTTTGCGCGCCAAAGGTTATTCCCTTTTAGGACCGATTCCAGCAGATACTGCTTTCACACCGGATGCTTTGAGCCGCTGTGATGTGGTACTGGCCATGTACCATGATCAAGGTCTATCAGTAATAAAAGCCCAGAGCTTTAGCTCAGCCGTAAATGTGACTCTTGGGTTACCCATTATCCGTACCTCTGTAGACCACGGTACTGCGCTTACTCTAGCCGGCACCGGTAAAGCACAATTCGCGAACCTGGAAGCGGCCATCCGCTTAGCGGAGCAACTGTGCTAACACCCAGAAAGCGCTTTGGCCAGCATTTCTTAATTGACGAAGCAGTTTTGGCGAAAATGATTGCTGCCATCGGCTTACACGCCGAAGATGACTTAATAGAAATCGGGCCCGGAGAAGGCGCGTTGACACAGCATTTATTACCTCTGGTAAGACAGCTAAAAGCAATCGAAATTGATCGAGATTTAGTCGCCCATTTACAACTAAAATTTCGAAACACCGATACACTCATTGTTTTTAACGCCGACGTATTGCGTTTTGATTGGTGCAGCCTCCTATCCTCGCCACACCGCGTGGTCGGCAACCTGCCTTATAACATCACTACACCACTGATTTTCAAATTATTCGGTTTGCGTAATATCATAGACATGCATTTTTTACTCCAAAAAGAAGTCGTAGAACGTCTAACGGCTTCAGTAGGCAGCAGTCATTATAGTCGTTTAACGGTAATGGCACAATATCATGCCGAGCTTACTCACTTATTCGAAGTAGGTGCACACGCTTTTTTCCCGCCGCCCCGTGTGGAATCCGCTTTTGTGCGCATTGCGCCATTTGCTTCGCCTCCTTTTCTAGCAACCAACTACAAAATATTTTCCCAGGTAGTTCAAGAAGCTTTTAGCTATCGCCGCAAGACCATTGCCAATAGTTTGCGCAAATTGATCCCTTCTTCTGATTTAGAAAGTTTGAATATTGATCCACATTGGCGACCACAGCAAATAACAGTGGAAAATTTTGTAAAAATTAGTAATATATTAAGCAGGTAGTTTATTTTGTAACTCCGTTCATTAAGGAAAAGCAATCATGCTAAAGTACAAACATGTCTTAGTGGCGGTGGATTTATCTCCAGTGACCGATCAAGTACTTACTAAAGCCCAGGAAATCGCCAATGAAAGCAAAGCTCAGTTGAGCATGGTTCATGTGATGGAGCACTCCCCTGTTGCCTATGGAGGAGAGTTTTCAATTCCAGTAGACGTTAATTTGGAACAATCTTTAGAGCATGAGGTTCGGTCAGAAATGGAAAAATTGGGCGCAAAATACGGAATTCCTCCTGAACATCAATATTTAGAGAGTGGATCAGTGAAACTTGGCGTAACCGATTTAGCACAAAAGCTTCATGCTGATTTAATTGTTGCAGGTACTCATGGTCATCATGGTCTTGATCTGTTGCTCGGTTCACGCGCGAATGCGATTTTGCATCGAGCCCAATGTGATGTTTTAGTGATAAGGATAAAAGAAAAATGATAGAAGAAACCATAGTTAAAGATTTTTTAGCTGATCGTCGCCGCGAAAGGAGTTGGCGAAATATCCGTTGGGCGGGATATATGGTCGTTTGGCTTTTATTACTCTTCCTCTTATTCGCCTTAGTAGGTTTCGGCTTTAGCAGTAAATCGGAAGTGGGCGCCGGTCAACCTTATGTAGCCTTGATTCGCATGACTGGAATTATTATGCCGGAAACCGATTTTTCTGCCGAAAAAATGGTGCCGCAACTCAATCAGGCTTTTGCCGATTCAAGCGCTAAAGGGGTGGTATTAGTCATCAATTCTCCTGGCGGCAGCCCGGTACAAGCTTCAATTATTCATGACAAAATCATGGCCCTTAAAGCTCAGTATAAGAAAAAAGTCATTGTCGTTGGTGAAGATGCCTTGGCTTCTGGTTCATATTTAGTTGCGACTGCGGCTGATAAAATTTTTGTAAACAGTAGCACCTTAACGGGATCTATCGGTGTCATTATGGAAGGTTTTGGCGCCAATGACGCCATTGCTAAAATTGGGATACAACGCCGAGTCTTTACCGCTGGGGATCACAAAGACCGCTTAGATCCATTTGAGCCATTGAATCCAGCCGATGTTGAAAAAGTAAAAGGTGTTCTGGCGCAGGTTCATCAGAATTTCATAGATGATGTGTTAAAAGGTCGTGACGGTAAACTGCAAGGTGACCAAAAAGAATTATTTTCTGGAGATTTTTGGAGCGGTGAACAAGCTGTGAAACTAGGATTAGCAGATGGTAACCTCAATTTATGGGACGTTTTGGACCAAGAATTTCATACCAAGTATTATAAAGATTATAGTGTTAAACCGTCATTGCTAGAATCATTATTGACCAATGTCGGCACCGAATTGCATTTACGATTTTCACAGCAGTTTGATAAACACTTAGATTCTTCTATTTAAAAAGTGGCGATCGAAATAAATAAAGAATATTTGCGTGATCAACTCATTAAAGTTGATGCAGATCCCTTTGTGCAATTTGATCTGTGGTTCAAGCAAGCATGCCAGGAAATGCCTTCCTCTTTAGTGAATTCTATGGTTTTGGCGACTGTTTCATTGGGTAATAAACCTTCGGCGCGCGTTGTGTTGTTAAAAGAATATAATTCAGAAGGTTTTATATTTTATACAAACTATCAAAGCCGCAAGGGGACAGATATTGCAGCCAATCCCAATGTTTCATTATTATTTTGGTGGGAAATTTTAGAAAGGCAAGTTCGAATAGAAGGAACCGTAGAAAAAATTGCGGTTGAAAAATCCTCAGAATATTTTCAATCTCGCCCAAAATCTTCTCAATTGGCTGCTCTAGCTTCTCATCAAAGCCAACCTCTCACAAATATCAAAGATTTGGAAAATAAGTTCGAATCTTTATGCGCTCAATATGCCGCCGCCGAGCTAGAAATTCCTAAGCCAGATTATTGGGGGGGTTACATTGTTAAACCCGAAAGCTGGGAATTTTGGCAAGGTAGGGAAAATCGTTTACATGATCGCTTTCGGTATCTAAAAAACTCAGATGGAAAATGGGATATTACCCGCTTGTATCCTTAATATTCGGTTAACTTCACAAATCGAAAATAGTTTACAAAATATTAAAATTTTATTATAATTTAAACTAAGGAAATAATTTTGGCTAATAGGAATTAGTTTATGGATTTATCAACCAAAAATCAGCATAATTGCACATCCATTTCTATTCTAGGCCTCATTGAATTAATTAAAAAATCTAATGCCAAAGTTGCTTACAAATATTTAGAAACACGAGAACAGTGCGAAAATTTCTTGAAAGGCAATATTTGGTTTACAGGTATCCATCGGAATCGACTTCTCGGCAATGATACGAATGAGTATCGTTATTTTGGACATGAAAAAATTTTTTCGCCTAGCTTGTCGTTATCTTTGGTTCCGCCAACAGAAGTGAAGGGATTCTTAAAAAAGAAACCTTTCTGTGTTGAAATTCACGACTTAGATGGATTTATTGATAAGATTATTGAAGCTTTGAGGAATCCGCAATTCCAGCACCTAGTTTCATGGTTAAATAAATCTGTAATATTAAAAGAATTAGAACCAAAGACATTGGAAGAAAAAGATTCAAAAAAAAAGGAACTGTTAGAAGCACAACGTAAAAACATGCTACACCTAAAGAATCTTGAAGAAATTCATATCGAAAAATACAACCTGCTTCAACTCCCCGTTTTTTCTCTTTGTGTCAGAAATATTGACTACTATGATGAAAGCACTTCTACTTCTGTAAAGCCATTGAGCTTAGAAGCCAATAACAGAGCCTGGAACAAGCGTGAAAAATATAAAGATGAACAGGAACTAAGATTGGAACTGCATACAGGTAGTTTAATGTCAAATGGTAAGGCTGAACTTGCTTTAAACGATTTAATAGAACATATCAAGCTATCTTGTTCCGATATGAGCAGGTTCTGCAAAATTATTTCTACTCAACTACAATTAGGCAACCGGATCAAACGTGCTAGAAAATCTTTGGGCTTAACATTAAGAAATTTAGGAGATCAACTTTTCTTAAGCCATGCCGCCATTAAGAAATATGAAGATAATCAAGTGCTTCCTTCATCCGAGATGCTAGTTAAATTGGCAAAAGCCCTAAATGTGAGAGTTGAGTATTTTTTTAGGCCGGAACAATTCACTCTACAAAGCATCCAATACCGTAAACATCATGACATTTCTCCCAAGCATTTGAAACAAATTGAAATTAAAGTATTGGACAAAGTTGAACAACGCTTGAATTTAGAAAATATATTTCCTAGCCCACCTTGCAACCCATTTAAATTGATCAACCCTCAACATAAAATCCAAAATTTGAATGATGTCGAACTCTTAGCAGACCAAGTCCGCAGAGATTGGAATCTAGGAGAGGAACCAATTTCTGAATTAATTGATTTATTGGAAAAACAGGGTCTTAAGATCTTCGAAATAGATAATAAGCAATATCCTAATTTTGATGGACTTACAGCTAAAGTAAATGATTTATATGTTATTGTAATAGATAATCAATGGCCAGGTGACCGCCAGCGTTTTACATTGCTTCATGAACTAGGGCATATTTTGTTAGCAGGATACCTGCCTCAACATTTAGATGAAGAACAATGCTGCCATCGTTTTGCAGGGGCTTTTCTGTTGCCAAAATCAGCTGTTGTGAGCAAATTGGGTAGTCATAGAACCAATTTAGAACTGATGGAACTAAGTTTATTAAAACAGGAGTATGGCAGTAGCATGCTAAGTATTTTGCATCGAATAAAAGATGCCGGAATTATTACTGATTCTTTATACAATGCAATGCGAAACGAGTTCAACGCGCATGGCTGGACTCAGCACGAACCAGGAAAGCCGTTTCCACAAGAAAAAACACATGTTTTTGAGCAATTGGTATTTCATGCCTTGGCAGAAAGTTATATCAGCGAATCAAGAGCTGCAGAATTTATGAATTTAACAATTGAAGCTTTCAGAACTAGACGCATGGATTGCCAGAATGTTGCTTCTGATAAGTGATGCCAGTGTTTTAATTGATATCGAAGCGGGTAAACTAACCGACGCTGCATTCAAATTACCCTATCAATTTGCGGTTCCGGCTTTATTATTTCACGAGGAATTATCTGAAAGACATAATCATTTATTAAACTACGGATTAGTACTAAAAGACTGTGATGAAATTAAGCCAGAAAAAATTCACATATTGAGTCAACAACATCGCTATCGAAATGTTTCCGGGAATGATATTTCCAGCTTGGTTCTCGCCAAGACCGAAAATTGCATACTATTGACAGGTGATAAAACATTGCGAAAACTGGCTGAGGAAGAATATGTTACCGTACACGGCACGCTTTGGTTAGTTGAAGAAATGCTTCGATTAGAAATAATTAGTGTTAAAAAAGCAGGCATTTCTTTTAAGCAAATGTTAAACGCTAAACCTCCTAGTTTTTTACCAACGAATGAAATTGCAAAGCTCATTGCAAAATACAGTTCACCGATCCTTACTTGAGAAAATGCAAAACCAGTTATGAATAAGAACTCATAAAAGCACTCAACAATCGCACCACTTGTCCACTGGAATGCTCAGCCAGCATCAAAGTTTCTTCATGAGACTGCGGGGTGTTGACTAAGCCGGCAGTTAAATTGGTTACTACTGTTAATCCGATAACTTTCAAACCGCAATGTCTGGCGGCAATCACTTCTGGAACAACCGACATTCCAATAACATCCGCTCCCATATTCCTAAAAACACGTATTTCAGAGGGCGTTTCAAAAGAGGGACCTAATACACTGATGTAAATACCTTCCATTAAACTCATCGAAAGATCATGACCTACTTTCTCTAACCGCTGACGCCAATCACGATCATACACATCTCCCATGTCAGGAAAACGTACTCCGAAAGATGCATCATTCGTTCCTGCTAAAGGGTTTTTGCCTAAAAAATTGATATGATCTTTTAATATTACAATTTGTCCAGGTTTAATCTCAGTATGTAAGGAGCCTACGGCACCGGTAATGATGACGGTATGACAACCTAACAATTTCAAAGTACGAATATAGGTTAAAATTTGTATAGACTCAACGCCTTCGTAATAATGAGCACGTCCCTGTAAGCAGACCACAGGAACCTGCTGAAGTTTACCAAGGGTTAATTGTGGTTTCTGCCCCTCAATGGTAGAAGACGGAAAACCGGGCAGATCTTTATAAGCAAATGTTTCAGTTTCGGTCAGTTGTGACGCCAGAGCTCCTAAGCCTGAACCTAAAACAATGCCAAATTTTGGACAAAAATCAGATTTATGGCTACGAATAATATTAGCAGCCAAATGCGCTAGCTCTGTCATCTTTTAATCCTATGCAGTCTATGTAGTCAAATTAAAATTGCCAAATGGGTATGGAAATAATTCTTCCATGGTTAAGATCCGGTAATCGCCAGATAAAGTACACAAATGATAAATACTAGTCGATTCCGCAAATTCAAACAATCTTTGTCTGCACGCTCCGCATGGAGAACAAAAATCTTTGCCGGAGGAAATAATGAGTGCTTCTAACCATTTTTTGCTGCCACCACAGATCATGGCGGCCATGGCTCCCGCTTCAGCGCACAAAGTAAGCCCATATGAAGCATTTTCGATATTGCAACCGGTAAAAAATTGCCCTTCCACTGATCGGAGGCACACACCTACTGAAAAATGAGAATACGGAACATAAGCACGGAGCATAGCCTGCTTCGCACGAGCAAGCAGCTCCGCAGGAGGTTGATTCGACATTAATGCAATTTCCTGTTTTTTTTCGGCACGGAAATACGTCGAGCCTGCAAACCTTCGTTCCCTTCAGCAGGCAGAAACCGAACCTTATCTCCTATTTGCAATTGATGAAATTTAACATCGACTAGGTGTGTTAAATTAAAATAATACTCATTATTTTCAGCATCGGCGATGAAACCGTAACCCTCATCAGGCATTAATTTTTCAATCACACCATGCAATCGCTCGCCATGATCTTTAACATCACGATAGAGTTTGCTACGGTATTCTTCCAATTGATCACGTAAACTGTCTATAGCGCCCTGTATGGCCAAATAAAGATTTTCATTAGGTTGATGAGTTACCGCAAATTCTTTACCCGGCACCGTAACTCGTATAGTGATATTATTTAACCTACCCTTATGGTTGTGTTTCTGGACTTGCTCTACCACCACATGGCAAGAAATAATTTTATTATAGACAGTATCCAATTTATCGACTTTGCTCCTAATTCTAGCTTCCACTGCTGCGGAGCGATCTAAGTCCCGAAAAGTAATTTGAAGTGGCATTTGCATAACACCCTCCAGTTCTTTGCTTGCTCTTTAATATAATTATAGCTTAAATCAAAATAAATAATATTATTCAACTTCTTGCAATTCTGGCTCTTTTACGGTTGACTCTTCTACAATCTCTTGGTCTAATGCAGGAATAGCCTTGTTCCCCGCAATCTTACGGAAAATTTCTTCTCTATGAACGGAAATATGACGCGGGGCTTCTATACCAAGGCGTACTTGATTACCCCGCACTTCCAGAACGTGCAGGCAAATTTCTCCGTTGCCAATTATTAGGCGTTCGCCTATAGTTCGTGTTAGTACAAGCATTTTTTCTCCTCCATTGAATCTATTCCAACTAAGAAAAAACCATTCTACTCTGTAGGAAAAGTTTTATCAACTACAAATTTATGCTTTATTTTACTAATGATTTTTTTAACTCCTCCGTCGGAACTTCCCATCAATACGCAATCCGCTCCACGTTTAGCAAATAAACCATTTGCCACCACCCCAACAATATTATTTAATGCAGTTTCTAGGGCCACGGGTTCAGTGATTGTAAGATTGTGTATATCAATAATCACATTACCGTTATCGGTTTTACAGCCTTCACGATAAACCGGATCTCCTCCCATTTTGACAATTTGACGAGCTACGTAGCTGCGACCCATAGGAATCACCTCTACGGCCAATGGGTAATTACCCAAAGTAACCACTTGTTTACTCTGATCAGCGATACATAAAAAATAATCCGAGGCAGCAGCCACTATTTTTTCCCTGGTTAAAGCGCCGCCGCCGCCCTTTATGAGCGAAAGATGCTCATTGAATTCATCTGCACCATCGACATACATAGGCAAACTACCGACTTCATTCAAATCATAAACAGGAATGCCATGGTTTCGCAGTAATTGCTCAGTTTGATTTGAGCTAGCGACGGCGCCGTCAAATTTATTCTTAACTTTAGCCAGCGCTTCTATAAAATAATGGACCGTACTGCCAGTGCCCACACCTAGGATGCCCCCGCGGGGGAGCAGGTCTAAAGCTGCTAATGCGGCCGCTTGCTTCATTGCTTCTCTGGATGTCATCGAGTCATTCCTATATAATTTAGCGTAAGATTTCACTTGAATTCAATATATCATAATTTATGAGCTGACTAAAATGTTCGATTTTCTAAAAAAAAAGAATGAAGAGGATACCTCCCATAAGCCAAACTGGCTATCACGATTAAACTCTGGTTTAAAACGAACACGTAAAGCCTTTTCAGACGGTCTAGCTCGCCTTGTTTACGGCAAAAAGCAAATAGATGCTGACTTATTACGGGATCTTGAAACACAGTTGCTGTCTGCTGATCTTGGAGTAGAAGTGACTGAGCAAATTTTAAAGCAATTAACCGATCAAGTAGCTCGCAAGGAATTAAATGATCCGCAACGACTCATCGAAGCCTTAAAAAAATTGCTAGAAGAACAACTTAAACCCTACGATCAGCCGTTAAATACAGAGAGCCGCCCTTTCGTTATTTTAGTCGTGGGAGTTAACGGTTCAGGGAAAACTACCAGTATTGCTAAAATCTGCCATTACTATCAGCAACAAAATAAACGTGTGATATTGGCTGCGGGAGATACTTTTAGAGCCGCGGCTACAGAGCAGCTACAAATATGGGGAGAAAGAAATCAGGTCCCAGTCATTGCACAGCATCAGGGAGCAGACAGCGCCTCTGTCATTTATGATGGTATGCAGGCGGCGATCGCAAAAAATTATGATCTTCTAATTGCGGATACTGCCGGTCGTCTACATACTCAAGAACCTCTGATGGCTGAACTGGCCAAGATCAAGCGCGTTTTAGGTAAATTAAATCCCCAAGCTCCTCAAGAAGTCTTACTGGTCATAGATGCCGGCATCGGGCAAAACGCTTTACGCCAAGCTGAACAATTTCATCAAACGCTAGGATTAACCGGCTTATGCTTAACTAAGCTAGATGGAACTGCCAAAGGCGGCATGGCTTTTGCGATCACTCACAAAATGAAATTACCGATTCGTTTCATAGGTGTTGGAGAACAAATGGAAGATTTAAAACCTTTCAATGCTAAGGAATTTGTTGAAGCTTTATTTCAAGAATAAGGAAACGCACGCGAAATAACTCCAGCAACTAGCGCCCAGCCCCAAGATGGGGTGCTCTAAGTAATTGGAAATTTGCTATGAACGGCGTAATCTTTTTCCTTCTTGGTGAATAAAATTTTGGCCATATTTTTTTTATTATATTGAAAAATCGATTCTTATTTTTTTTTGAAATGTTAGCCAGTTTTAAAAGTTTATATTTCTATTTCTTCTAACTGCGCAGATTAATAAATTTGTTCTAAAGTTCTTAAAGGAAACCCCCATTTGAAAAGGAGTATCAAGACATGGCAACAAACAATAAGTTTTCTACGGCGTCCAAATTAGTTTTCACTCTTACTTTGACTTTTAGTAGTATAGAAACAATCCGTAACCTAGATATTACTTGGCAAACAACATTTAATAATAGTTCACAAATTCTGCACATCATTAGTTCGCAGTCAATAAAGAAGTGAAGCCTGCAGCAGCTCCCGCTGAAGCGGGAGCTGCTTCCTGATTTGATCCCTCATCGGGATGAGTTTTTCTGCGAAAAATAGTTATAATCTTTTAAAGGCGCATGTTATAAAGATGCGCCTTTTCTTAAACTCTGAGAACTATAGCTAAACCCAGAGTTATTTCATTGCTGTACGGATTTAAGTCCCAAGTTTCCAGCAAATTGCCTTGCGGAGTGGTGGGTGACAATTGGAAGTCATTAAATTTAGTAAACACATATTCTACTCGAGCCATTAAATATTTTCCTATTCCTAAATTGTAACCAACGCCAGCTCTAATGCCATTTTTGCGGAAAGAACCGGCTTCCTCAATAATATTTCCTGCGGTATCCTCTTGTTGAGTGACAAAGCTCGCCATGTTTATTCCCAAAATTCCATAAATCAAACTGTTTCTGCCGCCAATCACATAACCAGGTCTAAAATCAACTACATAAATGTTATTCATGGTGACCGAATTGATAACCGTTTGCTGCAATTGTTCATCTAGAACCTGGGTTGAACTATTTCTGTTGCCAAATTGAGCGGACCCTTCTATTCCTAAATAAACTTGATCCAACAAAACCGCATAACCAATAAAGGCGCCGACTTGAGTATTGCTCTTAGATTTATCCAAAAGCTCTTGGTTCGTGTTAGAGTTATTCCAACTAAAACTCGTTTGTGAGAAAACAGGCATGAAACCAAAGTAAATATATTGATTTTGCGCCTCAGCGGTGTTGGCGGCGCCAATAGTTATACCCATTACAACAAACAATAAAGCCAGCAATTTCCGCGTCAGCGGAAATTGCTTCCTGGTTCTTATCCTGCATTCAAGCAAAGCTTGAACGCAGGAATGAAGGGAGAGGTCGCTCCGCTCTCCTCCCCCTTGCGATCCCCCATCGGGCAATGTTTTTCTGTGGAAATTATTTTTAATTAAAAATTTTATCATATATATTTCAATTGGTTACAACTCAGCGGAAATTATTGTAAATCGTTAAACATGAGGCTTACAGAATATCACTTTAGTAAGCGCAAGGATAGATTAATAACCGCAAACCGCGGGCGTAAGCCCGTGCCTTTGCGCGATGGGGATTCAAACAGAGAAGAAAATACCCTGGGCATTAGCCCAGGGTATTTTCTTCAGCGGGCCGGAATGACATATACTGAGTGACAGTGTTAGTATGAGGTTTATGATTCAATTTCAAAATGTAGACAAGATATACGCAAACGGTCACCCAGCCCTTACTGCAATCAATTTCAGCTTATCTAAAGGGGAAATGGCCTTTCTTACCGGTCATTCAGGAGCCGGCAAAACTACTTTGCTGAAATTAATCATGCGCATGGAACAACCCACTCGAGGCCAAGTGTTTTTAAACAATAAAAACTTAGAAAAATTATCACGAAGACATATTCCTTTTTTACGTCGACGCATCGGGGTTATCTTCCAAAATCCATTACTTCTACCAGATCGCACTGTTTTTGAAAACGTTGCCTTACCATTGCAAATCAGCAGTTATACCTATTTAGAAATCCAAAGGCGTGTGCGCGCTGCGTTGGAAAAAGTAGGTTTACTTTCAAAAGAAAAAATATATCCTTCAGCTTTATCCAGTGGAGAGCAGCAACGTACCAGCATAGCAAGGGCTGTAGTCAATAAACCTGAAATTTTATTAGCCGACGAACCCACCGGAAACCTAGATCCAGTTTTGTCCTTGGAAATCATGCGATTATTCGAGGCGTTCCATCAAGTAGGCGTCACTGTGCTTATTGCCACACATGACTTGGCTATGATTGCCAAACTGAAATCACATCCAGTGCTGCGCTTACAAGCCGGCCGTTTAGAGGAACAGTAATATGAGCTTGCGGCGCGTTCATCTTTGGATGGAAAATCACTTACAAGCTTTTTTACTTGGTTTGGGCGAGCTATTTCGTACACCTATTGCCAGCGTTCTGACCCTACTTGTCATAGGAATTGCCATGGCCTTCCCTGCCAGCATGCTGGCATTACTACAAAATGGTCAACAACTAGCAAAAAAGTGGCAGAACGCCAGCATTACCTTCTACCTGCGACCACACCTCAACGATGCGCAAGTTGAAACTTTGCTTAAACAAATAAGAGAAAGAAGTGACGTGGATGAAGCTATTTATATTTCTCCGGCAGAAGGTTTAAAAGAGCTTAGTCAAGGTCTTGAAATGCCAGATTTACCAGAAAATCCGCTACCCGGCGCCATCTTAGTAAGGCCCCATCTGATTACACAAAAATCTGAAAGTCTGGAAAGATTAGTCAACGACTTACAACAATTACCAAACATTGATTCTAAGCAATTGGATAGCCTTTGGATTAAAAGACTGTATGAAATTTTGGATTTCGGCACTCGCCTTACTTTGGGATTACTGTTACTTTTCGGAATAGGAGTCGCTCTTATAGTCGCTAATACCATGCGTTTGACTATTCAAAACCACCATCAAGAAATTAGAGTTTTAAGATTAATTGGCGCTACCTCTTCATTTATTCGCAGACCGATGCTATATCGAGGCGCCTTGTATGGATTTTTCGGCGGGCTGGTTGCCTGGCTGTTGGTAAGTACTTTATTTTGGTGGCTTGAAACTCCGGCTGAACATTTAGCTGCAAGTTATTTTGAAACTTGGAAGTTGCAGGGACTGAGCTATTCCGCTTCG
This sequence comes from uncultured Pseudomonadota bacterium, assembly GCA_963795715.1. GTDB lineage: Bacteria > Pseudomonadota > Gammaproteobacteria > Coxiellales > Coxiellaceae > JAFEDN01. The sequence continues at coordinate 235,432 of CAWCIY010000003.1, forward strand.
ATCCCGATTATTATGGGATGTACTCTATTGAGTTTAATCGGTTCTTGGCTTTCGATTGGCTATTATCTGCATACCCCAGAAGAAGATCTTATTTAAGGGGTAGAGGGGTCAGTCATGAGTGTTATTTCAATTTGGTCTTCCTCATGATAAATCAAATGCAATCTCTGATTTGCGATGATTACTTCACGGGTCCTAGTATCTTTCTCGCGAAGACCGTGTTCAATAAATACTTCAGAGGTCACCTGCCCCGCTTGATTCCGAAATCCCAGTACTGACAGCAAACGCCGCCTTAAATTCCGAAAAGGAATCTGCACGCAACGATATAAATTTATAAACCAAGGCCGTTTCTGGGCTATTTTTAAATCTTCAGCAGAAAACAAATCGGGCCTTAAGCGGGTATAGTGCTTGAATAAATGATATCGATCGGATTGCTGTAGAATACGGAGTAAGTATTGCATCAGCGCCATATTTCCTGGCCACTTTTTTGATAAATGAAAACATATTTGAAAATCAATTAAACAAGGGTTTCCATCTTGGGTAACAATAATATTTTCTTGTTTATTCAGATCCATGTAAGAGATCTGCCGGCTATGGATCTTCTCCAGTAAGTTTAGCAGTTTTGGAAAAAAATCATCGTTTACTTTTTGTGAAAAACGTCTTAGTGGTATTCCATCCACATAATCATGAGCAGCTACAAAAGGCAAAACCATTCCATTCGCTTTAACTTCACCGCTGTATGTAGGGACATAAAGTGTATCAGCAAATAATTGCAAAAATTTATTTTCGCGCTGAGCCAACCTAATACCTAACCATTGCATCGGTATGCCCCATATCGGCTGGATACGGTTAAATTTACAAACGACTTTATGATTTTCATTTGCATACATCGCAGAAGCAGCCCAAGAATCATGTTTGTAAATTTCTAATAAGCGATAAGATTTAGAGTTAATTTCTATAATATCAGGAGGATCTTCACAGCCTAGCGCTCGAAACAATTTTGTCCTGGCGCGAGTTTTAGATTCAGAAAGTTTTCCACAGTCTTTGGGCGCTTTAATGGTTGCCAGAAAATCAATTACCGCTTTCTGTTCGCTAGAGCCTAATTGTGTAATAGTTTGTGCAACCTGTTTGTCGAACAATAGACCAACACAGGGTCCATGCTCGCCTAGCAAGTGGTGAACTTCCTTATCATCTAACCATTTTTTCATAAAATGTACTGCTTAGTAGAAAGCAATACATTATATGGAACTAAAATCGATTGCAAGCAACAATTGCCAGCAATTCCCGCTCTGCGTGAATTGCTTCCTGGTTCTTATCCGGAATTCTGGCAAAGCCAGAACTCCGGAATGAAGGGAAAGGTCGCTACCGCTCGCATCGAACTTGCGATCCCTCATCTGGAGGGGTTTTTCTGCGAAAATTATATTTTCAATATTCTTTATTACCCTATTTTTCAATGTGTTATAATTCAGCGGAAATTGCTGAACAATTGCCGTTGAAGCGAAGCCGCCACGGTATCAACTTAGCCCTAAATTTCCACTTTCTTTTTCTTTTTTTTCAAGAACGCACGATCCGATTTCTGCTCTTCCTCTGCTGCAAAATAAGTTATTAAACGAACATCAAAGAAACTAAATTCAGTCAATAAAGAATCATTGTGAAATAGATCCACTACGGGATAAAAAAAACATTCTGCATTAGAAGTTCTTTTTATTACCAAAGTTAAACCTTTTTCCCCAAAAAGTATTTGTTGAACTTTTAAATTATTACGCATTATCTCCCCCTTTTACTGCGTAAGAGAACAAGTCCTATGGCATGCAATTATTCGTGCGCTCCAATGGTGAGTCCCCTTGCTATGAATTTCCTTTTGCTTTGTGTATTCTAAAAGACTCGTGATTCTCGTGATACATGAGTCTTACACAATCACGTCACAAAATGTATATCTTCCAGTGAATTTATGCATTTTGAGTATGAATTATCCACTGATACACAATAACCTATAATTAAGGGGCGGTCAATATATGAACGTAGATTTAAATATCAAAAAATTATCCGATTCAATACCATTGCGGCTGAAAATAGCTCGGACCGCTCGCGGCTATAAAAACCGTAGCACTTTCGCACAAGAATGTGGCGCACCCATTACTACTTACCGTGCACACGAGCGAGGAGATTATGAAGTAAAAGCCAGCGATATCATTCGTTACACTCATGCTTTAGATATTTCAGTCAATTGGTTATTGACAGGAAAGGGTCATCCCCTAGATCACCAGTCTGAGCCGGACCCAGAAACTTTAGCCACATTTCTCTATTATGTACGATTAGAAAATAGCAAAGATGATTTAAAACAATCCGCTGAAAATGAGGCAGCGGAATTAATCAAGAAAAAATAAAATTGAGTTTTTAATAGTGTAGTGCAAAAGGATTTCAGTTTATCCCAAACACCGTGAATATTTCCCGCCTACGCAAAGGTGTGAGCTGCATGCAACGATTAAATTTTGGCCCGATTGTCTAGGTTCTACTACTTGTGTTAACAAAATGAAAGAATTAAAATTGAGTTAGCTATTTAAAATAAAGCGGTTTTTTTATCCATGGCAGAACCCATACCGGAAGTGCTGGATGCATCAACCTGCATGCAAACATGGAACGATTTGTCAGAGATTTGAAAGAAGAACTTAAGAAAAACCCTGATTGCTATATTCCACTAACTATAAGGTACTGAAAATGCAGTCCAAATTAGTCGGTTTGTTAATACTTATTATAGTAGCATTCGTAATTGCATTTAATGTTTTCAACTTGATAGAAGCCTATGGTAGTGGTCCGCCATATTATTCAAGAACGACTAATATGGATAAATGGCAAAGCCCACTACCCATTCTTCTAGCAGTTGATGTCTTAGTAGCAGCAATTATTGTGCTGTATTTGCTCACAGTTAAAAAAATGAAGAAGCAAAAATGAACCTAAATTCTGCAGAATTTAGGTTGAATTACTTCAGTTTAAAGCCAATGGCCTGTAACCGCTTAACGATATTCGGGTGGGTAGAAAAAAAATCGCTACTGGCTTGTTTAGCACTGATGCCTGCCGTAGTTGGATCGAAAATATAAGATTCGCGCCGTACTTGTTCATGAGGCGTTTGATTATACTCCTGAGCATACTGCGCCTGATGCTGATCATAATCTCCTTGAATTTTTAAGTAAAGCACGGGCCAAAGGTTCGTTGTCTCGCATTAATTCGACAGCTCCTGCATCCGCCATATATTCACGAGTGCGACTTAAAAATAACATTAACAATACCGTTATCAACGGTAAAACATAGCGTAAAATCATGATGATGATTAATAACCAATTGCCGCCTTCGCGATCACGGCCATTACGCCTACTGCCAAAAACAACGCCATAAAACAAAATATCAATAATTATTAAAGTCAAATTGGCTAAAACTGAGGCTGTTAAAGTGAGCTTTATATCCATATGGCGAATATGACTGAGTTCATGCGCCATAACAGCTTGTATTTCTGAACGATCTAATTTTTCCAGTAAACCTCGGGTGATGGCTACCATGGCCGATTTTTCACTGTAACCACTGGCAAAAGCATTCATATAATCTGCTTCAATGATATATACTTTGGGCATAAAGCGTAGCCCCGCCGCGACTTTCATTTCCTCAACTGTATTATATAATTGCTGTTCTAGCAAATTTTGAGCGGTTTTTGGGGTTACTTCATGATATTCAGTGCCTAAAAGCATAAGGCGATCGGAAAAAGTATAAGTCACCCATAAAGAAATCAAGGCAACAACCGTGGTAATTATTGTGGCATAAGGTTTTAATTGCAGAGTGAATAATGCATGTGCGATTAAACTGAGAGATGCCTGTGGATATTTTTCTGCATTAATATAAAGATCAATCAAAAACCCTAACGCAAGATAAATTAAAATGAAAACAGTAATCACTAATGCTGTTCGACGTTGATTACTGCGCAAGACTTTGTCGCCAATCGGCCGTTTTTATTTGGAACTTTTGAGATAAATTATCCATAGATCAGCAATTCTCAAGCAGCTTTGCTGCGACTCAGTATTTAAATTACATTTTTACAGTGTAATCTTCGCGTTCTTTTATTTTTTCCGCACCGCCTAAATTCCAATAAGGAAAATTAAAATCTAATTTTCCTGCAAATAAAGCCACCACCATCGCTTGGAAAAAAGATTTTTTCTTGGCATTATAGCGTTCCACACTGTCATTATAAGCTTGTTTAGAAAAAGCCAATTTGTTTTCGGTGCTGACTATTTCTTCTTGTAATTGCATTGCATTTTGATTGGCTTTTAAATCAGGATACCGTTCAAATACAACATTTAAACCTGATAAAATGCCGGAAATTTTATTTTCAGCTGCCATTGCGCCGGCAGTATCTCCCTGGGTGCGAGCAGTGATCGCTTGGTTACGAAGGGCCACCACATCTTTTAAAGTGGATCGTTCATAATCCATATAGTTTTTAACTACATTGATCAAGGACTCAAATACTTTATAACGCCGATCTAATTGAATATCAATTTGCCGTTCGTTATTCCGAACCGCTTCAATCATGGCAATAAGGCCGTTATAAATGCCGACTACCGCCACTGCGATCAAAATCAAAATAACTACAATTGGAATCCAAACACCCATAAAACCTCACAACAACATCCCGCGCCTGATCGCGCGGGACTAATATTATACACAAACTCAATAAGATTAGGTGCCATATTGGCTGCCAACAGCGGCGCCAGTCACACCACCTGCTACACCGCCTACTACAGCGCCGGGAGTACCTGCTACAGATCCCCCTACAACAGCCCCACCGGCTGCACCGACGCCTGCACCTACTGCAGTGTTAGTGCCTTGATCGTGGGTACATCCCATTAATGCGGAAGCTAAAAGTAAGGATGCGATTGCTAATGAAAAAGTCCGTTTCATACGTTTCTCCTTTATGTACAAAAAAATAGCTACCATCTTTCATAAAAGAGTTTAGTATCTGTTTAAAAATAAATCAAAATTGGACCTACCCTAATTCACACCTGACCAGACCAATTCTCGAAGTATTTCTGCGGGCGTGGCTCCTCCCAAATTTCGGCGAGGCATGTTATTTAAATCATCTTCTAATTCCCACAAGCGAATTTCACCATTAGGATTTTCATGCCTGGCGCGCAAAAAGCGTTTTTTATAAGCTAACACCATTCCTTGCGTGATACGAGTCATTCTTTTGTTTTCTGCCGGTCCGAACGTGATATTTTTAAATGGTTGTACGATGCCCCTTTCTTGGTAATCAGTTAAACAATAAAAATCACTGAGCATTTCAAGAATTTTTCCACATAAATTATTCATAGCTTGGGTAATGAGTTGCATGTCGATGGTATCCAACAGATCAATTGAAGAAAATAAGCTTTTGGTATGTACTGTTAATAAAAATTGACTACCCAAAACTTTGATAATGCTGGCATTCCAATTACCAAAAACCGTAGAAGGCGCATCTGAAGAAATTTTACATATGGATTCATTAAGATCGAAACGGCTTATCAGCTCTTCATCACATTGTATATGCATAAATTTACCCTTAATTTATTCTCTCTAACCATCCAAAAGAGTCTGTAATCAAGCCCTTCTGTATTTGAGTTAGCAAATTATAAATTTTTAGAGTCAAAGGTCCAGGCGATTATGACTAAAAGTAGTTTCGTTATTTTTATAAGTGATTGATAAAACGGTGTAATCACGGCAGCCGTTCCACTGCAGAAGCATTCATCCGCTGTTAAAACCATACTAATGGGCAACTTCATTTCAATAACATCCAAATTTAATAATTCTCGCGCTAATTGAATGACTGAGGCGCGAGTTACTCCTGGTAAAATAGATTCACTTAATTGAGGAGTATACAGTTTTCCTTCTTTCACACAAAAAAATTAGCCACACCTGCTTCTTCGACATATTTTTCATGAATAGCATCTAAATATATACTACCTGCAAATCCTCTTTGCTTGGCTTGAGCAGTAGACAACAGCGTGGGGGCATAATTTCCGATAAATTTGGTACTGCCAATACCTCTGGTAGCTGAGCGATGAAAGGCTTCACATACTTCAAATTTTACGGGAATGATTTCGCCGCCCTTAAAATAACTGCCTACAGGAGAAGCATAAACCACAAAAGTATATTCCGGCGCCTCTGCCATACCCAAAATTTCACCTGTACCCCACAAACAGGGACGAAGATAAAGACTGCCCATACCAAAAGGGGGTAAATAATCACTATTACGACGGACTATCTCTTTCATCACTTCCACAAAACCTTGTTCAGAAACCGGCGGTATACAAAGTCGCTCTGCCCCTCTGGCGAACCGAACGGCATTTTCTTGTGGACGGAATAGGACCGCTGACCCATCAGCTAACCTAAAAGCTTTTAAACCTTCGAATAGCCCTTGCCCATAGTTAAGTACCCCAGCCGCGGGAGAAATACTAAGAGGGCCATAGGGCAAGATACTCACCCGTTTGCCAAGCTTGCCCAGGCAATGTTTTTGCCACATACATAGTTTTGGTCGGGGTGAGCCGAAAACTAAGATTACTCCAATCAATGTTCACTTTTTCCATGAGAAAATAATACCATTTCCGTTGAAAGCAGACAAGTTCATTTTTTAAACAGACGTAAAAGTCCCTAAGTTGGTAGCGTGGTTATTAAAAAAATGTTAAGATGGCTCTAAAATCAATATACAGAGGGTGGTTATGAACAGCCAGTTACAATGCATAGATCAAGCCTTACCCATTGGCAGTTTAAGCAGTTATATCCATTGGGTAAATCAAATTCCCATGCTTACTGCTGAGGAAGAGCTGGAATTAGCCAACAAATTAATTAAAAACAATGACTTGGCTGCTGCCCGAAAACTGGTTTTGAGTCATTTGCGCTTGGTCGTGCGTATTGCCCGTGGTTATGATGGCTATGGTCTCCCGCAAGCTGATCTCATTCAAGAAGGCAATATTGGCTTAATGAAAGCAGTCAAACGCTTCAATCCCAAAATCGGCGTCCGTTTGGTTTCCTTTGCGGTCCATTGGATTAGAGCAGAAATTCATGAATTTGTGCTTAAAAAATTGGCGTATTGTAAAAATCGCCACCACCAAAGCCCAACGTAAATTATTTTTTAATTTACGAAAATTAGCTAAAAACCGTGCTTGGTTGAGTAGCACCGAAGTAGAAACCGTTGCTTCTGAACTCAGCGTCAGCACCAAAGATGTCCGCAAATGGAAGAACGTCTCAGCAATTATGATGAATCTTTCGAAGGTTTTGATAGCGACGAAGAATCCGGAAGCTATAGAGTCCCCTGAATATTATCTGGAAGATTTTAATTACAGTCCCGCCGCGCTTATTAGAAAAACACAATTGGGAAGATCAGACGACATGATTCTTTGCATCAAGCGTTAGAACAACTGGATGAACGCAGCCGAGATATTTTAGCACAACGTTGGCTAAATGATAAAAAAGCCACATTGCACGACTTGGCGGCGCAATATCAAGTTTCTGCGGAAAGGATCCGGCAATTGGAAAAAAATGCTATGCTCAAAGATCCGCGAAGCAATCAGCGCAGTAAATCTATTTATTTAGGAGAAAGTATGAAAAAAATTCGTGGCCATGATTGGCCTTTTACACTGGAATTATCTTTATTTACTTCAGCATTTGCCGCTGCCAGCGATAAAAATGCTAGTCTCTTTTTCCCCTTCCCAACAGCAACAAATTCAAAAAATTGTTCATGATTATTTAGTCAATAATCCTGAAGTCTTGCTAGAAGCTTCGCAAGCACTACAAGCCAAAGAACTAGATAAGGCCAAAACGCAAGCCTCGAGGGATTCACCGACAATAAAGAAAAATTATTTAATGATCCCAATTCGCCTACCGCAGGCAATCCCAACGGCAATGTTATCTTGGTGGAATTTTTCGATTATCAATGCGGTCATTGCAAAGAAATGCAGCCTTTTATTGCAAAATTGTTAAATGGAAACACCAATGTCAAAATGATTTATAAAGAATTTCCTATCTTTGGCGCCGCTTCTAATTATGCTGCGCAAGCGGCTTTAGCCGCAGCTAAACAAAATAAATATGTGGAATTCCACAATGCCTTATTTAAAGTTTCCGGCGCTTTAAACGAAGCAAAATTAAGAAGTTGCCAAATCGGTCGGTTTAAATGTCGATCAATTGAAAAAAGATATGAATGATCCCGCAATCAAACAAGAATTATCCGATGAATTATGATTTAGCTAAAGCATTTAAGTTTAGCGGGTACACCTAGTTTTGTACTCAGCAATAAAGCCATGACGAATTTGATTTTATTCCCGGCGCAGCGCCGGCACGATTTATTCCAAAAATCGCTAGATAATATCGCTACAAAACAACAATGAATGCAAGAAAAGAAAATTAGACTATTAATTTTCAAGAAATGATTTTGCGCTTGCAACAGTATTGGGCGGCGCAAGGCTGTGTGATTTTACAACCGTTTGATATGGAAGTGGGCGCAGGCACTTTTCATCCCGGCACTTTTTTACGCGCGATTGGTCCAGAACCCTGGCGCGCTATTTTCGTACAACCCTCCCGGCGGCCTACTGATGGCCGTTATGGCGACAATCCCAATCGAGTGCAACATTATTATCAATTGCAAGTCATGCTGAAACCTTCTCCCGATAATATTCAAGAATTGTATCTAAATTCTTTGCAAGAACTTGGCGTGGATACGCTAGAGCATGATATTCGTTTTGTAGAAGATAATTGGGAATCTCCCACCTTAGGCGCCTGGGGCTTGGGATGGGAAGTATGGCAAGATGGCATGGAAATCAGTCAATTTACTTATTTCCAACAAGTCGGTGGAATGGATTGTCATCCCATCAGCGGCGAATTGACTTATGGCTTGGAACGACTGGCCATGTTTTTGCAAGGCGTCGATAATATATTTGATTTGGTGTGGAACAAAACTGCCGCAGGCGATATCACTTATCGAGATGTGTTTCATCAAAACGAAGTGGAAATGTCAGCTTACAATTTTAAACAAGCCAATGTGGAAGTGCTTTTTAAACAATTTGATATTTATGAACAGGAAGCCGCGCGATTAATCCAAGAGCAATTACCTTTGGCGGCTTATGAAATGGTGCTAAAAGCCTCACATACTTTTAATTTATTAGATGCCCGCCATGCGATTGCGGTCACTGAACGTCAACGTTTTATGTTACGCATTCGCAAATTGGCCCAAGCCGTTGCCAAAATTATTATGAATCACGAGAACGTTTAGGTTTTCCATTATTGTCTCGGGGCAACCATGGATAAACAAGATTTATTGTTTGAAATCGGTTGCGAAGAATTACCCACTCATGCAGTAAAATTTTTAGCGGATCAATTACTGATCGCCTAATGGAACAATTAAAAAACTGCGGTGTAATAGAACAGTTGGAGCAAAATCAAAAACATTTGCCACTCCCCGGCGACTTGCAGTCTATATAGAAGATGTCCGCAGCCAATTGCCGCCTCGAATGATAGAACGTCAAGGCCCAAACTACGACAAAGCATTTGATGCTAATGGCAACCCTCCTCCGCCGCAATGGGTTTTGCTAAATCTTGTGGTGTTGAGTTTCTACACTGAGTGTGAAAGATAATCGTTTATATTATAAAGTGAAAAGCCCAGTCAAAAAACCATAGAAATTTTACCTGATATTGTTAGGCAAGCCATCAGTTCCCTAGCCATCGTTAAACCTATGCGCTGGGGTAATCATTCTGAAAGTTTTGCCCGCCCAGTGCATTGGATACTGCTATTATTTGGCAGCCAAGTTGTACCGGCTAACTTGTTTGGTGTTGACATCTGGTAATCAAACCTGGGGGCATCGTTTCCATCATCCAGAGCCTATTACTATTACCTCCCCGAAAGAATACGAAAACATTTTATTACAAAAAGGCAAAGTGATTGCTGATTTTAACAAGCGACAAGAAAAAATTCGGCAAGCAGTGCTAGATATTACTCCAAAAAAATTGGCGGCGGAGCTAGATCCTGAATTATTGCAAGAAGTGACTTCCTTGGTCGAATGGCCGGTAGCTTTAATGGGGCATTTTAATCAGGAATTTCTCAAAGTGCCGCAAGAAGTTTTGATCACTTCTATGAAAACCAATCAAAAATATTTTCCGGTATTAAATCCGCAACAACAATTACAACCTGCATTTATTTTAATCAGCAATATCGAAAGCAAAGACCCACAGCAGATTGTTCAAGGCAATGAACGGGTTTTAAAAGCTCGACTCAGCGATGCCGCATTTTTCTATGAAAATGATTTAGCAATCAGTTTACAAAGCCGTTTGCCGCATTTAGAACATGTGATTTTTCAAAAACAATTAGGCAGTCTAGCCCATAAAACGGAAAGGATGGTCACTCTATCCGGCGCCATTGCCACAGACTTAAAAGAGAACATCCATTTAGCCAAAGAAGCTGCGCAATTATCAAAATGTGATTTACTCAGTGAAATGGTCGGCGAATTTCCTAGTTTGCAAGGGATCATGGGTTATTATTATGCCAAAAATGATGGTCTAAGCGAAGACTGTGCCTTAGCCATCAAACAACACTATGCTCCCCGTTTTTCCGGCGACCAATTACCTGATACCAGTACAGGATATATTGTGGCGCTGGCTGATCGATTGGACACCTTGGTGGGTATTTTTGGAATTAATCAACCACCCAGTGGTGATAAAGATCCCTTTGGTTTAAGGCGCGCTGCTTTGGGTGTCTTGAGGATTTTAATTGAAAAAGGCTTGCCGTTAGATTTAGAACAATTATTAAAACTAGCCCAGCAGGCTTACAGCATGCACTTGCCGAATACCGCAGTCGTTGCTCAAGCATTTGATTTTATCATGAGCCGTTTAAAAACCTGGTATTTAGAAAAAGGAGTGAGTCCGGAAGTATTTGAAGCCGTGCTTGCGTGCAGACCCACTAAACCCCTGGATTTTGATCGTCGCATACATGCGGTGCAACAATTTCTAACAACACCTTTTGCGCAAGCTTTAGCAGCAGCCAACAAACGCGTGACCAATATTTTGAAAAAGCAGGCCGGCGATATTTGGCCAACGGCCATAGATATAGATTTATTTGAACACGAAGCCGAACGGGTATTGGCAGAGCAATTAACCCAACAAACCCAAATAGCCCAGCAATTCTACAATAAATCTGATTATGCTGCCGCGCTGAGCCAACTCTCTACCCTCAAAGAACCCGTAGACCATTTTTTTGATAAGGTCATGGTGATGGTGGAAGACAAAGCCAAACGCAATAACCGCCTGGCCTTATTGGCTCGGCTACATCACTTATTCACTCAAGTCGCCGATATTTCTTTGTTGGGCGCTAGTTGACTGTAATCCACTTCCGTGGTATCCGGACATCGCATTGGCAAATTCGAATAACTCTAAATCTTGCCGGTTGTCTATAACAATCCTAATTTTCGGTTCCTTATCATCTTGCATAAAGAAATCTCCTTTTAATTTTGAATATATTATTTCATTTGTCCAATATAATCTAGGGATACAGTAAATTTTGCTTACGCCCGTGCTAAGGCTACCAATACTTCAAAAATCTGATGATTGTTTTCTAAAAACGAATTGAGTACAATAAGCGTGCCCATCCAATGATGAGATTGGATGGGCACTGACCACGAGTACCTATAGTAGAGTAGATACCATGGCTATCGGCATTATAAACATTCTTGGATTTTCTTCAAACCTTAGGCTGCAAGAGCTTGCGGCGAATGAACGGCTTTTTCTTGACCTAATCAAGCGATTTGTCTGTGATCTGACTTTTCCATTGATTCATCTGATTGTTAACCTCAATCTTTTAGTCCAGTGGACTAGCCCATTCGCCATCAATTCTTATTAGGGAGTTTTAAGGCAAAGGGAAATGTCAAAAGGTTAGAATGTGAAGCCGAGGCGCCATGCGCAGGTTCAGCCATAACTATGGCTAAACCTGTGTTGTGGGCCTGGGCAGGTTCTTATTCACTCAAGTCGCCGATATTTCTTTGTTATAACACTGTGATTCTGCCGGATTACATGCCGGGCGGAATACATTTAAGCACATAATCTACTAATAAACGAATGATACTATCGGATTTTCTTCCAACCACCTAATTTGTTTAGTTAAAACGGGCGCCGAAATGTTTAAGCTACGAGCAGCCGCGGAAAAACTGCCGTGCTCAGCTACTGCAATAAAACTTTTGATACTTTCTAAGAGATCTTGAGACATCTTTATTTCTGTTTTAGAAATTCATTTTTTCATTTTGGTATATTATCATACCGATTATTCAATTATACAATACTCTTCATAAAGCCTTATATTTTTAAATAAAAAATTCATAAAAAGAGGTCGCTATGAAAAGTACAATTATAGAAATCCCAGAAGATAATTCATCATCTAATCAAGTAAATAAGTTTCAACAAGTACGGTTATATTTCCATCAATTTTTAGATCATGCTAGTACAATGGGTTTTTTTACAGGTTTTCTGGGAAAGGTCGCCCACCTAATCAAGTTAACCATCGACGCCACCATACTGCTGGCAAGCGCAATTGCCGGTTTATCTAATATTATCTTAATGACCCTTATTGAGTTATATGACCTGGCTGTCGGTAAGATTCAAGAAAATATCAAAATCCGAGGAGCAGCCAGCGTGATTACCTTGAGTATAGCAATCCCTGCTTTAGTATTGAGTATTTGTGCTGTGGCGCCTGTTGTTATTCCGTTTTTGTTTGCCGGTATTGGTATTGTGCATACAATAAAAGAACAGGCAATCATAAAGGAGAGCCAAAAGAAATTTGCACACCACAAACGTGAAGCCGGAAGATTACAGTACGAATTAATACAAGGAATAACAGATGAAACTCAAGAATCTAAACAAGAAAAAGGAACTGCAAAATCTTCACAAGAAGAAAAAGCCAAAGCATATTATTCAAACTTGCAAAATAAAGAAAGGGCAACTGTACAAATTAAATATGCAAAAAAGAAACGCTCCGCAAGCGCTTTTTTATTCACGGGCGCGGCACTCTTAGTATTGTCGCCTCTTTGCCCATTTTTAGCTGTTGTTGCTGCATTCTCATTATTTACCTTTGGCGTGCAAACATGGAGGATTAATAAAGAAGAAAAACGTAATTTAGAAAATATAGAAGCAGAATATAAACCACTCATCACAGATGGAAAAGCTGCTTTAAAACAATTTGAAGAAGAAAATGGTGAACTCTTGGAAGAGGCAGCCGAATTAAAGAAATTTAAAGAAGAGAATCCAAGCTCGGAAATTGAAGAAAATGCAAATGATAGTACGGAAGCTACAGAAAAGCAGCAAGCACAGGAAAATGGGTATCCCACATATCTTCAAACGCGAGAGAACGCAAAAGAGAGCGCCAAACAGCTTACATCACAGGGCTTATTTAAACCAGCGCCACAGTACTTACCTTCTCTGGCAGACATCACCCAAACTCTCAGCTATTGAGCGCCCATCAAGTCGCGGGATAACGAACTTTTGACTTGAAATAAAAAAGAGATTTTAGTAATCTCAAAGTTTGTTGTTAAATTTTAAACATACCAGGAGGAAAACATGAAATTTAATTTTAAAAATAGAAAATTTGAAGATTATAATTCTTCACATTTCTGGATTCATGAACCAGATGCACAAGAATGCCAAACTTTTTTAAAAGAGGAATATGAGACAGCCAGAAATTCAAATAAATCTGAGGATGAAATTGCCGGACTTATACTGACATTAAATATGAATAATAAACAATATGCCGCGTGGCCCGCAGCATTCAAGGCATTTTTAAATGAGCATCCTAGTATTAAACAACACCAGGAAAAAGCCAAATCTTGGCTTTACACTGGTTTGGTTTAAGTAACTTGGAGCTTGCTAAAATCTGTGGCCTCAGTCCTTAAACGATGATTTCTAACTTCAAAAAATATTTGCCGCGAAAGGGTTAACCATAAAAATAAAGCAAAATAGATAGGTAAAGACAACAACCAGGATTGATGAAGATGATGCCATAGCAAACCATGTAGATCGGTTAAGATGTAACCCAAAATTAAGGGCCATCTTAGCCGCTGCAAAAAAACATCATCAGGCATGCGTTGCAGTAAAACAAAAATCGGAATTAATAACACAAGATATTGGTGATACCAGGTATAAGGCATTACCAAAGTAATGGCGATAGTCACCAAGCCAAATTCTAAATCAAATAAGCGCTGAGAAAGATTACGCGGCCAACACATCAGCAATTCCCGCTGAGGATAAAATGAATTTAAGGGGCTGAAATATTGGAGTAATTTCTCATAATGAAAAATAATTTTCGCAGAAAATTCTCTGCGCCATGGGGGATCGCAAGGGGGAGCAGCGCGAAGCGCTCCCCCTTCATTCCGAGCATCGGCTCCGCCGAGCGCAGAATATAAACAGGAAGCAATTGCCGCTGTACTCAGCTGGAATTGCTGCCAACACATTAAAACAGTTGCTAAAACGAGAATTACTATACTGATATGCCAAAGCCGCATTGCTAAAACATCGTCGCCAATTAATCTGCCCCAAAACCCGCTTAAAGCCTGATTTGAGCCGATATTTAATACTTCGCTAAAATGATCCGCGTGCAAGGAAGTAGGATGACCGTAATACATGGCAATATGAAAGAAATCAATCCATCCCTGCCAGCCAACCAGTGGAATGCTTACGACAAACAGGGCTGCTAAAAATAATAAGGTGGCCAGCACGATTTTTATTTTTCCCCGCCAAAAATAATATCCAAAGTGCGCCAGAGGGATTATCTTCCACATAATACCCAAGGCCAGCCCTAAGCCAACACCGATAGAATTATTTTTTTTGGTGAAATAAAAAGCCAAGCAAAGCGCTAAAAATAAAAAACAACCCACCTGGCCAGCATATAATGTAGTTTCTACGGGCAAAAAACCAAACGTCAATAACAAGTAATATGGCCAATTTTTCCTGGGAACCAGCAAATAAACGCCCAGCACTATCGCCGCCACTGAACATATTAACCATATACAATAAGCTATTTTTACCGGGAACATGGTTAAAGGTAGAATAAGTTGCGCAGTCAAGGGCGGATAGTAATAAGGTGTGGTAAACATCAAATTGATGTAAGGGCGAGCATTGTGATGGAAGGCCTCAGCCGCAGCAAAATAGGTGTAAAAATCAATCCCTTTTGATTGAACACAATAATAAATAAAAAGTCCTAGAAATATGCCCAAGCCAATAAAAAAGAGACTCAAGTACTGATGCTTACAGGTCTCTTTATTCATTTTCTTCCGGATAAGGTTCATTGTAACCACAATCCGGTTGCGGACAAATTTTTTCGCGGCCTTTTTTCTTGGTGGTTTTTACAGTTAAAATCGGCCATTTACAATTGGGACAAGTTTCATTGATTGGTTCATTCCATAACGCATACTTACATTGTGGATATCGCGAACAAGAATAAAATATTTTCCCACGGCGTGATTTTCGCTGTAAAATATGTCCTTCATGGCATTCAGGACATTCCACCTCGGTATCCTTGGGTTTTTCCAAAGGTTCTAGAAAGTGACAATCCGGATAATTACTGCAACCAATAAATTTTCCATAAGGGCCTTGTTTAATCAACAACTCCCCACCGCACTTAGGACATTTTCGATCTTCAATGATCTCAGGTTGCACAGCGGTCTCTTCTCCCCACATTCCGGGTGTATTTACATTCAGGATAATTACTGCACCCAATAAAGCGGCCTCGTTTGCCTAAACGAATCACCAGTGGATTACCACAATCCGGACATTTTTCATCAGTTTTTTCTTGAGTCACGTCGCTGCGTTTAACCGTTTGCTGAATTTCATCTACCAAATTTTTAAAGGGTTTCCAGAAAGTTTCCAAAACCGGCACCCAAATTTTTTCACCTCGGGAGATATCATCTAATTCATCTTCTAAATTGGCAGTAAAATCATAATCCACATATCGAGTAAAATATTGGGTTAAAAATCGGTTGACCACCCGGCCCACATCCGTCGGCAAAAACCGTTTATTTTCTAAGTTAACGTATTCGCGATGTTTTAAAGTGGCGATGATACTGGCATAAGTGGAAGGCCGGCCAATGTCACGTTCTTCTAAAGCTTTTACCAAAGTGGCTTCAGTATAACGAGGCGGCGGTTCGGTAAAATGTTGTTCTCCAAGGATATCTTCAAATGTTACCCACTGTTTTTCTTTTAACGGCGGCAGCATTTTGTTGGCTTCTTCTTCCTCTCTTTTTTTATCATCGAAACCTTCTTGATAAACATTGATGAAACCAGGATCTACAATCATGGAACCATTGGCGCGAAAAATGCCTTTGTCTGCTGCAGCCAGATCGACTGCCACGGTATCAATCGTGGCGTCAATCATTTGACAGGCACGGTTCGTTTCCAAATTAAGGTATACAGTTTCAGTTGCTCGGCAGTCAGCGCTTTTTGCAATTGCTCAGGCGCACGACTGACCGAGGTGGGACGAATGGCTTCATGCGCTTCCTGGGCGTTTTTTGATTTAGATTTATATAAGCGTGGTTTTTCTGGAACTTGGTCCTCGCCATAACGCTGTCCAATGTAGTCACGGATTTCTGCAACCGCTTCCTGCGCCAGTGAAACTGAGTCTGTTCGCATATAAGTAATCAATCCCACAGCACCTTCATCGGTATCAATGCCTTCATAAAGTTGCTGGGCCACCTGCATCGTGCGCTGGGTGGTAAAGCCTAATTTACGCGCCGCTTCTTGTTGTAAAGTCGAAGTAATAAAAGGTGCGGCAGGGTGGCGTTTGCGTGCTTTTTTAGTGACTTTGATCACTTGTAAGCGCCCTTGAGCCAATTTCTTTAACTCTGCTGTAACTTCGAGGGCGGATTTTTCATCAGTAATACTGAATTGTTCTAGTTTTTTTCCATCAAACTCGATCAAATGGGCGCTGAATTTTTGGTCTTTTTCCACAAGATGGGCATGGATGGTCCAATATTCCTGGCTTACAAATTTTTCAATTTCTTCTTCCCGCTCTACAATCATGCGTAAAGCCGGACTTTGCACACGACCCGCCGATAATCCAGGACGAATTTTGCGCCATAATAAAGGGGAAAGATTAAAACCTACCAGATAATCCAAGGCACGGCGCGCTTGTTGCGCATTCACTAAATCCAATGAAATTTGCCGAGGATGATCTACGGCATTTTGAATAGCCGACTTGGTAATTTCATGAAAAACCACCCGTGAGACCGGCTTTTCACCGACGACTCCCCGCTCTTCCAAAAGCTCTAAAACATGCCAGGCAATGGCTTCACCTTCGCGATCAGGATCTGGAGCCAGATAAATGCCCTCGCTATTTTTCACCGCTTTAGCAATAGCGTCTACATGCTTTAGATTACGTTCAATGGCCTGATATTTCATGGCGAAATCATGATCAGGATCGACCGCCCCTTCTTTAGGGATGAGATCCCGCACATGCCCATAAGAAGCCATAACTTTAAATTGTTTCCCTAGATATTTTTCGATAGTTTTGGCTTTGGCGGGAGATTCCACGACTACCACAAACTGCGCCATGCTTATTCCTCGATATAATCGCTAATGAACCGTCAAATTATCCATATCTGCCATCAACAATTCCATGCGTTTCAACGCCTCTGCACCTTCCGGCTGACGAGATAGGATAATGCGGGCAATTCCTTCAACTACTCGTAAGTCCATATTTTTGACTTGCAATTGCATGGCATGATAAATGATTCGCTCCCGGAGCGCTGCATCAACGATACCTTGCTGCTCCAAAGCCAAGAGAAACCGTCGACAGGGCAGGGATAAGGACTCACATTCTTCCTCAGAAAAAATACGTAAAGATTTCTTCTCTGGAGTTTGTAATCCCGCTACTTCAGGCTCAGTCAGGCCAATTAACCATTGCGTGGCTTCTTGAATCATTTGTAATAGTAATAAAGCTTCTTTCTTTTGCATGGTTAAACTCTGTAATAACTGCCTGCAGCGAAATCAACATATCCTTGCAATTCTAAATTTAGCAGCCCGCTGGAAATTCGAGATACCACCCAGCCGCTGCGTTCAACCAACTGATCCATCGAAGTTGGCTCGAACCCAATCCACTCTAACAGTTGGCGGCAATCCGAATCAAGTTCAATCTGTATTGGTTTAGAGGGTATTATACACCATGCAGGGGGGGACTGCTCAAATTCGAGTAATACATCGGCTGGCCCGGTCACCAATTTGGCCCCTTCTTGAATTAAAATATGGCAACCTTGACTGAGTGGATTATAAATAGAACCCGGGACTGCAAATACCTCCCGGCCTTGTTCTAAAGCTAGTTTAGCGGTAATCAGCGAGCCGCTGCGCAGCGCCGCTTCTACTACAGCCACTCCCAGACATAAGCCGCTGATAATGCGATTACGACGCGGGAAATGCATAGCTAAAGGGGGCGTATGGGGTGGGAATTCAGAAACCAATGCCCCGCGGCTGGCAATTTGCGTCGCCAAGCCTTTATTTTGTGCCGGGTAAATTTGATCCAAACCGCTGCCTAAAACCGCCACGGTGGTCCCGCCCGTAGAAAGCGCGCCCTTATGACTGGCGGCGTCAATCCCTGCAGCCAAACCGCTGGTAATAGCCCAACCTGCCGCTACCAAGCCCTTGGCAAATTCAGCAGCTGCTCTCAAACCTGAAGGGGACGGCTTGCGGCTGCCGACAAGAGCCAGTTGCGGCTTAGATAATATTTTTGGGTCGCCACGAACAAATAAAACGGGCGGCGGGTCGGCAATTGCTTTTAATAGAGAGGGATAAGCTGGGTCTTCTAAAGTTAAGATACTCTGGTTTAGCTGTGCTCCCCATTCTAACTGCTGAGTAATGGCAGTGTTATCTGGCCGGAGTAATTCCTCAATCGCTTCCGGTTTCAATCCAAATCGAATTAATTCTGCAGCATTGGGCTCACAAATTTTTTGCGGGTCACCCCATCTTTCAAGTAACCGTGTACATTGGAAGGGAGATAAATTTCGAGCGTTATTTAAAATGAGCCAAAATTTTAGGTTCATTGAGATATAGTAAATACAAAATGAAATTGTTCAATACTGTAGTTAACTGGGGGAACCTCGGGGTTTGTTGCCTGGCTTACATTTAACGCCATTCTCAACTTTTTGATCCTGCCAATAACAATTCAAACTGCAAAGGTGGATTTCCAAGCTGTTTATTAATGAAAACTGTGATGGTATGCGCCAGCACTTTTCGAGCAATGCGATTGGTTAAATACCATAGCTTCCGTACCCGTATTTTTTCAATATGAAAACGTTCTGTCAATTGGCCAATCACGGTTTCTATGGGTAAAATATTCCCAAGCTCCTTTGTCGGTATCAATCCCTAAAAACTCAGCCACAATTTCCATCGTCATGACTTCACTGTCGGATAAATTCGGTTTAAATCCTCTTTGTCGGAGTTTTTGAGTCTGGAAAATTTTTTAACGTTTCGTTCTATCAAACAATAGGCTGTAATGATAAAATCATCCAATAACATAAGGTCTCCTCTGTAAACTTTGTGATTTTTGGTTAAAATACTAAATTACATGAGGCCTTATTGTTGTACAATCTCTGGATTAAATAAGCTTATTGTTTTATAAGGAGATAAACATGTCTAAGTTACCTTTTATTGATGAAAATGAAGATGTTAGTACATCTTCGTCCATACAGGCACCTGAGGGGAGGCCAGTATGGGAATTTTTAAGTCAAGGGATTAAGGCAGGTGCTGAACAAGCTCAAAATCATTTCATTCCACCTGAATTGGGTAAGATTGGCACAGATGTCACCAGTGCTTTTTGGGACGTTCCTAGAGCATTTATTGATTTTGTTGATTATTTCCATGAAGCAAAAAGGGCAGGCGACCCACATCCTGGTCAAACAGCGACAGTGCAAACTATTGTTTCAAAGCTTACGCCTGGACTGAGTGAAACAGCCAATTTTGCCCTCAATACAGCGTATAATACGGGTGCGTTTTTAGAAAAGAAAGCAGAGGACTTCGAAAAGCATCACCCGGAATTTGAAAACATACGGCTTGCAGCGCAAACTCAACCCCTAGCAAGCCTCAGCGAGCAGGTAGATCACCCGGCTGACGTTAAAGCTCTAGGTACTGCGCTGAAGATACCCAAGTTGGTGTATGATACGAGTTTAAAGTTAACAGGACAGGCGATCAGTTCATCTGGCGAAGACCTAGAAAAATGGGCAGAGGAAGTAAGAAATAAAATACCCATTTCGCAAAGTTTCCTACACGAGGACACTATGGATGGGGCTGATTTATTGGGAGGCGCTGGTGGCGTTTTAAAAAATATAGTCGGACCCATGTTCAGTGAAGGACCTATTCCGGTAATCTCAAATGGCGTTAACCAGGTGATCGATTATACTAGAGAATGTCTGACGCCATCCAGCCAAGCTTTTTCGACATCTGCTTCTCCAACCACTCCCTTTACTCCGCTTATACCTGAAGCTGTTCAAGCGATTATCCCTCATCATCGTTTCAGCGATAGCTTAACGGCGAGTACAGAGATTTCAACTGCGACAAAGATTTGTCCAGAATACAAAACCTCCACTGCTTCGGAAACTTCTAAAAAAAATACGGATATGTCAAAAAACCTGCTCAGCGAAAGCAAAGAATATTTTACGCAATCTTTCTCTGCCATATCCTCTTTTGATCCTCTGCCAGAGATCAATTCTAATAACCAGGGGCATGAATTTCCTATTGATGTTGGGGTTACTGCAGGCGGGTTGGCTTTGACCGCTACCGTGCCCTTAAGTCCTATAATTTTACCGATAGCCGCCTCATTAGGGGCTGCTTATATCATTGGGAAAGAAGCTTTGAGACGGATTCAGGATAATAATTATGGAGAGCGTTGGAGTAAGGAACAACAACAAGTTACAGCATCATTTCAGCCTATTGATTTTCCTTCATTGGTGGGATTACCCGATGAAATAAAAAATGCAGTTCAAGCACAGTTTCAACAAACGGAGCATTGGAGACAGAAAGCAATAGATGCGCAGACAGAGGTTAACATGCGCGATGAAAGTACCAGACGCAAGGAATCACGATCAAATCTTGGTATCTCATTCTTATGGGACTGGTACACCAAGGATCAGGAGGGTATAGAGAAAAATGAGCAAGATAAAAATCGCTATTTAGCAGAATTAGACCAAGCTAGGATAAATCAAGGAAATCACTTTAAACAGGCGGAACAACTGCTCAACAATTATGTAGAAAGCCAGGAGCGCTTAATACAGGAGCAAGAAAAACAAAGAATAGATTTCGCCAAAAATATGTTTTCGAAAGTCCCGCCCTTGACAAGAGAACTTGAAGATCAAGTACTCGCTATGGAATTTCCAGAGTTAGGCCATTTAACGGAAGAAAAGAATCTAACAAAACTCTCTGATCTAGCCCCTGTTCAAAGGAAGACTGAAAAATTGATACTGCCTACTGATAAGAGACAAAGTGAAGTGAAACCTGAAGCTTTCAAAGGTTTGCACACGATGGGATTTGTATGTTCTGGATCAAACCTAAGGACACCTCTTGAAGGACAGGTACTTGCAATGGAGTCGCGTCCAACACTATCGTTTAGGAAACAAAGCAGTAGTTTAGACTCATTAGCACAAACATTTTCAAGCAAAAACAGAGGAGAAAACTATAAAATTCCTTTATTACAAGATAGAGGGACATCACTCTTGGGTAGAAGAAAGAGAGGAAGTGAGCAACCGGAAACAAACCTTGAAACCGCAAAATATTTACGGACGGGGGGACTATTGGGCACAAAATCAAAATTGATAAACGGACCTCCTATATCCAGTGTCCTTTTCTCCAGTTCTAAAGAATTAAGATTAGATTAACAAAAAAATATTGTTCCCGATTTTATCGGGAACGATCACTATCACAAAAAGAAAACCCTGACTTCATTGTAAGTAATGCTTTAAAGTTGCAGTCCGGGGCAGTCCAGTTCCCTAATAGCGGATATTGGTCTAATAGGCCAAGAGAAGAAGCGCCATTTTCGATTAGAGATGACATTAAACAGTAAGTGGACTTAATATTCTCCGCTGTTTGCTTTGATGAATCTGAAAGAATTAGTTGCGCGCTGAGTACGAGCGGTGTGCTTGTTTCCGTTTTTTTATCTCTAAATTCTCCATTTACCAAATCAATTCTATCCTTCTGACTTTTTATTTCAGCCAAAAAATGCATTAATCCTGAAGATTGATTGTCCCTTATCAGATGGTATAATTGATTAGATAGTGCTTTCAATATTACTGGAGAATTGATCTTGCAACAATTTTTTAGACACTATGAACAGAGGGCTTGTTGATAATACCGTCGCTCGAACTCTACGGGAGATAAATAGCCTACCGTAGAATGTCGGCGCTGGTTATTATAAAACACTTCCACATATTCAAAAATACTACGCATAGCTTGTTCTCGACTATCATAACGCTCAAAATAAATCCATTCGGTTTTTAGCGTATGAAAAAAACTTTCAGCCACTGCGTTGTCATAACAATTCCCTGTGCCGCTCATGCTGCAAATAATATTATTTCTTGTCAGCAGCGCTTGAAAAACCTCACTCGTATACTGGCATCCCCGATCAGAATGATGCTGTAAACCACTGTCTGGTTGGCGTCGCCATAAAGCTTGCTCTAATGCCCTCAATACCAGAGCTGTATGCAATGATTTATCCATCGCTAAACCCACGACCTTACGTGAAAATAAATCCAATACCACCGCCACGTAAAGCCATCCCTCCAGAGTCCTCACATATGTCACGTCCGCCACCCATTTTTCATTTGGCGCTGGGGCCGTAAAATCCTGCTCTAGCAAATTAGGTGCAGCAGTCCTTCGGCTAGACAGGGTGGTGGTGGTCCTGAATAAACGCCGCATTTTGGCGGACAATCCACACTTCCTCATGAGTCGGGCTACGCGAGGCCGGCTGCATTTAAATCCTTGTTCCTTTAATTCGGCATGCATTCGAGGACTTCCATAAGTTTCACGACTGGTTTGAAAAATTCGGCGCAAAGCTTCTAACAACACCTCATTTTCTTGTTGCCTTTGGCTCGGCTTCCGCCCGCAAAAATCATAATAACCACTCCGCGAAACTCCAAACGTTTTTGCCATATCTTCTATCGTCCAATTCACCGACTGTTGCTGCATAAACTCATATTTTTGTTTTACGGTGACGAAAATATGGCCATGGCTTTTTTTAATATATCTCGCTCTCGACGCAGTATTTCATTTTCCCGTTCTAATTTCCGGAGGCGGTCATCCTCTGGTTTTAGATATCCACTGCCTGGAAATACACTTTTTTCACCATGCGCTCTGATTTCTCGAATCCATCTTTCGAGGGTAGAATAACCAACCTCTAAATCCTGGCTCACTTGCTTAACCGTTAATTTACCTTCATGGACTAAACGTACAGCATTTAACTTAAAATCTTTATCAAATTTCTTCTTTGCCATTACACACCTCTTTTTTTGTCGTTATTATACCTCTGTTCGGTGTGTCCGTTGAATTGTAGCAGGGTCAAATATGAAAAAAATGCCGAAGAATATCTCGTTTTAGATGGGACCGAAGTAGAATCACTTTGTCCCTCTGGAGTGAAGGGTCCCATTTTACGTTTTCTGGATGGAGATACAGAGCTTCCCTCTGATGAAGAACTAGAGACGTTTTCTCTTTTTTTATGGACCTGAGCCTTTCTCAAAGCTATTTCTTGATACACCTCTTCTGGTACTTGGTTACGGGGTAAAATGTAAGCAGGTTCATGCTGGGTCATTATCACTCTCTCAAAGTGATCGCCGCCATTAAATTGAACTCCTACCTTGGATAAACCCCCTGGATTTAATATTAATGGCACAGCACCTGGACCAGGATAATATAAAACTTCCACTTTAAAAATATGTGCAATGATACTCAACTCAGAAGGTAATAACCAAGTAGACGGCCTACCGATGAAATCGGCGTATTCCTTTATAATATCCTTCGACTCCAATATCTTATAATCCCAATCAAGGGCTGCATTTTGCCCCTCATTATATTCTTTAAAAGCCTCATGTAAAGTCGGCAAAGAACCGATTTCTTTATATAATTTCCCATTATTTTTGTTTAACGCATCATAAAATTGTGCGCGGAACAACGATAATTTAGGATCATGATTGTCTTTAATATATTTGATAATACTTGGGTATTGCTGTAAAACTTTTTCAAATTGAAGCCAAAAAGCGAAAGACGCATATTTTTGATCGGATAAAAACTCTTGATAAGTTTTTATCAGCTTTTGACTCGCTATCCCAATATTTCGACCTGACATGATTAATTCTTTAACACCGTCCATAATTAGTTTCTTTAACGGCTCCTTAATCTCTTTATTAACTATAGCATCGCTGATCTCCTTTCTTTTTTCTTCAATATCGGAACAGCGAAACTGCTTGAAATCCTCGTTCCATTTTCCCAAGATCGCATGTAAAGCACAATCCCCACCACCTGCAGTTCCAGCAATAATAAACGAGAACGTAGGCAGATTATCAAATTTTAAACGCTTAAATTTATTAGCATCAAGTTCATGAATCAGTTGCCATTCTTCTTTTTCACGCGGATCATAAAAAGCGAATACATTTCCTTTCTTTATTAAAATGGGCTTTCCTTGGAATGTTTTATTCTTTTGCAAAAATCCCTTTATTGTTGATTTCGTTATTTCTTGGGTTTTGTCCAGGCGCATTAACACAAGGTCATATTGGTTAGGCATTCCGAAATTTAGCGAAGAAAGGTCATCTTGTTTATTTTTTTTGGGAGTAGTCGGCGCTGGCTTAGGGGGGATACCAAAATCTGCCGTGGGAAACAATAACATTCTCAGCTTCTCCAAATACTCAAAAGTATAATCTATTATCGGATAATCCGCTCTAAGTCTCTTGTTTTCATGTTCCTGCTTCGCTTTAACTATTTTTCTTGCTAAAAAAACTTCCACTTGAGAAAAGCCAGCCAACAAGCTGCCAGTCAGTACTGAATAAATAAATTCATCGCTATTTTTTTCATGATCCGGATTTTTTAAATAGGTTATAAACCGATCTTTTTCCCATAAAGCACTTTGGAGTAAATATCGCATAGTTTGATTGACAGTATATTCTCTGCGGAAAGCAAGTGCGGCAAAAGCGTTAATAAGCACAAAAAATGTTTCTAATTTCCGTACCGCCTGCTCTAAAGACGAATTTTTTATTTCTACAGCTTCGATTATTTTTCTAGTTAAAATAGATCTTACATTCATGCTACCGGCATCATCATGATAACGTGTCAGATATTCTTGAATGATTTGATCATCACTGAGAGCTTTATCCTCTTTATCGACTGCTAATAATTCTACTCGTTTTTCTTCACGTTCACAGAATGCTAATTGGTGCTGTATTCGAACAAAGCGAGGGTTAATATAAGTATCCAATAAAGCTTGAAGTTCGCGTCGTTTTACCCATCCCTCTCTAGCATTCATGGCACGATTAAGCTGTATATTTGCAGAATTCCTCAAAGGCCCTATAGCCTTTAGTTCATTCCTCCCCCCTAAAAACAAGGCAAGATTACCAATTAAACCAACACCTGGAATTGCCGTAACATTCATCATTTCACTTACGTCGTTGTTTAAGGTAGCTATTTTTTCGTCAAAGTCTCGTGTCTGAGCTATATACAACTGATTTAATTCATCAAAGTTTACCTCTGCTAATCGACCTCGAGTAGTGTCTTGAAAAGTTTGTAATTCTGTGAATAAAGCTTGTTGTTTTACAGTCTCCTGTTTTCTAAATAATAATTCTTGATGCCACGGGTAATTTTTTTCTAATACTCTCGCACGTAATTTACGCATCCGTTCTACATCGTCTTTATCATCAGGAAAAGCGTGACATAAAACAATTGATACGACCTGTTTTTTAATTTCAATCAGAGCCTCGTGATAACCTTGCAAAAGGCGGTGAAATAATGGCCAATTTACTTTTATTTGTTTAATAAGGTCTTCTGCTTGTTTGCCTGCTGAAACAATGTCACGGAATCGGGGTACTTGTTTATCATCAGGAGCATGCTGAACAGCCATCTGCATAAAGTTAATAAAATCAATCACGCGCATAGACCACGCTGATGGGTTAATGATGGGTGCTTTAACCTCGATATTAACTTTAAGAGCACGCACAAATCCTGCTAAAGGATTAATGTTTTCTTCAATACCGTTAGCCACTATGCTTTCGGCAAGTTTGTGAAAAGAGGCCATATCAATAGTTACGGGTGATTCTAATGCACCTGCCAGAGTGGTTAAGTTTACACCATTTATACTCGACACAAAAAATCCAAAATTTTTCTGATAACATTGCTTACTCATTTTTGACTCTGAATGATCGCGTAGCATACTCAATATTCTGCCTGCTTCCACTTTATAATTTTGTGTATAACTTTCTTTGAAATATACTTTATTTTCAGAACGAGACTCGCGCATATCTCGATGAATATCCTGACCCTGATCGTTTATTTTCTGCAATATTGTTAGTAATTGCCGATGTCGATGCTGTTGCATTTTTTCTAAAAAATCTAAACCTAATAAAGTGGTTTCACGAACCCCCTCTATATTTTTTAAAATAATCCCAAATCCCTGACGCATTTCTTGGCGCATTGCGTTCATCTGCTCTGAAATATTTCTTAAGCTGTTGTTGAGACCTTCCATAATTTCCAAATAAGGCCCATGACTACTTTTTTGAGAGTCATCGCCAAAAAGTGAATATAATCCATAACATCCTGCCGCAACTGCTCCCAATGGCCCCAAAAGCGCCATAGAGAATCCGCTTTGAATTACAGTCTGAGTTAGCGTGATGAACTTCTGTCCCAAACTGATCGTGTTAACACCGACGTTTACTAGAAACCCGAGCTTTCTACCTGATTCTTCGCCAATAATGCCGGTTTTTACGCCAACATCTATAAAATTGGCAATGCCGCCTAAAGCAACAGCGTATTTGTCTAATTTTTGACTATGAATAGTTAACAATAAGCATTGCTTATGTTTCTCAAGCTCTTCCTTCATCTCTTCAATTGCATATCTATCGGGATCAGGCTTTAGCTCTTCTTGTCTAATTTTGGCATACTGTAGCTGATATTTTTTTTGAAAAGATCCCGATTCTTTTGCTATTTGATCCTGTAACTGAGCAATATCTTGTATCAAAATCGCAACACTTTTCTGATCTTCTGCAGAAAAACCAAACTGCACTTCCTTGAGTGTGGCGGTAATCACTTCGCTCCATTTTGGAATAGAATGTGTTGTACTGTTAGGAAATCCTACTTCCGTTGTCAGTGACTGCAATCCTTGGCGGGTTTGCTGAAGCGCATCAGCGGTTCTACTCATTTTTTCAGCTAAGATGGGATTAAATAACGCAAATGAATCAGAGGTTTGTTTTGCTTCCTCGCAAAATCCATTCAGAGTGCGAGAAAAATATTGATTGAAACGATAAATGAGACTTCTAGTTTGTTCGCTTTCAGGCAAATGGGGAATCTGCGTGACCACTTCTCTCAACAATGCTTTATTAAATTCCAAAGAGCCAGATTGCGTGAGTTCACCAGTATGGAGTCTTGCTTGATTTATTACCTCATTCATACGGGTAAATATTTCGGGAAATTCAGGCTGATAGTCTCTCTGAGCTTTCGCATAGAATGAGAGAAAATCTGTGCCGACCCCAGGAATATCCAGTCTAGCAAAGTTTATACCTGATTCCGCCAAAGAGTCTGAAATAACTTTTTCATTACCATCATGGTGCATTGTTCTACCTCCTGCGGAAGCTAACGTATAAACACCTCATGTAATTTAGTTTTTTAACTAAAAATCACAAAAATTACAGAGGAGACCTTATGTTATTGGATGATTTTATCATTACAGCCTATTGTTTGATAGACGAAACGTTAAAAAATTTTCCAGACTCAAAAACTCCGACAAAGAGGATTTAAACCGAATTTATCCGACAGTGAAGTCATGACGATGGAAATTGTGGCTGAGTTTTTAGGGATTGATACCGACAAAGGAGCTTGGGAATATTTTACCCATAGAAACCGTGATTGGCCAATTGACAGAACGTTTTCATATTGAAAAAATACGGGTACGGAAGCTATGGTATTTAACCAATCGCATTGCTCGAAAAGTGCTGGCGCATACCATCGCAGTTTTCATTAATAAACAGCTTGGAAATCTACCTTTGCAGTTTAAATTGTTATTGGCAGGATCAAAAAGTTGAGAATGGCTTACATTTAACTTCTCTTTGGAATTATAATAACTCATGAAATTCAATATTATCTTTTGTGGCACCCCTGAGTTTGCAGTCCCCAGCTTGGAAGCTTTGGTTCAATCCCGGCATGAGATTTTGGCTGTATTTACACAACCAGACCGGCCAGCGGGGCGCGGCATGCAACTCACGCCGAGTGCGGTAAAAAAACGTAGCTTAGAGTTTAATTTACCTATTTATCAACCAGAAAAATTGGATAAAACTGCGCGGCAACAACTTGTTAATTTAAAACCAGACTTGTTGGTGGTTGTGGCTTATGGTTTGTTATTGCCAAAAAAAGTGCTGGATATTCCTCGTTTCGGCGCCATCAATGTGCATCCTTCTTTGCTGCCTCGATGGCGTGGCGCTACACCGATCCAATCCGCCATTTTAGCTGGAGACAAAGAAACTGGCGTAAGCATAATCCAACTCACCACTCGAATGGATGCCGGTCCCATCGTTTATCAAATGGTCCATCCTTTGAACACCCAAGAAACCAGTGGCCAATTACACGATGTGCTAGCACAAGAAGGAGCCAAGGCTTTAATCAACGCCATTAACAATTTGACTGAATCTGGTTGGCACGGAGCGGAGCAACTAGAAGCGCAAGCCACTTACACTCAAAAAATTGCTAAAACCGACGCGCAAATAGATTGGCAGAAACCGGCAGAAGAACTGGCGCGAAGGGTGCGCGCTTTTAATCCTTGGCCGATTGCTTTTACCATTTTAAATGGTAATTTGCTGCGTGTTTGGGAAGCCCAGGCTTCAACTTATGAAAGCAATCTGCCCCCTGGTACTTTAATTGGATTTGAAAACGGCATTGAAGTTGCCACTGGCAAAGGTACGCTTCGGTTATTGACGGTGCAATTATCGGGTGGACGGGCCATATCAGCTAAAGATTTTATCCGCGGTCAAAGTAAACTTTTACAGCCAAAAATCAGTCGATTTGGCAGTTAAAAAATATTGTACATTTAAGTCATTTGTGATAAATTAAACATATAATCGTTGTTGAACTACTGTAAATTAATTAAAAGGATTTGCTATGTCCAAAAACATCGATCTTAACTTAAATGTATCACCGGATTTTTACAATTTATTAGACCAACTCGCAGAAAATTCACATTCTTCTTAAAGGGGAAGTCTTAAAAAAATCCAGTTTTGTTAAATTTAATTATGGAAGAAAAAAAAGAAGGTCATAAAATCGGCATACTAGGCAAAGATGATCAAGTTTTAAAAGAGATTGTGAACCTTTAAAATGTCCCAGACAGTAGACATTGGAAGTCTTGTTAATTCCGGAATGGGTGTCAGTATTAATTCTTCTCAGAAAGAAGATCCCAAAGACGCTAGAATCAGAAGATTCAAAGACATTACCTTATTTTTGACAACACTTTTTATGTTCATTTTTATATTTGGATTTTGTTCTTTCGTCATTTTTAGTCCTCACTTTAGCTCAGATTTCCAAAAAAAAAGAAAATCAACCCACTTTATATCAGGATGTGGATAATATTTTTTTAAAAGCAGAACAAGGAGAAAAAAAATATAAAAAAATGATTCATAAACAAAAAATAGAAAAAGTTAACGGTCATGGCCGATTAGAAACGCGAAGATATACTTTAATTATGCCTCGAGAACAACAAGCATTTGGAATTCGTTGGCCTCATTTAGAAGGGATTGGGAATGGTTGAGGTTAAGCGAACAACCAATAATCAAACAGAATATTCAAAACGATTTTTTCTAACGAGCTTAGATGATGGATATGAAGTTTATTTAATGTCAGATTTGCCCAAAGGAGGCGATGCCAGAAAAAGGTAAAATTTACGTAGAGCAAAATGGAGAACAATTACATTATATTTTACAGGCTCCTAGTGGAGATAAAGTGGATTCTATTCTCGATATTAAAATCGCTAATTTCAATAGGAAAACTTTGATGGAATCAAAACGACGTATTTTAGCAGAAACAGAGAAACGGGGACACACTCTGAGAGATCAAGATATCAATCGATTTATGCAAGCCGTTCGTAAACATTGGAACGTTGAAATTAATCTTCAGGAGTAGATGAAAATAATTCTAGCTATGGTCTACCCACTGATCAAGCACGGTCTGCACAGCAAATTCATCAGCTTTATCTTTGGTGGAAAGAAAAACGTCCTCAGCGTCCAGACCCCGCTGAAGCGAGCGGCTGGTATGCGTATTGTTGAGGTATTACCCGTCACATGCATTATACTAAATGAATACTTTTTGCTATAGCGTTCTAAAAGTTAATCTTGCCAAAAATTTTTAAACCGTTGCGGTGAAAGCTGGGTATAAATCACCGTGTTTTTGATATTGGCATGGCCGAGATAGGCTTGAATGGCGCGGGTATCTTGACCGTTGTTTGCTAGGTAAAAGCCGGTGCTGTGGCGTAGCATGTGAGGATGGATGGTTAAGTTCAGTTGAGCCAGTTCGCCGGCACGAGTTATGATATGGCTAACTGTCCGGGCGGTCAGTGGAGTCTGGCGTTCACTGACAAATACGTATTGAGTTTGTGGGTAGTCTCGCTGCAACTGCCGCAAGGCCCTGAGCTGAATACCTCGCAGCGGATGGGTGGCCGGGATGCCCTGCTTGAGACGGCGGACATGCAGCAAGCCCTGTCTGAGATCGACCTGCTCCCAGCGCAGCGCGATAGTTTCACTGACCCGCAAGCCATGCCGAAACATCATCAGGATGAGCGTGTCATCACGATGACCATGACGGCCGTGTCGCCGAGCGGCCGTCCGAAGTTGATTAATTTCCTGCTCGGTGAGAAATTCGCGGGTGCGATAGGTTTCATTTTTGAGCTTTTTCGGCGGTGGATTTTTCAACTTTGCCGAAAACGGTATCTGGGTATTTTTTTTGGACATCGCGAAACCTCCCTGTCTCATCGGCTGTTATGGACTGAATTAAATTGCACTGCTGTGAAATTATACCCACTAACAGTTATTTTTCGCAATGTTTTTTCTTTTTCATAATTTTTAGAATACTCTTTGTAAAAATGTATCTTAAGGATATCATGTGATGGATATTTCAAATGCATTAAGGGTGTTGATTTTTTAAGAGGAAAAAATAATGACAATATTTGCAAAAATTAAAAGAACTTTGTTTGTGTTAATATTAATTAATTCAGGCACTTCATTTGCTGCCACATTTAATTTTCATATTATAAATTCTTCGGATTCTATTGTAAATCCAATTACTATCACCGATGGAATTATGTATGTAGAGAGCGGTAATCGGAGCGACCCTGCTTGCGCATCTAAAGAAGAACCATTCACATCAGACCTTAAGGTAGCAAAAGGACAGGAAGGTATTTTTTCTTATGATCCTAAATATCCTGCAAAATGCTATGAGGACACTTCTAATTCTGGTGTTGCGGTTGCTATGGTGATAGTAACGGTAGATGGAAAAGGTATTTCTGGTAGTTGTTGGTTCCCTACTTATCCTAGTCGCATATACGACCCAAATGCAAATATAAATGCGGGTACCGTTAAAATTACTGAAATGAGCGATCGTTTTCTTTGTGAATTTCCAATCGGAGCTCTGAAAAGGTAAAAGGTTCAGTGCGAAGGTAAGGAGTCTTTGGAAAATAAGAGTTCCTTGGCCAAAAACCCTGCCGAAAAAGGCCATTTTTCGCAAAGATTTTTACTTTTGAAATTGTTCAAGATATCATCATAAATGGAAATCAATTTAAAGGGAGTGTGAGGAGGTTGTGATGTGAAAAATCATATACTAATTTAGTATGTGAATGTGGGGAGGAGTAAAGGGACATTACCTAATGTAGGAACTTTAAAACCTTTGGAAGAACTGAAAGAGTATTACCCAATCCGTTTAACCGCAATCATATCGAACGTCTTTTTCTGTAACACCCATTAGTGCGATTATAGCTCTGCTAATAGAAATAGGTTATGGCTCTGGGGAGCTAGAACACGAGTTGTTAATTATAAATTTTCAACAAAATGAATTATTTTTATTGTACATACGTGGAACACCAATGATTTGAGAGGAAAAAAGTCATGCGTAGAATAATGAAATATTTATTTCAAGAAAAACAAAACAATAACAATGAAATTAAAGAGAATATTGAAGAGGAGAAAATTGAAAATTTTAATCATTCAGATGCTAATTCAGATAGGATACTTGTTAACAAACGACGAATTTATCGAGGATTGACTTTTGCCTCTGTCATAGTTGACCCATTGTTTTCATATTTCCTTTTTGTAGCGGTACGAAAGGCATATCAAGCTGCATCTGAAGAATTAGGGAATGATAACCCAAGTTTGGAATGGTTTTTTTTAATATTATTTATCATTATTTCAATAATGAACGCATTATGTGATTTTTTAGTAGTAAATCCAATAGAAGAGGCAGAAGAAGCTCTTTTAGAGTCAGAGGAAAAAAAGGAAGAAAAAAATAAAAAAGGATGCAAAAAAGGAGTAGTTTGTGTGTTAAGACCAACTAACCAGGTAGTTGCTAACTTTACATATATTATTGGATCTGCTTCAGATGCAATCTCTATTGCTTATCTTACTTCGAATACGGTCATCAGATTTACTCTTGGAATACCAATAACAGTACTGGGGTTAATTTACTATAACATGATGACTAAATCAAAAGTTGATGAGCATACGGATGAATACGCAAGTCGATTGCTGGATTGTAAAGAGTCGATGGTTATAAATTCCCTAAAATCGCCAGCAATTTCCTTGGAAGTTTCCAATCAAGTGTTAATAAATGCAATAAATCGTGCCGTTAGGTTTGGATACATCATGAATCAGTTATTAACAACTATATTCAACATTGAATCAGGAAATCCTTTAGGGGTAAGTTTAGTAATACTTGCTGTAGTTACTACTTTTTATTCTGCTTTATTTTCACGAACTTTAAATGTGCATAAACAATTTTTTAATAAAGAGTTTCTTACTTTGAGTGATGGAATTCTGAAGCAAACAAAAGTATCCAAATCTAAAATTTTGATAGATGGAATGATGACTTTGTTAAGAGCTGTTCCAGCAGCAACATTAATCTATAGGCATAGCTTTACTAATCCGGTATTAAAGTCAATTACAGCGATCACAAGTGGTTTGGCCATAACGTTTCATAGCTCATATGCAAGATACAACAGAAGTTTATACAAAACTGCTCTTGAAAATAGGAAGATGTCACCTGCTTTAGGTAATATTCAATCTAGCGATGCTTTGACGCTTCCTTTTGATTCGATTCAGAATCAATACAAAACAAATTCACTTAAAACCTTCGTCACTATATTGAATACAGGCGCTAGGATGACATCTTGGTTTTCTTTTTATGGTTTTTTGGTTACGCTTCAGCAGCTAATAACGCCATATACCGGTTTGAATTTAGATTTTTACGACTTATTATGCATTCATCAATTATGGTGTATTCCTTCTTTAGAAAATGATGCTAGTTTCTATCAAGATAGTTTAGTGGATAATCTAACTTATTACCAGGCTAAAGTAACTATTGAAAGAAAATTTCCAACATTTGGCTGGGGTGCTTTTTGGAGAGCTAAAACAGAATATTCAGAATTACCACAATTGTTAAGAGCGTATGAATTGTAAACAAGAACATCTGAATTTTTATGAGGAAATATGTTTGTTAAGGGAAAATTTTTATTTTAATTAAGGAGTTCATATATGAAACATAGAAATACGGATTTTGTTATTCAAAATTCCTTTCCAAATTATCAAAATGCAATAGAATTGGACTTAATGCAAGTTTCGATTAAGGGTCGAAATAACAAAATTGTAACAATGCCGAATGGACAAGAAGTTGTAGAATTTATCAATTGCTCATATCTTGGTCTCGATTTGGACCCAACAATAATTGAAGCAAGTAAAAACCTTGATTCAAACTGGGGAGTAAATTTTTGTTGTGCACGTTCAAGGTTTTCAATCGAACCGACCAGAAGATTGGAAGAAGAATTATCGGAATTATTCAGAGGCAGGGTTATAACATTCCCTTCGGTAACGACTACGCATTTATCAGTGCTGCCATTGTTAGCAAGCGGTAGCCTAATCAATTACAAAAACCCTCCAAAAGTAAAAATAATATTCGATAAATTTGCTCATTCATCTATGCAATATTTAAAACCTATATTGGCGAGCGAAGCCGAAATTAAAACCATTGCCCATAATTCACTAGAAGAATTAAAAGCTGAAGTTATTGATGCGCATAATACAGGGAAACAGGCTGTGTATATTGCCGATGGTGTTTATTCGATGGGAGGAACATGTCCAATAGAAGAGCTTATTCGTCTTTCCAAAGAGTTAGATTTCTATATTTATTTAGATGATGCTCACGGCACATCTATTTTTGGCAATCTCGGAGAAGGGTATGTAATGCAAAACTTTAATAGCATACCTGATAATTTTATTGTTACATTTTGCTTGTCCAAAGGATTTGGATGCAA
The DNA here is from genome assembly GCA_963795715.1 of uncultured Pseudomonadota bacterium. GTDB lineage: Bacteria > Pseudomonadota > Gammaproteobacteria > Coxiellales > Coxiellaceae > JAFEDN01. Next base: position 270,191 of record CAWCIY010000003.1, read on the forward strand.
TGGTGGTGGTGTTATATTATCAAACCGAACACAGGAACAATTGGTCAGATCATTTGGGCAAATATATGCATTTTCTGCTGCTTTGGATTTTTCTATTGTAAATGCATGTTTAGCCGCCATTAATTTACATAAGGATGGTTCTGTTAAAGGATTGCAAAAAAAATTAAAAGAAAATGTATCATTATACGATAACCTTGTTGGGGAAGAGTTAAATTTCAGTCCGATTCGAATGGTTTTAATAGGTAACGAATTAGAAGCATTAAAAATTGGTAAAAAAATACTTGAAGCAGGTTTTTTCGTTTCAGTAGTCTTTTTTCCTATCGTTCCAAGAAACAAGGCGCAGTTAAGAATATGTATCGCTGCTAATCATACTGCCGATCAGATTATTCAGCTTGTTGAAACCATTCAAAATAATCTTAAATTAAATGTTCATAATGAACCGATAAAGTTGACAGCATGAATGTTAATTCAACGGAAATTGTTAAAAAATTATATATTGCAACGGCATTAGAAAAATTTAGCTTCAATGGTATTGCCGCTATACTTGTTTTATACTCGGTGACAGCTCTTGGTCTATCTGATCAAAACGCTTTTGAAATTTTTGGCTTAGTGAATTCATTTGCTTTCATTTCAGCTCTCATTGGTGGGTGGTTATCTGATAGTTTTTTAGGGTATCAAAAAACACTCATATTAGGTTCAATTTTGATGATCATCGGTCTAATTTCAACATATTTTATAGCGAAATTAACGCCTTCAATGTATTTTATGTTGGCAATTATAGCGTTAGGTAGTGGATTAATAAGAGGGAATATACCATCATTTCTTGGCGCAGTATGCAACGAAAATGGTTTAAATAGAGACGCTACTTTTTCAACATTTTATGTGGCTATCAATATTGGAACGATATTAGGCGCCGGTGTATGTGGGGTCGTAGGTCAAATGTTTTCTTGGAGAGTTGCATTTTTATTAGCTGGTATAGCCATGTTGTTCTTTTTTATTATGCTCGTTAAGCCATCAAATAATTCACTTGGTAATAAAATTTTAGATATTCAGGGTAATTACAAAATAAAAAGCAGACTACCTTTAGTTTCTCTTATTTTATTCAGCACTATAGTTGTATTTTTTATGTTACTTTTCTTTAAAAATATTTCAAACGTTATCTACATTTTGATATTTTTGATGTCTGTCATCATATTTATTATTGCAACTATAAAAAGCCAATCTTTTAAGCCGATGATAACAATTTTTATATTGATGATATTTAACACTGTTTTTTTTGCATTATATAGTCAAGAAAGTATGTCGATAATCATGTTTGCTGAAAGAAATGTAGAAAGATCTTTGAATAGTGTTTTTGGGATATCTCATATTAGTTTATTCAATAGACATATTAATGAAATCCCGGCGTCGTTTTTTCAAACGATAGATCCTTTTTGGAATATCTTGCTGGGGACTGCATTTGTTTTTCTTTGGAATTTTAATTTTTTAAAAAATAGTTATAACGGTAAATTTTTTGCTGGTGCGGTAATGATTTCCTGTGCATTTTGTCTGATCCTCACAGGAATTAAATATGCAACGCATGATAAAGTTTCACTTTGGTGGCTTGTTTTTTCTTATTTATTTTTTGTTCTGGGAGAACTATTAATTATTCCCACGGGATTGTCTGCTGTATCCGAATTAGCGCCAAAAAAAATATCTGGTTTGGTTATGGGTATTTGGTATTTTTTTATGGGATTGTCAATGTGGATAGCGGAGTTATTTTCAAAAATATCATCGATACAAAGATCGAATGATACTGTAGCTTCATCAGTTATTGTTTATTATGATGCATTTAAAAATTATCTATTTTGGAGTATTGGCTTATGTGTTTACATTCTGGTATTAATTTTAGTTCAAAATAGAAAAATCTTTATAACTTATTTTTATCGAGAAACCGATGCGTAAAAAATTGAGTCATGAGTTTATGCGGGCTATTATTATCAATAATGATATGCCAAAACCAAAATTACAGCTTATCGAATGGGCTAAGCCTGTTCCAAATAAAGATGAGGTGTTAATAAAAGTAAAAGCGAGTGGAGTAAACTGGGCTGACATTGAGCAAAAGGAAGGAAATTATCCTCCGCCACCAGGCGCTTCTCCTATTATGGGGCTAGAGGTATCAGGAATAGTGTGTGGCATTGGGAAAAATGTTAAAAAGATTAAAATTGGAGATAAAGTTATGGCTTTACTCTCCGGTGGTGGGTATGCTGAATATGCTGTTGCGCATCATAAATTATGTTTACGGATGCCCAACAATATAGATTATGTTACTGCGGCAGCCGTGCCGGAGTCCTGTTTTACAATATGGGGAGCTGTTTATCAATTGGCGAAGCTGCGAGCTAAGGAGAAAATTTTAGTTCATGGATGTGGGAGTATAGGCTCAACACTGATCCAAATAGCGAATCATTTTAAATCAGAAGTATATGTTACTTGTAGTAGCAATGCTAAATGTGCATTGGCCAGAAAACTTGGCGCTAAAAAAGCCATTAACTATAAAGAACAGAATTTTGTAGGTGTCATAGCTGACGAAACTCAAGGCAAGGGAGTCGATGTAATTTTGGATATAGTCGGTGGTGATAGTTATTTTGAGAATAATATAAGCAGTTTAGCAACTTCAGGAAGACTAATAATCATTGATTGTAAATATGAGCTGGCAGAGAGCGTAAATATGGTTCCAATTATTACCAGAAACCTAACGATATATGGTTCCGTTCTTAGACCTCGTTCAATATCAGAAAAGTCACGAATGGCGAAACACATCGATCAAAAAATTGTACCTTTGCTTAAAAACCGAGTTTTAAAACCTTTAGTTTCCCATGTATTCCCATTATTGCAAGCTGAAAAAGCCCATGAGTTTATGAAAAAAGGCACACATGTTGGAAAAGTTGTTTTGACCGTTGATAATTAACCTATTTTAGGAGGAACATTCTATGAAAATCAACCCTATCAAAGAAAATTTTGGCGCTGTATTGAGTAACATTAATTTATCTGAGCTTAGTGATGACCAAGCAAATGAAATAAAGTCCTTATTATACCAATTTAAGATTATATGTATAAAAGACCAAGCTATTAATGAAAAACAATATATAGAATTCTCTAAAAAAATCGGGGATCCAGTTAAATTTGTTGATCCTAATTATTATCATCCTGATTATCCAGAGATTTTTGTAACTTCTAATGTTAAAAAAGATGGAAAGAAGATAGGTATGGACAGAGTTGGCTATTACTGGCATACGGATTCTTCATTTATGCCAACTCCTTTGCCTATTACTATGCTTTATGCGCAGCTAGTTCCACAAGAAGGTGGTAAAACGTTCTTTATTGATATGCACGATGCTTATGAGAAAATGCCAAGGCATTTAATAAAAGAAATAGAAAACAAGCAAGCCTCTCATGAAGGAAAATGGCGATATATCATCACAGAAGAAGATGCGAGTCTTTCCATTCAAGAGGTGTTGGATAGAGATGAAATGCTTACGCCTTCATCCGTCCATCCAACAATTATTACTCATCCCTTCACTAAAAAAGAGATATTATATATTAATGAAGGTTTTACACGTAGAGTTTTAGGAATGGAATATGATAAAAGTAAATTGCTATTAGATGAGATGTTTGAGTTTATTAAAAATAATTCTAGCCAATATGCACACAAATGGAGTAAAGGTGATGTGATCCTTTGGGATAATAGATCAGTGATCCATAAAGCAGAACCTGCTTTAAAAGGGCAACCTCGTATGCTGTTTAGAATCGGTATTAGCGATGGTGCTTTCTATGAAAATATTTCCTCTAGAAGTGTAACTACTGTATATGCGTGAATACATAGGAATATCTGATATTGCGGTTTGTATCCCAGATGAAAGGATAACTGTTTCACAGTTATCTCAGTTATCTTTGATTCCTGAAAGTGTTCTAATTAAAAAAACTGGAGTTAAGGAATTTCCTGTTTTAAGTTCCGGGCAGGCCCATATAGATCTTGCTATTAAGTCTACTAAAGATCTTATTAAAAATTGTAATGTATCTCCTTCAAAAATAGATATAATATTGTTTTGTAGCTGCGGAATTCAAGATCAATATATGTGGTCTCCGGCTGCTAAAGTGCAGCAAGCCATTAAAGCTAAAAACGCCTTTTCGTTTGAAATTAGTAATGGTTGTAATGCGGGAAACTTAGGCATAAACATAGCTGCTGCTATGTTAAAAAATGATGCGACAAAGAAAATTGCTATAGTAGTTGTCTGTGATGCGCTTTCCAGAACTGTTAATAGAAACAATAAAGATCATCTTTCAATTTTTAATTTTGCTGATGCATCGACAAGTATATTAATAATGAAAGGGGAGAAACGAAACAATATTTTAAGTACAGTGAGCCAAACCATCCCCGATTTTGTTGATCATCTATACATACCTTACAATAATAAAATTATATCCATGAGTAAAAATAGTGATGAAGATAAATTGTTATCACAAACATATATAAAAATGTATCCTAAAATGATTAAGAGTGCTATAAAAAAAGCGAATCTTAGAATCTCAGACATTTCATATTTATTGATGAATCAAGGGGATCATGGCTTGATTAAAAAAATTCCTGATATTTTAAATATCCCAGAAAATAAAATATTTAGGTCGCATGAAAACTTTGGTCACATGGGAGGCTCAGATGTATTTTTTGGCATGAAACAACTAGCCAAAGGAAGTCATTTAAAACCTGATGATATTATTGTCCTGGCGTCTAGCGCGATAGGTTTTTCTTGGGCGGCAACTGTAATTCAAATATAGGATGAGGTTCTTATGGTCATTACTAAAAAACAAAAGGCAATTCTCACTGTTTTTGGTTTAACTATGATTACGATTGGTTCTGTGGATAGTGTTAGGAATTTGCCATCAACTGCCTTATTTGGTTCGTCATTAATATTTTATTTTATTCTTGCCGGCATTACCTTTTTGGTGCCAACCGCTTTAATTGCTGCCGAATTGTCCAGCACGTGGCTACAAGAAGGAGGTATTTACTTGTGGGTTAGTGAAGCTTTTGGAAAAAAGGCTGGGTTCTTAGCAAGCTGGTATCAATGGGTAGAAAATGTGGTTTGGTATCCAACTATGTTGTCTATTCTTGCGGGAATTTTTGCTTTTCTTCTTTCACCTAATTTAGTGAATAACAAACTCTATATTTTCTCTATTATCTTAGTTGTATATTGGACAATAACTTTTTTAAATCTTTTAGGAATGCGTGCTTCAACAAGGTTTGGGGTATTATGTAGTATTTTTGGACTAGTCATACCGATGGCGGTAATTATCAGTTTGGGGTTAGTTTGGTACTTTTCAGGACACGTCCTTCAAATATCGCTAAAACCCCATGACCTATTACCTTCAATGTACAATACCGATAGTTATATGGCGCTTACAGGAATTATATTGTGTTTCTGTGGAATGGAAGTTACTACAATTCATATTAGAGAGGTCAAACAACCACAAACGGAATACCCTAAAGCATTAGGATGGTCAGTGTTAATAATCTTGATTACCATGATATTGGGTTCACTTTCGATTGCCATTGTCATTCCACATAATCAAATTAGCCTCATCTCGGGAACTATGCAAGCATTTCAGTTTTTCTTAAACGCTCATCATATCAGCTGGCTCTTATGGTTATTGTCAATTCTTATTCTTATTGGTGGATTAGGTTCTATCAATAACTGGATAATTTCACCGACCAAAGCTTTACATTATGCTATTAAAGATATTGATATATTAAAACAGCTACACCATCAAAATAAAAAAGAAATGCCTGGTCGATTATTAATCTTGCAAGCTATTTTTGTTACTTTAATTTCAGCTGTTTTTTTGATAATGCCAACCATCAACAGTTCATATTGGCTGTTAACAGCCTTAACATCTCAATTATATATGGTGATGTATATTTTAATGTTTTTTTCAGCCCTTCATCTCCGTTATAAATTTCCTAGCAAAAATAGGACTTTTGTTGTGCCGGGAGGTAAATTAGGTTTGTGGATAGCTTGTGTTTTGGGAATTTTGAGTTCTATTGTTACTATCATCATCGGATTTAAGTGTCCATCAGATGTAAAAACTTATAGTAATTTAGAATATGCGTTAATAATAGGTTTTGGTTTTATCCTAATCTCCATTTTACCTTTCATCATTTTTTTATTCAAAAAAAGAAAAGTACTACAACTGGACAACAGCCAGCCTCAAATTGTCAATTAAAGAATTTGGATTCGCCATGCAAACATTCTGGATTTGTAACCACAACCACATTCTGCTTTCAAATAGCGGAATGCGACATCTCTTTTAAAGCCAGAGTAGCGATGATGCGTTGTAAATTTGGCCACTCATCTTCAATAAGTGATCGATCAATTTGACCCACAGGTTTGATCAGGTAGTGCGCGTATTTTGTCAGGTCGTGGCCACAATATAGATGTTTGAGTTGTGTATTGATATTGGTAAAACGAGGGTGCAACTGGCAGCCAAACCAATGCATGATGGCAAAATTGGTCATGAGTATTGGAAACGGTATCACGCAGTTTCTCTTTGGGCATAATTTCGCAGCTAGATCGAGAAATTCAAGAAATCGCTTATCAAAAAGGATTAATCCCTTATATTTATGCTGATCAAGCGTAATTCCTTATCAAATTGTTTGGAATTTCGCGCCAGCGACTATATAATCCTAAAAATCAAACACTCAGTGGTGAACTAAGTTTATGATTTATCAGTAATTTTAGCTGATCAATTTTAAAACAAATCAGGTTGCCCGCTAGTAAAAAGCCTAGTAAGTCCTAGTTGTGTCCTGCAAATCTCCGATCTGCGCGAGAGGTCTCAAGGTTAATAATTAGCCTTTCCTTGACCAAAGCAATACCAGTAAATTTTTATCTTCCCACCGATAATGCCACATAATTCTCTGAAGTTCTGAATTAACTTTGGATTTGATATTTTTTTCATTTTGGGGGAAGTTTCGCTTCTGCCATCAAGCGTAATTCATGGCTTTCATTATAAAAAAACTGACATTCAGAGATCAGGTACTTATACCGGTCAAACAACGTTAGCTTTCTTTGCATTAATAATGTAAATAAATTTTTAACTTCTATAGGGAAATTTTTAGTCAATTCGTTGAATTGTAAGAACCCCCGTTTTTTCGAATCATTTTTCAGAACAAGCGCATTCCAAATGCAATAGGGTATTTTTAGAGCACTGTTTAATTCTCAGTTGGATATTTAGCAAAAATACCAGTACCATACTACATTTTCCGTATGAGGTGCGGGTGAATATTTCAGATATACCCAAGCTAACAAATTGTAATTCCTTTTTTAGGATAATGAGTTTATTTCTTTTAATTCTAATCCATTTAAATGCATATTCCAGTGAAGGAAACGCAACACCTGTTTGTGCCACATTAGAATCATGTAAATTGATGATAGCCAAAGGTAATGTATGTGCTATTGGTTTGTACGTTTTATTAGCTGTAAAAATGGATGATATTGTTAAAAAAAATTCTGTCTCTACTACTAATATTAATCGGAAACAAGCAGAAGCAGATTTCCAAAAAGAATTGGCAAAAAGACTTGATTCTGTTATGAAACCTTATCTGCAAGTTGTTTCAAATGATAAAACATTATGTGGGGCACGATCGCAAGTAGGATTTGCAATGTTGTATTCCCTTTCAGGAGATACAACGCTCAAAAAAGATTGGTTTAAAAAATCTGTTTCGACTTATGAATATCTAGCTAAAAATGGCTCATTAAAGGCTCAATATGAACTTGGAAGAAATTATGATTCTGTTTATGGTATAAATCCTGATATTAAGAAAAGAAATTATTGGTATCAGCAAACGATAAACAATGGTGAAGTTGGTGAAAATGGCATTTCAATAGCACTTCAATTAGGAGCTTACTATTCGGATAAAGGGGATTTTCCAGAGGCACTGAAATGGTATAAAAATAGATCAAGTATTAATAGAAGATAGGCTGGCAACAGCTTATTATACAGGAAAAGACTATTATACTGGTAAGATTTATCCCATAGACTACCAAAAAGCATTTTACTGGTATAATTTGATAGTTAATGGTAAGCCTCCAGATGACCATATCTTAAAATCTTATTATTTGGAAGCACAAGAACGGATTGCTCAAATGTATCAGGATGGTAAAGGAACATCGCAAGATTACAATAAAGCAATTTATTGGTACAAAAAATTTATTGAGGGAACAAGCTCTCTAAAAGACTCTAATGAAAATAATTTAAATCAAATTAAGGCTATGTTTTTTCTTGAGTTTTGTTATTATCAATTACAGGATCTTAATTCAGCAATCTATTGGTATAACTTAGCTGCTCAACGTGGATCTTCAGAGGCAATGATAAATGTTGGTTTGATATATTACCAAAATCATAAATATACTGACGCGGTTCAATCATACGAAAATTCTGCAACTTAAAAACCCTATAGGACAATTTCTTTTAGCGCAAATGTATTTAAATGGGTTTGGTGTTTTGGAAGATAGGAAACAAGCTTATGCTTAGGTTTCTGTTTCTATAGCTAATGGTTTATCTCAAGATTTCGAGAAATCAGCTATTGAGATGCGAACTAATTTAGAAGTAGGATTTTCCTTAAAAAAAGAAACTGAATCATTTAAAGAGGCAAAAGCCTTAGCCCAAGACTATTATGATAAATATCACATGCCCACTTAATGAATTTAATAGGCCTGTAGATATGAGAAAACAATATTTATAGTTTTAAATCCCACATTCCTGCGATCTTTTTTAAGAAATTTCATATATTCGCAGGCTGAATCTCCAAATAATCGAATAATTTCTTTTCTTCAATCGTGCAAGTTAGCCGATTTTTTTAAAAATTGTATCGCTAAATATAACTGCTTGCTCGTAAATTCCTAGGCCCCAATTTAAATTATCCCATCCCACCACCAGGGCCTCTTCTTCGTAAAGAGCTCTCACTTGTCATGGCCGCAGTTGATTATTTTTTTAAAGGCTTTATACTGACCGGAGTATTGATCTTTGTAAATCTAGATTTTAACTGCAATTTTTGATTGCTTTTAAATTTTTTAGTTTCGAGGGATGCATTTTAATTAAAGGAAGAAAAAAAATGAGCATCTATTTAAAATGCGCCCAAATTCAGGGCGATGCGACCATAAAGGGCTGTGAAGGCTCTGTGAGTTTAATTAAGTGTGCTTTTACCGGAGTATATAAACCTGTTGAAGATATCATTTTAGGATATGATTCATTCGAAATAACTTATACACCTCGAAATGCGGATAATTCAATGCAATCTCCTGTCCGCACCGGCTTTGATGTTTCCAAAGGCATACCGGTTTAGATTTTATGTATCGGGATAAATCTGGCTGCGCATTTATTACTCAAATCCATTCGTTAAACGAGATCGCTAAGCGGTTTTCCCCCTCTAAAAAGCCGGAGGATATGGCGGAATATTTGAAAACCCTTCGGACAATGAATCGCTTTAATCAACAATGGAATCCAGCCTTTTCTCACTATTCCAGTTTCCCAATGCAGGCACACAGCTGCCTTTATCTACCCACACCTGCCGATATCAAGGAATACCAACAACGGAGTAAATTTGCGAATGTCTTGATGCAAAAATGGTTAATCAGTAAAGAAGAATGGCTGGCTTCTATTCGCAGCTTAAATCATGCCTCTTTTTCGGTGCGCCAAACGATTAATAACTTCGTTGAGCACTATGATTTAGAAACGGTAGGCAAGATTGCCTTGCTGGTTCAGAAAATAAATAAAAATCGTACTGAAGTAGCAACCGGCGCTGTTGGATTAGCTTTAACCGGGGCTGAGCAAATTGCTGATCATGTGACTAAAAGTGCAGAAAAAATAACCAATTTAATGGCTAAGGCTGAATCAAAATTGATCGCCTATCGTGATGCGCCGCTCGGATTAAAAACATTAGCTAAAGAAGATTATATTGAATCTCATAAAGAGTTAAAAGCAGAATTCGCTCATTACTTAAAACAAAAAATCGGTGTAGCTGGTAAACAGTTGGAATTTGTAAACAGCCGGGAAAAATGGTTACTACGTTTGAAAACAGGAGTTCCTAATTCCGGTGTCATTGATACAACCGCTTTTAAAGCTCTCACTAAGGTGGCTCGTAGTGCGATAATGATTAATCGAGGAACCACTATTCTTCACCTGGGCTTATCTGGCAAAGAGGTATTTGATACTTATAAAGATCATGGAAACTGGCAAAAAAAATTGATAGAAGAAATGGGGGGGGTTTGGAGGCGCTCTTTTAGGAAATGCTCTTAAAGATTGGTTTATAGAATTGTTATTTTTAGGACCAGAAGGTTGGATTCTGATTCTAATAAGAATAGCATTTGTCAGCGCTTCTGAGTATGGTGGTTATTGGTTAAGTGAACATGGTTACGATCACATAAAGAATAAAGTAAATGCTTTTTCCCCCTTATGATCCTTTTAAAGAAACATTAGATTTAATTTTAATTGGAGGAATGGTTTTATTTACAACGATTTCATCAATATCTGCATGTCTAGTTCGATTTTTCATCATGCCAGAGCTGGATAAAAAATTTTATAAAATTCAAATTTATGATTACTATTGGCAGCCATTTAATCGGTGCTCTTTATATGCTAATTACATTTCCCCTTTTGGTATAAAAAGAAAAAAAAGTCCGATATATAAAATTATGTCCGATCTTAGTTTAAACTATCCTATTACTAAGTTCCAATTAATTATTTCAAATATTAAGGTGATTTCCACCCATTTTTTAGTATTGTGTGTATTAACTTTTGGTCTACATTATTTAATATTCTGTATTAAAAATTGGCTAATATGATTTTTCCAAGCTATAAGTCGGTTCCAGATTCCTTGAATGAAACTATTTTTATGATTGGTCAAATATTGAATTTATTATGTAGTATTGTAGGAATAATAGCCTCATTTTTAATACGTTTTTCATTAATGACAAAACTAGATAAAAAATTTACTTCTATATAGTCGCTGGCGCGAAATTATTTACATACAGCAGCTCCCGTTAAATAGCGCATGAGCTGTCTGGCATTAAATCCCATGACTGCAGCATAACCAGCAGCTTCAGTTGCTTTATCAGATTTCATTCTACTTTTTCCTAATTGTCCGAGATGTTTAATATGGCCAATGAGAGGTTCAATGCCAGCGCGTCGATTGACTAATTTTTCTGAAACACCCGTATCGGTGCTCGTTTTTTTACGCCCAGGTTTTTGTAAACCTAATTCCTTAACATCGATAGCCTTTAAAGCTTTTTCATTTGCTTTAGAATAGTAACCTTTATCGGCTGTCACAGATTCCAATGTGATTCCAGAAAATAATTCTTGATGTAATCTTATCATTGAATGAATTGACTTTTTGTCTTCTTGTCGCACTGTTTCACAACGACCCACAATAAAAAAGTTTCCATTCACTCTCCCTAATTGAAAATTCCTGCCAAATTGTAACCGGCGATCTAATTTATTTTTATTAAAACAGGATACTGCCTTCGCATGAAAAGCGAGTATTTTACCTGATTTTAGTGCTCCTTTTCTGATAAAATGAGAAGCATCCAATAAATATTTTTTCCCATGTTCTTTGATTTGTGAAATAGCAGTGCAAATATTCCAAGGAAGATTCAATTTAGCCGAGCTTTCTTCAAAATTCTGACAAAATCTTAATGTCTGTTTGACTTCAGCATAAACTGTATGCCATAGTTTCCGTTGTAATGATTGTTTTTCTTGGGTGTTATTCGGTTTATTAAAAAAATACTCCCTCATTTGAGATTTCACTTTTTTTAAATCCACTTCAGCTAACCCTGGGCATAATTGCTTGGCGTGGGTCATCAAATAATCACGAACTTTCTTTACTTTTGCTGTTAATTTTCCCAATAAATTAACATCCGAAGGATAACTGATATTCGCTTCCTGAATCGTTGAGTCAATGTCGAGTTGTTCTGCTTTTGAAAAACCCAGTTGAGTGGCAATCCGCGTCAATTGGTTCGCCAATTGCTGTTGTGTCCCCGCTGAAAGGCGAGAACGAAATTCTTCAATTTTAGTATGGTCAGGACAGCTCCATTTCTTCACAACCTCTTTCCCACAAAATAATTGATAAGCCGCATTATCCTTTATACTGTACTCAGTTTGACGATCAGTCTTATTAAAAAGTTGTTGTAATAAATAAGCTCCCAAATGGATTCTTAAACTCAATGGTCTGCCCACCCACCATTTCTTCTTAGCTGTCATCATTAAATTGGGCAAAAAATCCATTGTTTTGTTAAATTTAATTATGGAAGAAAAAAAAGAAGGTCATAAAATCGGCATACTAGGCAAAGATGATCAAGTTTTAAAAGAGATTGTGAACCTTTAAAATGTCCCAGACAGTAGACATTGGAAGTCTTGTTAATTCCGGAATGGGTGTCAGTATTAATTCTTCTCAGAAAGAAGATCCCAAAGACGCTAGAATCAGAAGATTCAAAGACATTACCTTATTTTTGACAACACTTTTTATGTTCATTTTTATATTTGGATTTTGTTCTTTCGTCATTGCGACTTAGGACTAATTGTCAGTGTTCCCTGATGGTTTTGATTCGTTGTCGTAAATTTACCCTCAAAACCTGAACCTGGGTTTTGGGACTTGATTCCCCATTGTATTGAATTAAATTGATTATAATACCATTCCAGTTTGAGTATGTCAGTGGTGTGTATACAGTCATCATCGTTACAAATAGAAACAGTATGCCATGCATATGGGTTTTTAGCCAAACAGGACAAATCGTTGTTGGAACTATTCCAAAAGTTAAGTACACCGCCAGAATGTCTCGTTATTGTCTGACCTCCAGAGGCATTGCCGCCCGAACAAGCGCAATCGACATCTACCCGTACCGCAATATAATGTCCGCTATTATTATTAACCGTTAATTGTGATGTAGGGTCCCCACAACTTGCCTGAGCTAACCCATAAAAGCCGATCAATGAAGTTAATATTAACAATTTATTGATTATTTTCATAGGATACTCTCCTTGGCATTGTTTTATGTATAATATTAGGATTTTTTTTCGTGATATGCAACCAGAGCACCTGACTTCGCAATAAATTTGAGTAATAAAATAAATTTATTTTTATAAAACAAGAGGTTAAAAATTTTAGGCACTACATTATTTTGAGTTATTGTATGTAAATACTGGCATCCAGAGAGCGTTCTAACTCAAAGGCTTTGTATATTTTTCTGGCATTGTTGGAGTAGGTTCCCGGCACCCGGTAGCGGTCTTTAGTCCTTTTATCTCTATAAATAGCCTCATCACGAATGTTCGTGATAATACCATGCAAGCCATCCCATTGCGCAGCCATTTCAATTTTATCTTCATCTAAAGTTACTGTTTCCTCATCATTTACGCTAACAAATTTTTTTGCACCTTGATTAGTGATTAATTTTTTAGGGTTGCTTTGTTTCCCGATGTTTTTTTTCAATTTCTCCAAGATTCGTTGTCGATCTTTCAAATCCTTCATTGCACGTAGTCCTCACTTTAGCTCAGATTTCCAAAAATGGGCCATGGCCATCGATGGCAGTATTGCTTCTGGGTTGTTATCACATATTATTACTAAAAAAAATTTTCCTTAATCGATCAAGCTAGATCAAATTGCTCAAAAATTCATACGCAGGACACACTCGGATACCTAAGTCACTCACATAATTTTTTTTTCCAACAGCTGAAATCTGCCACGCCTCGCACTCAGGAAAACGAAGTTTCATATATTTTAATGAATCAGAAATAACAGTATCATTCCATTTACATTCAATAAATGTAATTGGTTTTTTTCCATTGACCACTACAAAATCTACTTCTCTTTTGTCAACATCTCGAAAGTAACGTAAATCAATTTCTTCGCCCAATGCATCTTGCTGATAATGACACCATTTTAATAAAGCTGAAGCCACTAAATTTTCAAACCGCAAAGCTTCATCCGTTACTAAAGTCCAATCAAATTGATAGTGTTTTTGTTCTTTTTTCACCGCACGAATTTTAGGTGAACCAAAAGGTGAAATGCGGAAAATAGCATAAAGCCGTTCTAAAATTTGCAGCCAAGTGGCTACCGCTTTGTGACTCACTTGCAAATCTTCCCGTAAGGCATTGATGGAAAGTGGCGCACCCACTAAGTCTGGAAGCCGCATTGCTAATAATTCAATTGTTCCTAAATCATGTACTCTTTCTAACTGAACTAAATCTTCATTAATTAATCGATTACGATACTCACGGGACCAACGTTTCGCTTCAATACTGGAACTCGAAAAAAAAGGTTCTGGAAACCCACCCAGTTTTAATAGATCCAATAAGTCATGTTGACTTTGCGATTTTAATTCCGCGAGAGAGAGCGGATGCATGCGCAAATAATGGTAACGCCCTTGTAAAGAATCACCTGAAAATCGGTAATAATCTAAACGGGCGCTGCCGGTAACCAAGATTTGTTGATGAGCAGGTTTAGCATCATAAACTCCTTTTAAAAAATTACGCCATAACCGGTATTTATGAATTTCGTCAAAAACCCACAAACGAGTGACTGGCAACTCGCGCTTTAAAATACGCTCGCGCTGCTCAGGGACATCCCAATTTAAATATCCTTTTTCGTCAAATAGTAGGCTTTTGGCCAGAGTAGTTTTCCCTACTTGGCGTGGTCCACCAATAAAAACCATTTTTCGAAGTAAATCTTTCTTAACTTGAGGAATTAGATACCGTGTCCGCATGACTCAATATTACTATCTTTTTTGACTGCAGTCAAAATTACTCGCGAGTTTTTTCGATAGTAGTCAAAAAAACAAGCGTCTCTCAGTTGCCATGTCAGGTGACCACACACCGACCGGCGGGTGCAAAGGGGCAGCAAGAAGCCAGTCGGCGCATGAGCTGCCCCCAACTTCACGAAATCATTTCTATGAATGGTTCTCTTTGAACGAGCTTTGCAAAAATGCAAGCCATCAAGCGCATAGCAAAAATGCACTGCACTTCGTGTTGATCCATGGCAATCGCATTGAAACAAACCTTGAAAAAAATTCTTTAATATCCTGTGCCGAAATAATTTTATCCGAGGTAATAACTGAAAGAGTCTGATTGTAAGTAGTTTTTTCTGATATGAATATGCTGAATAGGTAGAGAAGTCCACCCTTTAAAAATTCACTACTCGCTGACTACAAAGTAACGGTCAGGGGTTCAAGAATACACTTCGAAGTTTGTTGAATTTTTATTTAAAACGTTGATCAGCTGTGAGCACTTTGAGTAAATATTGGTGATCCCACCCAGCGGTTTTGCGACGACAGCTGATGCCATGTTGATGAGTTGATTCTTGTTTAAGAAGATTCAGTGCTATCCGTCTCACCAGCGCTAAATTTTCAGCGGAATGCCCAATACGAGATTGATTCAAGTCTTCGCGGAAACTCACGTCTAGAGACCAGTGTAAGTCTACTTCGATTTGCCAATGTTGACGAACCGCTTTCACAAAAGTATTGATCTGCTCGTAGTTTAAACTGGTGACAAAATAGCGGGTGGAATATTCCACTTGATTATTGGTAGTTCGGGTAATATCCACTTTCCCTATCCCTTTTAAACCCGGAAATCGGACGCTAAAACCCGCTTCTTTCCGGGCAGATATCAATGTATAGCGCCGTGTTTCGATTCGGCCATGGTTGTGAAGTTTCTCTACTTTACGTAAGTGTAACATATTTTTATATTTCTTTTCTCCACCTTCGGCTAAAGCAAAAATGGCACAGACGGCTTGATACAACGTCGGCTGATTTTCCTTGAGTGAAAGAACATAATTCGCTCCCTGCCTAATAATCTGTCTGGCAATTTTGGTCTGACAACCCATCGCATCAATGGTGACGGTAGCCCCTGTGACATCAATCATTTCCAGTACTTGGGGGATGGCGGTAATTTCATTGGATTTGGCAGCGGTTTTGACTTGCGCTAACATCATCCGATTTCGAGTAGCCCAGGCACTGACCAGGTGAATGGCGGGATGTCCCTGCCTTTTATTTCCGGACCCTCTCACTGTTTTACCATCCAGGGCAATGATTTCCTGCTTTAAATCAATGCTTAAAGAGGCTATCCATTGGGCAAAACCTCTCTCAAAGGCCACCGGGTCCAAGCGAGCAAATACATGAGCGAATGTATCCGGCGAGGGAATCCCACTCGGTAATTCCAAAAATGTTTTTAACCAGGATTCTTTCGCTAAACCAAATTTATAAATTTCTACCCAATTGTCAGCCCCACAGATCGTGGCGAGAACAGTGATCACTAAAATGTCAGTCAGATTGTATTTAAAATTACGATGGGACTTTAATCGAGGGTCTTTGAGATCTGAAAAATGTTCGAGAAAAGTATTTTCCAATTTCATCAGGCACTCCTTTCCTAGTATAAAACTCACTATTTTATAAAGAAAAAAGACTGATAAATCAAGAGATAGAAAGACTTCTAAATTTGAAATAGGGAGAAGAGAAATTCAATGCGATTGCCATGCGTGTTGATCAAAAAGGAACTTATTCCCATGAAGATGGGATTCAAAAGAAATGAATAATCGGTTAGTATGGTATCAGCCATTTAACAAGACCTTTTGTTAGTGGTCAGAGATGTGCAGATGTTTCATCCATCTGCATGTCTCGCTAGAGATTATAAATCTGTTGGAAATTAAAAACAATCGTTATATGGCGTGGAACTCTGTACACGACAAAAAACTTTCTCTCTGCTCCCTCTCCCCTTGGGGAGAGGGCTGGGGTGAGGGCCTTGGAAAACCCCTCACCCTAACCCTCTCCCCGAGTACGGGGAGAGGGAATATGAAGTGAATTTTTGTCGTGTATTAAAAAAACCCGCAATGTTACGGTCAATGTATTGAGAGGTATCATGCAGCAAGTAACTGAGTTGCCAACTGATAACAAAGTGGTAACTACTCAATTGATTAGTAAAATCATCGGCGGAATTTTGCTGATTATTGGTACTTCCATCGGCGGTGGATTATTGGCGCTACCCATGGCGACTGCCGGAGGGGGATTTGTGAACTCAATTGGGCTGTTTATCGCAGCCTGGTTAGTCATGACCTTTGGCGCTTTCTTTATTTTAGAAGTCAACCTGAGGCTGCCGGAACACTCTAATATGGTTTCTATGGCGGAAGCCACTTTGGGCAAAGGCGGCAAAGTAGTTACTTGGATTATTTATTTGCTCCTGCTTTACGCGCTGCTGTCAGCTTATATTGCCGGAGGTGCTGATTTAGTCACTCAAATCAGCAAAGCTTTGCATTTATCCATTCCTCAGTGGCTGGGGGGAGTGATCTTTGTGCTTATTTTCGGAACCCTAGTTCATTGCGGAATTCGTACTGTCGACCGCGCCAACCGAGTGTTAATGACTGCTAAAATGGCCGCCTATTTATTGTTGATCGTCATGGTTGCTTCACATGTAGCTTTACCAAAATTATATCAAGGACAAGTCCGCTTACTCAGCGGCGCGGTGATGGTGGTGATTACTTCATTCGGTTTTGCCACCATCATTCCCAGCCTGCGAACTTATTTTAACAGCAATGTAAAAGCGCTCAGACTGGCGATCGGCATTGGCAGCCTCGTTCCCCTGGTTTGTTATTTACTATGGGATTTTGTGGTACAAGGCAGCATTAATCGAGATTTTTTGATGCAAATGGCCCACTCGCCTCACGCAGTGAGTGATTTAACTTCGGCATTAAGCAGTACTCAATCCAATACCCTGAGTTCCGCTGCGCATATTTTTACGATCATTTGCATCACCACGTCATTTTTAGGTGTGGCGTTGTGTTTATGGGATTTTTTGGCGGACGGACTTAAAATCAATAAACAAACTCAAAAAGGCCGTTGGCAAATCACCTTGGCAACTATTTTGCCGCCACTTTTGATTGTATTGTTTTGGCCGGATGTCTTCGTGAAAGCCTTAGCCTACGCCGGAGTTATTTGCGTACTTTTATTAATGTTATTGCCTGGGTTAATGGCTTGGTCTGGACGATATATCAAAAAAATCCCCAGCCACTACCAAGTTTGGGGTGGACGAATTTTGTTGATTATAGAAATTCTGGTTGCTATCGCTCTAACTATTTACGGACTAACTGAAGTTTTTTAGGCTTAGTATGCTGATTATTTTAGATCGCGACGGTGTGATTAATGAGGATTCCGTTGATTTTATAAAATCTCCGCAAGAATGGCGGGCAATAGCAGGCAGCCTTGAAGCAATCGCTGCAATCAACCGCGCCGGCCATACAGTGGTAGTGGCGACTAATCAATCCGGCATCGCTCGCGGATATTATTCCGCAGCGCAGTTATTAGCAATTCATCACAAAATGCAAACAGAACTGGCAAAAGCCGGCGGTCATTTGGACGGGGTTTACTTTTGCCCGCATCGAAGTGAAGACCTATGCTCCTGCCGTAAACCTAACCCGGGCATGTTGCAACAAATCGCTAAAGATTTTGGTGCAGATTTAGCTACCGAAGGCTGGTTAATCGGCGATAGTTTACGGGATATTCAAGCCGCTCATGCTGTGCACTGTCGCGCGACTTTAGTAAGATCAGGAAAATTAGTCACATCTAATGATTTAAAGGATGTGCCAGTCTACGAAAATCTTGCCGAAATTTTTCTTTAATATGTTCCCTTCACTCTCTTTCAATTTGTTTGTGTGCTGCCTTTCCATAGCGGTTCTACTTTTGATCGCGGGATCACAATGTCTATGTGAAGGCACATCACTCCTGAGATGCTCAGGAGTGAGTGAAATGAAGCTGTTATAACTACAGACTGCATACAATTTTATTGCTATTTAATTCCTCCTTAATCTCATTGAAACAAGATTCTAATTTGTTTATCTCTTTTATTATGCCACCTAGCCATTTAACATTCTTGTTAATTTTAGATAACCACTCTTCCTTCAATTTTATAAAAAAGTTTAAACCACTTTCTACGTCAGTAGCCGGATAAAGCCTACGTATGTTGATTGTTGATACCCAATTCTCCAGAATTTCCGGTGCTTGCAAATTGCCTTCATTACATTTACTTTGCAATTCTTTAGTTATATTCACTATTAGCGTGGAGATAGCTTCCTGATAGGGATTATAATTATCATTCTTTTTATTTTTAATTCGATTCTGCAGATGTTTGACAGTACCTTCGGTGCCCCATATTCTATAACCATTAAAATAGAACCCATCCATTCCCACTATCTTGAGTGAGCCCCCCGATGGAATATGCTTCTCTAATTGTTTTTGACGTATAGCTAATTTTTTAGACCACTCAGACTCATATTTCGCAGGATCTACAGAGTTTGGCTCCGCTACCAATCTTAAAAAAGAGAGACTACATATGTGAAATGCTTCTAGTGGTAATAATTTCATAGCAAAAGCTTGCATTACGGCTTCTTTTACATAAACCCCATAGTGTCCAACCTGATTTGCTGGTATAACCATGGCAATTGATTCTTGAGTTTTAGATACTTTTATTAAATCAGTTAGTAATAATTGATCCAGCCCAGTTTTTAATTGATTTGAATCTTTAATCTCTTGAAAACCGTAGGGCTTTTTTGACGTTGATGTTGCCATGGTATAGGTATCCAAGTATTTCATTTCCAGCGGGCTTAATTTAATGAACGGGAAGGCATCATGCTGAATACTTATAAACCCTTCGACTAATTCCTGCAAGCATGAATATTGAGACGGTGAGCAATAAGGTTTCATGTGTGTTAATAAGTCCAATACATTTATCTTAGTTATCATCGATTTCGATTTAGGTAGCCAAGCAGCTGGGTCAATAATGTAACCACTTCCGACGAACTCTGCTGCACGGACAAAAGGATTACGATGTGTAAAGCCATCTTCAATTCTAAGTTTAAATTCTTCTTTCCTCTCTTGGCTCAAGCCTTTCTCTAATTCCTCTTGTCTAAATTGCTCAAACTCGGTAAATATATACAGAAAACTATAGACAAACTTATCAAGATTGCGATTAGGAGGTTTAACATCCTCGCGAAATTTGTCAAATTGAGGTTCTAACTTTTTTATCCAGCTCTTTAAGTCGGCAAATGCAACATATTCACCCACATAATTCCCAATTACTTGATTCAATGCCTTTGGTAGGATACTCAACTCATCTAATCTATTTTCAACGTGCCAAGATCTTATCATAATTCACCTCTTATTATTTAAATTCCATTAAAACACACTAAATACAATAACGTAACATAACATAACACTTGCTCGTTATCAAAATTGGGGGGATTTAGACAAAGTTTGAACTGGATCTCTTCACGACAAAAAAACCCGCAATGTTACGGTCAATGTATTGAGAGGTAAGGTGATTTATTTTATTAAATCAAATAGTTAAAACTCACCGGGAATTGCTGAATACGGAGATTTCATAATCCCTTTAATTTTAACCATGACATCATTAAAATTCAAGGAAAGACAAATCCGTATAAAACTGCTAAACTTTGTATAAGCGGTAATCCGCATTAACCTATAGGGGATAAGTTTATGAAAAAATTAATAAAATTAACAGCGGTTAGCGCTGCAGCAGTGTTATTGAGTGCTGTGGCTTTTGGACAAACCACTCCGGCGGCTCCGGCGCCAGCAGCAACAGCTCCTAGCACCACACCTGCACCGGCAACAACACCCGCACCACAAACAACAACTCCAACGACAACAACAACCGTTACCCCAGCTCCGGTAACAACCACTGTAACCAAAACTACAACCATGCCTAATAAAACGACTAAAGTTACTGTGGTTAAAACCAAAAAAACGGAGCCTGCTGGTTATAAGGTTTGTTATATGCCGACAACTCGGCACATAGCACGAACCCACTGGGTACGGCGTTGCGGACCTTTTGGAAATTGTCGTGATATTAGGGTATCCCGCGAAATGGATGTGGTCGTTTATAAAGATTGTCACATGGAAAAATACTCTTGTTCGCGCAGCTATAAGAAATTCGGCTGGTACGAAACCCGCAGCGAAGCTAAGGAAGCTGTATCTCGCTGTGAACATACCGTTAGTAGTTCCAGCACCAACCCTCAAGAATGGAAAATGAGTTTCTAAAACCTAATCTCCGTGAAGGATAACAAAATCAGTGAACGTTTGCTGGGAAATTTCCTCCCAGTGAACATCACTGACTTTAGCCGCAGCTGGCCCTTGCCAAAGCCAATCAACCATATGCTTCACTGCCTCTTTTTCTCCGCTGAACAAAGCTTCTACCCTGCCATCGGGTAAATTTTTTATCCAGCCAGACAACAGCAAAGCCTGTGCGCGTCTGCGGGCATGATCACGAAAATAAACTCCTTGAACTTTACCACTCACTAAAGCGTGTACAGTCATTGTAGTCATGAGATAAAATGGTCCAATAATAAAAGAGTGAATAATGCCATCAAATATATTATAGAATATTTAAACAAAGCGTACGGATAACGCGGCGATTTATTCAAGTAAACCGCCACCGCGTAATATATAAAAATCAGGTTTAAGATGCTGACGCCCAGGCAATAACTCACTCCAGCAAAATTGATAATGAAAGGAAAATAACTGACCGCAATCAAAAGCAGGGTATAAAGCAAAATACATAGGCGAGTTAAAGGGATACCGTGGGTAACCGGTAGCATGGGAATGTTGGCTTTGGCATAATCCGCGTGACGGTGAATAGACAAAGCCCAAAAATGAGGCGGCGTCCAGGTATAAATAATCAATACCAGAAGCAAGCCGGGTCCTTCGATGTGACCGGTTACCGCCGTCCAACCTAAGAGCGGCGGCATGGCTCCGGCCAAACCGCCAATTACGATATTCTGTGGCGTCGCTCTCTTTAAAAATAAAGTGTAAATTCCGGCATACCCGACCATGGCCAAAAAACTCAATATGGCTGCCATCCAATTCACCCGGGCAATGAGTACGATCATGCTTGCCGTCAAAAGCAAACCGGCCCATATCCATCCCTGCCATGGTTCGATACGGCCTGCAGCCACAGGACGCCCTCTGGTTCTTGCCATGATTGCATCTATATGCCGGTCTAGCAGTTGATTAACTACCCCTCCGGCGCAAGCCGCTAAAGTAATCCCCAAGCTGCCATAAAATAGAATCTGCCACGAAAGCGTTCCCGGAGGCGCAGCCAAAAACATCGCCACAATGGCGGTAAATGTCATGGAAGCAACCACTCTCGGCTTACAAAGCTCTAGATAATCACGCCACTGAAGTCGCATAAATCACTCTAAATCTTTGTATCAAAAACACCAGGGTTACCAGTAGCAACACTGCCACACCATTGTGAGCAACCGCTACCGCTAATGGCAACAATTTTACGACATTGATGATTCCCAATGCGATTTGTAGGCCAAGCAAAATCAGCAACCAAATCACCCAAGGCCGCAACCGGGCATCGAATTTAGAAAATAGAAGAAATAAACAAGACAACAGTAAATATATGAAAGTAACGAAAGCCCAATAACGATGCATCATTTGGATGGTGACTCGGGCCATCATTTCCAAACGTCCACCTTCGTAATTAGGACCTATCGGGCTGAAGATATTAAAAGCTTTAACCCAATCCATTTGCGGCCAAAGAGTAGTATGACAGCTAGGGAAATCAGTGCCGCAAGCTAAAGCAGCATAATTGGTACTGGTCCAGGCGCCTAAAAATAGCTGAACTATTAATATAATCAAACCCAAAATCAGGACTAGTTTCATGATATTAACAACGTCATCCCGCGACTTGATCGCGGGATCTAAGGAATTAGGCACTGTGCCAGTCATCGTAGATCCCGCGATCAAGTCGCGGGATGACAAGCGCGGTGCGGTAGCGGCAGTCAGCCAGCTCAATAAAGCGGCGATCGCCATACCTCCTAACAAATGACCAGTCACCACCAGCGGCAAAAGCTTTAAGGTCACAGTCCACATTCCCAGGATAGCTTGAAAAATAAGCATACCCACCAGTAAAAAAGGTGTAACCATGGGTTGCGGCAAACCGCGACGGTAATTAATAACCGCCCAAATCGCTAAAATAATAATTAAAAGACCTAAAGTACCAGCGACATAGCGGTGCACCATTTCAGTCCAAGCTTTATGAGCCACGATAGGTTGGTCTGGATAAGTGTGTTGAGCATCCACTAACTTTGGCCCTGATTGAGGAAGAACCATTCTGCCGTAACAGCCTGGCCAGTCGGGACAACCTAATCCAGCGTCAGTTAGCCGGGTATATGCCCCCAGCATAATCACTAAGACAGCTAAAATTAAAGCGAATTTTGCTAAACGATGATAATTAACCAATGCTTGATACCCCCATTAAATATTTTAAATCATCTAATATCCACTCCGGATTGCTGTCCGTAGCATAACTTAAAACAATGTTACCCAAAGGATCTACCACGTAAAACGTTTTAGTTTGTCCCAAAACTTTAGCAAACTGAGTAGGGTCTATACGCCAATAAAGAGTTTGACTTTCCATCAATTCTTTTTGTAACTGCGCATCCACTGTTCCCGGCTGCAAAGTCACAAATACTCTTTGTAATCTATTTGTATCCTTACCTAGAGCCCGTTGGATTTGCCGTATATTATACAAATCCTTTTGACAAATTGAATCACAGGATGGCGTATGTATGTATAAAATCGCCCACCGGTGTTGTAAGGCTCGTGGATTAATTGATAATTGCTCTAAAGAAGGCGGTGGATTGATGAGTTGACCGTGATTTAGAGACCGGCTGGGCAACCATGTTTTATGGGTATAAAACCACACTGCCAAAAGCAGAGGAATTAAAAAAAGTAAACCGATGATTAAAAAAATTCGCCAACCATTTTTTTGGGTCTTCATCATTAGCAGATTCTCCGTAGGTTTAACTTGAAATACAGAATCAGCAAGGTCAATGCTAATGCAAACCATTGCACGGCATAACCGCGATGCCTGGCCGGAGTCATGGTTGTGACGATATCCCAGTGAGAAATATAACCATTGCCTCCAGGCAATAATAAAGTAAAAGAATACAACGGTCTATTTAAAAGCCGGCTTAACTCATCAAAACGGATATCTTCGATGATTAAAGGCCATTGCAGAGCGGATTTAGGGTGCGCCAACACTAAATTATGTTCAGGTGTAAAGGCCAAACCAGTGATTTCAGCCTTACCCTTAGGAAGGTCATTCAAAATATTTTTACAAGTCTGAGAAGATTCGCATCTAGACTTAGGAACCCAACCTAGGTTCAATAAAAGAACTGATTTATCGTCTTCTGGAATAAACGGGATAATGACATCGTAGCCTAATTGGTGGTTTATGATGCGATTATCCAGTAATATAGCGTGAGCATTGTCATAATTGCCAGATACTTTAACCGGCGTATAAGCAGGTTCGTGTTCGGCAAGGGATTGAGGTAGCTGCTTTGATCGCTGGCTAAACTGATCCAGCAGCTGTTGTTTGATTACTGCGCGGTTGAGTTGCCAGAACCCTAAAGACAACAGCAGCGGCGTTAAAATCAACACTGCCAATGTGGGTATTAAACCGGGAACGAATTCCCAATGGCCAAAACGGAGGAAAATGCGCATGTTTTTAAAAATATGTGTCGTGGTCGTTTTATTAGTCATTTTCTATTGTTTAATCAGCGCTCTTTATTATTTACTGTACCGTAAAGACGCCTTGCACATGGTGACTGCGCTTACTTGGCGAATCGGTATATCGGTGCTGTTATTTGGGTTTTTATTTTTAGCTTATGGCTTAGGCTGGATACACCCCCATGGTGTTAGCTAAATTATAACCAATAAACAAAAATAAACAAACCTAACCAAACTACGTCCACAAAATGCCAATACCAAGAAGCGGCCTCAAATCCAAAATGTTCCTGGCTATTAAAATCCCCTTTAATCATGCGCCACAGTATTACGATTAGCATGATGGTGCCGATAGTCACATGTAGTCCGTGAAAACCGGTCAACATGAAAAAAGTGGTTCCGTAAATGCCTGCGGACAATTTTAAATCTAAAAGGCTATAAGCTTCCAAATATTCGTGGGCTTGCAGGCATAAGAAGGCAACTCCCAACGCGATAGTGGCAACTTGGGCCAAAATCATTTGCACACGGCGATTTTTTAGCACTCCCCAATGGGCAATGGTGATAGTGACGCCGCTAGACAATAAAATGGCGGTGTTTATAGCTGGGATACCCCAGGCTTTCATCACTTCTTGAGGACCCGGGAATAGAGATGGATTAGGCGTTTGATAGAGTGGCCAGGCATGTGTAAATTGTGGCCACAGTAACAAATGAGTCATTGCTGCGGCATTGCTGCCTTCTCCGCCCAGCCAAGGAACGGAGAGTACACGAGTATAAAACAAGGCTCCAAAGAAAGCTGCGAAGAACATGATCTCACTAAAAATAAACCACACCATGCCCCAACGGAAAGAACGATCGACTTGCGGGTTTTGCAACAAACCGGCGCGAGTTTCACGAATCACTGTGCCAAACCAGCCAAATAGCATAATGGCTAAGACAATAGCTCCGATAATAAACAAAATAGGTCCGATGGTATTCCCGTGCAGCCAATTGGCCGCACCTACCAGCAGGCAAAAAATAGCAATAGAGCCAATAATCGGCCAATAACTGGGATTAGGTAAATAATATCCACCCGAATGATGGTTTTTGTCTGAAGACATAAGATTCCTTGGTTTTAAAATCCCCCATGATACAAAATTTATCTACCTAAGAAAAGATGCATTTTTTAGCCTGAGATAGCGCCCTACTCCTAGTAACCGAATTGAAAACTGGTTATACTTTTCTCAAAGATTATTTTTGGAGTTTTTTATGCGCAAAAAAGGAACATATGAAGATACGGAGTTAATTCAAGTCATCCAAGACGCAAACGAAAACGAAGTAAACTCTTTAATTGAAAAAAAAGCGGATGTTAATCAACGAGGAAAATATCTTACACCTCCTTTAGTCCATGCTGTACCCACTCCCGGTATTGTTAAGCGCTTATTAGAAGCTAAGACGGACGTACATCTCAGCGATATGTTCCATGCTGATGCTTTGTTTTATGCGGTAAAAGAAAAAAACACGAAGTCAATTAATCTTCTCCTTGATCATAAAGGAGATATCAATAATCAAAATAACGTCTACCACTTATCTCCTTTGGCAAAAGCTGTGGATTTAGGAAGTTTAGAAGTCGTAGAACTTTTGGTAAACAGGAAGGCAAAAATCAATCAAAGAAATTTGCGTGGGATATCTGCTCTCACGATTGCTGCTAAGAAGGGTTATACTACAATAGTTCAATTTTTAATTAAAAATAACGCCAATATCGATTATTTAGATGTTTTTCAACAAAGTGCCTTGGATTACGCGCAAGAGAATAAAAAAACTGATGTCGAAAAAATTCTCAAATCCATCTACTTAAAAAGGCAAATGTTTGCATTTGTTTCCGGGTTACATCCGCGTCAAGGTGCAAATAGTTCTGTACTTCTAGCCAGTAAAAGTTCCATATGGGAAAAGAACGTTTTAAAAATAATTAAAACCATGCTGGATGAAACAAGTTCCACGATGACTATAAAAAAAAAATTAGCTGTTATCTAAGATTTTCTTAATATTTTGCACATACTATCTTTATATTTTTTCTAAATTATAAAGGGGTAGATAATGCAAAAAGAAAATCGAATAAACAGTGATCCAAAAGAACAAACATCACTCAATATGCAGAATAAAAAAATAAAGGAATCGAAAATTGCTCAAAAGTTCTTTGCGGGTTTATTTATTCAGAAATTAAATAGAGAGTATCTCAAACCTGAATATATACCTGAACCATTTAGTTTATCATTTCTGAATGGTCTAACTGATAAGGAAGGCAATCGGCTTGCTTTATATAGGAATGATTATAATAAATTCATGGAATATGTTACTGAAACTTATAGTAAGGAGGAAAAATTAACAAAACCGGAAAAGGAGCAATTAGCAAGATCTTTATCTAGGGAACAAATATTAGAAGCTTTATGCAATTCGAAAGTTCAAGTAGTAAAATATTTGTCGGGAGACAATTTATCAAAATATGAATTAGATATAAAAGAGACTAATAAGACTAAGAACTTCATAACATGTGGAAAAATAGAAGCCATTAAAAAAGAAGATGTTAATTGTGTTGTTATGTTACAAAATGGCCACGTATATTTTACGCCAAAGATTAGATCAATAGCAGGAGACATACGACCTTTAGTATTAGTTAATGGACAAGAAATAAAATTAACTACTGATAAAACTTCTGCACTTTTAGGTTTAAATCACTCCTCATTATCTAACGGCTTAATGGTACGTTTTGCTGGATCTTTTACTTATGATGAACAATCAAAAACGTGGGTGATTGAAAACACGACCGGGCATTATGGCACTAGAGCCATTCATCTTAGAGGGTTTCTACAAGACCTCGAGAAAATGGGATTAGATATTTCACATTTTTCTGTGAAAATTTGGATACCAAACCCTCCTGAAAGTTCTATTAAGTACCATACTATAATTGAAAATGCCAAAGCGTTTCTGGATAGAACCAATGACCAAATTCCTATTTTAGGTATGACTTTTTAACTTTAAAGCGTGGGAAGCATGCTTTCCACGTTTTATTTCTATTTTTGCTTACTCACTGTTGCATGGGCTGCATGTTCGGTGTTGAACATGAACCCCGCCAGCGGACAACAACAAGATGGGTACTCTACCCCTGTTCAGACTCCTGTATTGGACGAGCAGCAATTCCCGCTACGAGGCTTAAGATTGATTTTCCATCCTCCCCGGATTAAACTGGTATGTAGTATCAATCATTAAAACGGAAGGACTTAAAATGAAAAGTAATATACGAGAAATGATTAAAATATTACATGAAATATCTAAAGAAGAATCTGAGCTTAACATTTTTTGGATGTCAGATGAAGCTGCATCTAAATCTCGTAATGATCTAATTGTTGGACGCCACAATATATATTTTAGAATAAATGCTTCCTTTAAAGAACCTGATCTTGAATATGCTTTTTATAATCCTGCTCGGCAGAAAGTTAAAAGAGGCTCTATTGATAAAACCGAATTACATGAATTAGAGACACTCTATTCTGAAATAAAAGGTTTTGAGAATTCAACTCAAGACCCTGGATTGTCTATAAGGGATAAAACCATCGACTGGTGCAAAAGAAACTTATCTGAAATTCTGGAAATTACATCAGAAAGACAACATACCAGATCTCCTGCTTTCTTCAAAAAGTGGCGAGGATACAATGATTTTTTTTCAGAAAAAAAGAATGATTTTAGCCAAATGTCTGATGAAGACATCATTGTTGCGCTAATAAAAAATAAATTCTGTTTTGAGGATTTGAAATTTTTTAAATCGTATTTAGCTGTAGGTATGGTGTCTCTCATATCTGAAGAAAAAGGTAATTTATTAGCAATGGAAAAACGTGAACAAATAAGCGATGGAGCTATAGCATTGGCAGCGGCGCTTCGGGATGAGAGTGTACGTCAGGGTAAGAATAATATAGATGATTGTGTTCATTACTTAGCATATTATCCGCCGTACTACCGCTACGTAACTTATGTAAGATCTTTGGAAAACCAGTTAGAAGAACACAAATTGCTTGTTCCAAAAGGATTTCCTTGTACAGAATTTGAGGCTTATTGGAGTATATTAAAAAATATTGAGGATCAGTTTAAAAATGCGGCTAATACCATCTTCAAAGACAGAACTGATAATCGCGCACGTTACTATAAGCGCGCTATTGATCGCCGCTTGGCTGAACTTAGAATCACACAGAGCTGGCTAAAAATACATCAAAGCAAACAGGACCTTGCGCATTCAAAAATTTCACCATCTGATATATTTGTATCGATTTTTAATGCTATCGTATCTTTTGTTGTAACTAGCAAAGTTGTTAAGGAGTTAGCTGAAAAACAAAAAAGAGAGCAAAACTTAGAGGATGCGGACGGAGGCTATGTGGGGTTAAGAAAACGAATCAAACACGCGATTGAGTGTTTGCTGACAGAATACGACAAAATTAATCTCCCACAAGGCAAGGAATCAAACAATGAGCTGAAAGCATTTGGCCAGAAATGTGAGCGTATTCTCGATTGTTTGAGAGACGACCCTGCGGAATCTGTGGAACTGGCGCTAAGACAAATCAAAAAGAATTTTGATGAGGATGGCGAGCTTAGCGTGGATAATCTAGCGCAAATCCGAAACGAGCTTAGCAGCGGGATGTCGGAGGAGATAAAGGAAGCACTAAATAAGGTTAATCTAAAAGATATTCATAAAATAACTTCTATTGATCAAATAGCTTCTATTGATCAAATAGTCTCTATTGATAAAAATAAGGAGATTCCCAATATTATATCGCTTTTTAAAATGTCGGAACCTTCTCAAAACCCACATAAAATAACATTAGATAATAAATCTATTAATGAACCTTTAGACCAGAATAGAATTTTAAAAAAACATAAAATAACATTAGATAATAAATCTACTAATGAACCCTCTGATCCGTATGGATTTTTTCAAACAACACAATCAAATAATACAAATTCTATTGGCCAGACACCACATAAAATAACATTAGATAATAAATCTACTTATGAACCCTTTGATCCGAGATTTTTTCAAATAACACAATCAAATAATACAAATTCTACCGACCAGACACCACATACAATAACATTAGATGATAAATCTATTAATGAACCCTTAGACCAGAATAGACTTTTTAAAAAATTGAGTAATACTCCTCCAA
The DNA here is from genome assembly GCA_963795715.1 of uncultured Pseudomonadota bacterium. Classification (GTDB taxonomy): domain Bacteria; phylum Pseudomonadota; class Gammaproteobacteria; order Coxiellales; family Coxiellaceae; genus JAFEDN01. Next base: position 299,979 of record CAWCIY010000003.1, read on the forward strand.
CACGACCAAATTCTACAAATTCTACAAATTCTAATGGCCATACGAGTACATAGATCTAAGATCAGCAAATCTCGCTACGCGAGGTTTGCTGACTACTGCTATCTGTCTTGTGAATGGGATCGGCTTTAGTTACACTGATAGAACGCAAAAATTTTCAAAAATCATTTGAATAAGGGAAGTCAGAGATGAAAAAATTTCAAAGTACCGATTTGTTAGACCCTCAAGAGAACAAATTTAACCTGGAAGATAGTTCATATTTGCGGATGAGATTAGCCTACCGAGTCCATCTAGGCCGAGTGGAAAAAAATTACCCCATTAAATTTGAACAACTTGTTTTTGGTAAACAAATAGGAGAAACAGCTTTCGGCAGAATGTATGAAGGTATTTATCGGTTAAGACCTGTCGTTATCAAACAATATCCATCTAATGAGAAAACTAAATACACGTTTCTCAAAGAAGCCATAATCATGGCTGCTACATTCGATTTACGCGGCAGCTTCTTGCGGCTGAAGGGGATTGAGATTGAAAAAAATGACTATTATACATTGGTAATGGAATGTAGGCATCGCGCGAATATAATGAAATATAGGCATCTCGCGGATTTAGTCCAATTTCTCAAAAAGGAGGGTCCAAAACTGAGCTGGAAGATGCGCTATCAAATCGGCGCGGATATAAGCGGGAATCTAGACCGTCTGCACCAATACGGTATTATGCATCGGGATTTAACAAGCAACAATGTGCTAATAGACGTGGACTTTCGGGCAAATATAATAAACTTTGAGCAATCCAGTTTGAATAAACGTTTAGTTATTACACATAATGAGATTACGTTGGATGAGCGAATGGGAACGCACTCCAAACTCACAGAGGCGACCGACGTATATTCCTTAGGAAAGGTGCTTTTGCAACTGATTACTCAGGAAATTCCGATTGACAATATAGATATCCCTAACGACACGCCGGAAGCATTTAAAAACATTATTTTGGATTGTTTGAAGGAAAAACCTGATGAAAGACCCGCTGCGGCTGAAGTAGCCGAAAGATTGGAGGCTTTATGGCGTGCGGAGCCGGAAGATAAGAAACCCTCGACTTCCTCTGAACTGAAATCACTCCTATTCAACCCACCCTACCATGTGATAGAAAATTACTCCATTAATTTTGAAGACCTTACTTTTGGCGAAATAATAAGAGAAAACGCTTCTAGCACAGTGTATCAAGGGATATATCAGTTCGAACCTGTCACTATCAAACGATATGATCCATCTAATGAGCAAACTAAATACCAGTTTCTCAAAGAAGCCACAATCATGGCTGCCGTCCCACCCAATTACTTCGTGCGGCTGGAGGGGATTGTGTTTGAAGAGAATGAGAATAAGAATAACTATGCATTGGTGATGGAGTCTATGCCTCGCGGGAATTTAGTCCAATTTCTCAAAAAGGAGGGCCCAAAGTTGACCTGGAAGATGCGCTATCAAATCGGCGCGGATATAAGCTATGGTCTAGACCGTCTGCACCAATTCGGGATTTTGCATCGGGATTTAACAAGCAACAATGTGCTAATAGGCGCGGGCTTACAGGCAAAAATAATGAACTTTGAGCATTCCATTGTTAACAACAGTTTAATCGTTAGGACAAAACACTGGATTGAGATGGTGAGAGACCCGACGGAAATGCACTCCAAACTCAGAGAGGCGGCCGACGTATATTCCTTAGGAAAGGTGCTTTTGCAACTGATCACTCTGGGAATTCCGATTAACAATATAAATATCCCTAAAGACACGCCGGAAGCATTTAAAAACATTATTTTGGATTGTTTGAAAAAAAAACCTGAGGAACGACCCGCTGCGGCTGAAGTAGCCAGAAGATTGCATGCCTTATGGTATCAGGAGCCTTCTAAACTGTCAGGATTAACACTCGTATTCAGCCCATTCCGCCAGATGAAACAAAATTACCCCATTGAATTTCAATACCTTGATTATTATTGTGGACTAATAGGAAAAACTGCTTTCAGCAGAATGTTTAAAGGTATTTATCGGTCCAGTACTACTGTCACTATCAAACGATATGATCCATCTAATGAGCAAGCTAAATACACGTTTCTCAAAGAAGCCACAATCATGGCTGCCCTCTCATCCAATTTTGTTAATTACTTCGTGCGGCTGATAGGGATTGTGTTTGAAGAAAGGGATGACTATTGCGCATTGGTGATAGAGGATAGGAATTACGAAAATTTAGTCCAATTTCTCGAAAAGAGGGGTCCAATACTGAGCTATAAGATGCGCTATCAAATCGGCGTGGATATAAGTGAGGGCCTAGCTTATCTGCACCAACACGGTATTGTACATCGGGATTTAACAAGCGACAATGTGCTAATAGACTCGCACTTTCGGGCAAAAATAAGAAACTTTGAGCAATCCAGTTTGAAAAACCCTTTATCCATTACCAATAAGGAGGTTAAGGGGGATGGGAGGGAAATACTCCCCAAACTCACAGAGGCGGCCGACGTATATTCCTTAGGAAAGGTGCTTTTGCAACTGATTACTCAGGAAATTCCGATTGACAATAGAGATATCCCTAAAGACACGCTGGAAGCATTTAAAAACATTATTTTGGATTGTGTGAAGGAAAAACCTGATGAAAGACCCGCTGCGGCTGAAGTAGCCAAAAGATTGCAGGCTTTATGGCGTGCGGAGCCGGAGGATAAGGAACCTTCGACTTCCTCTGAACTGAAATCACTCCTATTCAACCCACCCTGCCATGTGATACAAAATTACTCCATTAATTTTAAAGACCTTACTTTTGGCAAAATAATAGGAAAAAGCGTTTTTAGCATGGTGTATAAAGGTAAATATCAGTTCGAACCTGTCACTATCAAACGATATGATCGATCTAATGAGCAAACTAAATACCAGTTTCTCAAAGAAGCCACAATCATGGCTGCCGTCCCAGCCAGTTACTTCGTGCGGCTGGAGGGGATTGTGTTTGAAGAGAATAACTATGCATTGGTGATGGAGTATATGCCTCGCGGGAATTTAGTCCAATTTCTCAAAAAGGGCCCAAAGTTGACCTGGGAGAGGCGCTATCAAATCGGCGCGGACATAAGCCATGGTCTAGACTGTCTGCACCAATTCGGTATTTTGCATCTGGATTTAACAAGCAACAATGTGTTAATAGATTCGGACTTTCGGGCAAAAATAATAGATTTTGACGTATCCCATTTTAAAAATAGTTTTGCCTGTAAGACAGCAATACTTAAGGAAAGTGCATGGGCATGGACGGCGCCGGAAATGCGTAGGCTGAAACCCAAACCCATACCCAAACCGACAGAGGCGGCCGACGTGTATTGCTTAGGGAAGCTGCTTTGGTATCTGATCACTCAGGAAATTCTGATTGGCGATATATCTTTCCCTCAAAATACGCCGGAAGTATTTAAAACCATTATTTTGGATTGTTTGAAAAAAAAACCTAAGGAACGGCCTGCTGCGGCTGAAGTAGCCAGCAGATTGGATGTTTTATGGCGTGCGGAACAGGAGGATAAAAAACCCTCTACTTCCTCCGAACAGAAATTATCCGGGAATTCCCAGATATTGATGTGTGCTCCAAAGCCGGAGTTAAAAAGGGAAGATCAAGGTTCTCTGAACCAACTGCTGGAATTTGTTGTAGCAGGTAACCTGGTTAAAGCAGAAGAAATGCTGAAAGCTAAACCGGGAAGTTTTTTACTGTTACATCACGGTGATGTAAAGGATTTATCCGGACGAGAATTTAAGCAGGTTACGGCCTTTCAACTCGCGTTGTGGGCGGTGGATTGTCATATGTGGAGAATGATTCAAAAATATTTGCCCAGGGAATTCCAAGTGCAACAGTGGCGGGAACTAGAAGATAAAGGCACGGAGCATGGCAAGTATTTTAATTTACAAGAAGAATGGATTGATATAGTGGATCTCTATTTATCTAATGATGCAGCAATAGATGCAGATGAATGCTATAAGTGTATGATAGGTCTAGAAAAAGAGTTACCGGCGCACGTGATAAATGAATATTACCGACGAGATCGTTCGTTTTATCCATGCCCCTTAGAGTGGGAGAAACCCCCAGAGATAAATTCTGAAATGCATCCTCTTAGCTTCGCTGGTATTTTTGTTAGATCTAATTATAATCAGCCCACGCAGTTGGGTAAAGAGAATTTGAAGAGTATATGGAGTCATTTAACCCAAGACAAGATAGCTCTCAAATCTTTGTGGAGGACGCGTACACAGCAATTGGAGTTACTCCAGATTGAATTTTCGGCTATCCCAAATCCAAGTCAGACATTAAATAATTCATGAGGAACCTGTATTGATCAGTATTTAACCATGTCAACGCAAAGTTAAAATGTCCAGCAATTCGCTAGCGCGGGAATTGCTGCGTAGTTATCAGCAGTTCTCGGCGAATTCTAAGTCATTGAATTATTGAATCAGGCAATCGCTTTTAAAAAATAATCTTCGTACAATACATCCTTTGCTATCTGTCTTGTGAATGGGATCGGTTTTAATTACACTGAAAAAAAATATATTCATAGAGCGCAAAAATTTTCAAAAATTATTTGAATAAGGGAAGTCAGAGATGAAAAAATTTCAAAATAATCCCGGTTTGTTAACCACTCAAGAGGACAAAGTTAATCAAAAAGACAGTTTATCCCAACTAATGAAATTATACCCAGGCCTAGCCGGTTCAGAACGACCCCCTGCGGCTGAAGCGGAGCCGGAGGGTAAGAAACCCTCGGCTTCCTCGATGAAAAATTTGAACAAATTTAACCTGGAAGATAGTTCATATTTGCGGATGAAATTAGCCTACCAAGTCAATCTACGCCGAGTGGAAAAAAATTACCCCATTAAATTTGAACACCTTATTTTTGGTAAACAAATAGGAGAAACTGCTTTCGGCAGAATGTATGAAGGTATTTATCGGTTAAGAACTGTCGTTATCAAACGATAATATCCATCTAATGAGCAAACTAAATACACGTTTCTCAAAGAAGCCATAATCATGGCTGCTACATTCGATTTACGCGGCAGCTTCTTGCGGCTGAAGGGGATTGAGATTGAAAAAAATGACTATTATACATTGGTAATGGAATGTAGGCATCGCGCGAATATAATGAAATATAGGCATCTCGCGGATTTAGTCCAATTTCTCAAAAAGGAGGGTCCAAAACTGAGCTGGAAGATGCGCTATCAAATCGGCGCGGATATAAGCGGGAATCTAGACCGTCTGCACCAATACGGTATTATGCATCGGGATTTAACAAGCAACAATGTGCTAATAGACGTGGACTTTCGGGCAAATATAATAAACTTTGAGCAATCCAGTTTGAATAAACGTTTAGTCATTACACATAAGGGGATTAAGTTGGAAGAGGAAATGGGAACGTACTCCAAATTCACAGAGGCAACCGACGTATATTCCTTAGGAAAGGTGCTTTTGCAACTGATTACTCAGGAAATTCCGATTGACAATATAGATATCCCTAACGACACGCCGGAAGCATTTAAAAACATTATTTTGGATTGTTTGAAGGAAAAATCTGATGAAAGACCCGCTGCGGCTAAAGTAGCCGAAAGATTGCAGGCTTTATGGCGTGCGGAGCCGGAAGATAAGGAACCCTCGACTTCCTCTGAACTGAAATCACTCCTATTCAACCCACCCGACCATGTGATAGAAAATTACTCCATTAATTTTAAAGACCTTACTTTTGGCGAAATAATAAGAGAAAACGCTTCTAGCACAGTGTATCAAGGGATATATCAGTTCGAACCTGTCACTATCAAACGATATGATCTATCTAATGAGCAAACTAAATACCAGTTTCTCAAAGAAGCCACAATCATGGCTGCCGTTCCACCCAGTTACTTCGTGCGGCTGGAGGGGATTGTGTTTGAAAAGAATAACTATGCATTGGTGATGGAGTCTATGCCTCGCGGGAATTTAGTCCAATTTCTCAAAAAGGAGGGCCCAAAGTTGACCTGGAAGATGCGCTATCAAATCGCCGCGGATATAAGCCATGGCCTAGAGCGTCTGCACCAATTTGGGATTTTGCATCGGGATTTAACAAGCAACAATGTGCTAATAGGCGCGGGCTTACAGGCAAAAATAATGAACTTTGAGCATTCCATTGTTAACAACAGTTTAATCGTTAGGACAAAACACTGGATTGAGATGGTGAGAGACCCGGCGGAAATGCACTCCAAACTCAGAGAGGCGGCCGACGTATATTCCTTAGGAAAGGTGCTTTTGCAACTGATCACTCAGGAAATTCCGATTAACAATATAGATATCCCTAAAGACACGCCGGAAGCATTTAAAAACATTATTTTAGAATGTTTGAAAAAAAACCCTGAGGAACGACCCACTGCGGCTGAAGTAGCCAGAAGATTGCATGCCTTATGGTATCAGGAGCCTTCTAAACTGTCAGGATTAACACTCGTATTCAGCCCATTCCGCCTGATGAAACAAAATTATCCCATTGAATTTCAAAACCTTTATTATTGTGAACGAATAGGAAAAACTGCTTTCAGCACAATGTTTAAAGGTATTTATCGGCCCAGAACTGTCGCTATCAAACGATATGATCCACGTGATGAGCAAGCTAAATACACGTTTTTCAAAGAAGCCGCAATCATGGCTGCCCTCTCATCCAATTTTGTTGATTACTTTGTGCAGCTGATAGGGATTGTATTTGAAGAAAGAGATAACTATTGCGCATTGGTGATAGAGGATAGGGGTTACGAAAATTTAGTCCAATTTCTCAAAAAGAAGGGTCCAAAACTGAGCTATAAGATGCGCTATCAAATCGGCGTGGATATAAGTGAGGGCCTAGCCTATCTGCACCAACACAGTATTATGCATCGGGATTTAACAAGTGACAATGTGCTAATAGACTCGCACTTTCGGGCAAAAATAAGAAACTTTGAGCAATCCAGTTTGAAAAACCCTTTATCCATTACCAATAAGGAGGTTAAGGGGGATGGGAGGGAAATACTCCCCAAACTCACAGAGGCGGCCGACGTATATTCCTTAGGAAAGGTGCTTTTGCAACTGATTACTCAGGAAATTCCGATTGACAATAGAGATATCCCTAAAGACACGCTGGAAGCATTTAAAAACATTATTTTGGATTGTGTGAAGGAAAAACCTGATGAAAGACCCGCTGCGGCTGAAGTAGCCAAAAGATTGCAGGCTTTATGGCGTGCGGAGCCGGAGGATAAGGAACCTTCGACTTCCTCTGAACTGAAATCACTCCTATTCAACCCACCCTGCCATGTGATACAAAATTACTCCATTAATTTTAAAGACCTTATTTTTGACGAAAAAATAAAAGAAAACGTTTGCACAGTGTATCAAGGGACATGTCAGTCCAAAGCTGTCGCTATCAAACAATATGATCCATCTAATGAGCAAACTAAATACCAGTTTCTCAAAGAAGCCACAATCATGGCTGCCGTTCCAGCCAGTTACTTCGTGCGGCTGGAGGGGATTGTGTTTGAAGAGAATGAGAATAACTATGCATTGGTGATGGAGTATATGCCTCGCGGAGATTTAGTCCAATTTCTCCAAAAGGAGGGCCCAGAGTTGACCTGGAAGAGGCGCTATCAAATCGGCGCGGACATAAGCCATGGTCTAGACTGTCTGCACCAATTCGGTATTTTGCATCTGGATTTAACAAGCAACAATGTGCTAATAGATTCGGACTTTCGGGCAAAAATAATAGATTTTGACGTATCCCATTTTAAAAACAGTTTTGCCTGTAAGACAGCAATACCTAAGGGAAGGGTATCAACGGCGCCGGAACTGCTTGGGCTGAAACCCAAATCCATACCCACAGAGGCGGCCGACGTGTATTCCTTAGGGAAGGTGCTTTGGTCTCTGATCACTCAGAAAATTCTGATTGACGATATATCTTTCCCTCAAAATACGCCGGAAGTATTTAAAAAAATTATTTTGGATTGTTTGAAAGAAAAACCTGAGGAACGGCCTGCTGCGGCTGAAGTAGCCAGCAGATTGGATGTTTTATGGCGTGCGGAACAGGAGGATAAAAAACCCTCTACTTCCTCCGAACAGAAATTATCCGGGAATTCCCAGATATTGATGTGTGCTCCAAAGCCGGAGTTAAAAAGCGGAGATCAAAATGCGCTGAATCAACTGCTGCAATTTGTTGTAGCAGGTAACCTGGTTAAAGCAGAAGAAATGCTGAAAGCTAAACCGGGAAGTTTTTTACTGTTACATCACGGTGATGTAAAGGATTTATCCGGACGAGAATTTAAGCAGGTTACGGCCTTTCAACTCGCGTTGTGGGCGGTGGATTGTCATATGTGGAGAATGATTCAAAAATATTTGCCCAGGGAATTCCAAGTGCAACAGTGGCGGGAACTAGAAGATAAAGGCACGAAGCATGGCCACTATTTTAATTTACAAGATTGGATTAATATGGTGGGTTTCTATTTATCTAAAGATAAATATAAAAACTATCTAGAAGAATTAGAGCCGTTGATAGGTCTACAAAAATGGTTACCGGCGCACGTGATAAATGAATATTACCGACGAGATCGGTCGTTTTTTCCATGCCCCTTAGAGTGGGAGAGACCCCCAGAGATAAATTCTGAAATGCGTCCTCTTAGCTTCGCTGGTGTTTTTGTTAGATCTAATTATAATCAGCCCACGAAGTTGGGTGAAGAGAATTTGGAGAGTATATGGATTCATTTAACCCAAGACAAGATAGCTCTCGAATCTTTGTGGGGGACGCGTACACAGCAATTGGAGTTACTCCAGATTGAATTTTCGGCTATCCCAAATCAAAGTCAGACATTAAATAATTCATGAGGAACCTGTATTGATCAGTATTTAACCATGTTAACGCAAAGTTAAACCTAAGGGTAATACAAGAGATCATCAGCTATTCAATCCAGGGTTGCAACCAGAGTTCCGGAGCCAGGCCCTTCGGCCTAAACTTGCCTTAAATTTCATATATATCACTTAGTTTCAGTATATATTATAATTTTTATTTAAAAAAAATATAATAATTTAATATTAAATTAATAATTTCATGGGATCATAAGTTACAAGTAAGTAAAAATAGCGGTAAGTAGTATATGAGAGAAGAAAAAAAAGATTCCCATGAAGTCACTACACACGCCTTTCTTAAAGAGATACTAACCACTTCAAATAAGTCTGAACCTAAATCCAAAGTGATATTAATTGGAGAAAACCATGGCGCTTCACAAATTCGTGAAATACTGATATCACAATTTAAACTTTTAAAAGAACAAGGCTGTACAATTATGTTGGAAGGAGTACCTAATTCCTTTAACAAACTACTAGCAGACATTGCCAAAACCGGTAAGATTAGAATTGGTCAACGTCAGACATTGCTTGATAAATCTAAATTCATAGTCTTTGCTGATTTTATTTTTATTACACTCGCGGCGAAGTATAATATCCCTGTCATAGGGTGTGAAACACACGAAACAGATCCACGTTTACCTCAGCCAACTACGATATTAAGTTTTTTCTCACCTTCTAGCCCTAACATTAGTGACGAAAAATTCAATGAATTTGTAATGCAACATCGAAATATGGCCGGTAATATCTCTTGGGGATCCCAATTAAAAACATTCAGCACACAAAATAATAGACCGATTATATTTATCGGTGGTAGAGAACATATTGTGGGTACAAAAGAAGGTACTACAAGTATGCAAACTATTGTGGGTGAAAATACAGTCAGTATTACTCACAACGTACATCTATTCAAACAAACACAAATCAAAGAAAAAGTAGCTTTTCAGGCTGTCGATGATAAAGACTGTCAAGGAATATTTGATTATGCATTAAACGCCCATAAATCTGAAGTCGCTAAAGAAAGATCAAAAGAGTTGTCAGATGATCCTAAAGAGCTAACTAATGTAGTAGTTAATCAAATCACATATCTCTTACTCAGTTTTAAGAATGATCAAAGTTATATAGAGACTTTAAAGAAAAAAAATGTAGAAACCAATTTATCAAAGCTTATTGAATTATTTCCTGCTAGCGAAATAGAACAAGAATTTATAAAAAAAGCTATTTATACAAATCTAACGCATCCAAGCGCTGAGCAAATGATTGGCTCAAACATTGATGTTCTCCACGACATGTTACATAGCATTATCGATCCAATGCTCCAAGAAAAATTATGGAACTTAACTACTTTTTCTAGTTGATTCTATCTTAGAAATAAATATAATCCTAAATTAATCAGTTGCCACCGTAGCGAGTTTAAATTGCGCTATTTTAAGTGAACAATCCTTTTCCAGTAAAATTTTGAAAAAGATGATGAGTATGCCGTTCATTTACCAAATGGCTCTGTTACCATATTACGTAATGAAGAAGACATCTGTGCTTTTATTAATCTAGCACGCAAAGAGGGCTTTCCTTTAGATGTTAATCCCAAATGGGGCTGGCCTGATACTCAGGTTGCCATTAATAGGCTCCTTTTAGAGCCTGATCTAGTAGAGTTAATATGTTAAAATATTAGCAATCGATAATTTCCATAAGGGAAGGGAGGTATATGGTATGCGAATTAAAACAGAGATAGAAACTGGAAAAATGTCCTATGAATTTGATGATGATTATAGGGACAGCTACCTCGAACAACACATAACCAACGAAGGGTGGAATAAAATACAATTCTACATAATTATAAGAACTATTGCAGATTTCATAGAAACTTATACAGAAGCATTTATGAATGCCGGTTTCCCAGGAGACCCTATCTGGGTCTTTGAACAACTACTGATTATTAATCAACATATGAAGCAATATGGACAAAACAAGAATTATGAACTCCGTCAATTAGGTCCACCACTAAATGACTTCATTACTAATATGAAGGACCCTAAGTGGAAAATTCCGTCCATTGATTCTTTAATTATTCATAGTATCGATAAACCACGACAATTCATTAGAGAGTGGTTTTCTGAGCTTAAGCTACCGATGCATGGTGATTGTTACAGTGAAACTCATTTAGAACAAGCACATAGTATTGTAAGCGATTTACTGACAACAGCTATTAATACCATAAAGGAAACCGATGCATATAAAAAAGCCTCTGGTGCAGGAACTCTACATTGTGAAGTGGTAGCAAATTTAATAAAAAACGCTGAACAAGAAGCAAAACTTACCCCACCATTACCTCATACAAGTTTAGGTGCCCACGTTAATTTTTTTGATGCCACTACATCTAATAACAGTTCATCATTACAATCAGCATCTCATTCTGGACTATCCGTAACACCAGCTTCTCCAAATTCATGGACACCCAATATGTTCAATACTCCTCCTGATAGTAAATTTGTTACCACTCCCCAAGGAAAAGAGGATGAAGAAGTTCGATTACATCTTCGCCAAATGATAAAACCAGCGACTACTGCAACTGGCAAAAAATAGATGGGTAACCCTTCTACACGTGGATCAGGTAACCCCATGGCTTTGCAAACTAAAATAGCGCAAGACCTAGTGCACTAGGTCTTCGCAGTAGGTGGCAACTGATTAATTTAGTATAATGTAATCCTACCAGAAAAGGTGAAGTTTAATGGTTAAACGAGAAGAAAAAGCAGAATTACAGTCTTATCCCCTGAAAATTTGTATTGCGAAAGCAATTTCAACTTCCGAAAAAAATATCGATACAACCAGTAAAGAAGAGAAAACTGCTTTTGTCTCTCTAACAAGTAAAATCTCAATCGCTTGTGAATTAAGTTCAAATCAATATTTTACACTGGCACTAAGCTTAGCCATTACTCAACCCGGTAATACTTTATCAGATCATTTTATTTATCAATTGGCTGCAGAAGATCGCATATATTCATTAATTACTAGCAAAAAAAAACTCGAAGGCGTAAGAAAAATAGAATGGCCAAATAATTCAGAATTATCGGTAGAATATTTTTCTGAATTTCCGAAGCTGCAAAAATTACTAGTCGAAACTTTTTTGCAATTAGCACATCAAAGTATAACCATAGAACATTTGCAACTATTTTTGGGTGTCGTTAAATCGATGCAAACTATTCTATTAAATCAAGAAGAAAAGCCACAATCCCTATTAGATACTTTTCGAAAACCTATTTTATCGCTTTTTACTGCATTATCAATCAATTGTAAATTTCCTAACGATATCACTCGCTTAGTGATTGAATATGATGATAGAGCCCTTTTATTTTCATAACGCTGACATCCTCAGCGGGGCGTTGCCGATCCAAAGCATGAGCACCCTATTCCAAAAAAATATTTTTTGATTTATAGTGAGGTGGATATTATATTGTGACTGAATAGGAGATTTTTAAAGTGAAACAATTTTTTCTTGATATCATTAAACCAAAATCTGTTCGCTTGAATTTTTTGAGGGATATCGTATGGACATATATCACCTTCAACAAATATGGTATAGATTTAAAACCTACTTCGGATGTGCAGGCCCAGTTTTTAGGTCAGTGGCTTTACCCAACTTTGGTAATGGCGCCTGCCTCACTAATTGAGACCGGGATTTCTAGAATATTCTTCCATAAAAATTATCTCCAAGAATTAGCTATTGCTGGTATCTCCGCTAGCTTAGGTATTCCTGGTTGGAATGAGGCAGGACTGCGGGGACAGCAATTTTTTGAATACATTGGACTCAACTCTATGAAAGCGGGATATCTTTCCGCTTTTCCTTCCGGCTTCGCAGAAGGGCCTATCCAAGAGTTGAGTACCTGTTTACTCTCTCTTTTATTTGTTACTGATGAAAAAAATCTCTTTAAACAAAATCCTAAAAAATATATGAAAACCATAGGGGAAAAAATTTTATTTTGTTTAAAAAAAGGGTGGATTTCTGGAACAGTCTGGCAGTTGGTTGCGCAAGCCTGTCAAACTAATGACGTTAACCTATACATCAGTGTTTTTGCAGTCGCGGCTTGCGTTGCTATCTGTAATGCCTGGTATGCTAAATGCTACGATGAAAGATTTGATCGAATCCACGAACAAAAACTACCTCAAGAAGCAAAAACTTCCTCCTGGTGGTCCTATTTATTTCCTGCACAAACTCACCAATCTATTAACACTGACTCAATCCAGCCGCTTTTGATAGCCCAGGAGCCTCATGAAAATCAACTGGGGGGTGTACCATTATAATCCTAAATTAATAGGATAATTTGTGAAAACTGAGAGCGTGAGTTCATTTGAAATGACATGGCTCATTGATAGTCGCAGGCTCTTTTAGCTGAGTTATCACTGCTTGGAAAGATGCCATTAAATTCGAAATGAGGGATTTAAACCAGGAAGCAATGACCGTTGCGCCTTCAGTTTTGAGACTCTGGTGTAGCCGTCTTAACTTTGGTTTTAAATAAAGTGTAGGACAAAGTTAAAGTATTTAAGTCGTCTGGAATAGACTGATCAATATGGAATAATAACGGCAAGATTTGCGCCTGGTGAGGCCCCAAGGTTTGCTGGGTAAAACAAAAACATTCGGTTTTTTTTACATATTGCGCAGCCAAGCCGGGTGTAACACTGGGAATGGCTTGAACGGTGATGGCTTGATCACTGTTGTTCTTCATATAAAACAACACCGTCCTATTTTCACCTGGGTGAAACTGCATGGCATTGGTTTTAGAATAAAATTCAAAATTGGATAAATTGGCATTGATCGATGTGACAAATTGCATATTCAGAAAACGCGTATTGTCTTGATCTTTGGATTGCGCAACCGGCGACAGGTTAGGTTTACCGTTGATACCCAATTGTTTACACAAAACGTTATAAAAAGGGACTAATAAATAAGCGAAACCAAACATCGCTATCGCTATTATTCCCAAAATAATTGTTAAACGTTTAATACTCCATTTTGATTTATCTTTACTTGTTTTCAATGAGACTCTCCGCCTTCAAAATGAGACGAATGAGTATAGGTATGATAAGGTGCGGGAGATGGCACCAGCCATTCTAACCCGCGAGCCCCTTCCCAAACTCGATCGGACGCCAAACGTCCCTTTCGGCGGATGCAATAAATTACATTATATAAAAACAAAATCTGCGATAACCCAAAAATGAAGGCGCCGATACTAGCGATCATATTAAAATCAGTAAATTGCAAAGCATAATCTGGAATTCTTCTCGGCATACCCGCCAAACCTAAAAAATGCATCGGGAAAAAAGTGACGTTCATCGAAATCATCGTCAGCCAAAAATGCCATTGTGCAACTCGCTCGTTGTACATGACCCCAGTCCATTTGGGAATCCAAAAATAAATGCCTGCGATCAATGCGAAAATGGAACCAGCAATCAGCACATAATGAAAGTGAGCCACCACGAAATAAGTATCTTGGTATTGAAAATCGGCGGGTACGATCGCCAACATTAACCCAGAAAAACCACCAATGGTAAAGAAAAATACAAAACCGATCGCAAATAACATCGGCGCTTCAAATGTAATCGAACCACGCCACATCGTGGCCACCCAATTGAAAACTTTTACACCTGTGGGCACTGCAATCAACATGGTCGAATACATAAAAAATAATTCTGCCGCTAAAGGTACGCCGGTAGTAAACATGTGATGTACCCAAACGATATAGGATAGAAATGCAATTATGCCAATGGCGTAAATCATGACAGTCCGTCCGAATAAACGCTTTCGGCTAAACGTAGGAATGATTTCTGAAATAACACCAAAAGCAGGCAGTATCAGCACGTAAACTTCCGGATGACCGAAAAACCAAAATAAATGCTGAAATAACAAAGGATCACCACCCCCTGCTGCACTAAAAAAGCTGGTGCCGAAATGACGATCGGTTAACATCATGGTTACCGTGCCCGCTAATACCGGCATAATTCCTAATAATAAAAATGCGGTAATGAACCAACCCCAGCAAAAAATAGGCATATCCATTAACCGCATGCCTTTGGTACGCATATTCAGTAAAGTTGCAATCACATTAATGGAACCCAAAATAGATGACAGCCCCATGATATGGATTGCAAAAATCATGTAGTCAGTGCTGGGCGGTCCATAGGTTGTTGATAGAGGTGCATAAAAGGTCCAACCAAAATTAGGGCCTGGATGCATAAAAAGCGTGCTCAATAAAATGAGGAATGCAAAAGGCAACAGCCAAAAGCTCCAGTTATTTAATCTAGGCAAGGCCATATCCGGCGCACCGATCATCAATGGCAGCTGCCAGTTGGCTAATCCAACAAAAGCAGGCATCACCACCCCAAAGATCATGATTAAACCGTGCATTGTCACCATTTGATTGTAAAAATCAGGTTCAAGCAAGCGATTGCCAGGGTGAATCAATTGCATCCGAATCACCATAGCCATCGCGCCGCCAATAAAAAACATAATTAAGGCAGTCAGCAGATATAAAGTGCCAATGTCTTTATGATTGGTGGTAAAAACCCATCGCTTGATTCGCCCACTCAGTGTGTGCGGGTGGGGATAGCCGTCGTGTAACATGCTGCTGCTGATCATAAATATACCTCTCTATTGATTGCGTGCTTTAGCAATGTCCGCAGGTTGGACTAAGCCGCCGGCCTGTTTACCGTATTTACTCTTATCGCCATTGCCCCAACTGTTGCGTTCATAGGTAATGACCGCTGCGATTTGCTCATCCGTGAGTTGTGGCCCAAAGGCTTGCATGGCAGTGCCTGGTTTGCCATGCAGTACAATATCAATGTGACCGGCGACTGCACCATTGGCTATTTTACTGCCCCGTAACGCGGGGAATGCAGGGGGCATACCACTTCCATCCGGTTTGTGACAAACACTGCAGGTAGTATTGTACACTTGCTGCCCTTCGCTGATTAAAGCGTTTTGCGTCATCGGGGCGGCAGGCGCAGCCGGTTTATTCGCCGGGGCGTTGGCCGCTACCCATTTGACGTAATCCTCTTCCGTTTTGGCTTCCACTACAATGGGCATAAAACCGTGGTTGACTCCGCACAGCTCAGCACACTGGCCTCGATAAGTACCCGGAGTATCAATCGAAGCCCAGGCTTCATAAATAAATCCGGGTATCGCATCACGTTTAATACCTAATGCCGGAACCCACCAAGAATGAATCACATCATTCGACGTGACTAGAAAACGAATTTTTTTGTGAATCGGAACCACCAGTGGATGGTCCACTTCCAGTAAATACCAACGCTCCTTTGGAGATTGGCTGGACAATTGATCTGGTGGGGTAGATAAATTACTAAAATATTTAATGCCACTGTCCAAATATTCATATTGCCATTTCCATTGATAGCCTGTCACTTTAATGTTCAAATCAGGATGAGCCGTATTGTCCATTTGAATTAACACTTGGGTAGCTGGGATCGCCATTAAAATTAAGATAACAAATGGAATAATGGCCCATAATAATTCAATGCTTAAACTAGAATGGAAATCAGCGGGCTCAGCTCCTTTAGATTTGCGATGCTCAATCAGCGAGTATATTAATGCGCCAAATACGATGACACCGATCACCACGCACACATAAAAAATTAACATGTGTAAAGTGTAAATTTGATGACTGATCGGGGTCACCCCAGAAGTCATGTTAAATTTAGCCAGCGGCAAACCAAAACTAGGCATGCTGACGCATAGCAGAGTCAATATCACTGTCTGTAAGAACCATTTTCTTTTCATAACGTTTGTTTCCTTGCTGCTGACATTTATTCGTCATATTGCGACTGCGAACGACGCACTATCACCACAGCATATAATCGCCTTCGGTCTTGCTTTCGTTGACCATGTATTTTACCGCAGCTTTGATTTCAGCGGCGCTACATTTGGAGCAACTGCCATTCGGCGGCATATTACCAATACCTGTGATTGAGTTCAAAATTAACTCATCCATCCCTTTACGTATCAAGGGCTGCCAGACTGTCTTATCTCCAACCTTAGGAGCTCCAGGATAGCCGCCGTTATGACAAGCTTGGCAATATTGCTCGTAAATCTTCTTGCCATCGGCCAGCGTCAACTGCTTAGGCGCTTGACGAGGCGCCGCCGCATGTGCTCCGGTGCTTTGTTCAACGATGTATTGAACGGTGTTTTTAATGTCTTGCTCAGAACAAGTAGCGCAGGTACCTTTGGGAGGCATCCCACCAATGCCATGAAATGCATTATGATATAAAACATCCATTCCTTGTTTGGCCAAAGGCGCCCAAGCCGTTGCATCACCAAATTTGGGAGCCCCACCCACGCCTGTGGCGTGGCAGCCTACACAATATTGTTCATAAATCTTTTTGCCAGCTTCTAATCCTGTGCCTGCTTTGGGTTGGGGCGGAGTTTTGCTTTTTACAGTAGACAAATAACTATATATGGCATGTACGTCGCTGGGCGTTAAATAATGAAAACTGTCCTCATTGGCTTCCCGCATAGGTCCTTGCACTTCACCGCCTTCTAATAGTTTATTTTGCATGAATACAGCAGTCAGTTGTTGCTCAGTCACATTTTTCATTCGACTGCTGGTGATGTTGGGTGCATAAAAGCCATTCACAAATCCACCGGCCAGATAATATTTATTGTTTGGCGCACCCAATACTAGTTTCTTGCTAAATAGATAATACATGGGTGTGTGGCACATACTGCAATGGGCATAGCTTTCTACTAAATAGGCGCCCCTGTTCCAAGCGGCATCGTGATTTGAGTCCGGCTTGTACGGGCCGGTTTTCGTAAACTCAAAAAACATTATGCGCCAACCCAATTGTAAAAAACGCCAATTAAACGGAAACATCATATGATTATCTGGCTTGGGTTTGGCCACAGCCGGAATCGCATTTAAATAAGCGCGAATATCCTGCAAATCTTGATCAGTGAATTTATTATAATAAGGGAAAGGAAAAGCTGGATAAAAATAACTACCGTCCGGAGCGATGCCTTCACGTACTGCTTTGGCGAATTGTTGATCAGTCCAATCACCAATTCCATATTTTTTATCAGAGGTTATATTTGGGCTATACATCGTGCCAAAAGGCGTATCAAACGCTAAGCCTCCCGCAAAAGACTGACCGCCGGATTCGGTATGACAAGCAATGCAATCACCCATTTTTACTAAATACTCTCCGCGTTTTAACTGCTCAGCTTTAGCTCCGGCGCCATAATCAATTTGTGGATATTGAGCAAATTTTTGTTCACTTAAACCAGTGCCGGCACCGGGATTATCATTGTTATTCGCTGCGTTTGCTGGCGACAAAGTTGTGAACAAGCCTGCAATCAGCACTGCATAGGAGGCGCATGAACGAATTGTCATTTCTTATCAAACCTGTACAAAAAATTTGAGTCTATCATAAAACCTTCTCAGGATTTGAGCAACACTCCTGTATTGGAGTACTGTGGTTGCGTCCCGATAGCAATTTTATTATTTTTCCTAGGTTATTATGAACAAAAAAAACATTTCGTTCAATTTTTTCGTAAACGCTCTTGAAATTTTAATTCTTAAAGGTTACGATAAGTAAATTTCCTACAGACATAAGCGTGAAAATAATATTTCAAGGGGATTTAAATTTTTAACATGTAGGTGAACAATATTATGGATTGCGAAATATTATCAGTAAATCAGTTGCAATTTTTGTTAAAGGAACGAATTTATATTCGTATTAGTCGAGCAGACTCGTCCCACTCTCAGCCCGACAGTGAAAAGTATTTTGTTTTTAATTAAATTAAAGAGGAACATTTATGCAACACGAAATTATTAGAAGTAAAGAAAACAATCAACCTAGCCCCACTGATTCCAAAGTTAAAAAATGGGTTGCTGAAAGTGGCCTGGAAACTAAAGGACCCCTTATAGTCACCACAAGCATGCCTCTTAAATATTCTTTTAATATTACGCAGCGTTCTCACCAATTAGTACGAGGCGAGGATTATATTTCCGGGCCTAAGTTAGAAGCCCTGCTTAAAGTGATACCCCCTAATTCCAAAAACGTGTTTGTTTTTGGAGCTTTTTTAAACCTTTATAGACACTACATGGTTAGTAGTATTAGTTTCGCCCAAGTTGATCAAACCAAATCGGACGAAGATCTTTGGGCATCCGCCCAGGCTGCAGCATCCGCAGAGGCAAAAGAATGGGAAACTACAAACGAGCCAATTCTTAAGCCATTTATACAAAAACAGTATCTTCAAAATTGGGTTGTCAGCTCTGTGGAGGGAAGTAAAAAAATTAACAGCCTGTTAACGCAAACTTACACTTCTAAAAAAAATGCTAAATTAAATAAAATTCTTGAACACCGTGCTAAGGAAACAGTTAAAGATCATTACCCAGATTTACAGCGTTTAATAGAACAAGAAAATAAAGTCTGCTCCGTTATTACGGGAGAATTTTTAACAAAAGATCAGGTAATTGAAAAATTAACTGAGAATAATATTCGTTATTTGATTGATGAATTTGCCACATTGGCTCATTTAGTTTTAGAATCTAAGTCCTCCATGCTGGTGTATGCTCCCAACAAAGTGACAAAATCAAAAAAACAGGAAATGGTTGAGAGCAAATCTAAAACTAAAGCTGATAAACCAGAATCTTTTTCCTTTGCACAAAAGTTAATGAATTTAGTGATCGAAATCGTTACTGAAACACGGTTGCCACAAGCACTCAAGGTCGGTTACCAAGAAGTCTGTGTTCGTGAGGCTGAGGCTTCTCTAGTCGATACGACTACTTTACTTGCTTTGTTTCAGATAATCGTTACCATACCCTACATGTTTGCTACAGATATACCCGAAATGGTTTTTTTATTTTGTGAGAATCTTGATAATTTAGGAAAAAAAATCAGCACCATGGTTCTACCTTTCTTAAATTCAATAACTAATCCAATCATTGCGGAAGAAAAACAACGATTGCCCATTCTTGATTCAAATGAAGATTTAAATACTTTAATTACCTGGATGGGCGGTTTTTTAGCACAAGTCATGCTATCCGAGGATCCTAACATACGTATGAGTGTGATCAAACTAAGTTATCTTATTAAGATAAATCTACCGCACTTAGAGAAGTCCATACACCAAATTGCTATTGTGAAAAAAAAGGAATACACACACTCAAAAATTTCAGGCAATAATCAACAAATCTCGTTCCCCTATTCTGGATCGCTATCTCCAAAAAAACTTCTTAAAGTAGATAGCCAAACCTTCGAACAGAGCCAGCAGATTACACGTTGATAGGACTTAACATTTGATTGAGTTTATTGATTATTTAAGTGATATTGTCATTATGCTCGATGAGGATTGCCGGATCCACAATCTGAATCGAGCAGCCGAAAAATATTTCGGAGCACTGAAGCACGAAATCCAAGGCTTGAACTATTTTGTCGCCTGCCAAAAATTTAAAGTTCAAGCCATTAGGGATTTTGAACAATCTGAAATTGCCACAGAAGGTGACCATAAAAGCATTCTTTGGCGAATTTATAAAAAAGAAGTACTCATTGGCACTGTGCAAACTCAAAGCGATCTTTATCTAGAAAGTATATTAAACGCAGAAATAGAAGGTCTCAATATTTATTGGTTTGATCAAAACCATCGAGTTCTTCTTTGTAATAACACTCAAGCCCAGACTTTGGGATATCGCAATAATGAAGAAATGGTTGGGAAAAGTATTGGGGATTTATGTCAACGTTTAGGATACACCCCAGAGCTAGAAAGACAAATTTGTCAAAATAATCTGGATATCATGAATTCTAGAAAAGCTCAAATATTCCAAGAAGTTGGCGAAGATAACAAGTGGTTTATTTCTTATAAAGCTCCTTTTTATGATAATTGGGGTCAAATGCATGGCGTATTGGGCGTCTCTACCGATATTACTGACCGTAAAGAATTAGAACGTCAGTTAATATCCGCTAAACATGCCACAGATGCCTATCTTGAAAGTATTTTACTCTCCTCTCGAAGCAACATTTATTGGATGGATTTAGAAGGAAAAATCATTGGCTGCAATGATCAGCAAGCCAAGTGTTTTGGGTTAAGCAGCCGCATGAATTTAATAGGCAAAAATATTTTCGATGTTGCAGAGATCTTAAATTGGGATCCTGATATACCCAAAAAAATTAGAGAAAATGATCTTGAAATTATAACGCGAAGGCTAGAATTTGATTACGAAGAAACTGTCAATATAGCGGGAGAAGATCGTATTTATCGCGCTTCTAAAGCTCCTATGTTTGATCAAAATGGCCAAGTAATTGGCATCATGGGCATCGCCACGGATATCACAGAATTAAAAAGAACGATACAGGAGTTAGCAAAGGCTAAACAAACAGCCGAAGCAGCCTATAAATATAAAACACAATTCATAACCAATATCAGTCATGACATTCGCACACCACTGATAGGAATCAAACACATCTCTGTTTGGCTAAAAGAAAATATCCCCGAGCAATATCATCCGGAAGTGGATGCTATTATAAAATCCAGTGACGAGCTTCTTCATTTGCTTAATCACATTCTAACTCTTACTAAACTGGAAATGAAAGATAATCGAAAACAAGAACGAGAGCGGGAAAATTTTAATTTAAAGCAACTGATAAAAAAATTAATCGATTTATTTTCATCCATTACCCGACAAAAAAACATTTTATTACAAATGGATTACGCAAGTGAAGTTCCTGAAACATTCAAAGGTTATCCTTATTCAATCCAGCAAATTATTTTGAACCTAATGAGTAACGCCCTTAAATTTACAGACAAAGGTCATGTTATTGTCCGAGTTTATAAAAATAAAATTCCTTTAGTAGTCAGTGAAGCGTTTTTTCCTTTAATTATTATGGTTGAAGATACCGGAATTGGTATACCTGAGGATCAACTCAATGCTGTCTTCGAAAGCTTTCAACGTTTAAACCCATCTTACCAAAATCAATATTCAGGCAGCGGACTTGGATTATCCATCGCCCATCAATCAGTTACCAACCTAGGCGGCAAGATATGGGTTGAAAGCAAAGTAGGTCAAGGTTCTTGTTTTTTTGTTAGCTTGAACATGTTAATTAGTCAAGAAAAACCTGTAGATTTAAAAATAGAAGATACTCTCGCAAATCAATTAGATTCATTTCAAAAGCTGCAACCCTTATCCATTCATCAATCTATATCAAAAAAAAGTAATAGCCATGTTTTATTGGTAGAAGACAATGTGTTAATACAGAAAGGAACCACCCACCTTCTAAACAAGTTAAATATTTATGTAGATATTGCCAAAGACGCCAAATCTGCTTTAGAACTGGTGAAACAAGATTTCTACGATTTAATTTTAATGGACATTGGCTTGCCCGAAGAAGATGGCTTTTGGGCTACCAAACAAATTCGCAATTCTTTTCCTAATTATGCTAAAACCCCTATTATTGCTATCACAGCTCATTTGGATGAAGAATGCCGAGCCATTTCTCAAGAGGCCGGGATGAATGATATTATTATTAAACCTATCACAATGGAAATCCTTTTAGAATGTTTAAAAACTTACGGGTTGGCTGAACGAGTTGCTGTATGATTAGTTTAATTGCCGCCATGGCTCATAATCGGGTCATCGGTAATCAAGGGTTTCTGCCTTGGCATTTACCAAAAGAATTGGCCTACTTCAAAAAAATGACTTTAGGCAAACCAGTTCTTATGGGCAGAAAAACTTATGAAAGTATTGGCCGGCCTTTGCCCCACAGGCGCAACTTGATTTTAACCCAGCAAAAAATCTTTCTGCCCGGCTGCGAGATTTTTACCGACCTTGAAACAGCTCTCAACGCGGTTCCACCAGAGCAAGAATTAATGGTGATCGGCGGCGCTTTGCTTTTCGAGCAAACTCTACCTTTAGCGCAGCGTCTTTATCTGACAATGATTGACAGCGTCATCGCTGGAGATACTTTCTTTCCTGAGTGGAAAGATGATCAGTGGATTGAACGTGAAAAAACCTTGCACGCTGCCGACGATTTAAATGCTTTTAACTTTTATACAATTATCTTAGATCGCAAGTATCCCCCCCTTTGAAAAAGGGGGGTTAGGGGCGATTTTTAGACAAGCTTATGTTTTCCAGTTAAAAAATCCCCCTCAATCCCCCTTTTTCAAAGGGGGAAGCTTACACTGGATAGATATACGCCGTTGATCCTCCAAACAATACGCAGTCAAAGACCTGCCCCAAACGCATCCGGTATCTAACGCCTCACAATTTGGATTGGTTTTTCGCCCATCCAGTGCAGCCCAATGGCCGAACATTACACGATGAGGAAGTTGATACCATTCAAACCAAGGGCGAAAATCGAAATGAGTTGAGCGCGCAGTTTTGTTAGACAAATCCAGTGTGCCGTCTTGGTTGCAAAAACGCATCCTGGTGAGAGCATTGATCGTGTAATGAATCCGTTCTTTTTTATCAGCTTGCTCCCGCCACTGTAGTGGCGTGTGCCGGTGATATTCGATATCCCGCAAAAAACCAACATATTCATTACTGCGAAGATGGGTGCAGGCCATATCGGCATTCAGCAGTAAATCTGCCAACTTCCATTGCGGTGGAAACCCCGCATGAACCAATACCGTATCAAAAGCTTGTAAATAAATGACTAAAGGCTGGATCCGTAACCATTCCAGCAACTCCAATTTATCAGAAGCCTCTAAAATTGGATCCAGCGTATGATCGCCATGATAAACCACCGAGCCATACCCGATAGCCAACAAATAAAAATCGTGATTGCCTAATACCACCAAAGGATTTGGCAAATTTTTAATAAATCTCAGTACAGACAACGAGTCTGGGCCGCGATTGACCAAATCTCCAACAAAACCCAATTGATCACGGTCGGGATTATAATCAATTGCCTCTAATAACTGCAGCAGTTCGGTATAACACCCTTGAACATCGCCAATAATATAGGTTGCCATGCTTAAAATATCCGGTAGAATATCAGTTTAACATGGTAACATATTTAACAGCAGCAGCAATTCCATCCTGCGCGATGGGGGTTGTACTATTACTGACATCCACGGGGCTGGCTTTAGCGGGTGGACCTGATACTAGTCCACCCAATCGGTTTTTTTGCCCTCCCATCAGTGCTTTGACCAAAGATCCAAACACCAATTTGTGGTCAGCTGGCCCAGGTTGGCAAAGCTATGATCTTTCATTTGTGGACAAAATCACTCAATTCTCCGGCGCACAATGGAAGGGAACGAACGTTGGACAGATTTTTTGCCTCTATCGAGGCGAATTAGCGACCGATTTTCCAGTTTTATTGGCTTATAAAGTATTGGCCTATGCACCTCAGGGCGGTAAATGGAGCCCAAATTTAGGTGGATATGAAAATTGTGAAACGCCTTTACAGGAAGAATGTCCCTTTTCAATTCGTTTAAAACCACTGCAATCCGATGTTTATGAACAAGCGCAACAACTAAAACGTTCACTGCCGGCTTCAACTCGACCAGGTTTTTAATATGCACTGTAATAGCGCATGGTATATAACTTTACAAACGCAGAACGGATTCCTATCCACAGGGGTGAGCTAGTATTATGCACCAGAATTTTTTTCAGAAAGTTTTTAGCAACCTGCTGGCAAGCCTATCCATTATTCTACTGCTTATTAACATGATTGTAGTTGCTGCCTGTATTTTAATCTTGTTCCCTTTTATCCACCTATTACCATTCAAGGATTGGCGCCGCCGAGGACAAGCGTGGTTACAAAATTGGCCCGTTTGGTGGATGGATGTTAACTGCTGGATACTGCAATTAAGCACCCATAATAAATGGCAAATTGAAGGTAACGCCGACCTCAGTCCCTTACGATGGTATTTATTAATCTGCAACCATCAGTCTTGGATGGATATTTTAGTTCTGGGAATTTTTTTTCGACATAAGATCCCTATTTTAAAATTTTTCATGAAGAAAGAGCTGTTGTGGACTCTACCCGTGGCCGGTTGGGCTTGCTATTTCTTAGGGTACCCTTTTATGGCCAGACATAGCCATGAAGAAGTGAGAAAAAACCCACACCTTAAAACCGTAGACATAGAAACAACTCGCGCCGCCTGTGCTAAATTTAAAGAATTTCCAACAACGATAATGAACTTTGTCGAAGGCACTCGATTCACACCCGCTAAACGCGAGGCGCAACATTCCCCTTACCAACATCTTTTAAAACCAAAAGCGACCGGTGTCGGCTTGGTGCTATATGAATTACACAATTGTTTGAGTGGAATTTTGAACGTAACAGTGCATTACACCCCACAAAAATTATCCTTATGGCAATTTCTATGTGGCAAAATTCAGCGAATATATATTCATTACGAATTATTGCCCATCACCCCCAACTTGATCGGCGATCCATACGAAGACCGAGCGTTTCGTAAATCGTTTCAACAATGGTTATCGCAATTATGGGCTGAAAAAGACCAGTATTTAAATCAAATATGAAAATACGCCTTGCTACACGTAAAAGTCCTTTAGCACTTTGGCAGGCCAATGCAGTGAAGCAGCAATTACAAAGTAAATTGCCCAGTGTTACTGTGGAGTTAGTTACCTATGTGACCGCCGGAGATAAAAAAACCGACCTTCCCCTGACTGAGATAGGAGGTAAATCGCTTTTTGTAAAGGAATTACAAGTCGGTTTGTTGGAAAATGCTGCGGATATCGCGGTGCATTCTGTGAAGGATATGTCTGTGAGTCAACATCCTGGATTAGTTTTAGCCGCCATACTCAAACGAGAAGACCCTCGAGATGCATTTATTTCCCAAATTTATAAGCGCTGGCAAGATTTACCCGCAGGCGCGGTACTAGGAACTGCCAGTCCCAGGCGGCAATGTCAAATATCTGCTTTACGCCCAGATATTGTTGTGGCGCCCCTGCGTGGTAATGTCGAGACGCGCTTAGATAAACTGACTGCTGGCAAATACCATGCCATCATTTTAGCCAGCGCAGGACTCACCCGTTTGGGGCTGGGTAACCAGATAAGCCAATATCTTTCCATTGATGAATTTGTGCCCGCTATTGGTCAAGGCGCCTTGGGTATAGAATGCCGTGAAAATGATGGCGAACTCATTGCCATGCTTAAAGAACTCAACGATTGGCCCAGCCATCAATGTGTAGCCGCAGAACGCGCGGTCAATGCCCGCCTAGGCGGAGATTGCTACACTCCAGTGGGAGCTCATGCACGAATTGAAGGAGAAGCACTGTTTTTGCAAGCCCTTGTCGGTTCGTTGGATGGACGTGTTTTATTAAAAGCACAACAGCAAGGAAAAGCCATTGAGGCTGAAGAAATCGGCAAAAAAGTTGCCGAGGAATTGCTGGCGCAAGGTGCGGACGTACTATGCCACAAAAAAAATTAAAAGGAGGTTCACCCTCCGCGATGGGGGTGAAGCAAGACCGACAGTCCAGTGGACTGTCGCAGTTTACTGAACGCCCGCACAGGGATGTGCGGGCTGGTTGCGGCTCCATGGACGGTTGCGTGCAGGCAACCATCCATGGCCGGTCGCTCGCCGCATGCGGCTCGCCCAATGCGCAGGATTTAAAATCAGGAAGCGATTCCCGATGTCTTCAGCGGGAATCGCTGAAAGGAACTGTGGTAATCACTCGGCCACTGCATCAAGCACAAAGCCTTGCTTATGCAATTCAGCAATTAGGCGGCGACGTAATCATTTTTCCTACCTTAGAAATTTTGCCTATTGAAAATAATGAAAAATTGCAAAATGCAGCCAATCATATGGATGAATACGATATCGCTATTTTCGTAAGCGCCAATGCAGTTCGCTATTTTTTGAAATCTAAACCAAGCCTTCTAGATCCCGCGATCGAGTCGCGGGATGACACTTCCACTTTAACCATTGCAGTCGGACCGGGAACAGCCCAGGCTTTAAACGCCGGTCAAATTAAAGCAATTTTTCCGCCGGAAAACCACTCTAGTGAAGGTATTTTAGCTTTAAAAGAATTACAAAATATTAAGCTTAAAAAAATCGCTATTTTTTGTGGCGAAAACTCCAAGCCTTTGCTGAAGACTCTATTGCAGGAAAGAGGCGCACAAGTTCAAGAAATTATTTGTTACCGGCGCCACTGCCCCAATGCTAACGCGAAACAAATAATAACCGCCTGGCAGGAAGCGGGAGTGAATTATATTATCAGCACCAGCGCAGAAAACTTGCAGAATTTATATTTCATTTTTGCTAAGATTGATTCAGCCTGGATGTTGCACACCCCACTGGTAGTTATTAGCAACACCTTATCGGCGCTTGCGCAACAATTGGGGTTTCAATCTATCATTGAAGCTCAGGGCGCGAGCGATGAGGCGATTTGTAAAGCGCTTTTATTGAGGAACAAAACGATATGTTAAAGAAAAACTATCTTATCATTATTGTTGTGATTGTTTTATTAGCAGCCGGCGTAGCTGCAGATGTCTTTTTTTGGAAACACATTGCCGCAGAAAACCAGCATCAACAACAGACATGGCAAGGCAAAGTAGATACTTTGTCAGCACAGCTAGATCAACAACGCACGGCACTCAGTGTTTTACAAATTAAATTAAATCAAGTATTGCGTAGCGAGCAACAAAATAGCACTGCGCAAGCACTCAACGAAATTGAATATCTTCTTGAAATAGCTAACCTATACTTACAAATTAATCACGACATCAATAGTTCAACTAAATCTTTAGAAATGGCGCA
Source organism: uncultured Pseudomonadota bacterium (assembly GCA_963795715.1). Taxonomy (GTDB): domain Bacteria; phylum Pseudomonadota; class Gammaproteobacteria; order Coxiellales; family Coxiellaceae; genus JAFEDN01. The sequence continues at coordinate 327,586 of CAWCIY010000003.1, forward strand.
GCAACGTTTGCAATCTTTGAACGATCCTTCACTATTGTCATTACAGCAGGCTATCGCCAGTGACCTGAACACTTTAAATGACACACCCAAATTGGACACCAGTGCAGTATTAATAAAATTACAAACGCTTTCGGAGTCCATTGACAGACTCACTTTTACCCCACAACCTCAGCCAACTCAACCTGTAACTAAAGTTACTGAAACTAAATCAGCGAGTGAAAAACAAAAATATCAACAGTATTTACAAAAAATTTGGAATAAATTTAAGAATCTGTTCGTCATTCATCATAATAAAGAATCTGTCACCAAAATTACGCCTTATGAACAAAGGGGATGGATTCGAGAAAATATGGCTTTTACATTGGCGGAAGCACAGTGGGCAGTTTTACAGCAAAAAGCCGATTTATATCAAAATAGCTTATCGCAGGTTCAAAAATGGCTCATTGACAATTATTCTGATAATGAGGAACGAAAACAAATATTATCTAGAATTTCAGAACTGACCGCAGTCAATATTGCCTTTATTCCACCTGATATTACTCATTCTTTACAAGCAGTACAAAAAGCCATTAAAGATTTACCACCCCCTAACTTACCGGCCAACAACCCTGCGCCAAACAGACAGCTTACTAATCCAACGGCGCCCAATGCGCCAACAGCACCTCCCGCTCCGGAAAAACCACCCGAAGCACCTTCCACCGGAGTGGAGATTTAATATGTTCAAGCTCTTCCTAATCTTAGTGTTATTGATTGCAGCAGCTTGGATAGGCTGGGAAATACATCAGGACCCAGGCTATGTGCTGATTAATTTCCACCACTGGCAAATAGAAACCACTTTGTGGCTAACGGTTTTATTGATATTGATTGCCTTTATCATCCTCTATATGCTCTTACGAGTGATTATTATCAGTTTTCGTTTGCCAAAAAGTTGGCGCTTAAAACGATATAAAGATAAAGAAAAGCAAATTCAAAATGAAATGGAACTCGCCAGTTGCGATTTAATTGAAGAACAATGGCAAACCGCCGAACATTATTTTCAAAGAGTGATTGCAAATTCTCAACGTACCTTGCTGGCTTATATGGGCGCAGCCATTGCAGCTCAAGCACAATCGGCTCATATCCGTCGCGAGCAATATTTAAGTAAAGCTTTTCTTTCTTATCCCGAAGCAGAAATTACTTTGGCTATTTTGCAAGCCAAACTACAAATTCAAGGCAATCAAATGAATGAGGCCTTGCAGACTTTAAAAAAACTACAGACTTCCGTTCCACAACATCCCGCAGTTAAAAAATTATGGATTCAGATTGAACAGTTATCAAAGTCCTGATATAATTTTCCATTAGATTTTGTTTCAAAATAATAAAGAGGCTTTCATGAAAGAGTTGAAGGAAAAAAAATTATCATCTACAGATTTAGCTGCTACCCCCACCCCAGTTTTATGGAATATGTTAAATGAAACAGGAATGCCCTCTGCAGCTATGAGCAAACACGCTTCAAAAATGGCTGATTTAATGGCGAATACGGATAAACTAATTGTTGAAGTTAAGAAATTGGAAATTTTGATAAAAATACTGGATTCCGATAGTAACCATACTGAAAAATGTCTTCCCCGCTTATTGATATTGTTTAATGACCTAGAAAAAATTTTATTAAACTTTAAATCCGATGTTTTTCCACCCGAAGTATTAGATTATATTTTACTTAAGAAAAATTCATGGGAAGGACATATTGAACGTAAGGCTCAAGTTTTAACTCAAATAGGGAAAAGCATTTTTTTTAAAACCTTAAATATATACCTTAAAATTGAGCCACCCATGTGGGGTGGTTCAGTAGCTCTCAGCCGATTAAATTTTTTTAAGAAAATTTCTACCTTTAAGTTAGACCTAGCTCCCTTTTATCTCTATTTGCAAAAGCTTGAAGAACTCCGGTTTTTTTACGCAAATTTATTGCTTAAAACCCAGATGAACCCGGAAGGATTCCGTATTTTAAAAAATTTATTACAAGAAACAAAACAAGACCGCATTTATTGGGTGAGCCTAGAACTGCTGTTAGAATATTTTCTTGAGCTTTGCAAAAATAAAACACCCTCCGAGATGAAAGAGCTCATTGATACCATAAAACCCATAGCTCACTCGTTAGAAAAGACAAAAGATATTCGTATTAGCGTATTATACTATTTAGGATATTTTTTCCATTTCTTAGGAGAGAAAGTAGCAAAGAAGAACTTCCGTTTTTCTCACCACTTTTTCTTGCAAATTTTAGAAGCTAAGCCAGACCCAGAAAAATTCCACAAGGAGATCAATGCTGCTGCGTCTTATGTAGGAGAATTCTATATAAATGGCATTAGCGGTTATTTACCCGTTGATTTAAAAAAAGGGGCTTGGTATTTAAACAAAGCGACTATGTCTACACTGGAAGGGCAAATAGCTCAAGATAAACTCCTCCATGCAAAACTCCTTCTCAATGATTTTTCGGATCTATTTAAATTGGCAAAAAAACTACTTATTCATGATATGCCAAATGCTAATTTAATCATGGCGTTGTTCCCTGAAGCTTCAGAAAATCTTGAGAGTTATTTACAAAACCTAGATCATTGGGTCGCTAGAGGTGAAGAAGCTCTTCTTCTTCAAAGACAAAACTTTTTTTTGCGACTCAGTAATAATTTATTTTGTATTTATCTTAATAATGGTGAAAAATATCCTCAAACCATAAAATTACTAGAGAAGTATTATACTCTAGCCGGAGAAATTAAAGATAATCAGGAGGTTACAAACAGTCTAAATGGAACAAAAAAATTAGAACTTTTGAAATTAATTGAATCTAAAAATTCAGTTGGAGTATCTCAAATAAGCCTACCCTGTTTGAGTTTTGAACTCAGTACTCACGTTTCTCATCTTATGACCCTGTTGACTATGCTTAAATCTTTAGCTTCTCAAAATAAAAAAAATGTTCAATTTCGTTATCAATTAAGAAATTATATCCCGCACATGAACTTATTATTTCTTGATTTATATAACCTTTTTAACTTGTTAATTCCAAAAATAAGCATCCTTAGTCCAGATGAATTTTTTAATTCTATTTTGGACCTCGCCTCCTTACCTTTTTCTCCAAATAATAAAAATTTTAATAATCTATTAACCTTTTTAGTTAATCAGAATAGAATCGTTCTCCAAGATGAACCGAATTTTAATATCATTACCGACATATTTTATCATTTAGCGGTCATTGGTTTTACTTATCATGATAATATCGCAGAAATATTAATGCTAAAATGGCTTGATTTAGACACCGGTCATAAATTCTTACTTTTTTATAGTTTTTATTTGTATCATGTGCAACATATAAATAATCCTGTTGTAAAAGATACCATTGTTGCTAAAACCGCAGTGCTTGCAAAAAAATTAGATAGTTGTTGTCATGACAAAACTTTTGATTTGAAGGAAAATATCTTAGCCACTCAAGTCACTATTGCTTACAAGCATTTTTCTATGTTTGAACCGAAAAGTATTTCCACAGTGACCACTTTATATCAAAACTTTAGAGCCCTTGGTATTCATCAAGAATTCAACCCTCATGAATCCAAAATGCAAACCAAGGTTATAAAAAATTTTCAATCTTTTTATCCGGGTGAAATCATACCTGAATATGTGCTTACCGAACCTTCAGGTAAACAAAGCGCTATTCAAATTGATGGCTTTTTGGAAGAAATAAAAACAATCCAGCACGTGGAGGGTTTAACTCACTATCTTTTTGTAAAAGAAAAAGATGATAAAGATGACGGCCTCGAACTGGCTCCTAAAACCAAAGCCCGCGATATGATGATAGAAGCGCTCCAATATAAAAGTGTCATCAAAATTACTTCTGACGAAGTTAATTATTGTGAATCCTGGAAGGGGGATGAGATGATTTTTTATTTTAAACTGTTTCATGAGAAATGTGCGCAAGTCGGCTATGACCTTAGACTTAAAGATGCCAAATTATTTGTGACCAACCAACACCGGCTGTCCGCTCCGTCAGAAATTATGAAAAAAAATAATACCCAGCTAAGGAAATTAATATCTGAAAAAATAGTACAACTTACTAATCCAGAGCTTCGACAAGCGTATGATTTATTTTTCCGAATAGCCCAAGCGGACAATTGTGGTAAGAGTGCTTATATTTATTTACTCAACCAATTAAACGCGCATACCCCCTCCACCAGTCCTAATCCAGCACCTACTTTCACAATATGAATTATTAATTCATAAATTCTTTCATTCATCACCTATAATCAATAGGTAGGCGCTAACAAGGAGAAGTTATGGCTATTCCTCGCTTGCCATTGGTCACATGGCAGGAATTGATAGATGAAGCATCGGAGCAAACAGGCTATCACTGCGATGAAGGCGTAGAGCATTACCTGGCACTCACTTTAGATCGTTTTAGCACGGATAAAAATCTAGCATCAGTGGTCATTGCTCTTGATTTTCTTTTGGCCATCAATTGTTTAGGACGTGAAGGAGGGGGTAAAATCAGAAAAGTGGGCGATGAATGCCTATTAATTGCAGGTCTATTCCCGGAAAGAGCCGAAAAAAAACATGTTCCTTTGGAGTATTTTATTGGAATGGGCCAAGAAGCTTACCATCAATTAACTCATGCTCATTTCAAATTTCTATATGATCAAGCTTTATTTGCCAAATTAAGTAAAGAATTCCCTAAGTTAATAGACCTGTTGCATACCATGCGTAAAATACCCAAAAAACCCCTGCAATAGTTTAACCCATATATTGAATCTTTGACTCCGTTAACACAGAGGATACAGCCATCCATATGGCTGGGAGCTCTCGTCTCATGCGACTCGACCCCGTTCAAATTCGATAGCACACAAGTAGGCATTACCTATGATCCTATTAATAATCTGTTAATCTAAATTAATTATAATTAGGTTCAATTATACATATTTTAAAATTTAATATAGGTTACATATGAAAAAGAATGAAGTGGAAATTAAACTTAATTTTGCGTTAAATACAGGAGAAGTACGGAAAAAAGGAGGAGTTTGGGTACTGACTACAGAAAAAATAATGGGGCAAACAGCAGCAAGAAGACTATCTGACGAACTTGAATTCGTTTTTACCGATGTCCTAACAAATTTGAAGGAAAATGAAACTAAAGCTGGAAATTCATTACCCTATTATGAAGAACTCACCAGAAAATTTGCCACCCATTTATTTGAACTAGGCAAAAATTCAGTGGATGGATATTTAGATAAAGATCACAAAGAAACGCCCTCCTCAGTAGAAATAACTTATAATTTTTTTACCATCGGAGAAGGAGATAATGAGTCATTTGGTATGGAGCATGCGGATAACGGCATTGGATTCCCTCAGAACTATTTACAGGCCATACAATCAGAAGAGAAAGGAAAAGGATCCCAGAAGGAAAAATTTGAACCCGGTGAAAGATTAGGAGGCGCGGGCAAAGGAATGAAGTTATTTGTAAACGAAGTCAAGGGACTTGAAGGCTTTCTAAACCGATCTAACCGAACGGAAACGGCAGGCGGCGGAGCCGTTGTTGAATTTCATGTTCCTAAAAGCTCAATCACTCTTGAAGCTGATGAGGCTGAAGTTACCGAGTCAGATGAGGCTGATATTCCAGACTTAAGTACTTTATTAATAGCGCCGCCAACTACTTCGAATCTTCCGAGAATGAGTAATAGCTCCGTAATTATGTTAAGTGGGCCAAAACCTCAAACTACCCAAGCTCCCGCAGCTCCTGTTGTAAATAAACCCTTATCTATTATATCTACTAGTACTAGTAGTTCTTAATTGGTAAGTATTTTAAAGGGCTAGGATGCCCTTTCTCACCAATGGGCTGCTAATTGCCTTGCAGTTTGCTCTGCGGCTTGTTCAATAGGAATAATAAACTGAGAATAATTTTCCTTATAAAATGTCATTAATTGGCTGAATGGAATTTGATTAGACCGATCATCAATTTTTAAATTGTCATTCAATTCTTTAATTAAACCGGTGCTATTACCAGCAGAGAAATTTAAAAGTTCAACAGAGCAATTTTTTTCCAGTTTTGATGCAGTTAATAAAAACTGGTAACACAAATATAATGCCCCGGCAGCTTGCTGTTCTTCATTATTCTCTAGAAAAAATACAGCTACCTGATAGTTAAAGAAGCTATAGATCAAATAACCGAGGGCGCCATGAATATTTGAAATGTTTTCTAAAATTCTCGACATAGAGACAATAAGCTTTTCATTCCTTGTCAATCTTAACGTCGTTAAGGTTCGATCTGTTATTAAATAGGTGGCTTGAGAAGAATAGAAAAGTTCCATGGCCAAATATAACAATAGAGTTTCTTCTGCTGACTTTTCAGGATATACAAAAGCTTCATTCAATAAAATTGACCCAGCCACTAAATCAAATACTGATAATTTTTTTTGCGGCTTAAATTGATAACTTAAGCCCATCCTTTGATTAAGTAATGGCAAGGTTTGTTTCCAAGTAGAAAGTAAGTTTTGCCGGCACCATTGGCGAACCCAAGGGTTAAAAATTGCCAAACGAACTAAAGAAACAACCTTTTTGCGATAACTGAATAAGATATGGTGAATTTTACCCTCCTGGGAGGGGCTAACTTTACTAATAAAACGAAATATTTTTAACTCTTCGGTAGTCAATTGTAAAAATTGGATATTTTTCCATAAAGAAAGATTTGCTTGTTTCATACAAAGCTTATTATATCATTTTACCAACCCTTAGCAATCTCTGGCAAAGTTAAGAAACCAAAAGAGATTTTTTCTTAAGATGAATCAATAACAAAGAAATAGCCGCCGGCGTTATGCCGGGAATTCTTTTTGCTTGGGCAATAGTCACCGGTTTTACCGCCGCTAGTTTTTGTTGCAACTCGGCAGATAGGCCTGAAATTTGTTGGTATTGCAAATCTTGCGGAATTTTCGCTAATTCATAGTGTTGTTGGCGCGCTATTTCAGCTTCTTGTCGGCTTAAATAACCAGCATATTGCGCCTGGATATCGATTTGTTCAGCCACCGCAGGATCTTCAATGGCCGGTCCACATCCCTCTATAGACATCAGTGCTGCGTAACTGACTTCGGGGCGGCGTAATAATTCCCAAGCATTGTATTCGCGCTCCAAGGATTGCGAAAACATAGCCGCAAATTCCTCAGCGGCAGGGGTTTGCGGATGCAACCAATGAGCACGTAAGCGTTGGTTTTCTTGTTCGATGGCGTTTCTTTTTTCACAAAAGCTGCGCCAGCGCCGTTCATCCACACAACCTAAATCATGACCTATCTCAGTTAGACGTAAATCCGCATTGTCCTGTCTTAACAACAAGCGATATTCAGCCCTACTGGTAAACATACGATACGGCTCTGGCGCGCCTAAAGTGATTAAATCATCAATCATCACCCCTAAATAAGCTTGATCTCTGCGCACAATCCAAGATTCGCGCCCTTGAACTTGTAAAGCTGCATTAATGCCGGCGACTAAACCTTGCGCAGCGGCTTCCTCATAACCCGTGGTGCCATTAATTTGTCCGGCAAAAAACAAACCTTGAATGACTTTATTTTCTAAAGTCGGCTTGAGGTTGCGGGGATCAAAATAATCATATTCGATGGCGTAACCCGGTCGGGTAATATGCGCTTTTTCCAAACCAGGAATGCTGCGTACAAAAGCCTCTTGCGTTGCATAGGACAAACTGGTTGAAATTCCGTTGGGGTAGACTTCATGGGTATTTAGTCCTTCCGGTTCCAAAAATACCTGATGAGAAGTTCTCGCGGCAAATCTTTTAATTTTGTCTTCGATCGACGGACAATACCGCGGCCCTACCCCTTCGATTTTTCCTGTATAAAGCGGTGATTCATTCATGCCTTCAGCAATAATTTCATGGGTACGGGTATTGGTATGGGTAATAAAACAAGATACCTGGCGTGGATGTTGACTGATATCACCTAAATAGGACATGACCGGACAAGGCACATCGCCGGCTTGTTCTTGTAAGCAGCTGTAATCAATTGTGCGCCCATCTATCCTGGGAGGAGTTCCGGTTTTTAATCGACCGACCATTAAAGGCAGTTCACGTAATCTTTCTGCCAAAGATAAAGCCGGAGGATCTCCTGCCCGGCCACCTTGATAATGATTTAGACCCACATGAATTTTTCCGGCTAAAAAAGTTCCGGCAGTTAAAATCACGGTTTTTGCATGAAAGCGCAACCCCATTTGAGTGACCACACCGATCACACTATCATTTGAGATTAACAAATCATCTACCGCTTGCTGGAATAAAACCAAATTCTCTTGGTTTTCTAAAGCTTGGCGAATAATATTTTTATAAAGCACTCGATCTGTTTGAGCCCGTGTAGCTCTGACCGCTGGACCTTTGCTGCCGTTTAGCACTTTAAAATGAATTCCTGCGCAATCTGCTGCGTAGGCCATGACGCCACCCAAAGCGTCAATTTCTTTAACCAAATGACTTTTACCAATTCCACCAATGGCGGGATTACAGGACATTTGCCCCAACGTTTCTATATTATGAGTTAATAGTAATGTTGCTGAGCCCATGCGCGCTGCGGCCAAGGCTGCTTCGGCGCCGGCATGGCCACCACCGATCACGATCACATCAAAACTGGAAACTGACATATCTCACCCATAAAACTTTAAATTGCATATTGTAACATATCGCGAAGAAACAAGATGACAGAGATAGCCTTTTTGCATAAAATGAAGCCCTACTCACAGGAAGCGATATGAAGCGAATAACACAATTTTTCCGGTTGTTATACATTAATATAATTTTGATGCGTTACACATTCATTCCGGAAGTTGTGGGCACGCGTTATCCCATGGTACGGCTATTGGCTTATATAAACCCCTGGCGTGTTTTTACCACAACCAGTCATTCCCGTGGAGAATCCATACGTATAGCGTTAATTTCTTTGGGACCTATTTTTGTCAAATTCGGCCAATTATTATCAACCCGCCGTGATCTTCTCCCCGATGATATCGTCAATGAACTGGCATTGTTACAAGACCAAGTGCCGCCGTTTCCCAGCAACCAGGCACGACAAATGATTGAGACGGCTATGGGCGCCAAAATTGATAAGTTATTTGCCCAATTCGAGGATGCTCCCCTGGCTTCCGCTTCCATCGCTCAAGTCCATGCCGCGATACTGCCAACAGGCGAAAGCGTAGTCGTTAAAATTTTACGTCCTAAAATTGTCACCATCATTCGCCATGATATTGCTCTACTTTACTTTGTAGCCCGCTTGACTGAACGCTTTTGGTCACAAGGTAAAAGGCTTCATGCAATAGAATTAGTTGCAGAGTTTGAAAGCAGTTTGGTGGATGAATTGGACCTCCAACGAGAAGCGGCCAACTCTTCGCAATTACGCCGTAATTTTCTTCATTCCGATAAGTTATATATTCCCAAAGTGTACTGGGATTATGTGCGGACCAATGTCTTAGTTATGGAACGCATTCATGGAGTAAGAATTTCAGATACTCCGGCACTGCGTGATCAAGGTTGCAATTTTAAAAAATTAGCAGAAAACGGCGTAGAAGTGTTTTTTACTCAAGTATTTCGGGATAATTTTTTCCATGCCGATATGCATCCGGGGAATTTATTCGTAGATTGCAGTAATCCTGAAAATCCTAAAATTAACGCCGTTGATTTTGGGATTATTGGCAGCCTAAGTCCTTCCGACAGCCATTATTTAGCACAAAATCTCCTGGCTTTTCTAAATCGAAATTATCGAAAAGTGGCCATCTTGCATGTGGAATCAGGTTGGCTGCCGCCTCAAACCCGAGTCGAACAATTTGAAGCGGCTATTCGAACTGTGTGCGAACCCATATTCGAACAACCACTCAAAGATATTTCCTTCGGCCAATTATTACTGCGGTTATTTACCACCGCTGAACGTTTTCATATGGAAGTTCAACCCCAACTATTGTTATTACAAAAAACTTTATTAAATATAGAAGGGCTGGGACGCCAACTTTATCCTGATTTGGACATTTGGGCCACCGCTAAACCTTTTATGGAACGCTGGATAAGAGAACAACGCAGCTTAAAAAATTTGCTAAGAACAGTCGGTGAAGATATTTATGAAAAAGCGGAAGGTTTGTTAAAAATACCCAAGTTGGTCGCGCCAATTTTAGAAAATATCCATTTTAAACAACACTTACCGGATTATTTGATCAATCAACGCGTCATTGTTTATAACACCAAAAGACATTTCGTGATGGGGGCAGGTATCGCTATTTTAATTGTGGCTGCAATCAATAGCCTGGGGCATTTTGGCTGGTTCGCCACAGGAGGAGCTTGGTGGCCTTGGGTTAGCGGCGGTATTTTGACTCTCATCGGTTGGGCGTTGCCAAAATATTCGCAATAGCTTTATCTCTGTATTTTATTGAACCCTCGCAAGGCAGTTGGATGGTTTTTCCGAGGGATAGGATCTTCTGTTTCGCTCAAATATTTACAAACCACAAAGGAAAAGGTGAGCAGTTATTTTATCTTATGGTCATTAGTTCTACCCTTTTTATTGATTGGCATATCGTTTTATTTCTATTTTATACATGGAAGCGCCCATTTGATAAATATTCACTAGATTAAATAAGTATACGAAGAATCCCATCTAACCTCCCCTCCGGCCTACTGATTAACGAACCATGCGGTTTTGGGTTCGATTGCTCGGCGGAAATTATAAAATAATTGTAAGTATTTGTTTTATTATTAATTTATTAACTTGAACGCCCTTCGCAATTTTGTATAATTATTGCAATTTTTATAAATCGCGACCCCTTATGACCCCTCAATTCCGACGGAAAATCTTTGAACAACTCTATTATTTATAATCTTAATATCACTTACAAAGTTTTAAAATTTAAATAAAAACTATTACAATAGCGTTACAGATTAAAAATTGGAATTTAATTATGCCTGATACTAAAAGCAACCTTGAAGAACAATTTCAAAATGACGTTAATCAGTTAGCCTTCGACTTAATCAAGTATTTCGGATTGAAATATTCTTTACATGAAAAAAACAAGGAACATCATCTCATAAGATGGCTTGATTTTAGACTAAGATACATCGATCCAAAGCCAAGACTGATTTTTTTTTCTGATAGATTTCCTAAATATCTTCCTTCAGAGACTAAAAAAGCTTTTGACCACTTATTAAATCTAATAAAAAAAGGGAGGGATATTAATTTGTATCAAAGTACAAGCCTTTTCTATCACCATGATACAAATGATAAAAAAAGACAAAACAGGACCGACTTATTATGGGCAAGCTGGGCTATCCATCATCTTCATTTAAACTATGAATATGATACAGATGGATTTATAGAACGATTAGGTTGGTTACTATTTTGTATAGTAGACTAAGTAATACAAGTTTTCAATAAAATAAAATTTTTTAAATTAAAATCTAAGGAACCGGAAAAAATAAAACCCATAAGGATAAGAATATGCACTTACCCATCAGTATCGATAATTTACTACACAATTCTATTGTAGAATCTGATCGCATTGAATTTAAAGCTGATTGGAATCCAGAGGCGGTACTTCATACGATATGTGCTTTTGCCAACGATTTTAATAATTTTGGCGGTGGTTACATTGTTATCGGGCTTGAAGAACAGAATGGTAACGCCGTCTTGCCACCTAAAGGCATCGACAGCGCCAAGGCAGATAAAATTCAAAAAGATTTAGTGAGAATTTGTTCCTTTTTAAAGCCGGCCTATACCCCCATTATCTCTCTCGAAAAATATCAACAAAAAATGATACTAATTATTTGGGTTCCTGGAGGACAAACTCGACCTTACGCAGCTCCTTCCACGCTCGGTAAAAATAAAGAGTATCGATATTATATTAGAAAAGCCTCTTCTACTGTTCTAGTAAAAAATGAAGAACTCAAAGAATTATTACAACTCACGGCAACTGTCCCTTTTGATGATCGGATCAATCACCACTCTAAATTGGAAGATTTAAAATTACCGTTGATCCAGTCTTTTTTAAAAGAGGTTAACAGTGAATTATTGAAAGAATCACGAACTCAAGCATTGGCTGATGTGTGCCGCCAAATGGCTATTATTGATGGCGGCAATGAATATTTAAGACCTAGAAATGTGGGCTTACTATTTTTTAACGATGAGCCTCATCAATTTTTTCCCTATGCTCAAATTGATGTGGTATATTTCCCTGACGATGAAGGCGGTAACATTATTCAAGAAAGAATTTTTAAAGGACCCTTAGACCACCAATTACGTAGTGCATTACGTTACATACGAGATAGTTTCATTACCGAAAGAATATTAAAAATTCCTGGACAAGCTGAAGCAAGACGGTTTTATAATTATCCTTATGAAGCTATTGAAGAAGCGCTAGTTAACGCGGTTTATCACCGCGGATACGATATTAGAGAACCAATAGAAGTTCGCATTAACCGCGAATGTATTCGAGTTTTAAGCTTTCCGGGTGCTGATCCTTCTATTCCGCAGAAAGATATAGAAGCGGGTCGTTTGTTGACTCGCCGTTATCGCAACCGTCGCATCGGAGAATTCTTAAAAGAATTGGACTTTACAGAAGGAAGGGGTACTGGCATCCCTAAAATAAAACGAGTTTTAGCTGCTAATGGTTCCCCGGAACCTCTTTTTATTACCGATGAGGGCCGGACTTCTTTTTATACTGAAATCAAAATACATCCTGAATTTCTAAAAGAGCTAGAAGTGGAGTCTTTAGGTGATCATGATGGGGTACATCATGGGGTATATGAAGGGGTATATGATTCTCCTTCGATAAACTTATCACAAACAGAAATCAAAATTTTAAATTTAACGCAAGAATCACCCGTAGGCTTATCCCGTATTTTAGAAGCTTTTGGATATAAAGTGGTAACCAGAAATATAAGAAATGCTTTACGTAAGTTGTTAAAATTGAACCTTATCGCTTATACCATTCCTGACAAACCTAGAAGCAAAAAACAGCAATATAAACTCACTTTACAAGGGAAAAATTTAAGTGCAAAGAATGCTCCATAAAAAAAACTCCAATAACCAGAAATTTTATTAACTTTAAGACGCTACTCTAATGAGGATTCTTATGAATTTTGATGACGAAATTGATGCCTTAAAAAACTATGTTAATAACTGGCGTCCCTTATTTAATTCAGCAGCAATAGGGATTTTTTTATATTTAATTCTTTCAATCTTTAAAATAAAAATTCAAAATTGGGTTAATCATATCTTGGGGGCAGGTATCGCTATTTTAATTGTGGCTGCAATCAATAGCCTGGGGCATTTTGGCTGGTTCGCCACAGGAGGAGCTTGGTGGCCTTGGGTTAGCGGCGGTATTTTGACTCTCATCGGTTGGGCCTTGCCAAAATATTCGCAATAGCCGCCCACTAGTCATTAATACTACCCATTTTATTAATCAGAACAACTGATTTTATGTCAGATACTCTAACTATGACCCCAGTGCTTTTACCTATATTCACTCTCTGGCCTGGCATTTTAAAATACGCTATCATTTGATAGATCAAATTAATAGAGGATAATATGGTGGATACCTTTACCGTGAGAGATCTCCGCGAACATACTGGGCAATTGATTCACGATGCTGAGGCAGGAAAACTCTCCTTAATCACTAAACATGGGCGGCCTATCTTTTTGGCTGTACCCTTTAGCGAAGAACTTTTAGAGCTGGGTCTGCGTCAAGCATTGGCTATCAAACTCTATCAAGAAGATACCTTCACTCTAGAAAAAGCTGCGAAATTAGCGGGCGTTTCTTTAGAGGCCTTCATCGAAACTCTTGGCAAATTAGGAATCTCAATAGTTGATTATACCGCTGCTGAATTACATCGAGAATTAAAAGACTTTGAATAAACCAGTGATTGTGGCAGACGCCGGCCCATTAATTGCTTTTACCCGAATAAACTATTTACCTATCCTTACCAAAACGCTAGGATCAATAATTATTCCCGAATCCGTAGCCAAAGAGTGTACACAGGATAACTCACGTCCGGGCGCTCTCGGCATACAAGAGGCTATCCAGCATAAAATTATTAATATCCACGCGGATTCATATAAAAATTATTGAGACAGCTGGAGTGTTATTGTTAGCCAAGCAAAAAAATTTCTCCCTGAAGTTTTGCCGCTGATCAACCAACTGAAAAGATTCGGCTATTTTTTAGCAGATTCTTTAATCCAAGAAATAGCGAAAATAGCTCGTGAAAAATAGCAAATTGCAAGCCTGACCCCTCTGACGTAGATATTCTTTGATGTCCGAAAATCCGAGGATTATAACTCGCGCATCGTACTTTCAATCTTAACGTCGCGATTCCTGATTTGGGGCCAATGTGGCGGTTGCCGCGCTTATGGGGCCTGCAAGCTGATATTTTTTCAAAAAAATGTCAATTTGTCAGGCCTGGTTCAGAATCAATTGGTTCACAAAGCAAATACGGTCTATTTTCTTCATCTATATGTTCAGCCAATAGCTCAAATCTTTGGCCAGGACAAAATAAAATTTCCTGTTCTTTATGGCGATATTTACTCAAGTGATCAATGAATTTTCCTGTTTTGTTATTAACCATATAAATAATTTTTTCAGCCCTTTGTTCCTCAGATAAAGATAACCTACTCGCCATGAGAACATGATGGCTACTAAAAAAAGCCGGTTCAAAAACAATAGAATTTTTTCTAAACTTTATCCCGGAGGTAGTGTCTTTGTAAAACTGCAATCTGATTGCTTCTGTAGCATCTTTCGAAAATGGAAGATTAGCATGCGCATGCATGATGACGACTGTCAGCAGAAAAATAGCTTTATGGCTAACATTCTTTTCCTTTAGCTTCACTCCGCCCGTTCTGAAAAACATATTGATTGTTGGAGAAAAATCCAATAAAGTATACATGAATATGGCTAATAGGTCTGCTGGATGCAAATTCTGATTGATAGTACCATTTCCAAAACAATATCCATCTTGGTAAAAACTTTCGAATTCTGAACGATCAGTTTGAAAAAGTAAGTTCATAAAATAAATATAACATTTTTCCAAATCCTTGTTAGAAAGCTTTGCGGCTGTCTTCGCCATATCTGGTTTCGCAGTCAGCATTCGAGGGACATTGATCTTGTGCCCCTCTGGGAGAAGCGCTTGTAGATTGCCTGCTGGATCACGGCCAAAGTGATCACTCAGCTTATCATCTATAAAAGCATGTACTAAACGTTCAAAATCCCCAGTGGCAGCAATAGAATGGATACGTCCCGGTAAAGAGCACTGTTCTAGATTTGGCTTTAATCCTTTTTTCTTTAAAGTTGCCAATGTGTTTCTGAATTTCTTCATTCCAGCTCCATGAAGTATTTTAATCTCATCGGATCTGAGAATGTAATATGCGTTTAAATCAGATATTATGAAATCGTCCACTTTAAATCGTAACCATCGATTGTAAACATATTTTGCGAGATTAATGCTCTCTAGATTTTTTCGATAAGAAAAATTATTCCGAGAAAAATAATCTGCAGATGATGATCCGAAAAGATATTCATTGATATGGGTTAGTATCACCCGATTCTTTGGAAAAAAAACTAAGGGGAAAAATATATATGAAAACCAAATAGGGTCAAGACAAGCTTTTTTATATTCTTCCGTTTTTGATAATAGCGGCTGCCAATCTCGTTCTTCTAACGAAACATAGCTGCTAATGAGCTTAAATAATGTGGAATTTTTGCCGATGAATGTTTCTTGAAACAGCGGGCCAAGGATAACTTCTGAAAATAAAAGATTGATATAATTTTGCTGATATGCTTGGGCCTTCTTTGTGAGATTATTATCAATCCGGATGCTGTCCTGAACGCCGGGGTGCATTAAAACAAGTCCGCCGGGAGGTACCATATTGTAAAAAGCTTTATCGTGCCAATAAGCTGACTCTTGTTGATTCTGAACGACTTCGTCTTTTTTATAACACTCAGCTAAATAAAATTGAGCATCAATGTGATACTGTTGGGCGGCTTGATGGCACCATTTTATTGCCTCTTTTTGGTCCTGCCGAATTCCCCAACCGTTGGCGTAGCATTGACTCAAACGAAATTGAGCGCAAGGATTACCTTGTTTGGCAGCTATTTCATAGTATCCTGCTGCTATTGTTTTGTTTTCCTTTACACCTATCCCCTCAAAATAACAGTCAGCTAGACTAATAAGCCCTCTGATATCTTTCTGTGAAGATTCATAGTTTTCAAACGCAACTTTATGATTTTTTTTACAAAATTGAAAATAAAGTCCTAAATAATATAAGCTGCTAGAACTATAATTTTCTTCTTCCACAATATCATGACAAAACCATTGGTGTTGATTCCTTGCTTGTCCATACCAGTCGGCAACTCCTATTTCATTTTGAGAGACACCCAATTCTTTTTGATACATGATCCCTAATCTTAAAAAAGCTCGTGGATACTTTAATTCAGCGGCTTCCCGAAATAATGGCATAGCTCTTGACCAATTATTTAAGAAAAAATATTTTTCGCCTTCTTGAAATATAGCTTCGGGTGTTATCTGTTTGTGTTCTTCATTACTTTTCATAAAAATCAAGTTTATTTTTTAAATTATAATACATTATCCTAAATTAATCAGTTGCCACCTACTGCGATACGGTGGCAACTGATTAATTTAGGATTATATTATATGACCAAAAAAAACACAACATTTTGCTCATGTTCCAAAATAAAGGCGCCCCCATGATAGAGGGGTTGTCAATTTGGCAATTCTAAAATGTCAAATTGATGAGTCTGGCACCGTTATTTGTAGGAGTGTATCAAAGTTTCTGTATGCAGCCGAACGAATACTGTTTAGGTGGCTCAATCGACGTAGTCAACGAAAATCCTTTAATTGAGATAAGTTTAGGCTGTATACGGCAAAACATCCTTTACCACAAGTAAAAGATATATTGTCGGCTATTTTGAAAGTACAGACATGTGAATGACATGATCTTGAGCCCATTGCTTTACTCGCCGTTGAACAACTGAAACTAGTCTATCCACAGTAATAGGACGAGGACGGCGGCAATTAAAAAGCCGGGGCAAGTTACACGTCCAAGTACACTTTGTCCCTATAGAAAGTTCTGGGTTTCCCCTATTTTTATAAATGGCTGATCGGATTTCTTCAGCCAAAATATCCATGGTGCTTTTTTCTAAAACCCAATGATTTAAAGCACTTAAAGTTGCTTCCAATAACTCATTAAGTTGCTTTTGATGATTTAGAGGTAAAAATTTATATTCCTTCAACTCGGCGATAATACTTATCTTATGTTGTTCTTTATAAACTGTATTGATAGCGTCTTGATAATTTTTTTGTTTAAATTCAGGACTCTTTTTAGTTAGCTCTTGTACTATGTCCCCATATATTTCTGAACTGAACTGCTTTTTGTTATTTAACGTTAACGGATAACCACCTGAAGCGTTTAAAATGGATAACACAATACTAATATGCTGCTTAATGGCTTTTTTAGAATTGTTATCTAGTTGCTGATAGCTTGGTAATTGAATGACAGCAGGAAGAATATCCTCAAATTTTTTAACCTTCTGCTGACCCTGAATACTTTTCGGGCTAGAAAAGTATTCAACAATAATGGAAAATTCAGAGTTAGATCGTGGAATACCCTTAATTTCCTGCTGTTCCTCCGTCACCTCAAAATTAGAGGATAGATTACTATGACATTCACAAACCGTGCGTGACATGACGTCGCCATGTTTCCCGTGACCATCACAAATTAATAAGTCATAAACACCAGGCGGTTGCTTTAACAATTCATCAATCTTAATCACCCCGGCCGAAAGATTACCCTTACTGCCGGATTTTTCAGCCAAATCAATGAATTCTTCAGCCATTTCTTCGGGCGTTCTTGCCATTTTTTGCGAGGAATCCATTAAGGACTTAATCACTTCTTGAGTTTGTTCTATGGTTTTATGCTCCTGGGTGATCCCATCGCAATTAACGACTACTGCTTTTAGATCGCACTCCCCATTTTTAACCTCAAATTCAAAACATTGTATTTTTCGCGGTTCCCGGCGAAAATATGGATTTTTAAAATTACCACAACCGGCGCTAGCTGATAAGTCGGGTATAAACATTTGATAGGATGGGATAAACTTTCCAATGCGGTCACCCACAACTTGTCCCCCAAGCCCTTCAATACGTTTTTTTTCATCTGTTTCATCCGGTTTATCACGCTGGTCTGCCTGCTTAACCTCTAGTTTTCCATCTTTTGATTGTGAGACAAGAAATACATTGCCATTGCCGGCTTTGACAGTAAAGATACGGATTTTACGCGGATTGCGAGTATCAATAATCACTCGCTCATAGGTAGTCCCACTTTCTTGAGATTTAACAGGAAATCGAGCTTTCAAATAGTTATTAGCCCATTCAAATTGCTGCTTCGCAACCTCTTTAATTTCAACTTGTAGAGTAGGCATTTGAGGTATCTGATTCATACAACCTGAACCCTGTTGTACTTCTCTCTCGCCTTGTTTTTCCACAATAGCCATAGAACTAGTAAATAATGAATGGCCAGAATCTTTTATTTCCGATAGTTTTACCATATCAAGCAGGCTTAAATTTGAATTTCGATTTCTTTGCACAAAATTATCGAGTTTATTCAACTCATTAGCTTGATGAATTAACCGAGCATTCTCGTGATTATAAAGCAAGGGCTCCTTCTCATCTATTTTTAGATCAGCTGCTGGATGGTAAAACCGGATTTGTTGGGAGTTGATAGGAGTGACTTTTATTTCTTTTATTTTTCTCTTCATATAAGATCTTTATCTGAACCATTATAATTCATTGATTTTATTAAGCTGGCGATCTGAATCGAACAGACGAAGAGAACAAGGCCGGACTTTCCACAGCCAAACTTTTATCTAGTGAAAGTTTTTACATTAGGCAAAGGCTGACTTGTCTTATCTTTTAGAGCATCATCAACCCTATCTAAAAATGATTGCAGATTATCCCAAATTAAAATTTGACGATCTTTTATTATAGCAGGAATTCCAGCGTCTCTAAGTTTTGTTACCGTTTTTTTGAGTTCTTCAGGGTCTTTGCTGGTTACGGATATTTTGCCACGAACATATTCATCCGGTATTTGAGTGAGATTTACTTCAAAAGGTTTATTGTTAGACTTACTAGAAAAAAGACGGCATAAGTCTTTATTTCCTGGTACCTGGGTGAAAGTCAGTTCAGAAGGTTTTGTTTTGTAAGAAAAAAGACGCCCTAAGCTTCTACGCATAAGTTAACCTCACCATATATATTTAAGAACTTTATACTAACTGAAAACAAGGTATTTGTCACTCCAAGTATAGTTAAATCCTCATTAGTCCCGCAATTTGCGGACTAATATCACAACAATTTCCAGTCAACGGTAATTAACTCTAGAGATGGGGTGAGACGTGACCGACATTCCTGTGGGATGTCACAGTTCGTCGAACGCCCGCACAAGGATGTGCGGGCAGGTTACGGCTCCATGGAAGGTTGCATGCACACAATGGAGCATTGACCAGCCCAGTCATCCCTGACCGCTCGCCGCATGCGGCTCGCCCAATGCGCAGAATATAAAACAACAAAACAGCAGTTCTCGCTCCCAGGGCGGGAACCGCTGCTAATACTAAACAGTCAAAGAAGCAGGCGTTTGACTTTCAACAACTTTAGAGTAGCTCTCACGTACATTTTTAGCCACTTTATCAGTTTGAAAAATCCGATGTAGGTTAACACCTATTTTCTCAAACCTTTCAGGGCTAAGCGACTCTTTATATCGTTTAAAAATTTCTACGTAAATTTCAATAACTTGGTTTAGTTTAACCTCTGTGAGGAGAACACCCTCTAAGTCTGCTTTATAACACTCTTTCATAAGCGCTTCAAACTGTTGGTGAAACTCTTCATGCTTTGTTAAAAATTTAGCAGGCGCTAAATTAATGTCTATATATAATTCATTATATACAAATGGGCCAATTGAAAAAGGTCCTACCACAGGCCGCCAACCTAACATAGCCGTAAGAGGTACCGGTGTAAAAACAGCAGTCTCTCCTTCCCACGCATCGTTACTTTGAAGGATTACACTTTCAAACTTATTATTCAGTAGTGAAGAATCAAAAACAACTATTTCTGGTACGCTAAAATTCATTGTTGCGACCGCCTTCAACAGATTCATACCAGCATAATATCTTGCCACAAAGGTTAAAAAACTGGTGGAAATAGCTCTAATATCACCTCGAGTGTGTAGCATAGAATCCCACTCTTTATGCATGGGTGAAATCTGCCCTTTCATACGTTCCAACCTTGATTGTCCCCTCACTAAAAATCGATGCATATTGACCATATCCTTGGGTCCCGGTTCTTTATTGATTTTAAGCGCATTCATAATAGGGTCTATAAATTCTCCTGCACTTGAACCTCTGATACGTCTTATATTTCTACCAGTTCTTATGTCCTTTCCATCCATAGTAGGGGTGGGGTTAAGCTCACCTGATGCCGAAAGTTTCAAATCTGAGTAAGGAAAAGTCACTAAAAAATTTCTTACATCAAATAAAGAAGTAAGATCTTTTAATTTGCTGCTTTTTTCTAAGGAATTTGGAACGCTACTAAATCTTCTAACTACTAATTTCATTTTCTACCTCTATGCCGCTAATTATTGTTAACTATTTTAGTAAGATTTAGTATATTTTATATTTTATATTGTTAAGGAAATATTAAAAATGATTAATGAAAATTTTTATCGAATTTGTAGGATAAAACAATGGCAGCCCCCCCCTGATTTGAAGTGGTGACTTCTATAATAGTTTGGGTCCTCCTAATAACTGAAAGAGATAGGTTGACCATATCATTACCCACAAGTAGTGCCATAAACTACCTCAAAAGCTTCTTTAGCCTTGATATGTTCGTGTAGATTTCTAAATCCGAGCCACATCGTCTTAACACCTGGCTCGGGATCGGATTTACGATTTAAATATCCCCCTAATGAGGCCACCATTCGTGTCATGTCATTCAGTGTCGGTGGTTTTAATGGCGGTTTTTTTCTATGAACGATTTTTCGATTTCGATAAATTTCCAGATTGTACTTCAACATCCAGTACCAATCGTAAATTCGCTAGAAGTTCATCTACGTGATCCGCATAGTAATAAACAACGTGTCGCTCGCACTCCTATACCTGCAGAACTAACTCAAATACTAAATTGTTTAGGCGTTAAATTCCCGCACTAAATCTGGAAGTCAGGAGAATTGGGTTGAAATATTAATTAAACTCCCCCCAGAGTAAGTTTCTTAAAACTATCTGTGACGTCGTCCTTTGGTTTTAGATTTAATCCCAAATGATCGTTTAGATTATCGATAGAAAACAGAGGAGTTACTGTAGGTGTCTTAGCTACCTCTTCTAGGTACGCTTTAGCAGTAAGATCCTCAGAAATATTTGCGACATCACTGCTTAATTCTTGATTTAATCCCAAATTATTGTTTCGTCTATTGATAAAAGAATGAGGATTTGTAGATGTAGATGTCTGAGAAAACATTTTTCTGTACTGTTCATCAGCCTCAGCTATTTCTTTTTTTTCTTCTTTCGGGTTTCTCCTTTTACCATTATTGTAGTAAACTGCGAGATTATAATGTGCACCTTTATGACCTCTTTGGGCCGCAATCGTATACCAAAAAACTGCAGATTCGTCATCTTTTTCAACGCCTTTACCTGTAGCAAAATGAATAGCCAAGTTACATTGTGAATTGGTATGGCCTTGCATCGCTGCTTTTAAATACCAATCAACAGCTAGTTTAAAGTTTTTATCAAGCCATGTTTTTTCTAGATAATGAGCGGCTAAATGGAATTGTGCGTTAACATGACCTTTTTTGGCTGCTTTTTGATACCAAAAAAAGGCTTCTTCCAGATTTTTTACGACACCTTCCCCTTTACTGCACTGCATTGCACGCTTAAATTCAGAATCTCCTGGTTCAGCAGCCTGTGTAGACTCGGGCATGTTGGTTGGAATTGATTCGTAATATCCTTCCTCTATGTATTGTGAAATTATCATAGCCAGGTCCGGTATAAAAAATAGAGATAAAAGATTGGTAAGCTCTTTGAGATATTTTGCCTGTATAAGCCGATTTCTATTTTTTAATAACAATAATCTTTTCTCTGAATCATCGGAGGGTGATTGTGATCCATCTTGAACACATATATCAACCTCGTGTAAAGTCTGATTTTCTTCAAGATGATAAGCCCCTAATTGATTGATTTTATTACCCCTCACCCAGAGTCTTTTTAAAGAGGTGTTACATGACAAATAAATCGCTCCAAGATCTGTAAGAGAATTATATGAGATATCTAAGAATTTTAAGCTTGTGTTTAAATGGATATTTAAAACACCACGATCGCCAATACTATTGCCATTAACGATCAATTCAGTGAGATATTTATGGTGCTTTATTAAGGCGTCACATCCGTCATCACCAATTTTATTAATACATAAATTAAGAGATTCGATCGTTTTATTATTTTGAGCGAAAAATGTAGCTCCCTCAGGACCAATAGAATTATTACGTAAAAAAAGTTTTTTAATGCTTGGATTACGTTTTAAGTAGTTGCATAGATCAGGTATAGATTTATCATCTAAATTTTGATTGCCTAACAAAAGGAAATCCGATTCTTTATTTGGATCAAACATTTGATCTATGGTTTTCTCATCTAACAATGGACTTGATTCTTTCATATAACAGCCTCTTTTTAATGCAATTGTCCTTCTTGACCTGACATGTTAAATACCAATTCACGCTAATCTCTGCTACCTCTTTTAGGTATGCTTAAAAGTAAGTAAATTGATGCTTGATTCTGTATTTAATGGCAAATTATTGATAAAAGACTGAGGATTTGTAGATATCTGAGGAAACATTTCTTTGTAATATGCACCTTTATGACCTCTTTGGGCCGCCTTATACCAAAAAAGTGCAGATTCGTCATCTTTTTTAACGCCTGTACCTCTAGCAAAATGAATAGCCAAGTTATATTGTGAATCGGTATGACCTTGCATCGCTGCTTTTAAATACCAATCAACAGCTAGTTCAAAGTATTTATCAACCTCTGTTTTTTCTGCTGCTTCTAAATAATGAACGGCTAAACGGAATTGTGCGGTAGCGTGGCCTTTTTCGGCTGCTTGTTTCAGATTTTTTATGACATTTTTCCCTTTCCCATTCCCTCGCATTGCAAGCTTAAATTCAGTATCTCCTGGTTCAGCAGCCTGTGTAGACTTGGGTTCGTAATATCTCAGAACAATATCTTCATCCATGTACTGTAAAATTATCTCAACCAGGTTCGCTATAAAATATAGATATAAAAGCTTGGTAAGCTCTTCGACGTATTTTCTATCCTTTAATAAAAAAAGTCTATTCTCTAAATACTTGGATGGTGGTTTTGGTCCTCTTTGATTTGTTAACCCAACCCTTGCTAAATTCTGATTTTCTTCAAGACGATAAGCTCCTAATTCATTGATTTGATTAGCGTTCAGCCAGAGGAATTTTAAAGAGCTACATGACAAATAAATCGCTCCAAGATCTGTAAGGGAATTATATCCGACATTTAAGGTTTCTAAGCGGGTGTTTAAATGGATATTTAAAACACCACGATCGTTAATATTATTTTGTTCAACATGCAAGTCATGGAGATAATCATGATGCTTTATTAAGGCGTCACATCCGCTATCACCAATTTTATTTTTATCTAAATTAAGATATTCGATCGTTTTATTATTTTGAGCGAAAAATGTAGCTCCCCCAGGACCAATCGCATTATTAGCTAAATAAAGTTTTTTAATGCTTGGATTACTTTTTAAGTAGTCGCATAGATAAGGTATAGATGTATCATCTAAATTTTGCTTGGGTAGATAAAGCCAACCCCCTTCTTTTTTATTTTGATTAAATAAGAGAAACATTTTAGCTGCGATTTTATCATCTAACAATGGACTTAATTGTCTCATATAATTCCTTTTTTTAATGTATTTGTATATTACGCTATATCATGTTCAATGCCAACTCACACTAACCGCAAATAGAGCTATTTAACTAACGCTAGGTTAGAACATACCGTTATTGTTAGCACATCAATCCAAACATGATGACGGATAATTTATAAAATTTCTTTAACATAGACTCTCCTAAGTGAGAGGCAGAGTAACGCCTCGTTGACCTTAATATTTGCCACCGCGATCGGCATAAGAAGTTTAAACCTAACTTGACCCGTCTCATCTAACTAATGGTAACTTTCTTTTTCCTCTATGGGTAGTGAATAATTTTTCCTATTAAAATTAAACCATTTGTATAAATTTTAGCCTTATATTCTGTAGGAATCAAATAACTTATCTTGACCGGTCGCGGATTAAACTAAAGAAAGTTGAACATAGCCAGGCTCTTCTAATCGAGCGGCTTGTATGGCTTGGTTAAAACTTTGAATAATTTCTTCTTGGGTATTTTCTGGAAAAAACAATTGTAAAATCTTTTCGGTGTTTTCACGCAGCACTTTATCCAAAGGAAAACGCATGATTTTGTAATAAGTTACCAAGTTGAAAGTGGCATCGTTTAGTTTCTGCTGATTGTTGCGTCGTAATTTTTTATTAGCAAAAACTACTTGCCCCAATATTTCTTGTTCAAATTGATTAGCCATTTCGGTTTCGATTTGCACCTGCTGCTGGAGAGCAGGAGAATGATGCAGTGAATTGCTCAATTGTTGTAATGCCAAAACAATTTTTTCATGCCAAGGATGCAGCGCCAAATCTAACTTCTTAAATTCTGGCCTTCGTAATTTACCTTGTTCACTGAAGGCATACCAGATACTGAATAAAAATAGATTGGCATTTAAATTTGGTTGAGTTTGTAAAATACTCAGTTGCTGAAAAATTTTTTTTTGATTCGGCAAATCTTGAATAAAAACAGAAAAAGGATGGCTTGAGAGCGCCGACACTAGGCAGCCACCGCCAAGGTAGCATTCATTCTCCTGTTGAAATCGCTCATTATTTTTGAATAAAAAGGCTTATTTTTATCTCTTAAACGCTCTAAAGTATTTTTGTATAATTCCAGCTGTTCTTTTGAGCTCAATTCAATAATTGCAGGATGAGCTGAGATTACCTCCTGAGCCAAACTTTCATTGAATTGCTCTCCAGGAAGAGAGAAAATTTGAATAACTTTAATCAACACATTCGAAGCTTTTTGCGCCTTATGGATTACTCCATTACCTTCCAGGGAATAATTATCAACGTATTCTCTTAAGTATTTAGCAAAACGAACGATGCCGTAATAAGAATAATAACCTTCGTTGGGTACACTGATATTTTTTTCAATGTCTTTTAAAATGTCATGAACTACCCTGTAAAGAGTGGGCTCATCATTAAAAATGGTCGGATCTTTTAACCTCAATTGAGCTATTTTAGTAGCCCGCTCTTGAGGGGTTAGATACTTTTTTAAAATCTGACGATAATCGCTAATTGCTCGCGATATCGTTTCCACGAACATAGAATCAAGCATAAACTTTCAGCCTCCAAACTTGAAGCTCTATGATACAAGAGTATCCTTAAGAGAATATTAATTCTAACCGCTAGCCCCTGTCAAGCCTCGAATTTGCCTCGAATTTGACAGGCTCAAATTTGATATATAATTAAGGGTAGAAGTGCTCAAATACTTAGGTTTATAAAGGGAATAATTCATGAAAAAAGGTATTATATTCATTCCAGCCATCTTTTCGATATGTGTCTATTCTTTGGCCCATGCTTACTACGGAAAAGAATTATGTAAGTATCCCCAATTTTCGTGCGTTAAAGTCAGAAAAGGGGACTCCTGGGAGAAACGCTGGCCAGACCCTCGTGAAAGAGACATAGTTATGCGTTTAAATCGAACTAATCTGGACATGGACGAGCGTTCCTGGGTGGTGGTTCCTAAAAATCTGGCCAATTTGGATGTTCTTGATTTAGCGCCATTTCCGGCTCAAATGAGTACCAAAGGCGAAAAACTGGTTTTAGTCGATTTTTCTAAAATGGCATTTGGCGCCTACGACCAACATGGACAGCTATTAAAATGGGGGCCCATTTCAGGAGGTAAGGCCTATTGTGATGACATTCACCAGTCTTGCACCACCCCATCTGGAACCTATACTATTACCGTAAAAAAAGGGGCGGATTGCTTTTCTAGAATATTTCCGGTGGATAAAAAAGGAGGCGCACCCATGCCTTATTGCATGTTCTTTCATCAGGGATATGCTTTACATGGCTCACCCGCGGTTCCAGGTTACAACGCCAGTCATGGATGTGTACGGCTTTATACGGAAGACGCCCAATGGCTAAATGAAGAGTTTACTGATCTTGGCACTAAAGTCATTATTTTACCCAAGGAAGAAACCATAAAAGCAAAAGATTAACTAAAGCACGTCATCTCGCGATCAAGTAGTGTTTTGAAAAAATATATGTTAAGTTTTTTCCATGAGAATAGACGAAATCGGCTGGCATGAAGTATCACAACAACCTCTGGGCGGTTGCACATTTTCCCAATGGCAACTGCTTTTATCCACAGATTCTCTAACAAAAAGACTGCGTTCACTCAGTCACAATCAAACTCAAATAAAACTTTTGAGAACTGAATTGGGACAACCCCACCCTGAAGAAAGTGAACTCATTGGCAAGGACCAACCCGTTTGGGTACGTGAGTCAATCCACCTTTTTCAACAAAAAATTCCTTGGGTTTGGGCGCGAGTGCTGATACCTGAAAAAACGTTAGCAAACACCTCACTTGCGATTCAGTCCGAGCGATCCATTGGGGAAATCTTGTTTCAAGACCCACAGCTAAAACGCACTGATTTCGCAATGACTGTTTTGTCTCCCGACCATGACTACTACCAGCCAATAACCCACTACCTAGAGGTTCCGCCAAAAACAATATGGGCAAGACGCTCCCTTCTGTGGTTTAAACAACATCCTCTCTTTATCGCCGAAATTTTTCTGCCCAACTTGTTAGCTTATGTACAGCAATTCCCGTTGAATAGTTGAAAAATATATGGATTAAGCGCATGAACAAAATCATTTTCGTAAGCAACCCTTACCTGATGGGAGTTCGCAAGAGGGAGAAGAGCGGAGCGATCTCCCTCTTCATTCCTAAGTTCCGGCTTTGCCGGAACTTAGGATCAAAACCAGGAGGCAATTCCCGTTCAGCGGGAGTTGCCAAAATAACTGAATATTGGCGCTTAATGCGCTTTCATAAGCCCATAGGGATTCTATTATTGCTTTGGCCCACTTTGTGGGCCCTGTGGCTGGCAGCCCGAGGCTTGCCTTCTTTGAAAACGGTAGCGGTCTTTGTCCTGGGGGTGATTTTAATGAGAGCGGCTGGCTGCGTGATTAATGATATCGCCGATCGAAACTTCGACGGACAGGTACGCCGTACCCAGCAACGGCCGTTAGCCACACGAGCCGTATCTGTTCGTGAGGCTCTCATCTTATTTTTTATTTTAATTACTCTGGCTGCAGGCTTAGTGATTATTTTTTTGAACCGGTTGAATTTATATCTAGCCATTTTAGGGTTAGCAATCGCTTGCTTTTACCCTTTCACCAAACGATTTACCCATTTGCCTCAAGTGATACTGGGATTGGCCTTTGCTTGGGGAATCCCCATGGCCTTTGCCGAGATCCAAAATAAAATCCCAGGGATAAGCTGGTGGCTTTTTGCAACTACCTGTTTATGGATCGTAGTATATGACACTTTCTATGCCATGGCAGACAGAGAGGATGATCTGAAGATCGGAGTTAGATCGACCGCTATTTTATTTGGCAAATATGATCGTCTTTTCACCATTTTGCTCCAAACTGTAGTGGTGGTCTCATTTTGCGGCATTGCCATTGATTACCATTTGAATTGGAAATTTTATTTAGGTTGGAGTATTGCTTTATTGCTCATGCTGTACCAACAATATCTTATCCAGGAACGACGCCCGGAAGCTTGTTTCCAAGCTTTTTTAAACAATAACTGGGTAGGGTTTGCTCTATTTTTCGGTCTATGGATGGGCTTACAGTAAGCCAACCTAGTCCGATGAGGGATCGTAAGTTCGATGCGGGCGGAGCGACCTTTCCCTTCATTCCTGGGATCTGGCTTTGCCAGCGCCCAGGATTCAAACCAGGAAGCAAATCCCGCTTCAGCGGGAATTGCTGGAACACCATTTGAAAATGTGATATAAACAGCAACTTATGATCAGTATCATCATTCCTATGAAGAACGAATCTGAAGGGCTTTCAGTGCTGTTCTCAAAATTACTGCCTGACCTTGAGCGCTGCCAACAGACTTTTGAAATCATTGCGGTCAATGACGGCAGTACCGATGATACTTTGGTACGGCTAATTGAATTTCAAAAAAAAATCTCCAATTTAAGAATCATTGATTTGTCTCGAAATTTTGGTAAAGAAGCCGCTTTAACCGCAGGAATGGCAGCAGCCCGCGGAGATGCAGCCATACCCATAGATGCCGATTTGCAGGACCCGACCGAATTAATACCCGAACTAATCGCCAAGTGGCAGCAAGGCTATGAAATGGTGATTACTGCCCGCGACGAACGTTCCAGTGACAGTTTTTTCAAGCGAGTTTTCTCCAAATCCTTCTATTGGGTATTTAATCTTTTTTCCAATACCCATTTAATACCCAATGCCGGCGATTTTCGTTTATTTGATCGAAAATTTATAAATGCATTTCTAGCCTTGCCTGAAAGGACGCGATTCAATAAAGGACTATTTGCCTGGCTGGGTTTCCGTTCTTGCATAATTACCCATGTGAGACCAGAGCGTGCGGTCGGTCAATCCAAATGGAATTATCGAAAATTATTTCAGTTTGCCATTGATGGCCTAACCTCTTTTAGCGCAGCGCCACTCACCATGTTTAGCTATATTGGTTTTTTAACAGCGTTCTTAGCGATTATTTACGGCATTTATATTGTTGTTCATACTTTGTTGTATGGACGTTCTGTCCCCGGTTATCCCTCCATCATC
This sequence comes from uncultured Pseudomonadota bacterium, assembly GCA_963795715.1. Taxonomy (GTDB): domain Bacteria; phylum Pseudomonadota; class Gammaproteobacteria; order Coxiellales; family Coxiellaceae; genus JAFEDN01. The sequence goes on from CAWCIY010000003.1 coordinate 356,615, forward strand.
GCCCTCATCCTATTTTTTGGCGGTTTGAATATGATTGGTATTGGGATTTTAGGGGAGTATATTTCTAGAATTTTTGCTGAAACTAAGCAACGCCCACTTTATATAATCCGTAATATCTATGAATCGAACCTTTAAAATCACGATATTATTATGGCTATTATACGCAATTATCATGATTTTTTTTGTTGGCCACCATCGCACTGTCAGCATTAATTACTGGCTGGCTGCCAATCAATGGATTGCGGAACGACCCCTGTATAGTAACAATGGCATTGGTTATATTTATTTACCTCAATCTGCAATTTTATATGCGCTTCTCACCCCGCTCTCGTTTGATAGAAGTGAAGAGCTTTGGCGAATCTTGTCTTTAAGCGTTTTTATTTGGGGTTTATTGAGAATTTCTGAATTAATTTCAGCTTTAACCGCGCACAAATTAAAAACTTCTTTTTTAGTTTTAAGCCTGATCGCATTTCCTTTGTGCTTTGATAGCGTTCGAAACGGTCAGGCTCATTTAATGGTTACCGGTTTGATGATGCTGGCGACTTATTCTATCAGCAAAGAGCGGTGGCAACAGGCTGCATTTTTGACAGCGCTGGCTCTTTTTATTAAACCAACCGCAATTGTATACCTGCTGCTGGTGTCGACAGTGTTTTTTTCAGATATTGGTTTATATTTGTTGCTTTGGATCGCTGGATTTATGTTCTTACCTTTTTTAACAGCTTCCGGAACTTATGTTATTAGCCAATACATCGACTTCTCCCACATGTTAGTGAACGCTGCCAATTTAGGTCACAGCCAAGATTGGGCACAAATTTTCAATTTGATTTCTCAAAGTGGCTGGGAGATGCCCCATTTCTTTCAGAATTTAACTCGATTGTTGGTCGCTTTGTTAGTGTTAGTAACTGCTTATCTAATTAAAAATAAAGCGCGTCTTGCCAACACTTCATTATGGATATTGATGCTGGCCATGGTTTACCTGATGTTATTTAATCCCCGCACCGAAAATAACGATTATATGATGCTGACTCCGGTATTAGGTTATTGCATTATTGAATGCATACAAAACAAAAAAATATTTGGCTTATTGTTTTTACTACTGCTCACTTTTGGCTTGATAGATTGTTTTTATATTTCAAATCTGATTCCCGGTCATCGCAATTGGGCGGCGCCATTCATGACAGTGATTCTTGCGGCTTGGTTAGCACTAGACTCAGGACACCTAATGGCCAAAGCAGTCAGGAAATGATATGATGCCAGCTTTCTATTTTTAAACTGGATATGATTTATGAATAAAAGTGTTTTTACTTCTGAATCGGTCGCAGAAGGTCATCCTGATAAGTTGGCTGATCAAATTTCTGATGCGGTGTTAGATGCTTTATTGACAAAAGATACCTAACGCCCGTGTAGCCTGTGAAGTAGTGATTAAATCAGGCATGGTGTTAATAACCGGAGAAATCACCACCACCGCCTGGGTGGATATGGAACAAGTCGCCCGAAAAGTCATTCGCGAAGTAGGTTATTGTGATCATCAATATGGTTTTGATGCTGACACCTGCGTGGTGCTGACCGCGATCAGCAAACAATCTCCTGATATCGCCATGGGTGTAGAATGACCCAAGAAAAAATAAAGAATTAGGCGCCGGCGATCAAGGCATGATGTTTGGTTATGCCTCGCAATGAAACCGATGTGCTGATGCCTGCACCCATCACTTTTGCCCATCGATTGATGCAGACGGCAAGCCGAAGTTCGTAAAACAGGATCTTGCCTTGGTTACGACCCGATGGCAAATGCCAACTGACTTTTATTTATGAAAATGATAAGCCCGTCGGCATAGATTGCGTTGTGCTTTCCACCCAACACGATCCTGATGTGACTCAAAAAACTATCGTCGAAGGGGTGATGGAAGAAATTATTAAACCGGTTATTGCCGGCAAAATGGCTGCATAAAAACACGAAATATTACATCAACCCCACCGGACGTTTTGTCATCGGCGGCCCAGTCAGCGACTGCGGATTAACCGGCCGAAAAATTATCGTCGACACTTACGGCGGCATGGCTCGTCATGGCGGCGGCTGTTTTTCCGGTAAAGATCCCACCAAAGTAGATCGTTCTGCCGCTTATTTAGCTCGTTATATTGCCAAAAATATTGTTGCTGCCGATTTGGCGGATCGCTGTGAAGTGCAATTATCTTATGCCATCGGCGTGGCTGAACCTACCTCGGTGCGTATCGAAACTTTCGGCACCGGCAAAGTCAGCGATGAGCAAATCAGCCAATGGGTTCGCAAACATTTTGAATTACGTCCTTATGGCATAATTCAAAGTTTAAATTTATTGCAACCCATTTATCGTGCAACCGCAGCTTATGGCCATTTTGGTCGCAAAGAACCTGGTTTTACTTGGGAAAAAACTGATAAAGCAGCTATTTTGAAACAAGAGGCTGAAACAAGTATGAGTAAACTAAGTAAAGTCTGTACAATTCAAGATTATCAAATCGCCGACCTCAATTTAGCCGAATGGGGACGCAAAGAAATTGCCATTGCTGAATCGGAAATGCCTGGTTTGATGGCCTTGCGTGAGCAATACGGCGCCACAAAACCATTAAAAGGTGCGCGAATTACCGGTTGTATGCACATGACCATTGAAACCGCGGTGTTGATTGAAACCTTGATCGAATTAGGCGCACAAGTGCGTTGGTCTTCTTGTAATATTTATTCTACCCAAGATCATGCTGCAGCCGCCTTGGTGGCGCGCGGAATTCCCATTTTTGCTTGGAAAGGTGAAACTGAAGAAGAATATTACGATTGTATTGAACGAACTTTGCCGGGCCGGATGGCTGGACACCCAATTTGTTGTTGGATGACGGCGGTGATTTAACCGCGGTCGTTCATGAAAAACATCCGCATCTTTTGAAAAATATCAAAGGCTTAACCGAAGAAACCACCACCGGCGTCCATCGTTTATATGAAATGGCCGCCAAAGGCACGTTTAAAAGTGCCGGCGATTAACGTAAATGATTCAGTGACTAAATCTAAATTTGATAATTTATATGGTTGCCGCGAATCATTAGTCGATGCTTTAAAACGAGCCACTGATGTGATGATTGCCGGCAAAACTGCCGTTGTGGCAGGTTATGGCGATGTGGGCAAAGGCTGCGCCCAAGCGCTGCAAGCTTTGGGCGCCAAAGTATGGGTAACCGAAATTGATCCAATTTGTGCCTTGCAGGCGGCGATGGAAGGTTTCCCTGTAGTCACCATGGAAGAGGCCGCGCCTGTTGGCGATATTTTTGTAACCGCCACAGGCAATCATCACGTGATTCGTCATGAACATATGCAAGCCATGAAAAACCAAGCCATTGTGTGCAACATTGGCCATTTTGATGTTGAAATTGATGTGGCTTCATTAGAAAAATTGCGATGGGAAAATATTAAACCGCAAGTGGATCATGTTATTTTCCCTGACGGCAAGCGCATTATTTTATTGGCTCGAGGCCGATTGGTTAATTTAGGTTGCGCCAGCGGCCATCCCAGTTTTGTCATGTCAAATTCTTTTACCAACCAAGTTTTGGCGCAAATGGAATTATGGCAACACCGGGAACAATATGAGAATAAAGTTTACGTTCTGCCAAAACATTTAGACGAACAAGTCGCTCGCTTACATTTGGCTCGAATCAACGCCAAGCTGACGACACTAACCGATGAACAGGCAAAATACTTGGGCGTTAATAAACACGGGCCTTACAAGCCAGATTATTATCGCTATTAAAAACCCCATCAATCACCCCCTTTTAAAGGGGAGGCTTTTGCAAAACCCCTCCCTTTAGAAAAGGGAGGGGGTGGGATTTATTTAAAGTAGTAAAATATTTTTAAAATATAGAAGGTAACAAATGAAATTCTTTCAATATTTTTTTACAAAAGAATCTAAAACCCGGGCCCCTATCTCAATCCCCCAACCTGTCAAACTCACTGAGAAAGAATTGGCCGATTGTGCAGCTGAAATGAAAAGATTGTTGGTAGTTTACAAATTGGAAAAGCACTTAATTGACCCATTTATCCAACTTCCTGATCCGGCAAGCGTACTCTCATTACTGCAGTTTTGCCATGAAGTAAATATTTTGAATTCAAATATTATCGAGAATTTTATTAAAAAAAATTATATTTACGCCCCGTTCATTTTAAAGCTAACTGAATTTCTGAGTCATAAATTTTATCTAAAGGAAGATTTGGCTCGAGTGATCGATGAACCTGAACACGCTGAAAAATTTTTGTATGCCTACCACCTCATTATTACTAAGAAACCTGAAATCTACCCAACTGTGAGAAATTATATTTTTGATGGCACTGAATATTCTCTCGAGTTTGCTCAATTATGTTTATCTCAAAAAAATTCAGATAGCTTAAAAGCAGTTTGTGAGCTTTTTGAAACATTCGCTTTCTCATCGCCTACTGATACTGAATCGAAAACTTTATCTTGTATTCTGAAACAACAACCGGATCGATTTAATCACCTAGCTCTAGGAGTTAGTTTTTTAAAATTGTGTAATATCCCCTATGCAAATCACCTCGACCGTTTGATGCAATATGACGATATTCAAAATATTGTTGGCATATTATCTTTTTTTAATAAGAATTCTCTACTTTCGTTTGAAACTTGTAATCTCGTACTTAAGAATGAAGAATTCGCAAATGCTATCTTTAACCAATTACATTTTTTAGTTGCTCTTGGTTTAAAGATAGCTCCTCAAATGAAAGATATCTTTCAGAGTTATGATCGAACACGTCAACAAAGAGAGCAAAATCTACATGCCTTCTTTTCAGGACAACAATGTAATAATATTTATCTTCCTAAGCCAATTGTAGAATTAACACTGCAATATTTGCGACCGGGTCAGTAATGATACTGGCATTGTTAAATAACCGGCAGTTCAACTCCCGAAAAGCACCACAACACCAAGCTGCATCGAACGGAAGGGGTCCCAGCCCGATGCAGCATTGGTGCATGAGCTGGTTCAATCTTGCTGAATTACTTCTTTTATCCCACAACTTCCTGTTCTCCAGGTTTTCCCCTTGACGAGCTTGCCGAATAAAGCAGCCAGCCATCAAGACGCACGCACCCTCATTGCTGTATGGAGCAGCTTGAAAGAACATATACGCGTCTTCGTGTAAATCAAAGAGAAACGAACCCAGATAAAACAGGTCGTTTAAAAGAAAGGAATAATCAGTTAAAATATCAACAGCCATGTTAACAACATACCTTGCTAATGTGGTTAGCGGGTCCGAGTGCTCATTACACTCGGGTCTCGCGTCTAGATAGTATAATACTTTCTGAGAAGAAAACAATCTTTTTATATACAGCATTCCCGTCAATGGAAATTGACTCTGCGCGATAGGAGATTGCTAAGGAAAATAGGTCATGAATTATTTTTGGATAAATTTTTATGCTAGAGAGCGTAGATCAATTTTTAATCAAATCTAAAGTAGATTCGGAAATTCTTGAAGGTTCAATTCGAGATGAGGTCAATAATTTGTTACCCAAACGCTATGTTTTTGAAAATCTCTCACAAGGGATTCATGATTACTTTAATCATAGAACTAACATACGGATAATCGGCTTGTCTGGCTTAAGGGGGGTAGGAAAAACCACGCTCATGTGGCAATTAGCCAAAGAGATATTTGATCACTATTCTGAAGACATTTATTTTTTTGACATCAAAGAATTAACACAATATGAAATTAAATTGGTTGAGCTGTTTTCAAAATTTGAAATGACCATTTTAGAAAATAGTTTCCATAAATTAGATAAACCTATTATTTTTTTGTTTGATGAAATTCATGATGCTGAAAATTGGAGTAAATCTTTAAAAATTTTGTATGGTAAAAACAAAAGAATTTTTATTATCTGTACAGGAAGCTCAGCATTATCGTTAGACACAAATCCGGATTTAGCTACTTTGTGGGATCTTAATCACATCTACCCTTTTAGTTTTTCTGAATTTATTCAAGTTAAATCTTGGAACGAAATTATAGAATATCGAAACTTTTTAAATAATATTAAAACAAATAGTATTATGAAAATGGATAATAAATTGTTTTTTCGAAATGAAGATAAATTTCTTAAGCTTGAAACTATAGATAATTCTGACCCTGAGGAATTTCTTAAAGAAGAAACGGAATATTTAAAGAATTCAAAGCCGATTTCTTTAAAAGAGAATTTAGCAAATAATTTAAGAACAGCAATCTTTTTCTCAAAAGATATTGATATTCTTCAAGAAAAAATTAAAGCAATGAAACCTGATATAAATTCCTACATGGAGAAAATAAAGAATGAATTTGATACTAGACTAATAGATGACTACGTATTTTATCATAATATTCCTCGATTTTTTTCTGTTGTCAATAAAGAAAAGATTTTAAAACAAACTGAAGAAATGTTCCAAAAAATATTATGGGAAGATGTTTTGAAATGGCTACAAAAAAATACGGATGAAAATATTCTACCAAGTAAATTAGAAGATATTCCAAAAATAACAAAAGTGTTGTATCAATTATCATCCAGCAGTGAAGTTAATATTGAAAAAATTCCGAGTAATACAGGTTGTACAAAAAGAGAAGCTGAGTTGTTTATCGAGGCGCTTACTAAAGCAGAGATACTTAACCCATTTCTTCCTTATGGCGGCATAAATGCCAAAATAAATAAAAATAAGAAACTTTTTTTTATGTCTCCCACTCTGCGATTATCATTACATGGAGTATTGTATGGATATGACATAAATGCGGATTTGCGAGCTGTTCTTTATGAAGAAATCATTGCAATGTATTTGAAAAGACTATTACCAGGGGTGTCGCTATTATATGTTTCGCACAAAGGACCAAGGGAAAAATCTGCTGATTTTTTGATTGAAACCGGCGATGTTCCGATAATTATTGAAGTTAAAACAAAAAAGAAAGATATAAGTCAAATTGCCAAAAGCAATATAAGAACCCGTTACGGCATACTGATTGTGTCTGAGACAGAAGATTATTCAGTCATTGATGATACCTTGGTAATTCCCCTCAGTTGGTTTTTATTACTTTGATAAGCCTAAGGGGTCGCCAATACCATTGGCTGCCGGTCAATTCAGAGCGAGCTTGATTAAACGCGAAAGCTCGCCAATTAAATAAAAAGGGATGGATAATAAATTCTGATGATATTGTAGTGGTTGTTGTGAAATGCGAACCCCCAAAGGGAGATTCTTCTCCCTCAATAATAATTGAAGTGATTTTAACCGCCCATTTTTACTTGATTTAACTTCGATAGGAAAAATGTGTGAGTCGATATTAATAATATAGTCAACTTCTGCTGAGCTGCCCTGAGTGTCGCGATGCCAATAATATAATTGTGCGCTCTCATAACAATCCTGATAGGCCAATAATTCTTGTCCGGTTAACTGTTCTGCAATTGCTCCTTTGTTAAGCAATAAAATATCTTTGTTTAAAAGATCATTTATATCGACGCCGACACTGCGATTCATCAAACCTATATCTAAAAATAGCAATTTAAACTTTTTTTCATTGATCGATGCGGAAAACGGCAGGCCATTGGCAGCAGAAGCGAAGACTTGTTGGATAATTCCCGCTTGAGTTAAATCTTCGATCGCTTGCTTTAGATCGCGTGAGCGCATGTTTGGATCAAAATTGCTATATTTTATTTGATTGCCAACTAAACCGGGAGTCTGAGTAAAAATCTTTTGTAAATATTTATGCTGAGCTAATTTTGCATATTTTCCAAAATCGCTGCGGTAAGTGCTCATAATGACCGTTTGCATTCTTTGGCTTAGTAAAAAATCTCCATGATCTAAATAGGTTTGTATTGCAGCAGGCATTCCTCCGATAATGGAATACTCATGAACCAAGTTCAGTAACTTTTGATGCAAAGCTTGGTTTAAAGGCTGTTCCAGGGTGCAGTTTTTAATAGTTGTCAGTAAATCATCAAAACCACGAGCAGATAAAAATTCTTGAAATGATAAAGGTTTTAGATAAATAAACTGAACGCGGCCCACAGGCATAGTGAAATCATTATCGTTCAGCGCAAACTCTAGCAATGATCCAGCTCCGATAATATGTAAATCCGGCATTTGCTCTTTGAAATAGCGCAACGCCATAATAGCTCGTGGGCAGTTTTGAATTTCGTCAAGAAATAACAAGGTGGTTCCTGGAATAATTTTTTTTCGAGAGAGGGCTTGGACAGCATTGACGATATCGAGGGGCTTAAATGATTCGAAACATTGATTGTACTCAGGTTCTAATTCAAAGTTAATGGTAATGGATTGGCGAAAATGATTAGCAGCAAGTTGCTCAATCACAAAGGTTTTTCCCACTTGCCGAGCGCCTTGCAGCAATAGCGGAAGATGTTGACTAGAATCAGCCCATATTTTTAATTCATTGATAATTTGTCGTTTCAACTGTTATCCCTGTATTTAGCCGCAGATTGGCTATTTTTAGGGGTTATTTTAGCCAAGATTTGGCTATTTATCAAGGGAACTTTACCTAAATTCCACTCCAGAAGGCACTGGCGTGGGCACAGAAGCTTTTTGAATACTGGGTCTGCTGTCCCAGCCCCCGCCAATGGCGGCAATGAGTTCGGCTGCCGCCACCATTTGCCTGCCGGTTAGCACAATCTGATTGATTTGGCTGGTGTAAAGAGTGACTTGAGAGCTTAATACCGTAGTAATATCATTGGTTCCACGCCGGTAATCATGGGCAGTCAGCCCCAACGAAGTCTGGGATGCGCCCACCGCTCTCGCTTGGGCTACCGCTTCCTTACTTAAAATCCTTTGCGCAGCTAAACCATCCTCCACATTTTGAAAAGCGGTTAATACGGTTTGACGGTAAGTGGCTATGGTTTGTTGGTGGGTGGAAATCGCCGCGGCGAGAGCAGCACTGTGCAAACCGCCATCTAAAATCGAACCTATCAATTGCGCCCCTAAAATCCAGAAAAAGGCAGGACTGCTGAACCATTGCGCTACTTTATTCGTTTGATAACCTGTGGAAGCGGTTAACGGTAAGGTAGGATAAAAGGCCGCTTCAGCCACACCGATTTCTGCGTTGGCAGCCGCCACCTGCCTTTCCGCCTGGGCGACATCTGGGCGTCTTTCCAATAATTCCGAGGGGATCACAGCTGGAATAACCGGAGGCTTTAAAGTGAGCACTTTCGGTGGAATATAAAAAATAGAAGGTGGCTGCCCTAATAAAACAGCAATGGCGTGTTCATATTGCGCTCGGGTCAAACCGTTGTCTATCGAAGCCACAATGGCGCCCTGCAATTGCGAATTGGCTTGGGCGATATCGGCCATAGAGGCCGTACCCGCATGATATCGTGCATAGGTGAGATCTAATAACCGCTGATATCGTTGCACAGTTTCTTCCCAGAGCTGCTGCAAAGCATCATAAGTACGCAACCAAAAATAATCTTGCGCCAAAGTGGATTGCGCTGAAAGACGGGCTGAGGCGACGAAAGCCGCGGTGGCTTCAGCCGTGTCTGCATTCGCCTCAATCGCACGCCGCACGCTGCCCCAAAGATCAGGCGTCCACGAAGCATTGAAACTCAGAATATAAGTACTAAAAGGGGGTAGTGATTTATTGCCGTTGGCTGTTATACCACCCGTACCCGTGCCGGAAGTATTATTAAACGTCGAAGATGATGGCTTTTGCCGGTTAGCAGAAAGCGTAGCAGTCACCACAGGATAGGCCGCAGCCTTGGCTTCTCCCACCAAAGCCAAAGATTGTTGGTATTGAGCTAAAGCTCCGACAATATTTTGATTACTGACATTGAGTTGTAATTCCAAAGCATCTAAATCAGGATCATGGAAAATACACCACCAATTTCCCCGGTCGAGATCATCTTGAGGTTCTGCCCTCTTCCAACCTTTGGGTACAAGACCGGTGGCTCGAGGCGGCGGCAAAGTGAATTGATGCGCCGGTTCCGGTAAAGTGATGGAAGTTTCTTTTTCACTACCCGGTTTTATTGCATCAATATCAGCGATTTTGCCGCCTTCTTTAAAATTAGCCGGCACTATAATGGGGGGCGTCTTATAATCAGGCCCAAGCCTACAGGCGCTTAATAGCAAACCTATCAGTATGAGTGTGAAAATTTTTCTCATAATCTTCGCAATCTTTCTAAGGTCAAATAAATGGCTGGAGTGCTGTACAAGGTCAATAATTGACTTAACATCAATCCGCCAACAATAGCAATTCCCAATGGCCGCCGTAATTCCGAACCGACGCCAAAACCAAATACCAACGGCAATACGCCAAACATGGCGGCCAAGGTAGTCATCATAATTGGCCGAAAACGTAACACAGCTGCTTCATAAATGGCTTCGCGCGGTCCGGCCGCCCGCCCGCTTGCAGTCAATGCGCTAAGACCCCCTGGCGGGGCGCCGGTACGCTGCACTTCCAAAGCAAAATCAATCATCATAATGGCGTTTTTTTTCACGATACCAATTAACAAAATAATACCGATAAATGCAATGACTGTCAGATCAGTATGTGTCAGCAACAACGCCAGTAAAGCACCCACTCCAGCCGAAGGTAAGGTTGAAAGAATGGTGATCGGATGAATCAAACTTTCATAGAGAATCCCCAATACAATATAAACCGTTCCCAAGCGCCACAATAATCAAATAAGGCATATTCGTCAACGAAGCTTGAAAAGCCTGCGCGGTGCCTTGAAACACTGCCTGAACCGCAGGCGGCAGGTGTAATGCCCGCATCTGAGTCAAGATTTGATCCACTACCTGACCTAAAGAAGCATTCGGTAATAAATTAAAAGAAAAAGTAGCGGAAGGAAATTGATTTTGATGATTGACTGCCAATAAAGTATTGGACACATCAAACTGGGCAATGATGGACAAGGGTACAGGGTTGCCTGCGGTTGAAGTGACATAAATATCATTCAAGGTTTCCGGCCTTTGCCAAAACTGCGGCGCCACTTCCATGACTACATGATATTGATTCAGCAAGGTATACATGACTGAAACCTGGCGTTGCCCAAAGGCATCATTTAAGGTATCATCCAGGTGTTGAGCAGTAATGCCAAACCGTGAGGCGTTATCTCGATCATAAGTGACAAAAGATTGTAAACCGTTATTCAGTTGATCGGTGTTGAGATCGACAATACCCTTAGTTTTTTTTAACAACGCCATTACTTTAGGCGCCCACGTGTTTAAATTCGGCAAAGTATCCGCAAACAGTGTATATTGATATTGAGCATTCCCGGGCCGGCCACCCACCACCAAATCCTGAGCCGCCTGCAAATATAAAGTGGCCCCAGGTCACCACCGCCAGTTTTTTTCGTAAGCGATTAATCACTTGATCGACTGATAATTTACGTGCCGACAATGGTTTTAAAGTGATATACACATTGCCGGCATTGGTAGTGGTGTTGCCGGTAACACCCACGGCATGTGCGACTGCTGGATCTTTTCTGATAATTTTCATATAATCAGTTAGTTTTTTTTGCATCAGCTGAAAAGAAATATCTTGCTCCGCTTGAATCGAACCAATAATTCTGCCGGTATCCTGCTGCGGGAAAAAACCTTTAGGCACAACTATAAATAGCAGCACGCTACAAGCTATTGCCGCCAATACTATTGCACAACATTAACCGGGAATGATCAATGGCAAAATTCAAACTGTTGGCATAACGCTGCCGCACCTGCAACAAGAAATTTTGCCAATAGCTTATGGGCTTCTTCTTGGCGAAGACCGTTTGAGCAACCGCGCGCACATCATCGGCGTCACTGTCAAAGAAACCAATAATGAAATTAGAATGGCGCTGGATAAAGTCACTGCAAATTCGCGAAATAAACGACCGACCAAACCTCCCATTAATAAAATAGGCAATAAATACCGCAATCAAAGAAATACTCATAGACATCACTGTAAAACCGACTTCCTGAGCTCCACGTAACGCCGCCGCCATAGGTTCAACACCGGCTTCAATATGCCGAGCCGTATTTTCCAAAACGACCACGGCGTCATCCACTACAAAACCAGTGGCGATGGTCAACGCCATAAGCGATAAATTATTTAAACTATAACCGCATAAATACATCACTGCGAAAGTGCCTAGCAGCGACAGCGGCACTGCAACACTGGGAATAAGCGCGGCGCGCCCGCTTCCTAAAAAAAAATACACCACTAAAATCACCAGAATAACTGGAGACCATCAAGGTTAATTCCACATCGTGTAACGAGGCACGAATAGTCGGCGTGCGATCCATGACCACGGTCAAATCCATGCCGGCTGGAATTTCTGCATGCAAAGTTCGGCATTAATTTCCGCAATAAATCAACGGTTGAAATAACATTGGCCCCGGGCTGTTTGAAAACGACTAAAATAACAGCTGGTTTCGCATCCATTAATCCGGCGTTGCGGATATTTTCCACAGAATCACGCACCTGCGCGACATCACCCACTCTGACCGGCGCTCCATTCTGATAACGAATAATGAGAGGTTTATATTCGTCAGCTTTGAAAATTTGATCATTGGCTGTAATGGTCAGCGCTTGCGGACCTTCTATCAGCCTGCCCTTCGGGACTATTGACGTTGGCGTTCGCCAATGTGCTGCGCACATCTTCTAAACCGATGCCATAATTGTTCAAAGCGGTTGGGTTTAATTCCACGCGCACTGCCGGCAAGGAACTGCCGCCAACGATCACTTCACCCACGCCACTGATTTGAGATAATTTTTGTTGCAGAATGGTTGAAGCAGCATCGTACATTTGACCTGTGGAATAGGTGGCGGAGGTGAGGCTAAGATCATGATCGGAGCTTCTGCCGGATTAAATTTGCGATAAGTAGGACGATTTGGCAGATCGGGAGGCAACTGGCTGCTCGCTGCGTTAATAGCGGCTTGCACATCCCGGGCTGCGCCATTGATATCGCGAGATAAATCAAATTGCAGAGTAATGCTGGTAGAACCTAAATTGCTGGCCGAAGTCATTTGCGTGATTCCAGCGATTTGTCCCAGTTGTTTTTCTAAAGGAGCCGCCACGGAAGTGGCCATAATTTCAGGACTGGCCCCCGGATAAGTGCTCGCCACATTGATCGTGGGAAAATCAATTTCCGGCAAAGAGGCGACCGGCAATAGATAGAATGCGACTATTCCGACAAAAGCAATACCCAACGCCATTAAAGTAGTGGCGACGGGACGTTGGATAAATGGCTTGGATAAATTCATACTTCGCCTGCGCGCCAGTCTGGCGGACCAATCATCAAATACCAGATAAATGACCGGGGTAGTAAACAATGTCAGCAACTGGCTTACCATCAACCCGGCAATAATCACAATCCCTAGAGGCCGACGTAATTCCGCACCCATGCCCCCACCGAAAGCCAAGGGAACTGCGCCTAACATTGCCACTAAAGTCGTCATGAGAATTGGCCGGAAGCGCAATAAGCTGGCTTGGTAAATAGCGTCACGGGCTGATTTTTTTTGTTTGCGTTCTAACTCTAAGGCAAAATCAATCATTAAAATCGCATTTTTCATGACGATGCCGATGAGTAAAATCATACCGATAATAGCAATCACACTGAGATTAAAGCCGCACAACCAAAGGCCATTAAAGCGCCCATACCTGCAGAAGGCAGAGTAGACAATATGGTGAGCGGATGGATATAACTCTCATACAAAATACCCAACAATAAATAAACTACCACAATCGCTGCTAAAATCAGCCAACCCTCATGGGCCAGTGCTGCAGTAAATGCTTGCGCCGCCCCTTGAAAACTGGTTTGTATCGTTGGTGGAATATGTAATTTCTTAACGGTCATATTAATCGCATTAATCGCTTGGCCCAGACTAACTCGAGGAGCTAAATTAAAAGAAATGGTAGCCACAGGAAATTGTCCCTGGCGAGTAATCAGTAAAGGACCAATGCTGTGCGTTAAAGTAGTGAAATTGCGAATCGGCGATGCGCTCAAATAAATATTATCGAGCGCCCCAGGCGATGTTTGCAATTGAGGCAAGGCTTCTAAAATCAAACGATATTGATTCAGTTGAGTAAACATAATGGAAACCTGCCGCTGACCAAAAGCATCATATAAAGTGTCATCAATTTGTTGCGCCGTTAATCCCAAACGAGAAGCCGTATCTCGATCTATCCATAAATTGGCGCGCAAACCTTCATTTTGCTGATCACTGACCACTTCGTGAAACAAGGATATTTTGTTGAGTTCTGCTATCAACCGATTGCTCCACTTGGCGACATCTTCAACCACAGGAGAACCCAGTGTGTATTGGTATTGAGTGCGAGTCACCTTATTATCTAAAGTAATGTCTTGAGTCGGCTGCATATAAAGAGTAATCCCAGAAACTTTGGCTAAGTTTCCCCGCAATCTTTGGATAATGGCCCCTACTCGATCACTCCGTTTGGACAATGGTTTTAACGTAATTAAAATTCGCCCTGAATTTAAAGAAGTATTGAGACCGTCTACACCAATAAACGAGGATATATTGGCAACCGCGGGATCTTTTAAGATGATATTAGCTAAAGCTTGCTGGCGATCGACCATTGCCGGAAAAGAAATCGTTTGCGAAGCCTGGGAAATGCCTTGAATAACACCGGTATCTTCTTCAGGGAATAATCCTTTAGGAATAAACACAATCAGTAACAAGGTAATGGCTAATATGATTCCGGCTAAAGCCAATATCAATCCTCGCCGATCTAATACCCAATCCAACCATTGCCCATAATAATGCAACACTTGTTTTTGCAGTTGACCGCCGCGATCGCTAAAAGTAGGTTTTAAAATGCGGGAACATAACATCGGAGTCAGAGTTAAAGAAATGAATCCGGACAGTAACACGGCTACTGCTAAAGTAATGGCAAATTCTCTAAATAATCGGCCAATAATTTCTTGCATAAACAGTAAAGGGATCAGGGCAGCAATGATAGAAAAGGTCAGAGACATAATGGTGAAACCAATCTGACCGGAACCTTGCAACGCCGCCTGCATAGGTGGTTCACCTTTTTCCATAAAACGAGTAATGTTCTCGATCATGACAATGGCGTCATCAACCACAAAGCCGGTGGCGATAATCAAAGCCATCAGGGTTAAATTATTTAAACTAAATCCCAGCAAATACATGGCGCCGAAAGTACCTATTAATGATAACGGAACAGAAAAACTAGGAATGAGCGTAGCGGAAACATTACGTAAAAAAAAGAAAATGACCATGACCACTAATAGGGTCGCTAAAATCAATTCAAATTGTGCATCACGCACTGAGGCGCGGATGGTTAAAGTGCGATCGGTCAAAATGGCAACATGCATGGCGCTGGGTAAGGCTGCTTGGATTTTTGGCAAAAGCTGTTTAATACGATCCGCCACTTGGATAACGTTGGCTCCCGGCTGGCGTTGAATATTTAAAATAATGGCCGGCGTCGTATTCATCCAGGCAGCTTCTTCGACATTTTCTGCAGAATCCACAGCGGTGGCGACATCTGAGATCCGCACCGGCGCCCCATTTTGATAAGCAATAATGATAGGCCGGTATTCGGCGGCTGATAATAGTTGATCATTGGCGTTAATGGTGTAAGATTGCCGAGGTCCATCAAAACTGCCTTTGGGTGTATTCACATTGGCATTGACCAGAGCAGTTCTTAAAGATTCCAAAGAAAGTCCGTATGCACTGAGCGCATTGGGATTGGCTTGGATACGCACGGCAGGACGTTGCCCGCCGCTGATACTGACTAAACCTACACCGGGTAATTGCGAGATTTTCTGGGCCAAACGGGTGTCTGCGATATCTTCTACTTCCGTTAATGGCATGGTTGGCGAAGTCAGCGCCAGAATGATAATGGGCGCATCCGCAGGATTGACTTTATTATAGACAGGGGGATTGGGCAAATCTGGGGGTAGATAAGAAGCTGCGGCATTGATGGCTTCCTGCACTTCTTGCTCCGCAACATCCAAACTGGTTTGCAAGTTAAATTGCAAGGTAATGTTCATGGCGCCTTCAGAACTGGTTGAGGTCATTTGATTGAGTTCTGCCATTTGTCCAAACTGCCTTTCCAGCGGCGCAGTCACTGACGAAGCCATTACCTCGGGACTAGCGCCTGGAAAAAAAGCCACCGTCTGAATAGTGGGATAGTCGACTTGTGGTAAAGCAGCGACGGGTAAAAGTTTATAAGCAATAATGCCGCTTAATAACAAACCCACCATGATTAATGAAGTTGCGATGGGTCTGGCGATAAACGGGCTGGATAAACTCATGCTGCACCGAAAGAGACCTTAGCGCCATCACTGAGTTGGTCCGCGCCTTCTATCACTACTTGCTGACCTGATGAAACTCCACTGGAAATAACCGTATTTTCACCATACACCACACTGGTGATTACAGGTTTCACCGAAACTGTTTTATTGGCGTTGATTAGATAAATAAAGGTTCCGTTCTGGCCGCGCTGAATAGCTGCGGTTGGGACAACGACCGCCTGCGGCAAAGTATTCACCAACAAATCTACATTCACAAATTGATTTGGAAATAGTTGTAAGTTGCGATTTTGGAATTCCGCGCGCACATTCACTGTACCGGTGGTGGTATTGATTTGATTGTCAATGGTTAACAGTTTACCCTCGCCTAGCAAATTATGTTGAGTGCGGTCGTAGGCTAACACTGGCAATGGTTTAGTATTTAGAGGTGAGGCTAAAATGCTGCGGATATCATCTTCTGGAACTGCAAAAATGACGGTAATCGGCTGCACGGTGTTGACCACAACTAGTCCAGTGGTATCTGATGGCTGCACATAATTTCCCGCATCCACTAAGCGCAACCCCACTCTTCCGTTGATGGGTGAAATAATGTGGGTATACACCAAATTCACTTTGACTGTTTGAATTTGTCCTTGATCAAATTCCACTGTGCCTTCCAACTGTTTCACCAAGGCTTCTTGAGTGGCTAAAATTTGCTGAGAAATGGCGCCCGCAGGGTAAAGTTTTTGATACCGTTTTAAATCGACGCGGGCATTATTTAACTGGGCGACGTCTCGTTCCAGCTGACCTTGATATTGCTGTAACTGCGCCAAAAACGGCCTTTGATCAATTTCCTCTAGCAAGTCGCCGATCCTCACCATTTGCCCCTCTTGAAACAGCACTCGCTCTAAAATACCTGCAACTTGAGTTTTAACCGTCACGGTGTAAGTGGCTGTCACTGTTCCAAGCGCGCTGACATAAACAGGAACATCTGCAGTACACGCTGTAGCGGCAACGATCGGCACTGGAGGTTTTGGTTTTTTTTGAGAACGTGAACAAGCATGCAAAATGAGTAATAAAAATAAAATCAGTATTAACAAAAAGACCAGCGAGAAAATAAAGCGGCGGCGAGTCCCGACTATTTTCCGCCGAGGTAAGCGATCCTGCTTGTTATCATGGGGCTGAGGTTCATCCATGCCTTATATTAACATAATGTAAACAGGCCCTATAATCTTTCAGCAATTCCCGCTCTGCGTGAATTGCTTCCTAGTTCTTATCCGGAATTCTGGCAAAGCCAGAACTCCGGAATGAAGGGAAAGGTCGCTACCGCTCGCATCGAACTTGCGATCCCTCATCTGGAGGGGTTTTTCTGCGAAAATTATATTTTCAATATTCTTTATTACCATATTTTTCAATGTGTTATAATTCAGCGGAAATTGCTGATAATCTTTTATTTTGGAAAAAAATCTTTTTTTAGAGATTCTTTAAATGAAAAAGGACAGGATTTAGGAAATATTTTTTCATCCAGACCCGTTTCTCTTGCGGCTATTAACAATGCTATTTCGTAAGCATCGTTAAGCTGTTTGTCTAACTCATGCTTTAAACTTGGACTTTCCTCTAAAAGACCCTGAACTTTAAGACGCTGTTCTTTAATGGTAAGTTCCCAACTTTTCCCTCTACGCCCGGATTGAAATTTCCACTTCAGAAGGTGAGATAATAATAAAGCTAATCGATTGATAAGCTCACGCTTATTGCCTTTCCCCATACTCTCGATTTCCTCAGCAACGTTTTCCAAATCAACTTCTGACAACCTGCCTTCCCTAATCAACGCAGCATTGTGCAAAGACCATGCATAAAAGTCTTTGTCGTATTCACTCGGTTGGGGTTTATGACTCATAAATGCCTCCTCTCAATTCCAGGTTTTTTATTGTATCACAAATAATAAAAAAGGATAACTAAATCATACATCTTAGAAATCTTGCTGGATGGCTTTTTTTACTTGGGCTAAGGTGTGTTCCGCTACTACATTGGCTCTTTCGGCCCCGTCTCGAAGAATATCGAGAACCTGCGCCGCATCTTGTTGATATTGCTTTCGGCGTTGACGAATGGGTTCCAACAAAGTATTTAACACTTCAATTAATTTTTTCTTACAAGCCACATCGCCGATTTTTCCGGCCCGATAGAGTTCTTTGGTTTGTTCTACCCAGGTTTTATCAGAATTAAAAATATCATGAAATATCCACAAAGGATTGTTTTCTACGGTACCGGGATCGGTGGCGCGCATCCGATTGGGATCGGTGTACATACCCATCACTTTTTTTGCAACCGTATCAGCGTCATCGCTTAATAAAATTGCATTATCCAGTGATTTACTCATTTTCAGAAAACGGCCTTCGGAATTCGGAGCTCCTAAACCAATCAAACGGTCTACCCGACCTACCAAAGGAGTGATCACAGGCAATAAACCACCGGCTTTAATATAATCGCCGTCCACAGTATGTGGGTCTACTCCACAATAAAGCTGGTTAAAACGGCGAGCGACTTCACGTGTCATTTCTAAGTGCGGCAACTGATCCTCACCTACAGGAACGACTTCGGGTAAAAACGCTAAAATGTCGGCGACCTGTAGCACGGCGTATAGTAAAAATCCGAAGGAGTAATTGTCTCCTAATTTTTTATCTCGGATTTCATCTTTCAAAGTCGGATTTCGCATTAACCTGGGAAAGGGGATGAGCATGCTAAAGATTGAAGCCAAGGTATAAATGGCCGGCACATCCGATTCAATAAAAATAACACTTTTTTTGGGATCAATGCCGGCAGCCAAATAATCAACCGTAATATCCAACACGCTTCGGCGGATATCTCCAGGCCGATCTGCACGGGTCGTAAAGGCATGGATATTGGCCAATAAAAAATAACATTCATATTGGTCTTGCAATTTAACCCGATTTTCCACCGAGCCAACCCAGTGACCTAAATGCAATTGTCCGGTAGGGGTGTCTCCGGTCAGCAGGCGCGGCTTAGATGTGACTTTATCAATCATGGTGCCGTATAATAACAAACTCATCCGCGGTCTAAAAGAGGATAAAAAAATGCCGTCTTATGAAAATTTATTGGCTGTCACTAGACAAAAGCTCATTAAGGCACTCAAACACTTGGAATATAGTTACCATAAAATAAAAGATATGCCCACAGACGCTAGCCTTATGAATGAAGAAAATCTAGAAACATGGGAAAGCTTTGCAGCAAGGTTTAGCAGAGTCTCTGATATATTTTTAGTGCGCTTTATACGAGCTTACATTCTTAATACGGATCCGGGTTTTGAAGGCAGTTTGCGGGATTTTGTTAATTTAGCAGAAAAAGCAGGACTCATTGATGACGCTAAAGCTTGGATGGGAATCCGAGAATTAAGAAACATTTCCTCTCATGATTACTCAGAAAATGACTTATCAGAATTTTTTAAAAGACTCAAAAACGAAGCGCCTCGGCTACTTAAAATAAGAGAAAAATTAAATGCGCCTAACCCCTGAAGAACTAGCTGCCTTGATAAAGGCCTTAGATGAATACATTGAAAGGATGTCTGCTGAATTAAGACTTTACGGCAGCCGTACAGATGATCGCAAAAAGGGCGGTGATATCGATCTTTTATTGTTAGTGCACGATCTAGATTTTAAAAAGAAATTAGTAAGCGAAAAGCATCATATTCTAGCCAGCATCAAAGAATGCCTTGGTGACCAAAAAATTGATTTGAATATCGCTTTATTTTCGGAGCTGCAACAAGACGCCTTTCTAGAAGTGATTTATCCTGATTCGGTATTATTAAAGAAATGGACAAAAATTGCGTAAACAGGAAGAAAAAATAGTCACAGAGATATTGGCAGATAGGCATCCTGATGAAAATAATTTTGACCGCCTGGCCTCTTCGTTGATCGCGGAGTATGCTGCCTCCAAAAATAAGTTCGTAAATATTACGGATGTTCTCGCCCACGAGAAATTTAGAAACAATCGCCAAGCCTTTCGTTTACAGAAAATGAAAGAGTTTTTCGAAAAAAGATCACGCCGGGAATCCAAAGGCTCTTTAATTAAGCGGCAAAATTCTTATTTTGGATTCACTGAATTGTCTAGCGATGAAATAAAAATTAATTTTAAATTTTCTATACCAGGAACTAATCATTTTTATTACATTACTGAACATCGGATTTTAGTAAACAATCCCGATCAGATTACTTTAGAATCGCAAGGATTACTCAAACCTAAAGCTTTTGTTGTTCGTTTAGATCACGATTGTATGATCATTTCCTATTATGAAAATAATGAATTCATCAACATTGTGAGTATTCTTCTTAAGAATAAACTTGAATTGAGATGGCTTGAAAAAATACGACAGGGGATCTTGAGAAAACGGGATCAACTTTATGATTCTCATAAAAAATCCATTATAGAAATGTATTATTCTGCACTGAGAATTTCCCATTATCAGCTGTTGATCCGAATCGCATCACAACCCAATAATCATGATGTGTTAAATTATTTGATTAAAATCGCAAAGCGTAACCATTTAGAAATTAAAGATATTATTTATAAGGCGTTACAAAGCGCCCTTGGCAATTTAGCGGTTTCTAACATACAGATCATTTTGGAAAATTACCCAGATATAGCAGTGGATTATAAAATCGAGGTACCAGAATCCGAAATACGTCTGCTCTTTAAACCACAGCATTTGCTGACATCATCGGTTTTTGTAGATATCTTGCTGTTATTTTACCAAAACCAGAACAAATTTTTAACTCAGAAATATGCTTACTGCAAGCAACTTGATCCACGCAGGACTAGGGAATTAATGCGGCTTTCTATCTACCAATTTTCAACTGAGGGAGATTCAGCCTGTTTTAATTTGTTTTTTAATAGTTATCTTGGAGCTGTTACGACTGAACTGTTTTTTCCAAAAACTATCACTGATATCATTATTGGATATGCGGTTCCTTCCCTTTTTGAAATGATTTATAGAAAAATTGAGGTTCTTTACCAGTGCGGCGCCACGAAACGAAAAGAAATTCTCAATTATGGTTATTTTGATATCATTGCTGAGTCATCGCCTGAAAATGCTACCTATTGGTCTCTTTTTAATGTGTGTCAAATTTTATCGGAGCTTTCTTATCCACTAAAAACATTTTCTTTTTCTAGGACTGCGGAACATAAAAAATTTAAACTTTGGATGAAAACTGTAGCTAAGGACCCCTCTCAGTTCAATATTTTAGATGTGCAGACTGTTTTGCAGCAAGCGATTAATAAAACTGAATTTCCTGAATTAAGCAAAAATTTTCATCTTTTAGAAGATGCTGGTGGTTTTTTACCGATTACTATTGTGCCTTCATGGCAAACGTTTACTCAAGACACATCCTTACCGCTATTCAGTATGCAAAACGCGGTTAATATGTATCAATTGTCGCAACGTAAAAGAGAAATGGCCCAAACTCTGCATCTGTTTTTCGTAAATGAGATGGGAAAATGGACTTTGTTTTTATTGACTTTTGGTTATATTGAAAATAAATCTGAAAAAACTATCCAACTGTTTTGTTTGAACCCTAATCGTGTTAAACACGATGCTGCAGAAGACACCCTCATTACAATGCAAAATTTATTAGATTATCCAGAGAAAAATCTGCAAATTGCTCTATCTGAAATCATGCCTACTGCTGAAAACTTAAATCAGTTTATTTTAACTTTAAAACCTGAAGCTTTTATCAGCGCGTCCAATGAACAAAAGGCTTTGGAATATTGTCAGCTATTTATTTTATTTTTTTCCAATTTTTATCATTTGCCCCTAGCTAAAGGGCATATCACAGCTCTAAACTTAGTTTGCAAATTAGCAAAGTTATGTTTTGAAAAACAATTACTGCAATTTAAAGCTTTATATCAAGAACTTTTTAGTCTTCGCAGCCTAATATCGAAGAGGGAAGAAAAGGTGTCCATTTGCATCCCAGAAAGTCTTTTTGGATCTAATGCTGCTACGCAGTCATCAACTTATCCCGTCATAACTATGGCAAACGACCTTCCAAAGATGGAATGGCAGTAGCTCGAGAGCGCTTAAGTTCGCCAGTTTAATCTGGGCGAAAAGTAGATGTTAATGGGTTTCAATTTGATTTGCCATGGTTTGCACTAGAGATTTGGGTGGTTTAATACCCTTTTTTATTACTTACCTTTTTTCTTTCTTATAAATTTAAGAAATTTGCTAGAATAAAAAACAGTCAAAACAGAGAATAAACCACCGCCTGAAAAAATAGTTCCGGCTATAGGTTTTCCCAGGTAAATAAACCAAATACCTGCTCCAATACATGTCATCGCAATAACGAAAGCGAAAATTTGACCAATCAATCTTTCATGAACTTTTTTTTCGCAAGGCTAAGGCTCTGTCACAAAATAACTTGGACATTTAGCATCCCGCTAGCCGTTCAGATTGAGACGGTTATTGATTGAGAAACACTCGAAATAGAGGTACTATTCCTTCGTATTTCTCAATCAATAACCGTCTCAATCTGAACGACTATCGGGCGCTAAATGTCCAAGTTATTTTGTGACAGAGCCTAATATTGGCAGTCACTATATCTGATTCGATTTTATGTCTATGAATGCTTTCATTTTCAGCCATTTTTAATATTCTTTCACCGGCTCCAGGCACAATCATTTCATAATTTTTTAATTCTGATGATAAGGGCAAAGGACCAGAATATGAAGCAGCAATTATTTTCGTTCGAGACTCATCATTATTTCTTTTACTAGTTTCAGTGAGTCTTTCTAGAACTTGGCTATTTTCTTCTTCTGTTACCATTATTTATTTCCTTATCCATTTCAGACATTCCTTTATAGATATCCTTACCTACAGCTTCCCAATCCCGCCTCAAAGCTTCCGTGGCATCTTTTGGAAAATTCAATTTACTAATGTCCACCTTAGGAAATTTTTTAGAAGGCAGCAAATTAAGTGCATTCCCGTATCCTTTAAGAAAATTTTTCATATCAAATTTCCATTTCCCTATAATAATTTTAAATTTACTGAACATATTCTTTCCTTTATTATTCCTTTGTTCCTCTTAAGCTATTGAATGATATTAAGTTTATTATTTTTTAATTTAATGTTAATTATAGCAAACATTAACGTTTGTGAGCAATCTTATTAAAGATATGATTTAACTTAATCGTATGACTCAACAAGGCTGCATATATGGGCTAAAAGAGAAGCGGGCGCACTTATTAGTAATAAGTCGTCGCTACAAGTTCCGTGCTGTTTGCCATTATAAGCCGCACCTATACTATTTAAGCATTGCACAAACATAGCAAGTGACCACACACCGACGGGCTAAAAATTGTTAAGGGCAACAATTCCGAGACCACGCCGGTGGCATGACCATGGCAATCGCATTGAATTTCTCTCCTCCTTATTTCAAATTTAGAAGTCTTTCTATCTCTTGATTTATCAGTCTTTTTTCTTTATAAAACAGTGAGTTTTATACTAGGAAAGGAGTGCCTGATGAAATTGGAGAATACTTTTCTCGAACATTTTTCAGATCTCAAAGACCCTCGATTAAAGTCCCATCGTAATTTTAAATACAATCTGACTGACATTTTAGTGATCACTGTTCTCGCCACGATCTGTGGGGCTGACAATTGGGTAGAAATTTATAAATTTGGTTTAGCGAAAGAATCCTGGTTAAAAACATTTTTGGAATTACCGAGTGGGATTCCCTCGCCGGATACATTCGCTCATGTATTTGCTCGCTTGGACCCGGTGGCCTTTGAGAGATGTTTCGCCCAATGGATAGCCTCTTTAAGCATTGATTTAAAGCAGGAAATTATTGCCTTGGATGGTAAAACAGTGAGAGGGTCCGGAAATAAAAGGCAGGGACATCCCGCCATTCACCTGGTCAGTGCCTGGGCTACTCGAAATCGGATGATGTTAGCGCAAGTCAAAACCGCTGCCAAATCCAATGAAATTACCGCCATCCCCCAAGTACTGGAAATGATTGATGTCACAGGGGCTACCGTCACCATTGATGCGATGGGTTGTCAGACCAAAATTGCCAGACAGATTATTAGGCAGGGAGCGAATTATGTTCTTTCACTCAAGGAAAATCAGCCGACGTTGTATCAAGCCGTCTGTGCCATTTTTGCTTTAGCCGAAGCTGGAGAAAAGAAATATAAAAATATGTTACACTTACGTAAAGTAGAGAAACTTCACAACCATGGCCGAATCGAAACACGGCGCTATACATTGATATCTGCTCGGAAAGAAGCGGGTTTTAGCGTCCGATTTCCGGGTTTAAAAGGGATAGGGAAAGTGGATATTACCCGAACCACCAATAATCAAGTGGAATATTCCACCCGCTATTTTGTCACCAGTTTAAACTACGAGCAGATCAATACTTTTGTGAAAGCGGTTCGTCAACATTGGCAAATCGAAGTAGACTTACACTGGTCTCTAGACGTGAGTTTCCGCGAAGACTTGAATCAATCTCGTATTGGGCATTCCGCTGAAAATTTAGCGCTGGTGAGACGGATAGCACTGAATCTTCTTAAACAAGAATCCACTCATCAACATGGCATCAGCTGTCGTCGCAAAACCGCTGGGTGGGATCACCAATATTTACTCAAAGTGCTCACAGCTGATCAATGTTTTAAATAAAAATTCGACAAACTTCGAAGTGTATTCTTGAACCCCTGACTGTTACTTTGTAGTCAGCGAGTAGTGAATTTTTAAAGGGTGGATTTCTCTACCTATTCAGCATATTCATATCAGAAAAAACTACTTACAATCAGACTCTTTCAGTTATTACCTCGGATAAAATTATTTCGGCACAGGATATTAAAGAATTTTTTTTCAAGGTTTGTTTCAATGCGATTGCCATGGTGGCATGACTGACCAAATCACCGAATTCTTTTATTAAACCCTCCCTTCTGAACGAGCTACGCATAAACGCCAGCCGTCAAGATACAAATGGTCAGCAGACCATGCTCTTCGCGTTTATCAAAAGGAAATTGACCTGGGAAAACCAGGCGTTCAAAAGAAAAGAAATATCGGTTAAAATGGTGATAGCCATGTAACAAAACTCCATTTGTTCGTGGTCAGAGATGTGCAGGTGTTCCACCACTTGTACGTCTCGCCATAGATTATATCTCCACTCAAAAACAAAAACAACTAAAATTTAAAAAAAGAAATGCATAATTTCAGGTGCTTATATACACTACCGCTTAAGGTTGTCGTACTTCCAAATGCTGTTTTGTCCATTAAAGCGCATTCTAATAATTTTCGCTAAAGTATCGCTTACATTTTCATTTAAATCCTCTTTTTCTTCTTGAAAGACGATGAAATATTTTCTTTTAATAGCGTTCATTGGTAAACTCCTTTTTTAGGAAATATTTCCCAGTATGTTAATCAACATATCAAGATAATTGCACGTATTGATTATGATATTTTGAAATGCTAGCCTATGAAATAGATAAGGAAATTTTATGAAAGCGGAAAATTCTAAGTTAACTGAACCTGTGCTGACATGTGAAATTGCTTTTCTAGGTGTAAGCAGTGGAATATCGCCTTTGGGTCCAGGAATTAGCAGCTTAATGGAACGTTTGGCGCACGACACCTATAGAGAGAAAGATCGCTCAAAGCCGTCAATCCTTAGCGCGGATTTTGACTGCGCCACTAAAATCACTGATGTAGGGAAAATTCGGTTACGTTATTATCGCGGAGGCTCTGCCTTAAATACATTTAAACCAGTGTTCGTGTCTATACATAACAAGCCCATACTGATATTATGTATAGAGTCTATTGGTTTGATAAAAAACGACATACGTTTATTTGAATTAAACGAAAAAATGAAGCTGTTGAAGCTGCTCCCCACTGATCTTACTCAAAAACGTATACTAGCTGTTACCCAATGCGACCGACTTAGTAACTCATCTTATCCCTTACTCGATCAAGCAGTCAGAGAGTTTATTGCATCACATCCAGAATTGAATATTTCTTTTAGTTTAAAATGTTCTGCCAAAACTGGTTTTGGTTTTGATATCTTAGATAAAACAATATTGGATCATTTTATATCTCCCATCTATAAAGAAAAATTGCGCGATAAATATAGCGTGCAGAGATTTATAAATATAAAGTATTCAAATTTTTTTGTGATCTTATATTATAAGAGTACAATAACTTCTTTTGAAGAAATTAGAAAAAAAGCGGCACAAGCTGGTGAGGACAAAGTTGTATCATTAATAGATAAAGAAACAAGCGTTCTTACTTCTGTGCATCCCAGCATATTAATCTATTTGATATCTATTTCTAATTTTCTTTTAAATTTTCCAAAAGAAATTGGTCAATTGATTTTACAGTATGATGAAGACCTTTCCCCTAAGTTGCCACTTTCTGATGCGATGAAACTGCCCGTTCCAGCAAAAGAATTAGCACTCAGTTTAACAAAAGAAATATTTCATTTTCCTCCCGATCGCAAAGAACAAAGTCAGAATTCTATAATTGACTTTCATCTTTAGCGGGCTGAAAGATTTGAATGAGGTTGTTTATAAAACCTAAAAAATAATCCAAGTCTGCAATCTTTTGAAGAAAAGACTCGATTAAAGTAAGCAGAGGTTGAAAATCACTGTGGTATTTATAATTTAGTGAAATAATTAATTGAGTAAATTCATAACTTAAAAGTACTAAATTTTCATTTTCTATTTCAGAGTTAGAATACTTTTCAATAAAAATATTTAGTTTTGCATCCAAGTTTTTAATTATCCACTCAATTTTAATTTTGTCTGGTACTCTCAGATGATAGCCATGTAAACATGTGAGTAGACCTAATCAAGCGTTAATATTCAGCCATAATTTCAATGATTCATCTACGGCTTGTTGTTCTGTAGGAGTGATATTGCCTATTTTTTCGTGAATTCTTTCTCTTTTAACACTGGTCATTTTATCAATCATAATTTGGGAAATTTTTTGTAGACCATTATTCGTTGATGGAGATAATGAAATACGAAATAAGGGCACTTCAACTATGTGAGAGGTAATTGGACATATCGTCAAACTGGCGTGGGTAGGATTAAACAAATCGGATTGCACAACTAGTGCTGGACGTTCTTTTCCATAATCACCTTGTACAACACAGATTACAATATCGCCTCGAACGATATTTATCGCCATGCTGAATCATCCATTTCATCTTCCCAAGAGGCGTCTTCTGGCTTGTCGGCTTTGTTAGCTCGTAACGATTGCTGGCGCGCTTCTTCAATTAATTGGGTATTTAGTGTTTGGTTAATGTAAAGTTGCAAGGCTTGAACGATGATCCAATTTTTCCCTCGATGTAATACATGGCTAGCTTGCTCCAGTTGTTGCCGCAAGCGAGGAGGTAATCTAATACTGGTTGTTTCACTTCTATTCATAAGTTTTTCCCAATAGGTTGCAATACAAAGTATTGCATATGTTGTATTTCTTGTCAATCGCTCAAGATGAAATTAATACCCACCAAAATCTGCATGGACCGTGAACATCATGAAATTATTGCAGATTTTACCGATTTTATAGGCATTGCATGGACATCCAAGAATTTATCGCATCAAATTCTGAATTAAATATTTCTCTTACTTTAAAATGTTCTGCTGCCACTGGTTTGGGTTGTGATATCTTAGAAAAAACAATATTAGATCATTATTATGATCTATAAAACTACGCGATATATTTCGCGTGCAGAGATTTATAAATATAAAGTATTCAAATCTTTTTGTGATTTTATATTATCAGCGTACAATCACTTCTTTTGGAGAAATTAGAAAAAAAGCGGCTCAAAAGAGGGAAGATAAAATTGTATCGCAAATAGATAAAGAAGCAAGCGTTCTTACTTCTGTGCATCCCAGCGTATTAGTCTATTTAATATCTATTTCTGAGTTTCTTTTAAATTTTCCAAAAGGAATTGATGAAATGATTTTACAGTATGATGGTGATCTTTGCGCTAAGTGGCCACTTTCTGATGTAATGAAATTGCCTGTTCCGGCAAAAGAATTAGCGCTCCGTTTAACAAACGAAATATTTCATTCTGCCGCCGGTCACAAAGAACAAAGTCAGAATTGTACAATTGACTTCCGTCTTTAAAGACTCGAACACAATTGAGCCAGCGTGTGCTCCTAGGCTTGAGGTTGCATCACTGATTACATAATGGTTTAATTATTTATATGAGTACCAAACAACTTCCCCGGTTTAGCAATGTTGATCCGGTAAAAATCATCAGTCAATTACAAAATTTATTAGATGAAAATCGCCAGGCGTTAAAAGAATTACTGGCGCAGCCTCATCCATTTACCTGGCAAAACTGCCTGCACCCTTTAGAAGATTTAGATAATCGGTTACAACGATTTTGGTCTCCAATCAGTCATCTTAACGCAGTGGTAAACTCTCCGGCTTTGCGCGAAGCATACAATGCAGGTCTGCCATTGTTAACCGATTATCAAACTGAGATCGGACATAACCAAGCCTTATTCGAGGCGGTAAAGCAAATCGCCACCAGCGCCGAGTATGCCAACTTTGACGACGCTCAAAAAATGGTAATTAAACATTTATTGCGTGATTTTAAATTAGCGGGCATAGCGCTACCGCCAAAAGATAAACACTATTTTGCCGACCTTTCAAAAGAAATCTCTCAACTCAGCACCCGGTTTGAAGAAAACGTATTAGATGCGACTGACGGCTGGAGCAAACAGATCGAAAATGCGGATGATTTACAAGGCATCCCCGAAATTGCTATCCATGCAGCGCAAGCAGCGGCGGAGAA
Source organism: uncultured Pseudomonadota bacterium (assembly GCA_963795715.1). GTDB lineage: Bacteria > Pseudomonadota > Gammaproteobacteria > Coxiellales > Coxiellaceae > JAFEDN01. Next base: position 385,660 of record CAWCIY010000003.1, read on the forward strand.
GAAAAAATTATCCGGCTGGCTGTTTAATTTAGAAGCCCCTTCGTATTTAGCAATCATGCTGCACGCAGACTCAGCAGAATTACGCCAAGAAATATATACTGCTTACGTCACTCGGGCTTCCGATCAAGGGCCGCAAGCCGATCGATGGGATAACACCTCGATTATAGAAAAAATTCTGCAAAAACGCCTTGAAAAAGCGCGTTTACTTGGTTTTAACAATTATGCAGAATATTCTTTAGCAAAAAAAATGGTGCCGGCCACTCAGCAAGTTTTAGACTTCTTGCAAGACTTGTTAACCGCCAGCAAACAAAAAGCCGTAGCCGAATTGAACGAGATAAAAGATTTTACCGCAGAAAAAACCGGCCAAAAATTATTGCAGCCTTGGGACGTGGGATATTATAGCGAGATATTACGCCAAGAACGTTATGCTATTTCTCAAGAAGAGTTACGAGCGTATTTTCCTTTTGAAAAAGCATTGTCAGGGCTATTCGTAATTGTGCAGAAACTATTCGGGATTCGCTGTGAACGGCTTACTGACGTAGATGTTTGGCATCCCGACGTCCATTGTTACGCCATTTACGATGTACAAAATCAATTACGTAGTTATTTTTATGTCGATGCTTTTGCTCGACCAAATAAGCGCGGCGGCGCCTGGATGGATGAGTACTGCGGCAGAAGACGTTTATCGGATGGCAACATCCAAATTCCTGTCGCTTATTTAAATTGTAATTTTCAGGCGCCTATCGGCAAGATGCCTGCGCTGTTAACCCATGATGAAGTACAAACTTTGTTTCATGAATTTGGCCACTGCTTGCAACACATGTTAACCAAAATTGATTACTTGGCAGTTTCTGGTATCAATGGCATCCCCTGGGACGCCGTAGAATTGCCCAGTCAATTTCTAGAAAATTGGGCTTGGCAAAAAGAATGCATGCCATATATTTCCGAACACTATCTCACCAAACAACCTTTACCGGATAAATTATTTGAACGCATGCACAAAGCGCGTCATTTCCAAGAAGCGATGCAATTACTGCGCCAAATTGAGTTTGCTTTATTCGACTTTAGATTACACATGGAATTTAACCCGCAGCAGCAAAATCAAGCTCAACATATTCTTAATTCAGTGCGTGAACAAACTGCCTTACTTCCGGTCCCTTCGTTCAACCGTTTTCAAAATAGCTTTACTCATATTTTCGGTGGCGGTTATGCCGCTGGTTACTACAGTTACAAATGGGCAGAGGTTATGGCCAGTGATGCTTTTGGGTTATTTCTAGAAAAAGGAATTTTTGACCCAACGACCAGTCAGAGTTTTCTGCATACTTTTTTAGAAAGCGGTGGCGCAATAGACCCATTAGAATTATTCATTCAATTTAGAGGCCGTCCACCACAAGTAAAGGCATTGCTGCGTCAAAGTGGCATTATTAAATAGCCCGGCTTGCTTATGCGTTTATTGAACCAACTTCCAAAAATGCACTAGTTGGTTTGTCCTTTAAGCTAATATATTCTAAACGCCATTGATCAGATTTAAGTATATGAGCTAGTGAAAAGTGGGTATCTGCTATGACGTCACAGCTTTCTAGTACAATTCCATTTGTGGAATCGACTCCCACATAAGCCTTTTGAAAAAGCCCCTGCAACTTGGTTGCAACTTTCTCAGCAGCTTCCCTTGCAGATTGTGTTTCTTCATCTGTATTGTAAACGACATAGATGGTTAAAAAATAGCGTTATTCATTAACTTACAACTCCTTCTTTAATCTTTCTCCAGGGAACCAGGAATAGAAATATATGACCGCCAATCATTCGTAGCTTTGGCTTTCGATAATGATAAAAGTGATTTTTCATAAGATGCTTGCATGATTCTAGCTTCTTGAATCACTGCAGCAATATGCTGACTTGGATTTTCTCCGGACAATATAATATCTATTAAGGATTTACCATCAAAAGTTTTCATCGTTAATAATGTTTCGACTCGCGTTATATTCGATTCCCGAAATTGATCTGCAATTTTACTCAGCTTCGTTATTATATTTTGTTTTTCCGGTTCTGGGATTGAGCTTTCCGCTAACCATTTATAAACCGCTTGCCGGGAGACGTGTAATAAATCTGCAATATTCGAGATAGGTATATTAAAAATATGACGAATATTTTCTAGATGTTGGGCCGGAGTTCTCAAGTCAGGACTGAGAAGCTGGGTGGTTTCAATTGCATAATGCACACGATAACTAATGTCATCAATCCATTCGCTGGAATGCATTGTATCGTAAATACTACCAGTCCCCACTATTCCCATTAACAATAACCCACTACTAATACCTAATGTTTTATTCTTAGTTAATGGTTTCATTGGTTGATTTTCAGGGCTGTCAATAAGCATACTCGTCCTCCTGTTTTGTCAGTTTACTCTGACCAAACACTCTTTGCATACTCCGTAGTAATTGCTGCGAACATTTTTTTAAGAGTTTTATGTAATGATGATAATTGTTCATTAATTTTATTAAAGTCAAAGGGTAAATGCCCTTCAACAAAATGATCTGTATCAATAATGGCATGAGAACACGGTTGAGTAATCGTAAAACGTTCCATTGGTTTTAAATCAAAAGGCGATATTCCGGGTGGATAACCTAATAAAGCTGATTGTAGTTGAATAACTCGTACAATCAGTTTACCTTTCTTTAATAAAGGCTCACATTCCGTTTGAAATATTGACTCATGTAACGAGTAATTTAATTGCTCTTGATTAAGATTTATCCCGTGAAGCCCCGGGACTAAATATTGAGTTACATTTTCCTTACTTGAAGGTAAAATGGCATCCAAATATCGCAAACCCAATCGACTAAGATGATCAAGTTTGACCTCTTGATGCACAATCTTTAAACCATTTAATAATTCAGAAATAAACTCTTTATTTGTTTCATAATGTGTTGTATGAAAAGTCAAAGATGAAGTATCTAAAATAAATCCTGCAGTTTTATCTTCTTTGTTCAGCAACCAAGAGGTAGTATTGTTAACTTTTGGTTCGACTTGTTGTCCTAGCTGAAGTTGAGTAATCTCTCGACGTTCAAAAAGAGTATAACCTTTACAACGCAGCTGATCTTGGATCTCACCCACATATTTCTCCATTGCGGCTATGGGGTTAAATCTGGCTTGAACAAGAGCATAGTAAACAGGCGCATTTTTCATTTTTACGTTTTTCTTACCCAAAGAAGGCTCCTTGAAAATTTAAATGCTTTTTAGTAAGTGATATCTAACAGTTTACACTTTAGTTGACACCCCTGCAACAATAAAACAAATCTAATCTCACCTCTCCCCAAACCGAATTATTGAATAGACAGTCTTTTCTGGTTATGCTAATTATGCTAATAAAAATTTACTAGAAAGGAAGCTTATGCGTTTCTTATTGATTGGCTTATTATTGTGCCTACCCGAAGTCATTTTCGCAGCGACTCCACCTGTTATTCAAGAATATACCTTAAGCAATGGGCTTAAAGTGATTGTGAAGGAAGATCATCGAGCACCGGTAGCCTTCGCTTCGGTTTGGTATAAAGTCGGCAGCAGCTACGAGCCGGCTGGAATAACCGGTATCTCACATGCTTTGGAACACATGATGTTTCGAGGCACCAGACAATATGGCCCGGGTAAATTAAGCGAAATCGTTAATCTTAATGGCGGCGAACAAAACGCGATGACTTCTGATGATTTTACTGTTTTTTTTGAATCCTTGCCGGTGGAAAAATTAGAATGGTTTTTTAAACTTGAATCGGACCGGATGAGCAATCTCACTTTAGACCCCAAAGCTTTTGCTAACGAAATTCAAGTAGTGATGGAAGAACGGCGTATGCGCACTGAAGATAGTCCACAATCGCTGACCACTGAACGATTCAATGCAATTGCTTTTATCAATAATCCTTATCAACATCCGGTCGTGGGTTGGATGAGCGACTTACAACAAATGACGGTCAACGATCTGCGCGCCTGGTACCATACCTGGTATGCACCGAATAATGCCGTGTTGGTGGTGGTCGGAGATGTGCATCCTTTTCAAGTTTTAGCACTGGCAAAACAATATTTCGGTCCCACCCCGGCTAAAAATCTGCCGGTTTTGAAACCGACTCAAGAGGTTCCAGCATTAGGAACACGCTCTATCAATGTGCGTATCCCAGCGCAGTTGCCTTGGATTATTTTGGGCTATAATACGCCTTCACTAACCATTCATCCGCATTCTCAAGATCCTTACGCCTTGACTGTGCTAGCTTATTTGCTGGGCGGCAGTGATAGTTCACGGTTAAACCGCGATTTAGTGCGTGGCCGCCAGCTGGCAGTGAGCGTCTCGGTGAATTCTGACATTTATAATCTTCACAGTAATTTGTTTACCGTTTCAGCCATTCCAAGAAAAAATGTCAATATTCAAGATTTACGAGCCGCCATCGAAAAAGAAATTCAAACTCTTCAGTTAAACTTAGTGGATAGCCAGGAGCTGGAGCGTGCTAAAGCTTCGCTGGCGGCTGCACATGTCTATGAACAAGATTCCACTATGTACCAGGCAATCAACCTTGGAATTCCTGAAGTCACAGGCTTATCTTGGAGAGAGGAAATGGCTTATGTGGACCGGATAGAAAATGTTACTCCAGAACAAATACGTTCGGTCGCAAAACGTTATTTAAATCCTGAAAGTTTAACCGTAGGCACTTTGACTCCCATTATTCAACCTGGAGCACCGGCTCCGACAGGAGAACCCCATGAGAATACCCAAACTATTCGTTAGATTAACTCTATTACTAGTATTTTTAAATTGCACCGCTTGGGGTCAACCTGCTGTTGCCAACAAATCGGTATTGAATATTGAATATTGGCAAACTTCGCAGGGAACCCCTGTTTATTTTGTACGAACCCCTGAATTACCCATGGTCGACATTCGAGTTGTTTTTAACGCCGGATCGGCTTACGACCAGGATCAATGGGGGATTGCACAACTGACCACTCTAATGTTAAATCAAGGTACACAGAAAAATAACGCTGACCAAATTGCTAATACGTTTGATGGTTTGGGAGCACAATATAATTATGATACTACCAGGGACTACACGGCCATCAGCTTACGCAGCTTGAGTGACCCGAAATATTTAGCTCCGGCACTGGCCATGTTTAATGAGGTGCTTACTCAAGCTAATTTCCCCGAGGACGCTTTTTCTAGATCTAAACAACAAACTTTATCTGCAATTCAACAAGCGCATGAAGACCCAGTTTCTACCGGCACCAATGCTTTTTACGAAAATTTGTATCCCGGCAATCCATACGCACACCCGGTCCTTGGCACTGGTCAAACTGTCAATGCCATGACTAGAAATCAATTGGATGATTTTTATCACCGCTATTTCGTAAGCTCTAATGCTAAAATCATTTTGGTGGGAGATTTAGACCGTTCTGCTGCTGAAAAATGGGCTGAACAACTCATGAGCGCCCTGCCAAAAGGCAATCCTGTAACCCAACTGACGATGGTGCAAAATTCCCCTGGCGGCGAACACTCCATTACTTTTCCTTCGCAGCAAACAACGATTATCACCGGTCAGTTAGGGATAAATAGACAAAATCCACAATACTTTCCTTTGACCGTGGGAAATTACATATTGGGCGTTATGCCATTAAACTCTTTATTGTTTGAACAAGTTCGCAACCAAAGAGGGTTAGCATACGATGTGTCCAGTTCATTTTTATTATTGTCTGCTCGAGGGCCGTTTGTGATCGTTTTACAAACCCGGGCCGCTGAAAAAAATCAGGCGCTCAATATCTCTCAACAAGTCTTAAAACAATTTTTGGCCAGCGGTCCCAACGGTCAGCAATTACAGCAGGCAAAACAAAATATCATTAACCATTTTCCTTTGAATCTTTCTACAAATGAGGAAATTGCCTCGACTTTGCTACAAATGGCCATCAATCAACGTCCGTTAAATTATCTAGATACTTACCGTGAACACATCAACGCTGTGACCGCTGATCAAATTAAACAGGCGTTTCAAGCCACTATTAATCCAAATACTTTATTAACTGTCATGGTGGGACCTCAAAGCAGTTAACAACGAATGAATGATGTAAGGATTATTGGAGGCGTATATCGCAGCAGAAAAATTACTTTTGCGGATCTGCCAGGTTTAAGGCCAACCCAGGACAGAATTCGCGAAACTCTTTTTAATTGGTTAGCGCCGTACCTTTCTCAAGCTACTTGTTTAGATTTGTTTGCAGGCAGCGGAGTTTTAGGATTTGAAGCCTTGTCTCGAGGCGCGCGTTTTAATTGCTTCGTAGATCAACATCCCAAGGTGATTCACTCTTTACAAGAAAACGCCAAAAAATTGACCATTGCTGCTGAGTATTATGCAATTATACAGGCTAAAGTACCTATGGCCATGGGTCTACCTAGTGGCCCCTTTGATATCGTTTTTTTGGATCCACCATTTCATCAAAATTTACTGACGCCCACTTTGTCGTGGTTAATAACAGCCAATCTCCTGAAACCAGGAGCTTTGATCTATATAGAAAAGGAAAATGATTTAGACCTTAAATTGCCGGAAGGATGGGAAATTTATCGCTGTAAACAAACTAAAACTTTAACTTACCAGCTAATAACATCTACAGATCCCGAGCAAATCCCTGGGAATCACCCAGGGATCGTTATGTGAGATCATTTTATGGTCCAACCAATCTAACCTGGCTCGAGGTATCATTTAAATCCTTATATTCAGCAAGAATATCATTTTTAATCGAGAGGGCTGCGCGTTTCAAATCCGTTTGCTTAGGACTTAGACAGAACAACCTACCACAACAAGAAGTATGTTTAACCCCCAGAACTGCTGCAGCCTTTTGTTCAACAACAGATTTAAATCTTGCTTTTTCAGACGGCGTAAATGAGTTCAAAGCGAATTGCAAAGGCACTGGTTGCTCCTTCCTCTCTACATCCTGCTTCATCTCATGCGGCGGCTGCGGCTCATTCTCATCCAGTAGTCTATAATCGTCCTTAATCTCCATCGGAGGAAGTACTCTTATTCCATCCACTATTGTCTTTGCTATATGTGTATACCCTGGAGTACAACGGTCACAACACAAACGATAGTACACTCCAACATAAAAATAAGCTTTCAATGTGTCAGCGACTTCCTCATAGGCATCCTTGGGTTTGGAAGCTCCTCTTCCAACACAACATGCTAAGGTTATGGCTGCTATAAGTGAACCAACTATAGCAGCATCTCTAACATAATCCCTCTCATTCGTCTCATTATCGCCTTCTACCTCAACATCGGCTTCTTCCGGACAACCTTTGCATTCAAAGCCTTCGGCCGAAACTGAGAGTTTAAATCCTGGTTTATCCGAGCTATTGGCGTGGAAAACCACGTATCCAGCCGAGACGTCTTCCTGAGTGAAATTCGTCTTTTCTTCTCCTGCTACCGTGAAATAACAGTTTCCCAGATCAGACGCCGCGTAAAGCAAACCGCTTTCATTGACTTGTTTACTCGGATCAAAGGCATAGAAATTCGCCGCAGTCATTAATATCTGATCAGGTGGTGAGATTTTTACATAGGGTTTTGTCATTTGCGGTCTGCTAACAAAATCAATCACCGGATATGAAGGATTGGAAACCAAGCCATCGCTACCGCTTACCGTCAGTGTGTAATTAGGAGCGGACGGTTCGTCATCTTGTTCAAACTGCACAAAACCACTAGCGAGCTGTACGTCGCTAAACTGTGATACTGAAGTGGAATTCACCATAAATTGGCCATGTTGCACATTGCTCACTTTATAAGTCAACTTCGAATTATTGCTTCCCGGCTGAGAAGCGGTAATATTTTCTGAAGTTACTTTCACCGTGTCACCTTGTTTGAGTTTTAAACTATCTTTGGTGACTACCGGTCTGGAACGCAGAGTTACGGCGCTCGGTGTTGGCGGAACATAGGCCAGACCTGAGGTCCGAACTCCGATCGAGTAAGGCGTAACGGTCAAGTTATTATTTAGAATCGAAATATTGCCTGCAAGCACTTCCGCTTGTGTAAAATCGGTCGTAGTGGTATTGCCCCGCATAAATTGAGTACCCGGAGGGATGTTAGTAACCGAGAACCTCACATCAGTATCATTGTGATAGCTGCTAGCTGACAACATCCCTGGCGTGACCACCGTAGATTCATTGAAAAAAATGGTGAAATTATTCATGTTCAATACTGGCGGTATATCTCCGAAGATAACATCCACCTGGTTGCGACCCGTTGAACTCACTGCAAAATCTTTTACCCCGTCGCTATTCAAATCACCTATACGTCTCACCACACCACCGCTTTGGTCTTTCGCCGCGCGGCCAGTGATCCTAAACCCATTGGCGCCATTCAAGGTTGACAAAGAAAATGTGCCGTTACTGCCGATTTGTGGCTGTCCAAACACTACAAAAGTCTCCCCGGCGCCGCTCACATCTTGGTTAGGAGAGCCGATAATAATATCATCAATTTTATCGCCGTTCACATCAGTGGAAGCGACTCCGGAATGACTGACGCTGGTCCCGTTTATACCGGTCATCGTAAAACCATTTTTGCCAGTGAGCTGTGTTCTATCTACCATCGGAGGTAAATTAGTGCTGCCAAATATGACCGAAACAGCGCCTTCCGCAGGTACAGAGAGAATCACATCGGATGCGCCGTCTCCATTCACGTCTCCAGTGGTCACAGACGAGAAAGAGCTGCCGGTGGGTGGTTTTCCTTGGATGACTGTACCGTGACCTTGTACGCCAATACTAGGTAAGGAGATGTTCTGAGCCTTATCTATCCAATTGCCGCCATAGACCGCATACGCAGTAGCACCACTAAAAGTGGTAGCCACTAAATCGAGTGTTCCATCTTTGTTGACATCCCCCTTGCTATCAGTTGATATACCCGTGTAATCGGGTTTGGCGTCATTTCCATTGAACTGAATAACCGAAGGATCACCCAAAGATAAGGGGTTTTGTTTGCCGACATTGGGGACAACACTAACCCGGCCAATGCTTGTGCCCGGAAAGTTTTCTGAGGAAACTACGAGCTCATCTTGGCCATCCTTATTTAAATCTGCTGCTGAAACTGGAAAACTGCTATAATCATTTGGGTTTTGACCATCTATTTGAATAACACTGCTATCATTCAAAGATAGAGAACTTATATTTTTAAGAGCGCTGGCCGGAACGACTGAAGTACGTCCCTTGCCGTTATCGTAATCATAAGCCCCTACCATGACTGCCGGTGCTTTTCCTGGCAATATATTGCCTGCTCCAACCGAAGCGCCGAAGTCTGAAGTTAGCTGATTCGGTTCTACGCCATCGAGTCGAACACCATTAGTTCCATTAATAGTGTCTAGCGAAAACGGACTTTGCGCACTGATTTGAGGGCCTCCTTTGATTAAAAAAGCATGCTGAGTCAATTGAGTGTCTTTCGATTCAATGATCAAGCCAGGAGTCATCTGCTTAGGTCCGTCGCCAAATACGTCGACGCCTTCTGTGCCGCTCAAAGCTATACCGGTAGTCTCGCCGCTTCTTCCCAGAAATTCAACGCCTGCGCCGTTCAAGTTATCGAGTGAAACGACAGGAGGAAATTGTCCTTTAACCGGAGTGCTGGTGACTGTGGTTTGGCTTTCTACTATTTCGTCTGCGCTTTGCGCTTCCGCTTCTAACACATCGATCACTTCGGACAGTTGCTGAATGGTGTTTATCCGGTTTTCAGCCACTTCTGCATATTTTTCTACTTGATCCTGATCGGTTTCTATCCCCCAGCCGAATAAATATTCCATCCAAGTTTGAGTTTTTGCTGGTTGGGTAGATTTAGCGGCAATTAATTGTTGATAACGTGCTTGTTGTTTTACAGCATAATCATATTCACTGCGGGCGATTTGCCGTGCTTCACGCAATGCTTGTGTGGCGCGTGATCGTTTATCTGTATCGGTTGGTTCTTCCAAATAAACTTCGATGGCAGATCGTAATCGTTGCTCTTGGTTATTTTGTTCCACTTCGGCATGATAAATTTTGCCGCCGATTTCATCATCCCAACCACGTGCTTTAAAAAATGCTTGTAATAACGTAATCGTAGTTGAAGAATTGTTTGATGATGTAGCGGTTGAAATTACAGAGGTAGAACCAACAGTAGCATTAGAAGTCATAGTTCGCATAAAATATCATTCCTTAAATTTTTATTTTTACTGTGGAACAGACTACTTTGAAAAAAAATAAATTGCAAGCGGTTGGCGGATTATTTTGTTAGATGTCATTTCTCTTTTTCAACAAGATCTTGGAGGAGTGACAAACGATCTGAGTTGTGCGGTAAACACAAAAGATTAATAAAACCCATAGAATCCACTGATATATCCGTATTTATTCTCAAGCGAAATCTTTCCTCCGTGAAAGCAATTAACTTTGGATATGCTTCACTCAATTCATATAAACTATATCCTAGCGCTACCAAGTTTTGCCACAATTGTTGAGATGAATCTCCTGAACCAGCGAGACCAAATGGCCAAAATTCTAATATCAAGATGGGCCGCCAACCCACATCAAATAGATTAGCAGCCCCACGCAGAATACAGGCTTCAGAGCCTTGTGTATCTGATTTGACTATTGTAGGTTTACAAGTATAGTTCGCTAAAAATGAGTCTAATGTTTTAACCTGAATAGGCAGAGTTTGACGTTGAGATCCATCGCTAAAAAGTCTATGATCTCCTAAGTTGGTGTCTGAAATAAACAGAGTGGCGTTCTCATCTCGATCCCCAAGGGCAATATTCATTACCTCTACCATCCCTAAGCCGCCTGACATGGCAATATTCCGATTTAAAATTTTAAAATTGTTATGATCAGGCTCAAACGAAATAATTTTCCCTGATGCGTTTATTAATCTGGAGGCAATCACTGTATACCAACCAATATTGGCCCCTAGATCTAAAACAAAATCATCTGGCCTACACAACCGGCGAAATATTTCTGTTTCAAAAGGCTCCCATATGCCATCGCGCACCAGATCGCCGGAGATATACTGGTCAACCCTGGTATGAACAGCAAAATCAAACAAGCCCATACCCGGAACATTTGCCTGGATCAGTTTACATTTTGATTCACTCTCTTTTACTAGTTCCTGCCGTAGCCACGACAAACTCGCTCTATGACCTTTAGACAAATATATTAACCAATACCGTGGCGGCTGAAATAGTTTAGCGATGGGAGCCGGAGTAAAATTATCCATGAGATCATTTCTAACAAAAAATGCGTTGACGCCACTCAGATTACAACAAACCAAAGAATATCCGGTTAATGTTTCCACCCATGACTGTAGGGAGGCGCCAAAGTAATCGTCCCCCTTCCAAATATGATCTGAGCGATAATCCATTACCAAACGTGAAGGCGGTACGAATTTTGCATTGTATTCAACACAAATTAATTTGGCAGCCGCTTTTTGTAAAACTATGGGCAATAAGTGGATATCATTACCATCGACGTCGAGAGATAAAAAATCAATTTCTTGAGTATCCAAAATTCTCAACGCTCGTTCAATCAAACTAGCAATATTATCTTTTGTGATAAAACTAGCACAGACACTTAACTTATCGAAATTTAAACGGCCTAATTGGTTTTTAATAAAATTGATTTTTTCGGAATCTCCATCTACCCAAAATCCGGAATATCCATCCAACAATAATTGATGCGTATTATTTTCTAAACCGTCGGCGCAGCCTATTTCTATAAACGTCTTAGATAGTGGAATTTGTTTTGCAATTCTGACTAGGGATTCTCGTATAATTCCATCTTCATCGCATTGTGAATAGCTTGCCCAACCTGATAATAGCGGATTATCCGGCGTTTCAAGGCGAATTTTTTCGCGTAATTCGAACATCGCCGAATCAAATTGATTTTGTTCAAGATTTTTCATATTGTAAAAGTTGCAAGTCTCGTTTAAATGCTTTTATTTCAAATTCATAGCAAATAGTATTTTGACGCGCTTGATACAGAATATCTATATTTACGAAACCCGCTTCGCTAAGGAGTTTCGACAGACTTTCTGGGGAGAACATATTAAAATGGAAATCGCCATCGTAATCTTGCCCGCCATAAGTCACAAAGCGAAAGCTATCAAAGTAACTTGGGTCGGATGCCGCGCGGCGAGTCATTTCCTCTCCATCCGGAACGACGGCCTGGAATACACCACCCGGCTTTAATAATTTATAAAAATACGGTAACAATTCCCTACGCAACTGTTCTTGAGGAAAGTGCTCCAAAAGATGAGAAGAAAAAATTTCATCTACTTCATCAGATTCAAAAGGTAATTCATCTACTTCGGCAACAACATCTACTCCGGGAAGAGCACGGCGGTCGATATTTAAATAGCCGTCCAATAAAATATGACCACATCCTAAATTTAGCCGTAGCTTTCCAACTCGAGCAGCGGCTAACTTTTCCACAGACAAAATTTCGGTTTCCGTTTTAATCTGCTCATTGCTACCGGATACCGGAGACGCACCGTATCGCATCTCATACATCAATTCACGGCGAACAAACTCTACTCGGCCAAAAAGATAATGTACTAAATTGCCTAGGTTTTCTAAGTGTTTTAATTTCCCATCTGTCTCATCGCTCCGTTGATTTATTGACTTCGATTCCTGCTTCAACTCAGAGCGTGTATCAGCCAACTCCCGAGCGAACTCTCTCAAAACGACAGGCACGGACTTTGCTAGATTTTCTTTATCATTCTCAATGACAAGCAGGCGATGGTTAATCTCCGATAATGTTTGCAAAAGTGTAGGCAATTGCTGGGTTTCTAATATATGACGGCGATGATCGAGATCTAGATAAGAAGACAAAAGCGTAGGTAATTGTTGAGTTTCAACGAGATGATGACGATGATTGAGATCTAAATAAGAAGAGAAAAGCTGAGGTAGCCGGAATACTGCTATTCCAATATGAACGAAACGGCCCACGACCGGCCATTTCTTCATTCTGCGTACAATTTTTTTAAGTTGCTTTTTCATTAACTTGACCACATCGTTCATTTCAAATACAAAATATTTAAATCTTCGGTATCGTACCATAAATTTTAATTTGATTGAAGACGTTTTATCGGTGGATAAAAGAGCTTAGCTGGAAGAACAGTTGGCGGTTTATCGTCAGGAGCAATTTGGACGGTTTCCTTGATATCAATTGCTATCCACAGGATGATTAATTATACACCAGTTAATAACAAAAACCGAAGTACCAAAGCGGGATAGTATTTTTATCTCCAATTAAAATACCGTCTTTGACTATGAAACCAGGTAAATTGGATTTATTAAGTTGTTGCGAATTTTTATTTTTACCGCCAATTTCAAATAAGACGTTATCTATTTGAAAATCTACCTGATCATTTGCTAAAATAATATTAGAGTCATCTATGGACTGCAAAAAAAATAACTCTCTTATCGTACCTTTCTCGCTGTTGATTCCTAAAAAATTCTCTATTGCAAAATGCAAAGTAGTATTGTTTAAAAATATTTTTTGCGGTTTACTTAAGACTTGCTTACCCTTAGCATAGGACTGCACAAATCGTACTAAGCCAGTTTCTTTTAATATTTTTAAATATTGATAAGCTGTTTTATCGTCTATTTGTAAATGTCGCGCTATACTATGAATATTGATAGAGCCTGGCGGGATAGATACCAAATAATTTAAAATATTTTTAAAATAAGGCAGATTCGGCGTTTTTAAAGAAAAATAATTGACTATATCTTCATATATAGTTTTCTCTATAACTTGATTAATTCTTTCATAATATAAAGATGAATTTTCAAATAAAAAAGGATAATAACCTCGACTCAAATATTGGTTAAAATGTCCCATAATTTTAGGAATGGCGGCCCATTCTCTACCCATTTTTAAATGAGAGTCTAATAGTCGCTGCAATCTAATAGGTTCCCATTTTTCACCAGTAATAAAATTTAAGTATTCTCGAAAGGACATTCCTCGTAAACTAAATATACCTGCTCTTCTGGATAAATCACTTGAACCTTTAATGATATCTAAACTAGAGCTGCCAGAAAAAATGATAGAAACATCCGGAAAAGAATCATAAACATTTTTTAATATTTGATTCCATTGAGGATACTTATGAATTTCGTCAATAAAAAAAATGCGTATTCCATCTGTATGGTAACAATCATCAATGAAAGTAAGCATGTTTTCACTATTGAAGTACATGTTATCTGCAGAAAAATAAAAAACATCCTCCCTTGGATACAATTTTTCTTTTATATATTATAAAATAATTCTAAGGGGGAATATATATGAAAAAATGGTTAATCGGTTTGGTCATTTGTCTTAGTTTGAATATTGCTTGTGCCCAGGATTTGTTTTGGAAATTTTCAGTGATTTCAGTGATCCCGGCCTCGCGAGACGTCCCACCTGGTTATTGTGTGCAATGGATGCCTGATAGCTTCGCAGCTCCCCTCAGTGAGTTGCTACAAACTGGGGTCAGATCGAGCAACCAGTTTTTAGTTAAATTCCGTTCTTTTCAACCTGAAATGAATCATAATCTTATTTTCACTCAGATTGACGCCGTTATTTCCAGACAACTGGACTCAGGACATGCTTGGTATAGCTATATGTTTATCCATTTGCAACAACTCAACCCTTACGGTGTTGCTGATGGTGTTTGGAGCACCAAGGAATGTAAAGGAAGATTAATTGCCGAACCTAAAATCAATTAGAAAATATCTTCCGGCTGGGCTGATGCAGTGGCTGAACTTCCATCACCGGCGGGAGCTGAAGAATTCGCAGGCGCTTGGGTATGAGGTTCAGTGCCCTGTTTAAAAACCTCAAATATAGCATTTGATTGATCTACACCCGCCAACAATCCAGTCACTGGGTCAATTCGAGCAGTCACTATACCCAGTGGCTGAGGCATGGTACTGATGGGGATACTGGTTAGGGCAGTACGCATAAAATCAATCCAAATAGACAAAGCCAGTTCCGCACCGTATACATGGGTCGGGGTTAAATCATCAAAACCTATCCAGACTGTGGAAACTATTTGACTGTTAAAACCTGAAAACCAAGCGTCTACTTTATCGTTGGTAGTTCCTGTTTTACCTGCCAGATCTGACCTTTTTAACACTTTAGCGCCCTGACCGGTGCCATTATTAATGACATCCTGCATTGCTTGAGTGATTAAGTAAGCAATTTGAGGCTCAATCACTTTAGGCGCTGGGTTGATATTTGAAACAGTTGCATTTGGATTGGTCAGACAAGCGGCACAGGCGATCGCCGGATTAGCTGTAAATAAGGTCTCCTGATTTTCACCGGTAATATGATCGATATAATAAGGAGTGATTCGATATCCGCCGTTGGCAAATACACTATACCCAGTAGCCATTGCCATGGGCGAGGCCAATCCTGTTCCCAAGGCCAAAGACAAAGTTTGCGGCAGTTGCTTGCTATCAAAACCAAAACGCTGAACAAAATCAACGGTATAAGGGATACCTATTTCTTGCAGCAGGCGGATAGAAACTAGATTCAACGATTTAACTAATCCTTCTCGCAATCGAGTGATGCCGGAGAACTGCCGTGTATCATTTCTTGGCCGCCAAATGTGATCTTCACCCGTATCTTTCATGACCACCGGGGAATCGTTTACGGTGCTGGCTAAAGTATAACCTTTGTCCAATGCAGCGGCATAAATAAATGGTTTAAAAGAAGAACCTGGTTGGCGCTGCGCCTGTAATGCACGGTTAAACTCACTCAGGCCAAAATCATAGCCCCCCACCATTGCTAAAACCGCTCCATTTTGTGGATTAATAGATATAATTGCTCCTTGGATTTGCGGTAAAGATTCTAAACGCCAGCTTTCACCGGATGGCTGTACCCAGATGACATCTCCCACTGTAGCCAGCTTATTAACGGAACCAGAAACAGCCCAAGAAAGATCGGACCAAGGAATTAAAATGATTCGACCGTCCGCTAATAATGCTTTTATGCTATTATCGTTTACTTGGGTTACCGCAGCCGGCTGCAAAATATTAAATGGCAAAGCCAATTGTGATAATTTTTGTTGCCAATCGGCTTGCCAATCCGGTGTATTACTATTACGAGAAAAGTTTTTCTTAGTCGGTATATAACCGTGTCTTTCAGTATACTCGACCAACCCTTTTTGCAAATCTAAATTGGCAGCCGTCTGCATTGGACCCGATATCGTGGTGTATGCATTATATCCATGATCGTATACATCTTCGCCATATTGCTGGACCATATATTGCCGAACGAGTTCACCCATATAGGGAGCATTGACCATTACTAAAGGCCCATGGTAACTGGCTTTATCAATCTCATGAATCGCTTGATTATACTGTGGCTTATTGATATCTCCCACTCCCAACATCCGCAACAAAACGTGATTTCTGCGTTCTAGCGCTGCAGCCGGACGTGCAATGGGGTTATTCTTAGAAGGAGCTTGCGGCAAGCCGGCGATCATAGCCATTTCCGCCAAAGTCAGTTGATCCAAGGTCTTGCCATAGTAAACACTGGCTGCGGCAGCGACTCCGTAGGCATGATTTCCAAAATAAACCTTATTGAGATAAAACTCTAGGATTTTATCCTTACTGAAGGAGTGCTCAATTCTCATCGCCAAAAGTATTTCGCGTATTTTTCTTATATAGGTTTTTTTATGGCTGAGGAAGAAATTCCGAGCTACCTGCATCGTAATGGTGCTGGCTCCTTGACTTTTCTGGCCGGTGCCTAACAATACTTTAAAAGCTCGGAATAAACCGATAAAATCCACCCCTTGGTGCGAATAAAACCGCTGATCTTCAGTAGCTAAAATAGCTTGAATTAAAGGCTTAGGCACTTGGTCTAGGGTAACCGGTATGCGCCTACTCGCGCCGTATTCAGCAATCAATTGCCCTTCTCGCGAATAGATTCGTAGCGGCACCTGCATATGAGCATCTTTTAGAACATCGACATTTGGAAGCTGCATCTCTATATATACACAAAAACCCACGCCGATGGCCACAAAGGCCACTAAAATGCCGATGATTGCTAAAAAATATCTGCCAATGCTTTGAAAGATAGTCGTTATTAATTTTTTCATGATGTTTGCTAGTTAGGATTATAACTCATTTTACGGTATTGAGGTAAAATAATTAAGAACTAAACTAATGCTATGAAGAAAACACGCATTGGTTTGGAAATAACCGAGAATAACTTACATCTTGCCTTAGTGGAGAAAAACGCTAAAGGCTGGAAGCTGATCGAATCGGCTATTATTGAAATTAAAGCCGGTAATTTGCCCAATACTTTAAGCCAAACCCGTAAGCTGATTCCGCGTCGATTCAAAGAAGTGATTTTAAGTACAACCTATAGCCAGGTACTGATGAAAGAAGTATCTGTAGATTCTTCTTTTACTACAGAGGAAATTTATCAATATTTAGTGCAACAATCGGCCGACCTATTTGGAAAAACAGCAGGAGTTCCCGCTGAAGGGAACTCCACTAATCGCGATGGGGGATCGCAAGGAGGGGAGAGCGAAGCGAGGGGGGCGCGAATTCTCCCCCTTCATTCCGAGCAATCGGCTTTGCCGATGCGCAGGATCAGAACAAGGAAGCGATTCCCGCTGCCTTTAGCGGGAATCGCTGGAAAAACAGCAAATGATTGGTCCTTGGATTTTGAACCTAGCTTGGTTAAAGCTTCGCACGAACTAACCAAAAAGTTTCGTGTCGTCGCTATACCAAAAGTTCATATAAAAGAATGGGTAAAATTTTGCAGCGAGTACGGTTTTGAAATTAAAGTGATCGATGTCGATATATTGGCGTTATCTAGACTGGTTCCCACTTTAGAATATGGCCAACCAGAACAGGCTTTGGCTTTACTTTGGGTTAAAGAACAAGAATTTATTTTCATAGCTACATTTAAGGGTCAATTGATATATGTAAAAACCGCACCTCTTCAACCTCATTTTTTTAAAGAAACTGTCTATCAAATCCTACAGTTTTATCATGGACTTTTTCCGGATTGGGTTATTTCAGAAATATTATTAATAGATAGAACTTTTTCTTTAGATGTTGACGGTTACAAAATTAAGCCAGCCAAATTAAATTTTGAAATTTGGCAAACTCACCACACGATTACCGCCGCTAGTTTTTGCAGTTTAGGTTTAGCAATCTATGGCAATTAACTTATTACCTTGGCGAGAGCAAAAAGCCAAACAAGAAAGAATACATTATTTTTTGCAATTTGTATTAGGTTTTTTTCTAATCTTTTCTCTGGAATTGTCTGTATATTTTTTATGTCAATATTTTGGTAACAAATACCAATTATTAAATGATACTTTAGAACAGAAACTGTTAAAAACTAAAAGCAATCATCAACCTAATTTAAAACAAAACTACGAAAACTTAACACAGAAAATAGCATTATTTAACCAAATAAAACTACACAAACTTCAGTTTTGGCAGTTTTATCAAATCCTGCAAAACAATCTCACCGAAACCATTAGATTGCAGCAATTGACTTGGAGTTCTTCGCAAATTCGTTTAATCGGCATAACTCATGATGCAGATGTCATTACTCAATTCATCAGAAAATCTGAAGACAATCATTTTATTTCTGAAATAAAATTAATAAAAATCAGCAAAAGTGATTCAAATGATTTTCAATTTGAACTGCAATTTTTTTTAAGGTCTGATTCCGATGTTCAATAAACCTATATGGCTGTCTAAAAAATTCCTTTTGGCGCTATCGATGATTTCCGTTTTAGTAATGACTACGAAAATTTTCTTATTACCAAAATATTATAAATTTCAAGTCATTCATAATCAAAATTTTATACTTGAAGAACAATATCAGCAACAAGAAAAAATATTATCGCAAGATAAGCTTTTGAAGCAAAAAACAGTAACTCTTCAAAAAAACAATTCGTCTCAGCTCCTTTCTTTACGTCATTTGCCAAAATCCGTTGAAATTTATCAGCAAATCTCCTTATTAGCACAATTGCATCAGTTGGTTTTGCAAGAAATAAAACCAACAAAGACAGAGAAAACAAACAATTCGTTGATAAAACAAACTTTGCAAATAACTTTAAATGGTTCTGAATCAAAAGTTTTTGAATTTTTAGGATTGCTTTCACATCAGAATTGGTTCAGTGATTTTGAAAATTTATTAATTGAACATGAAGAAAATCAACTCTTTCTACAATTGGAACTGGCTGTATATTATGAAAGTTAGTTATTCGATCTTTTTTTTATTGATTATTTTAACTTCTAGTATGCCAACCGCTGCTGATGCAGAGCATTTATTGTTTACTCCACATATAAAACCATCTTCATTGCATAATAAACCAGCATTAATCCCTTTTCAGATTCTAATAAAAGCACATATAGTGAATATCGATCGCAATTATACCCAGGAACTGGGCATACATTTTAATACCCAAAATAATAATACCATAAAAACTCCGTCTGGCTTTAACATCAATTTACCTATGGACACCAATGCCGGTGATTTAATTTTTCCAATTGCAACCTTTAGTCAAGGATTATTACTACAAATGACTTTAAATGCTTTGGAAAAGAGTGGACACGCGGAATTAATATCTGACCCTCAATTAGTTACTTTAAATAATAAACCCGCTATCATTGAGGCAGGCCAAGAAGTACCGTACCAGGAAAGTACAGAGGCCGGAGGAACCAGTGTTTCATTTAAAAAAGCCGTGCTGCGTTTAGAAGTAACTCCGAAAGTACAAGGTAAAGATATCTTGCTGCATTTGATTATAAATCAAGATCAAGTCAGTGACTTATCTGTAAATGGAGTTCCTGCAATCAATACCCAGCAGTTAAAAACTGAAGTAAGAATAAAGAATCGTGATACGGTGGTTTTAGGAGGAATTTTACAAGAAAACCATTCAAATCAGCATCAAGGCATTCCATTTCTCAGTAAAATCCCTATTCTCGGCGCATTGTTTCGTTATCAGAAACAGGATACTGAACGCAAACAAATGCTTATTTTTGTAACGCCTATTATTTTATAAAGGCTCGTAACTATTCGTGTGGTTAAACCTGCAAACGCAGAACGGCCAATTTTGGCTGAGATTCAACGAAAAAATGGCCGAGCAAGCGGAGCATACTGGCGTATGTGAGCATTGCGAGGACATTTTTTCGTTGAATATCGGGCAAAAGTGGCCGTTCCCATCTACAGAGTGAGTAGTTATAGAGGCTCTTTGGTAATAGCTCCGGTAACCGCATCTACCTTTAACCTCGCCTGCTTACCATTCGGATCTAAGCACAATACCTCATAATGATTATTTGTAGCTTCCACTGAGTATACTCCTCCAAATCCCATGGTCTCTATTCTTTCTACTACCTCAAGCATGTTGATATGAGGATCAATCTTAGCTGAAGATATAATTTCACCAGAATGTGCGTTTATGCGTATATCAACAGGATCACCTTGATCATTTAGAGCATTCACATGATATTCACCTTGAACCAACTCTATTTTTTTAACTGAAATATAGCCGTTGCTTTTTAAACTTTGTAAAACTGAAACTAACGGTTGAGTTTGCATTATTTCGGCGTAGGCCATGCCTGTAAACAAAAATATACTGAACGCTAATAGTCGGAATTTGTTCTTCATATATTTTGACCCACTGTTTTAAGAGGATGCTTCATTTTTTGTTGTAATAAAAATTGGGGGGATAATGCGGGATTTAGCATATTCTCCACCGGTAGGTAATAAGTCTGCTCTAAAGCAAAACGTCCGGCCAAAGCTGCATGGGAAACTAAATCGGTATACACAATCCAGGTACTTCCAGGTGGAAAACTCACAGAGGAGAAACGACATTGGTGTTGATAGTTCATATCTGCTTTCATTTTGTTATGAATTTGTAGCATGCAGTGATCGTAATAAGATCTTTTTGTTCGGGTCGCTTTTAAAACATAAAGAATCTCTGCTTCAAAAGGAAGGCGCCGACGTACCTTGGGTAAAAATTGACGCACCACTTCAGAAAAAGGCTCTCCCAAGTTCCATAACCTACTTTCACCATGTGGGTTGATATTAGTAAATACCCGCAAAATCCTAAACTCGTTGACTGGGGTAGAAGGAAAAGCATCTACGTGGAGTCTGGTATCATCTTTTCGATAGGAATCAGGTTTACGACCACGGATTTCCACCGGGCGAAAACTAGTACGGCCACAGTATTTTGCAGACTGGTAATTCGGACATAACCATTGAAGCAGCTGCGTACTATGCTGATAATAGCGTTGCATCATTGGCATGATTAAAGAAGCAATCATGGTATCTTTTTTAATTCCACCTAATCGTTGGTTCTTAGGATCATAACTAATATTTTTTGCTCCTTGGGGATGGATGCTGATATTGAGTAGTGACTGTTGTGCTGCATCTAACGGAAAGATTAATTTTGGTAAATAAATAACTTTTCCGCTCTCCAGGGCTTTAGTAATTTCTAGTGACTTCTCTTGAGATATTTGAGGTTCCCAAGAATCTAGATCTAATTCATATAAGCCTTCTTTCATCACACTACTCCTTGCTGTGATTGAGCTGAAATAAGTCGTAATTGCATGGGGGCAACTGAGTAATCACGAATTACCACCCAACCTCCCGGATTTTTTTGGAGCCAAGAATTGATTTCTCCCTCACTAATTTTAACAGGCGGCTGGCTTAGTTTGCCAAAAAATTCTAGCTCCTGATAGGGGCCAGTAAACGCTATTGCTTTTCCAGCTCCTTGCAATACCGCCACTTGGCGGGCTAATCCTCGCCAATCTTGATAATGGGCTTCTGCCTTAACAATACTTAGATTGTAGCAACTCCAAAAAAGGAGGGTGCTAACGCTCAGCCCCATGATTACCCTTGTTAATTTTTGTTCCTGCCACAACCACCAAAATAAGCCGATTGCAATTAAAATTAATCCCCACAACGGCGACAAGTCCCGGACCCAAAGATATTTATGGTGCATTTTAAATGGATCATCAATTACCAATAATACATAGCCAAGACCTGCAATTAAATAGTTTGTTGCAATCAATCTTTGACTGCTTTTTTTTATTACTCCCGACAGCGATTCCCGATGAATCGCTTCCTGGTTTGTATCCTGCGCATCGGCAAAGCCGATTGCTCGGAATGAAGGGGAAGAATCGCGATTCTCCCCCTTGCGATCCCTCATCGCGTAAAGCGGAGTTCCCTTCACCGGGAACTCCTGTACACCTGAATACTTCACTATTATATAAGTCATTAATATCACAGCGAATGGTAAAGCAGGTAAAATATAACGAGGCGCTTTTTGTTTAACAAAAGTTAAAAACAGTATAGAACTTAGAATAATAATGAGTAGCAATAGGATTCTCTTATCTAAACCTTGTTCTCGACTTTTTTTAATGAAATTTAGAAGGGCAGGCCAAAAAGGCAACCATACCCACCATGGTAATAGCATCATGGCAAAAGTAAACGTATAGTAAGCCCAATCCTGTCGCCAATATCCACCTCCTTGCCAAATTCTACCTACAGAACGGTTCAAAAGTAGATCATGGGCATATTGGGCGCCTCCTTGTAACACCGCTGGAATTAGCCAGCAAGATACCAATAAAATGGACAACAACAATGACGCAATAAGCAACCCATATACTTTACCCCAAGCGTCATTGCCTTGCCCCCACCATCTCATCGTCAAAGCCGCTGGTAAAATAAATAAAAATTGTACTGGACCTTTTGTTAACAGTCCCAAGGTAACCGCTATAGCAAAAAATAGCCAATAGAGTTTATTTTGTTCTACCGCTTTAATTAACCAATACACAGAAAGTACAACAAAGAAAGTGGTAGTTACATCAAACCGCGCCACTGGAATTTTAGCGGCAAAGAAAAAAGTTCCTAATAAGACAAAAGGAGCTAAATTGGCGACCGTTGGTTCCTGAGGCCAAAGTTGTAATGTTAACCGGCGCAGCAAGAACAAAGTACCCAAACCAAACAGAGCAGGCATGAGGCGCACCCACCAGGTGGAAACACCGAATAATGCCCATCCCGCATGCATCAACCAAAAAAATAAAGGTCCTTTTTCAGGATAAGGTTGTCCACCTTCCATGGGTAAAATAAAGTGATGATGCTGCCACATTTCCCAGGCAATGGATGCATAGTGCATTTCTTCATTTGAATAATATAAAGGACGTACCCACCCGACAACTGCAACCAGTAAGCCCCATAAAATTAAGATGAGTATTGAAAATTGAATTTGTGATATGCCGCGCTGCATGAAGAGGGATTATACTCTAATTCTCCGTCATTTACCGCGAATGAGTAGATGTTTTTGAATACTTAGAGTAGCTTCCTTGCTACTCTAAGCGTTTTTCCGATCAAACCGGCTTCCTTGCCGATTTTGTGCTACAATGCCTTATATCCAGGCTAAAGTAACTAACAAACACATCATAACCATCACTGCCAAGTAGGATTTAACCATGATCTTTTCTTCTGGGTTCTTCATTTTGGCCTCCTGGTAAGTTAGTTTATTGAATAAGCGACGTGCCGTTGGTTAACAAACTATAGTGTAATTTTTTGAACTATGCTTAAAAAAATATTAAGGTTTTATTAAGGAAATTTGTGACTAGTATTTTTAATTAATGCCAATATATTTTGCGAAAATTTTCTTTTTTGATTTAACTATTTGATTTTTATGTTTTTTATAGCCAAAATTAGAAATTAATTTTTTATTTCTTGTAGGCACATATTTTTGAAAATACACTTTTTCCTACAGTGCCTAACTTAAAAGTTTGTATTGAAAAAGTTCTCATAGATGACAAACTCTAAGCAGCAATTCTGAACAATTTTACAACGACAACTCAATATTCCAAATGTCTTAACCCTACCAAAGTAACAGGATTATCTTTATGCTGGACAAGAGGATAGTGCTGGATGTACTGCTACATTTCACAAGCACATGCCGATCTCTAGATAACTTATCCACAGAAGGATACAATACTGTTTTTGTCTACGACATCACATACTCATTTATCAAGGTTATTTTTGTGGATATTAGTCTGTGGGAACAATGCCTGGATAACTTGCGCGAACAAATTACTGCTCCTAAGTTTAATACTTGGATTCGTCCCTTGCAGGCTGAATTTAAACCCAATCATTTAATATTATTGGCGCCGAATCAATTTGTGGTCAGTTATATCAATGATAATTTTTTGGATAAAATTATCACTGCTTACAAACCTTATCGGGCGACGCCGCTCCGCCCAGAGTGACTATCCGAATTGGCACCAAGACCTGATGCTGTAGACTCCAGAAATAACTACCAAGAACCCATCGGTTAAAAAAACCTACTTTTTCTCAAAGCCATTTAAATCGGACGTTTACCTTTGCAACTTTGTAGAAGGAAAATCCAATCAGTTGGTGCGAGCGGCGGCAATGCAAGTCGCTGAAAATCCGGGCCAGGCCTATAATCCATTATTTATTTATGGTGGGGTGGGCTTGGGAAAAACACATCTCATGCATGCCATCGGTCATGCTATACTAGAACGGAATCCTGACGCAAAAGTACTTGTATTTACATTCTGAGCGATTTGTCGCCGATATGGTTAAAGCACTGCAACGCAATGCCATGAATGAATTTAAACGTTATTATCGAGGTTTAAATGCTTTATTGATCGATGATATTCAATTTTTTGCTGGCAAAGATCGTTCGCAAGAAGAATTTTTTCATACCTTTAATTCTTTATTTGATAGCCAACAACAAATTGTTCTCACTTGCGATCGTTATCCTAAAGAAATTGATGGCTTAGAAGAGCGGTTGAAATCTCGATTTGGCTGGGGGTTAACTACGGCCGTTGAACCGCCTGAATTAGAAACCCGGGTTGCTATTTTAATGACAAAAGCGGAAGAAGCTAAAACCGTCTTACCTGAAGAAGTGGCTTTTTTTATTGCCAAACATATTCAATCTAATGTTCGCGAATTGGAAGGGGCGTTCAAACGTGTACTGGCCAATGCGCATTTTACCGGTCAACGTGTCACTATTGATTTTGCCCGTGAAGCATTAAAAGATTTGCTCAGCTTGCAAGCAAAATTGATTACTCCTGAAAATATCCAACGTACCGTTGCCGAATATTACAAAATTAAACTGAGTGATTTATTATCAAAACGCCGCAACCGTTCTTTAGCCCGCCCTCGGCAAATGGCGATGGCTTTGGCAAAAGAATTGACCAGCTATAGTCTTACCCGAAATCGGCTGAAGCATTCGGCGGTCGTGATCATACCACTGTGTTACATGCTTGCCGGAAAATTAAAGAACTGATGGTCAGTAACTTCGATATCCAAGAAGATTATAAAAATTTGTTACGTATTTTATCTGCATAAAGGAGATCATTTAATGAAACTAACTCTCATACGCGAAGATTTATTAAAACCACTGCAAATGGTAATGGGTGTGGTGGATCGAAAACAAACCTTGCCGATTTTATCGAATGTATTGATTAAATATTAATCAACAAACGGTTATCATTATCGGCACGGATTTAGAAATTGAATTAACCGGCCATAGTTCTTTTTCAGAACCACTTTCTGCCTCGTGGCAAGCTCACTCTTCCAGGCAGGAAATTATTGGATATTTGCCGTGCTTTACCGGAAAATGCAACGATTGAATTATATCAGGACAAACAACAAGTGGTATTACGCTCTCAGCGCAGCCGCTTTACTTTAAGCACTTTGCCTGCTGAAGATTATCCGAATACCGAACAACATATCCGTGCATTTACAAGTCAAAATCAATTCAGCATGAATTATTACATTTATTACAACACACTTATTTTGCGATGGCGCAACAAGATGTACGTTATTATTTAAATGGTATGTTATTTGAATTTCTTCCCAATACTTTGCGAACGGTGGCGACAGATGGCCACCGTTTAGCCACCGATACCATGGGGCTGCTATTCAAGACGAACATCGTTTGCAAATGATTGTGCCACGAAAAGGTGTTTTAGAATTAATGCGTTTATTAAATAATTCTGAAGAGGAAGTGACTTTATCCGTTGGTAATAATTATATTCAAGCGGTCGGGGAAAATTATACTTTTGTATCTAAGTTAATCGAAGGCCGTTTTCCTGATTACCAACGGGTTATTCCTAAAAATGGTGATAAAAAAATTATGGTAAATCGGGAGGAATTCAAACAAGCGCTAATCCGCTCTGCTATTTTATGCAACGATAAGGTGCGTGGGGTATTTTCTGGAATTGAAACCTAATCTTTACGCTTACTGGCGAATAATCCGGAACAAGAACTTGCGGAAGAAGAATTGAGTCGTTGAATATTCAGGCCCTGAATTTGGTTTAGCTTTTAATGTCAATTATTTATTAGATGTATTAAACACCTTAACCTCCGAGCAAGTGGAGTTTATATTTGCCAGCACCAACAACAATAGTTTATTGATTGCCGAACCCAATGGCCATAAAGACCAGGCTTTTGTCGTGATGCCTATGAGAATGTAAATGAATCAGCAAACACGACTTGAACAACAGATACAATTTATTATAGAGCTGGATAAATTAAAACAAATCTTTCGCCAAACTAGACTTTGTGACCGTAGCCGTCATGAAAATGATGCTGAACATTCTTGGCATATCTGTGTGTTGGCTTTTTTGCTAAGCGAATATGCCCTTGATTCCTCCTTAGATTTATTAAAAACAATGAAAATGCTATTGATACATGATGTGGTAGAAATAGATGCTGGAGATATATTTCTTTTACCATATTTCTAACCCTCAAGAAAAAAGACAGCGGGAAGAACAAGCTGCAGATCGAATTTTCGGGTTATTACCTTCTGATCAGGCGAACGAACTCAGAGCATTATGGGAAGAATTTGAAAACCAACAAACCAGTGAAGCTCAATTTGCTGCCGCTTTGGATCGCATTCAACCCATATTACAAAATTTTTACTCGGACGGTTCCTCTTGGCGCACACATGGTATCTCAAAACAACAAGTGCTTTCTTTAAATAGCCATATCGCCAAAGCTTCGCACTTAATATGGAAATACGTTGAAACCCTAGTGGATCAAGCAGTCGAACTCGGGATGCTTATTGATGACGCAGCATAGACTATGTCCATCTCCCAACTCACTATCCATCATTTTAGAAATTTATCGAAGGTACAATTTGAGCCCCAACCAGGTATCAATTTCTTTTTTGGCGCCAATGGCTCTGGGAAAACCAGCATACTAGAAGCGATTTACTTTTTAGGTTTGGGACGTTCTTTTAGAACTCATTTAATTCAGCGTATTATTCATCAAGGCTCCGAACAATTTCTTCTTTTAGCTCAAATTAATAACCCAGACAATCCTTTTTTAGTTGGGATGGAACGCTCATTGCAGGGTGAAAAAAAAATTCGAGTGAACGGTGAATCGGTTAATTCAGTTGCAACCATTGCCAAACAACTGCCTTTACAACTACTCTCCACCGAAAGCCATCGCTTTTTCCATGATGGGCCCAAAGTAAGACGCCAATATTTAGACTGGGGTGTGTTCCACGTGGAACATTGTCTTTTACTCAATTTGGCAACAGTATCAAAAAGCGCTTAAACAACGCAATGCCGGTTTAAAAAAAGGACTTAGCAAACCTGAAATTGCCATCTGGAGTCATGAAATGATTCAGTTAGCCCACCAATTTCATGAATACCGACTAAATTATATTAACCATCTCCAACCCATTTTATTTGAAATATTTTCCAACATTTTACCAGGCGTCGATTTAAAGCTGCGCTACTATAAAGGTTGGCCTATGGACACTGATTTATCAGAGGCCTTGGAGAATGGTCTAATGCGAGATCAACAACTGGGCTATACTCAATATGGTCCGCATCGTGCTGATTTGCAACTCTATATAGGTAAAGCGCCTATAGGCGACATGCTCTCTCAGGGTCAGCAAAAACTGGTCGCTTATGCCTTACATTTGGCCCAAGGCTTGCTATTACAAAAACTCACCGAACAAAAACCAATTTACTTAATTGATGACCTACCTTCCGAGCTTGATCCCGAAAAGCGACGCCTAATTAGCAGCTTATTAAAACAACTACAAGCACAAGTATTTATAACAGGCATCACTGCTGATGAATTGAATGGCATGTTACCAGATCACTCAGCGCAAATGTTCCACGTGGAACAAGGTCAAATTCAACTCTTTAATTGAACGGTATATTCAGACAATTCTGGGGCTTTTTTAATAACCCCTTGCGCTTGCATGAATTGGGCAAACTTCTGATATTTTTGTTGATCTAACAGAAAAGGGTTCTTTGAAAAATACTGGATTGAAGCGAACCAACTTGCTTTATTCATATCATTATTTAATTCTGGATGCTTCTTAATTACATTATCCCAGGATTCCTGTGGATGAGCTACCAAATAATCTATTCCTTGTTGCAAAGCAGTCAAAAACTGCGCCAACCTTGGGTCTTTATTAAAATCACGATGCGTCACAAAGATCAGTTCATCATAGCTCGGAAAACCATTTTGCTCTGGTAAAAAAATCTGGGCCGGATGACCACTATAGGCTAATTGCACCGGCTCAACATTACGCATACCACCGGTGAAAGCATTGATATTCCCTGTTAATAAAGCTTGCAGTAAGTTATAACGTACATTAATAAAATTAACATCTTTTAAATTTAAATTTTGATGTGCCAGCATGGTTTTTAGCATCACCTCATCAATCCCACCAGCGCTATAGCCAATGGTTTTGGCTTTTAAATCGGCAACTTTCTGAATGCCGGCCGTTTTTAAAGTCACTAGGCAGTCTAATGGTGAATCCACCAGAGAGCCAAACCGAATCAAAGGCAGCCCTTGATCTATTTGCATCAACAATTGAGGTTGATATGTCAATGCGGCATCTGCTTTTTTAGCTGCTACCAGCTTAGGACCGTCACTCGGGTCTGAAGGTTGCACCAATTTAACTTGCAGACCGTTTTGTTGGAAATAACCTTGTTGCTCCGCTACCAACAAAGGAGCATGATCTGGGTTAAAAAACCAATCTAAAACCAAGGTAAAATTCTGGGGAGTAGGCGCTTGCGCGTAACTGGTTGAGAAAAAAAACGCCATGAGCAAACCTAAAAATTTTCGTATCATATATTTCCTCAATTCTTGATAATGATTAAACCTATTCTATCTGAGAAGTAAAACCATATAAAGTCGTAACAGTTCACGTAATGACGCCAACTGAGTGTTTTATTCCATGACCGCCAATATTTTAAAACACCGCCCAGTGGATAGCGATGAATCACTCGCAGGAGATGCCGGAGGAGGCTTTGGCCAGCTCCGTTCCGATAAAAGTCACTGCGCTGGCCAAAGCCTCCTCCGGCACTGAGCTTCGTTAGCGCCTTGGCGGTTTTAAAATATTGTCTAAGCAAATGCCTTGAAATTCGAAAGTACTGCTGAGCCAATGTTTTAAAAAGAAGAAAATGAACCTATTTGCAAGTCAATATTTTAAAAAGCCGCCAAGGCGCTAATGAGCCGGACCCGGCGAGTGCGGTCTCGCGAATCCTTGGCGGCTTTTTAAAATATTGACGGGTTTTGGAAACGAAGTTATCTAAACTGACATAACCCAAGAATTACACTATTGCCAAAAAATAAACTTCTTTAATAATGAATCTACTGTGAAATATAAAATGAGTGTGAAGAGAACTAATGTTAAAAGAACTGCAAACATTAAGTCGATTTGCATTCGAGCATTGGCGTTGAGCATCAAGTACCCCAATCCCTTGCTTGAACCAACCCATTCCCCGATCACCGCTCCCATAGGTGCAAAAGTGACCGCGACTCTTAGGCCGCTGCCTAATTCGGGTAATGCAGCAGGTATCCGAATACGCCATAATATCCGCCATCGAGAAGCGCCCATTACATGGGCTAAATGTAACCAATCTTTCTGCGTATGGAGCAATCCATCATAAAATGCGCTGGCGACTGGAAAAAAAATCATCACTATTGCAACTACCACCTTTGAACTCATGCCATACCCAAACCAAATGACTAACAAGGGTGCGATAGCAAATGCGGGCAGTGCTTGACTGGTGATCATCAGAGGTAAAAATAAGGGGCGCGTCCAACGAAAATAACTTAAACATAAAGCCATCCAGATTCCTGCCAATGAACCTAAAAATAACCCACTCAATGTTTCCATCAGTGTCGGAAGAGCGTTGATAAAAATAAGGGTTCTATTCAACCAAAAAGATTTCAACACTTCCCATGGGCCAGGTAAAATATACTGAGGCAGCGCTAATAATAAAACAGCAAACTGCCAAACGAGCAATAAAATAATGAATATAAGTAAAATACGAATAAATAGGTGATTCATAAGGTTAGTAAAGATAATAATTGTCCCTGTTTTTCCAAAAGTTCAGGCTTGTTTGGCAAACGTGGTTTAGGAGACTCCATTTGTATGGGTTTACTCAATTGAGCTGGAGATCCGTTCAAGGTATAAATATAATCTCCAAGCCGCAAAGCCTCGAGTGGATCATGGGTTACTAAAAGGACGGTTCTGCCCATCAAACATCGGATCGCCAAATCTTGCAGTTTTAGCCGGGTCAGCGCATCCAATGCTGAAAAAGGCTCATCCATCAGGACTAACGGTTTATTTTCCAATAAAGTTCTCACCAACGCGACTCGTTGCCGCATTCCCCCAGAAAGTTGCCCCACCCGCATGTAAGTTGCTTGCTCTAAACTGACTTCTTTTAACAAGGTGTTTGCTAGATCAAGATCTTGCTCAGCAATCGGTTGACCACGAAGCCGAAAACCAATCAACACATTTTCTAACACATTCAACCATGGCATTAACAAATCCTGCTGCGCCATGTAGGCTACTCTCCCAAGCAAAGGTTGATTGTCAGAAGTGAGTAGATTTACTTTTGTGGCTACTGACTCAGCCCCTGTGGGTAAACCTGCTAAAAATTTCAGCAAGGTGCTTTTCCCCACGCCGCTGCTGCCTAAAACGCAGGTCCAACTCCCGGGCTTTAATTCTAAATTAAAATGATCAAATAAAGCACGGTTTTGGTAGTTCAAAGATAAATCTTGTAAGCTAACTCCCAACGCATTGGGTTTATATGGACTAGTATTCTTCATTCAATACGGTTGCAAGTTTGAGATACCAATAAAATCAAGTTAAAGTATATCTTTATTATTGAGTTTAATAAACTCCCAGGATAACCTCTAATCTGGCAAAGGGCTCATATGGAGATAAATGCAAATCAAAAAAAAATGAAGCCAAAATGGCAAGACATACTTTTTATTTATCTGGCTTACCTTATATTAACTTCAGCAATGACCTCTCCCATCGCCTCCTATAAACTCATTCCAGGGGAAAACACTGACTTTCCGACACATATCGGAAGCATTATTCAAGCAAAAATGGCTCTAGACCAACATCAATACCCACCACGCACCGGCCCTTGGGAAGACCACGGCTGGGGTAATGCCTGGTTTCAATTTTATGCACCCATCCCTCACACCTTTGCAGCGATTATTTACCGCACATTCTCACCTCGAAATCCATTCATCGCTTTCAAAGTAGTCATTTGGATCGCTTTATTTATAAGTGGTGTTTTTATTTACAAATTAACGGATTGGTTTTTAGATTCTAAAATTACTGCCTTTTTATCGGGCGTGGTTTATATGACGGCTCCTTACTTTCTCATCAATATCAATGTCAGAGGAGATTTTAAAGAAGCGATCGCCCAAGGTCTTTTACCCATGGTAATATTTTTTACTTTACGCAATTTTTTGGATAAAACAACTCTTTCACGATTTTTTCTAACCGCTGCGCTCTGGGGTGTATTGGCTTGCACTTGTCTGCTCACTTTTATTTACAGTTCGTTATTCGTAGGATTACTATTAATTTTCATCACTGTTTGTAACCGGCATCGTTGGAAAAGTTTTTTATTGACCAGTTTGGCCTATGTTTATGCCTGCGTCTTAGCACTGTGGTTTTTAGCGCCCGCCGGTCTAATGGAAAGCTATCTGCAAATTGATAATGAATTGATGGACCCTATTAAAAATAATTTGTTTACCGGTTTATCCACTTTATTGTCTCCAACAGCAGTCAGCCCTGTGCCTGCCGATCCTTGGTGGCGCAGCTTGCACCTCTATCCAGCCATAGGTTGGCCGATATTAACTGCTGTAGGCGTCCTGATTTATGCATTGATCACTCGCAGACTCCCTCTAAACCGGGAAAAGAAAACTTTGCTGATCTCCTTACTCATATTATTATTTTCAGCATTTACTATGACCTGGTCCTTATTGGATTTTTGGAGCTTGCTGCCAAAATTTTTGACGGTAACACAATTTCCGTACCGTTTATTAACCCAAGTTATGTGGATAGGAACTATTCTATTTGGTTTTGCCTTTTATTGGCTTTTTGATAAGCAAGTGAATATTCGCCACGCCATCTTAGGCTTTTTAGTACTTGGAATCTTTGCGGGCTCCTGGTTACCCACCGAAGGATCAGGAAAAAACAATATTTATATTAAAGAGTTGATAAACTCGCCCAGTTTTGACTATGGAAAGAATGAGTATTTACCCGAAATGAGTAAGTTTAAAAAAGAGATAATGCCCCTTTCTTCACCTAATCTGGATGTCTCCACTACCTCCCAAGTATGCGGACATGAAAATAACAAAACCATTTGCCAAATTAATCTTAAAGAAAACACTTTAGTCCAACTCCCGGTGTTGTATTATCCCAAGCTATTGGATATACGTATAAATGGCCAAAAGATAGCTTATTTTCCTAGTCAACACCAAAGCTATCTACTAGCCACCCTTAAATTAGCTCCAGGAAATTACTTGATTCAATCTTATTTTCGAGGTTTCTGGTGGGCTAATTGGATCAGCGGAATCGCCTGGTTATTTTGTTTCTTAGCCTTGATGAGTTTGTTGGCTCATAAATGCATCACCTATCTGCTGCTAAGATCAGTAATTCCCGCTGAGGATAAAATGAATTTAAGGGGCTGAAATATTGGAGTAATTTCTCATAATGAAAAATAATTTTCGCAGAAAATTCTCTGCGCCATGGGGGATCGCAAGGGGGAGCAGCGCGAAGCGCTCCCCCTTCATTCCGAGCATCGGCTCCGCCGAGCGCAGGATATAAACAGGAAGCAATTCCCGCTGTACTCAGCGGGAATTGCTGAAAAAAGATCCTTTACGTGGCTTTATCCGGTCAAATTTGATATAATTTCAACCTCATGGATAAAGCTCAACCACAGATAATTCATATGATTCCTCGAGCATTCAAGTCCTTCGAGGGCTGGATGCCGTACGTAAACGTCCCGGCATGTATATCGGCGATACCGATGACGGTTCCGGCTTGCATCACATGGTTTTTGAAGTCGTCGACAACGCCATTGACGAAGCATTAGCCGGGTATTGCACCAATATTACCGTGATCATCCATGCCGATGGCTCAGTCTCCGTTCGCGATAATGGCCGCGGCATTCCCACCGATATCCACCAAGAAGAAGGCCGTTCCGCCGCTGAAGTCATTATGACAGTCCTACATGCCGGCGGTAAATTTGATAAAAAATCTTATAAAGTCGCCGGGGGATTACATGGCGTCGGTGTTTCCGTCGTCAATGCGTTATCTGAAGATTTATATCTTAAAAATTTATCAGCACGGCAAAATCTATGAGCAACATTACCGGCTGGGAGAGCCCCAAGCGCCCTTAGCCGTCACCGGCAATAGCAATGAAACCGGCACTGAAGTCCGCTTTAAACCCAGCCCCACTATTTTTACTAATATCGAATTTCAATATGATATTTTAGCGAAACGTTTACGTGAGTTATCATTTTTAAATTCAGGCGTCAGAATTGAGTTATTCGAAGAAGCCACCGGCAAAAAAGATGTTTTTGAATACGAAGGCGGTATCAAAGCCTTTGTGCAGCATCTAAATCGCAATAAAACCCCAATCCATCCCGATGTTTTTTATTTTACCCAGGAAAAAGAGGATATTGTGGTGGAATTGGCCATGCAATGGAATGATGGCTTTACAAGAAACCATGTTTTGTTTCACCAATAATATTCCTCAACGTGACGGCGGCACCCATTTGGCCGGTTTGCGCGGCGCATTAACCCGCACTTTAAATAGTTATATCGAAACCGAAGGTTTTACCAAAAAAGATAAAATCGCCACCACCGGCGATGATGCTCGAGAAGGTTTAACCGCCGTATTATCAGTTAAAGTGCCTGACCCTAAATTTTCTTCACAAACCAAAGACAAATTGGTTTCTTCTGAAGTAAAACCGGTGGTTGAATCTTGCGTATCGGCAAAATTGCAGGAATTTCTATTAGAAAATCCCGCGCAAGCCAAAGCCATCGTCATGAAAATGATTGATGCCGCTCGCGCCCGTGAAGCTGCGCGCAAAGCCCGGGACATGACTCGGCGTAAAAACGTCCTGGATATTGCCGGTTTACCTGGAAAATTAGCGGATTGCCAAGAAAAAGATCCGGCTTTATGCGAATTATTCTTAGTGGAAGGTGATTCAGCAGGCGGCTCCGCCAAACAAGCGCGCGATCGCCGCAATCAAGCCATTCTTGCCATTGAAAGGCAAAATTCTTAATGTCGAAAAAGCCCGGTTTGATAAAATGCTGGCTTCCGTCGAAGTAGGCACTTTGATCACCGCCATGGGTTGCGGCATTGGCCGCGAAGAATATAATCCTGATAAATTACGCTATCATCGCATCATCATCATGACCGACGCCGACGTTGACGGCTCGCATATTCGCACTTTATTACTGACTTTTTCTACCGGCAAATGCCTGAATTGATTGAGCGCGGCCATATTTATATCGCTCAACCGCCCTTATATAAAGTCAAACGCGGCAAACAAGAGCAATACTTGAAAGACGATGAAGCCATGGATAATTATTTGTTGCAGCTTGCTCTGGACGAAGCTAAAGTTACATCCTCAATGCTCATGCGCCGGCAATTGCCAGCAACTGCTCTGGAAACTATCGCCCAACATTACCGCCGGGCATTGCATAGCCAACAACGATTATCGCGTTTTTTCCCCAATTTGATGTTTAGAAGCCATGCTGACTGTTCCTCCGCTAACCAGTGCACAATTGAGTGATGCCCAGCCAGTCCAAACCTGGATTCAGGCTCTACAAACTAGAGGTAAACAAGACCGCTGACTGAACCAGGCTTAATTTATCAAATCAGCATGGTGACTGATGAAGAGAAAAAATCTTTTTATCCAAAAATCACTGTAAAACATCATGGTTTTGGCAAAGATTATTTATTAAAAAATGAAATTCTCAATTCCAATGATTACAAATTTATTATCGAATCCCAGCGAGAAATCACCGGATTATTAGAAAAAGATGCTTATATTGAACGTGGAGAAAAACGTTATCCCGTTGCTGATTTCAGCCAAGTTTATGCTTGGTTATCTAGAAGAAGCTAAAAAAGGTTTGGTGATTTCTCGTTACAAAGGTTTAGGAGAAATGAACCCCGACGCAACTGTGGGATACCACCATGGACCCGCAAACTCGCCGTCTTACTGAAAGTAAATATTCACGACGCCGTCGCCGCCGACGAAATCTTTACTACCCTGATGGGCGATCAAGTCGAACCCCGCCGCCAATTTATCGAAGAAAACGCCCTGAGCGCAGAAAATATCGACGTTTAACTGTCAAGCATAAATTTCAACTTAATATTGTAAAAAATAAGGTTTCTTGTTATTCTTAAAGAAAATTTTTACTGTATTTTCTTTTGCAGAAGCTTATAGAATAATAAATATGTTACATATTATTGCATGGACGCAAATCAAGGTGAAGCATTATGGCTGTTAAAGGCACTAAAAACCCTAGTAATACATTATTAACTCTCGAAATTGATAATGGAGATTTAACTAAATTAGAAAGCGTTATGGAAAAATGGTCATTTAAAGATTATCAAAGCTTATTTAGATTTGCGATAAGTGTACTCATTCTTACTGATGATAAATCAATCTCTATAAAAATGAATGGTGTAGAAAAAAACATTACCCCTGCCAAGGATCTTACTAAGGAATAGATCATGGCCAATAGTAAGGATGATGACTTTGATCCAAAGCAGGCTATTAGTGAATTATCTGCAAGTATTCAACAACCAGATAGATTTGCTCAAATATTTTGTGAGGCTGCAAAAAAGCAAAAAGCCATAGACGAAGTATTAAAAGAAACTTTTAGGAATTTAATAAAAAATGACCCAGATACACAAAATATTATAAAAGGTTTTATCCGCGAAGTTGAGAAAGAAGATTTTAAATCTTGGATAAAGAGAGTTGGGAGAGGTTTATCTTATTTATTTGCTTTAATAGCAGGTGCTGTAATGCAAGCTTTACTAAGGAAATTTTCCGGTTAAAAATCTTTAGTCAGCAAAACAGTTACTAAAGCAGATAAACGCAACTATTTTTTTGTGTCCCAGACGTTGCATTTTGCCCTTGGCCCACAACACAGGTTTAGCCACAGTTATGGCTGAACCTGCGCATGGCGCCTCGGCTTTACATTCTAACCTTTTGACATTTTCCTTTGCCTCAGAACTCCCTAAAAAAGAACTGATGGCGAATGCGCTAATCCATTGAGCTAAAAGGTTGAAGGTCAGCAACCAGATTAGTCAATGGAAAAGTCAGTGCACAGACAAATCGCTTGATTAGGTCAAGGAAAAGTCGTTCATTCGCCGCAAGCTCTTGCAGCCCAAGATTTGAAGAAAACCCAAGAATGTTTATAATGCCGATAGCCATGGTATCTACTCTTTATAGGTACTCGTGGTCAGTGCCCATCCAATGCCAATCATTGGATGGTGCACGCTTATTCTACTCAATTCATTTTTAGAAAACAATCATCAGCGCATTGACGTACGCCTGTCCCAAGTTCCGAACATAGGTTATTCATAGTTATTCATCATTCCCCGACTTATAAAATTATATTATTGTAAGTTATAAATAAGTTTGGTATATTGTAAACAATAATTTTCCAGGAGGAAATATGACAAGACCTTATTTTGCAGTAGCTTGGAATGCCTCGCTTAAAATTTATGATGCTCAAAATCCTTTAGAAAAAGTCGCTAAAGTCATTGGTGGCCATGTTGCTATTAATATTCATGCACCTCCACCCAGGAATTGGAAAAACGCTTGTGCGGTAAGAATGAGTTATATTCTTAACCAGTCGGGAATCTTCATCCCTGCTACAGGTAGCAAAACAGTTACCGGAGCAGATAAACGCAACTATTTTTTTCGTGTCCCTGACGTTATTAATTTTCTGAAACAAGTTTGGGGAAAGCCTGATTCAATCGTTCCATATCCCCCTGCGGGTGGGGGTTCAGCTTTGACGGGAAAAAAAGGAGTCATTCTTTTCGAAATAAGCGGGTGGAGTGATGCGCTTGGACACGCTACCCTTTGGAATGGAAGCTTTTGCTATGATCATTGTTATTTC
Organism: uncultured Pseudomonadota bacterium; assembly: GCA_963795715.1. Taxonomy (GTDB): domain Bacteria; phylum Pseudomonadota; class Gammaproteobacteria; order Coxiellales; family Coxiellaceae; genus JAFEDN01. Next base: position 423,111 of record CAWCIY010000003.1, read on the forward strand.
AATGAACCAGAAGCCCGCTACAAAACAAACCAGGCCAACTTCTGGAGTCTCTCATGATCCGGCTTATATTAATAGCAGTGTTGCTTATTTGTTTTGAAACTGGTCTAGCAAATCCACATTCTCCGGAAGGACCTACACGCAGCTATGCGCAAAATTACCAAGACATGATATTAGCCAGTTGCATTGCCAGGGCTTATAAGAACGATTCAATAGCCGGGAAGGATGCTAATTACAGCGCCAGTGTTTTTGTTGATTGGACACTCTATGACGTGGAGAAAAGTTCCGAAGCCATAGACCAATTAATCAATCGTTTTTTAGCCCGAGACTATCATAATCCACTGGTAGAATATCAAGGCATTCAGTTTAATTTACTTAAGTGCATGGACTTATATCACAGCCGGGAATTAGCCGATCAAGTTAAAAAATTTGTTCCCAATCCCCGGCATACTTTTAAACAAGATTATCCACCCTCTTCAATTAAAACACCTTTATTGTGGCACGTTTTTTTTACCTGGACGTAGCACCAGGCGCAGAACGGCGTATGTGTTTCCAAGAAACGGGGATGGTTCTCCCAAAAATCGCGGGGCGATTTCTCTTGTGTAGTCAGCAATTTCCCACCTACAGCCATGCGATCCACCATTCGTTTAAAATTATTCATGCGATTATTACTTGTCATGTATATTCTCCTCAAATATAATATCTACCTTTTTACACAATAACTTTTTAAGATTAAAGAAATCTGAAGATTTGATTATCAAAGCCTTAACTATGGAAATATTTATTAAAAAACCCAAGGAGTTCCCCCTGAAGGGAACTCCTCTTTGCGCGATGGGGGATCGCAAGGGGGAGAATCGCGATTCTACCCCTTCATTCCGAGCAATCGGCTTTGCCGACGCGCAGGATATTAAATCGTCTAAAAAAGCCATTGTTTTACATTCTGGAGGTATGGATTCCTCCCTTTGCCTGGCTGTGGCCATCGAGGAATGGGGAAGAGAACAGATTTTAAGCTTGTCATTACGGTACGGACAAAGCCATAACCGGGAACCCAGCAAGCCGCTCGAATTTGCCAAGATTGGAAAGTGGATCATACCGAAATCAGCTTAGATTTTTTTCAGCAAATCACTCAAAGTGCTTTGCTCAACCGGCATAGCCCCATCCAACATGCTCAAGAACAAACCCCTGCCAACACCATGGTATCAGGCCGCAATGGAATAATGGCTCAAATTGCCGGAATTCATGCCCAAAAATTAAATGCTCTTGCATTTATATGGGTGTGATCGAGGTCGAATCGACATCAGGTTACCGCGATTGTTCCCGGACTATATCAATTTCATTCAAGAGTTACTGAGGCTAGATTTAGCCGATCCCCATTTTGAATTCACACCCCGTTAATTAGTATGACTAAGAAAGGAAACCATGGAATTAGCCTATGAATTAGAGATTTTGGAATATTTACTCCAAGAAACCATTACTTGTTATAAGGGCATTCCTCATTACGGCTGTCAAGTTTGTCCCGCCTGTCAGTTAAGAAATGAAGGGGTGCAGCAGTTCCTCACTGCGCATCCTTAATTTAATCTACCTTATCAACCAGAGTTGCGGAGGCATAATGGATAAACAAATTTTAGTCGGCGTGATTATGGGTTCTCAAAGTGATTGGCAAATTCTCATGCACACAGCGGAAACCTTGGATGTTTTACAAATTAGTTATCGAAGCTGAAATCGTCTCAGCTCACCGTACTCCCGATAAACTATTTCAATATGCCGAGCAAGCGCAAGAGCGCGGGTTGAAAATAATCATTGCCGGAGCCGGAGGCGCGGCACATTTACCAGGCATGATTGCGGCGAAAACTTTATTACCCGTGCTGGGTGTGCCGGTGATCTCTCAGCCTTTGGGCGGCATTGATTCCTTATTATCCATTGTCCAGATGCCGGCAGGCATTCCCGTGGCCACACTAGCCATTGGCAAAGCCGGTGCGATCAACGCCGCATTGCTAGCAGGAGCGATACTGGGAAATCAATATCCCCCGATCCAAGCGGCTTTAAAACAATACCGGGAGCAACAAACTCAAAAAATTCTTAATAATCCCCATCCGGAAAAAATATGAAACGCTTGGGCATTTTAGGTGGGGGTCAATTGGCGCGGATGTTGGCATTAGCCGGTTATCCGCTGGGTATTAAGACATTATGCATAGATCCCAGTCCCGAAGCTTGTGCTGCCGAGGTGACTGAAGTCATCCACGCTGAATTAACTGACGAATCTGCATTACGCCGGTTTTTAGCCGCGGTCGATATCGTCACTTATGAAACCGAAAACATTCCTTTGACCTGCGCCAACTTGATTGCACAAACTCATCCGCTATACCCATCCGTTGAATCATTAACCATTGCTCAAGACCGCTGGCATGAAAAAACATTTTTTCAATCTTTGCAAATCCCCACTCCGGCGTTCGCAGATATTACCAGCGAAGCGGAACTCAATAGCGCCGTTAAAGATTTGGGATTACCCGCGGTGCTGAAAACCAGACGCATGGGATATGATGGCAAAGGACAATTTATTATAAAAACACCTGCCGATATTGTCAGCGCCTGGCAAATTTAAAAAATTCTGCGCTAATATTGGAAGAATTCGTACCATTTAAATATGAAATATCTTTAATTGCCGTGCGCAATCAACAAGGTAACATTCGTTTTTATCCGCTGACACGTAACCAGCATAGTCAAGGAATTTTACGCTCATCTCAAGCGCCATTTAATCACCCTGAGCTGGAAGAACAAGCTCAAAATCACCTCGTTAAAATTTTAGAAAAACTGGCTTATGTCGGCGTGCTGACTGTTGAATTTTTTTATGATGGCAATCAGTTAATCGCCAATGAAATGGCGCCACGCGTGCATAATTCCGGGCATTGGACGATTGAAGGCGCGGAAACCAGTCAATTTGAAAACCACTTACGGGCTGTTTTTAACTGGCCTTTAGGTTGCACTGAAGCAAGGGGAAATTGCTTTATGCTAAATTGCATCGGTGAAATGCCGCCACCGCCAATTTATTTACAAATTCCTGAGGCGCATTACCACACTTACGGGAAAATTCCACGGCCTGGCCGCAAATTAGGTCATATAACACTCATTGAAAAACTACAAAACACTCTTAACTAAACTATCTGCCAACAACTTAGGTGTTGAGTAATGGGGCGCATGCCCACAATCGAGTGTTAAAACTTGACAAGGCCATCGGTTATGCATAAATCTTTGCAGCTCAATACTGACAGAAAAATCGCGGGTGCATTCTATATAAGTTTTAGGAACGGCTCCAAATTTATCGCTAGTTAGCCTGACATTTCCATAGAATGGCAAAAGTGGTTCTATCTGCAAACGGGATAAAGCCAATTCAGTGACTTCAGGGGGACAATCATTATAAAAAAGTTTATCCAAACCAGTTTTGTCTAATAAAATTGATTTGGCGCGACGATCAATCAACATATTTTTACTAATACCAATGATAGGAGAACGCTTAGCTAAATCCATTAAAGATTCTCCATCCACCGGAAAGAAAAGCGCTGACATAAACCAGCTTATGGATGGGCATGTTCTCCGCCACTTGGCTGACCACCATCCCAGACATGCTATGACCTACTAAAACCACCCGCCCACGATCCATTTCTTGGATTTTTTTACAGACAAAAGTAACATAGGTATTCAGGTTAATTTTGTGGTAATCCATTCCATTGTTATTGCCGTGTCCTGGTAAATCCAATAGTTCAACTGCATAACCTTCTTGGACCAATAATTGTTGAACTTCCGCCCAACCCTCACTCGCCTGCCATGAGCCATGTAGAATAAAAAAAGTAGCGCTATTTTTGTTTGTCATTGCAATAATCCCATGTGAAACATGAAACACATTATAGTTTTGAGTGCTATAATTGCAATATGATTACTAAATTTTCTCTCGGCAATAGCGAAGTTCTGAAGGACCCCAACCAAAAGCGCCAGCTTAACCGAGAAATGTTCGCCATCATTGCCCCAAAATATTCTAAGATTACTCAGATCTTGTCGTTTGGCCAGGACCGACGCTGGAAACAAGATTTAATAAACTCTTTACCGGATTTAGCAACTCCTTTCTGTTTAGATATTGCCTGTGGATCTGGTGATATTACTCAACAATTGGCGTTTCGCTTCCCCCAAGGAAAAGTCATTGGCATTGATATTTGCCCGGAAATGCTAAAACAAGCTGAGTCAAAACAAAATTCTAACTGCCAATATGTTTTGGCAGATATGCTGCAACTTCCAGTGGCGGATAACTCTATTGATATAGTAACCGGTGGGTACGCTTTAAGAAATTCCCCTCATTTAAAAGAATCATTAAAAATAATATTTCAAAAATTAAAACCGGGTGGGACCGCTGCATTTTTAGATTTCTCTAAACCTGCCAATCCCAAAAAAGCCTTTTTACAATACAAACTATTAAAATTTTGGACTCGAACTTGGGGGTTGGTATTTCACAGAAATGCAGATGTCTATGGTTATATTGCAGAAAGCCTGGCTCTTTATCCCAATCAGGAAGAATTGCGCCAACTCATCTTAGAAACTGGTTTTAGTGATTATCGCAAAGTTGAGTATTTAGGCGGATTTACCGCATTCATCCAATTTAAAAAATGAACAATAGTTACATCATCAGTATGGGTTTAGCTTCACCTGAAACTAAACTATCGCAACAAAAAGCTGCCGAATATCTCGCACAAAAATTAAAATATAATGAAAGAGAAACCAAAAGACTCGTTAGACTATATAAAAAAACAGGCATAAACTATCGTTACACCATCTTAAATTTACAAGATACATATTTAAATATACCAGACGCCAGCACTGCTGAACGTATGAAATTATATGAACATAACGCGATGTCTTTGGCAGAAAAAGCCATCCGAAACACAGTTAAACCTGAATTATTGCAGAATATAACTCATATCATTACAGTGAGTTGCACCGGAATGTACGCGCCTGGTCTGGATATTGAATTAGTCCTCAAACTCAATTTGCCCAAAGATGTAGAAAGAAACTGTATTAATTTCATGGGATGCTATGGCGCATTCAATGCTTTAAAACAAGCCAATTATATCTGTCGGCAAAATCCTGAAGCCTATGTATTGATCGTGTGCATAGAACTTTGCTCGTTGCACTTACAAAAAATTCAAAGCATGGATCATTTCATTGCCAACGCCATCTTCGGTGACGGCGCCGCCTGTGTACTGGTCCACGGAAAACCGCAAAAAGGACAAAATTTTCTTTTGCAAGAATTCCATTGTGCATTGGCGCCCAGCAAACAACCGGCCATGGCTTGGTATGTCAGAAATCATGGTTTTGATATTATTCTATCTAGTTATGTCCCCGACATTTTAAGCAATCATATTAAAGAACCGGTAGAGAAATTATTGAAAAGCTTACAACTCAATCCAGAAGACATTCATTACTATGCTATTCATCCCGGTGGTAAAGAAATATTATCTGCTATCGAAAAAGTTTTAGCTATTGAAAAAGAAAAAAATCAGCCCGCTCATGAGGTGCTGCAAGATTATGGCAATATGTCTTCACCCACCATTCTTTATGTGCTTAAAAAATGGTTCGACCAACTGCAGTCTCCTACAGAAAAAAATATCTTAGCGATGGCTTTTGGACCCGGTTTAACCATTGAATCTGCTTTATTAAAGACTCATTGGCATGCTTAATTTTTTCCGAGGCTTTCAACAACGAAGCTCTGCAAAAGAACTCTTAGATGATTTTAATTTAACCGGTCCACAGCTTAAGCAAAATTTACAAAATTTAGCGAATGTCAATGAGTATTTCGGGGGCTATGCACTTGTCTTAAATGCGCTTAAAAAGATTGATTTATCAAAAATTGAAAAGAACCCTGTTTCAATAAAATTAACAGATTTAGGCTGTGGCAATGGAGACATGTTAAGAAAATTAGCCTATAGGCTGAGTAAAAAAAATTGGCGCTGGCAATTAACTGGGGTAGACGCCAATAAAACCAGCATAGAACTTGCCAAGACACTTTCCAAAAATTCTCCTATTTCTATTCAATATCAGATAAGTGATATTTTTTCTGAAGATTTTAAAAAACAAACCCACGACATTGTTTTGCTATGTAGCATCTGTCATCATTTTAGCGACTCGGAATTAATTGCTTTGCTAACCCAATTGCAAATGCAAACGCAAATCATTATCATTAGTGATTGGCATCGTCATTGGTTACCCTTTTCTGCTATTAAAATTTTAAACATTTTTTGGAAATGTTCTTATCTTGAAAAACATGATGGGCCTTTATCTATTCGTAAAGCCTTCGTGCGCAAAGAATTAATTGAAATTTTGGTTCGCGCAAAAATACCCTATTACCAAATTAAATGGCGTTGGCCTTTTCGCTATCAAATTCTCATCTTGAATTCTGAAGCAAAATAAAGTAATGTGCATCATCCCAAAAAAAAAAGAGAAAAAAATGTTGAGAGAACCCCTTATGAATACAGAGGAAACAGAATTAGAAGCTAAAGTTTCAAAAAGATTTTCCCTTCTAAGAAATATTCCACAAATAACCATTACCTCCGGGCTAATGCTGATCTCTTATGCCTACAGTGGTATGATTTTGTACGGTAATGTCATCGCATTGGAATTGGAAGAATCTGCAGGCGCGGGGTTTTTTCTGACATTAGTTGATTTCGGAGTGGTGGCTTCAGCTTGCAGTTGTCTGGTGATTGGATTTATCAGTAAGGAACCTTACAATGAGTTACAACAGCTGAAAGAAGAATTAATCATAGAACAACAGGGTGATCAGAAACTTTTAGAAGAGCTCCCCACAGACTCAAGCTCAACAGAACAAAAAATACAAGAAAAAATTCATTTTATCTCAAATTTACCCATTACAGGTATGCAACTTGCCACCCCATTTATAATCGGCTGTGCTGGTATTTTTGCCGGCAGTAGTTTTGTTCTACCGCTAATGGGAGTTGATCGCAGTACAGCAGAATCATTCAGATGGGCGTCTTTAATTAGTATCCCGTCGCTACCCCTTTATGCGTTCCGCTTTGGTAATGAAAAGATTTTATTTGCTGCCGAAAAATACCTATTTATCATTATGGCCAGCATCACAGGCCTGGTACTGGGGGTGGTAGCTGAAAATGAACTTTGCTTAAACCAAAACTGGGGTGTCACTGGCATGGCTGCAAGTATGTTGGTTGAGAATATCTTCACCACCACTGTGACCATGCTGGGAATACACTTTATGAGTGCTTTTAAAGATATTCCTTTTCGTCGTAGTATTTTGAGTTGTGGTGACCAAACTATTAGAGAGGGCATCAAACCAATCTCTAGAAGCATTAATTACACCTATTCCAGTGAATGGCTGTGCGCTCTTTTTCGAAGCTATGTAGCCAACAAGGTAGGACCGATAGCAGGTGCTGCTCAAAATTATGTAACTCAGATCTACGTTACTGTTTTTATGGTTTCAAACGCTGTCAGTGAAGCCATTTCATTGGGTTTAAAAGCCATCCCCAAAGCGGTAGCGCAAGAATTGAAAATACCCATCAATGTGGCCAAAACACATCCTGTAACGCAAAGGTTGCAGTGCCGTTATGCGCATACCGGTATACTCACTGGAACGATCATCAACGGAGCCTTAGTAATCTTAGTCAGTGTTAACCGCGAAATTTTAACAACGTGGCTTAATCCTAATGTCAGCAGTCAGGTCAAAGAAGCAGGTGATTCAGTAATTCTCTACGGCGGTGCATGCAGTCTTCTATTTGGCGCTGCAGTAATGATGCGCCAAGCCCAAGCTTCACAAGTGAATTATTGGGCGCACAAGACTTACAACACGGTTATTTGGGTTGGAGGAGCTAGTTATTCCGCTGTAGCTGCTTTAGTTTTTAATCAAGGACTTAAGGGCGTTAATCAAGGCGCCCTCTTTGGTGCATTTTTAGGCTTTCTGGCGGTATTACCTGGTTATCTCAATGCATTTAGTCCTACTAGCCGTGTGACTTCGGTTTTAAATAATATTGGAAGTGGCTTAAGTAATCTCAGCAACAACTGTAGTAATTTATTTGGATCGATAAAACGCAGAATTTGGAATAGCTCAACCGTGCAACCAACCATACAGGGACAAAGTATACCCCCCCTTACCCCGTGAACGGTTACGTTACTGCAATTTGCTGGTCATCAAAAAGAATACCCCTATCAGGCTTAGGAATGCCGGCCAGCCTAAGAAAAACCATAATCTAAAATAACGAAAATAAGATTCCGGCAGGGCGCTTCGAGTGCTATCAGCCCGACTACTCAGATTGCGCATTTGAATTTGTAAGTAAACCACTGGAAACCAACAACAGGCTGCAATCAAATAACCTAGAATAGAACCCCACAACCACAACGAAGTAAAAGAAAAACCAGCTAAATGTACCATCCAAAAACCGGTAACCGGTTGAATAAAGCCAGAACTACCAGTAAATATCCAATCAACCAATACCACGTAACGCGCCATCGCAGCAATGACGGTTACATTTTTAGTTTTATGAGCAAACCACATCGTGCAGGCAGTACCCATTCCCGTACCAAACAAGACGGTAGAACTCAAAATATGAATGTACTTCACCCAAATATAAAGCATCAGCGTTTGGACTCCATTGCCCAATAAACTAAAGTGGCTGCTAATAATGGAATATTTTTCGCTACAGGCCCAAATGGATCTAACCACATAAATGGTAATTTCCACGTAATTAAAGCAGTGTACACCAGCAGCAAACAGAATTGTAACACAATGACTTTAGATAATTTAAAATTAAAGAGCATCGCCAAACCCAAACCAGCGTCCAATACAGCTGCTGAATAGAAAACAAAGGGCTGCATCCTACCGGAAATACCCATGTGAGTAAGCAACTGGTATGAGGAGTTTTTTGAATATAAGAAAAGAGAACAAATGGCAGTAAAAAGCCAAATGAAAGCAATACTCAAGCGTAGCAATGGTTTTAGAAAAAAAAGTCTGGCGTGCCAGTGATCTTGTACAGTACTGGGTTTGATGAACTGTCCTTGAATAAAATCCAAAGGCCTAAATCCAATTTCATTTTGAAACCGCTGTGCTTGCTGCTCGGTTGCTAAATTATTTTGTAACAGCAATTCCAAAGAAGTGGAATTCATCCCCGAATACGGTATTAAGTCACCCAATTTAGAACCCAGACGGATCATCCAAATAGGAACGTGATATTTTTTGGCAGGTGAAATTCCCAACCATGCGCGTATGCTGGCAAGAATATCACCCAGCTCTATTTTTTGTGGCCCTACCGCGCACAACAATTTAGATGCTTGAGATTCTGAATTAACAAATGCTATGACTGCCTTAGATAAATCCTCAACATGAATCGGCTGTAGCTGTTGAGTTCCTTTTCCTGGCACCGGCAAAATAACCGGTAATGCAGCCAATCCTCTAAAAAGAGAACTGCCGCCATAAGACCCTTTCCCATATACCAGCGAAGGACGTAAAATAATCGCCGTAATAGGTAAAGAAAGTAAATACTCATCCATAGCTCGCTTACTTTGGGCATAGGCTACTTCCACCTTATCTATACCTAAAGCTGAAATTTGAATTACTTTTTTAACACCCGCTTGCACACAAGTATCGAACAAAACCTTCGGTGTATGATAATGAATATCCCACACCCGCTCAGGCGTTGGATGATATAAAATGCCTACACAATTAATGACTATTTCGATGTCTTTCAATCTTTCCAACCAAACTGCACTGCTTTGATCTTTAAAAAAATCACAACCGATGATTTTGGCATTAGGAAAAATACGTTGTGCATATCCCACGTCTCTGACACCACAAGTGACTTGATGTCCTTGAAATAAAAGCTCAGTAACGATATGAGAAGCAATAAAACCAGATGCCCCAGTAATCAAAATATTCATTTTTTTATCTCTTAAATCGGTTCAAGTTTTGCAAAGCTGGCCACCAACCACTTGACACCCTGTTCATCAAATTTCACTTGAACCCGAGTATGTTCACCCTTGCCTTCTGCACCAATAATAATACCTGAGCCAAAACGCGCGTGTTTTACACGCTGTCCCATCCGCAAACCCGGGAGCTGCGAAATATCTTCTTCAGCAACGGCATGGGCCATTGCAGGACGAGAGATTTTTACTGTTGGCCGCACCGCTTCGATGAGTTCAGCAGGAACCTCACTGAGAAATCGCGAAGGCGCATTGAACTTTTCCATGCCATGTAAATAACGGGTTTCAGCATAGCAAAAATATAATTTCTCCATAGCGCGTGTCATGCCGACATAACACAAGCGCCGTTCTTCTTCTAAGCCACCACCCTCGTCCAGTGACATTTTATGAGGAAATAATTCTTCTTCCATTCCTACCAGAAAAACGATCGGGAATTCCAAACCTTTGGCGGCATGTAGTGTCATTAAATGCACGCAATCGGCATTTTCAGGCGCTTGACCTTCACCGGTCTCCAAGGCGACGTGCGCTAAAAAAGCATCTAGGACGCTGAGGTTTTCCGTTTCTTCCCGAGGATGAAATTGCCGGGTTGCGGTCACTAATTCTTCTAAGTTTTCTATGCGCGAAGCGCCTTTTTCAGATTTGTCTTTAGCATGATGAGCCAATAATCCAGTGATATGCAATACATCATTGGTTTTTTCATCCAGAGTTTGGACCTGTCCTAATTGCGCAAGCGTATTCATTAAATCTAAAAAGCTTTGTAGTGCTTTGCTGGCGCGGCTTCCCAAAGTAGCTTGCGCGAGCATTTGCTCAGCAGCTTGCCATAAAGAAAGATTGGCTTCCCTGGATTTTAGCCGTAATTCATTCAAAGTAGTTTCGCCTATTCCCCGAGGCGGTAAATTGACAATGCGTTCAAAAGCAGCATCATCCTGACGATTAGCCAGTAATCGCAAATAAGCTAAGGCGTCTTTTATTTCTGCACGTTCAAAAAATTTCAAGCCGCCGTAGATATGATAAGCTATCCTGGCGTCAATGAGTTGTTCTTCCAAAATACGAGATTGGGCATTGGAGCGATACAAAATTGCGATATCTTTATAAGCATAACCTTGCCGAGCCCACTCCCGAATAGTAGAAACTACATAGTGCGCCTCATCTCGTTCGTTAAAAGCGGCATATAATATAATCGGCGCTCCGGTCTGCTCTTTAGTCCACAGATTTTTTCCTAATCGATTGCGATTATGGCCGATCACAGCATTCGCAGCTTGTAAAATTACACTGGTGGAGCGGTAATTTTGTTCTAAACGAATCGTTTTACAATCCGCAAAATCTTTTGTAAAACGATGGATATTTTCAATTCTGGCGCCGCGCCAACTATAAATGGACTGGTCGTCATCGCCCACCGCCATCATAAAATTTTTATCACCCGCCAATAATTTCAGCCACGAATATTGAATGGTATTAGTATCCTGAAACTCATCAACTAATATATGCTTGAATCTTTGCTGATAATGATTCCTTAAATCAGCATTTTGCTGCAGGACTTCCAAAGAACGTAATAATAATTCAGCAAAATCGATCAGACCGCTGCGCCGGCATAATTCTTCATAAGCTGAGTAAACTTTCTGTAAAGTTTCATCAAAATAACTGTCTGTGGCTGCAGGACTTTGCGGCCGCAATCCCTCTTCTTTATTTTTATTAATAAACCATTGGGATTGTTTCGGTGGCCAACGATTTTCATCCAGCTCCAACGCTTTATGAACTCTGCGTATTAAACGATATTGATCATCGGCATCTAAGATTTGAAAAGTATCCGGCAAACCAGCGGCCTGCCAATGCGCCCGTAAGAAACGATGCGCTAGACTATGAAAAGTACCCACCCACATTCCGGTCAAGGAAGTACCCAGCAAAGATTCGATGCGTGAACGCATTTCATAGGATGCTTTGTTGGTAAAAGTCACCGCCAATATGGAGTAAGGAGAAACATGCTCATGAAGCATGAGCCAGGCAATCCGATGCACCAAAACTCGAGTTTTCCCGCTGCCCGCACCGGCTAAAATCAAAAGATTTCCTGGCTGGGCAGAAACCGCTTCTCGCTGAGCATCATTTAAAGTCTGTAATAAATGATTCATCTAGGAATTGTACAGCAATTCCCGCTGCGCGTGAATTGCTTCCTGGGTTTTTATCCGGTATTCCGGCAAAGCCGGAATGCCGGAATGAAGGGAAAGGTCGCTCCGCTCTCCTCTCCCTTACGATCCCTCATCGGGATTTGACTAGACTATAAAATCTATAAAAATATAGCTCATGAACTATATTTAATAATTCCCGCTGCGCGTGAATTGCTTCCTGGGTTTTATCCGGTATTCCGGCAAAGCCGGAACGCCGGAATGAAGGGAAAGGTCGCTCCGCTCTCCTCTCCCTTACGATCCCTCATCGGGATTTGACTAGACTATAAAATCTATAAAAATATAGCTCATGAACTACATTCCTGCGATCTTTTAGATTTTTTCTGATTAAATAAATCATACTAGCCACTTTATTAGTCATTGCTTCGCTAACGCTTCCAATGACGCTCTTGTTCCCTCTCCCGTACCCGGGAGAGGGTTAGGGTGAGGGCATTTGTTAAATTTTTGAGCCCCCTCACCCCGACCCTCTCCCCCGAGTATGGGGGAGAGGGAGGAGTAGAGCGCGTCTTTTCTAATATTTCCCCATCTTCTTTGGGGGCGGGTGCTCGCAATGACGTGGTGAAATTTATTAACCTGCTGATTTTTATTGATAACTTAATTGTAAAACTTCAAAAAAGATCGCAGGAATGTGGGTCATGAACTATATTTTCAGAAAAATAGGCCTCAGGTTAATCAACTTGGCAGAAATTCTGGCAAGCTAATCCAACCCTCATCAGATACTTTGTAGGCTCTCCTGGCTTCGAACACGTTCTCTCAATTTCGCAAAAGCTTTTAATACCCTGGGAACGGAAATAACATATTTCCAGAAACGCATCTTCCAAGGCCGTAATAATAAAGGTATAGGAGGCAGGATAGCTTCAGCAGGCGCCCAACCAGGTATCCATCTACGATATACACTTTTTCGAGCCAATAGGGTTAAGGTTGGAATTCCTAAATTTGAAGCCAAATGGCCTATCCCTGAATCATTACCGATAAACCACCCAGATTCATAGACAAATTGTGGAAGAGAATCCATCTTAGAATCACAAACATAAGAAAAACGATGATCGATAACCCAAGAAAAACGTTCTTTCTCTGTGGGTGCAAATACAAAAAATGGTTCAAAGCCCTGTTCAATGAGTTGCTCAGCCAATTTAATAAATCGACCGGCAGGCCATTCTTTGTTAAAAGAAGAGGCACTGGGGTGAATCACTACCCTTCGAGGATGACCTCGATATTTAAGATGGACCGGCGCTTTAAAACCATTGGTTCTTACTAGATCGGTTAAGCCAAAGATTTCTCGACAAACTGCTAATTGGATATCTATCATAGAAATTGCTCGATGATATAATGGGTAGTCATCTAAAATAATATTTCTTGGATGCCATTTATCGGATTGATTGCGAATATTATAATTCGCCATGTAAATTAACAAATCATACTGACTTAATATCTCTCGACCTTCCTCTTCACTGGGATAAGGTTGAATATCTTCCTCTGGGAAGTAATTTTTTATAGCAGATAAATAGTTACTAAAAGTCGTTATCTTAAAACCATTTCGCCTGAGGTTATGAGAAACAACCATAGAAATTAAACAATCTCCAAGTCGTGGCGAAGCAATAAAAGCAATTGATTTAATATTCTTTAAACTGACTGGTTGATTTTCCATCGAATCCTTTCCTCAATTTTCAGGTCTAAAACACTATTTTAAAAATTATTTAGCGAATAATCAAGCTATTCGCTTTTTTTACTCACAAGTTTTTTGAAGCAATGCATAATAAAAACCATCATGACCTTCAATTTGCGGCAGCAGCTGTCGACCTATGGTTTGTGAGACGCCATGAGAGATTGAAATGGGTATTGGTTGAGCGTCAGAATGATTGGAACAGAATTGCTGGATCAGCAGTTCATTTTCTTCAGGCAACACCGAACAAGTGGTGTAAAGTAATAATCCTCCTGGTTTTAACAATGGCCAGAGGTTTAATAACAAATTCATTTGTTGCTGCGAATAAATGGGAATGTCTTCGTTTTTACGCAATATTTTAATATCAGGGTGACGTCGAATCACACCCGTTCCAGAACAAGGAGCATCCAATAAAATTCGATCAAACTGTTGACCGTCCCACCATGCTTTGGTATCCGCCGCGTCCGCCTGTATTAAAGTTAAAGAATTTTCCGGGATTTTTAATCGATTTAGATTCTCTTTTATTAATTCTAAACGGATTGGATCACGCTCTATGGCCACTAGTTTTGTTAAACTGGGAAGGGTTTCTAAAATATGCGCGGTTTTTCCACCTGGCGCAGCGCAAGCATCTAAAACATGCTGATCTGCACTTAAATTTAATAACGGCACGACATATTGGCTGGCAAGGTCTTGGACACTGAATAAACCTTCTTCAAAACCTGGGATTTCATGAACAGGCTGAGGTTTTATTAATCTCAACGCTTGATGGAGATCGGGTATGAAACTGGTTTCCATATGATTTTTTTGCAATAGTTGTTGTAATGCTCCAACCGTGGTTTGCTGAATATTCACTCGTAAAAACATAGGTGCAACCCTATTATTGGCTGCTAAGATATCTTGCCATTGATCAGGCCAGGCGGATTGTAATTTTTTTATTAACCATTGAGGATGAGCATAACGACCAACGCTGCCGGCGTCCGCTTTTTTTTGGAAGCTGTCTGCATCCCTGAGAAACTTTCGCAATGCTTGATTAATGAGCCCTTTAGCCCATGGTTTTTTCAGCAGTTGCGTTGCAGCCACTGTTTCAGATACAGCAGCATAGCTGGGTGTCTGCAAGTAAATGAGTTGATAAAGACCTAACAACAATAATTCTGAAACATCCTGGTCTCGCGATTTTAAGGGCTTATAAATCAATTGTGCAGCGATGATTTGTAACCGATCATGCCAGCGTAGCGAACCATAGCAGTACTCTTTTACTAAACTGCGGTCACGAGCCGATAGCGAGGCCGGAAGCGCGTCCCGATAAAGCTCAGTGAGTGAACGTTTATCTTTTACCACGGCCGCTAAAATTTTAGCGGCAATGGCACGGACATTCATCTCCCCCAAGCAACTTAACCTTTCATAGAATCAAAAAAATCTTCATTGGTTTTGGTCAGCTTCAAACGCTCAACTAAAAATTCATTGGCCGCCAACTCATCCATGGGATGAAGAATTTTACGTAAAATCCACATTTTCTGTAATTCATCTGGTTTGGTAATCAGTTCTTCGCGGCGAGTTCCTGAACGATTAATGTTAATTGCAGGGAATAGTCGTTTTTCAGCAATTCGGCGGTCTAAATGAATTTCCATATTACCCGTGCCTTTAAATTCTTCATAAATAACATCATCCATTTTAGAGCCGGTATCCACCAAGGCAGTGGCAATGATGGTTAAACTGCCGCCTTCTTCAATATTACGAGCAGCACCAAACAAACGTTTGGGACGTTGTAAGGCATTGGCATCCACACCACCTGTTAATACTTTACCCGAGGCAGGAACAACCGTATTATAGGCGCGAGCTAAACGGGTAATAGAATCCAATAAAATAACAACATCGCGTCCATGTTCAACTAAACGTTTAGCTTTTTCAATGACCATTTCAGCCACTTGTACATGGCGGGTAGCAGGTTCATCAAAGGTAGAAGCCACTACTTCACCTTTCACAGAACGCTCCATTTCAGTGACTTCTTCGGGACGTTCATCAATCAGCAACACCATTAAAATACATTCAGGATAATTTTCAGCAATAGAATGGGCAATATTTTGTAGCATCATGGTTTTACCTGCTTTAGGCGGGGAAACAATCAAACCACGCTGGCCTTTGCCAATAGGCGCTATTAAATCAATCATGCGCGCAGTAATATCTTCGGTACTGCCATTGCCTATTTCCATGGTAAGACGTTCATTCGGGAACAAAGGAGTAAGACTTTCAAAAACAATCTTATTTTTTAATTCTTCAGGGGGATCAAAATTAATGGTTTCCACTTGTAATAAAGCAAAATAACGCTCGCCTTCTTTGGGCGGACGAATTTTTCCGGAAATGCTATCGCCAGTGCGTAAACCAAAACGGCGAACTTGGCTGGGAGAAACATAAATATCATCTGGACCCGCCAAATAAGGAGGAGAACGTAAAAAACCAAAACCATCTTGTAGAATTTCTAAAACCCCGTCGCCATAAATATCCTCACCTTTTTGGGCATGGGCTTTTAAAATGGCAAAAGTTAGATCTTGCTTGCGCATATTGCTGACCCGTTCAATACCCAATTGCTGGGCCATATTCATTAATTCAGCCGGGATTTTTTTTTTCAATTCAGTCAGATTCATAATACCTCTCAGTTAAAACTACCAAATGCCCGAAAACAACGCGCAATGCTGCTGAAGACAACTTAAGTGCGATGGAATGGGATTTTACGATTGGATAAAGAGTTTGATGAAGTCAAACTCCAAGGGAAAACCCTTTGAACAATAGTTTAGCTATTAATTACTGTTTGTCAAGTTCCAGCAATAATTCCCGCTGAACGGGAATTGCCTCCTGGTTTTGAACCCCCATCAGGTAAGGATTAGCTATTTTCACTTGCGCTTATAAAAGCCAGAAGCTGTGACTTGGTGAGCGCACCTACCTTGTTACCCACGACCACGCCGTTTTTAAAAAGAATGAGATTGGGAATACTCCGTACCCCATACTGTGCAGGGGACTGAGGATTATTATCCACATTGATTTTAACTATTTTAATTTTGCTACCCAATTCTATAGCGACCTGTTCTAAGACTGGCGCAATCATTTTGCAAGGACCACACCATTCGGCCCAGAAGTCTACTAATACCAACTGGGAAGACTGCAGTACTTCGCTGTTAAATTCTGCATCACTAATTGATTTGATATTCTCACTCATCTCGACTCCTCGTGTGTATGTGGCTACAGAACCGTATTTAACCTGCCAAACCCATAAACGTCAAGTAAAAAGCGCTCTGCCAATTCGTACCCAGGTGCTTCCTTCGGCGATGGCGGCAATGAAATCATGGGACATGCCCATAGATAAAGTATCTAAATTTAAACCTGCAGCATTGAGTTTTTGTTGTAGTAAAAAAACATGATGATAAATATCGCGCTGTTTTTGAAAGTCATTGGTGAATTCAGGAATAACCATTAATCCTCGCAGTTTTAAATTGGGCAAATTTTGGATCTCGGCGGCCAGATCTTCCACAGCAACCATAGGCACACCCGATTTAGTCATTTCATTGCTGATATTTACTTCTATGCAAATATTTATAGGGGGCAAATAGGTTGGTCTTTGTTGACTTAATCTCTGAGCGATTCTAAAGCTACTGACACTATGAACCCAGGAAAAAAACTCCGCCACTGGTCTGGTTTTGTTAGTCTGTAGATTACCAATAAAATGCCACTCCACATTAAGAGCTGATAAAAGCCGGATTTTCTGTAAAGCTTCCTGGACATAATTCTCACCAAAGGCATGTTGACCCTCAACGAAAGCTTGCTGAATGGATTCCAAACTGCGACCTTTGGTCACCGCAAGTAATTGGACCGAGCCTTGCGGTCGATGAAACTTTTTTTCTGCCTCACGTATTTGCACTAAGATTTTTTTGTATGCTTCCATATCAAGAAAATATAGCAGATAGTCATTGAAAAGTGACTCAGCACATGACAAAATTCTGCAAGAAAAAATTTTGTGGCTACCGAGGAAAAAGCGGTAACAGTGCTTGCATTATTTTTTCTTTGGGAGTAATCTTCGAGTCAGTTTTAATTGTTAGCAATTTTGTTTAAAATTGCTAAAGGCAAAACAGAGGTATCACAGATGATCAAAAAACAATGGCTGATCTCTTGTCCATTAGCAGTGTTGCTAAGCTTGGGTGCTATTCCAAACTCGGCTGCTAACACACCGTTAGTTCAAACTAAAGATTGCCCCAATTGCCAAGCTCAAAACGATAATCCTCCCACAGATCAAAATTATGACTATAATAATAATGATAATAATGATGTGGATTACGACGCCAGCCAAGATTACGGTCAAGAACAATCCGACAATGCTGGCAATGCGCAACCAGGTAATTCGCAAAATCAAATGGATAATAATATCAACTCTGATAATGGAGACGAAGATTAAGCCGAAAGGCTGTAAAGGATAAGGACGAGGTTCGCTCGTCTTTATATAGGGTGTTGATACAGGTTTACTATATCAACAATGTTAACTTCAAAAAATGAGGAAACAACCATGAGCAAAGATAAAGGCGGAAAAGGAAAAGGACCTGCCCCCAAAAAAAAGTAAGTTTTTAATGGTGCTGGAGGCAGGCGTATGCTTGTCTCCAGACCCATCTTTTCTAACCCTTCGGAGCTTATCGTGTGTCCAAATAACGAATACGAAGACGATTATTATGAAAGTTCGGATTTCGATATCATCAATTTCGATGAAGAATATAGCGAAGAAGGCGATTCTAAACCTCCACACAATCCCCAGTTAAACGGTCACAAAAAGAAAGTATCCAAAAAAAGAAAGCGTCTTGAAGACTGGTTAGAAGAAAAACGCTTGCGAGATGAACTTCGCGACGAGAACCTAGACTAATAATTCTAGTACCTTGATTTTTTAGTTTCTGCCCTCATAATAACCACATGGATAAAAAAAAATCTTCTTCTTATACCTCTTTGGCAAACCATTTCTTAGTGGCTTTACCTACTTTAGATGATCCCAATTTTTCTAAATCTGTTGTTTACATCTATGAGCATAACGAAGAAGGGGCTATGGGCTTAATCATAAATAAACCCTTGACGATGCAGCTGCAAGATGTATTACAACATTTAAATATTGAAACCAAAATCGCTGAAATTGGCAAACAAGCAGTGATGATGGGAGGACCCATCGGCCAAGAACATGGATTCGTTTTGTATGAAGAGGATGGAGAAATTTTTTTATCTTCTTCTAAGGAAACCTTGATAACCATTGCGAATGGCAATGGCCCTCAACGTTACTTAATCACCTTAGGCTATTCTGGCTGGCAGAGTGGTCAAATAGAGCAAGAATTGCAGCAGAATGATTGGCTGATTGTTCCTTGCGAAAATCCCCCCATATTATTTGAAACCCCGCTTGAAGAAAGATGGCGAGTGATTGCCAAAATCATCGGTGTGGACATTGACCGTATTTCCGGCCAAACAGGTCATGCGTGATATTGAAATGTGGTTGCATATTGGCTTTTGATTTTGGGCTGCGACGAATTGGCGTAGCAGTTGGCCAATTAGTAACGCATTCGGCCACGCCCTTAGCGCCTTTGTATGCAGAAAAAGGTCAACCCAATTGGGATGAAATAGCCACTCTGATTAAAAAGTGGGATCCTAAAATTTTACTGGTTGGATTACCCTATAAATTGCACGGCGGAGAACAAGCGATTAGCTTTGCCGCCAGACAATTTGCCCAACAACTGGAAACACGCTTTGATTTGCCCGTTCATTTAATTGATGAACGGCTAACTACCCGAGAAGCCAAACGGCAGTTAACAGAAAGCGGCATTAAATTTAAAGATTTTCCATCCATAGACAGCTTTGCAGCCAAACTGATTTTGGAATCTTGGATGAATCAACAAAAATCGGATTAGGGAGGAACTTTCAGTTTCCCTTCTCATCCAACCTGGCAAAAGTTCTTAAAATAAGCTATTCTGCCCTCATGCAGCATTTACTAAAAATCACAGATTTAAATCATCACCAAATGACTGCTTTGTTCGATAGAACTGAACATTTTCTCCAAACTCTGGTGAAAAATAATCAGCAATCCACAGCTTTGGCTGGACAAGTTGTCGCAAACTTATTCTTTGAACCGAGCACTCGTACTCAATTTTCATTTACCATTGCCGCCCATCGGTTAGGGGCTTTAGCACTAAACCCTCTCATGAACCGGACTTCCACTGTCAAAGGTGAATCCTTACTCGACACAGTTCGCACTTTTATCGCCATGGGCGCTAAGCTCATAGTGGTCCGTCATTCAGAAGAACATGTGCCAGAGTTGTTGGCAAAAGAAATTGGCCAAGAAGCCTGTATTATCAATGGAGGTGATGGAGCCCATCAACACCCTAGTCAAGCATTACTAGATCTTTTCACCATACATAAATACAAAGGAGAGTTTCGTGGGTTAAAAGTGGCTATTATGGGAGACATTGCCCACTCACGTGTCGCTCGTTCTTTAGTGCAAGGTTTAAAAATTATGGGATGCACAGATATCAATGTCATTGCGCCGACACAATTTATGCCGCAAGATCTCGAAACTTGGGGAGTGCATTCTTATCACGATATTGCGGAAGGAATTAGTGGCGCCGATGTGATCGTTACTTTACGAATACAATTAGAACGGATCGTATTAACCTCGCATATGCCAGAACCCAAAATGTTTTTTGAAAAATATCGTTTAAATGCTGAGAATTTACGATTAGCCAATCCTAAAGCCATCGTCATGCATCCTGCGCCCATGAACCGGGAATTGGAAATCACTTCCGAAGTTGCAGACGGACCTCAATCGGTAATTTTTCAACAAATCACCCATGGTGTTGCCGTGCGGATGGCAGTCATAGAGTCATTATGCTTTACCAATTACCGATTGAACACTTAAAACGAGGACGCTTCCAACCACGGCGGGAATTTGACAACACCGCTTTGGAAGAGTTAGCAGAATCCATTCGATCCAGCGGCTTGATTCAACCAATTGTAGTGCGCAAATTAGCCGCTGATGACCGTTACGAAATCATTGCCGGGGAGAGACGCTGGCGGGCTGCTCAAATTGCCGGAATGAGTCATGTGCCCTGTCTTATCCAAAATTATACTGATGAGCAAGCAGCGGCTGTAACTGCAATAGAAAATATTCAGCGCAAGAGTTTAAATCCAATCGAAGAAGCGCAATCGTTACAACGGCTGATTGATGAGTTTGGCTATTCCCACGAGCAAGTCGCTGCAGTGATCGGCAAAGCACGCAGCCAGGTAAGCAATACTTTGCGGCTATTGCGTTTAGATGAAAAAGTTCAAACCTGGTTAATTGAGGGTAAATTAACAGAAGGCCATGGTAAGTTGTTGGCGGCATTGAATTCACGTGAACAACTAGAATTAGCCAAGCGCTGCGTCGACAATCAATGGTCAGTTCGTCAGATAGAGCAACAACTTAAAAAGACATCCTCTCAATGTACTGCGCCATCCAGTCTTCATGCCGATATCAAAAGATTAGAAAAAATTTTATCCGATCGTTTTAGCACCAAAGTGAAATTAGAAACAGATGGAAACGGCAAAAGCGGTTGGGTTAGCATCCAATTTTTTGATAATGAAATTCTGCAAGGCCTTTTAGAAAAGATGGGAGTGGTTTTGGAAGAATAAAAAGATGACGGACCCACGATGACTATACCCAGCGCTTATACGCTAAAGTCAGCCCATCACTGATAGGCAGAATGCACATTACCACTCTGGCGTCTTTTAAAATCTTATCATTCAAATCTTGCAAAGCTCGAGTACTTGGACTGTGATCGTTCAACTGAGCCACCTTGCCAGATTGCAAAGTATTATCAATGGCAATAACTCCGCCAGGTTTTACCAAAAGTAAACATTGTTCGTAATAAGTATCGTAGCCGGTTTTATTTGCATCAATAAAAGCAAAATCAAACCCATCTTTGTAACCTGTCTGAATCAAATGCTGCAAAGTGGTACTCGCCTGTCCCAGTTTAAGCTCAATTTGCTGGCTTTTTCCCGCCTTATGCCAGAAATCTTGAGCCAGCGCGGTAGTGGTTTCATTAATATCGCAAGTAATCAGTTTGCCATCCTCCGCTAGCGCTAAAGCCATCCATAGAGCACTATAACCAGTAAAAGTTCCAATCTCTAGTACTCTTTTAGCTTGCATGAGTTTCACTAAAAAATGCATCAACTGGCCTTGCTCCGGCGAAATCTCCATGTGCGCCGAATCAGGAAAACGCTTAAAAGTTTCTTGGCGCAGCTCTGCCAAAATTGCAGATTCACGGTGAGCGTGCGCTTGATAATAGTCATAAACGTCAGACGTCAAATTTAAAGTTTTTGTTGCCATAATTTTAATTCCAATGGATGATTCCAGACCATAATCATTCCGTCATCATAAGGCAAAGTTTGCGATGGCGGCCCATATTGTTCAATTAAATTTTTGCCCACAATATTAAGGTCTTGTATTCCCTTATTTAGGACGGATGGATGAAAAAAAATAAAAAAAGTTTTTTGATCCTTTGGAATATCCTCTGATGTGTACCATAAAGGGGAAAGCTGTTTACGATTTACCCAAAACATTTTTCCATTTTCAAAAAACACCGGTCGCACTCGAATGCGATTATTGCTGAGAGCAGTAAAAACATTGGCGTTAATATAATCAGCATAACCATAAGACCATCCATGAGCTATCATGGTATTAATAAAGTTTTGATGCCATAATTGATCATTAGAAACAAAATTAATGGGTTTTTTCCATAAGGGCGCGGAAGTACTAAGTCCAGTGATTACATATAAAATAGCGACCGAAATTACCGACATTTTAGAAATTTTTGAAAGATAAAACCAATTGAACTCAATAATTAAAGAAAAACCTAGGATACTCCAGAAAAAGAAGTTAAGAAAATACCGAAAATAATCCAAACTACCGTCGTGGTCCAAGCCACTACTGAGTAAAAATGAAATTGTCAATAAAACCAGTGAGGCGCCTGCAAATATAAAGAAAAAAAGCTGTTCCCGCGTGGTGCAACCGTGTTGTCTAATTTTCAAAATACTTAAACTGATTAAACCAAAAAAAATCAGCAGTGAGGCCAATGCCGTCCAAGAAGAATGTCCTGGAAACACTTGAAAATACCAACCCGCGTTTTTAATTAAGATATAAATATGTTTTAAAATCTCATGACCTTTGGCTACCTTATAAGCGACTGAACTTAGGAAAAGAAATAACCCCAGAATTTTAGTAAAATTAAGCAAAATTGCAATGACAATAACAATGAATAAGGGAATCCAATCAGAAGATTCATTTTTCGGTAAAGTTTTTTTACGCATGAACCAGAACGTAGCCGTAATGAAGGGTGCACTGAAACAAGGTAAAAACCAAGGGTCAGATAAACCACCGATCACTATTGTTAAGAACACACCATACAGAGCTAATTTGTTTTTCTTTTGTAGCCAAAGAATAGTAAACAAAACAGCCAATAGTCCGAAAAAAAACGTTATGTTGTGGGTAATTGGATAGGTCAAAGAGCCATTTATATACAAGAAAGACCCCGCAAATAACCAAAGAATTGGCGCTAATAGGCAGGCTACTCTAGATCCCAATTGATAAGCAATGTAACTGCATAAAAATACATCAGCCAAAAAAATACCCCAACCGGATAAGATAATGAGTTTGGGTGAGAAGGGAAAAAAATAAAAAAGCAAAGAATGCCAGGAAAATAAGGATAACAACCAATTATCTTGGGTGTAACGCCAGGTTTTTATAAAATTCCAGCCATGATCATGAAATCCATACCACAGCATAGCCGTGTCGGTGCTATCAGCATCCACGGAAACAAAGTGTACAGTTAGCAGTAAAGCATTATAAGCGCCTATCAGTAATAGGCTAACAAAAAGCAAATAGATAAGTGCACGATGATATTTAAACAAAAAGTTGCCTTAATATTGAGATAATGGATACTGAATAGTATCATAATTGAGTATTTAGAAACCACAACACCAACGCGCATAGGAGAGCATGGTCCAATGCAGCGTTGATGCATGGACTGTAGGTCATTTGCCAAAAATTTGCTGTTGCTTTTATGATCTTTTTGACACGGTTCATTTTCCCCACGTTACCTAACCCTACAAGGTTAACGCCGTGTATTGGGTTTTGTTTGGTGGAAAAAAGTCCCATTGAACCGGACAAGAGATTCAAAAAAGACAGAAATTTAGGTAAACTGTGAACAGCCATGTTTAGAACCCTTAGTTTCTAAATGCGGTTAGTACCGTGGCAAATGTTGTTACCATTTGCCCGGTACGTATATTATCCACCAAATCATGGATGAAAAGCAAGTGGTGTACATGAAGAAAATAATATTTTATAAAAATTTTTTAGTTCATATTATCTTAATAATTGCTATTTATTATGGTGGAAACCTCCAACGGATAGGTAATAAAAGTCAAAAGTCGTGAAGAAAAACTGAACATAATTTTTAAAATTTAAAAATAAACTATGTTGGAGGTTTTTTATTGCCACTCTCTGTGGCCGAGCGCTTCTCACTATTTCTTGGCTCACCCTTAGCAGAACACTAAACTTGCAGGAATGTAAAAGATCGCGTTATGATTCTCATTTGTTATATTAAATGATGAGGTCTGTGGGTGTCTTTTAAAAAGATAAGCTTATACGGGATTATAGTTCTCAGCACTCTGGTTTCCATTTCTGCATTCGCTGTAGAGAATACCCATCATCACCATACCCAAACTCCAGCTCATAGCCAGAACAAAAAAAATCCAATAAGTCTTCAAGATAGTTTAGATCATGTGCTAAAAGGGGTCTCACCCCACGCACACATCGGTGTCATTGTTGAAACTGTGGATGGTAATCAAATACTTTATCAGCATAATGCCGACAATTTGTTTACCCCAGCCAGTGTAAACAAGTTATTTGTCGCAATTGCTTCTTTAGATTATTTGAAATCGGACTATCACTTTGAAACCAGAATTAGAACTACTGGTCAAATTAATCAGGGTGTACTCAACGGTGATATTTATTTTCAATTCAATGGCGATCCTACTTTAACAGATAAGCAACTGATTGCTCTTATTAATGAATTAAAAACCCTTGGTATCAACCAAATCAACGGACACGTTTATTTAGACAACACTTCCTACGGTTCTGCCGCTTATGCACCCGGATGGCTGCTGCACGATCTTATTTTTGGCTATGCAGCGCCTTTAAACGCTGTGATTATCAATGAAAACCGTTTCGCCATTATTTTATCTCCTTCTCAGCCCGGTAAACCCGCGGCAGTTTCGACGACAGTGCCACCAGGGGTAGTGCGTGTGGAAAATAATACTGTCACCAGTCCAAGAAAAGCCGAATGTTTATTATCGGTTTACAGTGATAGCAATAATACTTATCACATGCACGGTTGCGTTGCCAGACAACCCAGCAAACAATATTATGCTTTGGCTTTAAGAGACCCCATCGCTTATGCTGAAGCACTTATTGCTGAAACATTGAAAAAAAACAACATTGGCTTTTCTGCAGCCATTGAAATAAAACCTGCACCTGCCAATTCAGTAGTGCTCACATTACATCAATCTCCTCCTCTCAACTGGATTATCAGAGAAATGCTCAAAGACTCTGATAATCTCTATACTAATTCGATATTAAAACAAATTGGGGGGGTTTATTATCAAAGTCAAGGAACCTGGCAAAACGGTTTAAATGCTGTTAAACAAATTTTAGGTACACCAGCAGGAATCGATTTTAATCAAATACATTTATTTGATGGTTCTGGTTTGTCCAAATACAATCTTGTCACACCTCATCAATTAGCGAAGCTGTTACATTACGCCTACCAAAATCCTAAAATTCAGACCGACATTTGGAACGCGCTTCCTATTGCAGGCCAAGATGGGACTTTACGGGGAAGATTAATCGCTTTTGCAAAGGGAGATGTTATTCATGCCAAGACAGGCACCATGCGAGGCTCTGGCGTTAGTGCTTTAGCGGGCTATGCGAAATCTCGCAAACATGGATTATTAGTATTTGTTATCATGACTAACGGGTTGGAAGACACGCATCGAGCTTATAAAAACACCGAAGACCGTATCTGCAAGATTTTGCTTACATATTAATCTTTTAGTCGTACTGCCAGCACATCGCAATGGGCGCCATGCAATACACCATTGGCGGTCGAGCCTAATAATAATCTAACCCCATGCCGGCCATGGCTTCCTAACACTATTAAATCAATATTTCTTTCTTTAGCTACATCAATAATCACTTGAGCAGCTGGGCCTACTTTTACGAGTTGCCTAGATTCTGGGACATTTAATTTATCTCCCAGCTTACGCATAGTGATTTTGGCCTCATTTATCAAAATCTCTTCAATATCAATTCCTGCTGAAACCCCATAAGCAGCGCCATAATTACTCAGATGCTCCACTACGTTCAATAGCGTGATCGGAGCATTGTAATGCTCGCCAAACATCTGTCCTTCTTTCAAAACCCTTGAATCAGATTTTGGATCTAGTTCAACGGCTAATAAAATATTGGTGTATTTTTTCATATGACTATCCTATTAATCACCCGATCAGACCATGTCCACACTATACCATATCCTGGGGATAATTGTGGTATAACTTTTAATAAAAACAACTATAGAGGGAAAGCTCACTTTTATTCAAAGAATACTAAAAGGATATCCACAAAAAAAGTAAGTAGTTCTCCCTAAGCTAAATACTTTATATTACTTCAAATTTGTCAATTATCCATAGTATTTGCCACTGCTAATAACAACAACAAGTATTTAAATAATATTTATTATATAAGTCCGATTTACCAATTAAAATCAAGCCTGCACATTTTCTTACAAAAAAAAACCCATACTGATGAGGGATCGCAAGGGAGAGGAGAGCGGAGCGACCTTTCCCTTCATTACCGAGTTCCAGCTTTGCTGGAGCTCGGTATCTAAACCAGGAAGTAAGAGATCCCGCTGAAGCGGGATCTCTTTTACTGCTCAATATTTAAACATTGACTCGAAAAACAAATTTGTTTATTATTAGTCGTTTCGGAGGATAAATTTATGATGAGAACATATCAACCCAGTAACCTTCACCGCAAACGTACTCACGGGTTTCGTGCCAGAATGCAATCTGTCGGCGGCAGAAAAGTGCTTAATGCACGGCGCGCCAAAGGTAGAAAACGTTTAAGTGTTTGACAATAATGCTTTTCCTAAGCAATTTCGGTTACTTAAAGAAAATCAATTTCAACAAGTGCTATCTAAAGAACAGAGTGTATTAGGGAAGTATTATGTGTGTTATTACCTCTCTAATGAATTGTTGTATTCGCGATTAGGCATTATAGTAGCTAAAAAAAAATGCCGTTTAGCAATTACTCGCAACCGGATAAGACGGCAAATACGCGAAAGTTTTCGCCACTTTCAATCGAAACTACCTGGTTATGACATCGTAATGGTGGCGCGTCAGGCGGCGCAGGCTGCTAGTAAATTTGAGTTACGGCAATGTTTAGACAATTTGTTTTTAAAACTTATAGCTTAGTATCAAGAGGCTTAATCGCTATAATATCGGGTTATCGATATTTTATTAGCCCCTGGTTAGGTAACCGTTGCCGGTTTTACCCTTCTTGTTCAGAATATTCTCAAGAAGCCATATTAAAACTGGGTATGGCCAAAGGCTTAGCATTGACTGTTTGGCGAATTTTGCGATGTCATCCTTACCATCCTGGGGGTTATGACCCGGTCCTAAATGAAGGAAAGAGTAATGAACTTTAAGAATCTTAATTTCGCTTTAATTCGTAGGATAGTCTTATACGCTGCGGTTGCTTTGGTTGGGTTTTTATTGTGGAATGCCTGGGATAAAGAGCATCCGAGCAACCCTGCCCCTGCCAGTACTAATACATCTTCCAGCACCCAGCAATCATTCGTGCCACCTTCTTACACCACCTCCCCTGCCCAAAGTGCGGGCAATGTTAACACGGCGCCTCCTCCCAGCAACGTACCTCTTCCGGCTGCAAACCCCTCGGGTTTAATCAATGTGAAAACAGATGTTTTGGATGTTAACATCAGCGCCACAGGGGGTGATTTAGTAGATGCTAAGTTATTAAAGTATTATGAGACTTTGAATAAACCGCTCCTACCCATGCCAATATTAGAATCTGATCCCAATTCTCTATATTTAGCTCAAACCGGACTTAAAACAAATAATGCGGCGCAAACTGAAACTATTCAATATCACACGGATAAAATCCAATATAGGTTAGCTGAAGGCCAAAAAACTCTCGCTGTGTCTTTAACTGGCGCTACAGCTTCTGGTGTACAGGTGACTAAGACTTACTTATTTGAACGTGGAAAGTACAATATTGGAGTTGAGTATCAATTAAACAATAAAGGAAGTAATACTTGGTTAGGGAATATTTATCAGCAAATGGTTAGAAAAAATGTGCCTCCAAAAGGTTCACAACATTCACGTTCTTACGATGGTGCGGCGATTTCTACACCTGATAAACCTTATCAGAAGCTGGCTTTTAAAAAATTAAACAGTGAGCAGGTTAATCAAAATGTGCAAGGTGGTTGGATTGCCATGCAGCAACCTTATTTTTTAAGCGCTTGGATTCCTCCCTCTAATCAATCTAGCCATTTTTACAGCAGTGTGACTGACAACACTTATACTCTGGGCTATGTCGGCCCTCAATTACAAATAGCTCCCAATGCAACAGTTAGCCAAAAATCGATGTTTTATGTCGGCCCGGAACTGCCGGATGAACTGAAAAAATTGGCAAAAGGACTGGATCTCACCATAGATTATGGCTGGTTGTGGATGTTTTCTAAAGTCATTTTTTGGGTGATGGACCATGTGCATACTTTGGTTAAAAATTGGGGTTGGTCCATTATCATAACAACGCTACTGATTAAATTATTATTTTATAAATTGTCTGAAAAAAGTTATACATCCATGGCAAAAATGCGCGAAATTCAACCGCGGTTACAAGCTTTGAAAGACCGGTATGGTGAAGACAAGCAAGCTTTAAGCCGGGCTACCATGGAGTTTTATAAAAAAGAAAAAATTAATCCTCTCGGAGGTTGTTTACCATCCATCGTTCAAATACCGGTATTTATAGCGCTTATATTACGTATTGATAGAAAGTGTGCAGTTACGACAAGCTCCTTTTATTTTTTGGATAAGAGATTTATCTGTGCATGATCCCTACTATGTATTACCCATATTGATGGGTTTAAGTATGCTTTTACAGCAAAAGCTGAGTCCCCCTCCTCCCGATCCAGCACAGGCAAAAATGATGATGCTTTTACCCGTTGTTTTCACCGTATTCTTTTTATCTTTTCCTGCGGGTTTAGTGCTGTATTGGTTAGTAAATAATTGCGCCAGTATTTTACAGCAATGGTATATCATGAAAACGTATCAGAAACGAAAAACAAAATCTCCTAAGAAATTAAGTGCAAAACAGAGGAATAAGGTTGCGGAAAAGTAATGTTGATACCATCGCTGCAATTGCTACCCCTTCTGGACGAGGCGGTGTGGGTATTATCCGAATTTCAGGGCCACAGGCTCGTCAAATTGCAATCACCATTTTAGGTTATGTTCCTAGTCCAAGAGAAGCTGTTTACCTCCCATTTTTTGATCGCTCCCAACAGATGGTAGACCAAGGAATTGCTATTTTTTATTCTACACCTCGCTCTTTTACTGGTGAAGATGTACTGGAATTACAGGGGCATGGAGGGCGGTTATCCTGGATATGTTGTTGCGGGAAGTACTTGCCGCTGGAGCTCGCCACGCTCGCGCCGGGGAATTTTCCGAAAGAGCATTTTTAAATGGCAAAATGGATTTAACCCAGGCAGAGGCGATTGCCGACTTAATCGATGCTGGATCTGAACAGGCCGCGCGCTCAGCTTTAAAATCTTTACAAGGTGAATTTTCCCGGCAAGTCCAAGCCGCTGTATCAGAGCTGGTACAATTGCGACTTTTCGTCGAAGCGGCCATTGATTTTCCTACTGAGGAAATTGATTTTATTAGCGAGAGTGATACCTATCAAAGACTGACTTTACTTATTCAAACCGTAAAGTCTGTTCACTCCTCTGCTTTTCAAGGCGCTTTATTGCGAGAAGGTATTACAGCGGTCATAGTAGGAAAACCCAATGCAGGTAAATCCAGTCTACTGAATAATTTAAGTGGCCGAGATTCTGCGATTGTGACTGATATCCCAGGTACTACCCGTGATATTCTTAAAGAATTGATTCATGTAGATGGAATGCCGGTACATGTGGTAGATACAGCGGGGCTAAGAGAAACCACTGATGTAATTGAGCAAGAAGGCATTCGCCGTACCCATTCAGCTATGCAGCAAGCCGATGTAATTCTATGGATTACTGACGCCAGCCAAGAACCTATCTTAAAATTAGATTTTGAAATAGATAGAAAAATTCCCAAAGTTTTAATCAGGAACAAAATTGATCTATTAGATGAACAACCAAGCAAAAAAACCATGGCTGAATACACAATTATTTCATTATCTGCGAAATTCCAACAAGGAATGGATTTGCTAAAAACTCATTTACAGGAACTGGTTGGTTATTCCACACATACAGAAGGTGTATTTATAGCAAGACGCCGCCATATCACTGCTCTGGAATCGGCCTTACAATTTTTAATGGAAGGAAAGAGAAAATTAAAAGAACATCAGGCTGCTGAATTACTGGCGGAAGATTTGCGCCAAGCCCAACAAGCATTAAATGAAATCACCGGTGAATTTAGCGCCGATGATTTATTAGGAAAAATTTTCGGCAGTTTTTGCATTGGAAAATAAATTATTGTGTTTTTATAAATTCTAATTTAAAATGAATAACTCATGTTTTCTGAGGTTTGGTTTCTATGAAAGAATTCATTTTTAGAAATCGAAGTGCTTGGCAAAGTTATTTACTGGCTTTGTTAATGGCAGTTCTACTTATTTGGTTTTTGTTCACCAGTGATTTTTTAAAAGGACATGCTGCTTTCTTCGAAACTTTAGATCCAGGCCAACACCTTTCCGGATGGTTGTTCTATCGATATGATCAATGGCGCTTTCCACTGACTTATACCCAAAAGCTCAATTACCCCCAAGGTGTTAGTATAGTGATGACGGATAGCATTCCATTGGCAGCGGTTATTTTAAAAATTTTTCGCCAATGGTTACCTCAAGGGTTTCAATATTTTGGTTGGTGGCATGCTTTAGCCTATTTGTTACAGGCATTTTCGGCAGCAGCCTTGATTAGAGTTTTGGGGTTTAAGAGCCTACTGGCTACTTTTGTTGCTGTAGGTTTTGCCCTACTCGTTCCTGAATTGACTTTGCGTTTTCCTCATACTTCTTTATTGACTCAAGGTCTGATCATGCTAGCGTTTTGTGCTTATTTTTCAGGTATGAAAGAAGAAAAACTCATATCTTATTCTGTAATTTTAGTTTTAATCAGTATCATTTCTTTATTGATCCATCCATACTTGTTTGCTATGACTTATCCTATCTATTTAGTTTTTTTAATAGATTGGGGTTTTAGACAAAAAGAATTTAAATACTGCTTTATCTCTTTTTTGTTTTCTCTGATTATATTACTAGTTACTTTTACTGTATTCGGTTATTTCAATGTTCATGGAGCCGAAGGTTTTGGCTTATTTTCAATGAATTTGTTGGCTCCTGTTTGTGGTGGAAAATTTTCTTTACCTTGTACCTACGGAACCACCGGACAATATGAAGGATATAATTATTTGGGTCTCGGCCTTATCTTAATTTTAATTATAGTTTTTGCCGTCCAAATCAAATGGTTCATGAGCTTACCAAAACGCTTTCCGGCACTCACTATTTTAATGGTGTTATTTTTACTGTTTGCAATTTCGAATAAAATTTACTTTGGTCCTTATAAAATCATGGAAATTAAGTTTTCCACGAGAATGGTTCACATTATATCAGTTTTTCAAGGCAGCGGACGGTTCTTTTGGCCTGTTGGCTATCTATTACTTTTTGTAGCGATAGTAGGTTTGCTGCGTTGGCAAAATCAAACTGCGGCTGCATTTATTTTATTAAGTTGTTTGTTGTTGCAGTGGTTGGACGTGCAAAATAATTTCAATTTTCAAAAAAAAATGACTGAACAACCGGCAACGCTGAATTTTCAAAATTGGCAGGCTTTATATCCTTCCGTGGTGGCCATGGATATTTTTCCCTTTGTTGAAAAGTATTCAGGGGATGTAAAAAGATATCAATTTTTTTTACTTTGGGCGGGACAAGCGCAATGGTCTGTGAATACAGTTTCTTCGGCTCGAGTACCTACTTATTCCTACTTGAAAGAACATTTTTTTGACCAGCCATTAATAAAAAATCATTTATATATTATCATGCCAGATGTAACGACTGCTGATATCCCAGCCAATTTAAAAATTTTATTACAAAAAGGCGATTGCCGGCATTTTTATCTTGCTGATAAGTCAAGAGCGACTGCTTGTATCGTTTCTACTAAGGAACCTTAGTAAAGGTGAAAAGAGATTGAAATTTAGCAATAACTATGATAGTATATTTAATACATTAATAAAATATCAGAATATCCGGAACTTACATATGAAGAAAAAACTTATTTTTTTAATAGGGCTTGTTTTGAGCTATTCAGCCTTAGCCATTGCCGACACCGCCACAGTCAACGCCAATACCGTAAATGTTACGGCGGCAACAGTGAATATCACCTCTTCTTTGTCACAGCAGGCCCTGATTGCCGAATATAAACATCCCTGGTGGATCAATGTCGGAGGTGGCTTAACCACCGGTTTTGGTTCCAACGATCCAGTTAATCCAGGCTTCGATGTCAGCACCAATATTCAGCCAACCAAGCATCAGATTGTCACATTACGATCTGCAGGGGCTGATTTTATTGGTGGAGATTACTATGATATAGGCCTGATGTATGGGCTAATTACCCGAAATGCCAATGGTTTTCTTTCCGCCAGTATAGGGGCTGGTCCAGTTTTTTTTGAAAATAATTTCTTACGTGAAAATGATAACAAAACTGTTTTAGGGGTCCCCATTGAAATGCAAGCGTTCTGGACACCCGTCGCCAATTTTGGTTTAGGACTCATTGGTTATATGAACGTCAATAATGAACATAGTTATTATGGAATGGTGTTGGCGCTACAGTTAGCAAACTTAGTGCCAATTTAACAGCAATTGCCGCCCAAAAAAAACCTGCCCGGCATAGCCAGGGGCAGGTTTTAATGGACAAAGTATCGGTTGGTTTATCTGTGGCCTCCACCACCATGACCTCCACCCCCTCCATGGGAAGCTCCCATACCGCCACCACCGTGCGGGGCTCCCATACCACCGCCACCATGTGGAGCTCCCATCATACCGCCTCCGCCACCATGGCCATACATGCCTCCTCCTCCATGACCATAGCCGTAACCGCCATAGCCTTCATGATGCATTCCGCCAAAATTGGTGGGTTGAGGTGACGATTGATAATAATTATTGGTAGAGTAGTAGTTCCTGTCTCCGTAATATCCATAGCCGCCATACCAGCCCGGATAATATCCATAGTAACCATAGCCATAATCGGAATATGGATAATATCCATAGTCGTAGTTATTATAGTAATTATTGTAGTAATGTTGATGATATATCCGATGACAATGTCTATTGCCCCAATTATCCCGCCAGCAATGGTAACAATGATAAGGCGAGGTGCAGGTGGTGTAATAAGCTAACCCCGATGAGGGTAAAAAGCCTAATACAGCTGCAAGGGCCAATATTTTCAATAGGTTGTGTTTCATAAAATATCCCCCTTTCATCTTTTTTCGTATATATAACTAAGTTTAGCATAGAGGAAAGAAGATATTTATATTAAACAATGTTTACTTCGGGCTGGATTTCAATGGCGAATTTTCCTTTTACAGAGTCTTGAATAGCTTGGGCGAGCTGATGGACTTCTTTTCCTGATCCACCACCGTAATTGACTAATACTAAGGCATGATGCTGGTGTACACCGACATTGCCGAAACGACGACCGCGCCAATGGCATTGTTCAATGAGCCATCCGGCTGGAATTTTATAGTGGTCTTGATCAATCAGATAATGTGGCAATTCCGGATACTGCGAATGTAAATAATGGAATTGTTTATTACTGACCACAGGGTTTTTAAAAAAACTGCCGGCATTGCCGATCACCTTGGGATCAGGTAATTTTTCGCGGCGAATTTTAATGACGGCGTCACTGATCTTTCTTATATTTATTTCCGTTTCTATGCTCTTTTCTGCTAGTACCTGTTTCAAAGCGCCATATTCTATATGAAATACCGGTTTTTTATTTAAACGTAAGGTAACATCGGCAATAATGTATTGATTTTTAAACTGATTCTTAAAAACACTTTCTCGATAACCGAAATGACAGTCGGCATGCTTAAACTCGTGGATAACGGCGTCACTGATACGAACGGCGCGTAAACTATCAAATACTTGGGTCAATTCTACGCCATAAGCACCAATATTTTGCATAGGCGCCGCCCCCACTGTCCCTGGGATTAATGACAAATTTTCTACTCCGGCATATTGGTTTTCCAAGCAGAACAATACTAAATTATGCCAACTCTCCCCTGCTCCAGCATTTATCCACACATGGTCTTCATTTTCCCGGATTACTTGAATGCCGGGAATTTGCATTTTCATTACTAAACCCGGGAAATCTTGTGTTAGAAGGATATTACTGCCCTCTCCTAATACCAGTTTGGGTACATCGCGCCAATGCTGAGCGCACAAAATGGTTTGTATATCCGCCAAGGTATTCACTTCACAAAAATAGTGAGTTTTGGCATCGATACCAAAGGTATTTAAATTTTTGAGAGAAATATTTTCTTGAATCATGGGAGTTTTCAATTATATCATAAATGCATGAATGAACCTATCGCCACGTATTTTTCAGAAGGGTTAAAGTCTTTAAATCTATCTTTAGATAAAGCATCCCAACAAAAACTGCTGGAATTTTTAGAATTATTGAAAAAGTGGAACCGCAGCTATAATTTAACTTCTATCACTGAAGACCAAAAAATGATTACTCATCATTTACTCGACAGTTTAGCGATCAGTCCCTATATTGTTGGGAAAACAGTATTAGATGTTGGCAGCGGCGCAGGGTTTCCGGGAATCCCACTGGCAGTCTATTTACCTCAGGTCCATTGGACTTTGTTGGATAGTAATGGCAAAAAAACCAGCTTTTTAAACCAAGCTAAATTGGTGTTGTCATTACCCAATATCTCTGTGGTGCAGGCGCGCGCGGAACAATGGCATCCAGCACAAAAATTTGACCTCATTGTAGTCCGTGCGGTCGGCGCTATCACCGAAGTCATGTCCAAAACGCGTCATTTACTCGATTCACAAGGATTTTGGTTCTTCATGCAAAGCGAGCATCAATACGAGCAATTAAAGCAGTTTCATCCGGCGGCCATTGTTCATAACTTTTATATCCCTGGCATCCCCAACCCACGTCACTTAGTGATAGTGCCCGCTCTGGCCAATATTTCCCCCCTTTGACAAAGGGGAGTTAGGGGGGATTTTTAGAATAGACTTGGATTTTTGGTTCAAAAAATCCCCCTCAATCCCCCTTTTTCAAAGGGGGAAGTTGGATACGGATTGCTGCGTGCTGGTCAAAAATCTGATAAAATAAACAAATTTCATGAGGAGTTTCTGTGGCTAAAATTATTGCCATCACCAATCAAAAAGGCGGGGTAGGGAAGACGACTACCTCAGTTAACTTAGCTGCTTCGCTAGCCGCTACTAAACAAAAAGTACTTTTAGTAGATTTAGACCCTCAGGGATCCGCCACCGTAGGTTGTGGCATCGACAAGCAGCAATTAACCGAGTCTGCAAACGAGGTATTGTTGGGAGAATGCGCTGCGGCGCAGGCGATACAAAAAACAATTTGGAATTTTGACGTATTGCCGGCAAATGGTGATTTAACAGTCGCTGAAGTAAGATTGTTACGCACCGAAAATCGTGATGATGTGTTAAAAGGTGCTTTAGCGCCGCTAAGTTCTCGGTATGAATTTGTTTTAATAGATTGTCCGCCTTCTTTTAATATGCTAACAGTCAATGCTTTAGTGGCCGCACACAGTGTGTTGGTGCCTATTCAATGTGAATATTACGCTTTGGAAGGATTAACCAGCTTGTTAAGCAGTATCGAACATATTCGTCGTTCTTCTAATCCTAGTCTGCAGGTTGAGGGTTTATTACGCACCATGTATGATGGCCGCAACGGCCTGACGGTAGAAGTTTCTGAGCAGCTATTGGCGCATTTTGGAGACAGAGTTTATCGCACAGTGATACCCCGCAATGTCCGTCTAGCAGAAGCGCCCAGTCATGGGTTGCCGGTTATGGCTTATGATAAACGATCGCAAGGCGCAACCGCATACCTGGCGTTAGCGGGGGAGATTTTGCGAAGGCAGGGCATGGGAGTTTTAATCGCATGAAAAAATTAGGTAAAGGTTTAAGTGAACTGGGCCTAAACGAATTGCTGGGTGGAGTAAGCACTCCTGTGTCTGCAGCGATGATTGAACCAGAATCTGCTGCCGTAGATAAGCTGCACCACTTACCTATTTATTCGTTATCTCCCGGTGAATTCCAGCCACGTCGGCATATCGACCAAGCAGCTTTGGAAGAGTTGGCTCAATCGATACGCGCTCAAGGTCTGATACAGCCATTGATCGTACGGGCTAAAGCCAACAACCGGTATGAAATTATTGCTGGAGAACGCCGATGGCGAGCAGCACAATTGGCTGGCTTAGAAACAATACCAGTAGTTATCCGCGATATTTCCGATCAAACCGCCGTGGCGTTTGGTCTGATAGAAAATATTCAAAGACAGGATTTAAATGCTTTAGAAGAAGCTCAAGCGATTCAACGTTTATTACAGGAATTTCAGTTAACTCATGAAGCGGTGGCGCAAGCCATTGGCAAATCCCGTTCAACCATTACCAATTTGTTGCGTTTGTTGCAATTAAATGACGATGTAAAAAATGGGTTAATAGAGGGCCGTTTAGAGATGGGCCATGCCAAGGCGTTATTAACATTGACTGGTGAAGCTCAAAGCGAATGTGCTCAGATAGTGATTCAAAAAAATTTATCGGTTCGAGAAACAGAAGCATTGGTGCAACGGTATCTCGATAATACACCTTCAAAGAAACCAGCAAGCCAA
Source organism: uncultured Pseudomonadota bacterium (assembly GCA_963795715.1). Taxonomy (GTDB): domain Bacteria; phylum Pseudomonadota; class Gammaproteobacteria; order Coxiellales; family Coxiellaceae; genus JAFEDN01. The sequence goes on from CAWCIY010000003.1 coordinate 460,181, forward strand.
GCGGTAGTTGCTTTAGAAACCGAAAAGAATTTAGCTGAAAAAATAGGAGCAAAAGTGACTATTCGCCATAATGCTCAGGGTAAGGGTAAGATTGTGATACATTATCACAATCTGGATGAGTTAACCGGGATTTTATCTCACATTCAATAAGTATATATATGCGAATTACAGCATTAAAATTGGCTTTGGCCGTAGGTTTTTTACTGAGCCTTACAGCTTGTCATCGCCCTAGTTATTTGGGATATGTAGAGGGAAGGTTGACTTATCTCTCTTCGCCGGTTGGCGGCAGATTGACGGCATTGTCTGCACAACGAGGCCAGTCTGTGAAAGCAGGCGATCCTTTATTCCAACTGCAATCTGATCCCGAAACTTATGACGTTCAGACCGCCTTAGCTACAGTCAATCAAATCACTGCGGATTTAGCTGATAAAATGAAGGGTCAGCGTCCTTCGGAATTGCAAGCCACTTCGGCGCAAATGGCGCAAGCGCAAGCGCAAGTGGAATATGCCAAAAAAGATCTGGCTCGAAAACAGGAATTGGTGAAGAAAAACGCTGTAGAGCAATACCAATTAGACCAGGCTACTGAAAATTTAAAAATTGCCGAAGCCAGCTTACAACAAGTGCAGGCGAATTTAGTGACCGGAAAATTATCTGCTCGCGAAGATCAAATTAAAGCATTACAAGCGCAATTGGAAAATGCCAAAGGCAATTTAGCAAGAGCACAATGGAATTTACAACAAAAAAGTATCACTGCGCCAGTGAATGCAAAAGTATTTGATACTTATTATCGTGTCGGAGAGCAAGTGGCTCCCAATCAGCCGGTTCTTTCCATCTTGGCGCCGAATGATATTAAAGTGATATTTTTTGTGGATGAGCCGAGTTTAAGTTCTATAAAAATAGGCCAAAAAGTGCAAGTCAAATGTGATCATTGCCAGAGTGGAATAACTGCTAAAATCACCTATATTTCACCTTCTGCGGAATTTACGCCCCCCATTATTTATAGCCGCAGCGCCCGCTCTAAACTGGTCTACGAAGTGGAGGCTGGTTTTGATTCGGACAAAGTTGAAAAAAAAGGAATTCAACTCAATCCTGGCGAACCTGTTGAAGTTTTCCTTGAGTAACTATGAAAGATGTTAATGTGAATTCTGATCACATCATTGATGTAGCCCATTTACGTAAAGAATTTTATGGTAAACCTGTGGTTGACAATGTTTCCTTGCAAGTCAAAGCAGGAGAAATCTACGGCTTTCTAGGTCCTAACGGTAGCGGCAAAACGACTACCATCCGAATGATTTGTGGATTGATGACACCAGACGCAGGCGAGGGTAGCTGTTTAGGCTACAACATCCGCACTGAAGCCAAATTGATAAAACGCAATGTTGGCTACATGACGCAAAAATTTAGTTTATACGGTGATTTATCCGTTTATGAAAATTTAGATTTTATGGCGCGCATGTACGACTTACATCCTCGAGAAGAAGCGGTGCAAGCCAGTATCGACCGATTAGGTATAGGACACGAACGCCAAAAACAACTGGCCGGTAATTTATCGGGCGGCTGGAAACAACGTTTGGCTTTAGCGGCCGCAACCATTCATCGACCCAAATTATTTTTATTGGATGAGCCAACCGCAGGTGTAGATCCCAAAGCGCGTCGCGAATTTTGGGAGGAAATACATCGCTTATCAACAGAAGGGGTCACCACTTTAGTCAGTACTCATTACATGGATGAAGCAGAGCGCTGCCATCGCTTGGCTTATATCGCTTACGGAAAATTATTAGTTTCCGGGACTATAACGGAAGTCATTGCTCATGCCAAAATCAACACTTGGCAAATTAAAGGCCCCCATTTAGCCGCTTTGGCAGAAAAATTACGTACATTGCCGGAAGTCAGCCAAGTAGCCCCCTTTGGTCTAGCCTTGCATGTCAGCTGGTCGAAATGCAGAACGGCTGGCTGCAGCGATGGAGCCGTTTTGTCAGTCTAATTACCAATGCCGCCAAGTGCAACCGAGTTTGGAGGATGTTTTTATGCATTTGATGACCCAAGCGAAGGATACATTTGCATGAAAAATTGGGGTATTTCTTGGGTTCGTTTAAAGGCCATGATCGTAAAAGAGTTTATTCAAATGCGGCGGGACCGCCTCACTTTTGCCATGATGATCGGTTTACCATTCATTCAATTGATTTTGTTTGGTTTCGCCATCAATACCAATCCTAAATATTTGCCGACAGCGGTAATCAGCGGTGATTACAGCCCGTTAACTCGAGCTTTTGTCAGCGCCATACAAAATAGCCAGTATTTTTACATCAAATATTCTAATGTCACTGAACATGGGGCTGAAAAACGCTTAGCGCGCGGCTCAGTGCAATTTATAGTGCAAATTCCTAAGGATTTTTCCCGCGAACTCATTCATGGGGATAAACCCGATATATTAGTGATTGCTGACGCCACGGATCCCGTAGCGACAGGTAATGCCACAGCCGCTTTAAGCAATTTAGCTACCACCGTTTTTAATCGGGAATTAAGTCGTGGTTTAAGTTATCTCATTCCCGATCCCCAGCCATTTAATTTAGTGGTTCAACAGAGATACAATCCTGAAGGGATAAGTCAATATAATATCGTTCCTGGTTTAATGGGAGTCGTGTTTACCATGACCATGGTGATGATTACCGGCTTGGCCATTACCCGTGAGCGGGAGCGGGGTACTATGGAAAGTTTGTTGGCTACACCAGTCCGGCCTATTGAAGTAATGATTGGTAAAATCATCCCTTATATTATGGTTGGATATGTGCAGCAATTTTTAATTATTTTGGCCGGCATTGTTATTTTTGGCGTGCCGCATGAGGGTAGTATTTTATTATTGTTACTGGCCACATTGCCTTTTATTTTTGCCAATTTGGCGGTGGGTTTAACATTCTCCACCGTGGCCAAAAATCAACTTCAAGCCGTGCAAATGACTTTTTTCTTTTTTTTACCGTCCATGTTACTGTCAGGGTTTATGTTTCCTTTCCATGGCATGCCAATTTGGGCGCAAGTCATTGGCAATTGTTTGCCATTAACTCATTTTCTCAATATCGTCAGAGGAATATTATTAAAAGGGAATGGGATATCAGATATACTTCCTCAACTCTGGCCCTTGCTGCTTTTTATCGTCATCGTGATGACCATCGCAGTCCGTCGTTACAAAGAAACCCTAGATTAGGAAGTGAGAAATTTTCTAAATTAGTTGCAAGCAAACACTCTAAACGTATAAGGAGATTTCTCTTTTTCGACATCTAAAGTTTGATAACTTTTTGATTTTAAAAAAATATTTTTTAAAAAGATTAAAATTCCAAATAAAAAATCTATAGAGCCGTGCTAGAAAATGAAAAAAATCTGCTAGATTATTTGTCACTCAGTTTCAGGGATGGAATCAGGGACCAGTTTCCAGGGAACGGATATCGGTCAGGGATGACCTAAAAAAGGGGGCGGCAAAAATACCGCCCTTTTTTTGTTTTGGTGAAAAAATTACCACCAGAGGCTAGTGCCAACACCAACACCGCCCCAACCGTAATAACCAGAAGAATAATATGGGCTGGTATTATAGTGATAATAATAAGTGCCGCTAGAATAGCAACTGCCATAGTAGCCGCATCTGTTACCATAATAACCATCATAATAGCCGCTGTAAGAGTAACGCGGACTGGCGTAATAACCTGTGGAATAATAACCGGCATAGGGGGTATAAACGCAGCCGGCTAAAAGACCCAAGCGCTAATATCCCTAAAGATGCTTGAGTAATTTTAGTTATATATTTTTTCATAAACTATTCCTTTTGTTAGCTGTTTAAAATTAAAACATAGTCTTCTTGAAGTATAGCAGGTAGTTTTTATTTTGCGGATTGTAAGAGGGGGAGACGAATAAGGCATTCTTGAATGTAGTTGAAGGCCAGACGTTGGGGTAATTGGTCAACTGGGAAGAAGCCAAGTTCGCTGACGTCATCTCCAGCTACCGGATTTCCCTGAGCTTCTTCAGCTAAGAAAACGGCTACATTTACTGGTTTTAAGGGGTTGTGGTCATTGTATACCAAATCGAACAATTGAAGCTTTCCGGCAATGAGGCCGGTTTCCTCATACATTTCTCGTCTGGCTGCGGCTTCTGGCGTCTCGTCAGATTCTTGAAATCCCGCGGGAAGCGCCCAAAAGCCTTTTTGAGGCTCAAGTGCCCGTTTTACCAGCAAAATCCGGCCTTGTTGGATCAACAAGACAGCCGATGCCGGGCTGGGATTTGCATAAAGTATATTATTACAGCTCTCGCAGGTATGGCGATTTCTCCCTTCCACAAAACGGGTTATGGCCTTCCCACCGCAAGAGAAACAATGTCTGGTCTCTAAATTAGTCATGAGCTTACAATTATACCGGAATTTTCTTAAAACCACCTTAATCTATGCAACTGCATCCTGACTTACCGCCGCAGCGGTCAGCCTCGTGAACATTTGCATGATGTTTTCGCTGAATACGCTTCCTTACCTGATGGGGGATCAAAACCGGGAGGCAATTCCCGTTCAGCGGGAGTTGCTGGCCCTTGTGGAAAAATGGATGATTCATATAGAATAAATACAGGAAACCACATAAGGATAGTTTCCAAAATGATAAGAAATAATCTTGCGTTAATATTTGTAACACTCTTCGCGTCCGGTGCAGACGCCGGTGGCGCATTGTTGGTGAGCACGGAAACGCCGGTGCAAGTTTATTGCGCCAATCACCCGGTTTCAAAACAATATAAAGAGGGAAAACCACTATTAACTACCAATACTACACGAAGAGTTGATTTGGCATGGTTATTTTCTACCAGTGGTCAAATAGGTTGTAATTTCTTCTCAAATAAAAATTTACTGGGTAATTTTATTTTTAATATAGATCAGTATAACTACCAGCATCCAGATTGGTTTTATGTCTCGAGTGCCGATGCGCTCGCACCAGGCGTACAATACACACCTTTGGCACATGGGCCGAGTGCTCCGGATATCCAGTTTACCAATCAGCCGGTTGCTTCAAAGCACTAAATCAGCCATATTCTTACACATCAACAGACCTTCTATTTGCAAAAAGTGCTTGTCAAAGGAACACAACATCAAGCCGTGTTCTAAAGCAGTTGCGGCGATCCAAATATCATTTGTGGGAATGGGTAAACCCTTTTTGCGCAAGTTTGCATAAATAATTGCATAATATTTTGCGGTATTTTCTGTAATCGAAAAAATCGTTATTCGGGGGTTATTAATAAATTGCGCTAGTTCTTTGCGGTTTTGCTCTTCTTTACTGCCATGAGCAAAGCCACCCAGCAGTTCTCCCAGTATGATTGAATTAAAGCTTAAGCTGTCAACATGACGAACTATTTCAACTACAACGTCATTATTTGTTTTAAATGCAGCATAAGCACTGGTGTCCAGGAGCACCTGGTTCATCGCCATAATTCCTTATCTATTTTTTCAAAGCCGGAGACATTTTTTTTAAATTCTTTTAAATCTTGGTTATTCCAAGTTCCAGCCAGCGAGTCCAAATCGTTATAAACAGGCAGTTTACGTTGGTTGGGGAGACCTAGTCCATACCGTAAAAGAGATAAAATCAGGGTATTAATACTTACTTTTTGAGTCAGGGCAGTTTGTTTTAGCTGCGCCATCAAAGCGCTATCAATTTTTCGGACATGGATACTCTTCATTTTACACTCAGAGATATTAAATAATGATATCATCATAATATCATAAAATGATATCATTCGCAAACTTCAGTTCTAGAACTTATGATATACTTTCGAAAATTTTTGATTTTTGTTTCTAAATAAAAATAATAATCTTTTGATAAAAGGGATTAATACATGAGAAAAGACAGTTTAAAGCAATTAGAATCATATTCTAATGAAGCGGTATGTTTGCTTAAATTATTTGCTGATCAAGGAGACGCGCCAGCACAGTATAATTTAGCCATTTGTTACGCAAAGGGCATTGGAGTGGAGAAAGATTTCAAAGAAGCAGTGCGATTATATCGTTTAGCTGCGGATCAAAAGTACTCGCCTGCACAATATAATTTAGCCATTTGTTACGAAAATGGCACTGGAGTGGAGCAAGACCGCAAAGAAGCGGTGCGATTATATCGTTTAGCTTCTGATCAAGGACATAGGTTAGCACAAAATGATTTAGCCATTTGTTACGCAAATGGCACTGGAGTGGAGCAAGACCTCAAAGAGGCAGCGCGATTATATCGTTTAGCTGCTGATCAAGGGTATCCGCCTGCACAAAATATTTTAGCCATTTGTTACGAAAAAGGCACTGGAGTGGAGCAAGACTTCAAAGAAGCAGTCCGATTATATCGTTTAGCTGCGGATCAAGGACATAGGTTAGCCCAATACAATTTAGCCATTTGTTACGAAAATGGCACTGGAGTGGAGCAAGACCTCAAAGAAGCGGTGCGATTATATCGTTTAGCTGCTGATCAAGGGTATCCGCCTGCACAAAATATTTTAGCCATTTGTTACGAAAAAGGCGCTGGAGTGGAGCAAGACTTCAAAGAAGCAGTCCGATTATATCGTTTAGCTGCGGATCAAGGACATAGGTTAGCCCAATATAATTTAGCCATTTGTTACGAAAATGGCACTGGAGTGGAGCAAGACCTCAAAGAGGCAGCGCGATTATATAATTTAGCCATTTGTTACGCAAAGGGCATTGGAGTGGAGAAAGATTTCAAAGAAGCAGCACGATTATATCGTTTGGCTGCTGATCAAGGACATAGGTTAGCCCAATATAATTTAGCCAATTGTTATGCAAAAGGCACTGGAGTGGAGCAAGACCGCAAAGAAGCCGTGCGATTATATCGTTTGTCTGCTGATCAAAAGTACTCGCCTGCACAATATAGTTTAGCCTCTTGTTACACAAATGGCATTGGAGTGGAGAAAGACCTCAAAGAAGCCGTGCGATTATATCGTTTAGCTGCGGATCAAGGAGATATGTTAGCACAAAATAATTTAGCCATTTGTTACGCAAATGGCACTGGAGTGGAGCAAGACCTCAAAGAAGCCGTGCGATTATATCGTTTAGCTGTGGATCAAAAGTACTCGCCTGCACAAAATAATTTAGCTACTTGTTACGCAAATGGCACTGGAGTGGAGCAAGACCTCAAAGAAGCAGCGCGATTATATCGTTTGGCTGCGGATCAAGGATTGGGGCTAGCACAGTATAATTTAGCCCTTTACCATAAAAATGGCATTGGAGTGGATAAAAATTTCACCGAAGCAGTGCGTTTTTTTCGTTTAGCTGCTAAAACAGGGCATCAGGGAGCAATACGTCAATTGATTCAGTATGATCCGAATGAAGCAAGAGGAATAGGAGTGTTTCCTAGGTAAATTGATTTAGAATGGAAATCTGGCGCTATTTCCTAAATCACTGATCGCCTTTATCGATTACTGGGATCCAAACGCGGGAGTAACCGCAGTATAGATATCGCGGGTCAAGCCGCGGTATGAAGTGCTCTGGGGCAGAATAAGACAGCCCTAGGCTAACTACTCATAACTGTTGCAGAATTTTACAAAGCTCAGTATAATGCTGCCCGCAGCGGACATTTGCGGCGGGCTTTTAAATGAAAACAATCGGGTTACCTCACCAATTTGCATATCGTTTGATATGCTTGCAAGCAGGCGTAGCGCTTATATTGGTGATCGGTTGGGTTTTTGCGGGTTTTTCTGCTGCTGTTTCGGCACTATTGGGAGGTTTGGCGGCTATATTGCCTTCCCTGTATTTTGCCCACCGTTTTTTTTCAGCAACGCATGCTCGTCAAGTGAATAGAATCATAAAGGCTTTTTACTGGGGAGAGTTTACAAAGTTACTACTAAGCGCCGGCTTGGTGATCACGGTCGCTAAGCTATGGCCAAAGGTAGAAATGATACCTTTTATGAGCGCTTATGCCGCAGCTTATTTTAGCTTTTGGCTAGCACCTTTTCTCAGAACTAAGAAATAACTGCAGATACTAGGAAATTATGAGTCAAAGTCCTATAACTGGCGCTGAATATATTCAGCATCATTTAACGCATTGGCAGATCAATGTCAAAACGGGCGTGGTCGGGCCTGACCATGGTTTTTGGGTGTTAAATTTAGATACCTTAATCATGTCCATTCTTTTGGGCGTTATATTTTTAACTTCATTTTATGTGATTGCCCGTAAAATGCGACAGGAAAGTCCTGGAAAATGGCAGAATTTTGTAGAATTGTGTTTGGAATCCGTTAATGGCATGGTCAAAGAATCATTTCATGGCAGCAGCCGTTTAGTGGGACCGTTGGCCTTGACTATTTTCATATGGGTTTTCTTAATGAATTTTATGGATTTGTTGCCGGTAGACTTAATTCCCCGTATCGCAGGGTTTGCAGGCGCCGATCATTTTAAAGCGGTCCCAACCACCGATCCCATGCTGACTTTTGCACTTTCCATTACAGTTTTTATCTTGCTTTTGTTTTATAATGCCAAGGCGAAAGGCTTGGGCGGTTGGGGCAAAGAAATTTTATCCCGGCCATTTGGTTGGTGGTTGTTACCGGTCAATGTTATTTTTAGACTCATTGACGATTTTGTTAAACCGTTATCGCTTTCCTTACGTTTGTTTGGAAACTTATTTGCGGGAGAATTGATTTTTTTATTGATAGCATTAATGCCTTGGTGGATGCAATGGGTTGTTGGCTCAGTTTGGACTATTTTTCATATTTTGATTATTACAATTCAGGCATTTATTTTCATGATATTGACAATTGTTTACTTAAATATGGCGCAAGAAACGCATTAATTTCATTTAACAAAGAGGAGAAAATTATGGCTGATGTTTCGCAATTTCTTGAAGTAGCGCGTGTAATCGCGAGCGTGCAAGGTTTAACTTCAGTAGCGGCTGCCTTGTTGATTGGTTTGTCTGCTTTGGGAACCGCAGTAGGGTTTGGTATTCTCGGTGGAAAATTTTTGGAAGGCGTGGCTCGTCAACCTGAATTAACCGGTATGTTAATGGGTCGAATGTTCTTAATGGCGGCTTTAGTGGATGCATTTGCAGCGATTGGTATTGCCATGGGTTTATATTTCATTTTTGCAAAGAATCCGTTCCTCGGCGCGGTTTCTGAACATATCGCTAAAGTAGTTGGTGCTCAATAATGGATATTAATTTAACCTTACTGGGCCAAATGATCACATTTGCCATATTCGTATGGTTTACGATGAAATATGTTTGGCCGCCCGTCATGAAGGCCATGAGAGACCGTCAAGACAAAATTGCCGCGGGTTTAGCTGCTGCTGAACAAGGCGAACAAGCTTTGCAAGTCGCTAAACAAGAGATTGCCGATCAAATGCAAGCCACTAAAGTCGAAGCCGGCAAAATATTGGAGCAGGCGCATCAACGCGCGGTTCATATTGTTGAAGAAGCCAAAACTCAGGCGCGGCAAGAAGGTGAACGGTTAGTGCAATTGGCGCAAGAAGAAATTAAGCGCCAATACAGCCAAGCTAGAGCGGATTTGTTGAAACAAATGTCCGACGTTGCAGTGACCGGTGCAGAAAAGATTTTAGGTCGGGAAGTAGATCGGGCCAGCAATGATCGCTTGATTGATGAGCTAGTGGATAAATTATAACTATGGCTGAAAATTTAACCATTGCCAGACCTTACGCTAAAGCCGTTTTCGAACAGGCTTTAACAGATCGTAGCGTAGACGAGTGGGAGCAAATTTTGCAAGACTTGGCGACTACCGCTGAGGATGTGCAAGTCAACAATTTATTGGACAATCCTCGGGTAGAGCATCAGCAATGGCTGCAGTTGTTTACTCGCGTTGTTGAAAAATTGCATCCAAGTCTAGCAGAAAAACATCGGGCTGAATTAAAAAATTTTTAACAATTTTAATCGCAGAAAAACGCGTCAAGGTGTTGCCAGAAATCTTGCGTCGCTATCAAAACTTAGTTGCGGCGCAGCAAGAATTAAAGGAAGTGATGGTAACTTCGGCTTATCCACTGGATGAGAACGCAGACAACAAAAAATGACTGAATCCTTGACCCAATATCTAAATTCGAAAGTAGCGGTGGATTTTCAAGTAGATCCGTCTTTAATCGGTGGTGTATTGATCCGCAGCGGCAACTGGGTGATGGATGGTTCTATCAAAGGTAAACTACAGACGCTATGCGAGATGAGTTTACAAGAATAACGGGGGAGAGAATATGACCACACAATTAAAAGCAACCGAAATCAGCGAACTTATTAAATCGCAGATTAGCCAATTTGATTTAGCACCTCAGGTACGTACTGAAGGCACATCGTTAATTTAAAAGATGGTATTGTGCGTATTTATGGTTTAGATAATGTGATGTTTGGAGAAATGATTGAATTTCCTGACAATACTTTTGGCTTAGCGCTTAACCTGGAGCGTGATTCTGTGGGCGCGGTGGTGCTAGGTGATTATGAGCATTTAGAAGAAGGCATGATTGCCCGCTGCACCGGCCGTATTTTGCAAGTCCCGGTGGGCGAGGCATTGTTAGGCCGTGTGGTGGATGCATTAGGTGAACCGATTGACGGCAAAGGTCCCATTAAAACTACCGAAACTTCTCCGATTGAAAAAGTAGCTCCGGGTGTTATTCACCGTCAATCAGTTAATCAACCTATGCAAACTGGATTAAATCCATTGATGCTATGGTTCCCATTGGCCGTGGTCAACGTGAATTGATTATTGGTGATCGTCAAACCGGTAAAACCGCTATTGCGATTGACGCCATCATCAATCAAAAAGATACTGGGGTAAAATGTATTTATGTTGCGATCGGTCAAAAAGCTTCTTCCATTGCCGCAGTGGTTCGTAAACTAGAAGAGCACGGTGCCTTGGCACATACCATCATCGTTGCAGCCAGTGCTGCTGATTCAGCGGCCATGCAATATATTGCTCCTTATTCAGGTTGCGCGATGGGTGAATATTTCCGCGATAAAGGTGAAGATGCATTAATTATTTACGATGATTTAACCAAACAAGCTTGGGCATATCGTCAAGTTTCATTATTATTGCGTCGTCCGCCAGGTCGAGAAGCTTATCCTGGAGACGTGTTTTATTTACATTCACGCTTATTGGAAAGAGCTGCTCGGGTCAATGCAGAATATGTAGAACAAATAACCGGTGGCAAAGTCAAAGGTAAAACAGGTTCATTAACTGCATTACCGATTATTGAAACACAAGCGGGTGACGTATCTGCCTTCGTGCCCACCAACGTAATTTCGATTACCGATGGTCAAATTTTCTTAGACGTTAATTTATTTAACTCAGGTATTCGCCCGGCGATCAATTCAGGCTTATCCGTTTCTCGTGTGGGTGGTGCAGCGCAAACTAAAATCATTAAAAAATTGGCCGGGACCTTGCGTTTGGCATTGGCGCAATTTCGTGAATTGGAAGCGTTTGCGCAATTTGCTTCTGATTTAGATGAAGCAACTCGTAAACAATTGGAACGTGGTCAACGTTTAATGGAAGTATTAAAACAAAAACAATATCACCCACTGATCGTTGCGGAAATTGCTTTCAGTTGGTTTGTGGCTGAAAAAGGCTATTTGGATGATGTTGAGTTGAAAAAAGTTCGTGGTTTTAACGAAACTTTACTCAGTTACTTGCGTGATCAACATGCTGATTTATTGACGGAAATTAATGCTAAACCGGAGTTGATCCGATGAAATCGCTGCCAAAATGCATTCGGTCAGTGAAGCAATTTAAAAAAACACAGGCGTATTAAAACATGGCTCAAACCAGAGAAATCCGCAGGCAAATTAACAGCATTAAAAATACCCAAAAAATTACTCGGGCGATGGAAATGGTTGCGGCCAGTAAAATGCGTAAAGCGCAAGAACGCATGGCGACTTCACGACCTTATGCTACGAAAATTCGACAAGTGATTCGTCATGTTAGCGCAAAGCAGCAGTGAATATCATCATCCTTATTTAGAAGCCCGCAAGCATATCGAGCGGATTGGATACATCGTGGTCACCAGTGATCGTGGATTGTGCGGCGGTTTAAATATTAATTTATTCCGTAGCTTATTAAGATTTATGCAGGAACATCAGCAGAAAGGCAGTCCAGCACGATTTATGTTTAATTGGTCGAAAAGGTAAATTCTTTTTTAAACGGCATGGAGGCGGTATTTTAGGTGTCCAAGAGCATTTGGGTGATCATCCTGCGGTTCAAGATTTAGTAGGCGTGGTCAAAGTGATGTTAGATCATTATGATCAAGGTAAAATTGATGCGGTTTATATTGCTTATAATGAGTTCGTGAATACCATGACTCAAAAACCAATCATCCGTCAATTATTACCTTTGGTAGATAACGATGACCAGTCGAAACTCAAAAAGGCCATTGGGATTATATTTATGAACCGGATTCTGCAAAAGAATTGTTAGATAAATTCTTAGTGCGTTATATTGAATCGCAAGTATACCAAGCGGTGATTGAAAATTTGGCCTGTTTTCAATCTGCGCAAATGGTGGCAATGAAAAGCGCTACTGAAAATGCAGGCGAATTGATTAAAGAATTGCAAACTATTTATAACAAAGCTCGCCAAGCCAGCATTACTCAAGAAATTGCAGAAATTGTCGGTGGCGCAGCAGCAATAGAATAACAATTGTGAGGTAACAAAATGTCAGAAAACACAACAAGAATCCACTGGTAAAATTGTTGAAATTATTGGCGCGGTGGTTGACGTCGAGTTTGCTCAAGGCGCAGTACCTAAAATTTATGATGCTTTGCGTATTGATTCGCACCAAATTACCTTAGAAGTTCAACAGCAATTAGGCGATGGCACTGTGCGCACCATTGCCTGGGTGTCACCGAAGGCTTGCCTCGAGGTTTGGCGGTGAGAAATACCGGCAAACCTATTTCGGTCCCGGTGGGCGAAAAAACCCTAGGCCGAATTATGAATGTATTAGGTGAACCTATTGATGAAGCAGGCCCCATCGATGCTGCTACAGTCAAATCCATTCATCGCAAACCGCCTAAGTTTGTCGAACAAGCCAGCAGCACTGAATTACTAGAAACCGGGGTCAAAGTAATTGATTTACTTTGTCCTTTTGCAAAAGGCGGCAAAGTAGGTTTATTCGGTGGTGCGGGTGTGGGTAAAACCGTCAATATGATGGAATTGATTCGTAACATCGCCATTGAACACAGTGGTTATTCGGTATTTGCTGGTGTGGGCGAACGTACTCGCGAAGGTAATGATTTCTATCATGAAATGAAAGAATCCAAAGTATTGGATAAAGTATCCTTGGTTTATGGACAAATGAATGAGCCGCCTGGCAACCGTTTACGCGTGGCCTTACCGGTTTAACCATCGCCGAAAATTTCCGTGATGAAGGTCGGGACGTATTATTATTTATTGATAATATTTACCGTTATACCTTGGCAGGTGTGGAAGTGTCCGCGTTATTAGGCCGAATGCCTTCAGCAGTAGGTTATCAACCGACATTGGCTGAAGAAATGGGTCAATTACAAGAACGTATTACTTCCACCAAAACCGGTTCCATTACTTCCATTCAAGCAGTATATGTGCCAGCAGATGACTTAACCGATCCTTCTCCTGCGACCACTTTTGCTCACTTAGATGCGACAGTGGTGTTGTCACGGCAAATTGCTGAACGGGGAATTTATCCAGCGATTGATCCATTGGATTCCACTAGCCGTCAATTAGATCCGTTAATCATTGGTGAAGAACATTATCAAGTTGCGCGCGGTGTGCAAGAAACCTTGCAACGTTATAAAGAATTGAAAGATATTATCGCTATTTTAGGTATGGATGAATTATCCGAAGAAGATAAATCTACGGTAAGACGCGCGCGTAAAATTGAACGGTTTTTATCTCAACCTTTCTTCGTTGCGGAAGTATTTACCGGCCAAGCGGGTAAATATGTGTCGTTACGAGAAACCATTCGTGGCTTTAAAGGCATTTTACAGGGTGAATATGATCATTTGCCTGAACAAGCATTTTATATGGTTGGCTCTATCGAAGAAGTCATTGAGAAAGCAAAAACATTGTAACAAGAGAAGCTATATGGCTGAAAAAACCATGCAATTAGATATTGTCAGCGCTGAGAAATCATTGTTTCACGGCGTGGTTAAATTTTTATCGATTACTGGGAGTGTGGGTGAACTAGGAATTTATCCCGGCCATACCGCTTTATTGACGGCATTAAAACCTGGGCAAGTGCGGGCAGAATTTCCGAAGGCCAGGAAGAAATATTTTATATATCCGGTGGAATGTTGGAAGTCCAACCGGATGTGGCCACTATTTTAGCCGATACCGCGGTTCGTGCTGCGGATTTAGATGAAGCGGCCGCTCAAGCTGCCATTGAACATGCCGAAAAAGCGTTAACGGAGCGAAAAGCCGGCATTGAATATTCTACTGCGCTGACTGAATTGGCAGAAGCTACCGCACAATTACGCGCCATTCAAGGCTGTGCGCAAACGGCATCAGCAAGGGAGTAGCTTATGGGACTACACGTTATTGTTTTAGCGGCTGGCAAAGGGCAACGGATGGTGTCGGAGCTTGCCGAAAGTGTTGCACCCGTTGGGCGGCAAATCCCTTTTGGAACATGTCATTAAAACCGCCCAGCAATTATCCCCTGAAGCAATCCACGTCGTATTATGGCAATGGCGGCTCCCAAGTATCGCAGGCGCTGTCGCATTTACCGGTCAATTGGGTAGAACAAACGGAATTACTGGGCACCGGTCATGCAGTATCACAAGCATTGCCGCATTGCCCTGAAGATGACCGGGTGCTTATTTTATATGGCGATGTGCCACTGATTTCTTTAGAATCTTTAAATAATTTATTAACCAATACTCCTGAGTGTCAATTGGGTTTAATTGTCGCTGAATTACCCAACCCAACAGGATTTGGCCGAATTATTCGCAATGACAACGGCCATATTACTGCCATCGTTGAACAACGGGATGCAAATCCCCAACAGCAAGCGATCAAAGAAATTAATACCGGCATTATCACTGCTCCAGCGCGCCAACTTAAAAAATGGCTACCGCACTTAAAGAATACCAATAAGCAACACGAATATTATCTAACTGATATTGTCGCTTTGGCTGCCTCTGAAGGTTTGACCGTTCACGGCGCAGAAGCTTCATGCGTTGAAGAAACGCGAGGTGTGAACGACCGTGCCGAATTGGCCGTTTTAGAAAGATTTTACCAACAGCAAACCGCGCTTACGTTGATGCGGCAAGGAGTCACCATTGCTGATCCGCATCGTTTCGATGCCCGCGGCGATATCAGCATTGGCGCCGATTCGTATATTGATATCAATGTGGTTTTAGAGGGCAGAGTGGTCATCGGAAAAGATTGTCGCATTGGTCCCAATGTTTGTTTGAAAGACGTGGAAATTGGCGAATAATGTAGAGATTTTTGCTAATAGCGTAATCGAAGGCGCTGAAATCGCCGAGCATTGTCAAATCGGCCCGTTTGCACGAATACGGCCCGGCACGGTTTTAGAAAAAGGAGTCAAAGTAGGTAACTTTGTTGAAGTAAAAAAATCTCGCCTCGGACGAAATTCCAAGGCCCAGCATTTAACTTATTTAGGGGATGCTGTAATCGGCGCTGAAGTGAATATTGGCGCCGGAACCATCACGTGCAATTATGATGGCCAAAATAAAAATCCTACTCACATCGGTAATGGCGCCTTTATCGGTTCCAACACTTCTTTAGTGGCCCCAGTCACCATCGGCAAAAACGCCACCATCGGCGCAGGTTCAACGATTACCCGCGACGCTCTCGCCGAGACTTTGACGGTAGCCCGAGCTCGACAAGTAGCCATCAAAGCTTGGAAACGTCCATCCAAGAACATTAATCGCTAAATTACATTTCTTACAATAATACTTTTTTGTAGACAAATCCGAAAAAAAAGTTTTTAATATCACTTTATTTTAATACTTACTTAAGGAGAAAAAAATGCGAAATTGGAAACTTTTTTTAACAGGTGTTTCAGCACTTACCGCCATCCAGTTCACTACCGCTATCGCCCAAGCCAATCCCATTGATTATGGTACTGTCAAAGTAACTGTTTACCAATGCCCTTATACTGCAGATATCGGTAAATATGCCGAACAAACAACTTTAACATTGGTTTTAAACAGTACCGATAATGTTAACTATACTGGGGAGTTAACTGGTTTAACCAGTTTTATCAATAGTGTCAAACAACTACATGCTGACTGGAAATGGTCTACTTTGATTATGCCTGTTAATGATACTGTCAAAACTCCTTTATCTACTTCTAATACTGGGACTTCTGGGGATTGGGTTAAAAATACTGTCGGTGAATCACCCACTTCGGGACTGGTCAGCAGTGACGTTTTTAACATCGCTACGGCTGGAATTTCTAATGTAACTTGCGTGCAAAACGTGCCGCCAGGACAATTAGGCGCAGTTGGGATAGACATTATGAAATAATGATGACTTTTCTTCGGCTAAAATGCTATCTACTTAGCCTTAGGATTTATCCGGAGAGATTTAAAATTCTCTGAAGCGTTGTCCCGCGGTTTGTCCGCGGGACAACGTAACAGGGATTCCTTTTTTCATCGAAAACATATTCAGCAACCAAAGACCTTGCTTATACCATGCTTGTAAAACTCATCGCTGACTATTTCTGAAGTACTCGATTGGCTGGTACTAAATAGTGAAGATTTATTCAAAGCAATGGCTGGAGGAGGATAGACGTCATAATCGCTGATGAGTGCATGTAATGGAGTCGGCAAGAATGATAAGTTTTGTTGCAGCGCCAGTAGATTAAATAATTTTAATCTTAAAAGTGAATTCCACTTTTCAAGTAGTTCTATTGTCTGATCATAAAGTTTTATCTTAGCCTCGTTTAGGTATTCTGGATGATAACTATGTACATGTGGATTGTTTCTTTTATCAATAACACTGCCTAGCGGAGTTTCTCCTTTGGAGTTTTTAGCTTCGACATCGGCTCCAGCGTGCAGTAAAAGATTAATAATGTCGAAATAGGGTTTACTAAAATGTTCACTAAATTCGGAGGGAGGAGGCAGTGTATCCTGCAGGCGATTACTAAACATTTTCCATAAATGTGCGGGATTTAAATCTCCTTCATGAGCAAGCCAAACTTTTTGGTACGCTGCTAAATGTAAAGCAGTATTTCCTTCTTTATCGCGGCTATTCAGCATACTCACCGGAAATCCTGGCCATTTTAACAACTGTTCCAAGCTTTTGGAATGTCCTGATGTAACACACAGCATCAAAACAGATTCTCCAAGGCTAGTACAGGCATTGATATCGGCCCTGCGATTCAGCAAAAATTGGACCACCTCTGGCTTTTCATAGTAACCACATACGGACGCTAAAAGCGGAGTATGATCATGTATAATGCTTTTTTCTTCCAGAAGAGGTGTAGATCGAAGTTTCAATTCATCAGCTTTGTTAAGTAATAACTCAACTGTTTTTGTTCGTCCAAAATAGATATGACGGAAAATGGGTAAATCGGGCATCATTCCCCTGTTTGTTTGTTCATTTTTTTTATAAATATCACCACCATGCGCTAAGAGGAATTCAACAATTAATTTGGAGTTCTTGCCACTATGGGCAGCTGCGTGTAATGGCGTTACCCCGTCAGTTTCCTGAAATTTAAGATTATCCTCATCTTCTTTTGCAACACGGGCTACGCCATTAATTTCAGCTCCATTGGCTTCAGCTGTTTTTACATGTTCTAAGTGACCTTCTTTACAAGCTTGCACTAAAAGCAATATCCACTGCGCTTGGGAAAGAGGTCGTCCCCAATGATTAGGTGCCCATTCAGACAAATCTGCTTCTCTAAATTCTGTTTTTCTCTTTTTCATATAGATTCTCCCTGATCAAGCATTTATTCACAATCACAATAGTTTTGCTTTATAGATTGAGAATAGTTCATAATCTTCAATAGCTTTCTTCATCAATTCGGTAATCAAGTGACTTTTATTTTCATGTTGAAACACTTGATTAAACCGATTTTTAACCGCTTGAGGAACACTAAAGTTCATAGTGGCCATAAATAACCTCCCGCTTTTTGATTATTGAATATTTTATTATAAATATACAATATTTCAACAAAAGCATCACCATCGCAAACTGCATTTATCCTATACTCCGTGAATATTTCCCGCCTATACCAAGGGTGTCGCGGATGGATCGCATTTGGGGTCCTGCCCGATTGCCATGAGCGGAGAGGAGAGCGGAGCGACCTTTCCCTTCATTCCGGAAGCAATGACCGCAGAGCGGGAATTGCTGCGGAGGATGAAAAGATATTGATTTTTTTCACCCAATGGATATATAGTTTTATCTTGCTTAAATAACAGGAGGTTTTATGAAATTTTTCAGGAGCTATTTTTATTCAGCATTCTTGTGCTTTATTTTTGCTTTTACCACAGCTTTAGCTCAAGAGCAGGTCTCATCCCCTTCTTTAAGTCAGGGGCAAATTTTAAAAATCGTTATGACCATTGATAAAAATGAAATTGCCGCTAACAAAATGGCTAAAGATAAAAGCACTAATCCAAAAGTGCAAGAAGTTGCAGGAAAAATGCTATCAGACCATCAAATGAACTTAGAGCAAGCGAATGCTTTGCGACAGAACCTGGGTGTAGAAGCAAAGTCTTCGGATAAATCTTTAACTATTGAGAAAGATGGTAAAATGCTTTTGAGTAAATTAGCGCCATTGAGCGGATATGAGTTTGATAAAACTTATTTAAAATCAATGGTAGCAGGTCATACTGAAGCTTTGCATCTAATAGATACCAAACTGCTCCCAAATGCTCAAAACCCTAAATTAATCAGCTTCTTAAAAGCTACCAGAACGATAGTTGTTCATCATCTGCGCATGTCAAAAGAGACGCTTGGACAAATTCGATAATCTCTGTCGCCGTCATGTCGCGACTTGATTGCATAGGCGTCAGTTTAAGCATTTACATTCCATAGCCCGCCAATATTTTAAAACCGCCCAGTGGATAGCGATGAGCCACTCGCGGGAGTGCCGGAAGAGGCTTTGGCCAGCTTCGTTCCGAAAAAAGCCACTACGCTGGCCAAAGCCTCTTCCGGCGCCAAGCTCAATTCACGCCGGGCGGTTTTAAAGCAAATGCACTTAAACTGACGCCTATGCAATCAAGTCTCGGCATGACGTAGTGCTAACCCCCCTCTGCTTTTTTTACGAAATTTTGTACTATAATTTTATTTACCTAACATAAACCTAACACCAGTGCAAAGATATGGAAATTTTAAATATCAAGGTGCTAAAGGGCCAAAATTATTGGTCTAATTTTCGTACCCATCTCATCGTCATAGAGCTAGATTTAAAAGAATATGAAGAATTACCCACCGATATGTTGCACGGTTTTAGCGACAATCTAACCAGGTTAATTCCCTCTTTAGAGGATCATTACTGTTCTAAAGGGCGCCAAGGTGGATTTCTGGAACGGCTTAGAGAAGGAACTTGGTTAGGACACGTGGTTGAGCATGTGGCGCTGGAGTTGGAATGGTTGGCTGGCATGGAAAATCGTTATGGCCGGACTCGCTCTACCAGCAGACGCGGTGTTTACTATGTTATTTTTTCTTATGAATTAGAAAAAGCGGGTTTATATGCTGCAGAAACGGCCTTTAAAATAGTCAAAACCTTGGCAGAAGGAAAATCGTATCACTATCTAAAAGAAGATATCGCGTATTTAAAAAAAATTAAATCTGAAGAAGGCTTAGGAGTTTCAACGCAAGCTATAGTGAAGGAGGCCGAGAAAAGAGATATTCCTAGATTCTTTTTAGAAGAGGATTCGGCCATTATTTTAGGTCAAGGTTGCCATCAAAAAATGATTATTTCCTCTTTGACTTCTCAAACAAGTTCTCTGGGTGTGGATTTTGCCTGCGATAAAGATCGAACTAAAAAAATGTTACGCAACAATTATATCCCGACGCCTAAAGGTGTAGTGATTAGTGATATAACGGACTTAACGGATGCGATTGCAGAAGTGGGCTATCCGTTGGTGATTAAACCGCTCGATGCTAACCATGGCAGAGGAACCACCACCAATATACATAAAAAGTTGAAAGCCATCACTGCATACCGGGCTGCGGAAAAAGTTTCTTCGCGAATAATCGTAGAAAGGTTTATTGAAGGAGAAGATTATCGCTTTTTGGTGATCAATTATAAACTAGTGGCTGTCGCCAAAAGATTGCCGGCTGCAGTGATGGGTGACGGTGAATCTACTATTGAAGAGTTAATCGATGAAGTGAATAGCGATCCCAAACGAGGCGAAGGTCATGAAAACATGCTCACAGCGATTTCCATTGATCGTGACACTTTATCATTATTGAAAGAGCGGGGTTATACTTTAGAAACCATTCTACCCAAAGGTGAAAATTGTATTTTAAAATGCGTGGCCAATATAAGTACCGGCGGCACCGCCATAGATGTCACCGAAGAAGTTCACCCTGAAAATATATTCTTGGTGGAACGAGTCGCGAGATTAATGAATTTAGATGTTTGTGGAATTGATATTGTTGCCAAAAGAATCGATGCGCCCATAAACGAAACCAATGGCGCCGTTATTGAGGTTAATGCATCACCAGGATTACGCATGCATCTTCTTCCTTCAGTAGGAAAATCTAGGAATGTTGCTAAAAACATTGTTGATATGATGTTTCCGTTGGGTAAAAATTTTCGTATCCCTATCGTAGCCGTTACCGGGACCAATGGTAAAACGACCACAGTACGTCTTATCGCTTATATGGCCAGTAAAGTAGGTTATCACGTGGGTTTTACCACCACGGATGGCATCTATATCAATAATCATTTGATTTATGAAGGCGATTGCTCAGGACCTAATAGCACTAAAACCATACTTCGTGATCCTCTGATTAATTTTGCTGTTTTAGAGTGTGCTAGAGGCGGCATACTACGTGCTGGTTTAGGTTTTGATAAGTGCAATATTAGTATACTGACTAACATTTCTGAAGATCATCTAGGTTTAGATGGTATCGACACCGTTGAACAATTGGCCAGAGTTAAAAGTGTGGTGTTACGCAGCACTACTCAAAATGGTTATGCGATTTTGAATGCTGACGATGAACTGGTTTATTCGCTGAGAAATGAATTGGATTGTAATATTGCTTTATTTAGTCTTCATGCCAATAATCCAAAAGTCGTAGCTCACTGCGCCCAGGGCGGTTATGCTGCTTATATTGAAAATAATCAAATAACTGTTCAACATGAAACGAAGATGGTATTGGGAGATATCACTCAATTACCCCTTACTTTCAATGGCGCCGCAAAAATGATGGTGCAAAATATTTTGCCCGCAGTGCTTGCCGGAGTGATCAGTGGTTTTCCTGTAGACAGAATTCGTGAAGTGTTGGAAAATTTGATACCGTCTTCAGAAAATTTACCCGGAAGAATGAATTTGTTCCAGTTAGACGGTGTGCAAGTATTAGTGGATTATGCTCATAATACTGGGGCCTTTTCAGAATTAAAAGAATTCATTAAAAATATTCCTTGTAATAAAAGAATCGGCATCATAGGGATACCTGGAGACCGGCGTCCCGAAGATATCCGTAAAATCGGTTTTTATTGCGCCCAAATTTTTGATGAAATTATTTTTCGTTTAGACAAATCAAATCGCGGCAAAAGTGATGAGGAAATGACTCAATTCTTTAAAGAAGGAGTGAATAGTCACAACCCTGCGAAAAAGATGAGTATTATTAAAGATGAACAAGAAGCGCTGATATATGCCTTAGAAAATGCCCGCTTAGGACATTTCATTTTACATTGCCCGGAAGAGCCTTCTCAGGCCATTGCCTATTTAAGGGGACTCCAACTGAATGATTAAAGGGAAATTACTTATCATTGGAGGCGCAGAAGACACGGGTAAAGATGTTCGGCGTCAAGAAAGAAGTGAACAAATTAACCATGAATTTGAACGCTTTGAAATTTTAAAAGAGTTACTACACTACGCTCATGATCGTAAAATAGAAATTATCACTACAGGTTCGCGCGTACCCGATGAAGTTGAAACAGCGTATAGAAAAGCTTTTGAAAAAATAAACCATGCCGATCTAGGTTTTATTTATATTACTGAAAAAGAAGAAGCCAGAACAGAAGAGAATCAAAGAAGAGTTGAAAAAGCCGGTTCGGTTTTTTTTTCCGGTGGAGATCAATTTCGTCTTTCTAGCATTCTAGGCGGTACGCCGATCGTAGATATTATCAAAGAACGTTACATCCATGATCCTGATTTTTTAGTGGCCGGCACCAGTGCAGGAGCTATGGTAATGTCTGGTGTGATGATCGCCGGAGGAGGAGCCGAAGAAGCTTTATTTGGCCGTGACTTAAAAACCACTTCAGGCCTAGGTTTTTTGCAAAATTGCATCATAGACACGCATTTCATAAAACGAGGGCGTTTTGGCCGGTTGGCTCATGCCATCATTACCAATCCAGGGCAATTAGGCATCGGTTTAGGAGAAGACGCAGCACTTATTATTTCTAGGGGTGATGAAGCAGAATGCCGAGGTTCAGGTATGGTGGTCATCATTGATGGCAAAAATATCGAACAAACTAATATTACCGATGTCAAAGAAGATGAACCGGTTTATGTAGAAAATTTAATAGTTCACTTATTAGTGAAGGGTTGTCGGTTTTCCATAAAAAATCGAATATTAGAAAAATCGGATGTTCATAAAAAATCTTAAGTAAAGTATACTGCTTTAATATATGTCCATTCCCAGAGTCTATTTTCCATTTCCGTTGCAATCGGGAAATTTAATCTCCTTAGATGAGGCTACAAGCCGTCATTTATTAACTGTTTTGCGTCTGCGGACTGGAGAATCTTTACAGATATTTAATGGTGAAGGGGGTTATTATTCTGCAAAATTGGATTCATTGCAAAAAAAACAGGCCCTCGTTTTAGTAGAAGATTTTCATGCGAGCCAGCGAGAATCCCCAATAGAAATCCACTTAGGACAAGCCATTTCTCGTGGTGAACGTATGGATTTGGTTATGCAAAAATCTGTCGAACTCGGAGTGGCAAAAATAACCCCTCTAATGACCGAGCGCTGCGGGGCTCCAATGAAAGGGGAACGTTCGGATAATCGCATCCAACGCTGGCAGAAAATAGTCATCAGCGCTGTAGAACAATGTGGTAGATGCCAAGTTCCTCCTGTTTACCCGGCAGAGACACTCACTCAATTTTTGGCTAAGGCCGAAGGCTTAAAATTAATATGTAGTTTTACAGCAAGTCAAATTGAACTAGCAAAAACTACTTTATCTGATGGCAAAGTGACTCTATTAATTGGCCCCGAAGGTGGTTTTTCACCTTCAGAAATTCAACAGGCCCAGCAAGCAGGATTCCATCCTTTATCGCTGGGGCCTCGTATTTTGCGCACTGAAACGGCAGCTATAGTGGCATTGAGTGTGATACAGCATCATTTAGGCGATCTTATTTAATACTATACTTATATTAAGATACCTAAAAGGAGGGTTTTATGTTGGGTCTAGTTGTGATATTTTTTATCATTGCTATTATAGCCGCGGCTCTAGGATTTGGTGGAATCGCGGGTGCAGCGATAGGCATGGCGAAAATCATATTTTTTATTTTCTTGATACTTTTCCTAATAGCTATAGTAGTAGCTATTGTACGGGGCGATCGACGCTGGTGGTGGTGGTAAAATCCCTCGAGATACATTACACTAGCTGGCATGGCTAAACTGCATTTTTATTATTCAGCAATGAATGCCGGTAAAAGTACGGTGTTGTTGCAGTCTAGTCATAATTATAACGAAAGGGGCATGGATACGTTGCTGTTTGTCCCCAGTATTGATACCCGTTTCGGTGTAGGTAAGATCACTACTCGCTTAGGCCTACAAGTTGACGCCATTGCTGTCGATGACCAGCATGATGTTTTTTCTTACGTGCAAAATAAGCGGAATCAAAACAATAATATTAAATGCGTATTTATCGACGAAGCCCACTTTTTATCAAAAACTCACGTCCGTCAGCTTGCTCGAATTACCGATGAGTTGAATATTCCGGTATTGGCTTATGGCTTACGAACCGATTTTCAAGCAGAACCATTTGAGGGTAGCCTTTATCTTTTAGCTTTAGCGGATATTTTGGTTGAAATCAAAACTATTTGTTATTGTGGAAGTAAAGCGACTATGAATTTACGTATTGATGATCGAGGACAACCGGTACGGGAAGGACAACAAATTGAAATTGGGGGCAATGAACGTTATATCGCAACCTGCCGTAAACATTTTTATAAGTATGACTTGCAAACTGAAAAAGAAAGGGGGGAATGCTATGTCTGATCCTAAACAACCTTGGTTGGTTTGTTTTGCTGCCGCACTGTTTTTCTTTTTTGAATTCATGCAAGTTAATATGTTTAATGCCATAACTCCGGCGTTAATGGTCACTTTTCATATACAAGCAGTAGAAATTGCCCATCTTTCTGCAACCTATTTTTATGCGAATGTGTTCTTTTTGTTTTTTGCGGGCATGATTTTAGATCGTATTTCTACCAGAAAATTATTGATTATGGCGATGACGATCATCGTCATAGTAACCGCCTGTTTTGCTGCCGCTACCTCGATTTGGCAAGCTATGATTTGTAGAGCCATCACTGGTTGTGGTGGGGCATTTTGCTTGCTTAGTTGCGTTCGTTTGGCCTCCCGTTGGTTTCCGCCGCGCCGCATGGCCTTAGTAGTAGGCTTAATGGTCACTTTTGCCATGAGCGGCGGCATGATGGCCCAAGCTCCCTTTACCGTATCAGTAGACCATTTTGGCTGGCGCAATACTTTATTGCTGGATTCAGCCGTCGGAGCCATCATGTTGCTGGTTATTATAGCTAAAGTGCGTGATTATCCAGCGGGTGCAGCGCAGCAGTTACGTCAACAGCGTTCGCTTCTGGCTCAGCTCAGTTTAAGGCAAGCCATCATGCGCGTATTTAAAAACTCGCAAAATTGGTTGGGTGGGGTTTATACTTCCATGATGAACTTACCCATTTTTTTATTAGGCGCTTTATGGGGCAGCCTGTATTTAGTGCAAGTTCGTCATCTGACTCGATTTGAAGCTTCGATAGTCAGTTCCATGCTTTTTATTGGTACAATCTTAGGGTCTCCTGTTTTGGGCTGGTTATCCGACCGCATCGGCAGGCGTAAATTACCCATGATCGTGGGTGCTATAATTTCTTTGCTATTGATTATTTGGTTAATGAGCGCCGGCAATATGTCCTATGGAACACTGATATTTTTATTCTTTGCTTTGGGCTTTATAACCAGTACGCAAATCCTTTCATACCCTTTAATTGCAGAAAGCAATCCTCATTACTTGGTCGCCAGCGCTGAGAGCATTGCATCGACCTTGATTATGTCAGGTGGATTTTTGCAAACCTTATTTGCATTGTTGATGTCGTGGCATTGGGACCATCGGATTATCAATGGTATACCGATTTACTCAGTGCATAATTATTACTACGCCCTTGCCATTATGCCGGTTGGTTTTTGTATAGCGTTATTAACTGCTTATAGAATTAGAGAAACCTACGGTCAGGCTACTCATGTAGAAGCGGTAGAAGAACCACAATCGTTGTTAAATAACGCTCATGGCGTCTTGTAAATCTTTTTGTAAATCCTCGATATCTTCGATGCCGACTGACAAGCGAATTAAACTGTCTTTTATTCCTAGCTTTTCCCGTACTTCTTTTGGGATCGAGGCGTGAGTCATAATGGCTGGATGCTCAATTAAACTTTCTACGCCACCTAAACTTTCCGCCAAAGTAAAAACCTGGCATCGGGAAAGCATTTGTTTGGTAGCTTGAAGTGAGCACTTTAGTACGACTGTGATCATTCCCCCGAATAATGACATTTGACGTTTCGCTAAGGCATGCTGTGGATGAGAAGGCAGTCCTGGATAAATCACTTCGCTCACCTGAGGCTGGTGTTGTAACCATTGCGCTAGCGCTAAAGCATTCTGATGATGTCGTTCCATGCGAATGGCCAAGGTTTTCAAACCGCGTAGCGCCAGAAAACTGTCAAAAGGCCCAGCAATCGCACCCACGGCATTTTGCAAAAAAGCCATTTGTTTGATTAGCTCAGGGTTATCGCCTACGACCACGATTCCATTCACCACATCCGAATGTCCGTTTAAATATTTGGTGGCGGAATGAACTACCAGATCAAAACCCAGTTCCAAGGGACGCTGACTCATGGGTGTCGCAAAAGTGTTATCAGCACAAGTGAGCAGCTGATGTTGTTTAGCAAATCGAGCGATGGCGGACAAATCAACTATTTTTAATAGCGGATTGCTGGGGGATTCAAGCCAAATCATGCGGGTTTCGGGTCGAATGGCCTTTTCAAGGGCGGTTAAGTCGGTCATATCTACAAAAGAAAACTGCAATCCGGCTGAGCGTTGACGAACCTGGTTAAATAAGCGATAGGTCCCGCCGTACACATCATCCATAACGATGATATGATCGCCGGGTTTAAACAAATCTAAAATAGTGGCGATAGCCGCCATGCCCGAGGCAAATGCAAAACCGCGCTCCCCCGATTCTAAATCGGCTACGCCGCGTTCATAAGCAAAACGAGTTGGATTTTGTGTACGCGAATACTCAAAACCCTGGTGTTCGCCCGGTGCGCGTTGGGCGTAAGTGGAGGTAGCATAAATGGGCGTCATAACCGCCCCGGTAAGGGGATCGGGATGTTGACCACCATGGATGACACGCGTAGCCAGTCGATGCATTTTATTTTTATTCATGGGGAAATGATAGCAAATTTTACAGACCTAGAATATGATCGAGAAATTTAGGATAATAGTATTTTTATTTGGTTACATCATGCAAATTACTAAAGAACAATTATTGATCTCGCTTAAAGATCTAGAATTAGATAATTTTGAACGAACTGTATCTACTAAAGATACAGATAAGTTCGCTAAAAATATTTGTGCATTTTCAAATGATATGCCTGATCATAAGCAGCCGGGTTATTTATGTATAGGAGTGAAAGACAATGGCAGTTTAGCTGGGATAAAAGTTAATGATGAACTTTTAAAAAACTTAAGTGCTTTGCGTTCTGATGGCAATATCCAACCGTTACCTAGGATAAATGTTTCTAAACTTGAGCTTGACGGAAAGGAAATAGCTATCGTAGAGGTTTTTCCTGCAGATATGCCTCCAGTTAGATATAAGGGAACAATTTGGATTCGTATCGGCCCCCGTATAGCCATTGCTTCAGAGCAAGATGAAAGAGTATTGACTGAAAAACGCATTTCTCAAATTCAACATTTTGACCAGCAGCCTTGTGGGGATAGTGCTTTTGAAGATCTTAATATAGAAAGTTTTTGTGGAAACTACTTACCAAATGCGGTAAGCAAAGAGGTCATAGAAGAAAATCATCGGGAAATAAAACAACAATTAGCTTCACTAAGATTTTATGACTTAAAAAAAGATTGTCCTACTCATGCTGGAATTTTATTATTCGCCCAAGATTCCCTTAATTGGCTTCCAGGAGCATATATACAATTTTTACAGATTGCAGGACAGGATCTCAGTGACCCAATTGCTTCCGAAAAACAAATTACTGGTGATCTATTAACTATATTGAGGGAACTAGATCTTTTACTTAAAACCTTAATCCATGAATATCCTATTAAAGAAACTATTTTACAAGAAAAAATTGTAATGGATTATCCAAAAGAAGCAGTACGAGAATTAATCATGAATGCAGTAATGCACCGTGACTACCAAGCAACTGTCTATAGAAATCCAGTAATAGCAGAAGCGATGAAAACGCTAGGATATGTAAATAAATACGGGAGCGGAATTATAAGAGCTCAGAATGCTCTAAAAAAGAATAGTAGTGAGCCTGCAGTATTTGAAACTGAATACAGTAGTGCATTTTCTGTAAAAATTTGGAAAAGAAAATGAAAATAACTGTGTTTTTTAATAATAAGGGCGGCGTAGGAAAAACCTCGTTAATTTATCATTTAAGTTGGATGTTTGCTGAATTGGGGAAGAGAGTAATTGTTGCAGATTTAGACCCTCAAGCTAATTTGACCAGTATGTTTCTAGATGATGAACGTTTGGAAGAAATATGGGAGCATTCAAATAATAATGCTGAAACGATTTACACACATATTCAACCTATAATACAAGGCATCGGTGATATAAAAAATTCAAATCCGGAAAAAATTTCAGAGCGTATTGGTTTAATTCCCGGCGATCTTAGGTTGGCTGAATTTGAAGAATATTTATCTGACGCTTGGCCTCGTTGCGCAGATGGTAGACGGCCAGATGCTTTTCGTACTATTTCCGCTTTTTATCGTGTAATAGAAAATACTGCTAATCAATTTGATGCAGATTTAGCTTTGGTTGATGTAGGTCCTAATCTAGGTGCAATCAATCGTTCAGCAATTATTTCTTCGGATTGTGTTGTAGTTCCTTTAGCACCTGACTTATTTTCTTTACAAGGACTTAAAAATTTGGGGCCAGCGTTAGAGCGTTGGCGAGAAGAGTGGCAGGAAAGAATGGCTAAGAGCAAAGATGCAACAATATCCTTGCCTAAGGCTATTATGAAACCTGTTGGTTATATTTTGGCCCAATTTAATATCAGAAAAAATCGACCTGTAAGATCTTATCAAAAATGGATGGCTAGAATTCCTGATACATTTAGAGGATCTGTCTTAAATGAAAAAGAATCCCCCAAATTTAATAAAATTGAAGAAGATCCTTATTGTTTAGCGATTTTAAAGCACTATTATAGTTTAATGCCAATGGCTATGGAGGCGCGAAAGCCGATGTTTTTTTTAAAACCAGCTGATGGAGCTATCGGTTCACATGTTAAACTAGTAGAAAATTGTTATAAAGATTTTAAAGTACTGGCCCAAAAGCTACTGAGTATTATTGAAAATGGTGATTAGCTCGTTCCTATGAAAGATAATATCAATTTTCTGCCTATCGAAAAACAGCAAGAGTTACAGGCTATCGTACAGGCTATCCGTACCTATCCTGATGTAGAAATGATTATTTTGTTCGGCAGCTACGCACGCGGAGATTGGGTTGAGGAATATGCCGATGACGGCATCCATTTTCGGTACCAAAGCGATTATGACTTATTAATCATTGTCAAAACGCTTAACTTTTCAGCACAACATCTCTTAGAAGAAGAGATAGAAACAACTACCGAAAATATGCCGGGTATCAAAACCCCGGTTTCGCCGATTGTCCATGACATTGTTTTTGTGAATCGTCGTTTAGAAAAAGGACAATACTTTTTCTCTGATATAAAGAGACAAGGGATTGTATTATACGATTCTGGGAATTTGAAATTAAAAGAGCCAAAAAAACTCAGCAATAAAGAACGATATAATTTAGCTAAAGACGATTATGAATACAACTTTAAAAACGCTCAAGATTTTTATGACCTTTTTGAATTCTCATTACACCGGAAAAAATTTAATAATGCTGCTTTTTTATTGCATCAGGTCACTGAACGGCTTTATACGACCTTACTTTTAGTTTTTACCCGCTATAAGCCTAATACTCATGATTTAGGAAAATTAATAAAAATTATTAACTTGCTGGATCAGCGATTAATTAAGATTTTTCCACGAGGTACTTCGGAAGAAAGACGTCGATTTACTCTATTACGCAAGGCCTACGTGGATGCACGTTATAATAAAAATTACGTTATTACTGAAGAAGAATTGAATTGGCTTGCAGAACATGTATCTCAACTACAGCAGTTGACGGAAACATTGTGCCAAGAAAAAATGAATAGCTTTTTAGTTGCGCAGATTTAGATTAAAAAAATACGGTATTGTGGTTCGATTGGCAATGTTTTAAGTTGCTGACTACGTTCAGAGCTAAAACAGAGTTCAATCATGACAACAGTCACCCTTGAATCACCGACACCACTGAAGCATCAATCCCGCGCCGATGCAGATAGTCCTTGGAAACTGGCGCTAGATCTTTATTTTGCAGACTTCATGAACTGTTGCTTTACTGATATTGCTCAAGAGATTGATTGGAGCAAAGGCTATGAATTCTTGGATAAAGAGCTGCAAGCGATTACCTATGACGCCGGCATTGGGCGTCGAATAACTGACAAGCTTGTTAAACTATGGAGAAAAGATCATCAGGAAATTTTTTTCCTTTGTCATTTGGAGGTGCAAAAATACGATAAAACTTTACCTGAGCGCATGCTGGTTTATCGTTATCGTATCCGTGACCGTTACCATAAGCCCATTGTTAGCGTCGCTATTTTAATAGATGATAAACTCAACTGGCGGCCTCATTTTTACCGGGAAACTTGTTACGGTAGCCATTTAGAAATACATTTCTTAGTAGTGAAACTATTGGACTATCGACATCGGCGTGAAGAATTAGCTGCTATGAATAACCGTTTTGCAACAGTATTGTTAGCCCAACTGGCGGTGTTGGAGACGATGAAGGATCCGCAAGCTCGTTTGAAAGCCAAAACAGCACTCACCCGTGCTCTTTATGAGAAAGGTTGGGAGAAAAAAGATATCATACAACTCTACACCTTGGTAGATTGGCTAATCACCCTACCTGAAGAGTTTGCGATATATTACAATAACGCTATCAAATATATTGAAGAGGAGAAAAAAATGAAAAACGTGAATTATGTAACTACCGCAGAACGCATTGGCCGGCGGGAAGGATTACAAAAAGGGTTACAGGAAGGCGAAGCCAGAGTGTTAATCCGCCAGTTAGAATTTCGTTTCCAAAAAATCTCTAAGGATCTTCGAGTACGAATCAAAAACGCCGATACAACTACCCTATTGCAATGGGCTGAACGCGTGCTTGATGCCGCCTCTTTGGAGGAAGTGTTTAAAGATTCTGATTCTAATTCGTGATTTAACATTTCCCGATAAGCCAAGTAAACATTTTTTCCATCCATCCTAAGCCGCATCATAGTTAAGGATTTCTTTTTGATATATGAACTTTACTAAGAAAGGATATGTCTCTTAAATTTCATCCCCGATTATCGGTCGTTTTTTCTTAACTTTTTTTAATGCTTTCTTGTCAGCTAATTTTACTCTAGCCGAATTGCCACTTACCGCCAGCTCAAGAATCATATCATCATTAGAAAGTCACGCAACTGATTAATTTAAGATTATAACTGGTCACTTCAAATCCATTGCACCTTAGATTATGTGAAATCACCATGGAAATTAAACAATCCCCTAATTTGGGCGACATGAAAAAAGCGATTTTTTTAACACCCTCTAGAGAAACTTGATCGTGATTCTTATTAAGAGCCATCAGTGATCACTCTGTGAAGCCTTGCTTGCGCATCCATTCATCATCCACAAATTTAGTCAGATAATTACGGATCGAATCTGGCAAAATAACTAAGCAACTTTGATTTTTACTTAATTTTTTTGCGGCCTGGAGCGCGGCCCAGACTGCGCCGCCGGAAGACCCGCCGACCAGTAAACCTTCTTCTTTAATTAAACGTCTTGCCATTAGGAAAGAATCACGGTCATTAATTTTGATATAACGATCGATTAAGCTATTATCTAAAACATCTGGTATGAAATCATAGCCAATGCCTTCCACCAAGTAGGATTTGATTTCAGTTCCCCCTCCTAAAATGGAGCCAATGGGGTCGACACCCACAATTTCGATTTTGGGGTTATATTCTTTCAAGCGTTTGGCGACCCCGGTAATAGTCCCGCCGGTACCTACGCTCATAACCACCATATCCAAATCCTGGCCCAAATCGGAAATAATTTCTTGGGCGGTGCCAAAATAATGTGCTTTAGGATTATTCGGGTTGCCATATTGATCTAAAATATAAGCCCGGGGGATTTCTTGTTGCAATCTTTTAGCTAAAGAAATATGACTTTCTGGAGAATGAGAAGGCACGTCAGTTGGCGTTCGGTAAATTTTTGCGCCAAGCGCTTCCAGGACTAATTGCTTTTCCCGGCTCATTTTTTCTGGCATGGTGATGATAACACGATAGCCTTTAACTGCCCCGGCCAGGGCAATTCCGATCCCGGTATTTCCCGAAGTGGGTTCAATTAAAGTATCCCCGGGTTTTATTTTTCCTTCTTTTTCGGCTTGTTCCACCATGAAATAGCCAATGCGGTCTTTAACAGAACCACCTGGATTCAAAAACTCGCACTTAGCGTACAATTGGCAGGAGATCTGAGCAGCTACACGGTGCAGTTTTACAATCGGTGTTTTACCGATGGCGCCTAAAATATTTTCAAAAATCATGATCGCCTCATTATTTTTACGGGGTATTGGCATTTACTAAATTATAGTAGCATACATAAACCGCAAGATCACAGGAGCAGCAATTCCCGGTTAACGGGAATTGACTCTACGCGATGGGGGGGTGAAGCGAGACCGACAGTCCAGTGGACTGTCGCAGCTCGCTGAACACCCACACAAGGAAGTGCGGGCTGGTTACGGCTCCATGGATGGTTGCGTGCAAGCAACCTTCCTTGGAGCAATGTTCAGCCCGACCATCCTTGGCCGGGCGCTCGCCGGGAAAACAGTCCACTGGACTGTTTTCTATTTCCGGCTCGCCCAATGCGCAGGATATAAACAAACGAAGCAATTCTCGCCCTTGGGCGGGAATTGCTATCACAGGAGAATGTCTATGAATGCAAAAGATATCAATCAATGGGTACAACAAATTCTGGCTGCTTTACCTCCCGGGTTGCAGCAATTGCCTCAAAATATTCAGCAACAACTACGAGAAGCCATCTCGACGACCCTCAGTAAGTGTGACTTAGTGACTCGCGAGGAATTTGATGCTCAAACGGGGGTATTATTAAAAACCAGAGCCAAACTCGAACAACTAGAAAAGAAATTGCAGCAACTGG
Source organism: uncultured Pseudomonadota bacterium (assembly GCA_963795715.1). GTDB lineage: Bacteria > Pseudomonadota > Gammaproteobacteria > Coxiellales > Coxiellaceae > JAFEDN01. Next base: position 493,071 of record CAWCIY010000003.1, read on the forward strand.
AAGGACGCATAACCGAGTAATGTATTTAGCCATAATAAACAGCAGAGCCAGTTCCGGAATCCAAGCTTTGCCGGTTGTGATCGAGGTTCATTTATCAAAAGGCTTACCAGGGTTGAGTATTGTTGGATTACCGGAAACTGCAGTCAAAGAAAGCCGGCATAGAGTACGAAGCGCCGTAATTAATAGTGGCTTTGAATTTCCGACCCGAAGGATTACAGTGAATTTGGCCCCTGCGGATTTACCCAAAGAAGGAGGCTGCTTTGATCTTCCCATTGCTTTAGGAATATTGGCGGCGTCGGGGCAAATACCCTTTCAAAGTTTATCGGGATATGAAATCGTAGGGGAGTTAGGGTTGTCAGGGGAATTGAGAGCTTGCCGAGGGATACTGCCTTTAGCAATAGCCGCTAGAGCTGTTAGCCGAAGTATTATCATTCCCACAGTCAATCTAGAAGAATGCCGTTTTGTCAAACAGTTGACAGCTTTTGGGGCTTCACATCTTACAGAAGTGTGCGCGCATTTAGCTGGAAGCATAACACTCTCTTCAGTGCTCGTGGAGCATTTACCTCCTCTGAGCAATGCCAGCGAGCCGGATCTTGCCCAGGTTCAAGGACAACCACAAGCACGGCGTGCATTAGAAATTGCAGCAGCAGGGAGACATAGTTTGCTGATGGTGGGAACGCCTGGTTCAGGAAAAACTATGTTGGCAACCAGGTTGCCGGGTTTACTCCCTCCAATGAGTGAGGAAGAAGCATTAGAGGTTGCCACGGTTTATTCAACCAGTAAATTGGGATTTAACTATCAACAATGGCAAAAAAGGCCGTTTCGTGCTCCACATCACACTGCTTCAGGCGCGGCTTTAGTGGGTGGGAGCAATCCTCCTGCTCCTGGAGAAATTTCTTTAGCACATCATGGGGTTTTATTTTTAGATGAATTACCTGAATTTGCCCGCACCGTATTGGAAAATTTAAGAGAACCTTTGGAAGCAGGCAAGGTGGCTATTTCACGTGCCAGCCATCAAACGGTTTATCCTTCGTTATTTCAATTGGTTGCTGCTATGAATCCATGTCCTTGCGGGTATTTTGGTGATGGCAGAGAACGTTGTCGTTGTAGCATAGATCAAATAAAACGCTATCAGCAAAAAATTTCGGGTCCACTTTTAGACCGAATTGATATTCATTTAACCGTTCAACCATTGCCAGCTAAAATGCTCATTCAATCGTCATCTTCCAATGAGAGTAGCGCCAAGGTGCGTGAGCGAGTAAGTCAAGCACATAGAATACAGCAGGATCGGCAAGGCAAGCTGAATGTAGCTTTAAATTCTGAAGAGATTTTACGTTACTGCGCCTTGCGACTCGAAGATCAGCAGTTTCTTGGCGCCACGGTGGAAAAATTAGGCTTTTCGGCAAGGGCTTACCATCGTATATTGAAACTGGCTCGGACAATCGCAGATTTAGAAAAAAATCACTTGGTAGATCGTAATCATTTAGAGGAAGCTATTTGTTATCGACGAGTCTTAATGATATAGTAAAATTGGTTAAGTCACAGGAAGAGGAAGAATATGGAAGATATTTTGCCTGTCATTGATTTAGATTTAGGCGCTAAAATACTCAATACCGATATCGAAACCGCTAAAAAGATGGTTGAGGAATTAATCACTTTACTGCCTAAAAATTTAGAAGATTTAAAAAACGCATACAAAACTGAAGATTTAAAAAAGATAAAGGATATTGCCCATTTCATCCTCGGGGGCAGTTGTTATTGCGGGACTCCTCGCTTAAAAGCGGCAGCCATGGCCTTGGAAAAAAAAGCAAAAGCCAGCCATTCTATTGAAATGGTTACGCCCGACTACGAAAACTTATGTTTAGAGATAAAAAAATTAATTTCTGCAGCAGCTGAGATTTAACCTAGATTCTAAACTTTATTTTTTTATGCAGTAACTATCCAAAATTTGAATCAGTTTTTCTTTAACGATCGGTTTGGTTAAAATGGCATCTGCACCTGCTTCCATACATTGATTAAAATCTTCCTCGCCCACATGTGCTGTTAAGGCAACAATCGGTGTTTTTGACTTCTTAGATTTCTTTTGTTCCATTTTGCGAATCAGTTCAATTGTTTCAAAGCCATTCATTTCTGGAAGCCCGATATCCATCAAAATGAGGTGATAGCGGTTCTTTTTTAACATTTCGATGGCCTTTTTACCGCTTTCGGCTATATCTGTTTCGCAGCCAAGTTCTTCAAGCATACTCTTAATCACTTTTTGATTCAGGACATTGTCTTCAACTACCAGAATTTTAGGAGTGTAGTCACGTTTGAAAATAGAAGTTGCTTTGTATTCAGGAGCTGCTTCTTTCAAAGGAATAGTAAACCAAAAACGCGAGCCTTTGCGAAATTCACTTTCGACTCCGATTTTACCATGCATTGCTTCCACAAGTGATTTTACGATTGCCAAGCCCAAACCTGTTCCTAGAAAACGACGATTATAAGTCGATTCTACCTGCATAAAACGTTCAAAAATCATATCTTGGTGTTTACGGGCAATTCCAATACCTGTGTCTTGCACAGAAAATTTAAATAAATGATAATTTTTCTTGCGTTCCGCCTGAATGGTAATCTTTATCTGCCCTTTTGCAGTAAATTTTACGGCGTTGCTTAATAAATTTAACAAAATTTGACGAATACGCAAGCCATCACCTAAAACCATTTTTGGAATTTTCCCTTTGTATTCAACGATTAGATTTATACGCTTCTCAGCAATTTTGTATTGAATGATATCGCATACCGCGTGTATTAACTGGGTTAAATCTAAAGGCGCAGGATTTATCTCAAGTTTATGCTCTTCTAATTTAGAGTAATCTAATATATCATTAATTAATTCTAATAAATTATTACCAGACATTTGAATTATTTCAACGCATTCAAGCTGTTCAGGGGTCAGTTTTTCCTCGGACTTCAAAATTTGCGTCATGCCCAAAATAGCATTCATGGGGGTGCGTATTTCATGACTGATGGTGGCTATGAAACTGGCTTTGGCCCAATTAGCCGATTCCGCTTTTTCTTTAGCATAAATTAATTCCTTTTGTGTCCTTTTAAGTTCAGAAATATCTAGGGATGTGCCTATTATTCCAATGACATTATTTTCTTCATCTTGCAATGGAGATTTGAAAGATAAATAAATTATTTCAACTTCATCATTTTTACTAATTTCTTCTACGACAAGAGTTTCTCCAGTAGTTATGACCTTAAGATCATTTTTTCGTATTTGCTGTGCATCTTTTTTGGGCCACAATTCACTGTCTTTTTTACCGATGGCTTCTTCTGGAGTTAATTTTAAGGTTTCACACCAAAATTTATTAACCCCTAAATAACGACCTTCTCGATCTTTCCAATAAATGAATCCAGGCGTTGAATCGATGATATTTTGTAGTAGCCGATTCACATTAGCAAATTCATTTATTGCTTTGTTAGTTTGAATATGCCAGTCGATTTGGTTTTCTATGGTGCCTAATAAAAGATAAGCTTTAGTTTTGCCTCGATTGTCTTTAATTGCATGGGCTATAAATTTTACGGGCTTTGTTTTTTTTGGAAATTTAAAAGTGAAAGCTTGGCCATGCAAAAAAGCATTTTTTATTTTCTTTGTTGAGAGTAGTCTAGCAATTAATACTTCTTTTGGTATATGCTGATAATCTGAGAAGTAGGCATATGCGACTGGGTTAATATCGATTATCTCCAGAGATCGGGAAAGCAAAATTAAAATTTCATTGCTGTTTTCCCATAAAAACCGAGCCCAAGACGGAAGAATTTTTACCATGCTACTCTCCTAATCTAGTATTATAACCTTTAATATAGGGAACTCAAATGAGTAAAAATAATTTTTTTATACTTGGTTATAGTGGATTAAATGACGCATTGGTTTTTAAAAAGGAATATTTTCGGGACTTAACCACACAAGAATGTCGCATCGCCCAAGGTTTTGATGCCGCGGCAGCTCTTTTTAATAACGGAAGGTTAATCGCAGCAGCAGAGGAAGAACGATTTATTGCTTATAAACATACTGAAAAATTCCCCAAGAACGCCATTGAATTTTGTTTACAGCAAGCCGGAATAAAAATAACCGAAGTAGATGCGATTTGCCATAATTTTGATTATGGCGCCTATAAAGATTTTTTCCAACAAAATGAATATTGCCGGGGGTATTACCAAAAAGTAGCTGATCCTCGTTTACAACAAACCTATTTTAAAGCACATTGGCCGGAGCTTAGTGTAGAAAATCTCTTTTTCCCCGTGAAACATCATTTTGCTCATGCCGCCAGCTCATTTTATCCCAGCGGTTTTAATGAAGCTTTGGTTCTGGTTGCAGATGGAATGGGCGAGTTAGACAGTATTTCAATTTTCAATGGTAATAATAATCACTTAACATTACTGGAACATTACAACGTTTTTAGTTCCTTAGGGATGCTTTATTCGATGATTACCCGGCATCTTGGATTCACCATCAACAGTGGTGAAGGGAAAGTAATGGGATTAGCTCCTTATGGTAATCCAGATCGATTTGCCATGTTTTTTTCTGAATGTGTTCAATTAGTTGAAGAAGGAGAGATTTTTATATCCGGTTTTTTAAAGAATAAAACTTTATTAGAACGGGAAACTTACCGTGGTTTTAGCCAGTGGTTAGCAGAAAAAACTTTTCCTGCTCGTTTATCTGAACAACCTCTATTGCAACATCATAAAGATTTAGCGGCCTCATTACAGCAAACTTTGAATAAAGCCTTGCTGCATTTATTAAATTATTGGCAAAAAAAAACGGGTCTAGGCCGATTGTGTTTTAGCGGCGGAGTGGCTTTAAACTGCACCGCCAATGGATTTATTTTTAAAAATAATTCTTTTGAAGATATTTATATACAACCCGCTGCAGGAGACGCTGGAACGGCTATAGGCGCTGCTTTATACCACTGTCATCAAGTGTTGAATTTAAAGTGTGAAGAGACTCCGCAAGTCTTACCTTTATTTGGCCCAACACCTCAGTTAGACGTCTTGGATAAAAAATTACTGGGTCATGATTTAGAAATGGATGAGTTGATCGAAAAGGCTGCCACGTTATTGGCGCAAGGTAAAGTAATCGGCTGGGTTCAAGGCAAGATGGAATTTGGACCTAGAGCGCTTGGCAACAGAAGTATTTTGGCAGACCCAAGAGATCCAGGAATGAGAGATAAAATTAATAAAATGGTGAAAAAACGCGAAGCTTTTCGCCCATTTGCTCCTTCTGTAAAGTTAGAAAAAGCACATTTATTTTTTGAAATTCCAGAAAATAAAGCATTCCCAACCATGTTATTTACCGTGCCAGTTCGTGCTGAATATAAAGATCTTTTTCCGGCAATTACTCATGTGGATGGCACCGCTAGAATCCAAACTGTAGCGAAGAGCGAACATCCTTTATATTGGCGTTTAATAGATCAATTTGAAGCAAAAACTGGATGCCCTATGCTATTGAACACTTCTTTTAATATACGTGGCCAACCTATAGTAAGAGATGCTCAAGAGGCGATAAATACTTTTTTAAATATGAATATTGACGCCCTTTTTATCGAAAATAAATTCTTTGAAAAAATATTATCTATCAGCAATTCTCAATGAATTTTAACCCGATGGGGGGATCGCAAGAGGGAGAGAGCAGAGCGTTTCCCCCTTCATTCCGAGCATCGGCTCTGCCGAGCGCAGGATATAAACCAGGAAGCAATTATCGGCTTCGCCGAGAATTGCGGTATAATCCCGCTTATGTCGATGTGCAGGATCAGGATGACCCAGACCATTCACAAAATATTTGAGGAAAACGTGAGGGCATTTCCGCACGCTACTGCTTTGGCTTTTAAAGATCAACAATGGACTTATCAGAAACTGAATCAAAAGGCTAATCAGCTAGCACATTTTTTAAAAAGATTATCATTGCGTGATGAGGCGCCCATTGGTGTTGCTCTACCTGTGGGTATAGATTTGATCATTACCTTGCTCGCTATTTTGAAATCAGGAGCTGCTTACCTGCCTATTGATCCGCGCACACCTGCTGAACAAGTCAGTTTTATATTACAAGACTGTGCCGCTGAAGCTTTAGTTACACAGAGGAGCTCCTATTCACAATGGGAATTACAAAATTCTCCCAGGAATTTGTTTTTTTGGGAGCATTTGGAATTGGCCGCTGAAGCGGTGGAGAATCTAGATCTAGCTGATAATCCTAATCAATTGGCTTATATTTGCTATACTTCTGGGTCCACTGGAGCACCCAAAGGCGTAATGATTGAGCACAAAGGCGTGGTGCGATTAGTCAAAGCCACAGATTATATTGATATTCAACCCTGTGACAGGATAGCGCAAATCGCTAATATTTCATTTGATATTTCGGCATTTGAAATTTGGGGCGCCTTATTAAACGGAGCCGAATTAGTGTGTGTAGAACCGAATATTCTATTAAATCCCAGCGATTGCCAGACATTTTATCTGAATGAAAGGATTTCCATTACAAACGTACCCGCTAGGTTATTTGATCAATGGGTTCAGGTTGTCCCCGCCTTGTTTTCAAAACTCAAATACTTGCTGATTGGTGGAGAACCCTTAAATCCGCAGATGGTTGCTTTGGTGATGAATGGCGCGCAAGACCGCCCAGCACACATCATAAATGCTTACGGCCCAACAGAAAACGCTGTCTTCACTACCACTTATCCTATTCCAAATGATTTTGATCCTCAAAAACCCATTCCTATTGGTAAGCCTATTGCCAATACTTCAGTGTATGTTTTTAATGAAGATTTGCAAAAAGTGCCCGTGGGTGTCCAAGGAGAATTGTATGTTGGGGGCGATGGTTTAGCTAGAGGATACATCCAACGTGCTGATTTAAATAATACCGTTTTTATTATGAATCCATTTAATCCACAGGAGCGTTTATATCGCACGGGAGACATGGTTTATTGGCGTGAGGATGGAAATTTGGAATACGTCGGCCGTAGAGATTCACAAGTGAAAATTCGAGGTTTCCGCATAGAATTAGGTGCAATTGAAAATGTTTTGTTGTTGCACCCAGAAATCGCACAAGCGCTAGTACTCGCTATTGGCGCAGAATATGAAAAAAATCTCTGTGCTTATTTAGTATCCAGAAATAATATAAAAGTATTGGACCGAATGGCAACAAAACAATGGTTGTCACAAAAACTACCTCCCTATGCAGTGCCGGAACAATATATCTTTTTAGAGAAAATTCCTTTGATAAATAACGGTAAAGCCGATCGAAAAAAACTATTATCAATGGCAGAGCAATCTTTTTTATTATCTAAGCAAGATTTGCCACAAAATAGAACTGAGGAAAAATTAGCAGCGATTTGGCAAAATTTATTTCCGGGCCAAAAAATCGGTAGAAATGATGACTTTTTTTCTTTGGGGGGATATTCATTACTACTACTGCAACTGCAATATAAAATTGAAAAAACATTTCATATTTCCCTTACTTATGATGATTTGTTAACTAATGGTACCATAGCGAAGCAAGCCGAATTGATTGGAAGTAAGGCGCCATCCGATACTAAATCTTCAATCGTTTTACTTAGAAAAGTTGCAGATCTATCGCCTTTATTTTTATTGCCCCCGGTCAGTGGTATAGCTTCTTGCTTTGTGTTGTTAGCGAAACATTTGCAATCTCGGAGTATCTATGGGTTGCAAGATCCAAGTTTATTCCAGGGGAAAATTTTATTTCGTAGTTTGGAAGAAATGGCTGAATATTTTTTAAAAATAATCAGTCAAATCCAGCCCCACGGGCCTTATATTTTGGCTGGTTATTCTTTTGGCGCTCATTTGGCGATAGAAATAGCGACACAATTAAAAGCTAAAAACGAAGCCATCGATTTTTTAGGACTGATAGATGGCTGGGCGAAATTTCCAGCCGGATATAGTTTACATAAGCGGTTTCAGAATCAAGAGCACTTATTGCAATCCAAATCTTGCCCGATTCTACCTGTGAAAGCAGTGTTATTTAAAGCGGAAAATGAAAAAGAATTTGCAGCTATTGCAGATGGTTTTAACCATTGGCGCTCTTATGCTCCTTTGGGTATAGAACGTGTTTTGGTTCCAGGAAATCACGAAACCATGTTAATGGAGCCGAATGTCAGAAAATTGGCAAGCATTTTGCAAGAAAAGTTAAATGAGAAAAACTTCTTAGATAAATCCAACCAGACCCGGAATCTAATACTTTGACCGGGCAACCGCCTGCTCTACCAACAAGCTCGCCAACGCGGCAAAAGAAATTCCAGCCGCTTTGGCGGCGTCCGGAAATAAACTGGTCGGTGTAAATCCTGGTATGGTATTCACTTCTAAGAGAATAGGCTCACCTTGTTTCGGAACCACAAAATCTACCCTTGATAAATCTCTACAACCTAAAGATTGATGCGCTAAAATCGCCACTTCTTGAACACGTTGATATTGTTGTTGCGGCAAAGGTGCTGGAATAATATGTTCACTTAAACCAGGAGTATACCGGTGTTTGTAATCGTACCAAGTACCTGGTGGTGTTTTGATTTCAATAACCGGCAGCGCTTCCACGCTTTCACGTTCTAAAACAGCCACAGTAATTTCCGCACCGATAATTTTTTCTTCTACTAAAACTCTAGGCCCAAAACTTAAAGCAATTTCAATACCTTCTTGAATTTCCGTAGAGGTGGATGCAAAAGTAATTCCTAGACCGGAACCTTCGCAGGCAGGTTTAATTACGACCTGGTTTCCTAATGTTTTTAGAATTTCATCAGCGGCCTTCTTTAAATTATCTGCTTGGGTGACCACCTTGCTTTTGGCGACAGGGAGCCCATAAATTTGAAAAACTTGTTTGGCTAATATTTTATTCATAGCCAATGCCATGGCTTCCATTTGGCTGCCTACATAAGCATAACCACAAATAGACAACAACCCTTGCAAATGGCCATCTTCACCCCACATACCATGTACCGCAGGAAAAACTACGTCAGGTTGGAGTTGCCGCAGATTTTGATCAATATGGTCATCTAATTCGATCAGGTCCACGGATCGGTAATTTTCATGTAAAGCATTCATAATCCCTTGAGCGGTGGAACGTGAAACCTCGGCTTCCTTAGAAGGGCCGCCACAAATGACAGCAATTTTTAAAAAATGATTAATGTCCATGGATAAATGCTAGCATGAGTTTTTGCGCTCGGCAATTGTTACGGTCCTCCAGATAAATATTCGAACTTTAAGCATCCCGCTAGCCGTCCGTCTTGCAACGGTTATTGAAACTGGAGGACTGTATGTTATAATCGTTATTCAAAAATCAGCCGAGATGGAAATTTTCTTGCGCCCGTAGCTCAGCTGGATAGAGCGTCGGCCTCCGAAGCCGAAGGTCACAGGTTCGACTCCTGTCGGGCGCATACTTCACCAAGTGTCAAGTGAGACTCAAGATTTCCTTTAATTTGCAGTAGATTTTCCTTCAATTGCTCGATTTCTTCGGTTGATAAATTCGCGAGAGCAATCGGACGCATGGTATCCATCATTTTATAAATTTTGGCAAGTACAAGTCCGGCATTGTTGAGTAATAAACAAGGAATTTGAACGTCTATCTTTAGAATCAGGACGTTTTTCAATTAAATTTTCAGCGACTAATTTATCCAATGGGCGAATCAAATTTTGTGGCTCTATTTCTAATAGATTAGCAATTTCAATTTGAGTAGCGCCAGGCAGTCGTTCCACATTAATAATAATTCGGCGCTCGATATTTGAAATTCCGATCAACTTGGTTTGGCTGTTTAATAACCGTCGCCACAAGAGTGCAGTATCGCAAATTAAAAATTCAATATCATCATTCATGAATGCTGGCCGCCATAGGTTGGTGAGATTTCGAAAGTCCTTGAGCTTGAATAGTCAGCACCGCGCCAATCATGGTGATCATCATACCGAACATTATAATAAGATTTAGTGCAGAATGCCAAATAATCCAGCCAATTAAAGCTGAAAAAATAATATTAAACAAATAAAGAGAAGCGACAGTTTGTGCGCTAACAAATTTAGCCGCATATACCAATGTAATCTGTACAATAAAGAATAATGCACCAATTCCTAATAAAACCAATAATTGGTATAAGGAAATCGAGTGCCAAAATGGCGCGGCAACAATAGCCGAAATGGGCACAGAAAATAAGAAATAATAAAAGGCACTGGTCAACGCTCCATCCGTTTTGGAAGTCTGACGTATCAGCATGATCGAAGCAGCCATACAAATTGCCGCTCCCAAACCGAGCAAGGCGGCCATTTGGAAAACTTCACCATTGGGTCGCAATACCAAGGCCACCCCAACAAAACCAATCAACAAGGGTAGCCATAAACGATGGTTGATCTTTTGTGACATAAACAGAAATCCCAGAATCGGCATCATCAGCGGAGCAGTGTTAGTCAGTAATGCCGCATCAACCAAAGGAATAAATTTCACGGCAGAAAATAAAAAATAGCTGATTCCTAAGCTGAACAGTGTTCTCACGATATGTATTTTTATATTTTTTGTTTTCATGAGCTGTATTGCTCGCGCGCGCCCCTGCGCAAAGATTACTGGCAGAATCAGCACTAAGCAGACCATGCTTTGAATAAGCACAATGACTGGAATTGGGATCTCGCCACCCAAACCCTTCACAATGGCTGTTTGGACGGCATAAACTAATGCGCTACTTAAGGTAAGAATGATGCCAATAACTGTTGCTTTCATAATAATCTCAATTTATAATTAATATTGATAATAATATATCATTATTATATAAAAAAATCAAGCCTATTCGACTTTAGAATGGCGTTAGCTGGTTGAAGTACTCCTTGTATATAGACCAAATGATGTTGAGTGGGAATAACGTACTGATTTATGACATAAAAACACGCACGAGCCAATTTATGTGCCACGGTTTTAATAGCCACCATTCGATTCGTTTTTTTTAATTTACGTTGATAATAGCTTTTGATTACCTCGTTATAGCGAATAGCAAAATTGGCCGCTTCTATGAACGCCCAACATAAATATTTGTTGCCATTTTTCTTATTGCCTTCTCCTTTTTTCTTGCCATTACTTTCTCGTTTACTATCTACCATACGGCAATAGGAGGCATAGTTCCCAACGCTTGGGAAGCGAGCAATTTCTCCTGTTTGTCGATTCCACGACCACGCTATCAATTTCTTCAAACTGCTGATACTCTCGCAGCACTGCTATAGAATGGCTCTTAATGACTGATTTACCGGTCAATATACTTTTGAAGAAGCCTGTGAAAAAATACAATGGTATACCTGTCGTTGGCATAGGAATCTTTTTTAAAATATTAAAGAGCGGTTGCAGGATTGAAAAATTGCAACTCACCGATAAAAATTTTAGTGCTTGCTTAAGTTTTTACATGATTATTGCTTGGCGTATTTTATATGTTGTAATACTGGGTCGTTATTGTCCTGATATCTCCTGTGAATGTATTTTTAGCAAAGAAGAATGGCAAACTGCTTATGTAATCGTTCATAGAAAAAAACCGCCATTAAAACCACCGACACTGAATGACATGACACGAATGGTGGCCTCATTAGGGGGATATTTAAATCGTAAATCCGATCCCGAGCCAGGTGTTAAGACGATGTGGCTCGGATTTAGAAATCTACACGAACATATCAAGGCTAAAGAAGCTTTTGAGGTAGTTTATGGCACTACTTGTGGGTAATGATATGATCAGGACTTGACCCCCTCCAATCACCGAGAATAGCTGACAATATATCAGAAGGGTTTGATAGATTATTATTTTGTGGCATTATGTATTTTTAATGGAATGTGCTTATCATTATGTGCTGCGAGAAAAGGCCAAGGGGTCTCTCTGACCCCCTGGCATGAATGGGTCTTCAGCGTGATGGTTTTTTTGGTTCATCATTTTGGAATATAATCGCTTAAAACCTCCGGATGGAAACTCCACTCACATACCATTGTTATAGGAATTTTTATTTGTTATGAATTTAAAACCATTTATTGAGTTATTAGCTTTTGATATTATTTTCCAAGCATTTTGGCATCTTTCAATTCTAATTTGATCAAAATCAAAAAGAGATGTGGGTGTAGATCCATACATGTATCGAATATTTTTTATAAAATCATTAACTGTCGCTTGAATATCACGATTCCCATATTCAAAGCAATTTAAAAAAAAGTATAGTGCGCTGTCCCTTTTACAGCTTGCTGAAGAAAATCGAATGGCTTGCTCATCTGGAAGCAATTCTATAGCACCACCTAATGGATTTAATCCTTGTAATTGGATACAAAGATATGTAGCGACCTTGAGGCTGCTAAATTTAAATTGTACTGGCCATTTTTCATCAGAAAAATTAGCATCAACCGGAAAATAATGATTGGTAGCAATTGAATTGGGCGATGACGCAGTATTGCTAAATATTCCAGTACTGCTAACAGAGGACGATGAAAAAGTGGATGAAGATGATGATAGCAACGTAGATTCTTTTTGAGTGGTAGCAATTGAACTGGGTGTCGATGACGAAGAAGAACATGAAGATGATGATAGCGACCATGAAGAATGACTTTTAATTTCATTCTGCTTAGTTTCCGGCTCAATATCTCGTTCAGCATCCAAGGCACGTTCTTCACTGTCTGCAGGATGCTCCTTTGCTCGTAAACTCTCAGGATCATTAATTCCTAAAATCCAGGCTATTTTTTTAATCCCTTTATCGCCGGGTTCAACTACCATTCTTACACTATTATCATCCTTTATTTCTAAAAAAGATGTGGGTACATCTCTATAATCATAAGGCGGCCAATATTCAATAACTTGTACCATCGCATTACGCAATCCATTGTTCTTAATATTGATACCTGCTTTTTCACACCATTTTTCGCATTGTTCAGCAGTTAACTGTATTGCCGGTAATCCTTTAAAACGCTTCCTATGAAGCGCTTTGATTTTCTTTAAAACTGGAAACTTACCGGAAATAATATAGCCATTAAACGCCTTAAGAGTGTTATATTTTATTTCTAATCCTTCTAATTCTTCCTCAGTCAATCTCAATTTCGTTCGACAAATCTCTTCCAAAAACGTTATTCCCGACTTATTTTTATTCTTTGCTTCAAGGTACAAAGTCGTTGCAATGGAGCGTGTTGCATGCATAATGGGTAGTTCATATTGGTTTATCCACTCAGATATCATAATGTAATCGCCTTCTTTTTCAATATAAAGCGTATAAGAATTACCATTAGGTACTACTGAGATTTGGCCATACTTTTTTAATTTTAAACGAGATATTAAAAGAGATATTGCTTCAAGTATACGTTCAGCCCCATAAAAAGGCAGTAAAATAAATTCATCATCTTCTGAAGCACTGGCACAAAGGATCTCTTCTTTTGCTTCATCTAAATCAATTTGATAATCGAATCTTCTTTCAAAAGATTCTAATTCAGATGTATCGTTGGTTAAAATATTGTTCTTAAACTGAGGGTCTTTCGATGGATGCAATACGAAGGCGGGGCAATCAATAATATCCTTTAATTTACCGAAGTCTCCTTCATCCATCAATAATTCGTTTTGAGAAGGAGACTTATCGATTACACATCGGACGAAAATCTGCCCATTTTCCATTCTAAAATCCATGGAGTGAACTATTAAGTTCAAGTTTCGATAGCCAAATGCGCGCGCCAATGCGTTACGCATAGCTGCTGCCGGGGTATTGCCACAAAGACCTACCTTAGCTTTACGAATAATTTTACGGCAATCTTTAGGGGTTAATTCAATAGCAGGCTGTTGTTGATAATACGGTTCATAGATTGCTTGTAATTCTGCTTCTACTAATTTTCGCTCTTTCTGATTTTTAACCCTAGCCTTATATCCATTAAAACCATTAGGCTCTATCTTCAGAGAAATAGGAAAGTGAATTGTTTCTAAGGATTGTACAATAAGGCTTGCAGTTTGTTTTCCCGTATCTTCATCATAGATAGTTTTCATATATTGCCTTAGTTCCCAACTTTCCATTTTCTTCATTTCCATACTATCCATAAAGGAGGGTTTAGTGGTTTGTATCCAAAGTTGGGCATTATTAGGGTGCTTCATTTGAGCGAGTCTATAAATACTTTTTGCCACACCTCGGGGAATATGAACAAAGCATCGTGCTTTATTATATATAGGCATCAGGAATACTTTCAGTTTGGCATTATCTCTCCCCAAGACATTGTAACCCCCCAAATCATTCGGACGTACCACAATATTTTCGACAATATTTTTGCCTTTTAATAATAATTTCAATGCCGTCTGTAATTTAGTTGCACCATATAAACCTAGCAAAGGATTTTTGTGTGTATCTTCTTCGATCACAGCGGAACAAATCACGTCGAACATACCTGCATCAATGTGCATTACTATAGGAAGCTTCCAAGTATTACAAAAAATTTCAATTTCTTCTGGGCTTAAGTTTGCTATGACACCATTGAATATATTTAGCCAGTTTCGTCGATTATCATTTTTAATGAGCTCTTGCTGTTCAGGAGAGATGAACTGATACAACCTTGTAGGGAGCTTAGAAGTTTTATTTTCGAACTCATCTTTACTTTCAAGTACGAGAGGTTTAATCAGTAAGTTTATGAAATAGGCCTCTGTATACTTTTTTTTGTCTAACAAACCCTTAATATCTATTCTTTCAACATTTGTTTTAGTTTCGTTACCCACAGGATTAATCGATGGTAAACGATATAAATTTGGAGATATTTTGGAGGATAATCGTGGAGACTCTCCCATGAAATATTTTTGGTAAAGAGATTTAAATTTTTCAGACTGCTCCAATACTTTACTAAAAGGAAAAACTATTTTTGAGTGGTGGATATAACCACAACCACCTTCTGTCTTTTTTTCTGGTAAACATAAGACAAATTCATCAAAATGTGAAGTAGAATCTAATTGTACAGCTTGATAGTATTCTCGAAAACCGTCTTTCAGTGCTTCTTTATCTGAGCTGCTGGGAGCTTTATCCAGACCAAATAGCGCATGATTTAAAGAAAAGAAATTAAGAATAGCATCTTCTATCAATGAGCCATCCCTAATAGCAAGTTCGATGTCGATAGCGAGTCCTTCATGAAGACTATTTTTTTCAATAATTTCTCCAAAGTTATTCTTGTTGTCCCACTTGCTATAACAATAGGCGTTAATCATAGATAAAAACAATTGACAATTCACTGATAAGAGTTCAGCCTTACATTGAGAATAGAGTTCCGACAAAGGACTGATTCCTCCAGAAAGCGCATTAAAATATTCTGGAATAGTACTGGAAAGAATCGTTGGGATGGCTTCTTCAATTGGATCCCCATCATAATTAAATACGGCTAGTATTTCAGTAAAAGTATCCCAATTTGCTTTAGTGTAACCATTTGATAAAGTATTTAAATCTGCTAAAGGAATATTTTTTCCTGTCATTTTATTGTATTCTTGGATAATAATATTTTTAAGATTATCTAATGAATCGTCGTTTGTAATTTTTGGTTCGCTCGGATATTTTGAGAAATATGCTTTAGCGCAATTTTCAATTAAAATATCTTTTTGGGTTTTTTTTGGCTTGGATTCGAAAAAACCATTCTGACTAAACCTCTGTCTTAAAGACTCACCCAGCCCTTGAAACCTCTCATCACCTCGCAGAGCTGAAAATAATACTATATCTTGAGTAAAGGCAGTCACATTATCTTCTTTCTCAGGGCTTAACTCGACCCTGACCACGTTTTGGTTGTCAATAGAGAAGAGTTTTAATACTTCAGGAGGAAATTGGCCATAACTCATAGAAGTTTCGGCAAGTGACTCTCTTAAGTAGTCCAAAGTTGCTTCAACGATTTCCTGTCCGTAATACAATTGTTCTAATCTTTCTTTTTTATCTTTTAAATTTTGGGGAATTTCTTTTTGAGTTGAGTTTAATTCATCTTCCATTGCCCAAATATCAAATGCTAAATCTTTAATATAATTGTTTAGGCTATCTTTAATAGAAGGCGAGCCTGGTTTTAATCCTATAGATTTTTTCAACTCAGAAAGTATTTGACAGGTATTGTCTCCTGCAAGAACTATATTTTTACCCGCAGGGATTGCCGAAGTCAGAGGTATTAATATATGAATTCTATTTTTCTCATCACAATAAATATAGTCATATTGATTTCTTTCTAGTTCTACGTGAATGAAATTTGAGGTATTGGAACGTTGCATACATAAATCTCCTTAACAGTAATGGCTCGGTTAATTTTTACATTTACAAATTATTTCATATGCAAAAAACAGGGTCAAGTCCTGATCATATCATTACCCACAAGTAGTTAAGATCCTATAGATATCTGATTAAATTAAGTTAAAATCTCTTTCTTTAAGATTTAAAGAAGGAGTTTTTCTAATGGATTGGATTGTTGAAGAATTAATCAAGCTATCTTTAGGGGATAAGTGATTAAATTATCGTGCCCAAAAAATATTGGGACACTTAAGCCGCAATGTGACAGAAAGTGTTCCCGCCGCCTGTGGAAGTGCAGCAGAAACGAAGGCTGCTTATAGATTTTTTGCTAATGATCAAGTCACTCCAGAAAAGATTAATAAGCCACACGAGGAGTCCACGCTTTCTCGAATGAGAGAGCACTCCATAATATTAATTCAATATCAGCGCAAGGACACTGGTCCTACTACAAAAGATTCCACTAAAGGAATGCATTTGCATTGTGCGTTGGCTGTATTATTAGATGAGGCAGGAAAGGTTGTTTACGATAAGCGGCTGCCGAACGATATCAATCTGGTGCTGCGTGAATATCAGCAGTTTGAAGGAATTGATAGCGTGGTAGTGGAGTCGACTTATAATTGGTATTGGTTGGTTGACGGACTTATGGAGGCCGGTTATCAAGTGAAGCTGGCCAATCCCAATGCTATCCAACAATACAATGGTATTAAGCGAAACTTATTTCAAAGTATGCTGAGCTATTTTTTAAGCAGCTTTAATAAAAATAAGCTGCAATAATTTTTATTTGCCTATTGACGACCGGGGGCTAATGGGTGACCCCGTTATCCCCGGTTAGATGAATTATGATTCACGCGCCCATTATCCCATTTAATATTTCATTAATAAATTTACTTTATAGTTTCATCCCCATGAAAGACATTTATAAAGCGTTGGAGAAATTAGAGCATTTAAGAAAAACAAGTGACAAATCCTGGTTTGATTCCAGAAAGTTATCATCTAAACGATTAGCGATCTTAGATAATATAATTGCGGCATTGAGGCGATTTGAAGAGTCCCCTAACCTTAAAATTTTGTTAGAAATTGACGACAATTTAAATAATGAATTTAATTATTATTATAAAAAATTCCCTGAAATTTTAATCAACCCTAAAAATGATTTATTAACTGACAAACATGTTTTTTTTGCCATTTATACTAACTTCTTAGATGGAACTGGAATAATAGAAATTAATGATGATAAGAAATCATTAACATTAACAATAAAACTTGATAAGGATACAGAAAAGTTATTAAAGAAGTATACATTGAACCATAGGATTAAATTAGACCCTAAGCCCCATATTAAAAATGCGTTGATATATTCTTTATTGAATAAAAGTAATCTGGAAATTTTAAGAAAACGAGAATCTAATAAAAGTTATGTAATTATACTTCACAAAGTTCATGAACTTGTGATTAATTTGTCTAGGATGATGGTATCACAGGACTCAAAAGTAAAAAACTCTCTTCATCAATTGCAAATTGAAAGAATAAAGGCTATTCAGAAATACGCAACTTTAATCTTACCAATTAATGATGATATTGATTATCGAGATTGCTCGGAGGGGAATTGTTCGGGTTTTTCTACTGTTTTTCTAAAAAAACGGCTTTATGGAGAAAATCCTTTTGGAATAAGGCCAAATGAGGAATCACCCTTTGCAACACTTTCTGGCCAAATAGCTTTAAACCATCTGGCTCCTTTAACAAAATCTATTAAAAATTCTCAGTCAAAAAACCCATATTCCGCATCGGTGTGGAATATGAGAAAAAATAGCGTTTTGTTCCAAAAAACGGAAGATAAATTACACCCATTGTTACCATTAGTTAGCATTTTTCCTACTGATAAAATGTTGATTTCAACTGATGGCTCTCCTGAAAATAATTCAGATTTTTGGAATGAGTATCATGAACAGAAATTGCTTTTTTCGATGACATCTAAAGAGATAGCAGAGTGTGTTATGAAGTCAATTGAATTGACATGGAGGAAATGTAAGTCAAATCAAATTAACATTGGAATGGATATGGGAATTCTAATGGGGGAAAAACTTCAGTCTCGCCATGAAATTGCGGTTTACGTTAATAAAGATAAACAATGTGAATTTGTTGACTCAACCTGTGGGGGATGGTTTAAATGTGAAATCTCTAACTTAGAGCCAGCATTGATTGAAGTGATGGAGTTCTATCGTAGACATCGAACTTATATTAGTTTGGAGTTAATTAATGTTTATAAAGCCAAAAACAATCCGAAAAATATCCAAACACCGCGTGATACTAAAAATTATAGCGGTCATTACGGAATTCTATTTAGTACCCGTGGCGTAGGTAATTTGGAGGTCAAGAAGCAGCGGGCTAAAATAAATACAACGCGGCGCATGAGTTTGCCATAATCAGAGTCAGGTCTGACAAGCTGAATGTATCTTAAGAAAGAGAACGCGTCATAACCAACCATGACCAAAATAAAAGTTAAGGCCCACTAAAAAGTTAGTCATTTTCGCGCTGGCGCTTGCTGTAGTAAACGCTGCTGGTATTGGGACGGTGGGACTGGGTCCAAGTGTTTGTCCATTAATAGTCACACTTCCATTGCCTTCGAGACCCGCAGTCGCATTTACGGTGCCAAAGTTAGCATAGTCAAATTCCGCATTGACCGAGACGATATTCTGGTAAATAAACTGTTCAAAGCCAGCAGCCAACAATAAAGCCAATTTGGTATCAGAAGAACTGGCCGTGCCGAAAGTTCTGCCTGTCGCGTCCAAAGTAATCTGGTCGACGAAATTTACATCCCCTTCTGCAGTTATTGTGGAAGAGACTTTTTCAGTAGCCCAAATCGCGCCTATTTTACCGTAAATCATAGATCTCGGGGCGACCAGGAAACCTAACTTGGCAGCTACGCCGTAATCGTTCTCAAGTTTCGAAGTCGTAGAGGAAGTGACCTGGTTACTCGTTTTGACCTCGATAGTCTCATTAGAAAATTGACCATGGAAGGCGCGCGAACCAAAGGCCTCAAGACTGGAATTTTTACTATTATTTCCCCACTCACTAAAACCTACGATACCGATATACCAGCGTTGGTTAAAGACTTTGCCCCCGCCCCCTTGTACACCACCATAACCTGCGAAATCTCCACCCGAGGCGTCATTGTTAATGAACGAACCAGCACCTAAAACCGTTGCGGTCACAATGCTGCCGTCGGGTAAAACCACGGTTTCAGAAACAGCCTCAGGGACATTGATAGCAGCGGTGGAATTGAAATGGACATGATGGACAGCTCCAGTGCCTCCTACATAAAATCCGGTAAAAAAATCAGGGATTGGAAGGATTTCCTGTCCGCCGGCGCATGCTGTCGAAGCACTTAACATCCCGGCTGCGGCAAAACTCCATGCTAATGCTTTATTCATAATTAAATCCTTTTAGTAATTTAAACCAACAAATCGCTTTTATGGTACTGCTCTTTTTGATATAAGCCGATAGGCTAAGCTACCAATTTCCATTGACGGTACAAAGAATTTTTTAGTAAGATGCAAAAGCAAGCACTATTCTCAATCATTTATGTGTACTTTGATTATGGTATGTACGATAGCCAATGAAAAATATTTTATTCCTAATTCCCGTTAATTTTCCTTTGCGCATTGTGCCCTCAGCAGGATATAGTGTCACATCCACATAATTTATAGTAATGATTTGTAAAATAATGAAATTAATCCAGGAAATATACGTGTAATTCTTAAACAACAAAAACTCTATGCAAAATCTTTGAATAGTGCAATGTCCCACTTGCTATAACAATAGGCGTATAATCATAGCTAAAAAACATAAGAAAGGCTTAATTGTGGATTCAGGCCCAACCAATTTTTTTCTCCTCAAAGCATTTAAGTTATGGCAAAATATAGATTTTAAGAAATTCGGAGGTAAGATGAACTTGAAGTTACATACAGAAATAATTATCCAAGCTTCCATTAGTAACGTTTGGGAAATATTATCTGACTTCGCAAAATACAAAGATTGGAACCCTTTTATTTTGTCTGCCAAAGGTAATTTAACAGTGGGGGAAAAATTAACAGTAAAGATTAAACCTCCCGGATTGGACGCACAAACTTTTAAACCAATTGTCTTAAAAGTACGGCCTCAACAGGAAATTCGGTGGGCCGGAGTGGCTTTATTAAGTTGGCTATTCCGTGGTGAGCATTATTTGGAATTAAAGATGTTAGATCCTCAAACTACTAAATTAATTCATGGAGAAATTTTTAGTGGGGTACTAGTGGGGTGCCTTGTCAACCGCTTAAAAGGGGCAGTTCATGCTGGATTTTTAGAAATGAATAAAGCCCTTGCGAAGCGAGTGGAAGGCAGAGGGCAAGCTTAAATTCTGAATAACCCACAAATTCTCTTTGCATGCTAAAAACAGAAATGAAATATAGACATAACACTTTAACCTAAATTAATCAGTTGCCACCTACTGCGAAGACCTATTGCACTGAATCTTGAGGCTTTTTTGTGAATTTTTTCCTTCACCGTACGGATGAGTACGGCTTCAGGAAAAAATCTACAAAAAAGCCTCAATCTTCAGCACTAGGTCTTCTCGATACGGTGGCAACTGATTAATTTAGGTTTAACTATAAAATACTAACTTTAAGAGATTTACAAATGAAAAGAAAACGCGTACATTTTGAAAAGATTGAAGATTCAAAAGAAAACTTAAGCCCAGATGATAATGGTTTACGGTCGCCAGGACATGATAATCATTACAGTTTTTTTAACCCAATTTCTCCGAATAAAAGCATCCTCAAAAATAAAATAAACGAACAAAAAGAATTGGTCGATATTATTTCCTTTCAAGAGCAGCAACAAAAATTATTATTTAAGACCGTATATGAAGGTTTAAAATCAATACTGGATTCAATAAAAGAGCATATTTTAGAAGAAAAAATCAGAAAAACCGTCGAGGGTTTTTTCTTTGCTTCTTTAGCAGATTTTCAATTAAATTTATTAACTACGATCAGTCAAACCTATTCTATCTCAGGAATACGGAGTGCCAAAAAAGCACTTACCCTGGATTTATATTATGGCGCCCATAAATTATCTAAACATGATAAGTCTATAAAGCTAAAAGTAGATGACGTTTTTGACAAATTCAAGAACATTGATAAAACACGATTTTTATTTAGCGGCCGTCAGAAATATAATCGATTTAAATCTAAAAAAAGAGTCGCTATTAAAAACATTCTATTAAAGGAATACATCATTTCATCAATCGGAACATCCCAAGGGAGTAATTTTAATAATTGTTTAGAGGAATTTGGAAAATTAATCGATTTTCTTTTTGATAAATTTGCTGATGGAAAAATAGGAAAAATAGTAGCGTCACAATCGCTTATTACCGAAATTCAATCTAAGCTTAACGATACACAAATCGAAATACATCTGCTTTGGAAAAAAATGGTGGGAAAAGAATTATCTTTAGAACAAGTTCCCAGCTCTCCACAGGTGTCAAGCCTGACAATTTGATAATCTCAGCATCAAATAGTCATTGTGCTAGGTGTGACCCCTTTACTATCATCTTCAATTCTAAAAGAATGAGGAGACTGAATTGAAGGCGCTAATAAAATCAGAGGGGAAGCACTTAGCCTATATTTACTAGCCAAGGCTTTATAAATGTTTTTTTTATCCTGCACCGTAAGCCTAGAGAATTCGTAACTATCAGGGTCATAACCTAGTTCAGAATAAATTTTTTGTACCGAGGGAGGGAATTCACAACCCAGTACATCGGGAGCAGAATTTTTTTTAATATATTTTGAAATCAAATATTCATAGAGTTTTTCTTCGTATTCTTTGGTATTTTCTGAAACCAAAGAAGATGTAGGATTGTATGCAGAATGCTGGGGAAGTGATTTGATTATAGTTTGTTTTAATACACTTAAAACTAAATCAAGAGAATAACCCATTCTAGTAGTAGATGATATAAATTTAAGTACTTTACTTTCTGCGAATCCAGACAAATTGAATTCAATAGTGGTTTTAGAAGTCTCTACTGAAGATTTTGAGGGATAAGGATTATTTAAAAGATTTGCAATATTGCTTCTTTTTTGTGAGAGAAGTATATTTTTATTATCAAGTTCTGAAACCTTTCTTTTCCGGTGAGCACGCTCTTGGTCTTTAGAAATGATTTTAGTATCTTTTGGTTGCGATAATTCTACTACACTGCCTGCATTTTTAAGAATTTTTTTCACTTTATCTTTTGACCACGAACAAATGTGTTTACATTTAGATTTAAGATGCAATAATTGATAAGTCGATTCTAATTCTGTCCATATTTTTGAATATGTATCCTTATCGCAATTTTCCAATTTTTTTTCTAAATAAAGGAATTTGCTATTAATAAACTCAAACTCTCGGCGGTGAAGGTTTACATTCTCAGAATCTTTTTGTAAAATAAAATTTATCAAAATTTTCTGTTTATCTAGTAATTTTCCCATCAATTCCAAATTAGCTGCTTCCGGATTTATAGAAATTAAATTCTCCAAAATATCGAGAGCACCCGCATAAGCTTCACTTAGTTCAAGGTAAAAGATAATAGGAGTATCTGACTTTATTAAAAGCTCTCGGCTTTCTATTTCCATGTTTCTATTTCGTAGGGCCATTTTAAATCGATTATATTTTTTATTATCAGTTAAATTAACAGCCTGGTCATAAAAAGTATCAGCTGTTATTTCAAAAGATTTATAAAGGGGCGTTGAATTTGGTAGTGACTCAGTGCCAATACTGATCTTTTTCATAGTTTCACCTTTTTATTTAAAATCATCTTTCAAAAAGTATCCAGACAAGAAATATCAATTTCCTGATCGCTCGGAGCTGGGGTTGTAGGTACTGCTGATGCAAAAAATGCTGGCGAGAACGTACTGGGTAAATGCGAGGATGTAGTAGGGTTTGTCTGTTCAAGTTGAAAAAACCTGGGATTTAAACCAAAAGGACTGGAATTGTGTGCTACAGGTGTAGTAGGTGGTTGCGGCTGTAAAGTGTATTGTGGGTGAACATGTGATTGATTTTGGGGGTTCAAAGAAGAGCTTGAACTAGAGCTAGAAAGACTAGCGTTGAATGGAAAACTCGGCTTTCCAGATATTATTGGTACTATTGGTGTAGTAGGTGTCGAAAGTGGCTCAGTCTGTTGAGTGTTGCGTAGGTAACTTGAAAGATTTTGAGTGAAAGAAGAGCTGGGTCCTGTATTGTAAGGATTATTAATTCCCTGATCGCTCGGAGCCAGGGTTGTAAGTAATTCTGATGCAAAAAATGCTGGCGAGAACGTACTGGGTAAATGCGAGGATGTAGTAGGGTTTTTATATTCAAGTTGAGAAAATCTGGGACTTAAACCGAAAGGACTGAAATTGTGTGCTACAGGTGCAGTAGGTGGTTGCGGCTGTAGAGTGTATTGTGGGTGAACATGTGATTGATTTTGGGTCAAAGAAGAGCTTGAGCTAGAACTAGAACTAGAAAGACTAGCGTTGAATGGAAAACTCGGCTTTCCAAATATTATTGGTGATGTAGCAGGTGTCGAAAGTGACTCAGTCTGTTGAGTGTTGGGTAGGTAACTTGAAGAATTTTGAGTGAAAGAAGATATCTTTTCAACTGCGGTATGTAATGCAGTAAGTAGGGTGACGGGATCTTTCACGGAGCTGTATTGCTGACAGTTTGACAAAAAAGTTGCAACATAATCTTGGGCTAACGCATGCAATTTTGGTTGGCTCGGGTGCGCGAATTCTTTTATTTCAACTTGAGAACATAATGCTGATGGCTGAAAATTGGAGGGCATGGATAATAGATTCTGTTCATAGGAGGGAAAATTTTCCATTATCTTCTTTATATCAGCGGGATTAATATTAAGACGAGTCAATTTAGCTCTTTTAGGTATTAGCTCGAATTGCTTAAAATTTAAAATAGTAATATAGCTCTTTTCCGAAGTTGCCCATATTTGATCAGGCAAATTTCTAAGAGAATCAAGCCTGCTTAAACCCATATTTATGCCGCTTACTAACATTTTATGTCTTCTATCAGATTCAGGCAATATAACATAAGCAAAAGACTTATTTTCAGTCACAAAACAAACAACAGCAAAATTGCTGTTATCGTCTGAATAAGGCTTAAAAACTAAAATTATAACTTCTTCGATCCTGCTTTGCTCGATTGGCGGAATTTTTGTGTTTTTTAGCCTTTTTTTTCTATTTTTTTGCTTATCTCTATCTAGATTATCAACTTTGATATTCCGTTTATTAGTAGTGGAATCAGAATGATTTGATGCTGACTGTATAGATATTTGTCCAGATAGGGAATGATAATTTAGAGATTCTGGAAACCCAGGTGAATCTAAATCTGATAGAATGTTTATTTCTTCCATATCACGGGGATGTTTCATATTTAGCCTATTTTGACGTGAATGATTACAAAGAAAATGAATTATTTTTTAATATCTCAGAATTATTTTTAGGATTTTGAGAAAATAAAAAGTGATTGGGCTGTATTTGTTCGGATAGTTTTGGTGTTAATTGTTGTGTTTTATCCGCAGGAATTGATATTGATTGTGTATGTTTTTTCAAATTTTCAATAATAACTGTTTTTAAAATGCTAAGTGACTGTTTTTCAGAAAAACCTAGCATATGGCAGCTAGTTTTTAAAAACTCCTGAATATCAGCTTCACAATATTTATCCAAATCAAAATGAATCGTAGGAGAAAATAGTGGTAAAGACGGCGAGTCAACTGAACAACCTTTTTCCTCAGGTAGTCTAAAATTTTTCATAAAAAATCCCTTCTTCTGAACTACAAATAAAATAATTAAATAAGATTTTAATCCTAATTAGAAATAAAGTAAATATTCTCTTTCTTGCAAAGTTATTATTCATTTGAAAACAATCTTTGTCCTCGTAGCAACAATCACAAGAGATACTAGCATTGTCGTTGAAGCAATCAAAAGAAAAGAGAGGGTCAAGTCCTTATTCCTTATTTCTGATGACCCTTGTTATATTTTTCAATATATTACAGTCTAGCGGAAATTGCTGCTATAAAATTTCTTTTAAATAGCTAATAAAACATTTGATAGGCAAAGATAAAGCAGAGGGGTGGTGTTTGTAGATTAGATAAATCGGTTCGCCAGGAGCCACGAAATCGGTTAATACTTCGGTAAGATTCCCATCGGCCAGGTCTTTGGCAGCCCAAAGATGCGACATCCAAACCAACCCCATATTCGCTTTGGCGGCATCGCGTAACGCATAGACGCTATTGGTGCGGTAATTGCCGGAAACGTTTATCTTTTGGTGCTTAAATACCCAGGCGTTGTTGGTTTTACCTTTTAGAAACACAATGCAATTGTGATGTAATAAATCCTCCGGCACTTGCGGACAACCATTGAGTTGCAGATAAGCCGGAGTAGCAAATACCCCTTTAGTGAGTATTCCCACTTGTTTAGCATGGAACGTCTCATTCCCTTTTAAATTGCCGACATGAACCGTGATATCGGTGTTTTGGTCGAAATTAGCCTCATGGGATGATTGAAACAATAGTTCAATCTTTAATTTTGGATAACGTTTAAGGAATGCGGGTATATTGTTAGCAATTTGGCAAATTCCAAAGCTATGCAATGGCAATCTAATCTTTAAGTTACCTTGAGGTATCTCTTGCAATGATTCAATATTATTTTTGGCATCATCCCATTCTGTCAGTATGCGCTGACAATATAGAAAAAATCTTTGACCGGCATCAGTAGCGATAATACGGCGTGTTGAACGTGATAATAAATTGGTTTTGAATTGTTCCTCTAACCAGCTAACGTTCTTACTAACCTGGGCAACAGATAGGTTTAGGTGGGTTGCAGCCATTGAAAAGCTTTGTTTTTCTACTACAGTGGCAAAACTTTTTAGCGCATTTAAAAGATCCATTCAATTCCTTCAATATTCTAATCTTTTCTTTTTAAGAAAAATTGCTTTTCTTAATGATATATTGTCAAAAATAATGAGCAAAGTAAACTGACCTGTAATATTTGACTTAAAATTAGGAGAAAATAATGAAAAATACAGATCATAAAGCGCTGGCAAAAAAAAATTTACTGGGATTTGGCGGTAAAAGTTTTCTGACTGGGCTTTTTGCCGGATTTAGCGGATATATTCCTAGCGCTATAACCAATCATACGCTAATTTATGCTAGCGCAGTAGGGGTGTTTATAATGGATGTCATCCCTACTCTATTTAATCAGCTATCTACTGCAGAATCAGAATCTCAGGTATTAGTTTGGATTAATCGCGCCAAAAAGGCGGTAGCAGCTGTGGAAGCAGGGGCTCTTGCGGGTGTGGCGGCTGATAGAACTTTAGAAATTTTGGGATATGCTGAAACGGCTGAGGAAGTGACTGCTAAATTATTAAAATCATTTATAATCGTATTAGGTGCAAAAGCCACGCTGACACTATTAACCACTCTTGAAAAAATGGTAAATCAAGGAATCGATCTTAAAACGATCCGTACAGTAACCATACAAGGGTTGCTCTCCTTAGGGCAGACAGGTTTGTTAGCTACTTCGGCTGCAGGAGAGTTAGCTTTGAATGTCGCTAGTGGGATTAATGCAGCTATCTCTTTAGTACAGGCGGTTGATTTCGGTATTTCGGGAATTTGGCATTCTTGCCAAGCCTCAAAAACTACAGATACTGATTATCATCCGATCAATGATAGTTTTAGCGTCTAGTACCGTTTCAATTTAATTCTGATAGGTTGCGGATTGGTCTTACCCTCGGATACGTCGTCCCGCGGCTTGTCCGCGGGACGACAAGGCTAGGTGTATTCAGCAGCAATTCCCGCTGAAGGAAAAAAGCAGCCATAAAAATATGAGCTTCCGCTTCAGCGCGAGTTGTTGGGTATTCAGGGCTCCGCATTAATACGGGGACCCTGGGCGGGGATTATTACGACCTTGATTTTTTAATCCTTGCTTACCAGGTTGCGAGTTTAGCTGCTTCCAAAAGTTTTGTTGGTTGTTATGATGATAATAATAATGTAACTGCCTACTAGCTGACATATTTCCTTGGTCAGCAGCTAAACGATATAAGTACTCCGCTTCTTTGTCATCTTTTTCTACCCCATTACCATACTGATAACAAACACCTAACTTATATTGAGCTAACACATATCCCTGAGCAGCCGCTAAACGATATAAGCGCAACGCTTCTTCGATGTCATCTGCCACTCCGACGCCGTGCTCGTAACAAACTCCTAAATAATACTGTGCTAAGGGGAGATCCTGATCAGCAGCCGAACGATATAAGCCCACCGCTTCTTTGTCATCTTTTCCTACGCCTTTACCCTTCTGATAACAAATACCTAACGTAATTTGAGCTTTAGCATACCCTTGGTTAGCAGCTAATCGATATAACCGCACTGCTTCTTTGTCATCTTTTTCTACGCCTGTACCCTTCTCATAACAAAAACCTAACGTATATTGAGCTGCAGTATACCCCTGGTCAGCAGCTAATCGATATAACCGCACTGCTTCTTTGTCATCTTTTTCTACGCCTGTACCCTTCTCATAACAAAAACCTAACTTATTTTGAGCTGCAGCATACCCCTGGTCAGCAGCTAATCGATATAACCGCACCGCTTCTTTGAGGTCTTTCCTCACCCCAATACCTTTCTCATAACAAAAACCTAACTTCTTTTGAGCTGCAGCATACTCCTGGTTAGCAGCTAATCGATATAACCGCACCGCTTCTTGGGTATCTTTGTCCACCCCAATGCCTCTCTGATAACAAGCTCCTAAATTATTTTGGGCCGGCGCATGTCCCTGGTCAGCCGCTAAACGATATAACCGCACCGCTTCTTTGAGGTCTTTTTTCACCCCACTGCCATCTTCATAACGAAGTCCCAAAATAAACTGTTCCTCAAGATCCTGATCAGCAGTTAAAGGCTGGGCTGCTATTTTTCTTCCATTAATACGCTTCTCATCACAGTCTTTTGAATGAGGGTACAAGTGTTCAAGCTGACGCTTATCGTCGTAAATCCTGTGGTCCAGTATAATGGGAGCTTGATAACAGTTTAATTCCTTTGATAAATAATTAGAAAAATTATTCGCTTCCTGTGGGTTTTCATTGAAATATTTTATTAAGGATGCAGTCAAACTACTTGCAAATGCTTCTTTATATTCTTTCCAGCCGGGTTTGTAGTATAAATGAGCCAAGCAGAAGTGATAAAGAAAGCTTGCTACGGGGGAATCAGAACGAGGATATAATTTCTCTTCAAAAATCCTGGTCATGGTTTTATAATGATGGTTTAAATGGGAAGTTAGTTCTGAATCCTTATAAATATTCAGGAAATAAAAATCCCAATAACTGCTCAGGTTACTGCCAGAGATTTCCTCATCGGGATTTTCGAAATAGAAATAAGGAGTGAGTTGATTTTTATTAGGATCGATATATTTTACTAGCCTGTAAAAAAAATATCGTACATTAGTATTGTTATATTCGGGTAATTCTATGGGAAATAAACCGCGTTCTATCCAAGTACTCAATAATTGAGCGTCAGCTTCGCTTAATAAAAAATTATACTCATTTGAATTAGATTTTTCAAAATCCATGGTTACAGTGGTCAGTAGAAAATGATTATCATTTTTCTTAAACCCAGGCAGGATAACCGATATATCTAGGTCATTTAAAGTATAACCTCGATACGTATCGGCTATAACTTCCAGTTTAAACCCCAATTCTCTCAGAAGAGTTTCTACCAAACCCTGCTTTCCAGGGTTAAGCGTTAAATCGATAATCGCGTCCGTATCGTGGGCAGCGAAACCTCCTTTATTCAATTTCTTACACATCGCATATAAAACAAAGCTACCGCGCAATTTTAATTCGGTGCCTGATGGGCTGAGCTCGATTTTTAAGCTGACTAATTTGTTTAAAGAAGCATTTTGTCCAGGCGTAAGTTTTATTTCTGTGGAATTAAATTTAAATAGCTGTGCTTTTATCTGGTTTTTATTAGCTGCTTTACCTTTAATTGGAAGTTTACTGTCCTCTTCCTTGTTCTCGTTCAAAAGAGGTCGATGTGAAGCCTTTTTTTGTGGTTCAGACTGCTGGTTCATCTCTGCAGTGTTTGAAAGACCAGGTTTATCATCTTCGGATTCCTTTTGTTCTGAAGTTTTTTTTGTGATTACAGTTTTTTTGGGCGAATTTTGCTTCTTTTTGCTTCTTTTGCCAGGTCGCTTATTTTTAACTGGCTGTTTTTTGATTTTCTCTGCGTGTAATGCCCCATTTCCTTGGTTAACAGGAGGTAAGTTTTGTTGCTCGCTTGAAGATTCATCCGATGGCATCTTTTTAATGTCATCGTTTTTTGACGACTTTGAAAGAGAAGGCTCAATTTCCGTTTTTAGAGATTCTAAATTTTTTTTAGCCTTGTCCAGTTGCTTTTTAAATTTTATATAAATAGCCGAGCTTTCGTTTTGTTGAGTGAGTCCCAATTTGAGAATCTGTTCTTCGATTTTAGATAATAATGATGCCCCGTCTTCTTTTATTTTTCCCCACCCATCCTGTTTTATATCTTTTGTTCTTTTTTCAAGATTCATTAATTTTTTTAAAATTGAATCAATATTAGCCTTAATTGACTTAAGGCAGTTTATTTTTTTGGATGGATTATTAGCAATTGATTTTTGTTTGTTATCATTCACTTGAAGATTTTGTAATTTTTTATAAGTTGACGCATGCTCTAAAGCTTCATCAAAATTTTCAGCGTTCAAATAAGATTCCATGAGATCTTCAAAGAAATTTGAGCCAGTTTGTCTAACCTTAGGTGGAAAAGTAATCCCAGTATATAATGAATCGGTTGGCGGTACCTGTTCACAACAGGTATGTAATAATTCTAAAAATCTATTTATTTCTTCTATATCAATAAATCTCTTTTTTAAACTACTTGCTTCATTAATTTTTCTGCTTAAATAGACTTGAATATTTTTTATAGCAATTTCAATTGTATTTCTAGAGGATGAGGTATTGGTCAAAATAAAATTACTTAATTGGTCAAAAGCCAATTTTTTTATAGCGTCAGGCTGTAGATTTATTTTGGAATGAGACCTATCTGGTGAAAAAATTTCACTAAGGTCCTTGAATTCTGGTTGATTTAGATAAAAATGAATGGCTGATTTCTTTTCATCTGATTCTTGGGAGTGATGTTGTATTAAGTTCATGTCAAGAGGAGGATCTAATGCCGATGGGATACTTCCTAATCCCATTTTTTCATCAAGATTTTTATTTTCAGCCAAGCGGTACCAGCGAAGAGCTTCCGTTAGGTCTTGTTTTACAAGATACCCCTTTTGATACGCATATCCTAGTCTACTTTGTGCCGGTGAATACCCATATTTTGCAGCTAAAGTTAGCCAACGGATTGGTTCATCCAGTGGCACACAAGATGTTACCCAAAACTCAGGGATTGCTATAGAAGTTAGGACATCTAAGAACCAAGGAGTGCAAACTTCTTTATTTTCTTTTAATATCTGGCTTATTTCATCATATGCAGAATCAGGATTATCTAAAACCAGTTTTTCTATTGTGGAAGCATTTTCTGCTTTAATTGCTTTAAGGAGTGGATTTTTTTCGGACTGATTTACATCTGGGTATACACTATTAAACATATTTTCTCGCTTTAGATTTGTTATATAAATTAGGAGTTATATCGCTTATAGAAAATTAACAGAGTAATTGTATCAAAATGATAATTAAGGTATTCAGGGCTCCGCATTAATACGGATGCCCTGGACGGGGATTTTTAAGACCTTGATTTTGCTTACCAGGATGCAAGTTTGGCTGATTCCAAATGCGTTGTGGGTTGTAATATAACTGATTACTAGCTGATTCATTTCCTTGGTCAGCAGCTAGAAGATATAAGCGCTTCGCTTCTTTGTCATCTTTTTCTACCCCATGACCATGTTGATAACAAACACCTAACCTATATTGAGCGGATGCATTCCCATTTTGAGCAGCTGAACGATAAAAGCGCACGGCTTCTTTGTCATCTTTTTTTACCCCATTACCATACTGATAACAAACACCTAACTTATATTGAGCTAACGTATACCCCTGGTCAGCTGCTAAACGATAAAAGCGCGCGGCTTCTTTGTCATCTTTTTTTACCCCATCACCATACTGATAACAAATACCTAACTTATATTGAGCGGATGCATTCCCATTTTGAGCAGCTAAATGATAAAAGTACACCGCTTCTTTGATGTCTTGTTTCACTCCATTCCCATTCTGATAACAAACACCTAACTTATATTGAGCTAACGTATACCCCTGGTCAGCTGCTAAACGATATAAGCGCACCGCTTCTTTATCATCTTTTTCCACCCCAAT
The DNA here is from genome assembly GCA_963795715.1 of uncultured Pseudomonadota bacterium. GTDB lineage: Bacteria > Pseudomonadota > Gammaproteobacteria > Coxiellales > Coxiellaceae > JAFEDN01. The sequence goes on from CAWCIY010000003.1 coordinate 524,703, forward strand.
ATGATTCTGATAACAATAACCTAAAAGATTTTGGGCCTGCGCATACCCCTGGTCAGCCGCTAAACGATATAAGCGCACCGCTTCTTCGGCGTCTTTTTCCACCCCAATACCCTTCTCATAACAAAAACCTAAAGTATTTTGGGCCTGCGCATACCCCTGGTCAGCCGCTAAACGATAAAAGCGCACCGCTTCTTCGGCGTCTTGCTCCACCCCATTACCCTTCTCATAACAATAACCTAAACTAAATTGGGCTGGCGCATTCCCCTGGTTAGCCGCTAAACGATATAAGCGCACCGCTTCTTCGGCGTCTTGCTCCACCCCATTACCCATCTCATAACAAGAACCTAAACTAAATTGCGCTGGCGCATACTTCTGGTCAGCCGCTAAACGATATAAGCGCACCGCTTCTTTGATATCTTCCTCCACCCCAATACGATGTTCATAACAAAATCCCAATTTATATTGGGCTAACCCATATCCTTGGTCAGCCGCTAAACGATAGAAGCGCACCGCTTCTTTGGCATCTTTTTCCATTCCATTACCCATCTCATAACAAAGACCTAAATTATTTTGGGCCGGCGCATTCCCCTGGTCAGCCGCTAAACGATAGAAGCGCACCGCTTCTTTGGCGTCTTTTTTCACCCCATTACCATGCTCATAACAATGACCTAAACTAAATTGGGCTAACCCATATCCTTGGTCAGCCGCTAAACGATATAAGCGCACCGTTTCTTTGATATCTTTTTCCACCCCAATACCATTTTCATAACAAAATCCTAAACGATATTGGGCTGACGCATTGCCTTGTTTAGCAGCTAAACGAAATAAGCGCACCGCTTCTTTCGCGTCTTGTTTCACTCCAGTACCTTGCTGATAAAAAATTCCCAAAGAATTTTGGGCTGTTACATTGCCTTGCTCAGCAGCTAAACGATATAAGCGGAATGTTTCTTGGGTATCTTTCTCCACCCCAATACCATACTGATAACAAAAACCTAACCTATATTGGGCTAACGCATACCCCTGTTCAGCCGCTAAACGATATAAGCGCACCGCTTCTTTTGGATCTTCTTTTTCCACTCCATTACCATCTTCATAACAAATTCCTAAAAAATATTGGGCTTGCGCATTCCCCTGATCTACAGCTAAACGATATAAGCGCACCGCTTCTTCGAGATCTTTTTCCACCCCATGGCCATTCGCATAACAAAATCCTAAATTACGTTGGGCTGATGCATATTTCTGGTCAACAGCTAAACGATATAAGCGCACCGCTTTTTTGAAATCTTTGCCTACCCCGAGACCCTTCTCATAACAAAAACCTAAAGAATTTCGAGCCGGAGCATACCCCTGGTCAGCCGCTAAACGATAGAAGCGCACTGCTTCTTTGGCGTCTTTTTCTACCCCAATACCATTCCTATAACAAAAACCTAAAGTATTTTGGGCCGGAGCATACCCCTGGTCAGCCGCTAAACGATATAAGCGCACCGCTTCTTTGGTGTCTTTCTCCACCCCGAGACCCTTCTCATAACAAAAACCTAAAGAATTTCGAGCCGGAGCATACCCCTGGTCAGCCGCTAAACGATAGAAGCGCACTGCTTCTTTGGCGTCTTTTTCTACCCCAATACCATTCCTATAACAAAAACCTAAAGTATTTTGGGCCGGAGCATACCCCTGGTCAGCCGCTAAACGATATAAGCGCACCGCTTCTTTGGTGTCTTTCTCCACCCCGAGACCCTTCTCATAACAAAATCCTAAAGTTTTTTGGGCTGACGCATTGCCCTGGTCAGCAGCTAAACGAAAAAATTGCACCACTTCTTTCAAATCTTGCTCCGCCCCGGTGCCATTCTTATAATGAAGATCTAGGCTATTTTGGGTTTGTACATCCCTCTGTCTCGCAGCTAAAAGATACAAGCGCATCGCTTCTTTGATGTCATCTGCCACTCCGACGCCCTTTTCGTAACAAATTCCTAAATTATATTGTGCTAAGGCGAGACCCTGATCAGCAGCCAAACGATATAAGCGCACCGCTTCTTTGGCATCTTGTTCTACGCCTTTACCCATCTCATAACAAACACCTAAATTAAACTGTGCCAGTGGGAAACTTTGATTAACCGCTAATTGAAATAAACACACTGTTTCTTTAATGTCTTGTTCCACCCCAAGACCCTTCAGATAACAAAAACCTAAAGAATTTTGAGCCGGAGCATACCCTTGGTCAGCAGCTAAACGATATAAGCGCACCGCTTCTTGGATGTTCCTTTCCATCCCGATACCCTTCTCATAACAAACACCTAACGTATTTTGAGCTGCAGCATACCCCTGGTCAGCAGCTAATCGATATAACCGCACTGCTTCTTTGGCATCTTGTTCTACTCCAAGACCCTGCTCATAACAAAAACCTAAATTAAATTGGGCTAAGGCATTTCCCTGGTCAGTCGCTAAACGATATAACCGCAACGCTTCTTTGAGATCTTGTTCCACCCCAAGGCCATTCGCATAACAAGCTCCTAAATTATTTTGAGCGGGCGCATGGTTCTGGTCAGCCGCTAAACGATATAACCGCACTGCTTCTTCGGGGTTTTTTTCCACCCCGCGGCCATCTTCATAACAAATTCCTAAATTGTTTTGGGCCGGCGCATATCCCTCGTTAGCAGCTAAATGATATAACTGCACCGCTTTTATGGGGTCTTCCACCCTACTGCCATTTTCATAACGACGCCCCAAAATAAACTGTAGCCTCAAAATAAACTGTTTCTTAGGAGCCTGATCAGCAGCTTCCACATGATCTGCTGAGTACAAGTGTTCAAGCTGACGCTTATCGTCGTCAATCCTGTTGTCACTTATAATGGGAAAATTATTCGCTTCCAGTGGGTTTTCGATGTCTGGTTGGCTGAGCTTTCTTTCTGCTTTATCTTCAATTGGAAGTTCGCTATCCGCTTTCTTGTTTTCGTTCAAGAGAGGCTGAGGTGAAGCCTCTTCTTGTGGTTCTGACTGCTGGTTCGTCTTTGCAATGATTGCATCTTTGGATTCCTTTTGTTTTGGTTTTTCTTTTGTGATGTTAGTTTTTAGGTGCGACTTTTTCTTCCTTTTGCTTCTATTGCCAGGTGGCTTATTTTTAACTGGCTGTTTTTTGGTTTTTTCTGCGTGTAATGCTCCATTTTCTTTGTCAGCAGGGGGTAGGTTTTGTTGCTCGCTTGAAGATTCATCCGATGGCAGCTTTTTAATGTCATCATTTTTTGACGATTCTGAAAGAGAGGGCTCAATTTCCGTTTTTAGAGATTCTAAATTTTTTTCAGCCTTGTCCAGTTGATTTTTAAAATTTATATAAATAGCCGAACTTTCGTTTTGTTGAGTGCGTCCCAATTCGGAAATCTGTTCTTTGATTTTAGATAATAATAATGCCTTTTCTTCTTTTATTTTTCCCCGCCCATCCTGTTTTATATCTGTTGTTCTTTTTTCAAGATTCATTAATCTTTTTAAAATTGAATCAATATTAACCTTAATTGACTGAAGGCATTTTATTTTTTTGTATGGATTATAAGTAATTGAGTTTTGTTTGTTATCATTAGCTAGAAGAATTTGTAATTTGTTATAAATTGTCGCATGCTCTAAAGCTTTATCAAAATTTTCAGCGTTCAAATAAGATTCCATTAGATCTTCAAAGAAATTTGAGCCACTAACCTTAGGTGGAAAAATAATCCCAGTATATAATGAATCGGTTGGCAGTACCTGTTCACAACAGGTATGTAATAATTCTAAAAATCTATTTATTTCTTCTATATCAACAAGTTGCTTTTTTAAATTACTTGCTTCATTAATTTTTTTGCTTAAATAGACTTGAATGTTTTTTATGGCAATTTCAATTGTATTTTTAGAAGATGGGGACTTGGTCAAAATAAAATTACTTAATTCGTCAAAAGCCAATTTTTTTATAGTGGCAGGCGGTAGATGAGACCTATGTGGTGAAAAAATTTTACTAAGGCCCTTGAATTCTGGTTGATTTAGATAAAAGTGAATGGCTGTCTTTTCATCTGATTTTTGGGAATGTTGATGTTGATCATGATCATGATGAGAATAATAATGTTTATTTACTAAGTTCATAAAATAAAGATCATTATTTAATATCCCTAATATCGATGCCATACTTTCTAATTCCATTGTTTCATCAAAAGAATTATTTTCAGCCATGAGGTACCAGCGAATAACATCCGTTTGGTTTTGTGTTACAAGATTCCCCACTTGATATTCATATCCTAGTCTACTTCGTGCCGGTGAATACCCACATTTTGCAGCTAAAGTTAGCCAACGGATTGGTTCCTCCCGTGGCGCTGTAGAGTCTACCCAAAACTCAAACGCAGGGTTTCCTATAGAAGTTAGGACCTCTAAGAACCAATGAGTGCAAACTTCTTTATGTTCTTTTAGTATTTTGCTTATTTCATTATAGGTGGAATCAGGATTACCTTTAATCAGGCTTTTTATTGTGTTTGTATCGCTTGCTTTAATTGCTTTAAGGAGTGGACTGTTTTCGGGCTGATTTACACTTGGGTATACCTTATTAAACATATTTTCTCGCGTTAGATTTGTTATATTAAATTAAAGTTATGTCGCTTATAGAAAGTTAAACAGAGTCATTGTATCAAAATAAATAAATATTGCAAATTAAAATGAGTTGGTAATGCGCGGAAATGGCTGTTTCCGTCATACCGCGACTTGATCGCGGGATGACGAGGTGAGGTATGGCCAGGCTCGTGAGTGAAAAAAATGCCGAACAAGCCACCGCAAGCCACAGTATTCAAGGGGATTTTTGCTGCAAGGGTACGTTCTTGTATGCCTTTCATTAGTTCGCGGCTGAGCTGATCCAGCGATGGGTAGCTCATATTCCGCACCACTTAAGCCAAGTTTTTTGATTTAATTTTATACCATCTAAGGTTAAGTCCTACATTCCTGCGATCTTTTAGATTTTTTCTGATTAAATAAATCATACTAGCCACTTTATTAGTCATTGCTTCGCTAACGCTTCCAATGACGCTCTTGTTCCCTCTCCCGTACCCGGGAGAGGGTTAGGGTGAGGGTGAGGGCATTTGTTAAATTTTTGAGCCCCCTCACCCCGACCCTCTCCCCCGAGTACGGGGGAGAGGGAGGAGTAGAGCGCGTCTTTTCTAATATTTCCCCATCTTCTTTGGGGGTGGGGTGCTCGCAATGACGTGGTGAAATTTATTAACCTGCTGATTTTTATTGATAACTTAATTGTAAAACTTCAAAAAAGATCGCAGGAATGTGGGATCTCTCTTCAATTAAATAGATTTTCTTGGACAATTAGGTGCGGAATATGGGGTAGTGATCAACAGTCAATTGTTTCAAGGTAGCTAAACCAGCGGCCATAGCCACGGGATTGCCGGATAACGAAGAGAGGGTCAAGTCCTTATTCCTTATTTCTGATGACCCTTACAGAATTAAGGATTAAGGACTTGACCCTGATGACGCATTAATAAAAATTAAAATTGGATTCTTTTTCAAAATGGTCGCTTATTTCTCGGATAGTCTTTTGGAGGTTATTAGCTTTTATCGAATTTGCAAATAATTTAATATAATCATGTGAGAAATCAGAATCAAAATGTTGGTCACTATTTTTTTTATTTATTACCATTAAAGGATCTTTTCTCTTTTCTGGTAATAAAATCTTTACGAGTGAGGTATTAAATCCAGGTCGACCAGAGTTTTGATCAACCCCTACTTGAAAATCAGTTACCTTTTCCCAACCTGGTTTCTTGTTAAGAAAAAATGTTAGTACATCTTTTAAGTAACAATCATCTGGAGCGTTTGTACCTAGCGAAATAGGAGTACGATACATTGTGAAAAAACGAGAAAATTCTTTACTCTCTAAATATTTTTTACCATTTTGCTCATAATAAATATTAATGTATTCTTTGCAAAGATATGAAATAACGATATTAGTAAGCTGAGGTATTAAAATTTCTGCTTCCTCAAATAACAAAGCAATTAAATCAGAATCTTGACCTTGATAAGGAATGTTTAGCATTCTCAAAATTGTTTGTGTATTACTATTTTTAAATTTAGGATTTTCAGCAAACAGAATGATCTGTTCTAGTAGACACAGATTCTTATCAGGCGCATGAGGATTAGGGCACGATGAAGGATTATAAATTACATTATAAGCAAGCGTGAACCATTTATAGCTGGGCATTTCATTTGCATTAATTTTTTTATAGTTATTCGGAGGTGATGGACGTTTAGAGGAATTGTATAATGATTTTAACTCAGGTATTTTTGTAGTTAATGATAATAACGACTTGAAATTTAATTCGAAATGAGGAAGTTCTTCTAAGCCCATTACTAAATTTTTTAATTCTCCGTAATATTCATTTATTACCGTTTCTAAGAATCCTATTGGCGAAAATTCTTCACTGCCCCGCTGAACGTCTAAAGGTAAAAAATCTGGATGGCCCATTACAATAGCCAGTAAAGCACCCCAAATATGGTTAACCATCATGTTCCTAGCTCGAGTGCCCTTTTTTAGACTAAAAATGCGATCGTTTCCGTTGAATAGTTCACGATACATGCTATTTAAAATTTCTGCAGCGAGAATTTGGCTTTCATCAAAAATTTTGTATCCTTCATCTTCCATAGATTTAAAAGTTGAATCCGAAACCTTGCTAGATAAATCATGGTTGCGTTTGAAAATAGATAATGAAGAATCTTGAAATTTTTTACTTATTGCATTTTCAATTAAATTATTATTTTGCAAAATTTTCAAAAGTTTTTCTTTTTTAATTAGTGGCAAATGTTCTTTAGCAGCCTCTTGATTATAATCGCTTAGAATCTTATAAAAGTCGCTGGTTGAAAAATTCGGTAATTTGTACAGTCTAATTGCAATAGATATATTCTCCATAGCGTCAAAAAAACCATTATATGCTTCTTCAAGTTCTGCTATTTTTTCTTCTGGTTTTACCAAATCGCTATTGGTCATCGGTTGGGAAGAAGGAACCAAGCTGGGAACAGTGTTCGAAGAACCGGTGAGAGAATTTTTATGAGAAGAATCCGATTTACTTTTTTCAGAATGCATTTCCTCATGTTGCTCAAGAACTAACTTAGCTTCAAACGGATCAAACAAGGGGTTACGGCTAGAGCAACATTGACAGCGTTCGGCTATGTAATGAGCCGCCTTATGACGCCTCAATATATATTTTGCCTTAAATTGTTTGTTGCAACCTGGATGCTCACACTTAAAATGGTTTTGCAGCGAAGCATTCAAATCATCTTTCATGAAAACCTCCGTTATATAATATAATTTGTCATTTTAATAATTAAAGTCAAGCAAGTCCAAGGGGGTCAAGTCTTTAATCCTGAATTAAATAATATGCTACAGGATTAAAAACTTGACCGCCTTTTTCTTTATCGTAAATTAGCCAAAAAACTTTCCCAAACCTTTTCAGGTTTAATTTCTAAGAAGCAAACTGCATCAGTGTGTTCTTGGTTATTGTACTTGCAGGTATATTCATAGCATTTTATGCAAGGAAAAGACGAGACTAGATGATGTTGATGTTTGCCAACGGCGCCGATTAAGTGAGGGTCGGTAGAGCCATACAATATAACCGAAGGCACATCGAGTGCGGCGGCAAGATGGCAAAGGCCGGTATCGCTACAGATGGCTCCTGCGGATTCTTTTAATATGCGGGCTTGTTCAGACAAATTGCAAAAAGGCAGTACTTGGGCGTGGTCAAAACCTTGAGCGATTTTTTCCGCGCGTAACTTTTCAGTAGCATTTCCCCAAGGAAAAACCACGTGATAACCTTCTGTCTGCACCAGTTCCAACAATTTGCGCCAATAATGTTCAGGCCACAGTTTAGACGGCCAACTGGCGTTATGGACAAATACTAAATAAGGTTTAGGGATTTTAATGGGTGCTTCAGGGAAAGGATATTGCTGGATATTATAGTCGGGAGCAGTCTGCGGGCATTCATAGTTTAATGCTGCTGCAAACAACAAACGTAACCGGGTAATGGCATGCATCTCTTTCGGCACAAAATAGCTCTTTTGATAGGCATAAGAAGCGGTCCATTCGCTGGCAGATCGGCTATCTAAACCTCGACGCTGACCACGGCTAAGCAAGGTAACGATGGCGCTTTTCATAGAAGTTTGTCCATCAATTACCAGATCATATTTCTCTTTACGCAAAGCAGTTAAAAATTGAGAAATTTCACCGCTGCGCAAAGAAGTCAGAAAATTTTTGCGCCAATAACGATGTCGAGTGGGAACGATTTTTTTAACTGAAGGATGCCACAAGGCTACTTCAGAAAAGTTTTTATCTATTACCCAATCAAAAGTAATGTGGGGTATTGCTTTTGAAGCATCGGTAATGGCCGGTAAGGCATGGATGAGATCACCCATAGAAGTCAGTTTTACAAATAAAATGCGCATTTTGCTAATAATTCTCTGCTGTTGGACCTTGTTTTCTTAAGAATTTGGGTAATAATTTTTTGCAAAAAGCAGTTAATCTGTGGTGATGTAAATGTTTAACCAAAGCCGCATCTCCCGACAAATAATTCAGTTGTAAGGACAAACGTTTGCCGATGAAGGGATAATGACCATGCCAGCCATTGGGGGTCACTTTAAAAATTAAGCAATTACCCGCAAGAGGGGAAATTTCGGCAAAATAATCATCAAGAGAGTCTTTGCTTTTAAGCAGTCTTAATTTTCCGCCCTGCTCACTATCCCATGTCTGGTTCATATATAGCAATAAAGTCAACATCTTAGTCTTACTATCGGTATGAATTAAGCCATCACGTTCAGTAGTAAAACCGCGCAAGGTCAGCATGGTTGGTTTATTTTTTAAATCAAGAGCAAATTTTTCCGCCAGTACAGTTCTCAGGCTGTCACCTTCTAATTCGTTGACTAATCCTTGAAAAAGGGAAGAACAAGATAAGGAGGAAGCAGGTATACTGCCTCGGTCATTAATTTCAGGAAAGTTTTGAATGAGTGAAGCTAAATAATTTGAATTAATAAAATTAGGAATGATGGTGTAAGGGAAAGGTGAATCAGCGACGACTGCTTGCTGCAAGGCTGGAAAATTAATATAAGAACCGGGAAGGTTAGTCATAATGGTTAAATCTTAACATTATTGCGGTCAGCAATCCAGCGCTACGGCAATTCCCGCAGAACGGGAATTGCCTCCTGGTTTCGAACCCCGTTTAAGATTCAGTGAGAATCACTGATGTTCCTATTCAAACGCCATAGATGCATGTTTTTAATATAACTGCTGTATGCGTTCAAAATGGCGTACCACCAACCCAGTCTGCCGTCCCGAAAACCTAAGCGGATGATATAGGATCGAAAGAAAATCCAAGCACTGTTTACCACTGCTTTAAATGGATTGGAGCGTTTTCCTTTTTGGCGCCGAAGTTCGGCAGTGAGTAAGGCGTATCTTTTCATTTGTCTTACCCAATCTTCTTTATTATTTACACAGTTGTGTAGCAACGCTTGAGTTAATCTGCCGATTTCGCCGTTACAAACCACTTTTTCATGGATGAAGTCATCGGTGAATTTTCCGGCTTTTCTATCGAATAGCCTTAAAACTTGGTCGCGGGCGGCGTCACCGTAACGTTGAAACTTGCCGCAAAATAGGGTGAGTCTAGGAAAATAAAAAGCTTGGAAATGAGTTTGCTCAATAGCTTGTTGAATTTCATTTTTTAATGGGGGCCTGATCCATTCGTCTGCGTCTAAAGAAAGAACCCAATCTCCTGTGGCCAGTTTTAAGGCGCGGTTTTTCTGTTGTCCATACCCAGGCCAATCCGTGACATAAACATGAGGGGTAAACTCCCGGCAGATTGAAACCGTTTGGTCGGTACTGCCAGAATCCAAAATAATGATTTCATCAGTCCACCCAAAAATCGAACGTAAGCATCGACGAATATTTTTTTCTTCGTTTTTGACTATGAGGATGACGCTGAGTTTAGCCATGTGATTATTTTATCATAACTATGGTCATCTGTGATGTCACACCCCCATCACCCCCGTTACCGTCCTTGACAGGGCTATGCTATCTAAATTACAATTTCCTGCTTAAGGAAAAGGTAAGGAAATATGAAACATCCTATGCAAGAGCATCAAGTACTGGAGCAATACGCCGCACTCGCCCAGCGCAAAATTATCACTAGTCAAGCGGATTTAAGCCCAAAAGATCATGCCTTGGCAGAAATGCTTGCCTGGTGCCGGGAGCAAAAAAATATCGTCGTATTGCAAAGCTGCACCATTCTTACCAGCGAACCCACTTCCCGTTTAGTGCAAAATTGCAAAATTGTGATGCACAACAAAGGCTTAGTGCCGGGTTTGGTTTTTCCGGCCACGGATACTATTATTAAAGCGTTATTGGAAAATGCTGAAGAACGCGTCAAACAAGAAGCTGCGCAAGAAGGAGCGACTGAAGTCAGCACCCAGCAACAACGTTTGCGCTTGTTGGTTAAAGGCGCTTTAGATATGGAAGCGACGGATATCCATATGGAAGTCCGAGCTGATATTGCCAGGATCCGGTTTCGCAAACACGGGGAATTATTTTTACATGCCGAATGGCTGCCTAAACTGGCGCGTGAAGTCGCTTCGGTTGCTTTTAATAAAGAGACTGATCATAACATCACCCATTTTAATCCCTTGGTTCCGCAAAATGCTTCCATGCCGTTGATGATTGATGACAAAGAAGTTCGTTTGCGTTTGGCCAGTTTGCCCGCGCACAGCGGTTTTGACGTAGTCATGCGGATTTTCACTACTGCCGAGCAACAAGTCCCTACCTTAGAACAATTAGGTTATTTTCCTGATCAGGTCGCCATGTTAAAGCGCGCTTTGCACATGCCTTACGGCGCCGTCATGTTGGCAGGGCCGACCGGTTCTGGTAAAACCACAACCTTAGCGGCGTGCATGCGTTTAATAGAAGATTTCCGTAAACTATATTCCATTGAAGATCCAGTAGAAAAAGTGGTTGCCAGCAGTCACTCAAGTGCCGGTCAATACAGAGCATGATGATCGTAGTTTTGCCAACATGGCGCGCACAGTGTTGCGTATGGACCCGGATGTTTTGGTGCTGGGCGAAATGCGCGATGAAGATACCGCCGGCGTCATGGTCCGCGCTGCAATCACCGGTCATTTGGTCTTTTCCACAGTTCACGCCAATAGCGCTCCCGGAATTATCACGCGCTTGGCTGATTTAGGGGTTTCTTCTGAGTTACTGGCCAGCCCGGATTTATTGGTTTGTCTTGATTTGCCAACGCTTGGCGCCATTGCTTTGCGCCCACTGCCGCATTCCATTAGAACAATCCGAACGCCATAAGCCGAATTTTCGCGTTGGCAGAAGCCATTTGGCGATCATTGGTCAGAAGTCAAAGTCCGCGGCCGTGATTGTGTAAAATGTCATGGTCTAGGTATCTCCGGCCGAACCGTAGTAGCGGAAATGATTTGGGTGGATGAAACGGGCCGGCAATATATTCATGAAAATAATGTGGTCAAATGGAAACGATATCTCAAAGAAACCGGTTGGCTCAGTTATCACGATCAATTATTCAATTTAGTCAAACAAGGCTTAGTGGATCCTTTAGACGCAGAAGCGCTGGCAGGTGAGTTTAACCCTGGCGAAATCCTAAGGAAAACTCATGTATAGCTTGAGCTTGTTTAAACAACTGCAATGGCAGCCGCATGGTAAATCGCTTTCACCATTGCAATTTAGTCGCAAACATCAACAGGCTTTTCTCGAAGATTTGGCTTCGCTGATTGAAGACGGAGTAGCCGCCAGCCAAGCCATCGACGTGATTATCAGTGTTTCCATCGGCATTACTAAAAAAGTGGCTGAATCAATTTCGGTCAGTATTGCTAAAGGTCAAAGCTTAGCGGACGGGATGCAAGAATGGTTTTCGCATGCCGTTGTGGAAATGATTCGAGTAGGTGAAAGCAACGGCGCGTTGCCGCAAACTTTGCGAGCGGCTTCAACTACGTATACGCAATACGCCAGTACTTTCAATGCTTTTTTAACTTCGGTGCTTTATCCTTTAAGCGTGGTGGTGTTGGCGTTGGGAATGACGGTATTTATTAAAAATTCAGTACTGAATAGTTTTATTGATATCAAACCATTGGCCGATTGGCCCCCGGTGGGAAAAACGTTATATCGCATTGGCTCGACGATTGAATCGGCATGGTGGTTGATCCTGATTACAGTGGCTTTCTTAATTTTTATTGTCAATAATATTTTAAAAAATGTGACCGGTGAAGTGCGGCGCTGGATAGATGAAATCCCTTTGCTTTCCTTATACCGGGCTTCTTTGGCCGCGCGATTTATGGAAACGTTGGGCTTATTAGTAGCCAATGGTGTGGTGGTCAGGCAAGCGCTCAGCACCATGCAATACGATGCTTCTCCTTATTTATCATGGCATTTATTGCAAATGGAATATCATCTCAGTGGCGGACAAGAAAATATGGGTGATGTGCTCGATACGAATTTAATCAGCCGCAATGATTTAATGCGATTGCGGGTGGTCGCTAAAGGCAAAGGTTTTGATCAAGCGTTAATCAGTTTAGGCCGTCAGGCCCGCCAACGCACTGCTAAACGAATTGAACGAGCGGGAAAAATTATCGGCGGCTTATTTTTAGTAATCGGCGCGGTGATTGCAATGACCATAGTGTTTGGGATTTACACCGTAGGTAGTTCTTTAACTTTTTAGGGTGTGTCTCTGTTAGATAATTAAAATAACATAAAATGAGGAAAAAAAATGAAAAAATTCACCAACCAGCTTAAGCAGGCAGGGATTTCTTTGCTTGAAGTTTTACTTTCTTTAGCAATTATTTCAATTATTTTAGTCATGGCTATGCAATATTTTACTACTGCCGGCAATAACCAAAAATTAAACATGGTGCGGACTTTTATCGGCGCCGACATGGCGGCGATCCAAGGCTATGGTATTAACAATGCTGGTGATTATACCAGTTTGATCATGGGATGCACTTGGTTACCAATGGATATCTCAATTCAGATACCAAGAGTTTAAGTTGTGAAGCGCATGGAGCCAATTGTAATCAAGTAACTCCATGGGGCCAATCGGTAACGTTAACTCAGCCAAGTACTGCTGGCGGGGGAGATGTCACCATCCAGATTCCTCTACCTTCAAATGGTTTATGCCAAAATTTAGTGCAAAGTTATGGCGCCCAAGTAGTCACTAATTGCGCAGACGGAACTGCGACTGTTGTAGTTTAAGGAACGACTTAGTCATTCGGCTTGTGCGTGTGCACATGCTTAAGAAATTTACAGGGTTTTCTTTACTAGAAGCTTTGTTGGTTTTAGTGTGCATGGCCGCGATTATTTCGTGGTCCATGCATCATTATCAAATTCACGCCCGCCGCAGTGAAACTTTACAAGTGGAATCGGAAATAAAATCATTGCAGCGTGCCTTAGATAGCTATTTTCAATCCAGGGGTGTGATAAGAAGGGTGTGTTTCAAAATGCAACTACTGATAATATCAATGTGCCTTGCGAGACTTTGCAGCAATATGGAGAAAATATTGTGTGCAACCATCCTGAGCTGATTACTCAGTATCAGGCAATGATCATTAAAACCGATCAAACCACTCAGGATAAGCCAAATAAACCGATTTACCAATTGGAAATTCAAGCGATTGTCGGTACTCAATTGACCCTTTCTGAAATCACTGGTATCAGCAGCAATTGCAAGCAAAACCAGTAGAGAGCGGGAATATCTTTTAATTTGGGATTTTCTGCCCAGTAATTCTTATGCCCAAGCTGGATGATAAAACCTGGGTGCTGAACGGCGCCGGCGCTTTTTTTAGAGCGATTGAGAATGGCCGTGGAGAAAGTACAACCCTTCCTAAATATTCAGGTTCCTTTTGCGCAAATTAAATAGTCCAATGACAGTAACCAGAAAAACTTAGGACAACCCTAGCGGGATGACGTTTCTACTGTAAATAAGACATCTCTACTGATATGTGCAAAATTCCTTTACAAGTAAACTGTTTCTTTGTTACATTGATCATGAAATAGGAATAGATGGGATCGTACTAATGAAGAGACGCAAGCAAAAAGGGTATACGCTGATTGAATTACTTCTGGTTGTAACAGTCATTGCGTTTATTGCTGCTTTGGGTGTTAAAACATATCGTGAAAAAGCGGCTCTCGGACCGAATCAATATTGCCGCACTGAATATCCAACATGTTTTAGAATCAGGCAATGTCTTACAACGTCGCCAAATCAGGATTTTGGCCGAAAAAAAATTGGAATCCCTGCACGGCCACAGTATTCACAAGATTTTGTCCTCAATTATTTACCCAATGAAAGTAATCAAAGTAATTTTGGCACAGCGCTTTGTTGGAACGGGGATGATCCCAATGATCCTAAAAAAACCCAGCAAGGCAAACGTTTTTGGGTGGCTTTGGATATAGGCAGCGACGCCACGGCCGTTAAATCCGCGCAACGCATTGCCGCACGCTTGCCCAATGCCATCATTACCAATACTCCGGATACGGAATGCTCCGCTGACCAGAACAATAACTGTAATACTTGCGACGGCAGCACGGAATGCTATGTCAAAGCTGCGGTGTCGATTCCATCGGTAGTGTCGCAAAATAATGCTTACGTAGCTGGAGCAGGTTATTGTGATCCCACTAAATCTACGAGCGATTCGCAAGGTGGTTCAGGTACAGGAGTTTCCTGCCAAAGAATGACTATTAAGGACCAGTTTCCTAATAATAGTATAACGAATCCTGCTGCCCCCTCTATTTTCCAATACCTCATTTCGTTTCAATGTAAACCAGGAGAGATTCCGCAAATTTACGCCACTCCCGGTTTTGTGACGATGGATCGGTATCCAGGAGGAGATAAATCAAATACCTATATTGTAGAACCCATGTATAGTCTTTCAGTGGTGCCGGCGCAAGATCCAGACGCAACTGACCTCTGTATTAATACGTCACCGACTCCCTCCAATGGCGTGGTCTCATGTAAATTAACCTTGCATGGTGCATACGATGCCCAGAATGGTGAAGGTATAGATGATGTGGGTTGCACTGACTCCATGCAAACGGATGGCATTTGTAAATGTCCTTATCAGTCCACCAATGTCAAGCATTGCCCCAATAATCTGGGGAGTATCGGCGCTTCCTATATTGCAATTTGTAATCCGCCTAATTCGTTCAAAGTAGCAGAATCTAGGCAAAATGATGTGAAATTTTAACAAAAAAGAGGTGAAATATGGCTCGAAGAATACCCACTATAGATTTAACTAGCTCTGAATTAAAACAGCCTTTATTAACTGGTGTAAGAGATGATAAATACGAAGTGAATGAAGGTCCGCAATCTCAAAGACAGCCTGTACAGGAGGCATTCGCTCAACCAGGTCCAGCTCAAGTAGTAGCGGTTATTCCGAACTTCGAGGATGTGCCAGACCAAGGATTAGAAGATGCTGACAGAGAGGAACTGATCACTCAAAATAACACGTTATTGACTCATCGTCAGCTTGCGCAGACGCTCAAGATGCAGATAAAATTTACCCGCCAGATCATTGCCAATTTATATCTTTTATTGGGTGATGCAAGAAATACTTTGAACGAAGCTATTCAGATAAATAACGAAGCAAAAGCTCGCCTTGACCGGCAAGCACAACCGGAACAAAAGCGGTGCAAGAGATACGCCAAAAATTGTGCCTCTTGTGGTGAGCAAACTTGGCCTGTATTGCTAACATTACCCTTCTTTGGAGCTATGGGATGGACGCTTAGTAATTTACAACAGGCAAAACAATTTTCTGCGGAGCCATATGCTTTCAATGGAACGCAGGCTGGTTTTGATGCACTGGGCGTATATCTTCAAAATTCAGATAATAAAATGGATAACATATGGCCGCAAAGATATTATACTGATATTTTAGCCGTGATTGTAGCTGCCCTTCTCGCCATGTTCGGGATTTTTTGGATTGGCAGACAAAACTTGCAAAAGAAAATTACTGAAGTAGATATGCAGGGAGCGCGTACTTTGGATATAGTAGGTGCGCAAAACACAGTCATATACTATCAAGACCGATTAACTCGTGAATTAAATTATTTATCAAAATTGTTTGAAGTCATTTCCAAACAAGAGAGGGGGTTACTGAGACAGGTTGTAAGAGTCGTTAACGAAATTAGGCCAGGAAGTATAGTGCCTTCGGAACGCAAAGATGAAACAAAGTCTGTGGTGCGCGTAAGAAGTTCAAATGTCCAGCGCCAGGTTACAGGAGGTACTGGTATTGGATATGGAGCAGCCGGCAGGCCCTCATCTATGTCTTTTACTACGGGTTCCTCTAGCTCGTCATCCTCATCGTCTATGTATAGTCTTATGCCGCAGCCTTCTTCTAGTTCTTCTTCGTCATCATCGTCATCATCCACAATGTCATCTACATTATCTACTAATTTGAACGGTTCAATTAATAACCAGCGACCACGATGAGAAGCATAGGCGGGGCTGTTTTGCGCCCCGCTTTAATTTAAAGGGAGATTACACAAATGAGTAGGTCAAATTCTCAAGATTTTGGACGCGATATTCTTACAACTGTAGAGATAGATCCGTATTTATTTTATTTGGTAGCTACTTCGGATGCTGTGACAGATCTTAGTGATTTCTATGAAGGAATAATAAAAATTGATGCGGCGTATCGGCAAGGCGCTGAGAGTAAAGAATACAATGCTTACAAAGTAGAAATACTAAAAATACGAGCTGCTAGTAAGGGCGGAAGTGATCTTACAACCATTGTCCAAGTTTATAAAGCCGGATTAGCTGCTAAAAGAATAACAGGCGAAATATCGGCGCAAAAAGCGAAAATGTACGAGTTTTTTGCCCAACATATTCTGACTGAACACACGAAGCAACCCTCTTGTGCAGAAGAATCTTCATCCGATCAAACTCTTCGAAGTTTAGTATTGCATAATTCTCAAAAAACCGGCTCCCATGCAGAGCTGCGCCAGCAGGTCATTGCTATTCGCAAGGAGCTGCGAAAAGGGATTCCGATGGATGAAAAAAAATTTTCTGAAGAAAAAGGTTTTAACCAGAAGCTTGTAAAAGAAACAATTTCCGATTTTAAACGTATTGAAGATGCCAAAGACAAAAAGTCATCAAAATTAAAAATATTGGCTCAGAGCATAGAGAACGGAGCTGATGAAACAAAAATGCTTGCAGATTTAAAAGCAGAATATAAAGATATTATATTAGGTATTTTAAGACAACCTGCCATTCGACCTGCTTTACTATTTTCACCATTTGCTTCAGCTCCTAGACCGTCTACTAATAATATTAAAAGCTCGGGTGAGGCAAAACTTGAATTTAAAGAACAATACCCGGAAGTACAAATTGACAAAATACTAATATTCGATTGGATTGCGGAAGAAGCTAAAATCCCTGGCGCCCGTGACTTAACTCCCGAGGAAAGAGGCCGAGCAGAAATATGGTTTACCGAAATGATCCGCAATCGGCTAATAGAAAACGCGATTGATTTTCACGGTATTGACAACGAAGTAAGAGGGAAAATTGATAATTTTGGTGGCAAAAAATATTCCTTGATTAGAGGAGCGGTAGCGAGGATTCGTGAAAATCTGTCGCCTGCCTTAGCTGAAGTTGAAGTCACCCCGGCGGTGGAAAGCAAAAATATTGTCATCAGTGCTCCGCCCGCAGCCCCGTCCAGGCCGCCAAATCATCCAAGACTCGTGGAAATTAAAAACACTTGGCGGGCGATGGCGGACCGTGATTTAAGAGTGGCGACTCAAGAGCACGCTGCCTTAAAATTAAATCCTTTCAGAATGATACCCGGTCAAATAACCACAAGTCCTTCCGGAATGATACCTTTCAGAGTGATACCCCTTAAATTAACAGGTACCGCTGCTACCATGGATGGGTATTATCAAACTGTCATTGAGTCAGAAAGCAGAGAGGAATTTTATGCGTTCTTTAAGCCGCTTTTTTCGCCTGAAACTGACAAAAATAAAAGTGACAGGGACATTCGGTTAGAATTATTTCAATACCATCCTGAAACTCAAGAGTTAATAGAAAATAAATTACTTTATTCAGGCAAGCGATTTCCTGGACATATCCACGCATTGTCGGCTTTTACCAAAATAAATAATTGCTTTAACAGATATTATGAAAACACATTCAACAAAGCGCATGATGTAGATCTTATTAAAATAGTGAAGGAAGTGATTCTAGATTTTCAAGTTTTTTCAAAATATTGCAAACAGTTAGCCCTCACTAAAGAAGGTTTTTATCAACTCATTGCAATATTCGAAGCTCTTGAGAGCCTGAATGAGAAAGGTCAATTGCAAGATTATATAACAAAGATAGAAAAATTTTCGAGCGAACAGCCGGATTCTAAAACATACCAGCGAGTGGTCAATTTATTACAAGATCAAATTAAAATATTATCTATAATTTTTACTAATTCCAGGCGGAAAGAATCTATTCTCCGCGAGGAAAGGGGCGAAATTTTTTCGGAACTGCTAGATATAGAAGTACCCCATGCCCAGAACAGAATTCAACTCTTACTCAGAATCTGCCAATCGAGTGGTCATCGACAACAGATAGCGCATGTTGAGCTATTCAAATTATTAAAAATAGCCAGTTATCAACAATTTTACCCGCAGCATTTACTATATTCCACAATGATGAAATTATTTCAACAATTCAAGAATTTAGATAAAAGTCAGCAGCAAGATATTATTTGGGAATTATTGGCGGCAATCAATCATTCCGAACTTGAGAGTAAAACCAAGGGTAAAGAAAATTGGAAAGAATTAAAATACGAAACTCAGGAAGACGAAGTGAGTTACGACCGAGCTTTACCCGCCTTTTACCATTTGACAACACTGATGCTGCATTACGCATGGCAAGAAAATGAAATTCGTGCTGAATTATTAGATGTTTTTTTTGACGAACTGACGAAACAAGATAAAAAAAGTTGTTATTTATTGATAAGAGCCTTGACAGAAATTCCATTTGATCCAGCAGAAATTGTTGAAACTCGAAATACCGCTTTAAATTGTTTTTCGCTGTTCTTAGCCAAAAAATATAGTACCAATCTCATTCATTTCTTTTCTGAGTATCTGAGTGTAGATCAGAATTATATCTCCGAGGCTTATCAAGCTTTTTTGTTAGATGCGCTTAGTCCGCAATTTGTTCATGATGAAGAGTTTAGGAAAAGTTCTAGAGAAAAATTGATCTTCACTGCGGAGTGTTACCAGAAATTGATGGAAGCCAAAAGGCCTGAACTTGCCAAGACAGTCGCGACGGTGCTTCAAGAAGCCAGCAGATTGGATGTGTTACCCTATCTTTGGTGGAATTTTCGAGAAAAATTGCCTTTATCGCAACAACTGATGTTAGCCTTTGCTTATTTGCCGGGGTCTATTTTAGTGGATATGCGCAATAAAACTAGCGGCACATTAAAAAAGGTTTTAAACAAAACTCGCGAGGAAATTGCTTTACTTCCTAAATGGCCTACTGAAGATGAAATAAAAAAAATATTCTATTTTGCTACCGAATATTTTCTCGGCACACAGGATCTTAACACTGAGACTGACTTAATCGGATTTTTTGAAGAATACTGTCAGTCATGGACTTACCAGCATATAAATGGAGCTTTAACGGGTCAGGAGTGGGTGCAAATATTTCTTAAAGTAAATTTAGAACTACGCGGTTTTGAAAGGGAAAGAAGCTTACCGCGAGGTATTATTGAAGCATGTAAAAATGATTTACCACGCAGAAATGAATCAGTTAATTTAATATATGTAAAAAAATTATTTGTAACCAAAGTCTTGGACGATAAAGCAATTAAAGCTCAAGATAAATTCAATTTCTTAAATAAATTAAATTCTATCGGTTATCAAGATTTCCTTGGAAGCTTATTTCAGACTAATATTTTGAGAAACGAAGAAAAATTAATTGAAATTTATAATAAAATTAAGCCTAATGATATTCCAGCAGATTCTAAAAGTTTATTTTTAATATTTCGCAATAACTGTCAAACCCGTGCTTGGGGGCAGTTTGATCTATATTATCAATGGTTTCAATATATATTTATCTATGCTGTGCTTCTAGATCCAGCGATATCAAAAAGCAGAAAATTGAATTTTTTAAATAGAATCAAAGAAAATAGACTTATTCTAGACAAGGTTTTAGGTGATTACCAAGAGAAAGAACAAGGTGATGCGCGTTTTGATTTTCAGCAAATATTAGCTGAAGAGGAAAACGGTACTAATACTGAGGTAGAAACTAAAATAATTCCCATGCATAGAGCAGAATCAGAATTAGAAGAAAGTAAATTAGAAGAAAAAACGGTCTTCCAATTAAAACAACAGGATGATGATACATTGGATCAATTTAATGAGTCTACAAAACTGCTCTCAGACACGGAATTTATAGATGAAAACGAATTAAGAATGACCCGTGCATCACAGGCGCTGCTATCTGGTGATGACGCTATATATAAGTTACTAATGGTAGATTTAAGCAATGTAGAAAAGCTCCCAGACATGGGCTTTGAAGATGAAAATGAACTGCTAGGTTCTGCTAGCTACAACCAAGATTCTGAAGTTTCTCTACCTACAGTGAGGCGAGATGAGGCCAAATTCGAGAAACCTGAAGAAGAAGAAAAACTGCTAAATTCATCCGCTAGCCACAACCAATCTTCTGCAATGAGATCAGAGGATGCCAAATTCCAGTCACGCTTTACTCCGCTTCAAGGTAGTAGCTTATCGCACATGGAGGATTGCGTAAAAAAAACAAGTTTTGTAAGTCATGTACTATCCGATTTATTCTTAGTTGGCACGCCCGCTATGCCGTTGAGTAGTTTCTTTAGAATTTTAGGATGGACCCGCTTATGGAACGAGTTTGCTGACTCGAAACCAGAGAATTCAACCATATTTTTAAATACTCTCCAAGAATTAACCAAAAAAAACACTTTTCCTGCCTACCATTCAAATCCTCATTTACGGCAATTCAGAATCTTATTTGAACTGAATTATTATCGCACCTGTCTGCCGTCAAATGAACAAGAATTTGTGCAACATTCCTTAAAGGAAATATGGCAAATACATCAGCACTCGTTAATTAAGCGGTTATTGGAAGAATTGTCAACCATAGATTTTACCAAAGAAGACGATCACAATTTTTTAAGATTGTATGTCCAATCTAAAGACCAATTTTACCAAGATGTAATGAAAGAGGTAGCTAGAGAAGCACTGACAACGGAGAACAATTATTTTGCTGCAATCGCTTTACTGACTTGTGTAGAATCGGATAGGTCATTTGTAGCTGAATTAAATCGAGATTATGCTTCACCGATTTTTCTTAAACAAATAGTAAAAAATTATCGTTATTTAGCGCAAGCCAAAAAACTAACTCTACACTATCATTACTTGCAGGCAAACGAAATCATTCAAATGATAGATCAATATTGCAATCAAGTTGTCAATTTTATTAGAGATAGCATTCGATTTGTTTCTATGTCCAACAGCGCGCCTGCCGTGGTCGAAGTATTGTGTCAAATTTTGAAGAATTTTGACAATCAGGCATTGGTTACCCAACTAGTTATCGAACTCAGTAAAACCGAGACAGCCTCAATACATCCAAAAATAATACAAGCGCTCTGGATTACTATTGTACAACAAGGACGTCAAATAGAACCAGTAATGTTACCAAAAGACTATTTACCAAAAATATCAGAAATAAGCGATTTTAAGCTGAAAACCCCCATTGAGACAGCTACAAATGAAAGCGACTTAATGACATTTATCGTTAAAACGGTTGGCTCAGAAATAAAAGCACCAGAAAAAGATCCAGGGTACACGATTGATCTTAATGAGCTAGGTAATTACACTTTAGAAAAACGAAATTTCCGAGCGACTACATTGTTTGAGTTAGTTTGTGGCGAAAACATAAAAATTGTAGTGCAAATATGCGAAAATTATTTGCAAAAGCAGGCGGAAGCAAATACACCCTTTGTAATGTTATTAGATTCTTTTCCGGCGCGTATACTTCGAGTGGGTCAATCTGAACCAGAAATAGCTGGGCGCTTTTATTTGCAGATTTTAAATTGTGTTTTAAAATTCAGTAAAGAGGAATTGATTGATAAGCTTTTAACACTGCCGGTAGTCCATTCCGCAGAAGCTAGTGTTTCCGACATTAAAACGGATAAATTTACTCAATTAATCAATTGTAGCCAGAATTTCGACGCTGATCCTGCTAAGAAAAAATACTTCGACAGCCTAATAAAATTTATGCGTGGTCTGCTTAATAATGATTATTCCATTGAAGAAGACCTAGATGAAGCTAAAATTATTAACTTTGGACCAGCCATTGCTACGAAATATCTAGGCTGCGATGATAAAATTTATCATTTTAAAGAGAAGATTCTAGAAGAAAAAAAGCAAGATGATACTGACTCAGCAGAATATTACTTTGACAGTTCAGAAGCAAGGAAAATTGTCGAAGCTGAAATTGAAGCAAGAATTGAAATTTTCAATTCCAACGATCAAGCCCGTAATCCTTATTGTATTGCATTATTTGTTGCGCCGTTATTTTCAATCGAGCGAATCGTTTCAGCTCTCAAATTGCTGATCCAAATGAAAATTCCAAACGAAATACCTTTTTTAGCCTCCGATGCCAAAAATAATACTCAGAAAATTTGGGATGATTTACAAACAAGGCTATTCGCTGGGGCGATTGAACAAAGCGAACCACAAGCAATAATGCTTGATGAAAATGAGGATTTTGAACATAAAGAACAAGATCAAGATCAAGAAATAAAGATTTTAGCTTACCCGAAAGGTTCAGATGTCTCACATAATGATTGGGATCCATTTTATCTTCAGCTTATTTTAATAGAACTGACCCAAACTTATGAACCAAAGCCGCATTTATCTTTAATTCAACCGGTATATCTATCTTTAATTCAACAAGCTGTGGAAAATCTAGCTTATGAAATACAAAGAATACGAAGTGTGTCAGAGTTTAGTTTCTGGGGCGAGTGCTTTCAAAAAATTATACTGCTGACTAAAGCGATTACTACTTTTTCATTAATTCCCACAAGTGAAGAAAAATCAACAGATAAAGTATTCGGTCATCAAGTAATGACGCAAAATTTAGTGAATTCAGTTTATAAAGCCTTAAGTAAGGCAGTAGAAGATCACAAAATTCCTGTCGATTTTTCCCCAATAAAAGTTTTTTGTATTCACGTCAGTCTTCAACCTTGTTTTAAATTAATTGCTGAAGATTTAACGAGTGAGTTAAGAGAAACTAAAGCCATTGATAAAGCTATTTTCTCAAATTTATTTAGGACTAATTTTGGAGAATTCAACCGCCAACAAATAATAATTGCTAAACTAAAGTCGTTAATTGTGGTGAAGGATGGTACTACACCTTTTGCTCATCTTTATTTTTCCACTTTTTTATCCACATTTTTTTATGGGGCTCAAATAGAACATGAAATAAATCAGTTTGTAAAAACGTTACCTAACACTTATGAAGTAATACAAAAATTATATTTTTGGTGTGCTACACTGATTGATTCTATTTTTCCAAGAAGCGGAGAGCCTGATAGAGTACAACTGATTAATCAAGCGGAAAGAATTTTTGTCCATAATGTTAGCTTTGTGGGTGACAGTAACACGCTTGCCAGCAAACTAAATGTACTAAATACTGCGGCCTGCCTGCATCAAATAACCCCTCGCAGGGATTCAATTACATTATCTTCATTTATAAAGGAAGATAAAGAAGATTCTGATTTAATGTTTGTATACGATTACTTAAAAAATGCTAACTCTCGGCTTGCTGCCAAATTATTTACTGCCTTTTCAGGAAGAAAATATCGGGCGGCTGAAGACGTTATCGACGAATTATCAAGGGCAGCAGACGAGAAAGATAGAAAACAGGACGTAACAAAACAAAGATTTCCATTCCCTGTGGAAGAAGTATTTTTCGATTTAGTAACAGATCGTATTCCGAAAGAAGAATTTCGAGAATTAAAGGAAAAGATTAACGAAAGCAAGGATGACAGAGAAAATCAAACAACAATGATAGGGATTTTGATAGATTATTTTCCAGGGCAATTAAAACACAATGAATTAGAACTCCTAGGAAGTATCATCAATAAACAACTTCCAACGTGCCGGATCGAATTTAAAAAAACTATGACACATTATTTGCGAATAATTAGCAGTCTTGTGCTTAATAGTTCTAGAAGATCGAACCAGCAATTTATAAAATACGTCGTGAGACTTGCCGCTTTAGCAGATGCTGCTAAAGTATTTGGAATAACTGATATTTATAGTAAAAGTGATATCTTTCATAGAATTGTTGATTCCAGCTCTGTAGTTATTAATCGACTCATTGTATCTGGTAAAACAGTTGATGAAATATTTGTAAACCCTTTATTAGATCAGATTATCAATCAGTTAGAACAATCAGCTTTTCAATTAAAAATAATGGATGAGAAGCAAGGAACAGCCTTAACATCACTTACCGGCTTACACATTTTATCTAGCAATAAAAAGTATTTATCTTTAAAAATAATTTGGTTATTAAAAGGACTATCCTCACCACATGATGATAATTCTGCTTATATTATGGTCTTAACCGAAAATGATATTAGCAGGCTAAAAAGTTTTGGCAATGTTTCAAATAGGTTTTTAGATTTAGTCATCACTCGCTTGAAGTCATTGTTTAAAATTAATAAAAGATATTCATTTCAACTGAAACTTGAGCGACTAATCCATCATTATTATTTTCTTTCATCGCGGCCTAATGAAGAAAAAGAGAAAAATTTAATTGTGTTATGTATTAGTTGTTTAACTGATCCGGAAAAAACAAATTATACTTTGTTAGTTCCTGAGTTAGCGGAACGTATTCGACATTATCTCAAAGAGTCAAAAGGAGAAGTCAAAGAGATTAAAGCAGATAACAAAATAGAATTAAAATTTGAAACCTTTTTTCTACGGTTGTTGGATCCGATATGCATTCCTATTTGGTTGTCTTGGAAAAATAATTCTGAACCCAATTATGTAAAATTACTTTCAATACTGGGCCAGGCAATCGATTTACTAAATCCAACCCAGCGCTGGCAAATGTGGTGCAGGTTATTGCATGCAATTCATCCAAGTTCCGATCAAAAAGGCGCCACCCCTGTTGTTGGGTCTTTTCAAAATTTCTTAATTCAGTTAGAGAACCTAAATAAACACGATGCTAATTTAGCACAAAAAATTGTCTTGCAATTTATGTTGACAGTTCAGAACATGATTCATGATTCATCCGAATCCTTCAATGAATTAATGATCAACAAATTGAAGAATGTCAAAACTCTAATTGCCAATATGAGAAGAACTTGGAATACAGATTGGTCATCTTCTGAAAAGCTGAAGAAACTGGCGCTTGACTGCACAGCATTATTGGCTGAATTAAGCAAAGACGATGGAATACAGATCTCGTATCGCTTATTAAGTGAATTAGGCAATATCAAGCGTACGATTTGTGAGGATAAGTCACTTGAAGGAATTAATTTTAAAATTCTCGATTCTGTAGTTCAAGCAATCGAGCAAGCAGCTCAGACTGTTAAACAAAGAATGCTACAGGAGGCAGTTCAAGTCTTATCAATAGTTATAAATCGTAATGAACTAACAGATCCAAATGTTTGGAGCAGAGTATTCAAAGACGATGTAGTTGACCTTACGCAATTGCAATCGGACTTTATGCTTGGAAAAGAGCTTGTCAGAGCTTTCAATATTAATAACGAGGTGAAAGTTCGAACCGATGAACACGTTAGGTCTATTGAATATGTACAAAAAAAATATCGAGGCTTATTGTTAAATCCCAAAATTGATGAATACCAAGATGATAAAGAAGTAGACATTAAAGAAAGTAAATATGACCCTCAGCCCAAACGGAGCCGTTTTTTAGAAACAGTAATTCTACGACCAGGATCTGCTGCGGTAGATTTTTTTAAATATTATATCACTCTTGGCGATCAGCTCGTGATAGTCACTGAAGAAGATCGGCGTTGTTTAGAATGGATAATGTTAGGCTTTCAATTTAGTGCTGATGCCGATAATATTGTAAAAGCACGTGACATATTAAACAAAGTAGCGGTTATGATCTTCGGGGTATTAAGACCTCAAGTTGAAGACGGTAACCTGTTGCGGAGTTACGATATAAGCCTCGAAGCTCGTGAATATAATGAAGCATTAAGGTTAGACCAGTATGCTGAACTATTTTTAAATAAATTGTTACTAGAATGGGAACAGGTGGCTAGGGAAAATATTTTGGCCTTTCAAAAAGATCCTGAAAAATTAAATATTTTTATTGATGATTTGTTAACACGATGTAATATTCTTTTTCGAGCATACTACAGGGAATCTTTAGTAAAATTATTAGAAAAACAATGGTGCAGCGGCATTTGGATGTTGAATAAAATGCCGTCGTCGGAAATAGATATAAATGCTATATATTTAATAAAGGATGAAAAAGATGAAAAAACTGAATTTACTGCACATTGGAACCAAGCGAATAGAATCATACCTCAAAAGATTCAAAAGAAACAGGATATTGATGATCTTCAAAAAATCTTTACATCTGAACGATTTGTGAAAAGAGAAGATAAAGACTTTAAAAAAATTAAATCATTATGTGGCCATTTTGAATATATCCCTGTCACTGTTGACCCATTGCCATGGCTGACTTTGCCTTCTGGAAGCACTGCTGTCTATGGAAATTTATTTCTTTTAAGAAAAATATATGAGTTATATAGGCTTTCACCGAAACAGACTGATCAACAGGCTATAAAATTTATTTGTGATCATCTTCTAAGAATGGATGAATATATTTACCCATCGCCTGAAGCTAAAGAAGAAGAAATCAAAATCTTGCCAACTTCCGAGCAGAAGCAAGCGATTCTGATACGTCAAGCTTCTGGCTTTGTCCTTCCTCGTCAGTTGGCTCCAGAGATGCATTTGCCGGACGATCTTGAACAACCCATTTTAAATAATCAGCAAACTTTAGCTGATTTTATTGAAAAAATTTATCTCTTGCTGGATCCTAGTCTGAGTACTATGAAGGGTAGAAAACGTGACAATGTAGAATCTGAAGGAAAATTAGAACTTAAACTAAATAATGCCTGTGCCAAGCTGGCGGAAGACGCAGCGGATTATGCATTGCAGGATTTTATTATCAACGTCATGCTGTTTTATCGTGATAAAGGTTTTTCCGCAGAAGATTTACTCAGTGGCTTGGCTGAAACTTTGGGTTTTCTTCCTGTTTTACCCAAAATAAAAGTAGTAAACAGGGGTCTAATGCCTGAAGAATTACAAGAAATTGAAGCAGGAGCGGGTTCTATCTTGTATTTGAGCGCCACTAATTTTTACAGAATTTATTATTTTGATGAAATAACTAAAAAATTTAAACAAGTAGAAATAACCAAAAATGGATTAAAATTTGATTTAAGAGATGTTATTTTTTCAAAGGTAGAAATGTGTTCTCAGGCGCCGGCACAACGTCAACCGGGTGTTTTTTATGTAATTATTGGCGCAAATAAGCAAATCAGCGCCGTCAGCTTAAACAAGCCGGAGCAAAAACTAAGTTTGGACCAACAGAAGAAGTTTATAAAGTTTTATCAGGATCAGAAACTCAGTGAGGCAAAAACTCCAAATCTAGAAGGGGACGTTGCAATCAAAATTCTTAAATTGTTTGGACGACGATTAGAAATAGAAGGACAACTTAAAGAAGAGCTATTATTAAATTGCATTTTGCAGGATGGCTGCCACCTTTTAGGACCTCAACTGGCTTGGTATAAAAAGCGGTTGTGGCTAAAACAACAAGCTACTCCTGATTACGTTCCGACTTCTGAAGATAAGCAATCGAATGATTATTACCAAGCTTGGCTTAAATTACTACCAGGAAAAAGAGCGGATTTCCAGCGGCAGGTAGCGATAGAAGGTTCCATTTTGACTGGGTTAGTGGAGGTAGCTATCAGGGCAAGTGCTATACAAATTAAAGAATCAAAAGAAGAAAAAAGCTTTTATTTACAATATAACTTTGTAGAGATTGCTGAATGCTGGGATAAATTATTTACATCTATGGGGCTGAATGGTTATCAACAATTCGGAAATGATGGTATCGTCGATGAATTTAAATTTAATTATAATTTAAATTATACCCAGAATATTAGCTGTCTTTTGGCTATGCCTCATTTGAAGCTAGCTCTTTGCATTATGCAGCATTTAGCTAAGAATTCTATTCACCATTGGTACACAGAATGTGAAGCAGAGTTTAACCAAAGCGGTCCTTGGACTTTATTTAATTTTGCTATGCATCAATTGAAAAAACACATTGATGAAAAAGAATTTAAAACTGGTAAAACTGAAAATTATTTATTGCGTCACTGGCAAACGGTGAGCGAAGAAGCAAAAGAAGTAAAAAAGAGTACGGAAATTGATTTAACTTCCATACCATTTTTTATGAATACTTTTTTCTTTATTTTTAGTGATAAAGCGACTCACATTCTCTTCATAAAGAATGTCTTAGCTTGGGCAGTTGATAAACTTACTGATGAAAATGATATTTCTTACGTTGCCGCTACTTTAAATGCTTTGTCTAACCCGCATATTCAAATTCCACGTGAAGAATTAACTTTATCCAAATTACTTAATAGTATCCAAATAGTCAACGAGAACGAGTTTTTACTAGAAAGATTGGTTAACGAACTAAAAAAATGTAATCCTCCGATCCATGAATTCAGTCTAGTAGAACAAGCAATCAATATTACTGAAGATAATCCTGGTTTAGAAAATTTGACGCCGTATATTGAATATTATATGGAGACGCATAAGATAAGTTTAATCAAATTTTTTCAAGCACCTGAATTAAGCAAAGTATATGACGTTGTCAGTTTGATCAGTGCTTTATTACAAATGCTGGGTTTTGATAAAAATAAAGTTTTGATTGCTTGCCGTAGTTTATGTTCGCGCACGGTACAATCCAAATTAATAGAGTACATTACTCAAGCTAGAGAAGGGATCAGTGAGGCTAAGTCGACGGATTTACCAGATCGAAATCGTCTATTTTGTCTCGATAAAATCCTTAATTTATTACGTAAAGATCCTGAAGTGGATGCTGATTTAGTATTTGCACCTGGTGATATTCCATTAGACTCAGCAAAAGCAATGGAATGGTCTGTGGACGAAAAGAGGGATAAAACTTCTCAGCGTGGAGCTTGGTATAAGCGGTTACGACATAAATGTATAGCTAAGCAAGTACGTGAAAGTTATGGCCAAGATCAAAAAGCAGTTGCAAGATTACAGGAATTAACTACTCATCTTGAAGACAAAGCATGTCTGCCGGTCTTGACTACATACAACTGTTTATACTCATATTATTTATGGATGCAACAAATTCAACAGGAGTTTGAACAGCATCTCCCAGAGCAAGCGGATTGGTATATCCCTATTGTTAATTTACTGACGGATCTAGGTGAGAGGATAGGTTATTCAATCTTTCCTCAATCCATCAGCCCGCAACAATTTATAACAGAAACATTAGATATCATGATCCAGGGAAAATTAAATCCTAGTTATACCGAATTTATTGAAGTATTTACTGTTCTTTTTGATTCTTTAATTGGTCCGGTTTCTGTTAAAGAAATTAGCGAACAAAGCTGGCCATCCAACATCTCTTCAGCAGATAGTCAATTAATTTTATCGCAATTTCCTAAACTCACTGGATTCATGTTGAAGAACAAGCAAAATTTTATGGATCATTGTGAAAATTTAAAGGATGAGACCGGAAAAATTTACACTTTTGGTAAACTCGTTAAAGGAATAAAAGTAGATACCCCAATTAAAGGAAAAATAGATAAAACCAGGGAAAAATTAATTCAAGATAGAAAGATTTATTTTGGGTTAATGATACCCGATGCGGATGAGAAGGATAAACGTGGATTTGCCTTATACAGTGACAAGGTAAGTGAGGTCCAAAATCGTTTCAACAAAACATTGGTTATAAAAACCGCTACAGGTTCATCCGGTTATGAATTGGGATATCTGAAGGCTAGACCTATTGAAAAGTTGACAAAGGCTCCTTCAACTCAAGATCAAAAGCGGGTGGAAAAGGGTGAATGTATTTTGCTGTTTAAACGTTCCAAAAAATTGTGGCTAGGCTATTGTGAAAAAGGGAAATCAAATTATAAGGAGAAGCCTATCTATGAGCAAAGTGATGAGTTAAAACAAAAAGATATCGAAAATGAACAACGCTTAGATAGCTTATCAGCAGGTGTTATTTCTATACAACATTTAGAGTTTCGTAAAATGATATATGGGGCATGCCAGCGCTTTGATGCCGCCACCGGTTATGGAGGTGAAGAAGATTTATGCTTTGCACGCAAACCAATTGAGGATAAGGAAACTATCGGTTTAATTACAGAGTTTTCTCGTGAGGAGGGGCTTATTTTAGATTCAAAAGATTCTAAGCTCTATCAGAATATTTTAAAACTGGCGACGCCGCCTTATCCTGACACACTGGATGCAACTCTTATTGAACAAAAACGAGTTGTTTCTTTAAGCCGTTCGGTAAAAGATATTGCGATTTCAACAGGAGTCCCTCAAAGTTCCAATGCATTTACTATTTTTAATAGTAGTAGCTCGAGCTCAAGCTCATCGTTATACTCGCTAAGTTCTAGTTCTAGTTCTAGTTCTAGTTCTAGTTCTAGTTCTAGTTCTAGTTCTAGTTCTAGTTCTAGTTCTAGTTCTAGTGTTTCTGACGGGACAGTTAGCAGTCCAGTTCTTTCATTCAATCCGTTCGAGGATTCAGATAATGATCAAGATGATGATAAATTGCAGCAGCAGCCAAATCCATCGCAGGGTTCTATCGGTGCTGACATGAGTTCAAGCTCAAGCAGTAGTTCTGATCCTTCTGATTTAGTCACAATACATTTTCTAACTCAAAATTCTAGCACTAGTTCAAGTAGTTCCCATTCAAATAGCAGTTCAAATTCTAGTTCAAGTTCGAGTTCTAGCGCTAGCTCCGACAGCTCTACTAGCAGCTCGAATTCAACCTTTGGAAGTACGTAGTGATTGAATTTAAAGCAAGGCCAAGCTTTTACTTTACTTAAAAAAAGGTTAAGATAGAGAAATTTTTTAATAGACTATTTATTATATTGCGAATAGGATTTTACTTATGAATAAATCTAGCCATTTTACTCGGTGTTTTTTTACTTTGCGCAGGTTGTGCTACAGCAGGACCTCATCCGGCGCCAGTACCTCCACCCCCACCAGTGATTTTGCCTCCTCCTCCGCCGCACTCCGAAGACAGTAGATAGCTCCTGCCTGCGCCTATAACTTTACCAGTGGTGTATCCTAAAAATGCAATTGTCAGACAAAAGCCATTACCCAGTGTGGGTGTTTATCCAGGTTCATTAAAAGAAAATATTGAACGTATTGCTGCGCATTATGGTTGGCATCAAGTCGTTTGGGATGCTCCTCAGGATTTTAGGTGGGTAGGTTATGCCCAAATACAGGGTGAAAATTTATCTAGCAGTTTTACGTCAATTATTAGACGACTATCCTTTGCAAGCGATTTTCTATCAAGGTAATCACGTGTTATATATCCACCCCAGGACATTAAAATAATGAAAAAGTACGTCGCATTAAAACAATTTCTCAGTTTAATATGTGGAACTTTATTACTTTCTGCCTGTGCATTGCCCCCTTATCAACAAGCCAATGATCGTATCGATCAAACAGATCGTCAAATTGCCGCCGATAAAATTGCCGAAGATGAACGCGCTGCACCGGTGATCAGCCGTCCTGGTTATTACGTGGATACCCATCCGGTTACTTTCAGCCAAGATCCAGCATGGATGCGCCGTTCGGTCACAATGACTGCGCAAAATATGCCTTTGGATGAATTGGTTTCGCGATTATTGCGCAACAGTGACGCCAATGTTCGTTATGATGACACCGTGCAGCCAAAACGCCTAGTCAGTTTGCATTATTCTGGCAGCGTCAAAGGCGCTTTAGAACCGTTGCTGCTAAAACTCGATATTACTATTCAGTCGAAGGACAATGTCGTGAGTTGGTCGGCTTATCAAACCAAAATGTTTGATATTTCTTTTATGCCAGGTTATTCCTCGTTATTTGGTGGGCCGTGGTCAAAATAGCACTTCCGGTTTTGGCAATGCGTATCTTGGCTCCGGGGAAGTGCAAAGCGATGTCAACGATGATCAATACAGCAGCCTGCAAGCGCAATTATCTATTTGGGAAGATTTGCGCAATGGTTTAAACAAACTGATTTCACCCGACGGCCGATTTATGATTTCTGAAGCGACTACGACGGTCACGGTGCGCGACCATCCCGATAATATTGATTCGATTGGTAAATATTTGAATGATTTAAACCACGAACTTTCCCAGCAAGTGGCAATCAAAGTAGAAGTTTTGGATGTTCAATTGAGCCAACAATTTCAACATGGGCATTAACTGGGACGCCATTATTCATACGATGAATACTAAATTCCAGTTTGGTCAGGCCATTTGGCCGATGCAACCACCATTCCTCAAACCTTATTAACAGATGGCACGACTTCGCCGATCGCTTCATTTATCATTGGTAAAAATGACCATCAAACATTTATTAATGCCTTGGATCATCAAGGCAAAGTGCATATGGTTACCAATCCGCAAGTGGTCACCATGAATAATCAAATGGCGTCCATCCGTATTACTAATGACACCAGCTATGTAAAAAGTGTCAGTACCACGCAAACTCCGGAAGCCGGCACCACTTCTTCCATAACGCCGGGAACGGTTACGGATGGATTTACTTTATATATATTGCCTAAAATACAGGGTGATAGAGTGTTCATGCAGATTACCAGTACTTTGTCTGATTTAGTCAGTATTAAAAAAGCAGACAATGCGCCGCGTGGGTACAGACATTAAAAATCAAGCCACGTTTACTGCAATTCAAACTCCATCTTTAACTCAAAAAATGTTTAATCAGCGCACTGCTTTGCATTCTGGTGAGACATTGATTGTCGCGGGTTACCGCCGGGTGCGTGATCAAACCGCTGTTGCTAAATTTTTTGAAATGGAAGCTTTAGGTGCAAAAGGATCTGATAGTAAAAATATTGAAACACTAGTATTAATTACGCCGATTGTATTGAAAGAAGGAAGTCAATGAGTTTATTAAATCGACAGATGGCGTTCAATTTGTAGTGCAACCCTACCGAGAGCGGATTGCATGGGCAAACGTTCGGTCATGGTGCAGCGCATACGCTTATTGTCAGAGCAGCATGGACAATATGTCATGTTCTTCCCGCTAGGGCAGGATGCAATCGAAGCTGTTTTTTCTAAAGAATCTGGTTATTTACTTAGGTGAAACAGTTTGGTATCATTTTGGCAAACCCGCATATTTAATTTTTTGCGAGCGATTGTCAAAAGACAATAATCAAGTTTTATTAGTGGTAGTACGGAGCAAATGAGGTGTATTTAGATACCGTGGTGGATAATGACAAATTGCGAAATGAGTTATTGCCACTGATGACCATGCAGGAATCTTTCCGAGTCATTACCTGTGGTGATGTTTCGCTGAGAAAAGCAGAAGCTCAAGAGCCTGGTAAATTTTATCTTACCGAAAAATTTAGTGAATCAATTTTGAAGAAGTGAAAGAATCGGTTTTTAAAAATCTACCGATTTTACCCTAGCTGCACGATTGTTAACTTTGTTATTGGCTTTAAAATCCCCGCTTTTCGGCTCAAGTGATTACTCCAGCCGATTATTACTTCAGCTTCAGCGTTGGTGTTGTTATTAGCTTGGTGGAATATATTCAATAATTCCGCCACTCACATAATAAAGTGGTTGCTCCTAAAGTGGTCGCGCAAAATCCCAATTTGGAATTATGTAGATTTTTATGCTGCCATGAACACGCCTGCTCCAGAACAACAATTAGAAGAATTTGCTCAAATCATTCAAACTTTTTATGGATTACCAGGTTGGCAGGCGGCGGATATACGATATGACGGAAACCAGTATCAAGTGCAGCTCAATCGCCAAGGGGGTGCTATGCAATGGTTAACGCAATGGGCCTCAGCCGAAAATTATTGTCTTAACTTAAGTTCTAAAGGGGCAGAAATTTTAGTTTCCAGCCAATTAATAGCTAGCGTCTAGGCCAAAAGCGTTTATATCCTTTGGCCCAGGTCATGGCTTCATTGATCGACAGGTTAGATTCATTGTTTCCTAATCAATCTATTGGTATTAGTGATGCAAAAATTTTAGGTCAAACCAAATCACGAACGATTACAATTAGTTTCACTGATGCTTCACCGGATACGTTAATTTTGATAGGAGATACGTTAGGAGACAATTTACCGCTGTCGATTGCAGCGATGAATGTCAGTGTTCGCAGCGGATTGCTCAATGGCAGCGTTCAATTATCTGTGTGGGGAATATAACCATGAATATCATTACCAAACTTAATATTAGACAAAGAGTCATGTTGGTTTTAACCATTTTAGCGGCTGCTTTTTTGACTTGGCAGATTTACAATTTTGTACACGGAAACTCACCCTTGATTTCCCCTCCTAAAACAATGGGCGCCAAAACGTCTGCTCCTGTATCGATGACTGCTTCTAAAACAGTGACTCTGGCCACCCCTGCTAAAGCTGAAAATAATACTTTCTCGCCAGTGGTGCAGCCCTTGCCGACCGAATTAGCGGCTTCTGATTTATCTCCACGCCAACAAGAATATTTAAATTTAGTGCGCGAGTACCAAATTACCAAAATGAAAAGGCAAATCTTAGAAGAGCAGGCAGGATTGGCCAATGCTAAAAAACGTATTGCCGATGCCGGTAAAGGGAATGTGGTAGTTGCAGGATATGATAATTCTTTTGCTGAGAATCCCTTACCGCTGAGCAACTATCAGTTAATGTATGTGGATCGCCAAGCTGGACAATGGACCGCTACCTTAAACCAAGGAGGACAATATATCGAGGTTCATTTAGGTACCCGTTTAGCGGATGGTTCCATTATCACTTCCATTGATGAAAAAGAAGTAACAGTACGTTCGGTCAGTGGAAGAACTTCAGAACTGTCTTTTCCAGGCAGTGTTAATGTAGTAGATATGAGTCAAGGAAGCAGAGTCCATACGCAGACAAATGCGCCTGCAATGACAAACAGCAATCCTAGCAATGCGCAAATTGCTAAAATACTAGGCATTACCTCGGCGCCTGTAACCCCCGTCACCAGCGATGTGCCTGCAGGACCATTAACCGTTGAAGGCAAACCGGCTGCTCCAGCAAATAATAATCCTGCACCCAATTCTTCTAATCCATCTAATTCTCAAGCCGCTCCAGTGTCAGGTGTAGTCTCTCCGGTTCCCTCTATCAAGCCTGTTTCGGTCAAAGAATTGCGAGCACACAGGGCCGATGCTTCAAATTTACCCCCGCCGGTAGCGCTGAATTCTAATGGTTAGTTTTTTTAAATAAATCCCTCCTAACCTCCCTTTTTCAAAGAGAGGGATCAAGCTTCCCCCTTTAGAAAAGGGGGATTGAGGGGGATTTTTAAAAAAACTAATTAACTTGAATCACCACTCGCCGATTCAAAGCTGCACTGCTGGGTGGAACTTCTTGAGCAATCGGTTCGTTACTGGCGCGGCTTTGGGTAGCAATGCGAAATGGCGCAATACCTGCATCAATAAGGTAAGCACTGATGGTGCTGGCGTAACTTTGAGCCAATTTGTATTGGGTCGCCTGACCAAACACCTGATCGGTGTAGCCAGTCACTCTCACTATGGCGTTTGGATAGCGATTAGCAAAATTTTTCACAAAAACAGCCATTTGCCTTAGATCGCCCTGACGTTCTTCTATAATCGTAGTGGTCATTGGTTCAAAAAAACGATCAGTTGGAATAATAATGGTTAAGCGGTCGCCTTGTTGGATTACATCTATTCCTGCAGTTTTAATTTGTGATGCATTTCTGGTGACTGCTTTAAACATTGCAGTAGTCCGGGGTGGAGGAGGGGGATTAGGATTAGATGGCATCGAGCAGCCGTTTAAAATTACCAATGCGCCTAAACCTAAAATAAAGTTGAAATTTTTCATTATGAATACTCCAATGGTTGACTGGGAGTTGTTGATTATGATGAATTACTAAGTTTACAGTACTTTAATAAAAAGTTACATTATTTCTATTATTATTCGGGAGTCTACCTCAGTGGGGTACAGAAATATCAATTTATTCCAACCATCGAGAATATTTCCCGCCTACGCCAAGTGTGCCGCGGATAGATCGCATTTGGGGTCCTGTCTGCTGCGCCTTTCTCGTGCTCGCAAGCTGCGCGCGAAAAAGACTCAGCATCCACCCCGTAGCTGGCGCCTTGGCTACGGCGGGAAATATTCTCTTGCAAATGCGTTTAAATTCGTAAGAATAATTCTCGGCTTGTGTTTTTTGCTATTTAGCTCAATTGGCCAAGCCGCTTTTTGGTCTTCCAGCCAAGCTGAACCGGGACGAATATCCTTGCTACTGCCAATAAGAGGCGCCTATGCAGATTCAGCTAAGGCAATCAGGGACGGATTTATCGCTGCATATTATCAGTCCTTAGCCCAAGATCCCAATGCACCTACTATTCGGATAGTCGATACCGGTGAAGGAGATATCGCTACTTTATACCAGCAGGCTATTGTACAAGGCGCTCAGGTGATTGTCGGTCCCTTGAATAAAGATGAAGGCAGTCGTTTGGTGCAAACCACAAAATTAACGGTTCCGACATTGGTGCTCAATACTTTGCCTGGTCAACAACCCATAGCCAATTTATATCAACTGAGCTTGTCTCCTGAAGATGAAGCAAGGCAAGTAGCAGCCAAGGCTTGGTTAGATGGAAATAGAAAGGTAGCGATTTTAGCTCCCGATTCTGCGTGGGGCAAAAGATTAACGCAAAGCTTATTGCAAGAATGGCAAAAGCTAGGAGGCAAAGCAGTGGGTCTCATGTTTTATAATTCCCCAGAGCAATTCTCCAGTCAGGTAGCTCAGCTACTCCATGTCGACCAGTCCGAGCTACGCGCCAAATCCTTGCAAAAACAATTGCAGCAACCCAAATTGCGCGCCATTCCTTATCGACGGCAAGATATAGATGCCTTTTTTTTAGTGGCAAAACCAGATACCGCACGTCAGCTCCGGCCGTTATTAAATTTTTATTTTGCGGGATCCATCCCGGTTTATGCGACCTCTCATGTTTATAGTGGTTTTCCCAATCCTTCACAAGACCAAGATTTAAATGGGGTTATTTTTTGCGCCATCCCTTGGGAGATCTCTCCTGAAAGTTTATCCCCCGATTTACAGTCCGTGTTACAAGAAGTACAAAAAAATTGGCCACAAGCATTGCAAACCCAATCGCAATTTTTTGCTTTAGGCGCAGATAGTTACCACTTGGCTCGTCAAATCTTAGCCAGTACTGCTCCTGCGGCTGAAACTCAAGGAGCTACGGGTAAATTGGTTTTACAAAGCAATTCTGTTTGGTTTCGGGAGCTTCCATGGGCGAGAATGGACCAGGGGCAACCTAAATTGTTAGAAAAATGAGTAAAAAATTAGGGCAGATAGCAGAAGAAAGAGCAAAACAATATTTGCAACAACAAGGTCTCATCTGGATTCAAAGTAATTATACCTGTAAGTCAGGAGAAATAGACCTCATCATGCGCGATGCAGACACTGTAGTGTTTGTCGAAGTGCGGTATCGGAAGGAATGGGATTTTGGTGCCAGCATCGAAACGGTAATCTTGCCTAAGCAGCATCGTTTGATTAAAACCGCTTGGCATTACTTGTTGGAGTTTGACGCGGTAGAAAAAGTAAATGCTCGTTTCGATGTCATCGGCATGGGATTAGATAAAATTTGCTGGATTAAAAACGCTTTTGAGGTAAAATACTAGTCATGTTAAATAGAATAAAACTGCATTTTGAAGAGAGTATTCAAACTAAAATCAATGCTGCCGATACGCTCCCTGACGTAATTCAAGCCGCAGGCGAAATTATAGTGCAAGCTTTACTCAATGGCGGAAAAATACTGAGTTGCGGAAATGGAGGTTCTGCCGGGGATGCACAGCATTTTTCTGCTGAAATGTTAAATCGATTCGAAACCGAGCGGCCTAGTCTGCCGGCGATCGCTTTATCAACAGATACGTCCACTCTGACGGCTATCGCAAATGATTATAGCTATGAAGAAATTTTTGCTAAACAAATTAAGGGACTTGGGCAAGCAGGGGATGTACTTCTGGCGATCAGCACCAGCGGCCACTCTAAAAATATTATTCAAGCCATTATCGCTGCTCAACAGCGGGGCTTGTCCGTAGTCGCATTAACCGGACGCGATGGCGGTTCGGTTTCTTCAATATTAAACGAAACAGATATCGAAATTAGGGTGCCTTCGAATTCTACCGCCCGAATTCAAGAGGTCCATTTATTGATAATACATTGTTTATGTGATTTTATTGATCACAGATTATTTATTTCGACAGAGGGTTAGAGGTAAGGTATATGAAGCGTTTTACTTTAAATATGATCGTTTTGGCCATGGCGTTTTTGTTGTCGGGGTGCATTCCCGTTCTGATTGCCGCTGTTGGAGCGACCGCAGGAGGCGCCATTATCTATGACAAACGCAGCAGCAAAGTAATTTTACAGGACCAAGATATTTCAAATAAAGCGTTGAACAGCCTCAATGCAGATCCTATTTTAAGTGGGGTTGCTAGGGTTTCTGTGGCTACTTTTAACCATGTAGTGTTGATAGTGGGTCAAACTCAATCAGAAGCATTGCGACAGCGGGCATATGAAGATGTCAGTCGAATTCCTGGTGTTAAAAGAATTTATAACCAAGTGCAAGTCTCACCCGTCCTGACCAAGTGGGATCATAGCGAAGACGCCTGGGTCACTTCCAAAGTAAAAGCAGCTATGCTGGCTAAATCAGGGTTGCGTTCTTCACAAATTAAAGTGGTCACTGAAAATAAGGTGGTGTATTTAATGGGATTGGTGACGCCCACTCAGGCTAAACTAGCTTCCGAAGCTGCCAGCCACGTGGAGGGTGTTAGAAAAGTAGTACAAGTTTTTGAATACGAAACTTAACATGAATGGTAAAACTCAGAACGGGCAAAAGTGGCCATGAATGTAAATGCAGCAATCCAAAACATTACTATTGCCATATTACCTTTATTGTTCGCTATTACTTTGCATGAGGCTGCTCACGGTTGGATTGCCAACAAATGTGGCGATAAAACTGCACTGATGTTAGGAAGAGTGACTCTTAATCCGTTAAAACACATCGATTTGTTAGGCACCCTCATTCTGCCTATTGTGATGTTAGTATTGGGCGGGTTTATATTTGGTTGGGCTAAACCCGTGCCAGTCGCTTGGCAGAACCTTCGCCATCCTCGTCGTGATATGGCCTTAGTGGCGGCTGCTGGACCGGCGGCAAATTTATTGATGGCGTTTGCTTGGGCTTGCATTGCCAAAGGCGCCATGCTCATTACGCTGGGTCATGATCAAGCTTGGATCGAAGTAACCAAGCGATTTTTATTGGCGGCTGCAGATTTCGGAATTCTCATTAATTGTGTTTTATTGATTTTAAACTTAATACCCATCCCTCCCTTAGACGGCAGTCGAGTAGTTTCTAGCCTATTACCTCCAGGAGCAGCACATACTTATGAGAAAATTGAACCTTATGGGATTTGGATTTTGCTGGCGCTCATTTTTTTAGGTGTGCTGAACTCAATTCTAAAGCCGGCTGTGCTTGGGTTATCCGCGTGGATCTACACCTTGTTCGGTATTAATACTTAAAGTGAGAAAAGAAATATGAATGAACCCAACCGCAGGCAACTGGCCAATGCAATTCGCGCCTTAGCCATGGATGCGGTGCAACAAGCAAATTCAGGTCACCCGGGAATGCCGATGGGCATGGCTGATATTGCCGAAGTACTCTGGCGTGATTTTTTAAACTTTAATCCCAGCGATCCTTGCTGGCCCAACCGGGACCGCTTTATTTTATCGAACGGTCACGGGGCCATGTTACAATATGCTTTGTTATATTTAAGTGGTTACGATCTTAACATCGAGGATATCAAACGTTTCCGACAGCTACACTCCAAAACCCCTGGCCATCCTGAAGTCCATGATACTCCGGGAGTAGAAACGACTACCGGCCCGCTTGGTCAAGGATTAGCAAACGGAGTCGGTATGGCGATAGCGGAGCGCATGTTGTCTGCCCGATTTAATCGCGAGGGGTATCCGATCGTTGATCATTACACCTACGTATTTGCCGGTGATGGTTGTTTGATGGAAGGGGTCTCCCATGAAGCCTGTTCGTTGGCGGGCACTCTGGGTTTAGCCAAGCTGATCGTTTTTTGGGACAATAACGGTATTTCTATCGATGGCAAGGTCCACGGCTGGTTCACCGATAATACTCCTGAGCGTTTTCGTGCTTATCATTGGCATGTGATTGAAAATGTAGATGGGCACGACAGTACCGCTATCATAGCCGCTATCCATGAAGCGCGCACTCAGAAAAAACCCACGCTTATTTGCTGCCGGACCCAAATTGGTTTTGGAGCGCCGAATTTAGCAGGCAGTGAAAAATCGCACGGAGCTCCTTTGGGGGAAAAAGAAGTGGCTTTGGCGCGTCAAAATTTGCAATGGCCTTATCCTGCTTTTCAAATACCGGAAGAGATCCTGACTGCATGGAATCGTTGTGCTGCAGGACAGCAATTGCAAGCGGCCTGGCAAAATCTTTTTGATTCCTATCAACAGGCTTTTCCGGAGTTAGCCGCAGAATTTTTACGGCGGCAGCAAGGAACTTTACCTGCAGAATGGTTAGCGCAATCGCAATATTTTATCGAGCAACTGCAAAGTAAGCCTCAGGAAATAGCTACCCGCAAGGCCTCTCAAATTTGCCTTAATCAATTTGCACCCCAGTTACCGGAATTAGTCGGCGGTTCTGCTGATCTCAGTGAGTCCAATTGTACACATTGGCAAGGCGCAAAGGCGCTCAGTTTAGAAGACTTCAGCGGCAATTATCTTCATTATGGCGTGCGCGAATTTGGCATGTCGGCCATCATGAATGGCATTGCTTTACACGGAGAATTTATTCCTTTCGGCGGTACTTTTTTAGTGTTCGCAGATTATGCCCGCAACGCCATACGGTTATCGGCTTTAATGCGTCAAAAAGTGATTTATGTGTTTACTCATGACTCCATTGGCTTAGGCGAAGATGGCCCAACCCATCAGCCGATAGAACACGCTGCGATGTTACGCATGACTCCGGGCATTCAGCTGTGGCGTCCTTGTGACCCAGTAGAGACCGCTGTGGCCTGGCAGCAGGCTTTGCAATATGCTGGGCCTAGTTGTTTATTGCTCAGCAGACAAAATTTACCGCAGCAACCACGTACCCAAGCTATGCTCGCCGCCATACAGCGAGGTGGTTATGTTTTGTTGCCTGAACAAGGGCCTCTGCAAGCCATTATTCTCGCCACGGGTTCAGAACTGCAGCTGGCAGTCAATGCAGCTCAACAATTACAAAATCAAAACATATTCGTTCGGGTAGTTTCGATGCCTTGCTGCGAAATTTTTAAAATGCAGGATGTGCATTACCGCGAAACTGTATTGCCTTCTGCAATAAGAGTTCGTGTTGCGATAGAGGCCGGCGTCAGTGATTATTGGAGACAATTTGTAGGAATAGATGGGCACGTGGTCGGCATAGACCGATTTGGACTATCTGCGCCCGCTAAAGCCGTTTATGAAAATTTGGGCGTAACTGCATCAAACATAGTCACTATTGTTCAAAAAGCAATAAAAGCGCCTGTTATAGCGTGAACTAAATAATTATATTAAGATAAGTAAAAATTTTTACCGGAGAAAAAAATGCCCATTAAACTTGCTATCAACGGTTTTGGAAGAATTGGCCGGAATATTATGCGTGCTTTATATGAAGGCAAACTCAATAAAGAGTTTAAAATCGTGGCGATCAATGATTTGACCGATATCAAAACCAATGCCCACTTATTAAAATACGATAGCGTGCATGGCCGTTTTCCTGCGGAAGTGACCATTGAGGACAAAGATTTGGTGATCAATGGTGATAAAGTTCGGGTTTGTGCTGAACGAGATCCCGCGAAACTACCTTGGAAAGAATTGGATGTAGACGTAGTATTAGAATGCACGGGTTTGTTTACCGAACGTGATAAAGCCAGCGCTCATTTAAAAGCGGGAGCAAAAAAAGTACTTATTTCAGCGCCTGCAGGCAAAGATGTAGACGCCACGATTGTCTATGGTGTGAACCATAAAATTCTCAAACCGGAATTCACCATTGTTTCCAATGGTTCATGCACCACCAACTGCATTGCTCCTTTAGTAAAACCATTACATGATGCGTTTAAAATTAAACGCGGTCTGATGGTCACTGTGCATGCCTACACCAATGACCAGCGTTTAACCGATAGTCCCCACAGCGATCTGCGCCGTGCACGTGCCGCTGCTTTGTCCATCATTCCCAGCAAAACGGGGGCCGCTGCGGCGATTGGTTTAGTGATACCGGAATTGGACGGCAAGTTGGATGGTTACGCCTTGCGCGTACCGTCGCCGAATGTTTCTGTTGTGGATCTAACCTTTGAAATGGAAAAACCGGCCTCTGCTGCTGACATTAACCAAGTTATGCGCGAAGCGGCCCATGGATATTTAAAAGGGGTTTTGGAATACACTGAAGAGCAGTTGGTTTCTTATGATTATAATCATTCCCCGGCGTCTTCAACTTTCGACGCGACCTTAACTCGGGTGATCGATAAGAATTTAGCAAAAGTGGTTTCCTGGTACGATAACGAATGGGGTTTTTCTAACCGCATGCTGGATGTTGCCCGTATCATGGGAAAATAACAGGTAATTAAACCCACTTGAGCCCGCGACCTGTTCGCGGGTTTTTCTTAAACATAAATGACTATGTCCTTTGTGGTCCAGCTGCTTAACTTGACGCGTATGCGCAATGATGGGAATTAGTTAGTCTCGTGACGGTTATTATGTTTAAACAGCCTTTTTTAATCCGTCTCTGCAAAGATTTCTTCAATAGTTTCTGCGTCTAAAATTTTCTCACCCCAATGGAGCAAAGAGGGTCCATCGGCTTGATTGATTTGAGCTAAATAGTGTGTTGGGACAGTATGAA
Source organism: uncultured Pseudomonadota bacterium (assembly GCA_963795715.1). GTDB lineage: Bacteria > Pseudomonadota > Gammaproteobacteria > Coxiellales > Coxiellaceae > JAFEDN01. Next base: position 567,944 of record CAWCIY010000003.1, read on the forward strand.
ATCGGTGTTTAAGCAAATGCAAAAACAATTCGGTTTGACCTTCCTGTTTTCCTTCCTGTCTTCCTTCTTGTTTTAATAGCTGAGCTAAAGTCGGCATAATATTACCTCCCATATCTAATATTTTTTTGCGAAAAAGTTCAATTTTTTGAACATCGATGCCGTTCAGTAGATATTTTACCACAGCCGTGGCTAAAGAAAATCCATTGTTTTCGATCTGCTCAATAGTTTGAATCCAAGGAAGCACCTGCTCTAAAAATAATTCGAAATTGGATTTTCGATGTTTTAAAGTAAATTCCATCAATCCTGCCCAGGTTCGCTGTTTGATGGCTTCATCGGGTAATTTTTGTAAATCTAACAACTGTACTGACATCTGGAACCACTTTTTGGCGAGCTTAGCCTGCTTACCAAAAAGAGCAAATAAGTCCAATGGTTTTTTCCAGGGCTGTTCGCCGCTGTAAACAATGAGTGGATAAACCAGAGGTAAGGGCTGGTTAGGATATTGTTTTAAGTGTCGGGTCATAATCCTGACTTGATAAGCCAATAATCGAAAAGCCATGAGTGGATCAATATCTGTTTGATGTTCACATAAAATATAAAGATAGGCGGTATCGTTTTTAAAAGGGATTTTAAAAAGTAAATCTGCGGCAGTGGCTTTATACGCTTCATCAATGAAGGAATGGTTTTCTAATCTCATCAAATGCAGATGTATTTGCTGTAAAATTGGCCAAGGCAAATGGGCTGCAAAGAATTCCTGAGCCACCCTGGGCTCTTCCATCGCCAATTTAAAAAATTTGTCGTGTGCATGGTGAATAATTTTAACCATGTTTGGCAGACTACATAGATTTTTTACGCGTATCTACCTCGTAAAAATTAAAAAAAAGTACTTGTTGTTGTTTTCTTCTTAAAAAGGATTATAACATCTAGACGCGACACCCGAATGAAGCAACACTCGGGTTCGCTAACCACCTTAACAAGGAAATTTGTTAACATGGCTGAAAGCATTTTAACTGATCGTTCTTTCATTTTGAATAACCTGCTCTCAGGTTCATTTCTCTTCAACACACGCGAAGACGCGTTTGCGTTGACTTCAACTAATCTCGAGTCAAACATTGCACAATTATTTTCCATTATGGCAAATGTGTGCGCGCGTCTTGATGGCTGGCTGTTTAAGCAGCAAGCTTGTCAAAGAGAATGTCTGGAGACCTGCAGGTTATTGGGGATAACAAAAGAAGGAACTCAGTGAAATGGGCCAGTCATGCACCAACGCTGCATCAAAATGGGGCTCCTTCCCATCCGGTGCAGCTTGGTGTCGTGGTGCCAAGGGCGAGAGGGTGATATCATACAATCAATGCCCACTTATTAAAATATGATAGCGTGCATGGTCGTTTTCCTGCGGAAGTGACCATTGATGGCAAAGATTTGGTGATCAATGGTGATAAAGTTCGGGTTTGTGCTTGCGATGGGATGTCAACAGAAAATAGCTTCACAAATCGTTGCTCAAGGAGCAGATTATGTGCTTTGTTTAAAGGAAAATCAGCCTACTTTATTTGAGGACGTTGCGCGATCCTTGATTGTTTCATTTACATTGGCCAGGTATGAATTCTTTAGGCATGTTGGAAATTACTCGAACTATTGATAACGAAGTCACTCGTTCTAAACGATTTTTTATCTCTACCATTGCTTATGAAAAAATAGATAATTTTATTCGGGGTGTAAGAAAACATTGGGAAATAGAAATCAATTTACATTGGTCTTTAGATGTGAGTTTTAAAAAAGATTACAGTCGTGTTCGCGCAGGACATACTTCTTTAAATTTAGCCACCGTTAGAAGAATCGCTTTAAATTATTTATATCTCAATTTGAGATAAATCAATACCGTAATTGAATATTAATAGTTTTCTCAGTGTACGGTTCGGATATTTTTATTTAAATTATTAATTTTATATTGACAATTTTACATAACCTATTTAAAATCTTTAAAATCATTAAACTTCGTAAATATAATTAAGAAAATTAATATCGTAATAAAAGAGGTAAGTAAGATGAATCATCTAGGTGAACCACTATTGGAAAATACTCAAATAATTATAGAGGTCAATGACAACAAATCTAACGATGCAAAGGAATTTAAAAATTCTCTTGCCCTAATATTGCAGCAAAGGCTGGATGAGAGACTGGAAAATAAGTCAATTTCTTCAGATTATTTAAAAATTGTATCTGAAAATTGGAGTAAAAATGATATTCAGTTTATCAACACAGAATTTGTACAAGAATATATTAACCTAAATCGCCGTTCCGGAATAATGTGCTTCCTTTCATTTGGAGGGTTCATTGCCGGTTTTACTGTATGCTTGATCGGAGTAAATAAGGTTAATGTTGGGGAAGGAGAAGATCAATACCTCAAATTCCTAATCAGTGGAGGAGTAGTTGCTTTCCTTAGTCTTGTTAGTTGGCTTAGCCCGTTTTGTCGGGCTCGTAGTATGAATTTACCAAATAATAGCATTATTGTGGCTGATAAATTCTTGAATGAATTATATGACAATCCACCAGAAAAACGAAAAAAAACAATGATGATGAGTGTTTTTAATGAAAGAAAAACAATGCACATGGATGTAATTAACCTTATTGGGGACTATATTTGCACCTCTCCCGGGCTTTCTAAATAGTTTTCTAGAGGCGCGCGCCTCGATTAACTAAGAAAATTAATACCGTAACAAAATGAAGTTCCGGAATTATTTTTTTTGCAAGTTTTTCCATATATTTTTGCGAATCTCGCAGAATGTTTTCAATATATAAGATGACCTTCGGCCCTTGTTGGGCAGAAACCTTGAACGCCGAATCTATGATAATCCTAAATTAATCAGTTGCCACCTACTGCGCTACGGTGGCAACTGATTAATTTAGGATAATAAACTGTGGTTGGTCATGAGGCACTAGTAAAAATCGAATCCACCAATGTTTCCTGGCCCTGATAAATAGACAATGGAAAATCTTTTCATTTTGTTTTTGCAGTTGGGCGAGCCGGAAAATATTCATTCCGGTCTGAAATTTAATATCAGGAGTATTATCGCCAAAAGTAATTTTTTGATCATCGAAAGTTGAGTTAATAATAGTGTAAGGAGAAACGTTTACGAACGGTTTCCCGTCACAAAATAGTGCGAAAGCCTCAAATTCACGGGGATCCAATCGCGAAAATATCTCAGCAAACGTATCATGAGAAGGGATGTGGAGCCTCTTCCCATCCGGTGCAGCTTGGTGCCGTGGCGCCAAGGGCGAGAGGGTGATATCATATCTCATCAAAACACCTTATGAAAACAATTCAGAATCTTGGATTACTAACTCTTCTCTGTCTCATCTTGTATGCGCCAGGGCTCGCCAGCTTACCGATATTGGATCGTGATGAACCGCATTTTGCTCAAGCCAGCCGGCAAATGTTGGAGGACCATAATTTTTGGCAAATCAATTTTCAGTTTGTGCCCCGACATCTTAAACCTCCTGGGATTTACTGGCTGCAAGCCGCCGCCGTGAAAATTTTTAGCAATGCCGAATCACCAGCGATATGGCCCTACCGGCTACCTTCTGCAGTGGGCGCTTGGTTGGCTGTCCTGTTTACTTTTGGTTTTTTGCGGCGGCCGTTGGGTGAAACCAAAGCCATACTGGCTGCGGTGATATTAGCCTGTTCAGCTTTAGTGATTATCGAAGCCCATTTGGCAGTTACCGATGCTATGTTGCTAGCAACCATGACTGCAATGCAATTGGCGCTGGCAAGAATTTATTATCATTCCCATCGCCAGCAATCAGTAGGCTGGTGTGATCCCGCTGTTTTTTGGTTAGCTTTAGCCTTGGGTATTTTAATAAAAGGTATTACACCCCTGGTGGCTGCTTTAACTATTTTGGGACTCGTGATGAGTGACCGCCAAGTAAAATGGCTGAAAAACTTGCATTGGGCTTGGGGTGTTTCTTTTGTGTTATTATTCACTGCCGCCTGGCTTGTTCCCATTAGTATGGCCGGAGGCGGTAATTTTTTATGGGATATGATCCATAATGACGTACTCCCCAAAATAAGCGGCGGTCAGCAGTCTCATGGGATGCCACCGGGATTTTTAACCCTGATCTTCACTTTGACATTCTGGCCAGCTTCTCTCTTTATTGTCCCCGCCATTGTACAAGCTTGGCGTTGCAGAAAGGACGCCTTGGTGCGGTTTTTATTAGCCTGGATTATTCCGACCTGGATTTTTTTCGAGTTAGTGCCCACCAAATTGCCAGAATATTTGTTACCCATTTATCCAGCGATAGCATTATTAATTTCTTTTTTTCTAATCAGTCCCCTTGAGCAGCGTTTAAATAAATGGGCGACGGCTATTTTAATGTTACAACAGGCGTTATGGTTAGCGGCGACTATCGGCTTGGTAGCGGCTGCGATTGTATTGGGTGGATGGGCCTGGCTGACGGCTACTCTAGTCATTGCTTCTGCTCTATTTTTGTTAATCAATTTTTATCGATCCAAGAAGGTTTCATATGCTATCTTGGGCATAATTTTAGGCTCTTGTGCATTTGTGCCTATTTGGCAGATTAGCTTGCCGGGATTGCAAAAAATTTGGATTAGTCAACGGATCGTATCTCTCATCAATCAACAAGCCACTGGGAAAGTGACTGAGCAAAATCCTTTGATAGCGGTGAGTTATCAGGAGCCCAGTTTGGTTTTTTTATTAGGGAAAAAAAGAGTATTTATGTTAGATAAAGTACAGGTGCTTAACCGGTTACAGGCAAAGTCACAATCACTATATTTAATTTCGCAACAAGATTTGCCTATTTTCTCTGGGAAAATAATAGGAAAAGTGTCTGGTTTTCAATATAATGGTGGGCGTAGTGTAATCGTTTATATCGTGTCCCCAGGAGTAAAATAATGCCGCTTTATAGATTTACAAAACCTGTATTTTGGCTTCCATGGCTTGCAGCAATCATCGTTGGTTTGTGCTTCACTGATTTACCGATCACTATATTCGTACGAAATGCAGTTGCTGATAGTCACTGGCTCACCGAAGTGGTAGCTCAAGTGATCATGCGTTTTGGCAACGGCGCTATTTATATCGCTGGCGGCGGAATATGTTGTGTTATTTTTTATATTGCCAAAAAAAAGCGCTGGGCTTGGCTGTCAGCTTATTTGATTTTAGCGGTTATTATTTCAGGTCTGGCCTGCAACCTTTTCAAAATTTGTCTTGGCAGAGCGCGGCCTAATGAATATTTTGCGCATCAACTTTATGGCTTTTATTTTTGGAAATTTGATAATGAATTCTGGTCTTTTCCGTCCGGACATTCCACGACCATTGCTTCCGCAACCACTGCGCTATACCTCATTTTTCGAAAATTGGGCTGGATATTTTTAGCTTTAGCGATCGCCGTCATGGCCTGTAGGGTGATTGTGCAAGCGCATTACTTAAGTGATGTCATGGCTGGAGGATATCTGGGTTTTGCAACTTCTTATTGGTTATATCATTTTATGGATCCCGTCATTGCGAGGAGTGTCAATTTAAAGAAGCATCATTACTATGTCTGATCGAAAAAAACTTAGCAAACAGAAAATAAAAACCAAAAATTTTGTTGAAAATGCACTGATATTGAAACGTCGTCAGTCAATTCAGATGTTAGACGAATCTGGATTATTACAATTACGTGGAGGAGTTGGTATTGTAGCCGAAATAATGGGTATTTCTCGGGCTTCTGTTTATAACGCATTAAAATCATTTCATCCAAATCTGAGGTAATTAAGAGGTTACTATGAAAGAAAATAATCTACCCGTTACTTACGACGATATCTTGAATGCGTCTTCAAGGTTAAAAGGTTTTGCCCACCGTACTCCAGTTTTCACCTCATCTCAAGCCAATGAAAAAACTGGAGCACAGCTATTTTTTAAATGTGAAAATTTCCAACGAATCGGAGCGTTTAAATTTCGTGGGGCATACAATGCGATTAGTCGATTAAGCGATATACAGAAAGAAAAAGGGATTGTTGCTTTTTCGTCAGGCAATCACGCCCAAGCGGTTGCATTAGCTGCACGTCTCCTCAATGTCCCTGCAACTATTGTGATGCCAACAGATGCTCCTGCAGTAAAATTAGCGGCAACACGTGGCTATGGAGCCAACATAGTGCTTTATGACAGAAATAGCGCCAGCCGAGAAGAAATTGCGGAAAATTTAATGAATCAATTTGGTTTAGCATTGATTCCACCTTATGATCATCCTGATATTATTGCCGGCCAAGGCACTGCCGCTAAAGAACTTTTTGAAGAAGTAGGAACACTGGATTATCTGTTCGTTCCTGTGGGTGGAGGCGGACTCATTTCGGGTTCAGCCATTTCAGCAGCGCATTTATCACCTCAGTGTATGGTGATTGGTGTAGAACCAGAAGCCGGTAATGATGCTCAACAATCCCTAAAAACCAAAAAAATTGTTAAGATTGCAGTGCCTAATACGATTGCTGATGGCGCACAAACTCAATTTGTTGGTAAATTCGTTTTACCGATTCTGATTCAATATGTCAAAGATATTGTCACGGTCAGTGATAATCAACTTCGTGAACAAATGCGTTTTTTTGCAGAGCGAATGAAAATGATAGTTGAACCTACCGGATGTCTTGGCGCCGCTGCTATATTTAACAAAATCGTAGACGTGCAAGGTGCAAGAGTGGGTGTGATTCTCAGTGGTGGAAATGTAGATATGAATAAATTTTGTGATTGCGTGCGGAGTGTGCCATGAATTTAATTGAAACAAGAGACGCCCCTCTTCCTGGTGGGCATTACTCACAAGCAGTCATCTCTAATGGGTTAATATTTGTCTCTGGGATTTTGCCTTTGATTCCTAACCAAGGCAAATCGATACCTGAAGGGATCGTAGCTCAAACAGAACAAATTTTTAATAATCTTCGAGCTATTTTAAAGGCTTCCGGCTCTGATTTTCAGCATCTTGTCAGCGTACAAATATTCATTGCAAATATTAATCTTTGGAAAGAAATTGATAACGTTTATCAAAAGGCCTTGGGTGCGCATAAACCAGCACGTATTGTTATTCCCTGCGGCAGCCTACTGCATTATGATGCATTAATAGAAATGAGCGCTACTGCAGAAGTATAAGCCATTCGAATTTTTAATAAAGAATGGTTAAATTCTGGTTATACTAGGAGAAGGTATTCCTCAGGTAATCGAAGACTTGTGCCAGAATTTTCAACGGGCTGGTAATCAACGCACCTTCATCATGCACAGGTGCATAATTTCCGGATAGATAAGGGTTGAGCGGTTTTGCTTTGTACCAATTAGGGAACCATGTAGTGAATAGAATGCCAAAAATACTAGCGCTATAAGTAATGGATTCATAGAACCAGCTATTCACCATAGGGTAAAATACTTTTAACACGTGAATCATGATATTAAATAAAAAAATGCATCCCCATACACTCGTTAAGATATAATTAATTTTAAGAAAAATAGGATGGTTCCATTTGTCCTTGGAGACCTGTAGCTTTGCATACTGGATAGTAAAAGGTTGCCGTATCAAAATTGAAATCCAAGCAATCAGGGCCAATATACTATTCGAAAATATCCACGCTTGTTTCGCTATCCACTGATTTCTAAATAAAACCACTGCGATTAACATAAAAAGAAAAAAGGCTAAAGTCCCCCAGTTGAGAATAAAGCCCTTCTTCAATCCTTTGAATTCAAAAATAATGGAGGTGACTGCTGCAACAATAATAGCCATATCTAATTGCGCTTGTGTGTTGCCCAGTAAGACAAAATATAAAATCCACGGGAGAAAACTGCGAATAATATCTTTTGGCATAACATTTCTACTGTGATTCCAAAACTTTTAATGTCTCCTTACACCAAGCTAATTGGGCTTTAGCCATCTTTAGTCCAAAATCTAATGTAATTAGCCAATATTTTAAATGAGACGATTTTTTATGCTCATGAATAAGCTGCTCACGTATTTTGTGAAAGATTTCTATCTCTTGTTCTACTGCTTTTTGAGCATGCATCACATGATGAATGTTGTCTTTAAGTGCGATATTTTTGCCAAAAAATAATTTCAATAAAAGCTCGTTTCTTACATGAGTTGTTTGCGCTTCTTTTTTAAGCCAATTGATCAATTCCTCTTGACCTTTTGTAGTAATAGAATAGACTTTTTTAATCTGCTGTATCTTTTTTGATTTTTCTTCTTTACAAGTTGCGAGCTTTTCTTTAACACATAAAGCTAAAGCAGGATAGATTTGTCCTTCGCTTTCAGACCAGAAATAGTTAGTACTACTCTCAATCATTTTGACGATTTCATACCCGGTCTGCTCGCCAAGAGCTAACATGCCCAACACAGTGTATTTTGTTCTGCCTCTACTCATTTATTACCTCTAATAGTATATCTCTTAAAGAGGTATTAAATATTAGCTGAGAGGCCGTTGTCAAGGATGGTATAATTTAATTCCTAGGGTTCCTGCCAAAACGAATCGATACTCACCCGTTTGTAATATCCGCTTACCTCATTCAACCCTCAGCAATTAGCCACTGGTCAGCATTGCAACATCATGGCCTTACTGAACAAGTGCCGCGAGTGATTACGGCATCAACAACGAAAAAAATACTCACGCCTTCAATGCGTAGTAAAACTACAAAGGCATTCAAGTTAAAACATGCGTGGGAAATCAATGGTATTCGCTATGAATACATTAACATTCAACAGAAAAATTTTTTTGGGATCGAAAAAATATGGTTAGACGAATTCTTTCAAGTCATGATTACAGATAAAGAGCGTACTTTACTCGATCTATTCATCTATCCAAAAATGTTTGGCGGAATTGGCGAAGCATTTGGGATATTGGAAAATTCTCTACCAACCCTCGATCTTAAAAAATTAGTTGATTATGCCATTCAATACAACAAAAAGTCGGTGATCAAGCGACTGGGATGGGCGCTGGAACAATTTGGGGTTCCACTAAGTCAGCTAAAACCACTTTTAAATATTCCAATTCATTACTATTCCCGCCTTGATCCATCATCTCCAGCAATAGGGCCATTCGATAAACGCTGGATGATTCAAAATAACTTATTAAAAAGGATGAAAAACAAATGAAACCCTTACGTTTGAAAATACAAGACGAAGCCACATCAAAACAAGCCCCTTTACACGTGATTGAAAAAGACTACGCCCTCAGTTATGTATTAGCGGGAATAGCAAAGCAACCAGACTTATCACACACTTTAATATTCAAGGGCGGAACCGCATTAAAAAAATTATTCTTTGGCGATTATCGTTTTTCTGAAGATTTAGATTTTTCAGTGATTAATGCACCAAAAGATAAGCAGCTTGAAAATGCAATGCTTAATGCCATTCACATTTCCCAGCAGTTATTAAATGAATATGGGTCACTAATCAGGGAGAAAATCGCTTTGCTTAAACAATCCAATCGCCATTTATTCCAATTTAATACTTCACCCAGTATAATCATCAATGCGCTGATTTGTTCCATCTTATGTCCTTTTTACTTAAAACTAAAATTAAATCAGACATATTTTGTTATAAATCAGCGCCTTGCTCAACTCCAATCAGTCATCCTCTTATCTCATTAAAAAACTGTCCAGTACAGAGCGTACTCAACGTACCCAAGCTTTATTTACATTATTTAAGACTATTTTAATAAATTGTATTTATAGTACTCGCCTTAAGTTAAATAATTAATAAAGAAAAAAAATGAGTAAAGTTATAGATCCCAAAATTGAAGAAAATCTTAAATTATTTTACCAAGCTTCAGCAGAAATGGCGGCAAAATTTGCGCCGGTCAAAGATGTAAAAAAAGATTCTACCAGTAAAAAACAGAAACAAAATCGTTCAAAAACAAAAAGTAAGTACTCAAATCAACAAATTATAGATCGATTGCGAAAAGCTTTAACTTTCAAAAAAAAACCTAAAGACGGCCAAGATTCAAAAAAGCAGGTTCAAGATTCTAAAACACCGGTTAAATATTGGCAAAAAAAGATTTCACCTGAGCATTTAGGTTTAATCCATCAATGGATCGCGGATAATCGCCAAACCATCGACCATGATATTTTACAATCAGTGGAATTGGCTGCGTTTTATAAATACAACCTAAAGAAAAAATTATATCTCAGTTTCGAAATAGTCGCTACCAAAGAACGAGTTTATATATTTTTTATGTCTAAGAGTAACTTGGCTAACTTTGGAAACATCGAACGCCTGAAAGAAAAACCTCTGACGGAAGAAGAATTGAAAGCAGGCAAAACAAAAAGTAAAGAAATCGCCAGAGGCAGTTTTAAGATAGTTCAATATTGTCTTTATTGGGTTCCCGGAATGCAAGAGCCGGAAACATTTACCTGCGCGGTAGTGAAGGGTGAACGTGCAATTAATAGTCTAGGCCCGGAACTAAAGTTTGGGCCGATGATCGGAGAACCGTTCGCCAATGTAGGCATCAAAGGAGCTACCCGTCTTAAAAATGGGGTACTAGTAACGAATTTATATTCTCGTTTGGCTCTAGGTGACCAATTTAATTGGGCCATGGAAGGAAAAAATATGACTCCACCCGCTCAAATGAATCCTAGTCACTTTATGTTAATCCTTTATACTCAAGCATTGGGATTAGAACATTTATTAAATAATGGGATAATTTGGCGAGATTTAAAGATAGAAAATTATCTTATGGTGCTGACGGCAATCCAAATAGTGCAACAAACTAATAAAAATAAAAAGAACATTGAAGTGCAGTTGCTTTTGCCCAAAATGATTGATTTTGGATTATCTAAGCTTACCGGCGACATTAAACAATTAAGGAATATTGGTGGCTCCCTTCCATACGTATCTCCATGGCATGATTTCTATTTAAAGCTAAGAGAAGCTAGAATTAATTTATTGACCACGTTTGACAGGCTACAAACGCTGGAAGAATCGGCAAAAAGTCTAGGCTCGTCACATCCGCAACTAGAAATAATAAGGGCTGAATATCTGTTTTGTGAAAATCAATATCAAATCTATCTTACTGAATTTGAAAGTATAGAAAAAATAATTTTGCAAAGAAATGCGCCGTGCCGAGAAGCTATCCAAGCAATTAAAAATTACAGTTTAATTGACTTATACAGTCCGGAAAGTTCTACCCAATTTTTATTGTCTCCCAGAGACGATGCTTGGGCGTTTTCAAAATTAATGACTCAATATATCCACTTAGCGTGGATTCGTAATTCTAATTCGATGAAAGATCTCGCATTAGGTGCGCTCTATAAATATTTCTATGAAAATGTTCATTCATCGTGGAAAACCATTCCCAATGGCGCTCAAATTGTCCAGAAAATGGAAGAGATTTTTAAAAAATATTTTCCTGATTCTAACAGTGAACTGCAATTATTGATTCAAGGTGTGAAGAAGTATTTCGCCGAATCTCAACCTAAATCTCAAAAACAAACAGCGGAATTGCAAGACGATGAGAAAAACTCCACAACTCTTCTTGGTTGGATTTCCAAAAGTACATTCATACAGCTTCCGGTACGAGAGGCTTCTAATCCTACGCAGACTATTGGTTAATCACCTTAGAACAACGTTGGCCCTATACTCCGTGTCGAGCTAAACATTAATGGCATACAATGACCCAATATATTCAATTAGTATCGAATAAAATCTCTGATCCGCAGATAAAAGCTGTATTAGGTGAACTCCTTAGCCCGGATATTTCATCATGGGATTGAAAAAGAAGTAGTGAAAGCCTAATAATTTTCTTATAATTCAAGTTGTTAAATCAGAAGAATTAGGAAAAGAAGGAGACTTTCGCTGTGACAAATTGTACCGAACACCGAATTAAATTTCCATCATTAAAACGACGTAAAATTGAAGCAGAATTTTCTGGAGGTGATGTGAGCAGTGACGGCGGTGTTTTACTGCTCAGAGAGATGGATCGACAACTAAAATTGACTAGAAGAGCAAAGTGAGTTAAAAATCAAAAAACAATAGAGGAAGAAGCATGAGTAAAGATTCTTTTCAGCAATCCTGGTTTGATCTTGATAAATTTCAGAAATTTTTACCGGAAATAATTACATTCATACGAGATAGCCAAAAAATTTGTCCGCCTGGTCCTGACTGGGATTCAAAACCAGTTCCCGAAGTGATTACCTATTTGTTTCAAAAATTCCCCAAGGCTGCTGTTAAAGGTCTTTCGGATCCTCAATCCGAGTTAACTCGTGTGCTTTATTTTCTGCGAGCATATAAACTGGCCGATGAAAAAAATCTGACAGGAATTTTTTGTAATGAATATTGCCAGGATATTGTCAGTATCCTATTTCGTTATCCTGGCCTAAAAAATGAAAAATTATTTTTAGAGGACTTTAGTAAAATTTTGCGGCATTCTGAATTTATCCCGGACGTGCTTTTTGAAATTTCCTATCCGCAAGCCCGTCTGGATTTTTTCTATAATAAAAAAGAGTTTGATGACATTTTCGCCAAAATTATTTCTCCCGATATGAAGTTGATATTGTCCAGAAAATCCATTCCCACCCTCGGGGGGGACATCACGATTGATTCGCCCATAGAAGCGCATGTGGCGCTGGCGCGTAAAAATATTTATTCCCGTCCTTTTTTCCATATTAATTACGATAGTGACACCGACGATGAGTACGAAAAGAACAAATCCAGAACCTTACATGATATTGTCCACGTCACGGGCGCCGCTTTTTTAGTGGTTATTCTGGTCAATCTTTATGCCCGGTACGGAGATCAGGAGGCTCGCGCACTCACATCATTGGTTATTAAATTGTTACAGATAGCAGCTCTTTACCATGATTCAGGCCGGGAAGCGGAGGGCAAGGATTATTGGGATCGGGATAGTGGATTAATTTTATATTATTATTTAACGGAAATCCTGAAAGTCGATATTGAATTGGCGAAGCAACTGGCGGAAGCGGTTGCTAACAAAGACGCATGGAGAAAAGATTCAATATATTATCAATTGGTCGACTATGCTCCCGGGAAAGTGCGCTGGAAGCGGCTGAAAAAAAATCCAGAACTGAATATTTTCCGGAAAGTTCTTCGCGATGTGGATTGTTTTGAAATCATGCGGATACAGGAATTTAATGCATTGTATCTATCTTTTTTTGACATCACTCTGGAATTCCCGTCTGCGCTGGAAGAATTAGCGCAAGTGATTACCGAAGTACAGGGTGGTATAGTAGATCGCGGTGACGATTATCTTTGCCGGAATATTAAATTTAGAAATCAGAATTTTGGCCATGAGAACGCTTATCAGGCTATCCGCGACCTCTTTATTAAAAATGAGACCGACATTAAAAAATCGAATGCAGATCCGTTGCTATTTGACCGTCGCGACTTTTATCGAATAATTCCCCTGTTATATAATCCGGCCGGTTTTAATGAAGACGTTTCACTCAGCCATTTACCCACCGAAGCCATTTTTAAAAATTTGTTACAAAATCCCTGGGAGAAAAATCTGCGTGAAGGTAAGTTATTTGCCCGAGGGATTGAGCTTCCCACCATGGAAATTCCGCCTGGCATCAGCAAAAGAACCCAAAAACCCAAAGAGCCGCGAACAAAACTGGATTTTGAACTGGAAAAAATAAAAAGGCGCCCTGGAAAAATAACCCGCGGCGGCAGTCTCACCAAATATGGTTTGGATTTCCGTTCGACGAGCAGGATGGGATTTAAAGCGGGTGTTTTCACTCATACAGGATTTGTAATCGTCAATCCCGACCGTAGCGCTATTCACCTGGTTTCCCCCGTCAATATTAATTCGGGAAAAGGAAAGAAAATTGAATTTCAAAAAAAATTGAAGGAAGAAAAATTTCCCGGAAGTCAACTGACAGTTTGTGAACTTTTTCTGATGCCAACGTTTGACGCTAAAAAATGTCAGGAAATAAAGGGTAATGCTGTTATCCTGGTTGACGTTGAAGATACTGCCTATTTCATTATTGAGGGTAAAGTGGCTACTCACGAAGAAAAACCTCAATATGTAAAAAATATTAATCGGCAAAACATACCCCAATGTGGAACGCCCCTCTTAACAAAAATTGATTCTCCACAAGATGCGATCGATAAAATCATTCAGGAAGCGACCTTGAAAGGGAATCATTACAAACTGTGTAACCCGCTGCCTAAACTTTTTTATTATATTAAAACCGGATATCACCCCAACAACGGCAGAACTACGCCTCACAACGAAGTGATTATGAAACTCACCCGTTTTGATGCCGTCTATTATTCGCTGGATCGTTTAACGAAAGGCTCTGAATGGCAGGGATATGCCCGAATGCTTGAGGCTATCGCTTTATCATTGGCTTACTTAAGAACTCATAACGGCAGACTGTTACCGATCCTGCAATACTCCTCGGCGCCGACAATGATCATTCCCAGAGAATTTACTAACAAAGATATATTAAAAATCTGGTTGGCATTGTGTACGGATTATAGAAAACGAATTGATATCAGGCCGGTTAAATACCTGTCCCTACAGGAATTTAAAACTCGAAGCGTGTATGGAGACAGGGTTGTCGATAAGATTTTAGAAAAGAAATTTTGTCAAATAAGAGATTTGGGATATGATTACGATAAAAAATTATTGGAAGAGATCGATACAGCGATTTTGAAAATACAATATCTGCCGGCGAATTTATCATCTTCAAGTATAGTTCTTATGCCCCCACCCGGCGTTAATCCATCGTCGATTCAAATTTCCGTACAAACAAAGCAAACGAAGGTGTCACATTAGGATAATTATTAAAAATAAAAAGTAAATACAATCGTTTAACGATAGGCGAGACTTTGTAAGTTATTGATTTTATTGTTGGGCCGTGCTGGGATCGAACCAGCGATCCGCTGATTAAGAGATATTGTACCGGCTAGCTAAGCTGTCTATGCTTGTGGGCGTTCCCCCCTGCTCATGATTCATATCCCAAAATGGTTTTACTGCTCACACTCACGCTCACACTAGAGGAGCTGCTAAAAAGACCAGGTGAATAAGAAATTTCATCATTTTTTGGAGGTTCTAAGCAACCTGGTTCCTGTTCAAGATCATCTGTTAACACCGCGCTGGCTTGGAAGCTAATCTCGCCCTTCGCTTCTTTCAATTTTTGATATTCGGTAGTACTTAAGGTTATAAACCTGTGTCCGATGCCGGGAATAAACACCGGAAATTTTACAGATGCTTGTGCTTGCGTAACACTGACACTGGGCGCCCTTTCACCTTCAATTGCAACTTCTTCACTGAATTCGTTGTCCAAGGGCTGCTCTTCCTCCATTAATTCAGCTAATTCGGGTTCTAGTTGCGGATTGTATGCAGGAGGCTCTTCTCCAACTCTTTTTTCTTCTTCTTCTTCATAGTATGGATTAGTGGATCTATTGATTCTTAATTCCATTAAATTTTTGACTAATTTCTCCAAAGATGCGGAATCTCTGAAAACATTGATAGGGAAGCTTTTTTTCCATGTGATCAATAAATCTGGTTTTACGCTTTTTCCTGGATCTGATAAAATTTCTAATGCCTGATTACATACCAATATCTTACCGAGAATAAAATTAAACTTAATGGGTAATAAATAATCTTTTAATTCCTGTAGATATTTTCCTCTCTGAGTTATAAATTCTTTAGCTAATTTATTTTCATCGCCAGCTTGATACTTTTTCTCTAGCTCTTGAACAGTTGATTTTCTTAAATTTTTTATTTCCGTCAAATCCAAATAACAGGAAAATTTATTAGAGTTAAAGAATAAATAAATTGGCAGGTCCTGTATACAGGATCCTTCAATTACATTGTCCTGTTGATATTTTAAAACATTTGTTAACAGGAATTGGCCAGAATCCTGTTGGTACTGCTCGGCTCCCTCTATGGGTTGGGGGAAGTATGGACTATTTTTGATAAGATTAATCACTATGTCTTTGGCTTCTCTGATGAAATGTGTTATTAACTTACTTCTTTCCCTAATTAATTTTTTAAGATAATCATCATTCCACAATTCTCTCAGAGGGTTGTGTTTATTCAATGACGCAGAAATTATTTCATAAGATTTTTCTGGTTCTGCTTCGAGAATAAATTTGAATAACTCCTTTCTAATACGGTTAATATTGCTTGGGCTTCCAGCAAAAACAGAGTGAATAGTAATTTCACCTTTCATAATAATAAATAGTAAACTTTCAATGATTTCTTGTTTTTTTGATTGCAAACAAGAGGCCGAAAATTTCTCCCATTCTTGATTCGGTAAGGACTGATCTTTATTTAATTTTTTTTCGATAATTTCAAAACTTTTTTGATGTTCAGAGAGAAATATAGAAAAACCAAATTCAGTTGTCTCTTCGAAATTAAAACGGCAAAAATATTCTTCAATTTTTTTAATTTCGCCATTCATCACAAAAGACCATAAATCTTTATTTCTGGGGAAAACGGATTCACCTTTTTTGAATTCCTTATCGAAGAATATTGGCAAAGGAAATTTATCCTGATATGTTTTTACAGTTTCAGTCACGTTTTTTTTATAATCAAATCTTTTAATTTCTAATTCTATGATTCCTTTTCCTCGAATTTGATCAATCCATCCTGATTCCGACCAGAACCAGCCTAAAAGACTGTTTTTGTCAGATAGTGATTGATGAATAATGGCATGAC
Organism: uncultured Pseudomonadota bacterium; assembly: GCA_963795715.1. GTDB lineage: Bacteria > Pseudomonadota > Gammaproteobacteria > Coxiellales > Coxiellaceae > JAFEDN01. The sequence goes on from CAWCIY010000003.1 coordinate 584,592, forward strand.
CGATTTTAGCCGGTAAAGTACGTAGGTAATCTTCCAGCCGTTGGGCGATATTTTTATTATTATCAATAATAAGTTTTAAGTTCGCACGAGTAATTTTTCCCTCACAAATCCATTCCAGCAAATGACTCAGCTGATTGTGCATATACTGCTGCACACCGGGATAATCCGTCGCATAACATTGTAAAAGATCACGCAGTTGAATATCATCGATGCGGTTACTATTTAAAGATTGTTTATACAATTCATCAATAGAATTCTTTCCAGCTAGAGATAAGGCCAGATGTATACTGGGAGAATCGGGTTTATAAATACTGACAAGGAGTGGGTAATTTTTTGTAATAACTGCCCATTCTAATAAAGTTAACCAGTCATCCTCAGCCCGAATATTTAATATTTTTTCGCACCCTGGTAATTGGAGCAGATTATTCAGTAGTTCAATATCTTTGTTTAATTTGGCGCAAGTCAATGGATTTAAAGAATCTTTCACTTTAAAATCTTTTGCAACAAAAAGTTGGCTGAGCGCAGGAGGCGCCATTTTTAATTCTTGATGCTTTTTCCTGAGCATGACATACACATCATAATTGCCATGCATAAGAGCCATATCTGCGATGGTGATATCATTCGATGTCTTTATATCAAGCGCTTTTTTAATATCGTAAGCTTGAAAAACAAGAAAGGTAAAAGCTTTGCGACGCTCTTCTTTGGCGCGCTCTGGATTATTAGTACAGTTATGTTTAGCCAGATGATGTATAAAAGGAATGGCCTTTACTTTCTTTGTGCGGCTATCAGAAAATTTTTTCATATCAGATAAAGGCAACGTATCCTCTTCGTTGATATCAACGTTCTCTGTGCAAAAATAGGTTTCACTTAAGGCATATCCAAGGTAACCAGGCAGTGGAAAATTTTTATTTGCCACATTCTTTAGAAAAAGTTCAATATCGTTGAATCTATAATAATTTCTTCCTGGCTTGACTCCTGGATAGTCAGAGAATTTAAGCTTTTCTTCGTTTGCGATATACTGCCAGCAAGCAGCTACCAAATGCGAGTTTTCCAAGGGTGTTAATGGACGACTAAAAGAGCGCTCCATATACCAGCGAGTTGCTGCATTAATTCTTGGACAGAAGAACGCCCAATAAAAGTCGTCTAATGCACGGCTTTGAAATGCATTTATAAAAATATTTCCTGCAAAGAAGTGGGGATCTTCACTATAATAGTTTTTCCAACAATCCTTTATCGTTCTGCTCTTTTCTGTATTTTGAATTCCGTGATGGTGATAGTCTGGAATAATTAATCGGGCATCATATATCGAGTATTCTTTGTGCATAGTATTTTTTACTCCATTTTTTTAGGTGGGTTATAGCGATTTTGTATTAATATACCTTAATTTTATTAAATAGCAACTTTAATTACTTTAAAAAAGTAGTATCACTGAAGAAAATGTTAGAGTGTGATTATCGGGTGTTTTAAGTAATAAATGTCCTTGATCATTAATTCCAATATAAGTTCCCTTTTGTTCTTGACGGTTTGATACTAAAGATATAGTGCAGTTCGTAAGAGCATCTCGTTTTTTCCATTCTTCGGTAAATGCTGACAATCCTCGCGAAGAAAATCGCTCTAAACTTTACCAATAGAAGTACCATCATGATATTGGCCATCGCTTAATAATTCAGTGATTTTAACTAAATTGGAATTTAATGATTTCATAATGACTATGAGCTTAATTTGGGATGTCATCACCTTTTTAACATCTGTCGCAATACGTATTGTAAAATGCCGCCGTGGCGATAATAAGCAGCCTCATCTTGAGTGTCGATACGGCTTTGCAACTTAACCTGATCCTTTGAGCCGTCGGCGCGTGTTATTTGCATGACTAGTTGTGCGCCGGGATTAACTCCTTGCTTTAAGCCTTCAATGGTGATGGCTTCTGAACCATCCAATTTTAAAGATTTTCGTGTAACCCCGGAGAGAAACTCTAACGGCAGCACGCCCATACCAATTAAATTGGATCGGTGAATACGTTCAAAGCTTTCCGCAATAACTGCTTTAACACCCAACAACAACGTGCCTTTTGCAGCCCAGTCGCGGGAAGATCCTGTGCCGTACTCGCGCCCAGCAATAATAACCAAAGACACATTTTCTTTTTGATATTGCATTGCGGCATCATAAATAGTCATTATGGTTTTATCCGGATAATACATGGTAAAACCGCCTTCTACTTTAGGCGTCATTTCATTGCGGATACGGATGTTAGCAAATGTTCCGCGCATCATAACCTCATGGTTCCCGCGACGGGCTCCGTAAGAATTAAAATCTTTTACTGCCACTCCGTGCTCCAATAAATATCGACCTGCAGGACTGTCTTTTTTGATGGATCCCGCGGGTGAAATATGATCAGTAGTGACACTATCACCCAACAGCGCCAAAATGCGGGCATTTTCAATATTTTTTAACGGCGCAGGTTCAGGAGTCATGCCTTCGAAAAAGGGCGGATTTTGTACGTAAGTGGAGTCTTTTTGCCATTGGAACAAGTCGCTTTCGGTAATGGGTATGTTTTTCCATTCGTCATCACCGTTAAAAACTTCGGAGTACTCTTTGGCAAACATATTGTGATTCACTTTAGTGACCGCTTCAGCCACTTCCTGTTGTGTGGGCCAAACATCTTTCAAATAAACGGGATTTCCTTTTTTATCTTTGCCTAAAGGTTCTTTGGAAAGATCTATACGTGTGGTTCCTGCTAAAGCATATGCGACTACTAACGGAGGAGAAGCCAACCAATTAGTCTTGGTTAAGGGATGAATTCGACCTTCGAAGTTACGATTGCCGGACAACACAGCACCTACCAAAAGATCATTGTCTTGAATAGTTTTGGTGACACTGTCAGGCAAAGGTCCGGAGTTGCCAATGCAAGTAGTGCAACCATAACCTACCAAGTAAAAGCCCAATTTTTCTAAGTAAGGCATTAAATCGGTCTTTATTAAATAATCGGTCACCACTTTAGAACCAGGCGCCAAGGAAGCTTTGACCCAAGGCTTAATGGTTAACCCTTTGGCCACTGCTTTTTGCGCCACCAAACCGGCGCTTAACATAACACTGGGATTTGAAGTGTTGGTGCAACTGGTAATGGCTGAGATGACCACATCCCCATGACTCATGTTATAGCCGTCGGTATTTGCAAATTGCCGGTCAATTTCTTCTGCTTTGCCTGCTTGTTGTATGGCATGTTCGGTGACATTTCTCAAATCATTCAGGTTGACTCTGTCCTGGGGCCGTTTGGGTCCTGCCAAACTCGGCCCCACCGTAGCAAGGTCTAGGTGTAATTTATCTGTAAAAACAGGTTCTGGGGAATCTGCATCGTGCCACATGCCTTGTGTTTGGCAGTAAGCCTTCACCAAATCGATGGTTTGTGTATCTCGGTTGGTGAGACGCAGATATTGAATAGTTTCATCGTCTATCGGAAATAATCCGCAGGTGGCGCCGTATTCGGGCGCCATATTGCCAATGGTAGCGCGGTCAGCCACAGGCAGACCCTGCAAGCCCGGACCATAAAATTCGACAAATTTGCCCACTACGCCTTTAGCCCGCAGCATTTGAGTGATGGTAAGCACTAAGTCTGTGGCAGTAATCCCTTCACGCAAGCGTCCCTCTAATCTAAAACCAACTACTTCAGGAATCAGCATGGAGATAGGTTGACCCAACATAGCCGCTTCTGCCTCAATTCCTCCCACGCCCCAACCGAGAATCCCTAAACCGTTAATCATGGTGGTGTGGCTGTCAGTGCCGACTAAAGTATCTGGGTAAGCAGTTAATTCACCCTTTTCTTTACTTGACCAAACTGCTTTTCCGATATATTCCAAGTTCACTTGGTGACAAATTCCAGTGCCTGGTGGCACTAAACGAAAATTATTAAAAGATTTTTGTCCCCATTTTAGAAACTGATAGCGTTCATGGTTACGGTCAATTTCAATGCGGGTGTTGTCCTCGTACGCCTCAGGGGTGCCGAATTCGTCTACCTGTACCGAATGATCAATGATGAGATCAACTGGACATTCGGGATTGATTTTTTTTGGATCACCTTGCATATTCGCCATAGCTGTGCGCATAGCTGCTAAATCCACTACTGCAGGGACTCCGGTAAAATCTTGCATCAGTACACGGGCAGGGTGATACGCAATTTCATGGCTGGATTTCTGTTGTTTTTGCCAATCTACCAGTGCTTGAATGTCGGCAGTGGACACTTTTTGCCCGTCTTCGTGTCGAAGTAAATTTTCCAATAAGATCTTGAGCGAGAAGGGTAAGTGCTTAATATTGCCTAATTTTTTAGCCGCTTCGGGTAAACTATAATAGATATATTTTTGGCCATTGACGGTTAATTCCTGACGACATTGGAAACTGTTTGCCATAATCGCTCCACTTTTTAAAAATTGACACATTAATTCCGCAGTTGCCTCCTACTGCAAAGACGACGGAGGCAACTGCGCAATTTGGGATTATAATCCTATTCCGATCTATATAAAAAGGGGAATTAATTAACAATTCACCACGCGGCTTGCCGCGTGACAAAGCGATGGGGGAAATCTAACAGATAAAATACCCCTGGGCTTTGACCAGGGGTATTTTATTTTTTGCCCTTGAATTTTAGAAAGTTGACCCTATATGGATGAGTATAGGGCGTTGGCGAATTAATCCGCCAACATAAAACTAATCATTTTGAACATAAAAAATTGGAGATGAATTATGGCAGTGGCTGAAAAAGTCAACTTAAAAATTCGACCGCTAAGTGATCGAATTTTAGTCGAACGTGTCGAAGCTGATGAATTATCACCTGGTGGAATCGTCCTTCCTGGCACCGCTAAAGAAAAACCACAAGAAGGCATTGTGCGTGGTACGGGTCCCGGCAAAAGAGACGAAAAGGGCAACTTGGTTGCTGTTTCTGTTAAAGTCGGCGACAAAATTATATTTGGCAAATACTCTGGCAGCGAGATCAAAATTGGCGGCAAAGAGTATGTGGTGGTTCGTGAAGACGACATCATTGGTATCGTTGAATAGTTCACTAAATAATTAAAGAGGAAACAAACATGGCAGCTAAATTAATTCAACACGGCGAAGCCACTAAGCGTGCGTTAAAACGCGGCGTAGATATTTTGGCTGACGCCGTTAAAGTTACTTTGGGACCGAAAGGTCGTAACGTAGTATTAGATAAAGCCTTCGGCGCTCCCACCATTACTAAAGATGGTGTTTCTGTCGCAAAAGAAATCGAATTGGTTGATAAGTTTGAAAACATGGGTGCGCAGATGGTCAAAGAAGTTGCTTCGCAAACTTCTGATTTGGCTGGAGACGGCACCACCACCGCAACTGTACTGGCACAGGCGATTCTTGCTGAAGGCATTCGCTCTGTGGCTGCAGGCATGAATCCGATGGATATTAAACGCGGCTTAGACAAAGGTATGACCGCCGTTATTGCTGAGTTAAAGAAAATTTCCAGACCTTGCACTGATGACCGTGCGATAGCGCAAGTAGGCACTATCTCTGCCAATACCGACGAAACAATCGGACGTATTATTGCTGATGCGATGGCCAAAGTCGGCAAAGAAGGTGTTATCACCGTGGAAGACGGTTCTGGTTTAGACAATGAACTGGATGTGGTAGAAGGTATGCAATTTGATCGTGGCTACTTGTCACCGTACTTCATCAACAATCAGCAAAGCATGAGCGTTGAATTAGAATCTCCACTCATTTTAGTGGTCGACAAGAAAATTTCTAATATCCGCGAAATGTTGCCGGTATTGGAAGGCGTTGCTAAGTCAGGCAAACAGCTCTTGATCATTGCTGAAGATGTGGAAGGTGAAGCTTTAGCTACATTGGTGGTTAACAACATCCGTGGCATTGTTAAAGTTGCAGCGGTCAAAGCGCCTGGTTTCGGTGATCGCCGCAAAGCGATGCTGCAAGATATTGCTGTTTTGACCGGCGCGAAAATGATTTCCGAGGAACTGGGTTTGGAATTAGAAAAAACCGGTCTAGAGGATTTAGGTTCCGCCAAACGCGTAGTGATCACTAAAGAAACCACTACCATCATTGATGGCAGCGGCAAAGCTAAAGATATCAAAGCGCGTATTGAGCAAATTCGTCAAGAAGTTGACGCCAGCACTTCTGATTATGATAAAGAAAAATTGCAAGAACGTTTGGCCAAATTAGCCGGCGGTGTTGCTGTAATCAAAGTAGGCGCTGCGACTGAAGTTGAAATGAAAGAGAAAAAAGCTCGCGTGGAAGATGCGCTTCACGCAACTCGCGCAGCGGTAGAGGAAGGCATTGTCCCTGGTGGCGGTGTCGCTCTGATCCGTGCTTTACGTGCGTTGAAGAAACTGGATGTAACTAACCATGATCAACAAGTGGGTGTCGATATCTTACGCCGTGCTATGACTTCACCTCTACGTCAGATTGTGGCGAATGCGGGTGAGGAACCTGCAGTAATTCTAGCTAAAGTCGAAAGCAATTCTAGCGAAAGCTTTGGCTATAACGCTGCCACTGGTGAATTCGGCGATATGATCGAGATGGGTATTTTGGACCCAACCAAAGTGACCCGTACAGCGTTACAAAACGCAGTTTCGATTGCCGGCTTAATGATCACCACCGAATGCATGATTACAGATGCTCCTAAAGAAGAAGCTCATGGTCATGCTGGCGGCGAAGGCGGTGGCATGGGCGGTATGGGAGGCATGGGTGGAATGGGCGGTATGATGTAATCAATCGTACATTTTAAACTTCCCTCAAAAAACCCCGCTTCGGCGGGGTTTTTTTTGCCTTTTTGAGAGCCGTCATACCATAATTGTGTACTATATTTAAACAATGAAAAAGAAAATAAGTGACAGGAGTTGTGAATGAGGAAGACAATTACAGGTTTGTTTGGGATTTTAACTTTATCATTAATTCAATCTAGTTTTGGTCTTGGTGTATATTATACAATGGTTCTTAATTTCACCCCCAATCCAGCTTCATGCAGTGATTTTATCAATTCGGGCGCTCTTTATATGGCTGTTAATCCCAATCTACCAGATACGGTGAATGGTGATGTTGCTCAAGCTTTGATGAATACGAATTATACGGTTGCCTTATTAAATGCTCATCCTGGTTATACCGTGGTAGTACCTGCTTTGAAAGAAGATGTTTTTTGCGCGGCAAAATGTGCTATCGCCAATTTAAACTGCTGGAAGGCCTGTAAGTTTGCAGTCAGTAACTTTTATCGTGTTCAAAAGCCTACCTATACTGTGCCCAATGGAACTATTCTGGTGCAGTGCCCTACTTTAAATATGTCAAAATATCCTAATTACCCGAGCGATCCTTATACCAATTGGCCGTATAATCGTTAGAATGGATTAAATAAAGCGTGTGGATTTTATCCTGGTAGACGATAGGTAAGCTATCGACTGGTTCGCCCAAGTTTTTAAATCCATCTATGTGAATATAATCCACATAATCAAAATCATTAAACCAATTTTTCCAATAAAAAAGGTTCCCTAAATATTTGAAAGTTTTTTCTGGGTTTTGTTCAGACTCAATAAAAGAGTTAGATTTGGGAACGCGGGCATTGTTTGAACTGATAGGAAGATATAACGCTTTGGTTCTCAGCGGCGGCATATTATTAAATAAATTAGGAACAAACGCTTGCCGTTCTATCCCAGCTAAACACATTATATGATATAAGCCGGTGCCAGTACGAAGTGTTTGGATGGTAAAAACCTTCGAGCCGGGTGCTATGATCTTAAGGCTATTAATATATTCTGTAGCAAATTGATTTTCTCGGTATAAATAAATCCCATAATAGACTAAGGAAGCTGGGATAAATAAAAATATCAGACCTGTAGTTATTTTCCTCATCAGAGTTTTGTTTTCATTAAAACGTGACATCGCAAATAGAAGAATGGTTACAACTACTGGGAGTCTTAAATAAATACCAAATATACTGTCTATACTGGTAGGAACTATAAAACACAATAACACTAATACTACTAAAAGTAGTTTATTAGTCTCAATTTTCAGTGTTTTGTTAATATAAGCAAAAACTAAAAGGGCAAGAAAAAGAATAGCCAGAAGTTCATTGACAAATAAAAATGGCGAAATAGCGACTTTTATAGTATTTTTTAGTTGCCACCAAAATAGAGTTTTATTTTCAATGGATAATGCTTTTTCTGAGCACAACGAAATGATTAAAGGAATAATCATGCATGAAACTATAAATCCGCCAAAGCTAGCCATTTTTTTGATATTTCTCAATATATAAAAGCGATTTTTTTGTAATTCATAAATCACAGTAATTAATATTAAAATAACAAAGGCAAAAAAATGTAAAAAATATAAAAACTGTGACAAGACAAAAAATATGATTTTGCCCGTGTATCGGGTGTTTTCAAGTTTGATCCAGGTGGCAAATGCAATGATAATTAAAGGGATAGTAAAGCAGTAATTTATAAACCCCCAAAAAAAATTGTTATTTAAAATAACAGCATAAATTAGAAATGTGGAAGTTAGTAATTTTTTATGGATAACTTCGCTTAAATAGAGAATAGCAACTACACTGGTGATAAAATAAAAACAAACCAATAACTTCGCTACGGTATAAACATTAAAAAAAGGCAGGAGCGCCCCAAAAAACAAATTGAGACCTAAATAAGGCACCCATTCAAATTTGCGATAATAAAACTGTGACAAATACCTCGAATGATCAAGTTGATGGTAAATATACATTCTGGCCATGTGATTGGGGAAATCGCTGATCATGATCACATGTAAAGTTAGAATGAAGCCGCAAAGAATCAGCAAAATTAAACCGTGCAGAAATAATATTTTTGACATCATTACTGATTATGGCAGCTTTTGTGAAAACTGCGTAATTTCTGTACTCACCCTCTTCCGGCACTCCTGAGAGTGGCTCATTGCTTTCCTAGAGCGGTTTTAAAATATGGGTGTTCTATTCTGGCAGCAATTCCCGGTGAGTTTTAACTATTTGATTTAATAAAATAAATCACCTTTATAAAAAAATAATTTTCGTAGAAAATTATCCCCGCGATGGGGGATTGCAAGGGGGAGAATCGCGATTCTCCCCCTTCATTCCGAGTCGGCTCCGCCGAGCGCAGGATAAAAACAGGAAGCAATTTTCGCTGTACTCAGCGGGAATTGCTGCTATTCTGGTATTCTGCTTGAATACTTTTGAACCTTGAATAATGATTACTATTCACAATTAATTGACTATTGAGTGTTTTCACCTGCTGAACACCGATTAAACTGTTGGTTAAGAAAATTTCAGCCGCGCTAAACAGATCATGGGCTGACAGCGCAGTTTCAATGAGGGGGATGTCTAAGTCCTTCGCAATTTGCTTTACCACTGCTCGAGTAATCCCTGGTAAAGCGCCATCTTCAATGCGAGGCGTTAACAACTGGCCTTTTGAATCTACCAAAAAAACATTGGCAGCGCTGGCTTCTGCGAGAAAATTTTTAGAATTAAATAAAATAGCTTCATTGGCGCCTAGTTTCTTAGCTGCCATTTTAGCCAAAATATTTTCTAAATAATTTAAGGACTTAATGCTTGATAGCACTGATAGCTCATTTCTTTGAATAGCCACTACTGCTGCATTCACGGCAGTGAGAGGGGTACTTAAAGGCCCTGCAGTAACAATCAAAGTAGGCTTAATTTCCGCGGCGGGCAGCAATCCTTGTGGGCCACCGCCTCGGGTTAATGTTAAACGCAAAAAAGCAATTTGAGTTAGTAAATCGTTTTGTTGTAGTAGTTCAAGACTTATGTTTTTTAAATCTTCGAAAGAGATGGGAATGGGTATTTCCAAAATACTTGCGCCTGCTTGTAGGCGTTGCCAATGTTGTTCTATATAAAAAACTTTGCCATGATCCGCGCGCAGGGTCTCGAATAGCCCATCACCTAAAAGTAAACCCCTATCTGTTGCATCCAGTTGTAAGGAGTTTGCAGTGATAAAATGTCCGTTATGATAAATCATACGGTATTTTAACAGCACTTTTTAACTAAGTAACGTAGACCTTGGATCTTGGTCCTTGGTCTGGTTAGATTTAATTCATTATCTGTCTAAAAAATTTGCTAAATCATTTTTTTGTACTATATTTAGTCTGTACATAAAAAAATCATCTACCACCGCCATAGGAGATTTACCATGAAAGGACTCGCTTTCAGCGCGCTCGCTGGTATATTAATAGCCAGTATCAGTTTATCTACTTACGCAGATTCCATTCCCATTACAGTGGTGAATGAGTCTTCGGCACCCGTTGTGCTAATGATTAAACCCAACAGCCAATCGGGAAGGGTGGCTGCTGCTACCCCATCATCTGTCCAAGAAATATCCATTGCTGCAGCAGCAATAAAAATGTTTACCGGTAGATATACCTATTCTATGGATGATTTTTTTATCCAATCTGTGGGACATCCTATGCAACAATGTAAATTTGCATCTGCCCCTATTGCGCCGCAGGCCCCTAAATTAATTACTTTGAATATTAGTAATGATCCATCCACCCGCGGACAAAATTGCTTAGTTAGCTGGCAATAATTAGGGGGTGCTCTATATTTATTGTGTTTATATTATAATCAATCAAAGGAGAAAGAGAATGAAAACAGTATTACTAGGCGTGATTGCCACAATTTCAATGGCTGCTGTAAGCCTGTCTTTAGCGCAACCAGCAGACCAAATGGGAAATCAACAGGGAAACGGCCAAATGAATCAAATGAATGGCCAGGGCGGTCCGGGTAATTATGGTGAAGTAAACGGTCAAGCAGGCAGCCCTCAAATGAAAGGTGAAATGCAGGGTCAAATGAACGGTCAAATGGGAGGCATGACTCGAGTTACTCTTAAGATCAATGCGCCTATGTCCTTAATACGTCAGCAAAAAAATATGGGCCAACCTAACATGATTACGTTGGGCAATAGAACTTTCAGAGTACCTCCTGCGCTTGAATCCATTACGGTGCTGGCAGATCTAGGAAAGATGCAAAAAGGCCAAAACATTCCAGTACGAGTGGCTTATAATAACACGGAGTGCCGCGTGGAAATTTCAGGCCGGCCTATGATGCAACCTAACAGGAAAATTTCTATTACCGTTGGCGAACGCAAAGTGGGGACCCAGATGCAAGGTTACTGCGAAAAAGCAGTTATTTCTGGCGAACGTTAATTTAAAGATAAATCCCTCCCAATCTCCCTTTTTTAAAGGGAGGGGCTGGAAAGCAAACCTCTCCCTTTAAAAAAGAGGGATTGAGGGGGATTTTTTTATACAATCTAAAAAAAACTATCTCTCCAGCGATAATGTTTTCTTAATTCCAAAAATCGCTTAGCGGTTTCATCAGGATAATCAAGCAAATAGTTTTTCATCTTTTCAGTGTATGCTAAAGGGTTAAACACGGTTAATGCCCGCTGCTCCCAATCAACCGGGTCCATTGTTTTTTCAGCAAAGATCTCAGTGTATTTTGTTTTTTCTGGAAGCCCGAAAAAACTTTGGGCCTGCTGATATAACAATAAACTTGCCCGTCGTTTTGCATCCACACTGTAACCTGCAATATGCGGCGTTGCCATCAAAGTTTTCTTAAGTAAAGATAGATTAATATTGGGTTCAGTTTCCCAAACATCTAAGCATAAATTCAAGTGTTTTTGCTTTAATAATACGCTCTCATTTAGAATTGACCCACGGGAGGCATTGATTAAGACCATCCCTTTTTTTTGCTCTCGAAAAAAATTTTCATTTAACAAATGATAACTGGGAAAAGGTTCCGTAAAATGCAACGAGGGATGTAAACATAACAAATCTAATTCTCTAAAACTGGCTAAGGGTACAGAATTAAACTGATCATCCCGTTGCGCTCGCGGCGGATCATTTTCTATCACATCAAAGCCAATTGCCCGCAAATACCGAGCTACAGCACTTCCCACATGGCCTATGCCAATAACGCCTGCTCGTAAACACTTTCCAGATAACATCTCTATACTGCGCAACGCCGCGATCACACTGAGCACGTATTCCGCAACCGCCAGCGCATTGGCGCCTGGGGCGTATGCCCATGCAATACGGTTTTGTTCCAACCATTCCACGTCTAAATGGTCATAACCAGCAGTGGCTGTGCCGACAAATCGGACTTTACTTCCAGACAGTAACTGGGCGTCGACCCGCGTTAAGGTACGAACCCAGAGCATATCGGCATGGATCAAATCTTTTGAGCTTATTTCTTGGCCGGGCATTTTTACTAAATGGGTGTTCTCAAAAAGATGGTCGATTAGGGGAATTTGTTCATCGGCGACTATTAACATTCAATGAGATTAGCATAAGGCTTTTAAAGCAGCAATTTTCCTGATTAAATAGCAGGATGCGTTCCTGTTTTTTTCTATTGATCTTAAGTTTAATTTTTACGTTGGCTTCGGCGCAGCCATCCGTTCCTATTGTTATTACTTCTGAACAAAAAGAAAACTTGAGAAACTATTTGCCGCCGCCTCAGATCACAGTAAAGATGATTAAACTTTTGACTTTAGAGGACGCCATTGCACTGGCCTTGCGAAATAATCCCAACATAGTGAACAGCCGGTTTCAAAGAATTAACGATAAATATGCTTTAGAACTGGCCAATTATGCTTATGAACCTCATTTTACCTTTACCGCGAATACTACTTATACTACAGACGGGAAAGTGGGCTATAATGCCAGTCCGGGATTGACTTGGAATACCCGATATGGGACACAGTTCAAATTAAACAATACCACCAATTTAAATGGTGGGCAGCAAGATACATTTAGTGTCACACAACCTTTGTTGCGCGGATTTGGCGCGGTCAATAATTTTCAGTGGTTAAATGCACAAGATCAGGAGTTGATTGCCAGACAAAGTTTTAAGACGACCATTATGACCATGGTCTCCGATGTCATTACCCAATACCGGCAATTAGTGGCGGATTATAATAATATCAAAGTACAAGAAACCGCATTAAAAAGGGAGGAGGCCACATCGCAACAATATCAACTGCGTGTGAAATCTGGCAAAATGGCGCCCAGTGAGCTTTTACAAGAGCAAGCAACCTTGGCCAACACCCGGTTACAAACCGAACAGCAAAGAAACGCCGCGCAACAAGATTACCAAACACTTTTGGATACCTTGGGGCTTTCTCCCACTTCGCAATTGAAAGTGAATAGCGATATTCGTTTTAAAGCTTTTCAGCTACCAAGCACCGAGGAGGCCATTCAAATTGCTTTGAACAATAACCCTCAATACGTTTCGCAAAAACTGCAATTAAATGCTACCCGGCGATCGATGCTGACTGCCAAAGATAACTTACGCTGGCAATTGGATCTAACCGGACAAGCCAATTTTTTATCTGCCAGCGGCAATATTCCCATCATTCAAGGATTTGATTCATTAAGTACCACTACTAAACCATCGGTATCGCTGAATTTAACTATTCCCATAAGAGATATCACTAGTAGAGCGGCTTATATTGGTGCGCAAATCGCTTATGCTCAGGCACTCGATAACATAGAACAAAGCCGCCGTTCCTTGATCCGGCAAGTCATGAATAGTATCACTAACTTAGAAAGTCAATTGAAACAATTGACTATCGCTGAACAATCCGTGGAACTTCAAAAAAGAAATCTAATAGCAGAACAAATTAAACAGCAATATGGGCAAGCTACCGCTTTGAATGTTAATATTATTCAAGATAATTTATTACAACAAGAAATTAATTTTATAAATAGTCAAATTAATTATTTAAACAATGTTACCAGTTTCCAGACTTTGTTGGGGATGACGCTAAAAGAATGGAATGTGCAACTGAGATACTAATTGAGATACTAATATGACTCATTTTAAAATGAATCGCCGATTTTTTTGCCGTATAGGTGGTTGGGCCCTGTTGGGGTGCTTGCTGGTATTCAGTGTTGGCTGTCATAAGTCCAGTAAAAAAAATGCTGAAGTTAAGACTGTCACTGCAAAATTGAAATCCGTTAGCACTGATTTACATTTTACTGGCAATATTGGGCCGCTGAGTTCCCAATCGGTGTTAAGTCCTTTGGATGGCCGGGTCAGTGAAGTTTTATTTAATTATGGCCAGCAAATTCAAAAAGATCAGCCACTGATTTCATTAGATGCTACTAAATTGTCGGAAGATTATCGTAAAGCGGTTACTGATTTTCTGCAAAAAAAACGAAGTTACGAAGCCAGTCAAACCTCTTTCCAAGGAACGCAAGCATTATATAAAGCCGGTGTGATTTCTAAAGAGGAATACTCAACTGCTGCCCGCACTCAAGAAACGGATACCTTAAATTATCTCCAATCTAAGTACGATTTAGAAAAATTATTAAAATCGACCAATATTTCCATTAGTAGCATCGAAACACTTTCTCTTACCAATATGGACCAGGTCAATGCTATTTTGAATAAAAAATTTAAAGAAGTAAAAATTTATGCTCCCGTGAGTGGAGTGGCTTTATTTCCTGCTGTTGATCAAAAAAAAGAAGGGAGCGGTAATAATCGCATCAGTGTCGGTGATGAAATTAAAGCAGGCCAACTGATTTTGTCTATCGGTGATTTAACAGGTTTTTCTATAAAATTTAATGTCAGTGAAGTCAGTATTAATTTAGTAAAACCCAATCTTGCGGCTAAAGTAACCGGCGATGCTTTTCCCGGCGTGGTCTTGGATGGATATGTTGCTTCAGTAGCCGCACAGGCCAACCCGCAAGGTGGAGGTGAGGGAACCGGCACGTTTGAAGCCGTTGTTAAAGTGCCGCACATTACAGAAAACCAGAGCCGCGTCATTCGCGTAGGTATGAGTTCAGCGGTTTCATTGGAGATTCCTGAACCACCGCAAATTTATTTACCCATCGGTGCTGTCTTTGAGCAAAATGGTCAATCCATGGTGAAGATAGTCGATAAATCCGGCCAGCAACGCAGCGTGCCGGTGGTTACGGGGAAAACAACGTTAAGAGAAGTCGCCATCGTTCAAGGTGTAAAACCAGGAGATCACGTTGTCATTTCTCATTGAGCTGAAAGATGTCACCAAAACCTATATGATGGCCAAGGAAAAATACCTGGCGTTAAAAGGAATCAACGTGACGATTCAGAAAGGTGAGCTGGTAACCATCATAGGATCTTCAGGTTCCGGTAAGACAACTACGATGAATATTTTAGGGCTGTTAGACCATCCCACCAGCGGTAAATATTTTTTAGATTCAGTGGATACTTCTGTTTTAAGTCCGGATCAAATAGCCGATTACCGGAATCAAAAAATTGGCTTTATTTTTCAATCCTTTTTTTTATTATCTCGTTTGACTGCATTACAAAATGTGATGCTGCCTTTATCTTACCGTCGTAATCATTCTTTGAGTGATAGAAGAGACAAAAACCGGGCTATTGGTATGCTGGCCAAAGTCGGTATGGATAAATATTCTACTCATAAACCTTATGAATTATCCGGGGGCCAGCAGCAAAGAGTAGCCATTGCCAGAGCTTTGGTTGGAAATCCCAGTATTATTTTAGCTGATGAACCCACTGGTGCACTGGACACTAAAAACAGTCATGACGTGTTAGAGTTACTAAAAGATCTCAATAAAACTGAAGGAGCCACTATCGTGATTATTACTCATGATCCAGAGGTTGCCAAACGCTCGCAGAGAGTTATTAAAATTTTTGACGGACAAATTATTTCGTAGGTGCAAACATGGGTTTTTTAGCACATATACGTGAAGCATTATTAAACCTTTTTTCTGCTAAGACAAGGTCATTATTGGCGATTTTAGGGATATTAGTCGGTACAGGCTCAGTGGTGGCGCTTATTTCTTCTAGCCAATTGGCGACCGAACATGCTTTATCCCAGTTTAAAAAATTAGGCACCAATTTACTGGCGGTGATGATTTCTTCCAATCAGGCTCCTCAAGCTACCGGACAAACCCGCACTTTGCAATTAACAGATATTCCTGTAATTCAGGAGCAAATACCGCGTATCCAAAAAATAGTGCCTTATACGATGCTGTTCCAATCTTCTCATTTCCAAGGTCTGCAATTTAGCGGCCAAGTCCTCGGGGCTACTGAAGGATTTGCCGATATTGCCAAAATTGAAATAGCAAAAGGTCGTTTTGTTTCTTTCCTAGATAAAAGTAGTTTTTATTGTGTTATCGGTAGTACTCTCGGAGAGCAAATTCGAGCTAAAGGAATAGATCCTATCAATAAACAACTTGCCGTTGGTAATTATTTACTAACCATAATTGGTATAGCTAAACCTTGGGAACCTAATTTGTTTATTTTTGCTAATGTGAATGAAGGTATCATTATTCCCATTTCGTTATCTTATTTACTGAATCCGCAGGTTCAAATTCAAAATATTCTATTGCAGTTGTATCCAAATTCACCTCTAGATCAGGCAAAAAATGAGGTCCAAAACACGATTAATAAAATTTCACCTACTTCCAACGTAAGGTTTCATGATCCGGGACAAATCATTGACGTGGTTAAAAAGCAACGCAGTACATTCACTTGGCTTTTGAGCGCCATTGGAGGCATTTCACTTCTGGTAGGCGGCATTGGAGTGATGAATATCATGCTGGTATCTGTCATCGAGAGAAGAAGGGAAATAGGCATTCGCATGGCGATTGGCGCTAGAAGAAAAGATATTTTAGAAATGTTTTTAATCGAATCCATCGTGCTGACTATTTTAGGCGGTTTGTTAGGCGTGATTTTAGGAACACTAACTACTTTAGTTTTAGCGATTTCATCCGGCTGGGAATATTCTTTTCATTTTTTACCCGCCGCGTTAGGCTTTGTTGTTTCTGCTGTAGTGGGCGTATTTTCTGGACTTTATCCTTCCTACCGAGCTTCTCGCCTTGATCCTATCGCTACATTGCAATCAGAGTAGAAAACAGTCGATCAAGGCCAATATTTCTTGTGTTTTCGGAGCATCTAAAGGTTTAGAAAAAACTTTAACTATTCCGGCCTTTAAAAACTGTTGCTTTTCTTTTTCGCCTGTATGTGCTGAAAGCACTACGATGATACTGAGCAGTTCATGATTTCTTTTTTGTCGTTGGTGTATAGTCTTTGCTACCCAAAAACCATCGTGATCCGGCAAGCCGATATCCATGATTAATAAGTCAAAGTGGGCTTCTCAGTGAATTTAATTGCATTGCTGATTAAATTTAATAGAATCCGCTGCACTCGCGTGGAATCACCTATCACAAACAGCGGAAGACGCGCATCCCATCCTAAATCAAAGCGTAAATGCTTTGCTTGGGCTGCCGGAGTGTGCAAAGCCATGACCTTTTCTATTAATTCTCTGAGATGAAATTTAACGACATACACTGGCAAATCGCCAGCTTCGTATTTTGAAAATTCAATAAACTCATTGAGTAAATTCAATAACTGACTGCCCGCAGAAATTAAATCTTTGACTGCGGCTTTGCCCTGTTCCGAGGGTATTTCCTGCTCCATGAGTCCGGCCATCCCTAATAAACCACAGAGTGGTGTTCGTAGATCATGGCTCATATTAGTCAGAAATAGGGATTTTGCCTGTTGAGCAGCCTCGGCTTGTTGCCGGGCAAGACGCAGCTCATGCTCTTTTTGTTTTAGGGCGGTGATATCGGTAAAATAACCCACAATCCCTAAAACACTGCCATCATCGTCCACAATCGGCAGCTTACTCACCAAGGTCATGATCTTTTTACCATTGGGCAACACCAAGGTTTCTTCTTGGTTGGTGATTGGATGTCCGGTGAGGGTATCTTGGTCGCCTTTCCGGAATATTTCCGCTGTATGGCCGGTCGGTTGCCAAGAGTCCTATTCTTGATACTCCCATCGTTGATATTGACGGTGGTGAAATCAAAGAAATTGAAGTCATTGACCCCACCCATCCATTATATGGGAGAAAATTCAACATCAGTGTTGAGCCATTAAATGGATGTAAAACCAAACTCATTCAGGTCGATATACTTTATTAATGAAGGGGAAAGGCTAATACCTTATAACACAAAAATGTCCGGCTTAAACTTAGACACATTTTCCTTTTCTGATCGTTATAGTGCTTTAGGTTATTAATCTTTAAACACTTCTGCTAAAGAAGTGGCGTCAAGCACGCGCTCCGCCCATTGCATCAGGGTAGTCTGATCAGCTTGCTTGATTTTTGCTCGAAGCTCCGCCGAAATTGTTTGAAAACGATGCTCTAACAGCCGGATTAATATCCTGGCTTCTCCTTCTTGCAACCCTTCTTGCCGGCCGATGCGTTCTGCCGTAGTCACATAACCTATATTTCTCATTTTCTCCTCCTCAAAATGTTTGATGGCGTTATTATAATGTACCACAAGCTCTTCAGGTAGAGTAATTAGCCAATCCACCAAGGTGTAGAGTTGCAAGATGTCTTTTTTTTCCCAACCTTTCCCATAAAGAGCACGGGTTAGAGCTGTTTTGGCTTTTAACCGAGCTTGTGGATCGTTCAGGGTCTCCAGTACGGCCAGTTGCGCTAATAACACCGTAGCGAACCGGTTATTCATAGCGGATAATTCTTCACGCCTCTGGCGATAATCTAACAATTTCACTGTTAAAAAATGTATTTCTAAATGGCTGTCATAACAAGTTTCCCGATAGGATTGAGGTCGCCAGTTCGGTTTGTCATCTATTAAAATAGCTATACTGACAATAGGCTTATGGTAACGATCCCGAATACGGTAACGATAGACCAGCATGCGTTCAGGCAGGGTTCTATCGTAATTTTGCACTTCCAAATGACAGAGGAAGAAGATTTCTTGCTGGTCTTTTCTCCACAATTTGATGATTTTATCGGTCGTTCGACGGCCAATGCTGGCATCATAAGCGATCGTTTGCATCTCTTTATCCATGAATTCATATCCCTTGCTCCAATCAATCTCTCGAGCAATATCAGTAAAGCAACAATTCATAAAGTCAGCAAAATAAAGATCAAGCGCTAACTTCCAAGGGCTGTCTGCATCAGCGCGTGATTTACGCTTCAATAAGGTGGGTGATTCACGGGTGACTACTGTCATAATCAATACTCAGTTCTGAAAGTAGTCTGCAACTTAAACCATTACTCTCTGCTTCTCAATACCGTATTTTAAGGCTATAGACTCTGGAGCAATTCTGGTGTGGAGCTAAGTAGGGTCAAATCCTGAATCAGAGTGAGGGGTCAAAACTCAGTTCTATTTTCGAATGATTTGACCCCATCCATTTTTTTTAACAGTAGCCGCCTCGGCAGACAGAATGACATTCATGTTGGTGAGTATAATTATTATAATAACAACCCTCTTTCATACCATGCCCACCCGGTCCATAATAATAATCATACTTGTGGTTATAACGGTTATTATAGCGGTTATTATAATAGCAATGTTTATAACCATTTGAATAATAACAATGTTTATATCCACCGCCATAGTAGGCATTGGGTTGGGCCTGTGCGCTGCTGATGGCAGCCAATCCAAGAGCCGTAGCTAAAGCAATAATTTTAACTATATTCGTTTTCATGGTTTCCTCACTTGTTTAAATATTACAAAATAAATATAGCACAGTTAGGCGCCAAGGAGTGGATTATAATGTATTTATTACGCATAAATTTGGAAAAATGCATTGAAAGTTATCAATTGATGCTAAAAAATTTACTCAAATGAGTTTTATTCCTACAGGTATTGGTATTTTTATATCAGTAACCGCGTTTTTCCAAGACACATCAATGGCTTACTGTTTCCAGGCTATATTTATTATCTTTCACAATCATTGAATTAGTATTGTTTTTACTAGAAAATACAGAATAATAAAATCGGGATAGACCATTTTGAAAAGGCAAGCAAGAATACGTTGAAGAAAAAACCCACAAAAAAGCCTCAAGATTCAGTGCACTAGGTCTTCGTAGTAGGTGGCAACTGATTAATTTAGGTTAATATATTGAGATATTTCTGGACAGCGTCGGTGTTGTTTATTTAGATTGGGGAAATTAAAATTTACAATAATTAAATTCCCGCCGCCTCCAGATTTTTACGTATCGGCGTTGTTGCGTAAATAATGAGGAAAATGAAGGACATAAGCGGAAACTTACCTTAAGATAGGATTTGTTAAAGTTCTGTCTACAAGGAAACTCCGTTTATGGGAAAGAAGGTAATACCTGACACCAATAATTCCCAAAATTAAAAATAAATTTACTAGAGCAAAGGCAGATGCTTGAATTCTAAATCGTCTTTTGATTTTAAAGTTTTATCGAATAATAATCCAGCTGCCATACCTATATTTTCGCTAATTTTCAAAAACATTTTCTGTCCTTGGTCATAATTTTTTTTAAGCTGATCATAAATACTTGGATTTAAAATTTTTTCTAATTTTAGTTTTAAAGATTTTAGATAATATGCGCAGAATAATCCAGAATTAGGATACGCTCCTAATTCATAACATGACAAGTAAATAACTTTTAAAAATTGTTCCCTATGTTGTGAATGGTCTATGATTAATCTCAGGCCATTACTGGCCTTACTAACAGCGAGTTCATATTTTTTGGAGTTATAAGCGTGATTGGCCTCTTTCAAAAAATTGATTTTATCTTTATTCGATTGAATTTTCATCGCTATTTTTTCAGATAAGCTCAAAAATTTTTTATAAGCAAGAACTTGGTTTAATATCCACATTTTAAGTGGAACAAAATCCTGATCTATTAAATAATCAACAATTAGTTCAAATTTGGAAGCGTTATTTATATTCTTTGGCCGCATTATACCCGCAATAGCTATAAAAAGTGGATTTAGTTTTAAACTATTTCCTAAAATAGGGGCTATGTCAGGCTTTGAAGTAGTAAAATTTACATCAGCTCCAAAATTCTCAATAAGAATTTTTACCGCGTCTAAATCTCCATCTTCGCAAGCATAGTAAAGACCTGTCATGGACACGCCTGAAATATGTAACAAGGAATCCACACTCATCCCACAGCTCAACAGCATCAGAATAATATTTGGATTTAATTTTTTTAATGTTCCATCTTTATCGTCTTTAAAAAGTTGGCATGTAGTAGCCAGTTCCATCAGCGTAATTTTTTTATATTTTAATAAGGGATTTGCTTTGGACTCTAATAAAAATTTTACCATTTTCTCTTGGCGATAATAAACAGCTATCATCAAGGGCGTAACAGTTGAAGTATTTAATACATTGTCCTGCAGACACTTATCTTCTACATCTTGTTTAACTTTTTTTAGCGCTTTAAAATTAGGCACTAAGAAGTTAATCGTAGTTTTTTTATTGAGAGCAGAAAAAGAAGAAATATCCGTTACCGGATAATATTTTAAAAGACATTTTGCGTATTCTAGTTCCCCCTTTTCAGAAATATGGTGAATAAGACGTGCACCATTCAGAAAAGGCACATTAGGATTTGCTCCTTTTTGTAACAAATACTCAAATAAACCATAATTTCTTTTTCCATAAGCTATCGCTAAAAAAGTCAAACCATTATTATCTTTATTATAATTCTCAATAATGAGCATATTAAGATTAATGGGGGAACGCTCATAAGCTTTTTCAAAAAATTTTTTATTTCCTAGCATTGCCATACGAAAATATGAATACTCGTTTATCAGAAAATTTTTGTCTAAAACTTCTTGCATTGCCTTTTTATTCCCATGCAACGCTTTCTCAATAAGACTTTGTTTATCAGATTCAGCGACATTCATTTTCTTGAGGTTCTTAATTAGCGCGTCAAACTCTTTTTTAGTCAAATCAGCATTTTTTTCTTTTTTAGGTATAATTGGTAAGTACTCTGATTCTGCTAATTTTTCGTTATCTACCTCTGATGAAATTGAAGCAGCTGACAATTCGACTTCTTCAGTCGTCGATTTTTTGGATTCTTTCTGCTCGCTATACAAACTTGAAATTCGTTGATAAATTTCTATTTTAGGGCGATTATACTCTCCTAATTCATCGATTTCTTCTAGCAAGGGAATGAGCTGATCAATTTCTTTGATATAATCTTTTAAATTCTTCACAATATTATGACTTAGCTCTTCGATCGATTGCTCTTTTTTATTAATATGATCTCTTAGAACATTACATCGGCTTTCAAGGCTCTTCTGAAGTTCTGCGAAAGTGTTTAAGGAACACAGTTCAGCATGATCTTTAAGTCTTACTTCAAGATTAGAAGAAACTTCTTGATATTTTTCTTCTTTTTTAATGGTCAATGCCTGATAAATCCCGCGCGCATTAAAATAGCAGCGCACCTTCGTGGAGGGTTCATCTCCGTAAGCAAGCGTCATCGTAAAATGATAGGCAGTAATATAATTACATTTATCATTATATTTTTCATAAATTGAGATATGTTGATCAGTGATATCCCATAATTTTTGATCTATTAATTCAATTTTTTGTACAGCCGCCGGAAATGTCTTTAAAAAATATTTTTGGTCATTTTTATCTTTTTGGTGATGATAAGTTGGATTCTTGTTCGATTTTAAAAGCGAATAAATAGGATTGGGTCGTTTCGATTTCTTGAAATGAGTTTTCATTTGGTACCCAACTTTTTACAAAATTCTATCTTCTGAATATTTCTATATCGACACTTTAACTCAATAAACCGTTTAAAGCAATAAGACATGGTCTCATTAGAACATTTGAAATCTATACCCAGTGGAGGCGTTTTGAGCAATCGATCGGCCGTGCTATAACCTCTTGTAAAGAGTCGGGAAATGAACCCGATAACCATTTTGCCGGGGATCGTATTGCACTGTTGCCCAGTTTTTCCAAGCCAAAGAATTAAAAAATGTGATAAATCCAGTCCGAATAGATTAGAATGTAGCGATAGGAAGGTCAGTTAAGGAAGATCTCATGCAAATTATTATTATCGGCGCCGGCCAAGCTGGGACCACGTTGGCGGCGAGCTTGGTTGCTGAGCATAACGTCACAGTAATCGATTTACAGAGTGAAAGCCTACAGCGGCTACAGGCCCAATTTGATTTACGCACTGTTCAAGGTTATGGCAGCCATCCCCATATTTTAGCCGAAGCGGGTGCGTCAGCAACAGAAATGCTGATTGCTGTTACAGGTAATGACGAAATTAATATGGCGGCTTGTTTTGTAGCCGATTCAATTTTTAAAATACCTTTAAAAATAGCTCGTATTCGCGCCACAGATTATTTTTTGAATAACGGAAAATTTTTTGCCGCCAATAAGTCACCCATAGATGTTTTTATAAATCCGGGTGGCCTTATCACTCACACTATCGAGCATCTGATAGAATACCCCGGCGCATTACGCATATTTAACTTTGCCGATGACCATGTCAAATTCGTAGCCACAAAACCATCTCCCGAAAGCGTGATGCTGGGTAAAACCGCTCAAGTCTTGAATGAATATTTACCCAATGCCGCTGTTAAAATGGTAGCGATATACCGTCAAGACCAATTATTACCCCTTGAAGAAACTTTGATTGCAGAAAATGATGACATTTTATTTGTAGCGGAAAATAAAGCTGTAACAGCCGTGCTGGATCTGTTTCGAAACAATCAGAGCTCTCAAAGCCGCCATAAACGGATTATGATTATTGGCGGCGGATTTATTGGAAGTCACTTGGCAAGAATATTGGAAAAAAAATATCAAATTAAAATTATAGAACAAGACCGAAATCGTTGTGAACAATTGGCGCAACAATTTGCCAAAGCCATAGTGTTGCAGGGAAATGGCTGTGATCCAAATTTATTGCGAAGTGAAGAAGTTGAAAATATAGATTGTTTCTGTGCTTTAACAAATAGCGACACAGATAATATCGTCAGTTCATTATATAGCAAGCAACTTGGCGCGAAGCAGGTAATTGCTTTGGTTAATAGCGATGCTTATTTAAATTTAATTATCAGCGGCTATATTCACATTGACATCGCCGTTTCTCCACAGCAAATCACAGTCAGTGCGGTGTTAAGGCATCTGCACCATGGCAAAATTCTTCAAGCCTATTCATTACGGCGCGGTGTGGCTGAAGCTTTAGAATTAATAGTAGGAGCCAACTCTTCAGTAGTGGGAAAATCTTTAAATCAACTCAACTTACCTAAGGGCGTGCAAATCTGTGGTGTTATACGCAATCACCGCTTCATTGTTCCCAAGCCTCAAGAAATCATTGGCGATTTAGAGCAGATTATTATTTTTGTCAGCGATAAAACCAAAATCAATCAGGTAGAAAAACTGTTCGCTGTGGAGGTAAAAAAATGAAACGCATAGCTCCCATCAGCCGGTTAATTGGTTTGTTATTGCTCATTTTTTGTTTAAGCCTACTGCCGCCGATGATGGTGTATGCTTGGTATCGGGAAGGTTCTATATATCCTTTTCTAATCTCTTTTCTATTTACGCTTATTTTAGGATTGGCGTTATGGTTACCTACGCGAAATACCCGTAATGAATTAAAAGCACGAGATGGATTCTTAGTGGTCTGTTTGGTGTGGATAGTCGTTTGCTTGTTGGGCGCCATCCCTTTTTATTTATGTTTTTTTCCGACACTCAGTTTTACGGATGCATTATTCGAATCGGTTTCCGGATTATCAACGACAGGGGCCTCGGTGTTCACTCATTTAGATCAAATGCCGCATTCAATTCTTTACTACCGGCAACAATTGACGTTATTAGGAGGTGTGGGTGTCGTAGTGATTGCATTATCAATTTTACCCGTATTAGGCGTGGGCGGAATGCAGCTTTATTTTGCGGAAACAGGAGGTCCTGTTAAGACCAGTCGTTTACGGCCCAGATTAAAAGAAACCGCCAAAGCAATTTGGTTAATCTATTTTGTTTTGGTATTGGCTTGCACCTTAGCCTATTGGTTAGCCGGAATGTCGTTCTTTGACGCCATCTGTCAAAGTTTCAGTTCAGTGGCGACTGCGGGTTTTTCCACCCATGATAGTGGTTTGTCCTACTATCATGGCCACCAATTAGAGATTATTACGGTTATTTTCATGATTCTGGGCAGCACCAATTTTGGTTTACATTATCATTTTTGTAAAAAAAAATCGTTGCGTATTTATTGGGATGATCCAGAATTTAAATTATATTTAAAGATCATATTTATTTTATGGGTTGTCACTGCAATCACCGTGCTTGTTTATGGCATGTATCATAAAAATATTGGGCAAATACTCGTGTATTCGATCTTTGATACTACTTCAGCGCTATCAACAACCGGTTATGGTAATGTGGATGTACTGCCTACTTTTGTGCCTTTTTTGTTGATGTTAGGCTGTTTGATCGGTGGATGCGGGGGTTCCACTTCGGGTGGATTGAAGATGTTGCGTTTTTTAATTCTAAAACGGCAAGGCGGCAGAGAATTCAAACGGTTAATCCATCCACAAGGAGTTTATTCATTGTATTTAGGTGAAGACGCCCTACCAGAAAAAATCATCCAAGGAATATGGGGATTTACTGCGATCTATTTTGCATTTTTGATTTTCATTGTTTTAGCGCTTTTATCGACAGGCTTAGATTTTCGCACCGCCTTTGGCTCTGCCGCAGGTGCTTTATCTAACACTGGATTGGGCTTAGGGCAAACCGCCTCTTTATTCAAAGGCTTAAATGATGCGAGTAAGTGGATAATTACTTTAGCCATGTTCGCCGGTCGATTAGAGATTATGACGCTACTGGTCTTGCTTACACCACAGTACTGGCGCAAATAAGTTTCGTTTTTTGCAGACCAAGCATCGTCTCACAAGGAGGTCGTGACATATTTTTTTATTTATGTTAATTTATTCAAAAAGGGAGAATGAATAATGTCATTGACTAAAGAAGCCATTTTAAAAATTGAATGCTTGACATATGACCTTGTTCAAGAAGCGTACGGTGCTGAAGAAGAGATCACACCACCCATCAATTTGGGTAAAGTCATTAAATACAGTGGCCTGGTTGTTAAAATCGGTCAATTTGATAATCCAGATATTATCGGTATGTATGATCGGAAACAGGGCGCTATTTTATTATTGGAGGGTGATACGTTCCCGAGACAAGCATTCACTACAGCCCACGAGTTAGGGCATTTCTATCTACATCAAGATAAGCCAAATGAAATTTTTTATCGCAAAGATTTTTACCTTTTAGATGATAGTGATAAAACTCAGGAACAAGAAGCCAATTGGTTTGCAGCCAGTTTGTTGATGCCTAGAGAAGTGTTTACATTTTTTTATAAAAAACTGAGCAACATTGATCTACTAGCCAAACGCTTTAATGTTTCTTCCACCGCTGTGTATTATCGAATTAAAAACTTACAAAATCTAGCCTGGTTGTAAGAAAAAGACTACAATAGATAGGGCGATATTCTGTATTGCAGAACTTTTTTTTTAAGCGGATAATGTAACGACCTGTATTGCAAGAAGCAAATGGATAAAATTTAGGATTACTTATGGATGAGTTATCAATAGCACCGCCTTCAGAACCAAAAACCGAGCAAAGTTTCAATGATTTATATGAAAATTTTAAATCTGTTGCTCCTGAGTCCTTTGGTAATCACGGATTAGGATTAGCGAATAAAGATTATTGTTGGCGCATAAAAAATCGGGGAATTTTTGCCTGGACTATCATGGGCATTTTGATTGGGCAAAATTTATTAATCTATATTTTAATTTACATCGCTTTTTACACCCATCAATTGGCCAGCTTACAAATTATTTTAGGTGTTTTACTCTCAGGAACTTTGGTAGAAACCTATTTCACGCTAAATCACGTGGTCAAATGGCTTTTTAATGATATTGATTATAAAGCGATGAAAGATTTTTAGTAATCTTCAAGAAAACCATTGATCCAAACGAGCCTGGGCCTCTTCAACTCCCTGCATTTGCATCGCGGAGAAAATTTGTAAAGATAGGGTGGAACCAAATGGCTCTAAAGCTGAGCTGACTTCTTTTAATATTTTTTGGGCTTCGGAATGAGTTAGCTTATCGGCTTTAGTTAACAAAATATGAATCGGAACCTCGCATTTCACCGACCACGCAATCAATTGCTGGTCAGTTTCTTTTAAGGGGTGGCGAATATCCATCACCAAAATTAATCCACGTAAACATTCCCGAGTTTCCAAATATTCATCAACATTTTTTTGCCATCGTTCTCGAATATTTCGTGGCACTTTGGCGTAACCATAACCAGGTAAATCTACTAATCTACGATTTTTATCCAGCGTAAATAAGTTGATCATTTGGGTTTGTCCGGGCGTGCTGCTGGCCCGGGCCAAGCCGCGAATACCAGTAATCGCATTAATGGCGCTGGATTTGCCGGCATTAGAGCGGCCAATAAATGCTACTTCCCAGCCCTTATCTGCAGGCAGTTGCGATAATTCATTGGCGCTTTTTAAATATTGCGCTTGATGATAAATAAATTGTGGTTGTCGGAGCAATTTCATAGCGTCATGCCTGCTGATAACGCTTGGCCATTTGTTCAAAAGAGTAAATTTTAGTGAATTTAGAAGCATTGCCGGCGGTTCCAAACTCTTGGTAGCGAGCTTTACAAATTTCTCGCATAGCTACCTTTGATTCACCTAAATATTTTCGTGGATCAAATTCGCTCGGGCTGCTTAGCAAAATATTGACGGATAGCGCCAGTGGCGGCCAAACGTAAATCGGTGTCAATATTAATTTTTCGAACACCTGACTTAATGCCTTTTTGAATTTCTGCGACCGGTACGCCATAGGTTTCTTTTATTTTGCCTCCGTTGGCGTTGATAATTTTCAGCCAGTCTTGTGGCACTGAAGAAGAACCATGCATCACTAAATGCGTATTAGGCAAACGCTTATGAATTTGTTTAATCCGTTCAATGACTAAAACATCACCTGTCGGCGGCCGGGAAAATTTATAAGCGCCATGACTAGTGCCAATGGCAATGGCTAAAGCATCTACGCCTGTGGCTTTAACAAAATCAGCCGCTTGATCAGGATCGGTCAGCATTTCATGTTCATGGAGTTCACGTTCTGCGCCAGATTCATCTTCTTTAGCCGCTCGTTTGGTTTCTAAGGAGCCTAAAACACCCAGTTCACCTTCCACTGAAACACCACAAGCATGCGCCATTTCAACTACTTTTTTGGTGACTTGGACATTATACTCATAATCACTGGGGGTTTTCATATCGTCATGTAAAGAACCATCCATCATGACAGAAGAAAAACCCAATTGTATGGATCGCTGACAAATGGCAGGAGAACCGCCATGATCTTGATGCATACAAATAGGAATATACGGCCATTCTTGCAAAGCGGCCTGCACCAAATGATAAATAAATAACGGACCGGCATATTCGACGCGCTCCGGCTGAAGCTTGCACAATGACCGGGCTATTCGTGGCCTCAGCCGCCTCCATAACCGCACGAATTTGTTCTAAATTATTAACGTTAAACGCCGGCACACCGTAATTGTTTTCAGCAGCATGGTCCAACAATTGTCTTAAAGTGATTAAAGGCATTAAATTTCTCCTATTAGAGTGAACTAAGCGCTGCGTACTAGCATTACGCAGAAAAAAACGACAGCGATGAGCAACAAGGTCAAGACACCTATGGTGTATAAGCTTTTTCCAAGGTTCTCCTTGCTAAAAGCATGTGGATTATTACGAATCATCCGGGTCATTAACCAAAGCATTAAAATGGCAGCGATTAAAAATAAAATAATCGTCCATCCATTGTGGCTCATATAATTTCACCCACCTCCAAAATTTTCATTACATTGGAGCCGCCGGTCACTCCAGCATGGTCGCCGGTGGTGAGAATCACTAAATCTTCAGCTTCTACTAAGCCGAGCTTGAACACCGTGCGGACAGCCTCGGAGTTAATTGCTTGATAAGGATATTGGGTCACATCAAAAGCAATTGGAAAAACACCTCGGTAAAGGGACATTTTTCCTAAGGTCTTAGTAAAGCGACTTAAACCATAAATAGGAATTCCCGTACGTATGCGCGACATCCACAACGGGGTTCGGCCCGATTCTGTCAGCGTGATGATGGCGGCAATATCTAGATGGTTCGCGGTATACATAGTGGCCATGGCAATGGCTTCATCAATCCGTTCAAACCGAGCTTCCATTCGATGCCTAGAAATCTTTACTCTGGGTTGCTGTTCCACAGCTCGGCAAACTCGCGCCATCGATTCAACCACAGCTACAGGATATTGACCGCTGGCGGTTTCTGCTGATAACATGACTGCATCTGCATTGTCTAATACGGCATTGGCGACGTCCGATACTTCTGCACGAGTAGGGACGGAGTTATTAATCATGCTTTCCATCATTTGAGTGGCAATGATGACCGGTTTATTTAAATTGCGTGCACGGCGAATAATTTCTTTTTGCACCATGGGCACTTCTGCATCGCCGATTTCTACTGCTAAATCGCCACGAGCGACCATGACGCCATCACTGGCTTAATGATTTCATCAATCGCTGCGACCGCTTCAGTGCGTTCAATTTTAGCGATTAAACCGGTGGAATTATTTTCTCGGCCGGCCACATATTGGTGAATCAAGCGTCTGGCATAGTTCATATCTTCTGCATTGCGGGGAAAAGAAATCGCTACGTAATCGACATCAAAGCCGAGGACAAATTCCAAATCTTGCTTATCTTTTTCAGTCAATGCCTCGGCTGTTAAGCCACCGCCCAAACGATTAATCCCCTTATGATTGGATAAAACTCCGCCCACTATCACGCGGCAAAATATTTTTGGCCCCTTCACTTCTTCTACTTGAAACCGAATCCGGCCATCATCTAATAATAAAATATCATTTGGTTTCACATCATTGGGTAAATTTTTATAATCAATTCCGACTTGCTCAACGGTCCCGGCATTTTCATCCAAAGAAGCATCTAAAATAAAAGGCGCGCCTTTTTGCAAAACAACCGATTTTTCTTTGAAATTAGCGACTCGAATTTTAGGGCCTTGTAAATCGGCAAAATGCCTACAATTTTTTTTTGCTCAGCAGCAATCTTGCGTACATTCTCGATTCTTTTTTGATGGTCTGCTTTGCTGCCATGAGAAAAATTTAAACGCACCACATTAACGCCGGCTGAAATAATATCAGACAACACCTCGATAATTATCTGTCGCTGGACCTAATGTGGCAATAATTTTAGTACGACGCACTAAATGCTCATGTTTCGTCATAGTTATTTAGCCCGTTTAATTAGCATGCTGACAGCGGGTAATTCGTGCCTTCTAAAAACTCTAGAAAAGCTCCACCGCCAGTACTTATGTAAGATATTTTTTCACTTAAGCGAAATTGACCAAGAGCGGCTAAGGTGTCTCCGCCGCCGGCAATTGAAAAGGCGGGACTATTGACGATGGCCTCGGCCAATGTACGCGTCCCTTGGCTAAATTGTGGAATTTCAAAAACACCCAAAGGGCCATTCCAAACGATCGTGCCAGCTTCTGCTATAAACTCTTGGTAATGTTTAGCAGTGACCGGTCCAATATCTAAAATAATATCTTCATTTTTGAGCGCATCCAGCGGCTTGGTGATTGCTTTGGCCTGCGCTGACATTTCAGTTGCGACGACGACATCTATAGGTAAAGGGAAATCGACTTCCTTTGCTCTGGCTTCATTAATTAATCCCTTAGCTTGCTGCAGCCAGCTGGGTTCATAAAGAGATTTACCCACCGGGTAACCTTCGGCAGCCAAAAAAGTATTGGCGATCCCGCCGCCGACAATAAGACAATCTACTTTATCTAATAGATTTTCTAACAAATGAATTTTAGTAGAAACTTTGGAACCTCCTACCACAGCTACTAAAGGCCGCTTCGGTTTTTCTAAAGCTTTGGATAATGCTTCTAACTCATTAATCAGTAATAAACCAGCGCAAGCAACAGGGGCATATTCGGCCACACCCACAGTGGAAGCTTGGGCGCGATGCGCTGTGGCAAAAGCATCCATGACAAAAATATCGCATTGTTGCGCCATCTTTTTTGCTAATTCGGGATCGTTGTGTTCCTCTCCGGGAAAAAAACGGACATTTTCCGCTAAAGCAATTTGGCCTGGCTGAATATCGGTGCCTTCCAGCCAGTTATCAATCAATGGGACGGGTTGTGCTAAAAGTTCGCTTAAAACTTGGGCTACAGGCGCCAAGGAAGCTTGTGGGTCAAACTGACCTTCTTTTGGACGCCCTAAATGAGATAAAACCAAAACTCTGGCCTTTGCATTCAAGGCTGCTTTCAAAGTAGGTAAACATTTTTCTATACGGGTCCTTTCTGTTATTTGTCCATTTTGGATGGGGACATTTAAATCTTCCCGTATCAAAACGCGTTGATTTGCCAATTTCATATTGGTCATTTTTAAGACATTTGTTATGCTCATAACTGGCCATTGTACCTCAGTCAAAATAAAACAGCCAGATGTCTTCAGGTCTGTCCAGAAATTCCCGCTCCAGTGCATAGGCGTCAAGTGAAGGGGTTTTGTTTTGATTCCCCCCTTTGAAAAAGGGGGGGGTGAGGGGGGATTTTTAAACCAGGCTTGAGTCTTTTGGTTCTGGGGAAGTCAGAGAAAACTCCTTGACCAAACTGGGTTATTACTTCTAATATATCTCCATCTAAATAAATGGAGGTTTTGCTTATGTCCAGAAAAAAACAATTACCTGAAGAAGAGCTTCTAGATAACTTGTATGAAGATTCTTTTGAAGAAGGGGAGGACATTATCACCACCTTTGGTCAGGTTGCTGAAGCGTCTGTAGAGCACATGAAAGTAGCTTGTAAATTGACCAAAATCATCGTGGAAAATCAAAAAGACAAAAAACTGTCGACTGAGGAAATTTTGGAAATTTTTCGTAAATCCTCTGAGGCTATTCTGGAGGCTACCCCGCTGAAGGCTTTGTTTGATAAAGAATAAATAAAAGGAGACGATAATGAAGAAACTGGTAAAATTAGGTTTGGTCGCTGCTGGTCTATTTAGTTCTGGCGCCCAAGCTACTAAAGTCGAAGTACATAGCTGTGGTAACAGATTAGAATTTGATAATTCCGAAGATGTAGGTTCCTTTACTACCTATGGATTAGGTACCTGTATGATGGGAAATGGTGATATTGTCGATCTATGTTCAGGTAAACGCCAGATTAATAAGCTTGATCGCGGTACTTTCAGATTAATGGAAGATAAAGGACCATCAAATACCTTACAGCCTGGAACTTACACTATACCCAAAGGAAAACAACCGACGTTTTCTAAAACTTGTGATGAAGATTTGATTATAAAAGAACCGGTTTCTTTTACCATAAAAACCCCCACCAATGGTAAACATTTGCAAATCACCGGTGTGGGACAATTGATCAATTCTGCGACGGGTGAAACTATTCTCAAAATGAGAAAAGGCCAATTTGTAACACGCAAGAAAAAACCGGAGCAAACTTCGAATACTCGCATGGAGCTGTAGCAGCAATTCCCGCCCAAGGGCGAGAACTGCTGTTTTTGTTTATATCCTGCGCATTGGCAAAGCCAATTGCTCGGAATGAAGGGGAAGAATCGCGATTCTCCCCCTTCGAACCCCCATCGCGTAGGGTCAATTCCCGTTGACCAGGAATTGCTAGAGCTGTAGTACAATTTCTTGTATAATTTTTACATGCAAGAAAGAAAAACTTACCGGCGCCATTGGTTTTGGTTGCTCTGCTGGGTGGTTATTACCTCTTTGGCAGATTCGCAGATACCTTTATCGGTTGATCAAGCTTTTCCCTTGCGAGTATGGTCTCCAGATGAACAAACCATTGTAGTACAGTGGGACATCCATCCTGGTTATTATCTTTATAAAGATCGTATTCAAATTACACCGACTGTAGATGGTGTGGTTCAGTTGGGACAACCTGATTTTCCGCCCGGTGTAGAACACACTAACTCAATTTTAGGCCGGTTTATCGCCTATGAAGCTCCGGTGCAAATTCGCATTCCGGTCGTTTCCGCCTCAAGTCATCATTTTTCGTTACAAATCCATTATCAGGGCTGTGCCGAACAAGGATATTGTTACCCGCCGGAAACCCGGGTAATGGCGATTGAGTTAGGTAGAGGCGCGGGGCTGAGGATTAACCCTATTGATCGAATCCCCCAAAAAACTGAGCCCAAATCAGCGCGGTCGCTTTTACAAAACCCTTATCATTGGACAGTTTGGTTAAGCTTTTTTGGCGTAGGACTGCTGATTTCTTTAACCCCCTGTGTGTTGCCTATGATTCCAGTGTTGTTCGGTCTCATTGTGGGTAAAGAGCACCTGGGACATATTCGGGCTTTTTTCATTTCAGTGTTCTATGTCTTAGGTATGGCTGTGACTTACGCCATAGCCGGTTTGCTTTTTGGCGTCTTGGGGGGAAGTTTGCAGGTGTTCTTACAAAAACCTTGGTATATTGCTATTTTATGCGCCATTTTTGTTGCCATGGCTCTTTCTTTATTCGGTGTCTATACCTTGGAGCCTCCCGAAAAGCTACGGTCTTTTATATCGGGTCTTAGCAATCGTCAGCGGCGCGGCAGTTTTGTAGGCGCTGTCGTGATGGGTTGCTTATCGACATTGATTCTTTCACCCTGCGCCACGCCACCGTTGGTGGCAGTGCTTGCCTATATTAGTCAAACCGGTAATGCATATTTAGGTGGTTTGGCTTTATTTATTGTCGGATTGGGCAGTGGCGTTCCTTTACTTTTAATCGGCGCTTTTGGGAGACGCTTATTGCCAAAGGCCGGACCCTGGATGCGTGTAGTTGAAAATCTTCTAGGTCTGGTTCTGTTGGGGATGGGCATTTGGATGCTCAGCAGAATATTACCGGTAGCAGTTATTTTAATCTTATGGGCAATGTTGGCTTTTGGGATTTCAATTTACCTAAAAACATTTACAACTGCCTATACTACCCCGCAGAAATTAGCCAAAATCTTAGGTATTGTTGTATTTGTATACGGCATTTTATTATTGGTGGGTGCGTTCCAAGGGGCTTCCGAACCTTGGAGACCGTTATTTTTGAAACCTCATGCTGATTTAATAGCTAAGCCAGTATTCACTCCAGTCAAATCCGTAGCCGATGTGCAACAACATATGAGTCAGGCCACTCAAAAGCCGGTGCTGCTGGATTTCTATGCAGATTGGTGTGTTTCATGTAAAATATTTGAACGAAGAGTCTTGTCCAAACCGGAGGTTCAAACGCAATTAAGAGATTTCTTAGTGCTAAGAGCGGATGTCACGGCGAACAGTCCTGCGGATCAAGAGTTAATGAAATATTTCGGCGTCGTCGCGCCACCCACTTTGCTTGTTTTCGATCGAGGTCACCAGGAGTTAGAACAATTACGTATGATTGGTGAAACTTCAGAGCAAGAGTTCTTAAAAAACCTGAAAAAAGCAGAATAAGGCGAAATTGGTTGACATCTGCATTGATCTTGCTAATATCTCTCTATACGTCATCCCGCGGCTTGACCGTGGGATGACGTATGGGTTTACGGGATTTTTTATCTCAATAGCCCTAACTTAACTTTATTATTACTTAGTGTCCACTTTGCCATGAGGAAACTATGGATACGCGCAAAATTAGAAAACTAATCGAATTGGTAAAAGAAACCGGAATTGGTGAATTAGAAATTAAATCCGGGGATGAATCCGTACGTATCAGTTGCCAAAAAGGCGCCTTGGTAACCACCGCAGTCCCTGTTGAGGCTTATACAGCCGCACCTGCGGCGCCGCCAGCACAACCTGCTGCGGCAGCGGCTCCTGCGCCACAAGAAGATACTTACGGTCATAAAGTACTTTCACCTATGGTCGGTACGGTGTACTTGGCGCCAGCATCTGGAACAATGCCGTTCGTGCAAGTGGGTAGCAATGTGAAAGCCGGTGATACCTTATGCTTGATTGAAGCTATGAAAATGTTTAATAAAATTGAAGCCGATGTTGCTGGTGTAGTCAGCGCCAGGCTGATTGAAAATGAGCAACCGGTGGAATACGGCCAGCCCTTATTCATCATTGAACCTTCAGAATAGGTTGGCAAATATGTTTAAAAAAGTCCTTATCGCGAATAGAGGTGAAATAGCACTGAGAATACATCGGGCTTGTAAGGAACTGGGAATAAAAACGGTAGCGGTCTATTCTCAAGCGGATCGCGATTTAATGCATGTCAAACTGGCGGACGAAGCGGTGTGTATAGGCCCGCCCAATTCTGCGGATAGTTATCTGAGCATCCCAGCTGTTATCAGCGCGGCAGAAGTTGCGGATGTAGATGCTATTCACCCCGGTTATGGTTTTTTATCTGAAAATCCCAATTTTGCAGAACAAGTGGAGAAAAGCGGGTTTGTATTTATTGGTCCTACACGAGACATGATTACTCAAATGGGTAATAAGGTGCTTGCGATTAAAGCCATGACCAGCGTCGGTATTCCCTGCATACCTGGATCGGATGGCGCGCTGAGTAATGATAACCCCAGCAATCTGGTTTTGGGCCGTAAAATTGGCTTTCCATTAATCATCAAAGCCTCAGGTGGCGGGGGAGGTCGGGGCATGCGGGTGGTGAGAAATGAAAACGACCTCATCAGTACCATCGCCACCACTCGCACTGAGGCTGGTGCAGCCTTTGGCACTGATGAAGTCTATATGGAAAAATTTTTAGAAAACCCGCGACATATTGAAATACAAGTCTTGGCGGATACTCACGGCCAGGCTGTGCATCTGGGAGAGCGGGACTGTTCGATGCAGCGTCGACACCAAAAAGTATTGGAAGAAGCTCCTGCGCCGGGAATTACTGAGGAGCAACGCGCTGAAATCGGTTCACGGTGTGTACAAGCTTGTTTGCGTTTAGGTTATCGGGGCGCCGGTACTTTTGAGTTTTTATATCAAGACGGTCATTTTTATTTTATTGAAATGAACACCCGCGTGCAGGTGGAGCATCCTGTGACTGAACTGATTACCGGCATTGATATTGTCCGGGAACAAATCACCATTGCTGCCGGCGAACCCTTAAGTTTTTCTCAAGACCAAGTCGAGATCAAAGGCCATGCCATTGAATGTCGAATCAATGCTGAAGACAGTAAAACTTTTATGCCTTGTCCCGGATTAGTGAGCCGTTATCACCCTCCGGGTGGTTTAGGAGTCAGGATGGATTCGCATTTATACAGCGGCTACAAAGTGCCGCCTTATTACGATTCTTTAATCGGCAAACTCATTGTGTATGGTAAAACACGGGATATTGCAATTGCACGTATGCGCAATGCCCTAGAGGAATTGGTGGTAGAAGGAATCAAAACCAATATTGAGCTTCATCAAAAACTGATGCAGGATCCTAATTTTATAGCCGGCGGCCAAAACATTCATTATTTAGAAAAGCTGCTGGGTCTGGCGCACTAGCATGCTAAAATTAATTATTGATGCTTCAGCCACAGAGGCTGATGATTTAGCTGATTTATTAACAGAGCAAGGCGCCGAAGCAGTCAGCCTGGAAGATGGCGGCAATCAACCGTTGTTCCAAGAAAAATTGCACGAAACACCTTTGTGGAACCAAACCCAAATCCAAGCATTATTTTCCGAAAAAACGGATATCACCAAGATCATTTCTGAATTAATAAAGATAGGTTTTACCCAACTTAATTACCGGGTAGAAAGTTTGGTAGAAGAAAATTGGGTGGCCAAGACCCAAGAAAATTTTCCTGTACGATGTTTTGCCAATCGCTTGTGGATAGTTCCATCGGGTGCAGTCTTGCGCATTAATCCAGGTTTAGGTTTTGGTACGGGTGCGCATCCTACCACTGCCCTTTGTTTAGAATGGCTGGCGCAGCAAGAACTGACTGGAAAAACGATTATTGATTATGGTTGCGGCTCAGGAATTTTGGGTTTATCCGGCTTGGCTTTGGGAGCAGAAAAAGTTTGGGCGGTGGATCATGACCCGCAAGCCCTCACCGCTACCCGCAACAACACTGAATTAAATCACTTCCCCGAAAACGCAGTTGCCATGGTGTTGCCGGAACAGTTGCCGAATTTACAGGCGGAAATAGTGTTGGCGAATATTCTAGCGAATCCAATTTGTGAATTGGCGCCTATTTTAATTTCCCACTTAGCCCCGGGCGGCTGTTTGGTATTATCCGGCTTTTTAAAAAATGAATTAGAAAAGGTATTGGCAGCCTATCAGCCCAAGCTGAATTTAGTGGCGACCTTTTGCCAAGACGATTGGGTCATGGTAATTTTGAATGGCAAATAGCCTCCATCTTGGGCTTATCTTTGCATGGCAAACGCTTGAACTATAACCTTGCACCTCCTTGCACCCACTCGTCAACCCGGTTTAATATTAATTTAATAATATTGATACACAATACATACTTAAGTAAGTTTAAAACGTGTAAAATAAAAATGAAACCAATAAAAGTAACTTTGCTTTATTATCCACCTGTTTGTACCCACGCTGCCGGCCATATCGCTCTGAAAGTCGAATTCCCAGAAAGTAAAAGTAAACTAGAATATACCGAACGCTTATCAGTAATATTAGATGTTGGCGCTACTTTAACTTTAGCACATACTGCACAAAAATTCGGGGAACCCATAGAATACCCTCTACCACCTCCTTTTAAAGAAAAAGATTACCACAAGGTAAATGAAATTGTGATGGGTATTAAAGAGACAGATTTTAGCCTATTTACTAATAACTGTGCAGATGCAGCTACCAAGCTGCTCATCGAATTGGGTTATGAAAGAATATCTCTATCCAAATTCATTAGCACCCCATCTGCTTTGAAGAACCAAATTGAAGAACATTACTGCCTACAAAAAAAGTTAAATAATATATTTGAGCATAAGCCCTGGGGTAAAGATGAAAAGCAATGGCAAAATGTAAGGGGTAAACTTGTTGATATATTTAAATTAGATGGTTTTAGATTAAAAGCAGATTTTCTAAATATTCTAGACTGGAAAGAAATTCACAACCGAGTTAAAGATTTGATTAAAGAAAATAAATCGCCTCGAGCTTCACCCTTGCAAATTTTTGGCCCTCCGGAAACTTCTGAACGCTATAAAAAATTATCTGACTTACTCAGCGTTATTACTATGTATGCTTTTCCACAGGACGAAGCATTGAATATTGCTTTTATCAAGAAAAATGAGGAAGCAATTAATCGAATTATTTCTTCCTCTTATTTTTTTTAACTACATCACGCAGATTAAAAAAAGGACTTGAATCTTCGGCTATTTGAACAAAATCGCTTAGCTTTTAGCTCAACAAACTAAATAAATCTTTCGGATTTTCTAAATCGGGAATTAAATCAACTACTGTGCCTAATTGGTATTGCTGCACCAAGCGATAAATATATCTCAAGATGGAATAGTCTTCTAAGGCAAAACCGACTGAGTCAAATATAAATAGCTGTTGGGAATTTTGCCGGCCTGGCTTTCTCCCGCTGACAATTTCCCAAAGCTCTGCATACACCGATGGGTTAATTAAGTTTTGGATTTCTCCTTCTACCCGGGTTTGTTCGTAATTCTCGACCACAATTTGGCTACGCAACAACAGCTCAGGATCCAATTCAGTTTTTCCCGGTGCGTCTCCACCAATGGCATTGATGTGCACCCCTGAAGGCACCCGTTCACTTTTCAAAATGTGCATTTTGCTTTTGGCCGCTGTGGCGGTGACAATAATTTGAGCTTCGGCAATCGCTGAATCGGTGTCAAAAGCCGGAATCAGCTTGAGGTCATAATTGACTAAATTAGCCGCAAATTTTTTCATTGCTTCCGGATCTCGATCATAATAATGCACTTCTTGAATTCCTAAAGCGTAGTGATGGGCCAGTATTTGAAACTCGGATTGGGAGCCCGTACCTATAATCGCCATAGTATCTGCGTTTTTTGGGGCTAAATAAGTGGAAGCCAAGGCGCAAGTAGCTGCCGTTCTAAAAGCGGTGAGCAAGGTCATTTCTGAAATCAGCAAAGGGTAGCCGCTGGCAACATCCGCTAAAAGGCCCAAAGCCACAACATTAATTTTATTCTCGGCCGGATTATAAGGATGTCCGTTGACATATTTAAAACTATAAAAAGTATCATCACTGATGGGCATCAGTTCAATCA
Source organism: uncultured Pseudomonadota bacterium (assembly GCA_963795715.1). Classification (GTDB taxonomy): domain Bacteria; phylum Pseudomonadota; class Gammaproteobacteria; order Coxiellales; family Coxiellaceae; genus JAFEDN01. The sequence continues at coordinate 623,575 of CAWCIY010000003.1, forward strand.
CACCATGTGGATAATGGGTAGCATGCCGAGGCGTTTTTTTAAATTCCTGCCAGCGTGCAAAATCCAACTTAAGTTCTTCTAGGAGCTCGAGAAAGAAAAAATTTAATTGTTTTTTCTTAATAATTGTTTTGATGTCGTTGATTGTGACAATTTTTAACATAACAATCCCTTGCGCAATGATCTTTAGCTATAATAAGATAATGGCATAATAATTGGACATACACAGGATGTCAAAACAGCAATGGGAAATATGGATCGATCGTGGCGGAACTTTTACGGATATCGTCGCCCGTGATCCTAATGGCAGGATTATCACTCGCAAATTATTGTCGGATAATCCTGAGCATTACTCAGATGCAGCGATTCAAGGCATTCGCGACGTTCTGCAATTAAAACCAAATGAAAAATTTCCAGAACACTTAATTTCCTCTATTAAGATGGGAACAACCATTGCAACCAATACTCTGCTGGAACGTAAAGGCCCCCCTGTAGCACTGGCGATCACAGAAGGATTTCGGGATGCTTTGCGCATTGGCTATCAAAACCGGCCTAAATTATTTGAACTCAATATTGTCTTACCTGCTCAGCTCTATAATCAAGTGATTGAAATTAAAGAACGGATCGACGCACAAGGCAAAGTGTTGCAAGTGCTCGATGAAAATTTAACCCAGCAAAGTTTGAGTCAGGTTTATTCAGCAGGTTATCGAGCCATTGCCATTGTGTTGATGCACGCTTATCGATATCCACATCATGAAAAAAAAATCATGGCGCTGGCTCAACAAATAGGATTTACCCAGATTTCGGTCAGTCATCAAGTAGCGCCGGTGGTTAAGCTAATCAGTCGAGGCGACACCACGGTGGTCGATGCCTATCTTTCACCGGTATTATCTCAATATATTCAGCAATTACGAAAAACTTTAGGTCAGATCCCATTGTTTTTTCTGCAATCTAATGGCGGGTTAGTCAACGCCACTGAATTTCAAGGTAAAGACAGCATATTTTCAGGCCCTGCTGGCGGTGTAGTTGGCATGGTGAAAACTGCCAAAAGCGCTGGTTTCGATAAAATAATCGGTTTCGATATGGGGGGGACTTCAACGGATATTTCACACTTTGCAGGCGAATACGAGCGTACTTACTCTTGGGAAATTGCCGGTGTCAGGTTGCGAGCGCCGATGATGTTGATCGAAACCATCGCCTCTGGAGGCGGGTCTATTTTACATTTTGACGGGCAACGATATTCAGTTGGACCTGATTCAGCCGGCGCCAATCCAGGGCCAGCCTGTTACCGGCGAAATGGACCTTTAACTATCACCGATTGCAACGTTCAAGTAGGAAAAATTCAAGCTGATTTTTTCCCAAAGGTATTTGGAGCATCAGGAAATCAATCCATTGATGTTGAATGGGTTCATAAAAAATTTAAAGAACTGGCCATAAAAATTGAGCAAGCAACTGGCCATGCTCGAACAGCAGAACAGGTAGCAGAAGGATTTCTGCAAATTGCTGTTGAAAACATGGTCAACGCCATCAAAAAAATTTCGTTAAATCGCGGTTATAAAATCAATGAATACTTGTTAAATTGCTTTGGCGGTGCAGCAGGTCAGCATGTTTGTCAGGTTGCCGATGCACTCGATATTCAAAAAATTCTAGTTCATCCTTACGCTGGAGTGCTCTCTGCATATGGCATTGGAATGGCGGAAATTCGAGTCATTAAACAACAATCTATTGAAAAACTGCTGACTTCATCGCTGTTATTGAATTTAAAAAAAATATTCCAGAGTTTGGAGCCGGAAAATTTGGCTCAACAATATCTGGTTATTCGAAAAATTCATTTGCATTATCAAGACTCTGATACCGCTCTAGTCGTTGATTTTGGCGATCTAAAAACAATCAAACAATCTTTCTATCGTGAGCATCAAAATAGATTCGGATTTCACTCTAAACGAAAAGCGATTTTCGTAGAATCGGTTTCAGTCGAAACGATTTGCCAAAGCACTCCGGTGAAGGAAATGGAAGTTTTAGTGCAATCAAAACGAAATCAAGAAGCGATAACGCCTCTGACTGTCGTCAAAGTCTTTATGCAAGGTCATTTTGTCAATACACCCATATATCTGCGAGCCAATTTAATACCTGGCGATTGCATCAGAGGCAGTGCAATTATCTGTGAAGACCACACAACCACTGTGATTGAACCAGGTTGGCAGGCAGAATTGACCCCTAAAAAACACCTGCTGCTCAGCCGTTATCAACCTCTCACTCAAAAGAAAACTCTTAGCACACAGGCTGATCCGGTGATGTTAGAAGTTTTTAATAACCGTTTTATGAATATAGCCGAACAAATGGGTGAAGTGCTGCGAAATACCGCCAGTTCGGTCAATATCAAAGAAAGATTGGATTTCTCATGTGCTATTTTTGATAATCAAGGCGATCTGGTTGCTAATGCTCCTCATATTCCAGTCCATTTAGGTTCAATGAGTGAAAGTGTTAAAAACGTCCTCAAACAATTTAAAAATAGCATGCATGCTGATGACGCTTTTGTTCTCAATGATCCCTATCACGGTGGCACACATTTACCAGATATTACGGTTATTCAGCCAGTTTTTGACGATGCCGGTAAAGAGTTATTATTTCTAGTCGGATCACGTGGCCACCACGCTGATATTGGTGGAATTACACCCGGCTCTGTCCCTGCTAAAAGCAAAATAATTGAAGAAGAGGGCGTGTTAATTAAAAATTTTCAGATCTTAAACCGTGGTCGCTTTTCAGAAAAAGCGACTTGCGAATTATTACAAAATGCTCCATACCCTGCACGTAATCCGCAACAAAACTTAGAAGATCTTAAAGCCCAGATCGCGGCAAACCAATATGGAATTCATGCCTTAAACAAATTAAATAAAGAATTTAGTTTGAAGGTGGTGCAAGCCTATATGCAACATGTGCAAAATAATGCGAAACATTCGGTGGAGAAATTATTAACTCGATTGTCAGAAGGAAATTTTAATTACTATTTGGATGATCATTCTAAAATCGCGGTCAATGTGACCATTCATCGCAATCAAAAACGGATACTGTTTGACTTTACTGGCAGCGCTGCTCAACATCCGGGAAATTTTAATGCACCTAAAGCAATTTGTTATGCGGCAGTTATGTATGTGATCCGTTGCCTAATTGCTGAAAATATTCCATTAAATAGCGGATTTTTTGCAGTAATTGAAATAATTATTCCTGATGGCGGCATTTTAAATCCCCATTATCCTGCCGCAGTCGTTGCAGGTAATGTTGAAACTTCACAATGCATAGTAGACACCTTGTTAGGTGCAATGAAAATTGTTGCTGCTTCTCAAGGCACCTGCAATAATTTTACTTTCGGCAATGACCGCTACCAATATTATGAAACGATTTGCGGTGGTGCAGGCGCTGGGCCAGGATTTCATGGCGCATCGGCAGTTCATACTCACATGACCAATACTTACCTCACGGATCCCGAAGTGTTAGAACAACGTTTTCCAGTCATTTTAGAAGCCTTTTCAATTCGCCATGGGAGTGGTGGAGAAGGTAAATATCATGGCGGAAATGGCGTGATTCGCCGAATCCGTTTTTTAGAAAAGATGACGGCAAACATTATTTCTAGCCATCGCATTATTCCGCCTTATGGATTATGCGGCGGCGGTCCAGGCCAAGTGGGCCGTAATTGGGTACAACGAGCCGATGGCAAAATAGAAGAATTAGCCAGCAGCGCCACAGTTTACATGGAACCTGGGGATGTCTTTATCATTGAAACTCCCGGCGGCGGTGGTTATCAAAGCTCCGGCATTAAAACCGATTAACATCCGCTCATATGTTTTATTCCATGCCCGCCAACATTGTGACAAATTGTACCGAAGACCGAATAGAATTTCCATCATGGAAGCGACGTAAAATTGAGGCTGAATTTTCTGGCGGCGACGTCAGTAGCGACTGAGATGTATTTTCCATCTGCAACGTACTTTTTTGCCTTTTCAAAAATTTTTCTGAAAATTAATTTAATGTGAAATATCGCGGGTTAATACTAATTTAATAATGTTAACATAATATACACATATTATATTTAAGTAAGTTTAAGACCTAAACAAAAAGAGAAAAATCAAAATGAAAATAGAACAATTAAAATATAATGACGAATTTAATCATATATACATAGTGATAATGAATATAAAAGACACTTCTTAATTGTCTCCGGTCATTTTCCCAAAAAAGTTTTATTTATACTATTTAATTTAAATAAAGAATTTAATATACATAAAATAAAAAGTACATTCCAGGATTTAAACAAAAAGAGAAAAACAAAATGAAAAAAGAACAATATAGTGAAAAATTTAATCATATATATACAACCCTGAACAGTGAAGAGAAAAGACACTTCTTAATTGCCTTACTAACAAAAAATAATAACGAATTGAAAAACATCTTAGGCCCTATCTCTAAGAAAACAAATTCTGATATTAAGAGTTTTGAAGCGGAAACTGCAAACTATTTTAAAGAATCAAAGAAGGGTGAGGCGGTTCCTTTCCAAATACTTGAGTGTATTAAGGTGTCATTCTCTACTGAAAAAAAGCAAGAATTATTACTATTATTACTGAATGTCTTTCAATCTATTCCAGAGGCAAGCTTCGATAATCAAAATAGCATGAGCATGAAAACTAAAAAAGGATTATTACCTATTTTTTTAGAGAAAGTGGATACTAACATTAAGAGTACTATCATAGCAGAACTCACTGATTTATCCTATACTCCTATTTTACCAGCACTAAGTCCTTCAGAAGTGAAGATTAAATCAAGAATAACAATAAATGAATATAAAGCAGCAGGAAAATGCAACCTCGATCTCTCTGAGTTTTTAATATTGACTATTGCTTTACTCAAAGATTGCGAAAAAGTATTACCTCCATCTATAGGAATAGACTTAGCCTGTAATTACTTGTTTACAAATTATGATGATTGTTTAAAGTCAATCAAAGATTACTGCGAAGAGAGGTTAAATCAATATGTAAGTTCAGTCTTCAAGTTGTCACCAACAGAAACAGAAATATTTAAAATAGTGCTTACTGGTTCCAAAAACATATCAAAATTTGATTTTGAAAAGAATAGCGCTAGGGAATTTTTTGAAACTCGTTTGAGTCAATATATTGTAGGACTGGGCGAAGAATCAAAATCAAAATCAAAATCAAAAGAGAATGGAAATTTAAACCATGCTACTTTAACGGCAGTAAATAAAATATTGCAGTATTTTCTAGGTGAAGCTGGGAAAGTTCATAATTCGGAAGAATTGGAAGTTAAAATTAGTATATTTGCTAATTCTTATAAAGATAAAAAAAGATTTGATCCCCACAGACTAGAAGAGATTCAAAAACATAATGAAGAATACCAAAAAAGAGACAGAATAGCTAAATCCCCTTATATAGAAAGAAAACATGAAGCCACTGAATCTGACGTCAGTGAACACCAGGTTTTTAGCAGTAGCGGAGGGGTGATGAAAGGAAAAACTCCTACTTTTTTAAATAGTCAACTGCCTCCTATTAGGAATGCTCTCAACTGTGTTACGGTTAAAGCACCCTATGATTCTAAGAAAGCTCAATGGGGTCATGAAAGAATCTATTCGGCTTATGTTGGATCCATTTCAGGTCATGCGGCTAACATTATTGGTATGCTTGAATATTACTTAAAAGATCCGCAAAATAGTCAAAATAAAGATAAGACAGTCTTAAGTAATGATATTAATATGTTTTTAGTTCAAATTGTGGGTGTTTATGCAAAAAGAGGGTATCACAGCATGTTGGAAGTAATGGATATAATACATAGTAAATCAATACAAAATCTATTTAAGCAATATCACGTAAACGTTAATTTACATCAATGTTTTTTAAATGAAAACTTGCATGGGCAGCTTCTTAATTATGCAATGGATGATGCTTTAGCTTATACTAAGACCCTCGTTTTTAAGAGGGGTGTTCACAATGACCTCTTAACCTCTCGAGCTCTTGCGCAGTGAGGAAGGATAGACTCTGGCGGAAAATAAGGACGGCTCAATATCAGCATATTCGGCTTCTCTCAACACTTGGGAAAGCCGATGTGCTTGATTGTAGACGGTTTGGTTCATCCATGAAATATTCGGATTATGGTTGTATTTTTAGTAAAAATACTGTACCTTCAAGAGTCATTAGGGAAAAAAATTTCTCATCTTTGAGAAATATTTAAAATCAATATGTTGATAAAAAAATAAGCAGCTTTGTGTACACAATAGCTCATTAAAGAGGAAAAGTCTATGCAAAATGATACACATTCTAGAACTTATATTCTGGATCATCAGGTAAGCCCGCAATTGCAGAAGTTTCATAAGGCAGTCGATAAAAATGATTTGAAAACAGTGGCTACGCTAGCGCAGCAATATCCTGAATTAGTTAACACAATCATTGAGCCTCTCTATGAATCAGCGTTATCTTTCATTATTTTGGGAGATAATATTTATTATCAGACATTGGAATTATTATTAAAATATCGTATTGATTTAAATTCTCCAATAGGAATCGATAAGCAGACAGCTTTAGAAATTGCCTGTAAAAAAAGGGATTTAAAGTTATGTTCATTTCTAATAAATAATAAAGTGAATATAACCAGTTTAACGCCCCATTATTTACTTTTTTTAAGTACAAGTAGTGAATTGATAAATATTAAAAATTTTAAAATTATATATTATATTATCAAGTTATTAGGCGGGTTGAATAATGTTGCTGCTATGTTAAATGACGCTAAGCAATCCTTTCAAGAGTGTGCGACGACTGAGACTAAATTATACAATGCATTTGGCGGATCATTTGAATATAATTTTTGGAATTTATTAAAATTAACTGAGAAATTAGAGCTTGAAGAAAATTTGAAAACCCATTCTCAAGAGATTAAATCTATGATTGCGCAAAGTTTGCTCCAACCATTATCTATAATAATTATGCAGTATTATTTAAATTCTGAAAAATGTGAATTAACATTAGCCTTAAAAGAAATTACGACAGATTTTTCTAAACAAACCATATTAGATGCACAAAGTTGTTCAGTTTTTAATATGAATTTAAAACATAATCGTGAGTATAACGTCACTGGTCATGCTGTTGAGAGATCGTTATTTCCTTTGCCTGTTTAATCTAGAAATTGCGTACAAGGGATTGGTGCATCCTAATAAGCAGACCGGCTGTGAAATTCTCGGCTATTCGTTGAAACTGGTGACGCCATTACGTGAACACTTACCGTATTACTGACCCCAGCCTAACTGAAGAATATTGCCTGATCCTGCAGTAAATTCAGTCAGTTCATCAGGTTTTTTATAATAGTAAATATTACTGTGATCGTAAGCAAAAGCCCGCAAACTTTTGTTAACAAACAGTTTTGCAGTGGAATAATCTTTAGTTTGCACTACGATCTGGTCTATCCGCAGATACTGGCTAGAAAATTGGCTCTCGTCACGCAAACGCATTTCCACAGAGCCTGCAACCCCAGCCAATTGGATTTTGCTGTGATTGCTGCCATCTATCCGTAATCTTGGGCTGTCTACCCATTGAATATGGATGGAGCCGGTGCCGGCGCTAAGTATCCGCTCTAAAGTAACCATCCCAAACAGTTCAATGTCGCCACTGGTATTAGCGTCTATGCTGAGGGAAGAGCTGTTTAGACTTTTGCTGGTGACTGCGGCATTGCCGTCTACCATCAGCTGATTGAGTTGGGAAACCCCCACCTTGGCGTTAGTAACCGGATGGTCTGCTTCAGCTTCCACGTACAAAGTGCCGTTTTTAACACTAAAGCTGACCGGACCGCCGGGTTTACTTTGAAATTGGAAAAAGTTCTGCGAGCCATCTGTGGTTTGTTCTAAAGTCAAATGTATAGGTCCTCTGACCGAAATTGTGCTAAAATCAGCCAGTTTCTGAGGGAGGCTGGTTGCCTGTGGTGTCGGTAGAGGAGAATCCGCCGCCAAAGCCGAAAAGGTGCATAAACACAGTATTGCGATGGCGGATAATAAAGAATAGTATATTTTCACTTTTAATCTCCGGTACGAGAATTGGATGAATATATGAGTATAGCATTAATCCAATTTTTGGTATAATACTTGTTTTTTTTGAGAGCATAGAGAAGAAGTTGGAACAAACACATCAAGCACATGTCGAGCAAGCTCGCAAAGCATACAATATCGCCCACTGGAGCGGTGGGTATTTTGACATCAACGAAGACGGCACAGTTGTGGTGTACCCACAGGGGCGTCGAAATGAAACAGTGATTGATCTGGCTGAATTAATTGAGCAAATCAATCAAACCGGTTTGAGTTTTCCGGTTTTGGTCCGATTCACTGACATTATCCATCAGCGAATTGACGCTTTGCAATTAGCCTTTCAGCAGGCGATAGATCAGAACAACTATACTGGCCAGTATTTAACCGCTTATCCTATAAAGGTTAACCAACAACGGTATGTGGTTGAACAAATGATTCAACACACCCACGGACGAGTGGGTCTGGAAGTTGGCAGTAAGGCCGAGTTGATTGCAGCGCTGATCACGTCGGCTCAAAAACGCATCACCTTAGTTTGCAACGGATATAAAGATAGAGAATATATCCGCTTAGCGTTATTGGCGCTTAAGTCGGGTTTTACAGTTTATATCATTCTTGAACGTATGGCGGAATTACATTTGCTGACCGAAGAAGCCCAGCGCTTGGGATTAGAGCCTCACGTTGGCATACGTGTACGCCTGGCTTCCACCTGCGCCGGCCAATGGCAGGACACTGGAGGTGAAAAAGCTAAATTTGGTTTTTCAGTGGCGCAAATTTTAGAAATTGCCGAACGATTAACACAAATGAAAAAAAAGCATTGGTTAAAAGTTTTGCATTTTCATTTAGGTTCCCAAATCGCAAATATCGGTGATATTCAAAAATGCGTTTACGAAGGCGCCCGATATTATGTAGAACTCCATCGCATGGGAATTCCTATTCATACTGTTGATTTAGGAGGTGGTTTGGCTATAGATTACGATGGCACTCGCACTCGTTCGACCTATTCGATGAACTATACGCTGAAAGAATACGCCAGCCATATTGTCAGTGCTTTTGCCGAGGTATGTGAGTCTGAAGATTTACCGCATCCCCACATTATTACCGAATCCGGCCGAGCCATTACCGCGCATCACGCAGTCTTGCTCACGAATATTATTGATATGGAGCGGGCCCCCTATGATCAAAAAATCAAGCCCGTCACAGAAGATGATCCGCCCGTGTTACAAACATTGTGGTATCAGTTAAATAATATTTCTGCCAGATCAGTATTGGAAGTGTATCACGATGCTTGCTACTGGATGCAAGAGGCGCACGGCATGTATGTGCATGGACTGATTAATCTGCAAACTTGGGCAAGAATAGAGCATATCTATTACACAATTTGTCATCGGGTGCAGGATTTATTAAACCCCAGTGTGCGGAGCCATAGGCCCATTATTGATGAATTAAATGATAAATTGGCAGATAAATACTACGTTAACTTTTCCTTGTTCCAGTCTTTGCCCGATGCGTGGGCGATTGACCAGCCATTTCCTATTTTACCGATTTCTGGCTTAAACCAACCTTTGAGTTTGCGAGGGGTTTTACAAGACATCACTTGCGATTCTGACGGGCGTGTGGACCGTTACGTGGATCATGATGGTTTAGAAACCACCATCCCATTGCCTGCCATTAATCCCAAAAAATCTAATTACTTAGGGATCTTCTTGATCGGCGCCTATCAAGAAATTTTGGGGGATATGCACAACTTATTCGGCGACACCCACTCACTTAACGTGGTGGTAAAACCGGATGGAAGTTATGAATTGTGCAATGTTCAGCGCGGTGATACCATTGAAACCATGCTGCAATATGTTCATTTTGATACCAATAGCGAAGTCCTTGCCCGTTTCGACGAGGACTCCATCGTGCAAAATGCTTTGCACGGTTACACTTATCTTGAAGACTTAAGCTGGAGAGAAGACATTGAACAAAAAATCTGAGTTTTTAAAAGCGAAGGTGCAACATATTAATATTGCCGAAACCAATGTCTGCTCATTGGTCGACGCCATGCAACATACCGCTTTTCAAGCACGGAATTTAGCCCGCGCGGCACAGATTTATCATCAGATGCTGGAAGACCGTGAATGTACCATCATTCTTTGTTTAGCTGGCTCCTTGGTCAGTGCCGGCATGAAAAATATCATCACTGATTTAATAAAAAATCGTATGATTGACGCCATTGTCTCTACCGGCGCAAATATTGTTGACCAAGATTTTTTTGAAGCCTTAGGCTTCGCTCACTATCAAGGATCGTCTACTTTAAATGACAATCAATTGCGAGAACTGGCTATAGATCGTATTTATGACACGTTGATTAACGAAGATGAATTACGTGTTTGTGATAATACCATTCTTGAAATTGCGGATAGTCTGGAGCCCAAAGCCTATTCTTCTCGGGAATTTATTGCGGCTATGGCTAAATATCTGATCCAACACAACAAAGGTAATGATTCCATCGTCCGTCTAGCTTATGAACACCAAGTACCCATCTTTGTACCTGCATTTAGTGATTGTAGCGCTGGTTTTGGTTTAGTCATGCATCAGCAGCAAAACCCTGAGCGCCATGTGCAAATTGATTCCGTGAAGGATTTTCGCGAATTGACTCAAGTGAAAATCCATGCCGGGGAGACGGGGTTATTAATGATGGGAGGCGGAGTTCCCAAAAATTTTGCCCAGGACATAGTGGTTGCCGCCGAAATGTTGCAGGAAGACGTGTCCATGCACAAATACGCCATTCAGGTGACTGTGGCCGATGAAAGAGACGGCGCTTTGTCTGGCTCTACGCTCAAAGAAGCTTGTTCTTGGGGCAAGGTAGATACCACCTATGAACAAATGGTCTTTTGCGAAGCCACCATCGCTTTGCCTTTGCTGGCCGCTTACGCCTATCATCGTGGCGCATGGAAAACTCGAGAAGCTAGGCGATGTGCTAAGTTTTTGGAAAATGAAAAAATAAACACAATGGCTTAAATAAAACTCTCACGTTAAAATTCAATGCAGGAGGCAATGTGGCAATTTGTTTAAAAACTCCCGATGTAAAGGAAAGTGTTTCTGCCCAAGGATTACCACGTGGCTATTTATTTTTGTATTGACAGCAGCCCCGGGGAAAAGCTGGAGGATTTAGCGAAGAACTTCAGCGTAGATAAAACGCTGGCAGGTAAAGAAGCTTATTTTAACGCTTTGCTGCTTGTAAATAAAACAGAGCATTGGGCGCATGATGTAACGACCCGACCTAAATTCCCCTTGCCGCTCGGGAGTATAGTCTGTTTGCCAAATGCCGAAGAAATCAAAACGGCTAAGTATAAAACTTCAGAAGCGCAGAGGCTGCGCCAAGCATTGTTGTCCACCTTGCATTATCATAATCGCCAAACGGTCACCACCCGTCAGAGAGTCATCACGGCAGTGAAGAATTATCCTCCGATGACATTAAGCGCAGTTTCCAAACTAACTGAGGCTTTACACGACTTCTCTGAACACAAAGAAGCGCTGTTAGGGGTGGGCTCCGGATTATTGACTCTAGGCGAGCAATACCAGGATTTTGTCAAAGACAACGCGAAAGAAATGCGCGTAGCGATGTTAGAAACACAGAATAAGCTAGATATCTATCACAAAGCGGCATACGGAGAAAAGATGGCTGCTAAACAAGCCTTTATCGAAGCGCACCGAAAAGTGAAACACCTGTTTGAAGAATATTTAAAACGCTACGGGGAAACCTATACAACGGGGATGAGAAAGTTAGCCTTTGTAAACAACCGGGAAAGATGGCTAAAACAATCGCGAACGGATGCAGCCAGTGCTCAAATCATCGACACAGACGCTTATAAATCTGTAGTACGAACCATGAAAGTAGCTCGTTATGCGGGTGCTGGTTTTATTGTCTTGGACGTAGGTTTGGGCGCCGCTGAAGTATATCAAACTTACCGTGAAGGCGGAGATTGGTTTAAGGAGTTGGTTGAGGAAATAGGAGGTTTAGGCGGAAGTCTTCTTGGAGGTGCGGGGGCGGTTGCTTTAACAGCACTTTTACTATTTACACCCGAAGGATGGATGATCATTCTTATTGGCACAGCAGGCGCGCTGGGCGGTTCATATTTTGGTAAATGGCTAGTCGATTTGTTTTTCGATAAAGCCAGAAAACTGGAAGAGTATGCCCTATAATCCTTCAATCACCTCTTTCGTGGGTCTTTGTGGCATTTTTGGTGGAATTAATATGGTTTTAGGTTTAGTTACATGGCCTCTAGTGGCTATAGTGATTACTCGAAGATTTGACCCAAAATACAAAACGATGCTTAAAGAGGACATGGGATTGGGATGTTTTTTGCGAGGAATGTGGTATGCAACTGTGATGAGTAGCCCCAAATGGTTGCGGCGAAAAAAAAATGTTAACAACATAATATTTAAAAGCCGCGATTTAAGAGCCGAAGCTACGAAATTTGAAAGGTGGCTAGCTTGTTTACATACTTATAGTACTTACTTATTCTTACTGATGGTCGCCATTTTTGCGCTCGGCAACGTCTCTTTCTGGATTCGCCATACTTTTTTTGAATGAAAAAACAAAGAGTTGACTTCAAGTGAAGGCGAGAATCTCATTCTCTATCATCTAGAGTGGGTGTTCCCCCCAATAATGCCTCTGACATGAAAAAAATTTGAACAAATGCTATATTTAACGTACACAGGAGGTGTACGTGAAAAGATATAGAAAATACAGGGTAGTTCTGTTCGCTGGTTTCTGCAATCTTGCTTTAGCCCAAATTCCTCAAACTGGAATCAATGTTTGTATCAAAGGCAACGGTAAAGTATTTCCTGGTCAGGAAATGAGAACCTTCAGTGTCAATATCAGAGGTGTGACCGGTGCTCTAAATGGGACATTTGAATTACAGACAGCCAAAGAAGCTCAAGGTTTGCATTTTGCGATGGAAGGTCCTGCTGAAATAGAAGTAGCCGATTTAAATAATCGTTCTTTCCGTTGTAAGGCGCCTTTGGATATAATGACTCGATGGGTGGAAGTTATTATAGAGTATCCGCAGGAATATTTACCCTATTGCCTTATTGCCAGCTCACCCAGCCCACATCCCTGCACGTTTTAAGGCTACTAATAATTGATGCATGGCTTGGCCGCGGTGACTGAGGGAGTTTTTTTCTTTGGGATTGAGTTCGGCTGCAGTACAATTGCGTTCTGGGATAAAAAATACTGGATCATAACCAAATCCTTGATGACCTCGAGGAGATTCTAAAATTTCTCCTTCCCATGTTCCGTGACAAATCAGCGGCGTAGGATCTGTGGCTGAATTAAGTAAAACTAACACGCAATGATATCGTGCACTACGTAGATTTGAACCCGTTTTTTGAATCTCTCGCAAAAGTTTGGCAATCAAGTCGGCGTCACTGGCGCCTGGCCCGGCATAACGTGCCGAAAAAACCCCGGGTGAACCGTTAAGACAATCCACAGTCAGTCCAGAATCATCCGCTAACGCCGGCAAACCTGACAATTGGGCGGCATTACGGGCCTTTAAGATGGCGTTTTCTACGAAAGTGAGTCCGGTTTCTTCAATATCTGGAATATTCAACATAGTTTGTGGAATGAGTTCAATTCCCAAATCTTGCAAATAGTGTTGAATTTCAGCTGTTTTACCCTTGTTACTACTGGCGAGTATTATTTTACGCATATTTTTTACTTAAATTGAAACGGAATAAGTTCCCATATTATTACAAGTTTGTTTATGAGCTACACTCAACAGACGATTGGTTAGACCAGCACAGGCGCGATTGGGTACATTCAGCAATGTTATGGCGACATAATGAGGATCATTGGTGTCAGGGGCAATGCTGATAGAACCACCCCAGGGATTCATGTCGGTATAATGATCATTTTGGACTAGTAACCCGGCGGCTTGCAAAGCATCTATAGAAATCCCGACAAAATCCGCTCGCGCTTGTGCAGTTTGCCATTCATAGCTAAGATTAGCGAGTTGTTGAATTTGGGTAGAGGCTTTGCCAACTTCCATATAAACCTTATTTTGAGAAATAAAATACCAGGAGATAATAGCTAAGATGACGCTGATAATCCCTAAGCTGATCAACACTTCTAACAAACTAATCCCTAGCGATCTTTTCATTAAGTAAACTCCATAGTATCCAATATATAGTTTTATTTTACCCTTTAATAAGTTGTTAAACAATCAGACGGATCGTCAGTTTTCGGGGTGTATGACTGAATTGCGGATTTTATAAATAAATTTGATAAGTCGGTTTATCATTGCCAATACAGGCATTTTGCTGACCAGGCATATCCGGTGCAGTTTGTTTTAATTGCTCTCGCAACAGCGCGCAAGCTTTTTTAGACACATTGGTCATTTGCACCAGCATATATTGGGAGTTACTATCAGATATTACGGTGGTTTGTCCACCCCAGGGATTTGTTAAACAGCTTTGGTTGGCGCAGGGGATAAGATCTTTGTCTATAAACAAACTTAAGCCGTTACCATCTGGAGCGGTGTTTAGACCACTAAAATCTCGAGGATACACCCCGTTGGCGTTGGGGATTTTTAGCCATTCATGCCCAGCTTTATTGATTTGTTCGATTAAATTAGCGGCTGCGGAAACTTTGGTGGACTGAGTGCTTTGCACATAGAAATCTACTGCGGTCGAGATAATAACCGTAGCAATGGCCAAAACCATCAAAATTTCTAACAGGCTAATGCCTAAGGGTGTTTTTTTCATAAGAAAATTGTAATGCAAGATTTTAATAATTACCACATTCTTCCAAGAAACGCTCGCGTATAAGTTTAGTTTTGAATCCCGCTTAAAATTTCTACCACATGCGCCACCCATTGTCCGTTGTCAACACGTACTAAAGTATTGGTGCGACCATATAGAACCTTACCTAAAGGGCAATTCAGTAATTTAGAAAAATCTTTAGTACAGGTTAAGCTGAAAAAAATCATATCAGCATCCTGTGTTTTGATGTTATTTTTAACTAATAACGCTCCAAAAGGAATTTGGCTATGCAAAACCCCGTTCACCACACTGTCAGGTAAGGCGCTAAAATTCATAGTGATTAAACCCAATTCGACAATAGAACTCTCATTATTTTTATCCGCGAGAATGGCGTTATTCCTGGTTTTATTGTTATCGACAATCATGATGATAGCCCGTGAATATGTTTTTTGGTTGCGATTATTTTCTACATACAAAGGGGTTCGTACTTTGGGAGTGCGTTGATAATACTGGGCTATTCCCATAGTCATCAATGGTTGTGTTAATAAAAATTGATAAGGTTGTGGTAGATCTTTTTTATTTACATATTTTAAAGGCGGTTGCGAATCTGGAGCAATATTTTCTTTTTGATAAAAAGTAAATAAAGGAGACAATTTTTCAGAATTCGTAATGGGCGCTGCTATGCTCATTACAGGCAAAAAATGAACAATTAAAAAAGTGAACAATAGTTTTTTACTGGCTTTTATTATTTTACTTTGAATCATAAATCCTCATTCATCATTTTTTTGTTGTTTTTAATAAAATAAACATATCATAATACGAGCGTGACGACAGAACCTCAGAAATTCCGCCGGCACTAACCACATTAGCTTAAAAAGGAAGTTAACATGGCTGTTGTCATTGTAAGCGATTTCGGTTTTTCTTCCATGGCAAACGCATTGAAACCAACTAACGTCCACTTTTGCCTCAGATTGAACGAAAAAATGCCCTCAAAATGCTCACATAGCCATCTATGCTCCGCTTTTTCGGTCATTTTTTCGTCCAATCTGAGGCAAAATTGAACGTTTTGCGTACGTTCTAGTTCAATGCGGTTGCCATGGTTTTTCTTCAAACCGTCCGATCTCCATTTCGGAGTTAAATATTTTTCCAAACATCTGCATATCGGGTAGCGTTCAGCTATCTGTGTTGCCTCGAGCTATGCTGCGCTGTGTATTCTACAGCAAAAGCCTTTGGAAAAGTAAGGGCTCGCAAGCAAAATCCCAGTCATGCGCAAGCACGGTCTGGGCCCTTATTCCAGCCGTCTTGCGTTGTGGTGCTGTTGCAACGATTTTAGGTTTAATACTCACAAGGAGGGGAAGCTATCTGATGGCGCTATTTTGACAAAGCATTTTTTAATTTCGATAAGCGAAAATTTGATTTTTACATCCTTATTAGGTACACTAATCTCATTATTTAACGACGCTAAATAACTTAGGTTTAATATTATAATAAAGAATAGGATTAAAATATGCGTAACATTCAAGTGCCCAATCAACCTACACCGGGAATAGGAGGTGTGGTCGGCGGTTTAGTAATTATGGCTTGTGGTTTATACGATGCAATGATTAACCACCCTACTAGAGGAGCAAGTATTGGTTTTGGCGGGTGTGCTATATTTTTGCATCATCTTCAGAATTTTCTGCCCGAAAGAACAAGAGCACACGTAAGAACTGTAAGAAATATTTCCGGCGCTCTTGCAGTGGGAGTTATACACCTTGAAGGTAGATTGGCAAGATTTAGCAATGAGAGTGAAAAGAAATTCGTACCAGCTACCTACGCAAATATATAATTTACAGCTCGTAGGGGGTCAAGTCCGAAATTTTAAGCAGAGGAGGTAGTTTTTAAAAAATTCTTGATCATTTAGGATATGATACAGAACTAGACAATATTTGCGTTTACGGGCGGAAGGTCATAAAAAAATAAAATATTTAGGTAATTAAAATGAGAAATTTACAAAAAAGAGCCCAAGATTTACTTGGTGAATCAAAACATATTACAAATGCTGTAGATAGTGCACTAGATTTAATTGAAGGGGCCGACCTTCTACTGGATGTCTATAATTACCATCTGCTTCAGACACAATTTTGCCATAAAGTTCCTCTCTTCCCTTTCTTACCCGTCTTGGATTCTCTTCGTGTCTTAGCACAAGGCGGTAACAGGTTTAGGGATCCCTGTAAACTTCCTAAAGAAGGAGGATGCAATTGTGTTGAGGTAACCACAGCGGTAAAAGAACTTAGACATTTTTTGTACTTAATAGATAGTGTAAAAGATAAATTAGAAGAGAAAAGCGATTACATGCAATTATTCGGAAAAAAAATTAAAAAAAAACCTATTCTTAATTTATATGTGCAAATAAAAAATATTTTGCCTTTTATTGAAATAGCGGAAAAAAAAGGATTACCCGATAAAGAAATGGTTTTGACTGAATATTGCCCCTCTGTAACGATCTTTAAGGCATTATACCAGCAAGATAGAGACAAAAGCCGTTTTTTTAAATCAAGGGGTTACTTTTCTCTCTTTTTCCATAAACGACAAGAGATGGTTGATCTTATAAATCTAGAAACTCCACAAAAACTAACTTTTAAGGAAATTCTTGCATACGGAGTTTGTTATCCTGAAACCCGAACAGCAAAGATTTTGCAGACCCATTTTAAAAAATATTGGGAGTATGCTAAGGATGCAGAATCCTTCTTTAAAGAATATTGGGGCCAGGCTAATTTAAGATTGAATCTTTCGTTAAAAGATAATGTATTAAAACCTTGTGGACTTCATCAAGATTTAGAAGCTATCATTGCCAGTTATTGTTCGTAGAAATACGCTAATTGTCCTTGCCCCCTGGCGAAGGCCAGGGCGGCACTAAATAGTGTCAGCAGGCTTGCAAATTTGCTAAATAGGTTTGTGCAAATTTTATAATTTTTTATACAAAAAGGAGAATAACCACGGCGCACTATCTTGATCCCTACATTCCTGCGATCTTTTAGATTTTTTCTGATTAAATAAATCATACTAGCCACTTTATTAGTCATTGCTTCGCTAGCGCTTCCAATGACGCTCTTGTCCCCTCTCCCGTACCCGGGAGAGGGTTAGGGTGAGGGCATTTGTTAAATTTTTGAGCCCCCTCACCCCGACCCTCTCCCCCGAGTACGGGGGAGAGGGAGGGGTAGAGCGCGTCTTTTCTAATATTTCCCCATCTTCTTTGGGGGTGGGGTGCTCGCAATGACGTGGTGAAATTTATTAACCTGCTGATTTTTATTGATAACTTAATTGTAAAACTTCAAAAAAGATCGCAGGAATGTGGGTTGATCCGAAAGCCGATGTAGTTTTTAAAAAAATCTTTGGTCAGAATTCCGATTTATGTATCGTCAAATTGAGTTAGCTATAATGCCTGAATTATCTTTAGGTGAGGTTCTGAGGGATTGGAAGTCAATATGTTTATGGCTGTCTGAAGGGCTCCGAACACGAGAACATCAAATTTCCAAAACATTTTTTAAAAATTGAAAATTAGGAATGCAAAAATAATTCCCGAAACTTCACATTTTTACCATTATCGGTTAGAGTTCATGTTTTATTTTTCCAGAAAAAATCTGTTAAAGCTTCGCTCTTAGATTTCTACAAATAATCGCTGTCCTACTATAAGGATTATTTTTCTCATGTTTTTTTATAATTTCTCCTATATCTTTTTTTTCGCTAAACTTATCTTCTATAGTATTCTTTCTCCAGAAGGTTCCGAACAATTGTGATCTACTTAAAATTCTTTGCTTAAAAGAGTACTGATAAATTTCTTGAAACAGCTCAGTGCTATTAGCATCATAGTCGTGAGAATATTTTTTTGTTAAATCCCATGCTGCTGCCGTTCTACTATTGGGATTATTCTTTACATAAGAATTTATTTCAATTAATAATTCACGGTCATTTTTATTAATATTTTTGGCTAAAAAATTACTCTTTATCCATCCGCTTTGACTCTCTAATAATGCCTTATAGATTTTTCTAAATATGATTAACTGCAACTTCTGCTGGTCGAGTTGATTAAGTTTACTAGTGTCAATTGAGTGAAATTCTAAATAAGAATATGAAGTAAATTCGGCCAGATATTCGACTGTAAAAGCTAAATTTTCACCATTCATTTCCTTCGCTTTTAAATCTGATATTCTTTTATTTTTCACTGTTTCACACTCAACTATTATATCATCCAAAAATATTTCGATTTCATTTTTTGTTAATATCTTGCCTCGATATGATTGAAAAATTTGTGGACATTGGTTGTCAGACTTACTGTCAGGCCAAGGAGCAAGCCCTTCCCATTGTGAAAGAGTAAATTCACTTGCATATGAGTGACGTAATTTATAAATAAATTTTTTTCCATCCCACACCTTTTCAATTAAATATATATGGGTTAGCGCCGGATGATTAAAAGAAAAAAAAGCATGCTTTGTTTTAGATCCGCTTTCAGATTGATTAAGCAATTCTTTTATTACTTTACTTTTAGTAAAGTTATCATTGCTATTTTTAACTTTTTCTTCGATTTTTTTTTTCTTCTTTACAAAAACATTCTATTAAATTCTTAACTGTTGTGAAGCAGCAAGTTCCCGATTTGAAATAAGAGGAATAACGAGCGTCAACTGTGGGTGATGATATAGCCGATGCTAGGTCAATAAAATTATTTTTGCTCATATTGTATTCTCACGCTGTGTATTATTATCTTAGAAGAATTTTTAGAAATTTGGACAGTTATATCATAAATGAATATAAAATTTAATGCTATTGAAAACTAAGATGCGTTTATCGGTACTTATTTCAAAGTATGCTGAGCTATTTTTTAAGCGGCTTTGCCTATTGACGAACGGGGGCTAATGAGTGAGCACTCCTCTTTGTCTAGCCCTCCATGAAAATTTTTACTGTGATTTGAAAAGAAGTAATTTAAAGCTTTTGAATGATCTCACATAACGCTTTCACCCAGACCGGATGAGTATTGAGGCAGGAAACTAAAGTGAAATTTTCTCCGCCGAGACTTTGCCATTGTTTTCGAGCCCGAATGCCGATTTCTTCTAAGGTTTCAAGGCAATCGGTGACAAAAGAAGGACAGGCAATGGCGATATTTTTTATACCTTGCCCGGCCAGTTCCGTTAAAAGATGATCGGTGTAAGGGGGAATCCAAGGTGTACGGCCCAGCCGGGATTGAAAACCCACCCGATATTGATTTGATTGAAGTTTTAAAGAATCGGCTAATAAGCGCGAAGTGTCTAAGCACTGCTGCCGATACCCTAAATAATTCCCACGCCGGATGGGAAGACTATGGTAGCTAAAGATCCACATATCGGGTTGGAGATGAGAGGTCTGTTCTAAAATAACGGTTTTCCAAGCATCAATAAAAGCGGGATGATCAAAGAAAGAATTGAGCAAGGTCACTGCAGGGATGTCGGACAGTGAATGCAATTCCTGTAATGTTTTAGCCAGTGCCGAGCCGGTCGCCGCCGAAGAATATTGTGGAAATAACGGTAAAACCAATATCTTTCGACATTTTTTTTGCAATAATTTTTGTAATGCGGATGGAATGCTAGGTTTTCCATAACGCATACCTAATTCCACTGCATAGCTATTCCCTAAGGCTTGGCTAACAGTCTCAACCAATTGTTGACTGTACACCGCCAACGGTGAACCTTGTGCAGTCCAAATTTGCTGATAGGCATGAGCCGATTTTTTAGGACGGAATGGGAGAATAAATCCCTTCACTAGAATTTGCCGCCAGGGAGTAGCCAACTCAATGACGCGCGGATCATTGAGAAATTCTGCTAAATAAGCGCGAACCTGTTTTTTACCGGGACCAGCGGGTGTGCCCAAATTAATGAGTAAAACGCCGGTGGGGGTCTGTATCTGTGACATCCGATTATTTTATCATATTGTGACCGGGTGCTCCTCTAGATCCTGCAATCAAGTCGCGGGATGACAATATTTAGCAGTGATGAAACGGGGCAAATTGGCTAAATCGTTATGGCTTTGAATATCCGTAAATCCTTGATTTTTTAGCAAAGACATAATTTCTGTAGCTTGGTTGAAACCATGTTCTAATACCAGATAACCATTGGGCGCCAAATATTCCGGCGCTTGTTGAATGATTTGACGAATTTCACTGAGCCCATCTTTTCCAGCAACAATAACGCCTCTGGGTTCAAATTTTAAATCTTCTAAATGAGAATCGTCCTCGGCAATATAGGGCGGATTGCTGAGAATGACGTCATAGTTTTTCTGTGGCAATGCTTGGCACCATACGCCTTGGTAAAAGTCGACATTTTTCAGATGATGAGCCGCGGCATTTAACTTAGCCAATTTTAATGCTTCTACAGAGAAGTCGGTGGCATCCACTTGCCATTGACTACGTTCAGAGGCAATGGCTAAAGCGATCGCTCCTGAACCCGTACCTAAATCGGCAAGATGTAAAGGTTGATCAGCAGTGAACTGGTCCAAAACCCATTCAACCAGATGCTCGGTTTCCGGACGAGGTACTAAAACATGGGGATTTACTTTTAATTCCAGGCTCCAAAATTCTTTATGACCTAAAATGTAGGCCATGGGTTCGCCCTCGAGGCGGCGTGCTAACATTTTTTGGAGTTGAGTTTCTTGTTCTGAAGAAAGTACTTGGTCTCCATGCGTAATTAACCAAGAACGAGATTGCCCTAGTACTTCGGCCACCAATAATTCTGCATCCAAACGCGGAGTATCGGAAATTTTTTTTATCTGTTCGGCAATGATTTTAGATTTCTTCATCCAAACTGGCCAATTGTTCTGCTTGCAACTCGCGAATCAGGGGATCGATTAACTGTTGTAGTTTTCCTTCCATAATATATTCGAGTGAATATAAAGTTAAACTGATGCGGTGATCAGTGACCCGTCCTTGGGGAAAATTATAGGTGCGTATGCGTTCGGAACGATCTCCGCTGCCGACTAAGCTTTTGCGGGTAGCCGCTTCTTTTTTCGCTCGCTCGGCTTGTTGCGCCGCCATAATCCGGGATTGTAATAACGAAAGTGCACGCGCTTTATTTTTATGCTGAGAGCGTTCATCCTGGCATTCGACTACAATTCCAGTGGGTAAATGAGTAATACGGATCGCAGAATCGGTTTTATTAACATGTTGGCCGCCCGCACCGGAAGCACGGAAAGTATCAATCCGGCATTCCGCTAAGTTGATTTTAACCGCTTCCAGCTCCTCCGCTTCCGGCATAATGGCAACGGTGCAGGCAGAAGTATGGATTCTGCCTTGGGCTTCCGTAGCCGGTACACGCTGCACTCGATGGGCGCCGGATTCAAATTTTAATTGCGAATAAACTCCTTGGCCTTCAATTCGGGCAATGATTTCTTTGTATCCGCCCTGTTCACCCACGTGTTCCGAAACGACCGATACCCGCCAACCCATGGTTTCAGCAAAACGGCTATACATTCGAAACAAGTCTCCAGCGAATAATGCGGCTTCGCTGCCGCCTGTGCCTGCTCTAATTTCTAAGAACACATTACGTTCGTCATTGGGATCTTTGGGAATGAGCAAAGTTTTTAACCGTTCTTCCAAGGCTTGCTTTTGCTCGGTGAGAATAGAAATTTCTTCCTCAGCCATGCGTCTGAATTCGGAATCTTTCAATAACTCTTGAGCAGCGCTGAATGCTGACAAATTGGTTTGGTAGGCTCGAAAACAGTGTACCAAAGGTTCTAGTTGCGCATACTCTTTGCTGAGTTCACGAAAACGATCCTGATCGCGAATAGTGTCAGAATCGCTTAATAAGCGTCCGATTTCTTCGTACCGGTTTGCCAAAGTGGTCAGTTTTTTTTGTAAGGAGTCTTTCATATCTTCATATTTTTTCTAATAACATTTTATCAGCAATTCCCAGTAACGGGAATTGACTCTGCGCGATGGGAGTTGAAGGGGGAGAACCGCGATTCTCCCCCTTCATTCCGAGCGTAGCTTTGCTAATGCGCAGGATATAAACCAGGAGCATTTCTCGCTGTCTTCAGCGGGAAATGCGGGTATTTTATACTATTCTGACTCAGATAGTAATATCTGTTTGGCTAAAAGCAGAGCTTCAGCCTGTTGGTGATAAGCTAATTGACGTAATTTAATGGTCGGATGATGCAGCAATTTGTTGGTAAGCTGATTAGCCAACTGGGTTGCGACTTCGAAGGGATCTCGACCCTGCTTTAAATCCGCTAAGGCTTTGGCCAATGCTTCTTCTCGATGTTGATCAGCTAAGCTTCGAAATTGAGTGATGAAATCACTGATACTGGCAATTTGTAATTGCCGCATATAGTGAGCCGTTTGCATCTCCACTAAAGCTTCTGCCTGCTGTGCCGCCAAACGCCGATGTTTAGAGTTGGTTTCGATAATGGTTTGTAAGTCATCCATATTATAAAGATAAATATCGGCTAATTTGCCCACTTCAGGTTCAATATCTCTAGGCACTGCTAAATCTATCATGAGCATGGGGCGATGCTTTCTATTTTTCTGAGTTCTTTCCACCATGCCTTTACCAATAATAGGTAATTGGCTTGCAGTAGCGGTCACCACAATATCCGCTTGCGATAGGCAAGAGGGAATTTCACTGATCCGAAAAACGTTGCCCGGCTCGCCACCTAATAATCGCGTCGCTTTATTTAGATCACGGTTGGCAATCATGATCTTATGCACCCCATGAGTACGGAGATGATGTAGCATCAACTCCATCAATTCACCAGCGCCGATCAGTAATACTTGGCATTGCGATAGATTGGTAAAGATACGTTTGGCGGTTTGTACGGAAACGTAGGCCATAGAAATAGGGTTGGCGCTAATTTGAGTTTCATTTCGAATGGTTTTGCTGGCGGCAAACATAGCTGGAAATAAGTGTTGCAACTGCTGTCCGGCGGCACCCGTTTCGCAAGCCAACTGGTATGCTTGCTTAATTTGACCCAATATCTGCGTTTCACCCAATACCATAGAATCCAAGCCGCTGCTGACTCTTAATAAGTGTTTTACTGCTGCTTGATCTTGGTGCAAATAACAATGCACATCCATATTTATATTGGCAACACTGGATTGTTGACGAAACCAAACTTGTGCCGATTCTGGTTTGGGGCCGTGCATATAGATTTCGGTACGGTTACAAGTGGAAAGCAGCACTGCCTCGTTGACAGCTTCCATACGGCATAAGTCATTTAAAATAGCTTTAATTTGTTCGCTATTAAACGCCAATCGCTCTCGAATGGCAATCGGTGTGGTTTGGTGGTTGATTCCGCAGGTAAATAAAGGCATGATGTTTATCCAAAGCTTTTTTTACAGGGAGGTATTATAATCATGAAACGTCTTAGTGTCATCTCGCTGGCGGCATTTCTGACTGGTTGCGTCAGTACGGCTACCCCACCGCAACAAGCAGGCTCATTCCAAAGTAAAACGGTTAATGAGCGGCAAACGCAGTTGACGACGGTTAGATCATGGAACGCCAGCGGTGCTATCAGCATTCAGCAAGGCCGGCAATCACCGATGATCATGCGGTATAATTGGCAGCAAGTCGGTCCCTATAATTACCACGTTAATTTATCTTCTTCTCTAAATTTGGCGGCTGTCACTATCACTGGCAGACCCAATAGAGTTACTCTGCAAAAAGGAAACCAGGCTCCGATCAGTGCAGCCACTCCTGAAGCATTAATGCAAAGGAATTTAGGCTGGTCCCTGCCAATACCTTCATTATGGTATTGGGCCAGAGGTTTGCCTGCGCCCGGGCCTACTCAAAGCACTCAGTATGATCGCTATGGCCATTTAACGTCCTTGCGGCAAAACGGTTGGTTGGTGCAATACTCTAATTATCACACCATTCAGGGTGTAGATTTACCAGAAGTGATCGAGCTTAATAGGGCAGACATTTCCGCAAGAATCGTTGTCAAAGAATGGCGTATTCATAGGTTAAAATAGGCGCTTCAGCGGGACTTGCTGAGTGAAAACGTAGGCGCTGATTGGGGTATCAGCTTTAAAATAAGGGCGAAAATAGCAACAAAAATAGTGAGTCCTAACAGAATCATCATTCCTGACTTTTTGCTGCTAGCGCCACTGATTCGCTCATAAGTTGGATTCGATATACCCTCCGGCTTGAGTGAAGGCTTTCTATACCGGCTCTACCTTATTTGCAGCTGAAGAATATTTATTACATCATCAAAACTAACCTTAATTATTTCTCGCGAGAAGAGCTAGGCCAGGCTTTTCTGAAAGCTGGCATTTGCAGGATTTTAATGGTAAAATAAAATATGTTTTATTTTTGTGTTTTATTTCTAATAAAAACAAATATATTTTATTTGAGTGTGTTATGGCCAAATTGCTATGGGCAAAAGTATTTTATAAGGATCAATTCGCTGGGTACCTTCGTCAGGAACTAGGAGAGCGTTATGCTTTTATTTACCATGAAAGTTATTTAAATTCAAAAAATCCACCGATTGCCCACACCCTGCCGTTAAGCGAAAAAGCGGTCATTACGGAACAGTTTCTGCCAGCTTTTTTTGATAACCTAGCTGCTGAAGGTTGGATGGAGGAAGCGCAGCGGCGACTGCTAGGCAAGCGGACTTGTAGCCGGTTTGAGTTACTATTAGGATTTGGCGTGGATTGTGCCGGAGCAGTGTCAATAATTGATCCTGAGACGCCGCCATTATATTCAGAAAAACTAGGAACGGAAGATCCTAAAAATATGGCGCTATTTAAAAATCGCGCGTCTTTATCCGGCATTCAACCCAAAGTGTTATTGGTAGAAGAAAAAAACCAATTGCGTTTTGCTCAACAAGGAGAAATCAGCACCCATATCGCTAAATTGCCGTCAGAATCTATCAACGATATCGTTTATAACGAATGGATTACCTTGTGCGCCTGTAAAGCGCTATTGCCGGAAGATTCAATTGTTGAAGCTAAACTGGATGGATTGGATGGACTTGGTGAGGAAGTTTTAATTATTAAAAGATTTGATCGAACCAGTGGAAAAGAAAAGGTTCACTTTGAAGAATTTAATTCATTATTAAACCATCAAACATTTGAAAAATATGATGGCAACTACAGAGATATGGCAGATTTTATTTATAAAACCGAAAATTGTTTACCGTCTGAAGTCTATCGTCTGTATAAGCGTATTTTAGTGGGTCTTTTGCTTGGAAATACCGATATGCATTTCAAAAATTTTGCTTTGATGTATACATCGGAAGGACTCAGATTGACCCCAAATTATGATCAAGTGGCAGCGGCAATATATAAACCTTATCAAACCATTGCTTTGGCATTAGACAAAGCAGCAGATAGAATTATTGGTCAGCTTAAACCTAAAAATTTGATCGCGCTTGGGAGAGAATTCTCCTTAAAAGATGGCGCGATATTTTTAGCCGTAGAAGAAATTGAAAAGCGTTTACCTGCTGCCAAAGATGCTGTACAGCAATGCTGTAATGGCCAAACAATAATGAAAAAAAATATTATCAATTTTATGGAGAAAAGATGGAAAAGCAGTTTCAGCTTGATTGGTCGGCTATTGTCAAAGCGGCCATAAAACGACGCAAGGAATCCCGATTAACTCAGAAACAATTGGCGGCGTTGGTTGGCGTTAGTACACCCACAGTGAACCGCTTTGAACGCCAGGAGAAAAATATCACGCTTGAATCCGCCTTTGCTATCTTAGCGATGTTAGGTTTATTAATGCACTAGCCTTAATTTTATGTTTAGGCACTGCTTGGGAATAACTTGTCACTAAATTTTATTTTTATTGATTTAGTGACAATTTTGAGATCATTATTTTTGTCACCAAATTATAATTTCTTTGATTTGGTGACAAAATTGTGCTATCTTGAAGTCAAAGAATTTAAGTATATTTTTTCAGATTTGTTTTCAAAGCGTAGTGGCTCCTATCAAAAAATTGTGTCGAGACTGGCGAAAGGTATGGCAAATCTCGATCAAATCAGTGATGCTCTTGGTATGAAAAAAGGTGGGACCATCAGCACCTATTTGGAAGATTTAGTAACCACAGGATACGTCGCTCAAGATTTTACCTGGAACTTAAATAATGCCAAGATCAGTAAGTTAAGTCGTTTTCGTTTGAAAGATAATTATTTACGTTTTTATCTCAAAGTCATTGAGCCTCATCAACATCAAATTTTGCAAAACGCATTGACTCATCCTCCTGGTTGGGATGGGGTTATGGGCTTGCAATTTGAAAATTTAGTATTAAATAATCGCGGCAGCGTTCAGCGACTTCTTAATTTACGGACTGATGACGTCGTTATGGATAATCCTTTTTTTCAGCGTCCAACTCGTACCCATCCGGGTTGTCAAATCGATTATCTCATCCAAACAAAATACAATTCCTTGCATTTGTGTGAAATTAAATTTTCCAAGGAAAAAATCGGGATGGAGGTGGTGAAACAAGTTAAAGAAAAAATAGACCGCCTACAAGCTAAAAAAGAATTTTCCATCTGGCCGGTATTGATTCACGTCAATGGCGTGACCGAAGATGTCATCGAAAGTGGTTTTTTTTCCCGTATCATTGATTTCGGAATGCTTCTAACCGAGCAAGGGTAATCGTCCACAACAGCACCACAACGCAAGACGGCTGGGATAAGGGGTAAAGATTTAAAACACAAAACGACCTTTCTTTCCGGTTTAGAAATTCGTGCTCTGCTTGTTGGGTTGCAGGAAATCCCATTGCTCAATAAATCTTATGGCAAATCGTAGCCATGTCATTCGTGTGTTGACACAAATGGCTTTAAAGAAAATGAAAAGAACAACATTCAAGGAGGAGAATGATATTGAATATAGATTGAATTTAAATGCAGATCCGGATAGTTATTTTTGAGTGCGGCCAATATAAAAGGGATAGTGGTGCTGTGGAAGGAAGTTATTTGCATGAGCAAAGGGTTAGCATATAAATCAAGAGGGTTGCCATCCAAAGCAAATTCTAAAATTTTCAAATCCTTTTTTAGATCTACTAAAAAAGCTGCCCTTTTGCTCATATTTTGCCGTCCCTGGCGACTAAAATTATACTTTAATCCCGACAGCAAAACCCAATTTAAAAGTGTCGACACTGACAATTTTCATAGTGCCGTCTGAATTAAATAAATCAGAGAAATCTTGAGCATTGTCGCCAAAAATATGGGAGTATTGCGCATAAATATCCACATTACGGAAGCTGTAGCCTATACCGGTTGCGACCATAGGTTTATATGCATTGGTAGTCTCATCACCTAAGTTCACCGGCACGATATCCCAAGGGTTGTTGTAGTTGACTCTTAAAGTTTGGTGGACATCCGCTACACCCGCTTTGCCAAACACATTAAATCCATTATAGAAGTAAAACGTTCCGGTACTTAAAAGATGGAAATCTTGTGAAGTAATGTTATTAGTTATGGTATCTTCACCATAGTAAGGGGGATAATAAGCATAGCTTTGTTTGTATTGAGCTTTACCATTATAATCGTAACCACCTTCTACTCCTAAAGAGAACATAGGGTTGATGGCGCGACGATAACCTATGCTGCCGCCACCGCTGAAGAAAGTGTTAAAGTAACTAGAGCTTACGGTGTCAGAGGTGTCAGGAAGGTTTTTAGCTGGGGTTGCTAAAGCGCCTGCGCCAAAATCACCTGAAACATAAAAAGTGTTTAAGCCGTATACTGGATTCACCGGAGGAAAGGCCCGTTCAACATAAGCAAATGCTGGGGTAGCCCCTAGACTTCCGGCAATTAAGCTGATTAAAGTTAATTTTTTCATAATAATTTTACCTTTGTGGGTGGTTTGACTTAGAAAACTAAATGGGCAAAATTTTAACACTGAAACTGAATATAGTCAATAATTTCAATTGATTTTTTACATATTTTCTGGCAACATGAAACTGCTTTTGCTTACAATCACTTATATTAATGGGAGAATTTATGAACAAGATGGCTCAAAAATTGAAAATAGCCGGTGCAGTTTCATTAGCAATATTGGCTTCTGGCTGTGCCTCGTTGGTTTCTGGAACCACTCAAACTATCTATGTCCAAGCGATTGATCAAAATACCCAACAGCGTATTCCTAATGCTAGATGTGTGCTGAAAGACAGTAAAAATAATACTTACGTTCTTAAGGGCAATCCTAGCAGCTTATTAATTAATAAAGGTCAGGGCGCTTTACATACTGAATGTACCGCTCCTGGATATGAGCAAAATGCGGTCGGTACCGGCGCTACATTTGACAAATGGACTATTGGTAACATTATATTCTGGCCAGGAGTCATTGTAGACGTAGTCACCGGCGCGGTAACCAAATATCCTGATCATGTCACTGTATTAATGGAAAGAACACATTCCAAGAAATAACGTCTTGACAGCTCTTTAGGCAACAAGCAAAATGCCTGTGTTCCGTTGGGGTGTCGCCAAGCGGTAAGGCACCGGGTTTTGATCCCGGCATTCCCAGGTTCGAATCCTGGCACCCCAGGTCAGATAGTCAATCAAAAGAGAAAGTTGTGGATTTAAAACTTTTTACCGGCAATGCTAACCCTGATCTTGCCAAAAAAATTAGTGCGCATTTGAATAAACCGTTAGGACGAATTCACGTAGGCCATTTTAGTGATGGTGAAATTCAAATTGAAATTCAGGAAAACGTTCGTGGCCGGGATGTTTTTATTCTGCAATCCACTTGTGCGCCGGTGAATGATACCTTGATGGAGTTATGTTTGATGGCCGATGCATTTCGCCGTGCTTCAGCCAGCACCATTGTCGCGGTGATTCCTTATTTTGGCTATTCACGTCAGGATCGAAGGGTTCGCTCTTCCAGAGTACCCATTTCTGCCAAGGTAGTCGCTGATATATTGGCTTCGGTTGGAATTTCCCGAGTGATTACAGTGGATTTGCATGCCGATCAAATTCAAGGATTTTTCTACATGCCGGTGGATAATATTTATTCCAGCCGCGAGTTGATGGAAGGCGATTTTCTGCCTAATAAGTATTCCAAACTGACTGTGGTTTCTCCGGATGTGGGTGGTGTGGTCCGTGCTCGCGCGATTGCAAAACAACTCAATGATACTGATTTAGCCATTATTGACAAACGTCGACCATCGCCGAATCAAACGCAAGTATTGAATGTAATCGGAGACGTGGCTGGGCGGCATTGTGTGATTGTGGATGATTTAGTGGATACCGCCGGCACACTTTGCACTGCGGCGCATGCTTTGAAAGAAGCGGGGGCGGAATCAGTGCGGGCTTATTGCACTCATGGGGTTTTATCTGGCAAAGCTTTAGAAAATATCAGCAGCTCCGTATTAGATGAGTTGGTGGTAGGGGACACCATTCCCTTATCGCAGCAAGCTCTGGCCAACCCTAAAATAAGAGAAGTTTCCTTAAGCCGTTTAATTGCTGAAACAATTTCTCGCATTGATCATAAAGAATCCGTCAGTTCAATGTTTTTGGATTAAGGGTCAAGACCCCTGGATTTTTCCATGCAATCAGGTAAAATACCCTCTCTTTATAATAACCTCGGATTAGAACCGGAGAAAGTCATGAAAAATAATGTCTTGAACGCACAACTAAGAGATCAATTAGGTAAAAGAGGTGTGCGTCGTATACGGCGAAATTTGGAACAAATTCCTGGAGTTATTTATGGCGCCGGCCAAGAAAACCAAATTGTGCATTTTGCAGCAAAAGAGCTCAATAACGCTCTGGCTGATGAAGCGACTTACTCCCGAATTTTAACGTTAAGTATACAAGGTCATGGCGAGCTAAAGGCGGTCTTAAAGCAAGTGCAGCGTCATCCCAGCCGGCCAAAAGTGCTGCATGTCGACTTTCTACGAATTGATATGAACAAAAAACTAGCAATGGAAGTGCCTATCCATCTAGCAGGAAATGAAGATTCTCCTGGAATCAAAGGCGGGGGAATTTTGTCCCATCATCTAACCGAAATTGAAATTCAATGTTTACCTGCAGACTTACCTCAATATATAGAACTGGATATCTCCAAATTAGATATGGGAGATTCTTTGCATCTTTCTGATTTGATCTTACCTAACGGGGTAGAGTTAGCGGTTTCGATTTCCGATGAAGAGCATAACCACCCTGTGGTCAGTGTTCTGAAACCGTACATTCCTACCGCTGAAGAACTGGCTAGCGAAACCGCTGCTCCTGAAGCGCCAGTTACTGAGATTTTGGAAGAGAAGAAGCAGGAATCTGAAGAATAATTCTTGCAATGCAGGTATCCGTCGTTCATGAGGGTCAAGTCCTTGATCCTCTAGACTTGGTGAATGATTACGATGAAGCTCATAGTAGGTTTAGGAAACCCAGGTCTCAAATATGCCAAAACTCGCCACAACGTAGGTGTTTGGCTTTTGACCGAATTGGCTACTAAACACAATCTAAATTTTCGTTCGGAAAATAAATTTTCTGGACAAGTGGCGTTGTTGCCGCAATCTGATCCCCCATGCTGGTTGCTGATCCCCAGCACCTTTATGAATGAAAGTGGCCGGGCGGTGCAGGCAATGGCTCATTTTTACAAGATTGCTCCTAAGGAAATCTTAGTGGCGCATGATGAATTAGACTTTCCGGCTGGTACGGTAAGGCTTA
This sequence comes from uncultured Pseudomonadota bacterium, assembly GCA_963795715.1. Classification (GTDB taxonomy): domain Bacteria; phylum Pseudomonadota; class Gammaproteobacteria; order Coxiellales; family Coxiellaceae; genus JAFEDN01. The sequence goes on from CAWCIY010000003.1 coordinate 654,998, forward strand.
AATCAGGGGGTGGCCATGGCGGACATAACGGTTTGCGAGATATTATCCAGTGTTTGGGAAGTAATGAGTTTTACCGGCTGCGCATCGGCATAGGTCATCCGGGAAACCGCGATCAAGTAACCCCTTACGTTCTAACAGAACCTTCGGCCCAAGATCATACCCAAATCATGCAATCAATTGACGAATCTTTAGCCGTTATTCCAGATATGATCTCCGGTCAAGTGGACAAGGCATTTCGTTATTTACATAATTTATGACGGGAGTTCCCACTGAAGGGAACTTCACCTTACGCGATGAGGGATCGCAAGGGGGAGAACCGCGATTCTCCCCCCTTCATTCCTGCGCTTAGGCAAACCTAAGCGCAGGATAAAAACAACGAAGCTATTCCCGCTGTCTTCAGCGGGAATAGCTGTAATTTATAGAACAGGTTTATATGGGTTTTAAATGTGGCATTATCGGCTTACCCAATGTGGGCAAGTCCACTTTATTTAACGCTTTGACTAAAGCGGGCATCGAAGCGGCTAATTATCCTTTTTGCACCATAGAGCCTAATGTAGGTATTGTGCCCGTGCCGGATGAGCGTCTGCAGAAGATTGCTGCAATTGCCCAATCCAAACAAATTGTCCCTGCCACTATGAAATTTGTAGATATTGCCGGCTTAGTCGCAGGAGCCGCTCAAGGGGAAGGGTTGGGTAACCAATTCCTAGCCCATATCCGGGAAACTCAGGCGATTGCGCATGTGGTTCGTTGTTTTGTAAATGATGACGTAGTCCATGTCGCTGGTAAGGTAGATCCTTTAGCCGATATTGAGGTAATTCACACCGAACTGGCATTGGCGGATTTGGTAGCCGTTGACAAAGCCTTACAAAAAGCAGCGAAAGAAGCTAAAAAAGGATTAGATAAAGCCGGAAAACTAGCGCTTGAATTGCTGGAAAGAATCAAGTTACAGCTTGATCAGGCTCTACCAGCGAGAGTACTCAATCTGAACCCAGAAGAATTAGCCATAATTGAACCATTACAGTTGTTGACTATGAAGCCGATGCTTTATGTCGCTAATGTCGATGAAAAGGGCATGAATCATAATCCTTTATTGGAAAGAGTGCAAAAATATGCTCAAGAAACCGGAGCTGAAGTCGTGACTATTTGCGCGGCTCTGGAATCAGAAATTGTTGAACTCGCAGAAGCGGAACAAAAAGAGTTTTTAGCCAGCTTAGAGTTAGAGGAACCAGGATTAAATCGGTTGATTAGAGCTGGATATCGATTATTGGGATTACAGACTTATTTCACAGCCGGGCCTAAGGAAGCGCGCGCTTGGACTATTGCTAAAGGCATCAGAGCCCCTCAGGCAGCAGCCGTGATCCATACTGATTTTGAAAAAGGTTTTATTCGCGCTGAAGTCATCGGTTACGAGGATTATATTCGCTTCCAAGGTGAACAAGGGGCCAAAGAAGCAGGAAAGTGGCGTTTAGAAGGAAAAGAATACGTAGTGCAAGATGGCGATGTGATCTTATTCAGGTTCAATGTTTAGGGTGTCAAGACTTGATCCCTACTCAAGACTTGCCCCCTTACTGCTAGATATGTCAACAGGCTCCCAAGTGGGTCTTTTAAGTAAGCGGTAAACCAACCAGCCTAAAATTGCCGCAATAAATAATAGGATTCCCATCGGTAATTGTGAGGATTCATCGATGATCGCCACTACGATACTACAGCTAAAAGTAATCGCCACTTGTAAACAACCGTAAATGGCCCCGGCGGCGCCAATGGTTTGAGGAAAAGGAGCGACTGCCCCCATAAATGCGTTAGGAAATACCAGTGCAATCCCAAATTCCAAACAAATGGTGGGTAAAATGATCCAGTACACGCCTAAGATATTTAAATAACCGGTGATTATAAAGAACAATCCTACTAGAGAAATAATGGCGCTGCCTAATTTTAAGGTTCGTTCAGTGCCTAATCTGCCGACAATTCTGGAATTGCTCATCATGCCAGCAAAAAAACCCACAGCGCTGATCATGGCCCAAAAACCATAAGCGGCTGCCGATTTACCTAAACCGTTTTCAATAAGGAAAGGATTGATCGTAGCGCAAACAATCATGGCCGCAAAAGCCAATCCTGAACAACAAACATTGGCCCAAAATTGGTGATTTTTTAAAATAATCTGGTAATTTTTAAGTATTTTGCCGGGCGCAAGCGACTGCGAAGTCCTTTTGGTATGTGTTTCCGGTAAGGTAAAATACGCTAATAATGACAATAACAAACAATAAATCAATAAGAAGCCAAAAATCCAACGCCAACCCCAGTGAATCTGAATAAAGCCACCGAACGCGGGAGCAATTGCCGGTGCTAAAGCGACGAAGGCGCCAATATATGACAAAGCTTTTACTAGCTGGACTCCAGCAAAAGAATCACGGATTATTACACGATTCAAGGCCATCACCGCGCCGGTGCCGACGCCTTGTATAAAACGCCCTAACAACAGCAGAGGGATATGATTGGAAAAAGTACACAAGCTCGCGCCTAGAAAATAAATGGCAAGACCATAGATTAAGATTGGTTTTCTGCCGTATTGGTCGGATAATGGGCCGTAGACCAACTGTGACAAGCCGGCGGCGATTAAAAATAAAGTGACCGTAAGCTGCACCATGCTGGGTGAAGTCATCATTTCTTTGGTAACTATAGGCATGGCTGGAGCATAAATGTCGGTCGCCATTAAGCCTAAGGATGTAATTAAAGCTATTAAAATGCCTAACCAAATTTTTTCATTTATTTTCATGTGTACATTTTACAAGAAACTGGTAAATTAGTAAAATTAATAATTTTTATAGGCAATATTAATAAAATGAATTTAGAACGAATCAATCTTAATTTATTGGTGGCTTTAGATGCGCTTTTAAGCGAACGTCATGTGACTCGTGCGGCGGCTAAAGTTCATATTAGTCAATCAGCCATGAGTATTGCCTTATCTCAGCTACGAGAGTTGCTGCAAGATGATCTTTTAGTTCGCGGATCGCAAGGAATGGCGCCCACCAAAAAGGGGTTAGAATTACAATCTTGGGTTCATGAAATCTTAGCGGATATTAAAAAAAAGATTTACCAAGCTGAAGTATTTAATCCAGCAACTGCAGTGCGGAATTTTAGAATCGGCATGACGGATTACACTGAATTTTTAGTACTGCCTCATTTGATAGCGAAATTAGCCCGGGAAGCGCCGGGTGTCAGTATCAAAGTAATTAATCTTAATTTACTCGATCATTATGAAGTTTTTGAAAAAGAACGCTTGGATTTGGCGGTCGGTGTTTTTTGGGAGAAATCAACTCCGTTGCAAACCCAATGTTTGCTTTCCGAAACAGCCGTGTGTGTAGCTCGTAAGAATCATCCCCTGATGAAAAAACGCCTCACGTTAGAACGTTTTTTGCAGGTAAAACATATTGCCATCCACTTACATTCGATGCCTATTTTGGGAAAAATAGATAAGGCTTTGCATCAATTGGGCAAAAAGCGGGAAGTGGCCATCGCTACTCCCCACATGGTGGCGGCCTTTTATCTTATCCGCAATACGGATTATTTAATGGCCTCTATGAGACATTTGGTCGAGGAATTAATAGAGCCTTTTGGCTTGGTCATGCAGGAATTACCTTTTGCCACGGAGTCTTTAGAAATTCAAATGGCTTGGCCTAAGAATTTTACCTCTGACCCGGCACATGCTTGGATTAGGAGCCAAATTCATATCCCAATGTAACCAGCAATTCCCGCCCAAGGGCGAGAACTTCTGTTCTTGTTTGTATCCTGCGCATTGGCAAAGCCAATTGCTCGGAATGAAGGGGAAGAATCGCGATTCTCCCCCTTCGAACCCCCATCGCGTGGGGTCAATTCCCGTTGACCGGGAATTACTGCTATGTAACTGATCTGTTATTGACAAAATTAACACAAAGACGCAGAATTTATCTACTTTTGGCTATGTAGCTCAGTTGGTTAGAGCGCAGCATTCATAATGCTGATGTCGGTGGTTCGAGCCCACCCATAGCCATGATCGCTTTCAAATTACGGCAAGGTTGTGCTTTTGTCGCGGAGATCAGCTAAAACTCAAAATCCTCTCAGCTAATTTATAAACTGTAGTCGCGCCCACGGCACAACGCCAGTTATTGCTGAGGGTGTTATCACGATTTTTTGCCCGCTGAATGGCAATAATGATGCTTTCCAAATTTATTTTTTGGAAATTAACGCTCTTATCATATGTTGGCAAATATCGCGCTAAACGAACAGAGCAGTCTTGAGAGTTATTTATTCCACTTCCATCTTCAAAATGAAGAAGCCTAATAGGTGTGTGTCATAAAACTATAATCCAGTAAAATTTTCGGCACTCCGCCTAGACGTCCCTGGAGATAGCTTTTACGAATATCTTTATCATAACGAACATCTTTGAATTCACTGAATGAAAATAACTTAGAAATGCCTGAATTATCCCTCTCTGATACCCACATTTCATCGCGACGAAGTAATTGTTGATCCATTAAAAGAACGTCGTGAGTTGTCATTAGTAGTTGAGATCGACTGTTTACAGAACAGCTGGATAAATATCTTTCTATTAAACTTCTGGTTAAGTTTGTATGTAAGCTGCGATCAAGCTCATCTATGATGTAGACTTTTTTCGAGCCTGGTTCGGCAATATCCAAAAATCCAGGTAACAAGTCGATAATGCGTTGTGAACCGTCGGACTCCTGACGCATCTCAAATTTGGCTTCTGTCCCGTCTGCCTTAGGGTGATAAGTAAAAAGCTTTTTAGCAATAAGCTCGCCATTTTTTCTGGTAATTACAAAGCGCTCGTTCATGGACTCATTTAGTAAATGGATTGGCATTCCTTCTTTTACTTCTTCTTGCAGTTTCGCTTTCAAGGACTTTGGCAGCAGGCTATTTTCAAAAGAAATTTCTTCGCCTGCTAATCGCATAATACCAGTATCAAGCTGACGTAACATTTCGTTCATCTTTGTGTAAAGGGAGCTTTCTTCATCTAAAAATTGTTCAAATAATCCAAATCGAGTATCTGGGGCAATTAAATTAAGTGTATCGTTGAACCAATTGTAAACTGGACGGAAATCATCTACTTTTTGAGAGATGGCATTATTCAAAAAAAGCTGATTATCTCGTGTGCCTTCAAAAACAATTTCTAGACGTTTATTTTTTTGCAAGGTCGTATGAAAATGGGGTTTGCCATCATGACGATGATATAAGATTTTTTCACTTGTGCTTCTAATTTGAATAAGCTTTTCTTCGATAATAGTTTTTTTAGTCACTGAGAAGCTATATTCATAGATGTCATCTTCAATCAAGAATTCAAAGCAAAAATACGATGGCCTCTCAGTACTGCTACCATCTAGTTGGAAGGGTTCGCATGCGATTAAACTGTCAATTTGAGTTCCTTTTACTACCAACCTTTTAACAAAATTAAGTGCTTTGAAAAAATTTGTTTTTCCAGAGGCATTTCCGCCATAAATGGCTGCAATCGGCAATATTTTCATTTTGTACTTGTGGAGGTTAGGGACGCGTTCTTTATGCTGGCGCTCAGGGCTGGCAACCATTGAAAAACAAGCTTCGTCTTTAAAAGACATCCAGTTTTTGATTGAAAAGCGAATTAGCATATCTTTCACCCATTATTGAGATAAATTCTCTTTAGTTTAAGAAAATTTAGCATTATTTATATAAAAAGTAAATAATTAAGAGAAAATATCTCCTACTTAATATCAGCAATTCTCAGTGAGTTTTAACTAATTGAATAATAAAAATAAAAACACATTAAATATTAGGGTTTTCGGTAGTGAAAGTTGCTTTATGGATTATGACTGGCTACTTCATTCAATTTTATCTGAGGATCGTTTTGTTTTGCCTTTTTAAAATATAGGTTTGCGGCGGCTCGGTCGGGTATTTTCAGGGCGCATAATCCGGCGTTTTCATAGGCTGCGGCCCTGTTGATATAATTGGGTAGTTGCGCAGCGAAGAGGAGTTCTTTTATTCCTTGGTGAGGAGAACCGCGCTGGCATAAAAAAACACCATAATTATTGTGCGCTTCACCGAATTGGGGCGCCAAATCGATCGCATGTCGATAATATTTGGCTGCCAGCTCAAAGTTCCCACAGGTTTCTTCTAAATAAGCAAGACTGTACCAGGCGATGGGTGAACGCGGATCTTGAGTTACAGCTTGATTAAGAATCAGTCTAGCGTTTTCTAAATTCCCTTGTTGTAAATAATTAACACCTAAACTAACATGTGAATCCGGGTTGTACGAAAAGTCTGGAATGTTGGAGGCGCACCCCATCAGGATAAAAGTGAATATAGTAATAATAAACTTTTGATGAATGCGTGTCATCACATGAATATGTGCGCTAGTATAGTAGGAAACAATACGGGGATTTTTATTTTGGACAAAGGTTTTTTTACACTCAGAAATTTAGAGCTAACAGATCGACTTGTTTTAAACTTAGAAATGGCTCTTATTTTTTCGGGTTCAATTGGGATCATATTGAACGCCGTAACATTTCGTTATAACGGAGACAAATTCCTATCCGAAAATTGGTTTTGGCTAGTCCCGTTGCTGATTTTTGGCGTGTTTTTTTCTTCAAAATACGTAAGACAATTTCCTGGCCCAGCTTATTTTCTAAAAAGTTATAGCTTGAATTTTCTGGCCTTTTTTGCCTTTTTGGTCATGATAGACGGCGTGCAATTTACCCCTTTTCCAACAATTGATTCAGTTCTAAGCCTTACCGATCATGCATTACATATAGAAGAAACTACATTGATGAATTGGGTTTATGCGCATTCTTTTTTGTTACTTACTTTGAAGATAACTTATAAAAGTTTGGTGCTGCAATGGTTGTTAATTCCGCTGATATTATTTATTACTGGACAGAAAGAACGATTTCCAATTTATCTTATTATTTCCTTGCTGGCTTATCTTTTTGGAGCTGGCGTCTATTATTTTTTCCCTAGCCTCGGCCCCGCTAGTATTTATAGCAACAAGCATTTTTCCAGGGAACAATTGGAGTTGGTATTAAATTTTAAGGAAATTCATCAGTATCTTATGGTCACCCCTTTTGAGGGAGGGATGATCGCTTTTCCTTCATTTCATGTGCTTTGGTCGGTGATAATCATTTATATTTTAAAAAATTCACACCGCCTCCTTTTCAGTTTGATTCTGGCTTTAAATGGCCTTGCTATTCTTGCGACTTTATTTCTTGGCTGGGATTATGCTGGTGATATTATTTGTGGAGTAGCTGTGGGTTTTGTGGCTATTTACCTTGGCAAGCGGTTGCTTAAAAACGCAATCTTACTTAACAATACTTAATTTAGGAGGGCCTTTTGGACGTGTTGGTTTTCCATCGTCGCCGCCGCCATCTCCGCCTTCGTCATCCGTGTTTTCCATATCTGTGGGTCCTTCTACCATATTAACCAAGATCCCCTTGTCAATATCATAAGGCCCGAATACTAAGCAATGATTATTCTCTAAAGCATAGATCACAATAATGGATTCCATAGGAATGTAAAGGTGAGTTAAACGACCGCCAAAACTGGCTTTAAATTCTAGCACTTCGTTATTCATTGCAAACCCAGTGACCGCAAGTGGCGCCAAATTGAGCGTAATTTTATTGTCTTCAATATAATTTGGGGGCACTTGCACTTCCGGCACAGTGGTGTCAACAACAATGTAGTGGAGTTAAATTATTATCTAATATCCAATCATAAATAGCCCTGAATTAAATAGGGTCGGTTTGGAGTCATCATATATATTATTCTCGCAATTCGATTTCAGCTTCAGTAAGGCTGGCTTGAAAGGATTCTCTTTTAAATAATCGCTTCATGTATTCATGGACAGGTTTAGCAGCTGGAGTGTTGGGTAATTCGATACCTAAACTGGGTAAGCGCCATAATAAAGGCGCGATACAGCAATCCACTAAAGTAAATTCTTCGCTTAAAAAATAAGGTGAATCAGCGAAAACTGGCGCAAAACTAATTAATCCATCTTTTAATTCGTTCGCGCAGTTTTAACAGATTTGGCGATTTCCTTCGCGAATGGTTTTATATAAGCTATACCAATCACGATCAATGCGATAAATCATTAAACGACTTTTAGCGCGAGCTACTGGATAAACAGGCAATAAGGGTGGGTGGGGAAAGCGTTCATCTAGATATTCCATAACGACTCGGGCTTGATATAAAACCAATTCTCGATCTACTAAAGTTGGTAAAGTATTATATGGATTTAATTCTAATAAATCTTCACAAGGATGATTTTCATCCACATTGACGATGTCAACATTTACTCCTTTTTCAGCCAATACAATTCGTACCTGATGACTATAGATATCTAAATCTCCCGAATACAAAGTCATAATGGCGCGTTTTAAAATAGTCATAGCAATTAAATTTCGCTCCTCTTATATAGTACTTGCAACTTTCCCAATCGGGCCCTACCATGAGTTGGCTGGGGGACTAGGATTCGAACCTAGGTTAACGGAGTCAGAGTCCGTAGTCCTGCCGCTAGACGATCCCCCAAACTGGAGTGGCACGTCTAGTTTCCAGTTAGTTTCGAGATCCTATATTTTGGAAACTCATGAGTATGTAACATTATCCTTAACGAGCAACTGCCAGAAGAGCTGCAGCATTCCCTGCACAAAATGAAAATTAATTAACGTTTAGAAAATTGTGTGCCTTTTCTGGCTTTGTGACGACCTACTTTTTTTCGTTCAACGGCGCGAGGATCGCGAGTCACATAGCCTGCTTTGCGCAAGATTTCACGCCAATTTTCTTCACCACTGCTTTCTTCTTCCTCATAAGCTATAAGTGCGCGGGTGATTCCGTGACGAATTGCACCTGCTTGCCCACTGATCCCGCCGCCTTTAACTGTAATATGAAAGTCAAATTTATTCACAACATCAACCGCTTCTAAAGGTTGATGCACGACCATACGGGCGGTTTCACGGCCAAAATAATCTTCTAAGGTGCGGCCATTAATAATAATGTCACCTTTTCCATATTTCAAAAAAACACGCGCGGTGGAGTTTTTACGTCTGCCGGTTCCTAAGTAATGTTTTTCTGCTTTTGCCATATGCGGATAATCCTCAGTTAATAAATCGATGGGCTGGGGTTGTTGCGCAAAGTGGGGGTGTTGGTCATCGCGGTAACTTTTAATTTTCTAAAAATTTTTCGACCCAGAGGGTCTTTAGGCAGCATGCCTTTAACTGCTATCTCCAAGGCTTGTTCAGGAGCACGATTTAACATGTCTCCTAAAGCTTCTTGTTTCAACTGACCGGGTTGGCCACTATGACGATAATAAAATTTATCATGTCAATTTTTTCCCGGTAGCATTGAATACTCTTAGCGTTAATAACTACAAAAAAATCGGCCAGTATCCACATGGGGAGTATAAGTGGCTTTATTTTTGCCACGTAACCGACGAGCCAGTTCGCTGGCTAGCCGTCCTAAGGTTTTACCTTTAGCATCGACCAGAAACCACTTGGGCTCTACCCGGTAGGCGCAGCTCATATCAGTTGACATAACAATAATCCTCATTAATTCCTAAAGGTTGGAGATTGTACTTCATTTCGAATATAAAAATCAAGAGCGCTCGCAATGACGTGGGTGCGGTCTCTAAATTTGAAAAATTGCGAAAAAAAGACAAAAAAATTTTTAATTGCTCATTTGTCTACTATTTTTTAAGTAAAATTTTGAAAAATTAATAGAAAAAATATTTTTTTTTAAAAAAATATGCTATTTTAAACTTTGGTTGGCTTGTAGCCAGCTGTTGGTATTTGCATTTAACTGAAATCAAGAGGGATTTATAATGCCTAAAATGAAAAAAGCTCGCAAATCTTCTGGGGCGAAAGTCGTTAAGAAAAGAGCGGCGGGCCGTGGGGTTACCAAAGGGGTAACTGAAAAATCTGCGAAAAAAGTAAGTATCCAGAAAAAATTGGTGAATACGCCGATTTCTTCAGGCTATACTAAATCACAGATTTACAGCACCATTGCTGAGGTAACAGAGTTGAGTCGCAAAGAAGTTTCTGACGTTTTTGCGGCTTTAAGTAATTTAGCTATGCGCCACTTACATAAAAAAGGTGCAGGCGAATTCACCATACCTGGGTTAGCGAAATGCGTCGTTAAACACAAACCGGCAACTAAAGCCCGAAAAGGCGTGAATCCATTTACCGGCGAAGAAATGATGTTTAAAGCTAAACCTGCCCGCAACATAGTAAAAGTCAGACCTTTGAAGAAACTCAAAGAAATGGCTGAATAAGCTAGGCCCGCATGGGGGGGCAACCCCCCTTATTCCCTTACCTTCCAACCCCAAAAGCACAGGGATTTGTCTTTTTCTTAATGTTCTGTTAAGGTAAAAGCCTTATACTATCACTTTGATTAAATAAGTAACTCTTTAGAGGTAGTAATGAGTAGATTAGATCGCAGAGCTGATTTGGACGTCCAGTTAAATCCCCTAATTGATCCGGCGCCGAGCTTCTTAGGCTCTCCTGAAGAGTATCTTAAAAACAAAGGCCGACATTTTAGCCGTTTGTTCACCCGTAATCTGGATGTTGATCCCCTCGTTCGGGCCACAAGCCAAGTTGAATATGCAAAAAAGGTATGGGCTGAATTCTTATTAAAAGGTGCACCCACATTTGTTTTGCATCAGGCGAGATTGGAATTTCTACGAGTAGCCAAGGAATATACGGATGTGGTAGATAACATGAATAAAGAGATAGACGCTCATAATGAGAAAATTGCAAGAACTGCTGTCCCTCCTGCTCCTTCTATCCCTCCTATTTCTCGTATCCCGTACGATCCAGTATTATTACAGCATCCTACCCTCACCAAGCTCGATGATGTTTTAGAAAGACATCCGGTAAAAAAAGCTTTGGACGAGCGATCCCTGCCTCCATTACCACATACAGAAGAATTTATTAAGAATTTAGATATGGATACTTTAGAGGGTAAATTAGTGAGTCCCCGAGGGAAGTTAGTCGCCCTATCTGAAGATTTGGGAGCTGCCTTATTTGCCCAAGAAGCTCAAGCCAATTTTAAAGCGGACATCGATACAGCCATAGTAACACGCCAGCCGGTAGAATCGGCCAGTCAAATTGTGGGCCACCTACAGTTTTTAATAGCGACTAAGCGATCTCAGGGCGTTTTTATTGAAAATCCGTCTTTTATTGCCTGGGTAACGTTTAATGGCATTATGTTGGAAAGAGCCAAGGAATTATTGACAGCTGATTTAAAAAAACTGGCCGACAATACAGATCCTACCAAATTAAAGGTTGAAACTGGAACTCGCTTGCAAAGACAGACTGAATTACTAGGAAAATTGGGGGGCTTGTCTGCAGGTACAACTCTTAAAAAATTACAGGAAACATTATTGACATTAGGTCCAGAAGATCTAAATGTTAAGGAATTTCTAAAATTCTCTTTTCCGGACCCGAAGCGACAAGAAATCATATTAAAAACCATTGGTTCCACAAAAGATTGCCAGGAGACCGAAAAAGAAATAGATAAACTGATTGATGAATTGAATAAAGAACGATTACCCACTGGTAAATTGGGTAAACCGTTGAAAGAGTTGGACGAAAGCGAGCAATGGAATAAACTGGTATCCCGCCTAGACAAAAACGCCGGACAATATTCCGGTGTAGCCCCAGCCGCCTTAGCCGCAGCCGCTTATGTTTTAGATGAGAAAAACGATATCACCCCGGATTCTAAAGATTTTAAAGACAAGGTCAGTGCACGTGTTGCTGAATCCGTAGGTAAAGATGACAAATCCGGCATCGACCAAGCCGCCTACGACGGTGCATTATTGGGTATCGAAGCCGCAGAAGAGAAACTGGCGGAGACAGATGAAGCCGAGGATATGGCGAGCTCTGTTTTAGGAACCACGGACTTGGCTCAAAAATTTTTCGACTTATCTGACAAAGCAGTTCTTGATCTTGTCAAGAAAGAAAATAAAGAAAATAAAGAAAATAAAGAAAATAAAGAAAATAAAGAAAATAAAGAAAATAAAGAAAATAAAGAAAATAAAGAAGATAAAGAAATTAAGGTGAAATTGGGCCCTTTAGCACGTAATTGGGAGTATTTTTATTACGCTAATCTAAGGCTTGAAAGTTTTATTAAGCTTGCTTATGACCTTAATAATCTAACTTCAAGATCAACAAAAGAATCCGCGCGCTTATTTCTCACAAAGGCCTCTATTTTAGGAGAAACCGTATACCATTTTTTACTAAATGAAATTAATTTAGAAGCAATAAATGGAATAAAACCAGAAATTGCTGAGGCTATTGTGAAACATTTTGTCGAACATAATCCTCAGAAAATTGATGAGGCATTTATTCAGGCAGCATTAAAAGAAAAATATAAACCTGATCCAGTTCCGCCAGAATTATTGTCTAAGGCGGGCGTTCTTGCTGAAGCAGGCCAATTAGGTTTAGCGATTGTTGCTGGCGCTAAAGAAATCCATTCTGCTAAGGACAATCTAGTGAAGACTACGGCCAACACTTTGAACACCGAAGCAGGATTTTCCCCTGGATTAGCCAAAACCATTGCCGAAAAAATTTTTAAAGAAGATAAAAAACAAGATAAAAACCCGGAAGATGTAAAAGCTGATAAAATAGAAAGAACAGTAAATGAAGAAGTTAACCTGGCTAATAATAAAATTCTTCAAATATTAAACAAGGAGCCACAAGGGGAAAACAAAGAAGAAGAAAAAGTTTTCAAAAAATTCTTAACAGAAGTAGCCAAGCATTATAAAACCAATGGAACTTTAGAGAATGAAGCTCTGGACGAGTTAATTAAAACCCACTTGCCAGCAAACCAATGGTTCAAGTTGAAAAAAGATTCGGATGAAGAAGAGTCCAAGGAAACCCAGTCAACAGGGGAGATTGCAACAGCACCGAGTACTGTCCCCAACCCTGGGCAAAAACGCCAAACAGTATTAAACACCTTAAAAATAGAAATTCAAACGATAAGAGATGCAGATAAAGAAGCAAAAGTAGAAATAGAAGAAAAAGGGCAGGAACACGACGCTGAGCCTTTTGAGCTGATTACTCCTCCTTTGGGTTTGGCCAGCACCCGGGATAAAATCCATGCGGCTTGCGGTGAATTTCCTTTCCAGCAGGCAGAAAATGCTGTTCGAGCAGCCTGGAAGGCCGCAGGTGGGAAGGATACAGACATTCCTGCTGGCTATATTATTAAAGAATTGAAAGCAGGTAATCAGGAACAACTCGTCAAGGCGCTTGCTTCTAAAAATCCTGGGAATCCAGCTCCCGCCTTGGCTGTAGCTACCGTTATTGCTAAAACAGTTAAGGAGAGTAAGGAAAATAAATACGAAGGCTCTGACAAAAACAAGAAAAATATTATAAAGAAATCCTATGCTGCTAATTATGGCCGTTCGGCTAAAGGGATCGGCGCAGCCAGGGGCGCTAGCATCGAAGCTGCAGTCATAAGAGCTGGAATACCTCGTGATGTTGCGCACACGTTAACCAAAAATATTTTGGCCGAAAAAGGAGATGAAAAGGCACTACCTGGTAAAATTAAAGACTTTGTTACTAATGTTAACCGCGCCGGATGGGTGAATTACCTGGCTTCTGATTTGAAAAAATTAGGTTTAGATGAAAAACAAATTTCCCCTGAGTTACATGCGAAAATAAAAGAGAAATTGGTTACTGGTGCGCTAAAATTGGGTAATGGGTTCGGCAAAGAACAGGCCAAAACAATTATTGAAGAATTTGTAGAAGCGGAAAACATTAAACGTCCTGGTGGCGATAAAATCAATTTCACAGAGCGTACAGATAGTTTCACTCTGGATGAAAAAGACATCCCAGAGCCGCTAGTGACCTTTAATTCTGAAGAACCTGATGATATCGAAAAAGCAAGTAAAAAAATATTTGATGCTGCTATTAAAGGTGAATCATTGGCAGTCGTTGTTCAAGCCCTGGCCGAAGTGGAAAAAACGTATGCGAATGTGAACCAAAAGCCTGCCAATTATAAAGAAGTGACCGCTGCAATTGTCGCTTCGGCTATAGCCTCCGGACTTTCTGGAGATGAAGCTTTAAAATTAGCAACCAGCCTAGTCCGTACGTATATCACTAAAGGTGGGTTCGACACTGTGGATTTCATAGAGGAAGTTCGCAGGGTGTCTAGGCTTCCCGATCTGGCAATAGAAGAAAAAGGGGGCAAGTCCAAAACTTTGATCGAAGCAGCTAAAATTATTTCCCGCGCCAGCCATTCAGCCGGTCAGTTGCCAGAAGATAAATCTGCTAATGGAGTCAAGGCCGGCACCACCGTGGCTGTCTTAACTTTCCCTGCACTGAATTCTCCGAAAGAAGCCGGCATATTGGCTGGAGCAGTGGCCTATGCCCGAAGTGGTAAAATGTCCGAGGCCGACAAGGCCGGGCTTTATGCAGAAGCAGTTTCTACTTTGATAAAACCGGAGAAGGAACCTTTTGCTGTGGCTTCAACGGCTGCGGTAGCAATAAATCAAATATTATTGAGGGAGGAGAAAGATCTTATTGGAGAGGGCAGAGAAGATCCATTAGATTACAGTGATGCAGTGTCAGACGCAATTAATGGTCTTGATCCTGGGATTAGCAATAATGTTCGAGTTGTAACGGAAGCAGCAATAAATAGGTTATTAGCTAAGCCTGGTTTTTTGGCTAGACTGGATGCCGATGGAAATGATGCGAAAGCAGCTTTAGCTGAATTGAGGTGGGTGGCCACAGTCGCTACAGAAGTTGGGGCTACCGCATTAAAACTGAATATTGAGCCTGCTACGGCACGAAGACTTTCTCTTGCCCTGTTAAACCAGCAGATTAACCGCTTTCTTCCTACTTTAGAAACCACTTTGGCGATAGACCGCTTAGAGGAGGAATTTTTAACTAAGGTAAATGATATTTCCGGAAGGGGAGTTTCTTCTTTACTAGATCAAAAAATAGAAAATTTTGCAAATCGTAAAGACACCGCCCTAAGAGCAGGTTCTAACACTGCCGATTTAACTCATCTAGTAACAAATCCAGATGGTACTCTCTCTGCGGATGAAGTATTTAAGCATGCTAAACTGGCTGCCGAAGGAGCTAAAAATTCATTTTTAACAGATAAACTTTATCCTAACTCAGCGGAAAAAGTAGCGAGCGAGCTTGTGGCAAAATTAGCTGCTCTACAAGTGTATCAAAATATTCTAAATAATCGTACTTTAAGAATTTCTGAAACCGAGTTAGCTAAAATTACTAAAAAGGCTAGGTCTTTGTCGGAAGAAGCCGAAAGCGCCACCGCTGATTTTAGAAGCCAGTTTATAGCTAAGAATAGTTTAAATCCCAATAGCATTCCTAACATCTCTCCAGCAACTCCACGAGAGGCGATTGAGAAATTGGCTACCGCAGGAAAAGTCGGTTCTTTAATTCATATTGGTTTATCCGAATTTAAAAACTCTATAGTAGTTGACGATACGGATAAACTGATAAAAGCAGTTGAAACGATGGTGATAGATTCCGGAAGTACTCCAGATGAAGCTCGATCCATTGGGGAAAAACTGAAACAAGGTTTAAAAACTGCTTCCAATGGCGAAGAAGCCGGTGCTTTGGCTGCGGCTTTAATTGACTCAGCTAAGCCGGAGTTGTCTCAAGCCGTTGCGGCGGTGGTGGCAGATATCCGTACTGATAGCGATGATTTACAAGACAAATCCAAAGCCATTGCTCGCGCTTCTAGCGTTGCAGCGCGGAGTAAAGACAGCATATTGAATTCTGCTCCAGCAGGTGTTACCGGTTTAGAGCAGGATAAAGACACCCAAAATAAACGCATACAAGCAGAAGCTGCGTACATTGCGCTAAGAGATGAGTTGTTGCAAAAAACTTCGGATAAAACTGGGTTTGCTAAGTCTTTGAAAGACAGTCACTTTGGCGGCGTGCTGTTAGATTTAAGTAAAGATAAAAACCTTAAAATAACACTACCGTATTATGATACCCCTCAAGCTAGACGGCTTATAGATGTTATGCCGGAAATTGCTAACGATTTGAAAGAATGCAATGGGTATGTTACTAAAGAAACTTTAGAGAGGGCAATAAAAGATTTTAATGCTTTACATAAACCTGAAAATCATTTAGAACTGGAGGATATAAATGGTGGCAAGAGTTGGTGGATTTCTTTTGAAAACATAGACGAAGGTGCGATTAAACAGTTTATGAAAATATTGGCTGCCCATGCTAAAGTCGAAAAAGCCCACAAAATAATGGCTGAAACGCAAGCGGTTTCCGTTAGTGGAGCTGAGTCTTCCTCTTCGTTGCTGACGTTTGGTGGAAGCTCGGAAAATCCCGGCTGATTTTTTAAATCAACGCGGTTTTGGCACTGTGATTGGCCCTGCAGCGGGCCCCTTGTTCCCTACCTTCCAACCCCAAAAGCACAGGGATTTGTCTTTTTCTTAATGTTCTGTTAAGGTAAAAGCCTTATACTATCACTTTGATTAAATAAGTAACTCTTTAGAGGTAGTAATGAGTAGATTAGATCGCAGAGCTGATTTGGACGTCCAGTTAAATCCCCTAATTGATCCGGCGCCGAGCTTCTTAGGCTCTCCTGAAGAGTATCTTAAAAACAAAGGCCGACATTTTAGCCGTTTGTTCACCCGTAATCTGGATGTTGATCCCCTCGTTCGGGCCACAAGCCAAGTTGAATATGCAAAAAAGGTATGGGCTGAATTCTTATTAAAAGGTGCACCCACATTTGTTTTGCATCAGGCGAGATTGGAATTTCTACGAGTAGCCAAGGAATATACGGATGTGGTAGATAACATGAATAAAGAGATAGACGCTCATAATGAGAAAATTGCAAGAACTGCTGTCCCTCCTGCTCCTTCTATCCCTCCTATTTCTCGTATCCCGTACGATCCAGTATTATTACAGCATCCTACCCTCACCAAGCTCGATGATGTTTTAGAAAGACATCCGGTAAAAAAAGCTTTGGACGAGCGATCCCTGCCTCCATTACCACATACAGAAGAATTTATTAAGAATTTAGATATGGATACTTTAGAGGGTAAATTAGTGAGTCCCCGAGGGAAGTTAGTCGCCCTATCTGAAGATTTGGGAGCTGCCTTATTTGCCCAAGAAGCTCAAGCCAATTTTAAAGCGGACATCGATACAGCCATAGTAACACGCCAGCCGGTAGAATCGGCCAGTCAAATTGTGGGCCACCTACAGTTTTTAATAGCGACTAAGCGATCTCAGGGCGTTTTTATTGAAAATCCGTCTTTTATTGCCTGGGTAACGTTTAATGGCATTATGTTGGAAAGAGTCAAGGAATTATTGACAGCTGATTTAAAAAAACTGGCCGACAATACAGATCCTACCAAATTAAAGGTTGAAACTGGAACTCGCTTGCAAAGACAGACTGAATTACTAGGAAAATTGGGGGGCTTGTCTGCAGGTACAACTCTTAAAAAATTACAGGAAACATTATTGACATTAGGTCCAGAAGATCTAAATGTTAAGGAATTTCTAAAATTCTCTTTTCCGGACCCGAAGCGACAAGAAATCATATTAAAAACCATTGGTTCCACAAAAGATTGCCAGGAGACCGAAAAAGAAATAGATAAACTGATTGATGAATTGAATAAAGAACGATTACCCACTGGTAAATTGGGTAAACCGTTGAAAGAGTTGGACGAAAGCGAGCAATGGAATAAACTGGTATCCCGCCTAGACAAAAACGCCGGACAATATTCCGGTGTAGCCCCAGCCGCCTTAGCCGCAGCCGCTTATGTTTTAGATGAGAAAAACGATATCACCCCGGATTCTAAAGATTTTAAAGACAAGGTCAAAAAATCTATCAAGGAAGCCATAGGTGAAGATGACAAATCCGACATAGACCAAGCCGCCTACGACGGTGCATTATTGGGTATTGAAGCCGCAGAGGAGCATTTGGCGAAGACTGATGAAGCCAAGAATATGGCGGAAAATGCTTTAAGCGTCTCGGAATTTGCTGGAAAATTTTTAAATTTGTCTTATGAGGATTTGCTTGACCTCGCAGAAGTAAAAGAGAACAAAGTAGTTACATCAAACTTGGATAAGTTGCTAAGTGGAACAGATTATAATTTTAATAAATTCCGGCTTCCATGTTTTATTCAAGCTGCTTACAACAAAATTAGGTTGAATACAAAGTCAACAAGAGAAGATGCACGTTTATCGCTGATTAAGGCCAGCATTTTAGGAGAGTCCTTATATAAGTTTTTAGAAGGAGATCATTCTTTATATGCATTAGCGATAAGTAAAACCACTATAATGGAAGCTATAGTTCAACACTTTGTTAAATATAGTCCTCAGAAAATTGATGAAGCATTTGTTCGAGAAGCATTAAGTGAGTTTAATAAAACTAGAAACCTCAGATTTGTGCCACCAGAACTATTTGCTAAGGCGGGTGCTCTTGCTGAGGCATGCCAATTAGGTTTAGGGATAGTTGCTGGCGCTAAAGAGATTCATTCTGCTCAGAACAATCTGGAGAAAGAAATTGAAGGTATTTTGAAGACGGAACTTCCCCCTGGACTTGCTAAGACTATAGCCGGCCAAATTTTTGTGCCTGAACGAAACGAAGGAAAATATGCAGATAATAAAAAACCAGAAGATGTAAAAGCAGCTGATATAAAATCAACAGTAGATAGAGAAGTTAAGCTTGCTAATAATAGAATTCGTCGAATATTAAACATTGCGCCAAAAGGCAATAACGAAGAAGAAAAAAAACTTTTCGAAAAGTTTTTAACAGAAGTAGCCAAGCATTACAAAACGAATGGAACTTTGGAAGATGACGCTCTGGATGAGTTAATAAACAAACACTTACCAGCAAGCGCATGGCTAAAGTTGAAAAAAGCTCCATTGGAAGAAAAAGGAACCAATGAGATTTTAATCGTAGATTCTCTTACTACCTCCGAAACTGGAATTACCGAACAAGTGCGAACGGCAGAATTGAAAGGGTTGAAAGAGAAAATTCAGGGAAGTAATCCAGAAGAAGAAAAAGAAGAAAAAGAAGGAGTGCTTCGCATTGATCCTATTCTCAGTCCTATGGGGTTTGCCAATACTGTGGACAAAATCTACTCTAAATGCCAAGAATTTCCTTCCCAGCAGGTGGAAAGAGCCGCCCAAGCGGCCTGGAAAGCGGCGGGTGGAGACGACAAGGCCATCACTGGTGGTGATATCAGTAAAGAAGTGAAAGCAGACCATCATGAACAAGTAGCTTTAACATTGGCTAAAAAAGGAGGTTTAGCGCCTTCAATAGCTGCCTCTACATTCATTGCTAAGTCGTTAAAAGACGATAAGGAGATTCCCCGGGATAAAAGCAAGCAAACTCTATTGCAAAAGGTTCATGCTCGCCATCAGAGCCGTGCCTCTAAGGCTCCCGGCGCAGCCATGGGCGCCAGCATCGAAGCTGCTGTCATAAGAACAGGAGTCTCTCAATTTGTTGCTAATCGTATTACTAAAAGAATTTTGGATATCGCATTAGACAAAACGAAGGATCCCCAATCGTTATCTGAAGCAATTGAAACTCTAGTTGAGTTAACTAGTAATGCGGAAATGGTGCATAATTTCGTCTCTGATTTAAGTAGATTAAAACTTGATAAAAACCTCCCGGCATCTGTACATGCTGAAATAAAAGAAAGATTAGTTGCCGCAGCTCTTGAAGGCAAAGATATAAGTGCTGAAGCCAATGGTATTGTTGATAGCGTGCTGGCAGAAAATAGAAAGCGTGACAGTACTTTTACTGTAGTACGCGGCGCAATTGACTACAGTGAGTCAAAGCCTTTTAGAAGAATTATTATGTCAGCTATTATAAAAAACAAGGATGCAGAAGAGAATAAAAAAGCACAGGATAAGATTTTGGGTGCAGTAGGCAAAGGCAGGGCTCTAGCAGCCACTGTCCAAGCACTGGCTGATGTGGAAAAAAAATATGCCAGTGTGAGCAACAAGCCTGCCAATTATAAAGAAGTGACCGCTGCAATTGTGGCTTCGGCTATGGCCTCCGGACTTTCACAAGATCAAGCTTTAAAATTAACAGCCGACCTAATGCAAACGTATATCACTCAACATAATTTCGATAGCTTAACTCCGGCTCAGTTTGAAGATAAGGTCCATGGCTTTGCAGCTGACCTTAATAACGAAGAGAAAAAAGAAGACGATAGGGAGAACAAACCCAAAACATTGACCGAAGTTTCCAAAATTATTTTCCGAGCAGCCCATTCAGCCAGTCACTTGCCAGAAGATAAACTTGCTAATGGAGTCAAGGCCGGCACCACCGTGGCTGCCTTAACTTTCCCTGCACTGAATTCTCCGAAAGAAGCCGGCATATTGGCTGGAGCAGTGGCCTATGCCCGAAGTGGTAAAATGTCCGAGGCCGACAAGGCCGGGCTTTATGCAGAAGCAGTTTCTACTTTGATAAAACCGGAGAATGAACCTTTTGCTGCGGCCTCGGCAGGTGCGGTGGCAGTTCTTCGTCAGTTTCTCGATAGGAGAGAGGATATTACCACCGGAGGCCAAAATCCTACGGGTTTTACTAATGATATTTCTACTGTACACGATGGGCTGGGGGATAGAGCAACTGGTGATCACACTATAGGCATTGCTGCTGCAGCTATTGATAAAATGTTGAGCGGCCCTAATTTCCGAAATAGTTTGGATTTAAATAATGATGATACATTTCTGCAGTTAACCGCAGCAACTACTGTTTCTACACAAGTCGGCGCAACCGCCTTAAAACTAGGTTTTAATCAAGCCGAAGCCAAGGATTTCGCTCTTGCACTGTTAAATAAGGAAAGTACAACTTTTCTTCCCACATTAGAAACTACCTTGGCAATCCGGCGCCTAGGGGAATTTTTAGACACGATAGACAATATTTCCCACATACCGCTTAGAGTTTCTTATAAGCCCAATCAAGATATAGAAGGTTTTGCTAATCGTAAGGATACCGCTTTAAGAGCAGGTTTGAACAGTGCAGGTCTGGGTAACATACCAGCGGGTAACCTTTCTGCCGAAGAAGTTTTTAGGCGCGCTAATCTAGCTGCTTTAGGTGCTAAAAACTTCTTTTTAGCAGATACTAAGGTTTCTAACCCAGCAGAAAAATTAGCTGCTGAATTAGTCGGAAAATTAGCTGCTTTAGAAGTGTATCGAAGAATTTTAGATACCCATGCTTTGAGAACGAATATTTCTGAATCTGACTTAGCTAAAATTACTAAAAAGGCTAGGTCTTTGTCGGAACAGGCCGAAGGCGCCACTGCTGATTTTAGAAGCCAGTTTATAGCTAAGAATAGTTTAAATCCCAATCACACTCCTAACATCACTCCAGCAACTCCACGAGAGGCGATTGAGAAATTGGCTACCGCAGGAAAAGTCGGTTCTTTAATTCATATTGGTTTATCCGAATTTGAAAACTCTACGAAAGTTGACAATGTGGATAAACTGATAGAAACAGTTGAAATGATGGTGATAAGTTCCGGAGGTACTCCAAAAGAAGCTCGATCCATTGGGGAAAAACTGAAACAAGGTTTAAAAACTGCTTCCAATGGCGAAGAAGCCGGTGCTTTGGCTGCGGCTTTAATTGACTCAGCTAAGCCGGAGTTGTCTCAAGCCGTTGCGGCGGTGGTGGCAGATATCTGTACTAATGGCGATTTACAAAACAAATCCAAAGCCATTGCTCGCGCTTCTAGCGTTGCAGCGTGGAGTAAAGACAGCATATTGAATTCTGCTCCAGAAGGTGTCGCCGGTTTAGAGCAGGATAAAGACACCCAAAATAAACGCATACAAGCAGAAGCTGCGTACATTGCGCTAAGAGATGAGTTGTTGCAAAAAACTTCGGATAAAACTGGGTTTGCTAAGTCTTTGAAAGACAGTCACTTTGGCGGCGTGCTGTTAGATTTAAGTAAAGATAAAAACCTTAAAATAACACTACCGTATTATGATACCCCTCAAGCTAGACGGCTTATAGATGTTATGCCGGAAATTGCTAACGATTTGAAAGAATGCAATGGGTATGTTACTAAAGAAACTTTAGAGAGGGCAATAAAAGATTTTAATGCTTTACATAAACCTGAAAATCATTTAGAACTGGAGGATATAAATGGTGGCAAGAGTTGGTGGATTTCTTTTGAAAACATAGACGAAGGTGCAATTAAACAGTTTATGAAAATATTGGCTGCCCATGCTAAAGTCGAAAAAGCCCACAAAATAATGGCTGAAACGCAAGCGGTTTCCGTTAGTGGAGCTGAGTCTTCCTCAAATAATAATAAAATCGGGATGTGAGGGGATTTTTTAAATCAACGCGGTTTTGGCACTGTGATTTGCCCTGCAGCGGGTCCCTTGATCCGTCTTCGCTTGGCCATATCTTTGGCAGTAGGAGCATACCCTTCCAAATCCAAACCGGCGTCTAAACTTTGCATCCAGGCCGCCCAAGCCATTAAGGGGTGCCCATCGACCAGCTGAATGCCCTCCCAACCTTGCTCGATGGCAATTCGCACCATTTCCATCGCGGTAGTGACCGCTTGATTCACTAATGTACCTGTTCCTGTTCCACTCGATCCACTTCCTTCACGACCGTCTATAACAGTGGGTGAAGTTTTCGGATTGCCAAACAGCCATAACCCGGGAGAACTGCTGATGGCATTGCCATAATTATGAATTTTCCAACCGGATTTGGCCGTGACTAATTGCAACGGCGGCAGCTCTTCAGTGGTGAAACCGGTATTCATAATTTGTAAAAACGGGCATTGATCTAACAGGTAAACGACATCGCTGGCAGATATGCGTCTTTGCCAGTCCACGGTATCCATGCCTAAGTCATGGAGTGCTTTTTGTACTTCATCAGGTAGATTTTTTTTCATAGCAAAAAATTATAACTAATTTCACCAATTAACGATATGCTCTTTTAACTCCATCAAACGGCCATGAAAAAAATGGCTCGCCCCTGGCATGATAACGAACCGCAAAGGCGAGGGAGGATTCGCCGCCCAGGCTTTGACTTCCTCAAAAGAAACCACTTCATCTTGATCGCCCTGAATCACCAGCCAGGGGCAGGTAATCGACTTTAATTCTTGAAAAGGATAGCGATCCACCGGCGGAGCAATGCTGATTAAGTGACTGGGGAAAACAGTTTGCGCCGCCAAAGCACTGACATAAGAACCAAAAGAAAAACCTGCGAGCCAAAGAGGTGTCCCTGGTAAAACAATGTTAACCCAGGAGATAATGGCCTCAAGATCCGCCAATTCTCCAGTAACATGGCCATATTCACCGGTACTGGCGCCGATGCCGCGATAATTAAAACGCACAGTCGCAAGGCCGAGTTCGGAAAAAGCCCGGGCGACGATAGTCACCACTTTGTTTTTCATAGTACCGCCCTGTCTGGGATCGGGGTGACAGATTATGCCCACTCCTTTTAATGGTTCTTGAGGACGGGTTGTTAATACTTCGAGCTGGCCCGCCGGGCCGGGTAATAAAAAAGTGCTTTCTTTTTCGGGAAAAGTATTCATTTAAACCTCTTTAAACTACTGCGGATTTTCCAAACTTAAAATTCCGGTATTATAATCATATGCAAACAATTCTGCATAGCGTCCCCAATCAATCACCGTCGCTAGCACTTCTTCTGCTGCTTCTTCACTTAAATCACCCTGTAATTCGGTGAGGAAATTTTTTTCTTGAGTAGTATGATCCGATTTACGATCCAACACTTGCCGGATATGCCGGGCTAAAGGCACATAACTCATTAAATGCGCGGCAAAAATTTGTTTACGTTGTAAAATATCGGCGGCGGCAAACACTTTGCCTTGCTCGGTAAGCGCGATATCTCCTTCAGAAACCACTCCGAAACGTAAAATTTCTAAAGCTTCCGTCAAAGGGAATAAGCTATCGATCTCTAAATGCAATTTTTCAGCTAAATTAGGCAAATCTGCATTGCCATCGTATTCGTAATCCAGTTCTTCAATAAACCCAATCACCTCGGAAATTTCCACTTTGGGTAAGCGATAAGTTAGGCCAATTAATTTTACCGCGTGCTTTAAGCGGTAATTTTGCGCCGTCGGGACGAGTCATCAAAGTGTAGATATCGATCAATCAACTGCCGGAAACGAGGGTCTTGATAATCCCGCGGATGTTTTAGCGTAACGTTCATTTCTGCAGCCACATTGCCCGGGTTGGTGCCAAACACAAAAATTCGGTCCGCTAAAAAGGCGGCTTCTTCAATATTATGAGTCACTATCATCACCGCTTTAATTTTGGTAGCGGAAGTTTGCCAAATATTAATTAAATCACTACGCAGATTTTCTGCGGTCAATACGTCCAGTGCGGAGAAAGGTTCATCCATTAATAATAATTCCGGATCGACCACCAGCGCTCTGGCAAATCCCACGCGCTGAGCCATGCCGCCGGATAGTTCTTTGGGATAAGCGGATTCAAAGCCGTCTAAACCCACAATATCAATGGCTTTCAAGGCGCGCTTGCGTCGCTCTTCCCGTTCGACACCTTGCGCTTCCAGCCCCAGTTCTACATTTTCCAAAACGGTTAACCACGGCAGTAAAGCAAAATTTTGAAAAACCATGGTAAGCCCGGGTACTGGGTGGAAAATGGGCTGGTTGTGAAATAACACTTCGCCGTCGCTGGGCCGTACTAATCCGGCAATAATGCGCAAGAGCGTAGATTTACCAGAACCGGATTTGCCTAACAAGCGCCACGATTTCGCCTTCATTGATATTAAAATTGACTTGATCGAGTACCAGCAGTTCCGGCGCCCCTCTTTTTTTAAAGGCTTTTTTGATCTTTTTAACTTGCAGTAACGGAGTTGCCATAAGCTCGACCTCACATTTGAAAACGTTCTTCGGCCAAGCGGTACAAAGGCCGCCATAAAATACGATTGATCATGACAACATAAAGCGCCATGACAATGATGCCGAGTAATACGCGCGCAAAATCACCCTGTCCGGTTGCAGAGCTGATATAAGCTCCTAACCCGGTGGCGTTTAAGTGAATATTACCCCAATGTACTGTTTCCGCAATGATGCTGATATTCCAGGCGCCGCCGGCTGCAGTAATGGCTCCTGTAATATAATAGGGAAAAATTCCCGGCAACATAAAGCGCCGCCACCATAACCAGCCGGAAACATTTAAAGTACCTACGGCATGATGCAGATTTTTGGGCAGAGCATTGGTTCCGGCGATGACATTAAATAAAATATACCATTGTGTTCCTAAGATCATCAATGGTGAAACCCAAATGTTGACGTTTAGATGATAGCGCACGATGAGTAAGGTAATGATAGGGAAAAACAAATTAGCTGGAAAGGCAGCTAAAAATTGAATCAGAGGTTGCATGAGTTGAGACAACCGAGGATTGAGTCCAATCCAAATTCCCACCGGCACCCAAATGAAAGAACTTAATGAAATAAGCACTAACACCCGTAAAGCAGTGATTAATCCTAAAAAACAGACATGTTGAGCTTCAATCCAGGTGATTTTTGAAAAAATAAAATTACCAATCACCCACAAAGCGGCAATGATGACTAGGATTAAAACCAAATACCATAAAAACAAAGCCACAAAACGCCACAATGCCCCCTGAGGTGTAAACGGTTTCGCGGTATGAGTCTGGCGCAGCCAGCGCATATTAATAAAGCCGTTGCCCAATATAGAAATTGCCGAGGCCCAATGTTGAAATAATCGTGTGCGTTGAAATAAATTGAGTAGCCAGGATTCGGGTAAATCTTCTCCGGAGGTATGCTCGGTTTTAAATTTTTCCGCCCAGGCGGTTAAAGGTCGAAATAAAATTTGATCGTACAAAGCGATGACGATAATCATAGTGATAATCACATAAAAAATCGCTGTTAAATTTTTTTGAGCGATGGCCAAAGCAATATAAGAGCCAATTCCAGGCAGGGTAATTTGATATTGGCCGACGGAAATGGCCTCGGATGCGACTAAAAAAATCCAACTGCCGGACATCGACATCATCATGTTCCATAACAGCGCCGGAGTCGCAAATGATGCTTCTATTCGCCAAAATCGCTGCCAGGCGAGAAAATCGGAACATCGCTGAAGCTTCGCGTAAATCTTTGGGCACCGTGGAAACACTTTGATAAAAGCTCAAAGTCATATTCCAAACTTGGGCGGTAAAAATAGCAAATATCGCGGCGCATTCGGGTCCAATCATGCTGCCTTGGAATAAGTCGATAAACACGACCACTGCTACAGATAAAAAACCTAGCACGGGTACGGATTGCAAAATATCTATGCAAGGAATAATGATTCGTTCCGCATGACGGCTTTTAGCAGCCCAAGTGCCAAAAATAAAGCTAAAAATAAGGGAAAATATCAATGCGATGAGCATGCGTAAAACAGTGCGCAAAGCGTAATAAGGTAGCATCAGCGGGCTAAGTGAAATGGGAATGGGTTTACCGAGTTGGTAATGCCCCATCATTTTTGAAGCGCCCCAGCCCAAGGCCACTATCAGAGCCAACACCAGCACCAAGGCGACCATATCCCAATAATTGGGAATGGGCCAAGTATGCCACTTCGTTTTTGGCGAAAGTATTTTTGGTTGACCGCATAACAGTGCTCTGGGGTTTCAGTCATGAGCCAATCATACTCTTTAATAAATAAGCTGTCATGTCCCGATGGGGGGGCGCAAGGGGGAGAGCAATTTTCGCTTTAGCGGAAATCGCTGGACTATCGGCAAGATTATAGATAAAATCAGGCCTTCTTTAGGGACTATGTGGGAAAAACCCTTCAATTTATAAGGAGTGAAAATGAAAAAATATCTTAAGCTGTTTGCAGCTGTCTTGCTGTCTTTTTTTGTAATTAATATGGCATTGGCGCAGAACACCAATGAATTGACTATAGTCGGTGTTGCTATGCGCGACAAAAATTTAACGACATTTGTGAAAGCGGTTAAAGCAGCCGGTTTAGTCAACACTTTAAAAGGGACTGGCCCATATACTGTATTTGCACCAACCAATGCAGCTTTTGCTAAATTACCAAAAGATACCTTAAATAATTTATTAAATAACAAAGCATTATTAGCGGCGATTTTAACTTATCATGTTGTGCCAGGCAAAATAATGGCTGTTAATGTTCAAAGTGGTCCAATGAGTACCTTGCAAGGTCAATCTATTACACTAGGTAAAACTCCGGCAGGCGTGCAAGTAAATAACGCTAATGTGGTAAGAGCAGATGTTTCAGCTTCTAATGGTGTAGTTCAGGAAATTGATACCGTGTTAATTCCCAGCAATGTGGATTTAAACCAAGTAAACGGAATGCAAAACACTAATAACAATAGTTCTGATGCGAATATGCCTCAACAGATGAATGGCAACAATGCTCCAGAAAACTCAGACATGACTCCTAACAACAATAACAATAATACGAATCAAAATGATATGAATCAAAATCCGCCTGAACAACAAAACAGCGGTTACATGAACGGAGATCAAACTCAACCTAACTCTTCTCAGGGTAATCAGTAATAAATAGCCGTAACTATCATGCTGCCCCCGCGACTTGATCGCGGGGTTGACCGCGGTATCTTAAGAATAGATCCCGCGATCAAGCCTATGCCTTAAATTGACGCCATTATGAAGCCATAGGCCCGCCGTTGAACGAGTCTCATTTTATTTGGAATTACTGTAAATCGGTTCAAGAATTTTCAAGCAGGATTGAGCCTTTATCTTTTGCTGACTTTTTGATAACGCCCGGATAGTTTGTTTTAAATAATGTTTCACTACGGCATCACTTGGCTCGATATAGGGCACCGTACATACTTCTTTTAGGTTAAAATTTTGATTCACCAGTTTTAAAACCCCATCAGGATTTTTTGGCATTGCCAAAGCGACAGAGAAATTCAGACTTTCCGCATTTGAGGCGTCGACGTATGGTTTGATATTATTTGCAGCCAATAACCACTTAGAGTCACCAGTAGCAATTTTATCAAGTACTTCATCCCATTCCTTAGAATTTTTTAATATAGCATTAACCGCTTTTTTATTTGGTTTTTGTAACTGTAATAATAAATTTTTATCAGGATTTATTTGATGACCTGGATTTGCAAAAGCAAGATTTATGACAACTAATCCTATTATTATAAAAAAAGATTTAAAATTTACTTTCATCATATTATTTAACCACTTCCAAAATTTTATCTGCACTTGCACCTATTTTTAAACGGACATCTCTAGGTAATATGATGCAACCACTGGAAGCAGTATGTGTTGGATTATCGCCATGAATCTCAAAACTAGTACGACCAAGAGCATTATGATTTATAGGAGTTAAATTCATAGCAAAAGGTCCAGTTTTATGACTATGGTAAAGCATCCCTATTTTATATTTTCCCTGAGGAATAGGCCCAAAATGTTTAAATGATTGCATGGCAGGGTTATTTTTTCCTGGCCCCATACCTGAATAACCTGTACTAACCATAGTGCCGTTATACAAAAATTGACCAGTTGATTGTTGGTATATCCATGTCATAAATCGCTCTCCTTCGAATTAAAATTGCAATTATTATGTTTTTTCTATTTTTAAAAGTCAATTTAATTACAATCTCATCAAAGGGAAGTACAATTTGCACCCATGAGTATTTCCACCACATTTCTGAAAATTCATCATTTTAACTACCTTGAAAATAAGTTATGATGTCTTTTTTGGTATGAATTGTCCTCTGTGAGGTACAAAAATTTTCGTTTTACTTACTTTCGAATTCAAAATGCATTTGCGAGAGAATATTTCCCGCCGTAGCCAAGGCGCTAGCTACGGGGTGGATGCGGAGCCTTTTTCGCGTGCAGCTTGCGAGCACGAGAAAGGCGCAGCAGACAGGACCAAATGCGATCCATCCGCGGCACCCTTGGCGTAGGCGGGAAATATTCTCGATTTATGGGATAAATTAATATTTTTATATCTCACAGAGGTAAATTGTCAGTCTCACAAATTTATGAATAAAGAATCTCAACCCCCTTTAATATTAGTCGACGGATCTTCTTATCTTTTTCGTGCCTATCACGCTTTACCGCCTTTGATGAACTCCAAGGGTATGCCTACCGGTGCAATTTACGGTGTACTCAATATGCTGCGAAAGCTTATTCGAGAATATGCACCAACACACATCGCGGTAGTTTTCGATTCTAAAAAAAAGAATTTCCGGCATGATCTTTATCCCAGTTATAAAGCGAATCGGGCGGTGATGGCTAACGATCTGCAAGTCCAAATCCAGCCTTTGTTTAAAGCTATTTGCGCGCTAGGATTACCGTTGGTGGTGGTGGAAGGCGTTGAAGCAGATGATGTGATCGCTACCTTGGCCACTGCAGCTCAACAGCAGGGAATGCGGGTACTTATTTCTACTGGTGACAAAGACTTGGCGCAGCTGGTGAATCCCAGCGTTACTTTGATCAACACCATGAGCCAACATATTTTAGACGAAGCCGGCGTCATGGAAAAATTTGGAGTTACCCCGGCGCAAATCATTGATTTTTTAGCATTGGCAGGGGATAGCAGTGATAACATCCCAGGAGTTCCTAAAGTGGGTCCAAAGACTGCGGCTGCTTGGCTTAAGCAATATCACACTTTGGATCATCTTCTGCAAAATGCTGAAAAAATTCCAGGAAAAATCGGGGAAAATTTGCGCCAAAATGTGGAGGAAGTGCTTTTAGGACGTCAGTTAGTGACTGTTAAAACAGACATTGCTTTAGAGCAAAAAATAGCGGATTTGGCGCCAAAAGAGCCTGATAAGGAACAATTACAGCAATTATTTACTGAATTAGAATTTAAAGCCTGGTTAAGTGATTTAAATCAACCTGCCCCGGCGGTGGTTTCAGCAGTGAAGACTGAATTTAAAATTGTATTAAATCAAGATGAGTTTGATCGGTTTTTAAAACAAATATCTCAAAACAAATCATTCGTTCTTTTATGTAAAGCAACCAGTTTAGACGCTATGCGGGCTGAATTAGTGGGATTGGCTTTAGCGGTTCCGGGTTTGGCCATCTATGTACCTTTGGCGCATCAGTATGCCGGGGCGCCTGAACACTTGCAACTGCAATGGGTGCTGCAACAATTAAAACCTCTGCTGACCAATGCCGACAAAATTTGGCTAGGTCATAATTTAAAATACGATTTAAAAATCCTAAGTCATTATGGAGTTAAACCTAATGTTCCATTGTGGGATAGTCTTCTTGCCGCTTATGTTTTAGATAGCAGCAGCTCTAAATTGGATATCCCCAGTTTGGCAATGAAGTATTTATCTTCAAAAGTTCCTTCTGTCGAAGAAATTGCCGGCAAGGGCGCCAAGCAAGTGCCGTTTAGTGAATTGCCGGTGGAAAAAATGACTGGTTTGGCTGCGGCTGAGGCGGACGCCATTATGCGCATGTATGCAGTCTTACCCAAAAAACTGCAAGAAGATTCTGGTTTGGAACGGATATTTAAAGAAATTGAAATGCCGCTGTTACCGGTTTTAACCCAAATGGAGCGGTGTGGAGTTTTAATCGATTCCGTTAAATTGCAGCAACAAAGTACTGCTTTGCAGCAAGCAATTCAAAGTTTGGAACAGCAAGTTTTTATTTTGGCTGGCGAAGAATTTAATCTAGGATCTTCCAAGCAATTACAAGAAATTTTATATCAAAAATTAAAACTGCCTATTTTAAAAAAAACTCCGACGGGTCAGCCATCGACTGCAGAAGAAGTGTTGCAGGAGTTGGCTTTGGATTATCCCATTCCGCAGCTTATCCTAAATTTCCGCAGTTTAAGTAAGCTAAAATCTACTTATACCGACAGCTTACCGGGCAGTATCCACATACACACGCAGCGGGTGCATACTTCCTATCATCAAGCGGTAACCAGTACTG
This sequence comes from uncultured Pseudomonadota bacterium, assembly GCA_963795715.1. Lineage (GTDB taxonomy): Bacteria > Pseudomonadota > Gammaproteobacteria > Coxiellales > Coxiellaceae > JAFEDN01. The sequence goes on from CAWCIY010000003.1 coordinate 685,860, forward strand.
GCAGGCTGTCTTCCAGCGATCCTAATTTACAAAATATTCCTATTCGATCTGAGGAAGGACGAAAAATCCGTCAGGCGTTTATTGCGCCACCCGGTTATAAAATTGTTGCTGCGGATTATTCACAAGTAGAACTGCGGATCATGGCTCATCTTGCCCAGGATCCTGGTTTGTTGGAGGCGTTTAATCATAACTTAGATGTTCATCGCTCTACCGCCGCCGAAGTGTATGGTGTGCCATTGGAACAAGTAACTCCAGAACAAAGACGAAACGCCAAAGCCATCAACTTCGGTTTAATGTATGGTATGTCCAGTTTTGGTTTAGCCCAACAGCTCGGCATTAGCCGTGAAGAAGCACAGCGCCATATGGATGTTTACTTTCAGCAGTATCCCCGAGTTCGCCATTATATGGAGCAAGCCCGCGTATTGGCCGCGCAGCAAGGGTATGTGAAAACTTTGTTTGGCAGGCGGGTGCAAGTTGTGGATATTAAATCAACCAACCAATTTCGTCGTTTGGCTGCGGAACGACAGGCGATTAATGCGCCTTTGCAAGGAACCGCCGCAGACATTATCAAACTGGCTATGATTTGTATTGATCGCTGGCTTAAGGACCATAACTCTCTTGCGCGCATGATTATGCAAGTGCACGATGAATTGGTGTTTGAAGTACCGGAAAAGCAGGTAAAAGAAGTCAGTGCCGCCATCTGTCATTGCATGGAGAATGTCATTCAGCTGAGTGTTCCTTTAGTAGTCGATGTAGGTGTCGGCGACAACTGGGACGAGGCGCATTGATCAAGCACGGAAAAAATATTGGCTATATAAAATTTTTCGAACTATAATTCGTAAATATGATCATATTTACGAATTAGAGTTCGAAAAAAAATGGAAAAAATCTTAATCTACCAAAACGCTCACTGGAAAGCGCCCTATCCTGGGTTGTTTCGGCGTCTTTGCTTAAAAGATTTGTTAACGCTGCTCAAAACAAAAGAAGTATTGGTATTATTGGGAGTTAGACGTTCTGGTAAAACTACTCTTTTTAAATTAATAATCAACGAGTTGTTAAAAGAAAATATTCACCCTCAAAGCATCCTTTATCTCAATTTAGACGATCCGTACTTCGATAACGCCGAAGTAGACGCCAAATATCTTTATAAAATCGTAGAAAAGGCTGAACAGTTGACCCAGATTCAGGTCAACTATCTTTTTTTAGATGAAATTCAAAATATTAAGGGTTGGGAAAAGTTTGTTAAAAGCACTTATGATAGCGGCATATACAAAAAGATATTCATCACCGGTTCTAATTCCAGTTTATTACAAGGGGATTACGCTACCCTATTATCTGGCCGGTATATCGGACATTCCGTATTTCCGCTGAGCTTTCGTGAGATTTTATTAAAAAATGATATTCATGACAGGCTCAGTTTGATCGATGCCAAGGCTAAAGTATTGTCTTTATTAGAATTGCTGGTTACCTATGGCGCCTTCCCAGAACCTGTTTTACAAAGCGATGAATCTTTAAAACGAAAAATTTTAATCAGTTATTACGAAACTATTTTATTAAAGGATTGTATTACACAAGATCATATTCGAGATGCGCGTTTGATTCGAGAATTATCTTATTATTTACTTAGTAATATTTCTGCTTCATTTTCCTACAATAAATTAGCCAAACTACTGGGAAGTAACGAACATACCATTAAAGATTATTTGCGCGCTCTGGAAGATGGTTTTTTATTTGAGGAAATCAAGAGTTTTTCTTATTCCTTAGGCGCGCAGACTCGCCTGGGAAAAAAAATTTATTGTGTCGACAATGGTTTGATTTCCGCAGTGGCTTTTAGTTTTTCAGGAAATAAAGGTAAATTGTTTGAAAATTTTGTTTATACTGAATTAAAAAAATTAGGGGTACAAGAACTTTTTAATTTTAATGAAACGAAAGAATGTGATTTTGTGGTAAAGATATCAAATCATATCTTGCCCGTACAAGTCTGTTATGAATTAAATAGTGAAAATCGAAAAAGAGAAATACAAGGCTTGCAAACGGCTATGGCAAGTCTGAAAACAAAAACAGGAATTATTATCACATTTGATCAAGAGGAGTCTAACGACAACATCAAAATATTACCTGCCTGGAAACTTTTTTCCAAGGTACAAAAAAGTGAAGATTTATTTGACTTAAATTAAGACTAGTGCTGGATGTCCAGAATTTTCTTTAAAGAATAGTAGCAATACTTGCGCGAACTGGGGAAAACCTGGCTTTTATTTCTAGTAAATAAGCTGCAAAAGCTAAAATTTGTTTTAGTAGAAATTATCCTAAATTAATCAGTTGCCACCTACTGCGAAGACCTATTGCACTGAATCTTGAGGCTTTTTTGTGAATTTTTTCCTTCACCGTACGGAGGAGTACGGCTTCAGGAAAAAATCCACAAAAAAGCCTCAATCTTCAGCGCACTAGGTCTTCTCACTACGGTGGCAACTGATTAATTTAGGATTATATTTATTGTAACTAGAAAACAGCAGAAAAATAGCAGTGTCAACGGTAAGTTCGCGAGCACCCTCGCGCGGCGAATTTCTCTAGCAGATTATTTTAAAGGTGATATAAAAAAACGGCCCTGTGGTTTCAGATTAGTAATCCTGCCCTGGGCAATATCTCGCCTAGAGATATGATTCGCTATGGACGTTATAAAAAACTCATTAAATTTGTACAGAACGCTTTTGCAGGAAATAATCCTCGCTTTATCCAACGTGAAGGTGTCGACGACAACTGGGAAAAGGCTCATTGATCAAGCACGGCAAAAGTATTGCAAAGCCGATGCATGCTTCCCATTAATAATCTCACATCCCGTAAGGTTTTGTGTCTATTTTCGGAAATTGAGTCGTATCGGTTTTGTTTTTACTTGATTTTCCAAAAATATTCCAAGAACTGGTTTTAACGCAATCTTTTTTAGGTTGAATTTTTTCCTGCGCCAGGGTTAGATTTGCTGAAACATTTCTTAAATACTTGTCTGCTGCATGGATAGTTTCAGCCATTTTCATAAGTCCATTTATATTATTTGTTTGATCGAGCTTATCTGAAATCTTATCAATTATGCCAATTAAATCGAAATTTTTAGCATCTTTATGTTTGCTAATACTCTGGACTATCATTATGATTTTATCTATTTCTTTCTTAAAGGTTTCAGCGGGACAAATTTTCAACTTTTCTTGAAGGTTTTCAATTCTCTCACTGGTAAGTCTGTGATAAAAGTTAGTTACAAATTTCGCTATTTCTTTAGCATTTAATTGATTGGGATCGATTAAGAATTTAATCATTTTTTCTGCTTCTAGAACATTTAGAGAATCTTTGCGAGCTCCAGGAACTTCTCTAATAAAGATCAAAATATCATTATAAATCGAGGCTAGATTTTGATCCGTAAGTGGTTTCGTGTAGAAATAAAAATTCAGTAGGTCTATAGTTGTGTCAAAATTATTATTTGATTTTGCCAAACTGATTAGGGTTTTGTTTACTAATTCAAATTTTTCGGTGGCTAATTTTGCGTTTAGGTCTATTTTTGACACAAAATTTATTACTGTGGATAAAGTGATTAAATCAATATTAGGATTGCGCAGACATTGATTTAAGTGAGCGAAATAAAATGATTCAAAATTTTTTCTGAGCGGATCTCCTTGTTTTAAAACGCTTAGTTGATCGAGTTGGTTAGAGAATGTGCTCTGTTTATTCATTAAAAATTGAGTAATAATTTCGCGAATTTCTCCCCGTAAATTTTTATCAGAGGTCGTAGTCTTACTCAGAAACAGATTTAATTTTTCTAAAGTTTTATTTAAAGAATTTAATGATAAATAATCCAGATTTTTAATTTCATCGAGGTTATTTATTAAGAAACTAATTTCTCTTGCCATAGCTTCAGATTTTTTCGTGCCATATTTTTTGAAATTTTTAACTAATTGGTCCTTATTTTTGAGGAAATTTTTTTCGTACATTTTTTTTTCAGCATCAATCATTCTTAGTATCCCTGGATAGTCGAATGATTTATTTTCTTTTAAACATTTATTTACGAGATCTGAGCCATTTTCAATAATTATTAATCCCTTAGCAGTTGCCTTAACTAAACCGTAAGTTGTAAAGTCGTTTTTTATAGTTTGACCTAGGCTACGGAAAGTTGTTGCTCCTCTTGCGTAGACAGAGTTATTGAAAGAATAAACATAGGAGCGAACATCCCCAGGACGGCATGGTTTTCCCTGGGCGCTTAGTAGGTCTTGCCAAGCCGTTGAAACCGTATCTCCAATTCCTTGCACTTGAGAGCGTATCAGTGTTTCGTGACTGTTTGGTAATTCATTTTTTAAAAAATGTTCGAAAAGAACCAGTTCATTTGCACCTTTTTTTATTTCTTGTGAAAAATCTAAATCTGGGTGTTTTTTTATAAATTTAAAAGCAACTTGATTTTCTTGAGAGAGATCAGATTGATCGCTTAAATTCTTCAACCATGCTGCCCACGATTTAAAATCTTTAAACGTTTTGTTATTGATGAATAGTCCGCGCTCACTTCGAAAGTTATCAAATAACTCTTTAACAGCATGGTTATGATCAAAGGTTTCTGCCATGCTCTTTGCAAGATAGAGCTGCTCCTCACCGTTTTGCCCATTTTCTAAATGATAGAATTTTTTAGTATGGGGGTGGGCTGGATGTTTGGAATCTTTAAGAATTTTTACTATTTCTTTACTCATAAATCTCTGCTTCTGGTTCACGGGGTATAATGCATATATTATATATAGTGATTATTAATTTAAGATTAAAAAATATACAATAAAGAAATTTTAGCTAATATCCTGGTCTTTATTCCTGATGGTCGATCGTCCGACCCTGAAGTGCGATTATTCGAGCGTATAGAAAGCTTTTTTTTGCGGTTAAAAGCCAATTATAAATCTAAATGGCTCCGAATAAGATCACCCCGACTACGGCTCTTAACAGGAGATAAGAAAAGACCCCTAACCCTTCTATCCCACCGTCACAGATTTGGTCTACGCTGTCCTAGGTGGGCAGATAGCCGGGCCGCTGTGTGCTTTCTGGTCTAATAGGCTCAGGTTTTCTCTTATCCGAAAAAATGGAGGGAGAAGCGAGTCTTGTTTCTGGAGGAGATTTAAGTAAATCAGTTATAAATTGAGGTCGGCTTTTGGCATGGGGGTATTTTGCTTTCAAATTATTGCAAATTTTTATCTTAAGATCATTTGGTGTAGTAGCTGATTGTAAAAGTACTTTTATACTATTTAGGTACCCTTTAATATCCTTTTTACTGAACGTGGATTCGATGTTTGCTAAAGCAGTATATAGTTCTTTTGTGAGGATTCTTTTGCATTGGGAAAAGCAATCAAGGATGATGTCGTGTAATGGTTTATATTGTTCCATTACCTTTGCCTTTTCAATATTTCCTTCAATCCTCTCTAGCTTTGCAATGGTGACATCTAAATAATCATTTAGATTGTCTGGTAGATGCCCGTGTTGGATCATCAACTTAAGCAAGGCATTCTCGTCTGGCACTTCAGATTTTAAGAAATGATCTTTAATCTCTTCACCATTTTTTTTAAAGGAAATGCAAAAATAATCCTGAGATTTGATGCTGCAATGTATAGAGCCAAATTCATCCTTCACTTCACTTTCTTCTTCAATTTTCTTTACTAAACTGCAGTAAAAAATTCCTTCTTTTGGCTCTGTTGAAGAGGATAATGGTTGAAGCATTTTTGGTTCGAATTTGGTTTCCAAGCCGAGAGTTGGCAATTTTTCCGATAAGTCATTTAAAATTCCTATCAAATTATAATGCTTAGCCTCAGGCATATGAAAAAGTTTATCTAAGATTAAAGTCAGTTTTTTGAATTTTTCAAATGTTTTTTTTGGAAGAGATCTTTCCAGAAATGTAGTAACGATACCCTCTAATTTCTTGTTATATAGTAAGTTAAAAAAGAATTGTACATGTTCATTTATTTTCTTACCTGAGACAGTCGTTGGATTCTGTAAATATTGATTAATTTCTTGAATACGAGTAGTGGTTTCTACTATGGGCAATCCCGGTAGGTTTTGTATTTCCTCTATTTCTTGCATTAATAGCCGAATGTCATTAATTACAGGAACCTCATTTTCTGTAGCTTTGAGACGACCTTTTTTTTCAATGAAGGTACTCCAGTGTAAAACGAGTTCTTGAAAATTAATTGTAATTTTCTCGTCTGAAAGATCGGCTTCCTTATCAATTTTTTCTTTAATTTTATCAAGTTCTTCCATAATTTTATCTAAACTCGATACTTTAATTAAGGAGTTAAAATTTGTAGAAATAGTTTCCATTATTTTTAATATTTCAGACTCATGACTATGAGGCTCTAAAATCATCTTATCCAAATAGGCAAAATTAATGGTTTCGAATTTTTCTAATAAATCAGAACTATTAATATCTTTGAATTGTGCAATTAAATAATTTTGTTTTTCTCTCATGACTAAGGAAAAAAAGTCAATCAATTGAGCTTGAATTTTATCTGCTTTAGATTGAGTGGGGTTTTTTAAGAACTCCAAAAGTTCAACAAGCACCTCATTTAAATTAGTTAAGGATACAAATGATGATTTTTTAATTTTATCCAGGTATTCAATAAATAAACTGATATGTTTCCCAGTAGCAGTAATATTCTTTTGTTCGCCTTTTTTTTGATATTCTTTCCATTTGACTACTAATTGTTTTTGTAAACTTGAAAATTGATTCTCTAAAATTTTATTTTCAGAATCTACCAATGAGACAACTCTTTCTGGGGTAAGGGGTGGGTTTTTTGCAGACTCTGGAGTAAGCAATGCCTCATATAGTTTAGCGGGTCCGCCAGGATCTATGATACGTGCGCCATGATTAGGAACAAGTTCTACTTTTCCTGTAGAAGGAAAGGTTGTTTTCTTATCTTTATTTTCGTAAGAACAGGTTTTGCCTACTCCTAGTAGACGATGGTTAACATAATATGTATTTGAACTCACCTCCTTGAAAAAAGATGGGTTAAGAGTAGGGTTATTGTTAATCGTCATACTCAATGACCAAAAGGGTTGGCATACTATTCCTGGCCCTTGGAGGTATATACTTAAAAGTGTAAAATAAGAGGTTTTAAATTCTCTTTTAAGAAAAATACTAAAAAGTTCAGCCTCAGTATCAGAAATACCACTGTCTCTAAAAGAAAAAATTTTATTATAATTGGTTACATCAGCATGCCTCAAAATGAAATCTCTGGCTCTTTTGTCTTCTTCTCCCAAAATGCGGACATGGTCCTCTTTTAGATTGATTAACCATTTGACCCACGTTGAAAAATGATTTTTGCCCTTGCCATTAAAGAGATGTTGTCTATGAACATCTTGCCAAATTTGTTTAATTCGGTCTTTATAAATGGAATAGTTTAAGTTAACAGATTGTTCACGAAAAAGATTTTCTCCAATAAGGTGGAAACAACCATCTACTGCTTCTTTTTGAAGGGACTGAGTTTCACCTTTACGAACTGATTTTAATACTTCTATAGTTTTCATGTTAAAATCACGCGACTAAATAATAATAATATTATTATATCTATTAAATATTAAAGCAGTATTAGTTAATAAAATTTCTGAAAAATATGTACGAAACGTATAGAATGGGGGGGGTTACTATTTAAATTCCTCATGGTCAATCGTTCGACCGCCAGCTCGATTTGGAGTATGTTGACGAACGGCGAGCTTTCTCTTGCGATTAAAAAATCGGTTGTAAACCCAAATGGCTCCAAATAAGATCACCCCGACTACGGCTCCTAACACCAGGAGATAAGAAAAGACCACTAGCCCTACCGCTAAAAGCACTAGGAAGACCCCCAGCCCTAGAAACGGTATAATTCGAACCAGGAATTGGTTTGCCTTTTTTTTGATGTCCAATCTTCTCATATCTACTCCACCGTCACGGATTTGGCTAAATTACGGGGTTGATCCACATCGGTCCCTTTTAAAATCGCAGTGTGATATGCCAGCAATTGTAATGGGATGGTATAGACTATCGGCGTTAGGATTTCTGGAACCGCCGGGTAATTAATCACCTGTTCGGCTTGAAATTTAACCCTTTCATCCGCAAAAGCATAGACCAGGCCGCCACGCGCCTGCACCTCTTCAATATTGGCAATGAGTTTGTCGCTCACTGCATTATGGGGAGCCACGACTATGACCGGCATTTCTTCATCTACCAAGGCCAAAGTACCATGTTTCAGCTCTCCCGCCGGATAAGCTTCAACAAAAATATAAGAGATTTCTTTTAGCTTTAAAGCGCCTTCCAGGGCGATCGGGTACATCATCCCTCGTCCTAAAAACAGCGCTTGTGACTTGTCCGCTAAAATTCGGGCTAAATTTTGAATATATTCTTCTAAGGCTAAAGTCTTGCTGACCAATTGGGGTAATTGTTTCAAGGTAGCCAGCGATTCTGCCGCCACTTCAGGCTGGCGATACTGACCCAGATGCAATACTAACAATAGCAAAGCCAGCAATTGTGCAGTAAAGGTTTTAGTAGCCGCTACGCCGATCTCAGGCCCGGCCCGTGTCAGCAGGGACAGGTCAGTTTCCCTCACTAAAGTGCTTTGCGGGACATTACAAATCGCCAGGGTGCCGGCATATCCTGCCAGTTTGGCCTGCCTTAAGGCGGCGAGGGTGTCGGCGGTTTCCCCGGATTGAGAAATGGCAACAAATAAAGTATTGGGTTCAACTACAGGCCGGCGGTAACGATATTCGCTGGCGACTTCTACGGCGCAGCCCACCTGCATCATTTCTTCTAGCCAGTACTTGGCGACCAAACCGGCATGATAACTGGTCCCGCAGGCCACAATATGCACCCGTTTAATTTGGGGTAAGATCTCACTGGCCAAGGGTCCCAGCCATTGGGGCGCCAAATGATCATCAATTACGTGTTCTTTTAAGGTTTGCGCCAAGGTATCGGGTTGCTCATGGATTTCTTTATGCATGAAATGACGGTATTTCCCTTTGCTGCTCATATCTGCACTGAGGTCAAGCTGCTGAATCGGGCGTTCCACCCGTTGGTTGTCGGCATTGTATATTTGGACCTGTTCTTGTTCGAGACAGGCAATATCACCGTCTTCTAAATAAATGAATCGTTGCGTAACGGGTAATAATGCTAAAGGATCGGATGCGATAAAATGTTCGCCTATACCTACACCGATCACCAGCGGACCACTCATCCGCATGGCGAATAAACAATTATGAATTTTTTCATTGATGATGCCGAGCACATAAGCGCCGGTCAGTTCGGCTTTAGTGGCTCTTAAAGCAGCCAACATATCCGGTTGCTGTTGTAAATGATAATAAAGCAAATGCGCAACGACTTCGGTATCGGTTTCGCTTGTAAAATTATAACCTTGGGCCTGTAATTTTGCCTTCAATTGCGCGTAATTCTCAATAATACCATTATGCACCACTGCAATTTGATGGTGCGAATAAAGTGGGTGGGCATTCTGCAAGGCAGGTTTTCCGTGTGTTGCCCATCGGGTATGGGCAATTCCCAGCAATCCGTTTAAAGGATGCTCCCGGTATTTATTTTCCAGTTCCGTTACTTTGCCTTTAATTCTAAGCCTTTCAAGCCGTTGGCTCTTCTGGCCAACTATTGCAATCCCTGCTGAATCATAACCGCGATATTCTAATCGTTTTAAACCTTCTAAAAGAATAGGCGCCACATTTCTCTGAGCAATTCCACCAACAATTCCACACATGATTTGAACCTCGCCTGAATTTATGAAAGATATATAAAAATTTTAGCAGTAATTTAATAATCAGCAGCATTTTCCGGTGCAACGGAAACCCTTCCTGATGGGGGATCGCAAGGGGGAGGAGAGCGGAGCGACCTCCCCCTTCATTCCTGCATTCAAGCTTTGCTTGAATGCAGGATAGGAACCAGGAAGCAATTTCCGCATCAGCGGGAATTGCTGCGGGAATTGCTGAGTTGACCTTTCCAGTTGATACCAGTATTCTTTTCACATTATATCTGAGGTTCGCCATGGAAATCATTGAATTAACGAAATTAGAGCTTAAGGTTGAGCGTTTATTAAACGCTTTGGAGGAGCTAAAAGCGGAAAATAAACACCTGCGAAACCAAGTGGCCCGGCATGCTCGGGAAAAAAGCGTGCAATATCAAAACAATCAACAAGTCGTTGGAAAAATAAGAAAAATTATTAATACCTTACAGGAGGCTCTGGTATGAGCCAAGAAAATGTGATTACCATAAAAATAATGGATAGATTATACAAAATAAAATGTACCGCCAAGGAAGCGATTGATTTGCAAGAAGCCGCTTATCATGTGGACGATCAAATGCGAAAAATCCGCCAGGCCGGTCATATCACCAGTATTGATAGAATGGCGGTGGTGGCGGCGCTGAACATTTACAACGAGCTATTGCAATTAAAAAAACAAAAAAATCAATGTATTGACGAAATGAATCAACGTATCTTGAATTTACAACGCCGCATTGAGGAAAAATTGGGCGAGCAGGAATAAAAAACAGTCCAGTGGACTTGTTTTCCCTTCACTCAAACACAATGGCGTCTTTAGAAGAGCTTTTGCTTTGATTCCCCCCTTTGAAAAAGGGGGGGGGATTTTTAGACCCAGGCTCGGGTCTTCTGGTTCAAAAAGTCCCCCTCAATCCCCCTTTTTCAAAGGGGGAAGTCAGAGAAAATTCCTTAAACTGACGTCTATGCGAAAAATCAAGCCACTGGATGACGGCTCTTTTTTTTCATCGCCTAGAAACAATTCCAGTTGGTCAAAAAATGCTGTATAATTATTAGTAAGCCTCTGTGATAAACGTCAGTAGGATACTTTTTTTGAACCGATATTTGAATGAACCAGGGTTTCAGAGTGTTCTGTGGTTGTGCAAGTCTACCTCGTAGTAGAAAGCCTTAAAACAGACCAGAGATGCCCACCTTAACCAAAAGGGTTCATAAAAGTCCACAACGGTATTGCGGAGGCTATATAATTTTTAATTAATAGGATCCGATTGTTTATGTTTTATAAACCGGAAATTAGGGATAAAATCCAGCAGCGGCGAAAGGAATTGGATTTAGTTTCTATAGCGCAAGCTTCTCAAGCAGTGGCCGCCCAGGTAGTGCAAATGCGGGAGTTTTTAGAGGGCCGGCGGTTAGGGGCATATCTATCTATAGATAACGAACTCGATCCGTTGCCCATTTTGCACTGTGCACAGACCTTAAAAAAAGAAATTTATTTGCCGGTAATCAATGCCAACTCCGGAAAAGACAGTCAATTGCTGGAATTTCATCAGTATGTGGTAGGCGACCCTTTAATGAAAGGATTACATGGCGTAAGTGGGCCGGTCCATCAATCCCAATTCCCTTCCGATATCACCGATTTGGATTTTATTTTGGTTCCCTTAGTGGCTTTTGACAGTCATTGTAACCGTTTAGGCAGGGGGGCGGGTTATTATGACCGCACTTTGAACGCAGTTAAAGAAAAAGGCGGACGAATGCCTTATTTAATAGGTTTGGGTTATGAGTTTCAGAAAATAACTCAAATCGCTACGGATAAGTGGGATGTCCCTCTGGATATGGTGGTGACTGAATCGGCCATCCATCGTCGTGTTGACTAACTATGTTGACGCAAGCATTCTTTGATAAAGATTCCCAACAACTGGCCCGTGATTTATTGGGAAAAGTTTTATGCGTCAAACATCAGGATTTATGGTTAAAAGCCATGATCATAGAAACAGAAGCCTACTACATCGATGACAAGGCCAGTCACGCCTCTTTAGGATTTACTCTGAAAAGACGCGCTTTGTTTATGCCGCCGGGTACAATCTACATGTATTATTCTCGCGGTTTAGATTCCATAAATATTAGCGCCCATGGTGAAGGGAATGCAGTTTTAATCAAAGCGGGCATACCGTATGATTATGAGGCTCACCCAGAAAGGTTGGCAGCTATGCAAGCTTTAAGCCGACAATCTAGAAGTCTCTATAAACTTTGTGCTGGGCAAACACTGTTATGCCAAGCATTGGGCCTTAGGGTAAAGGATTGGGATCAAAAAACTTTCGATCCTGATCGTTTTTATATAGAAGATGTGGGTTATCGTCCTGAAAAAATTATTCAAACTACTCGTCTGGGGATTGCGCCGCACCGTAATCCTGAATTATTGTATCGGTTCATTGATTACCGGTATTTGGATTCATGCACCAGCAATCCTCTAAAAAAACGCATCGCCCCAGAATATCGGATTCTAGAAAACGTATGAGGTATTAAAAATGAAAAAATTAATATTGTTAATCTTATGCAGTGAACTTAGTTTTTTAGCGCCGGCGTGGGCTGACACCAATTGCGCCAGTGTTTTGCCGCAGGTCAGTTTGCAGTTAACTGCGGAACAATGGGTCACTACACAAACTGCCCGAGTCAGCGTTTCTTTGGATGCGCTTCTCAATAAAAATCAACTCGCTAAAGCTCAAGAAAATTTTCAGGCAGCTTTAAAAAGGATTGCGCCTGAAGGTGTTTGGCATATCACCGAGTTTTCCCGCGCCCCTAGTAAAACCAATCTAGAGCAATTACATGCTATGGCCGAGGCTAGATTGTCAGACAATGCTTTAGCCGGATTGCGAGAGCGCGCCAGCGCTCAAAATGGCGAAGGCCAGACTTATATCGTTCAAGATATTATTTATTCACCTACTACAGATGAAATTTCAAATGCTTACGCCCAGCTTCGGGCTCAAATTTATAATCAAACAAAAGCCGAGCTGGACCGTTTAAATGCGGTTTACCCAAAAGCGGGTTATGGTTTATACAATATTAATTTTACCAGTGTGAATATACAACCCGGACCCATCATGATGAAAATAGCTGGAGAAATGAATGCAGCAGCGCGTGAGACCGGCAATGTTTCATTAAGCCAAAAATTAACTCAAGATGCGGTGGTTGTTTTAGCAGCTCCCCCTGGGGCTTTATGTAATTCTCAAAAAAGTCCTTGAGTCATTTTACTAATTGAGGGAACTTAACAAAAAAAGACAACTTGCAAAGGGGCTATTTGAGAACCTTTTGTATCCAACGGTTAATGTCTACTATTTCCGCCAAACTGACTTCGTGTCCCATGGGGTAAGAAAACCAATCCACGTGGTAGCCAGATTGTAACAAATGGTCCCTGGTTAACTCGCCAAGCGCTAAAGGCAGTACCTGATCAAATTCGCCGTGCGCCAAAAATATCGGCGTTTGTTGATTTTCGCTGTGAGCTTCGGTGAAATAAGGCAACAGTGGCAGATAGGTGGACAAGCCCATGATTCCAGCTAATCTTTGCGGATATCGTAAACCCGTATGTAAAGCCAGCGCCCCTCCTTGAGAAAAACCTGCTAAAATAATACGGGAGGTAGGAATTCCTAAATCCCGCTGCTGCTGAATGAGCCGTCTAATGGCTTCCTCGCTGGTTTGAATTCCAGCGCGGTCTTCTTTATGAAGATTATTGAGAGAGTAGATATCGTACCAGGCGCGCATGGCAAAACCATTGTTGAGGGTGACAGGCCGCACTGGGGCATGTGGAAAAATAAAACGAATCCCTAATTGTTTAGGGAGCTGTAATTGTGGAATAATCCCGGCGAAGTCATGACCATCTGCACCCAACCCGTGTAGCCAAATAATACTGGCTTGAACAGGTGGTTGATGTTCTATAATTACAGTTTCAAGAAGAGGTGAATTATGCATAAGGCTATCATAAACCTGAAATTAAGACTTGTCATCTTACCTGCAGTGTGTGCGGTTTCCTTGATTTTAACCTTATCGGGTTGTGGCCAAAGAGGCAATTTATATTTACCCAATAAACCGACTACCCCCGCCCCAGTGGTCAATAACACCCCTACATAATCTATGAACAGTTTAACGTTTACTAAAATGCACGGCTTGGGTAATGATTTTATGGTGATAGATGCGACTACCCGGCCGTTTAATTTAACAGTGGAGCAAATTCAAGCTGTGGCTGACCGGCGCCGTGGAGTGGGCTTTGATCAATTACTGGTGCTGTCGCCTTCAACTCATCCTGAGGCGGATTTTGACTATCTTATCTTTAACCAAGACGGTTCTGCTGCTGAGCAGTGCGGCAATGGCGCACGCTGTATGGCTAAGTATATTCAGTATTACGGTTTAAGTCAGAAAAATGAGCTAAACTTACATACTGCCGGTAAAATTACCAAAGTACGGGTAGAATCGGATGGCAATGTTACGGTAGAAATTTGTGAACCGTATTTTGAGCCTGCCAGGATACCCTTTAAAACCCAACAGGACCATGCGCCTTACCATTTAGAAATCGCAGGAAAAGCGATAGAATTTTATGTGGCGGGTTTAGGAAATCCGCATGCAGTGATCATAACTCAAGAGTTAGATCCGAATTTGATTGAAATATTGGGAAAAAATATCTCAGTTCATCCAAGTTTTCCTCAAAGGGTGAATGTAGGTTTCATGAAAATTTTGGACTCAGCACACATTCAGCTACAAGTGTATGAGCGCGGCGCCGGGCTAACGCTGGCTTGTGGCAGTGGGGCTTGCGCCGCAGCAGCAGTGGGACGGTTTTTGGGCTTATTAGATGAAAGTGTGTGGGTGGATCAGCCGGGTGGCCAGTTGTTGATAAGCTGGTCAGGCGTGGGGTTTCCGCTAAAAATGTGCGGCCCAGCCATTTTCGTTTATCAAGGGAGTTTGTTCTTAACAGAAAGTTGGGATACAATACGCGGTCTTTTATCAGAAGGTGGAGAATAACATGAAGCATAATCCAACCAAAGCAACTAGGCCAAAGTCTAGTAAAGTACAAACCGAGCTTGGGTTTTTAGGGATTGCGCCTTATCAGGCGGAAAATGATGAAGAATACATGAACCCGAAGCAATTAGCTCATTTCCGTAATATATTGACTAAATGGAAGCAGCAATTGATGGAGGAGGCGGATAGCACCGTCTACCACATGAAGGAAGACGCTGCTCTGTATCCTGACCCGATTGATCGAGCCAGTCAGGAAGAAGGATTTAACTTAGAATTGCGCACCCGCGATCGTGAACGTAAGTTATTGAAGAAAATCGAACAAGCTTTGGATAAAATTGACAAAGGCGAATACGGATTTTGTGATGATTGCGGCGCTGAAATTGGCATCAGACGTTTAGAAGCGCGTCCAACAGCAGTCAAATGCATCGATTGTAAAACTTTTGAGGAAATTCGCGAACGTCAACTTACAGAAGAATAAACAGATTTTTCTGAGAAATTGCTGTGGATAAACTTTTTTTACGCCAATTAACAGTTCCTGCAAACATTGGGGTGTATGAGCACGAAAGAAAAACACCGCAGCTTCTGGTTTTGGACTTAGAAATTGAAATAGATGTAGACAAAGTTTCCGCCAGTGATCTAATTCACAATACCGTTGATTATGCCGCGATTTACCATTTTTTATGTGAATACATCGCTGCCAGCAAATGTCAATTAATAGAAACATTGGCTTCGAAAATGGCTATGCAGTTAATGAAGAAATTTGAATTAAATTGGTTGCGCTTGACTATTACTAAAAAACCGGTAGATCTTCCTCATATCGCAGGAGCTGGTGTGAGTGTTGAGCGCCATAAAAGCTAAAGAAACCAAACGAATATGCAAAATAATAGCTCAGAGAATGTAACGTTGCGAACGCAGAACGGCCAATTTTGTCTCAGGTTGAACGAAAAAGCGGCCGAAAAAGCGCAGCATACTCAGGTATGTGAGCATTTTGAGGTCGATTTTTCGTTCAACCTGAGACAAAATTGGCCGTTCCTATCCACAGGATGAGCTATTAGAATGCAAACCAGCAAAGACATTTGGCGCTTGCCTGAACCTGACCTTGAAAGCCAACAACTCAGCCGTCAATTAACTTCACAAATATTCGCTGAAATTGCCGCCAAAGGCCCTATGACATTTGCGCGTTATATGGAATTGGCTTTATACACACCAGGATTAGGTTATTACCGAAGCGGCAGCCAAAAATTCGGTTCGGAAGGAGATTTCATCACCGCACCTGAATTATCACCTTTGTTTTCCCAGTGCATGGCCAGGCAATGTCGTCAGGTTTTACAACAAATACCTGGTAGCGATATTTTAGAATTTGGGGCAGGTTCGGGCGTCATGCCCAGAATCATTCTGCAATCGCTGGCGCAATTGCAATCTTTGCCTGAACACTATTACATTCTGGAATTAAGCGCTGAATTGCAGCAACGGCAAAGACAGGAATTCTTAAAAAATGCTCCTGAATTATTACCCAGAGTTGTTTGGTTGAATCATTGGCCTGAAGCCGGTTTTCGCGGGATTGTTTTAGCCAACGAAGTCTTAGATGCGATGCCGGTGCATCGTTTTGGTTTTTATCATGGACTCAAAGAATATTATGTTGTGGAAAACCATGGAAAATTGGTTTGGCAATTAGATCCGGTGAGTAATTCAGATCTGGAAACCCAGG
Organism: uncultured Pseudomonadota bacterium; assembly: GCA_963795715.1. Lineage (GTDB taxonomy): Bacteria > Pseudomonadota > Gammaproteobacteria > Coxiellales > Coxiellaceae > JAFEDN01. Next base: position 702,324 of record CAWCIY010000003.1, read on the forward strand.
TTCAATCATTAGAAGTGGAATTTGCCGAAGGATATACCTCGGAAATTAATTTACTGTTGCCCAAATGGCTTGCTGAACTCGATAGAATTTTAACAGAAGGAGTTATCTTATTAACCGATTACGGCATGGCTCGCAGTGAATATTACCATCCGGATCGCAGCTGTGGAACTTTGTTATGTCATTACCGTCATCGGGCCCACGACGATCCTTTTTGGTGGCCTGGGTTGCAGGATATTACTGCACAAGTTGATTTTACTGCCGTCGCCGCTGCTGCGGTTGCGGGGAATTTAACAGTGGAAGGCTACACTCATCAAGCCGCTTTCTTACTGAATTGTGGCATCACTGATTTTATGACTGGCCAGGAACCCACAAAAGAACGCATTCACTTAAGTCAACAAATTCAACGTTTGACACTGCCTGGAGAAATGGGCGAAGCTTTTAAAGCAATGGCGTTAACTAAAAATTACCCTACAGAATTGTTAGGATTTATTACTATGAATCAGATAGCTCGATTATGATTAATAACTCGCATAATTTAAAATTTTATGGCGGCAACTTAAGCTTTTCAGCAGGACACTTTACTATTTTCTCAGCTACGGAACGAGAATATCTACATGGCCACGGTTACCGTTTAGAGGCAAGCATTACCGCGCCGTTCGGTGAGCCCGGCATTACTTTTGATTATGCTATTTTCCGCAATAAATTAGCGCAATTATGCCGAAAATTACATTCTCGTTTACTGTTGCCGGCTTTGTCTCCATATTTAAACATCACCGAAGAACCTGAACATTATCGCGTGGTTTTTAATAAAAAGTTTATGTTGTTATTAAAAGAAGATGTAATTTTGTTGCAACTTTGCAATATTACCATTGAAGAATTATCACGTTGGTTCATTGATCAACTTTTATTGGAGCCGGATTTTATCGAACAATATAAAATTCAGGCAATCACCGTGAAAGTTTACAATGGCCCAGAGCATAGCGCTAAAACCAAATGGGTGGGTCCGTCATTTGACAAAAAAACGGGAAAATCATAAAATAATCTAAATTAATTGAGTAAGGTATGTGTCATGAAAGGAATATCTGACATTGTTGTATGGAAAAAGGAGATTTGTAAACTCATTGAAGAATGCGGTTTTAGGACAAATGATCCCTCCCACCCGCTCCAAATTTATCCAGATCTTTATGGTAACGATTGTTTATGTATACTAGCCGAAGATAACGATCCAGGTACTGAAAAGAGTCTAGAACATAAGCGCTTATTGACATACCGATTGCAAGAATTGCTTGGATGCAAAGTACTGGTAGGGAAACTGGAAAATATTATGGTCCCAACCCATCGACAAGTAGCCCAGAAGGAAGCTATTTCTCTATTTGCCGAAGAATCTGACATAGTTGAACATTATAATAAACTATGTGGTAAAGATTACAGATTCAAAGCAATTGATTTGGAGCTGGAAAGACAGACACTCGGATTTTCTGATTCAAAAGCTGAAACTCAATCACAGCAAAAAGCCCCAATGGGCCGATTTACGCTTTATGAAAGTAAACTGCCTTCTACAAATACACCTACCTTAAGTAGAGAAGCCGCATGTCAATACTTGATAGAGCTTTTTCGTAAGGATAGTCGCGCTTTTGCTATCATACAAGACAATCCTGATATTCTATTAGACCTCCACAAAAGTCTCAAAGCAAAAGAACCCACATCAGAAGTCGTTTTCCCTGAATGACGCTATTTTTTTACCTGCGTGCGCGTTCCAGTTCTGTGTGTACAACCTGTAATTGCCATTGCTCTAAAGCTTGTACAAAGGCGTTGCCTGTTAAGCCTTGCGTTTGTAAAGCTTGAATATCTAAAGCTTGAATTTTTGAGGCGCAAGTTTCTAGAAAAACTCCAGCCTCATTGTGAGTAAAACGACTGCAGGCATTACAAGCCAACAAAAATTGACGAAAACGTTCCGGGCGTCGTCTGGCATCTGCTGATTTAAGCAAATAAAAAACTTCTTCAGCCGAAATCTGTGCCGGAATGCGTTGATAGGTTAAATGCCAGCGCACCACCAGCAAGGCCAAGTCAGCGTACTCATTGGGCGTTCGATAACATTGACAAAAATTTTTCACAGCGGGCTCAGGCAGTTCATGTAACAAAGCTGCAAAACGGACTACCGGAGAATCCGAAACTTGCACTGCATTTTCAAACGCCGTGAATGTTTGTTCAGTTAGATTCAGTTCAGGAAATAATACTGGTAAAGCCCCGCACTCTTTCAACACCAGTAAAAAACGAGAGGGTTTGATACTTTCTAAAGCTCGCGAAAACTCTTGCCAAACACGTTCTGCCACGAGCGCATTGACTTCTCCATTCGCTACCATTTTATGCATGAGCGCTAAAGTATCAGGATGTATCTGAAAATCGGTGAAGCGTGCGGCAAAGCGGGCTATTCGCAAAATTCGAACCGGGTCTTCTTGAAAAGCAGGAGAAACATGCCGCAAAATAAAATTTTTTAGATCTTCTTGACCGCCGTAAGGATCGATGATTTCGCCGGCGGTGTTTTGCGCCATGGCGTTAATGGTTAAATCACGCCGCTTTAAATCCTCAATTAAGCTGACATCCGGCGCACTATAAAATACGAAGCCTTTATACCCTTTTCCGGTTTTGCGCTCTGTTCTGGCCAGCGCATATTCCTCATGAGTTTTTGGATGTAAAAAAACTGGAAAATCTTTTCCTACTGGTTGAAAACCTAAACGTATCATTTCCTCAGGACTTGCCCCGACTACCACCCAGTCACGTTCTGTTACTGGCAGATCTAAGAGTGCGTCTCTAACCGCACCACCCACTAAATAAATTTCCATCTCGGTATTGTAACAAAGTTCATTACTTTAATGGTATGCTACGGCTTATGAAAATTTTATAAGGAGGTATTTATGGAAAATTTAGAAAAGAGAATAAAGGCTGTATTATGCGTAATGGCTCTGACGTTTTCAGGTTCTGTTTTAGCGGATGATTACTGTCCACAGACAATTGATTGCCAAGTATCAGGCGCTACTGCAAACTGCAATTTAACCGACGGCTGGGTTGTGGGCGGTGTAAGCTATAGTGGTAAAACGGCATCTCAAATTACTTTGTCTTTCTTTAGTGCGCAAAGCATGACAGAACCGCCGAACGGATCCAATTGTAACTATTATTATTCTGATCCAGCTAATTCCAGTAATATGTATAATATTTTTATTTTTAATAAGAAGTGGTTTACGCCACCGTTACCCGCTGGAGTTTGGCAAAAAGGTGTGGACCCTACTGGCCAGACCTATTATTGGTGCTATAGTCCTTTCGTAAATCCTACGACAGTTATAAAAAATGATTCCACAGGCTGTCCATTTAGTGTGATTGCCCCCAGCAATTCCCGCTGAAGTGGGACTTGCTTCCTGCCGCACTTCCCCGCATCTGGCAACCGCATTGAACTAAAACACACGCAAAAGTGGACGTTAATTGGGTTCAATGCGATTGCCATGCTTCCCCGCAGATCATTTTACATCGGTTAAATTTTAGAATATGCTGCATGGCCTATGTTTATTTTTTTTCAAAAAGTTTTACCAAAAAAATTTTTAACTCGATTACTGGGTCTGTTCGCACACAGCCGTTGTACCTACTTTAAAAATTTGGCTATTCGGCTTTTTATTCGCTGTTTTCACGTAAATATGGATGAATCCCTGGTGACGGATTACCGTCAATTTAAATCTTTTAACGAGTTTTTTATCCGGCGACTTAAGCCTGCTGTACGCCCTATGCCGGAAGATCCAAAGGCAATGGCCTGTTTCTCAGATGGCAAAGTCGTAGAAATGGGAAAAATTCAAGCCGGACAGTTACTGCAGGCCAAAGACCAAAATTATACTTTAGTGGACTTGCTGGCAGGAGATCCTGCTTTAGCGCAATTATTTGTAGAAGGTCAATATTGTACGGTGTATCTAGCACCTAAAGATTATCATCGTGTACATATGCCTTTCACTGGGCAGTTAAATAAAATGATTTACGTGCCCGGTGAATTATTTTCAGTAGAACCCAGAGCATTGCAAGGTATTCCTAGAGTTTTTGCTCGCAATGAGCGAGTGATTTGTTTATTTACCACTGAAAAGGGTCCAATGGCCGTAATTTTGGTGGGGGCCATGCTGGTGGGGAGCATAGTGATTGCTTGGCATGGCCAAGTAGCCCCTAACAAAAACCCAGTAATCCAAACCGAAACTTATCCCGATGCAAAAATTGTGCTCCGACGTGGAGATGAATTAGGTTATTTTCAATGGGGCTCCACCGCCATTGTTTTATTTGCTAAAGATGCATTGCGTTGGCAAAGTATAAAACCTGGAGATGAAGTTAAAACAGGTCAAATTATAGGCTTTGCCAATGAGAAGCAGGTCAGACCTAAAAATGATACGTCAAGCCTAGTCCTAAAAGACCGTAATTAAGTAGCCCATAGAATGCACCTTGATATTGTGCAGTTAAATCCACTTTCGGAGTCAAAGCTAAACTGAAACCTACACTCCCATATGGGTAAGCACTGCTTTTAGTATTACCACCTGGAAAATTCGCATCTGCATACATTGCGCCAAGCTTAAAAAAAGTAGAAAGGCGTTCTCCAAGTGTAATATTAACCTTCATGGCGCCATATGGGATATTATAATAGCCTTCCTGTTCAGTTTGATCATTGTTGATAGTATAACTGCTGTAACTTTGTATAAACCCACCTTCGAAACCAAAATGGGGTGTTAGGTTGTATCCCAAATCAGCTTCCCAACCCCAGCTATTCATTAAAGAAGTGATTCCTAGAAGGCCGAATGGTGAAATAAGCCAATTCGTTCCTAATTGTACGTCACTATACCATCCGGTGTGGTGATTTAAGGAAGCGGTCATGAGAACGTCTTCAGCAGCCCAGGCGGGTTGAAGTGTTGTAAAAGCTAAGCAGGACATTGTGATTATTAAAATTCTATTGTTCATAAAAACCTCGATTTACTGTATTGGTCATATAATAACACAGTAATGAACAATGTTCAATATATTTTTAAATTTTTTAGCGTTCTTTAACTAACTGATTTTCCAGGGAAAAGTGATGACTTCTTCCAATTGATTGGCTTGAGCTGCGATCATTACTAATCGGTCGATGCCTAACGCCACTCCAGCACATTCCGGGAGCCCATGACCGAGTGCGGCTAGTAAACGGGGATCAATTTGAGGCGCTTGCTCGCCTTGCTTCATTCTTAATTGTTGATCCGCCAAAAATCGTTGCTCTTGCTCTAAAGGATCAGTCAATTCATAAAAGCCATTGCCGATTTCGATACCCTGGATATACAGTTCAAAGCGTGCGGCGGTGGGTGGGGTGTCAGAGTTAAGCCGGGCTAGAGCAGCTTGGCTATTTGGGAAATTATAAACAAATGCGGGGGCCTTCTGTCCTAAATGCGGTTCTATGGCGTGGCTCATCAGTAATTGTAAACAAGTGTCACGATCCAAATGAGAAGTATTCTCCATCCATCCGGCCTGTTGAATTTGGGTATGCAATTCTTGATCGGTACAAGAATGGATATTCAAATTTAAAACCTGTTTAAAAAGATCGGCATACGAAATTCTTTCCGAGCACGGGGATTTTAAAATAATTTGCAGTAATCGATCAATTTCATCCATCAGTTGATGGTGATTAAAACCCATGCGGTACCATTCCAACATGGTAAATTCCGGGTTATGGCGCTGACCGATTTCATCTGCCCGAAAAGCTTTGCAAATTTGATAAATACACCCAGAACCGGCAGCTAGTAAGCGTTTCATGGCATATTCTGGGGAAGTTTGCAGATAGTAATCGCCTTCGTTAGTCGGTACTTTCAGACTGCTAATGTGCCGGTCAGTCATTGTATATTGACCTAACACGGGCGTGTCTACTTCTAAAACTTTTCGATCGTCGAAAAATTGGCGAATTTGCTGCAGGATTTTTGCTCTGAGCTGTAAGTTTGCTAAGGGTGCAGTGGGGCGCCAAAGCTCGGGAGCCTTATTTGACTCTTGAGACATATTGACCGGTGCGAGTGTCTACTTTAATAAGTTCCCCTTGCTCGATAAACAAAGGCACACGCACTACTGCTCCGGTTTCCAATAGCCGCAGATTTTCCACCGCCGCTCACGGTATCTCCTTTCAAACCCGGATCGGTTTCGGTGACCGTTAAAATAACTTGATTAGGTGGTGTCACTGTCAGGGGAACGCCGTTGAACATGGTGACAATGCAGGTTTCTTGTCCTTTTAGCCATTGTTTGGCATCAGCCATGACGGTGGCGTTGACGGTATATTGTTCAAAATTGTCATTATTCATAAAATGCCAGGACTCACCGTCGTTATATAAATATTGTATTTCCATATCGACGACATCTGCTGCAGGTAAAGTATCACCCGATTTAAAAGTGCGTTCCAAAACCCGGCCGGTTTTAAGATTTCGTAATCTAACCCGATTAAAAGCTTGGCCTTTGCCAGGCTTTACAAATTCATTTTCCAGAATATTGCAGGATCGCCGTCCATCATGACTTTTACGCCGCTGCGAAATTCATTGGTGCTAATATTAGCCATACTTACCTCATTTAAGAAAGTTCGTTATTATAATGTGATGGATCAACAATTGCCAACATTGACCTCGCTACATTGCACGCAAAGGTGGTATGATGAATTATAATGAAAGTCACAGGACATGAGTACAAAAAAATATTGCATACACTTTCACAGCGGGTAGTGGCCGCTCAGCGAGATATTCGTATTCTCAATGCGCTAAAATGGAGCCCAGAGGTCAAGCAAAATTTTTTTAAAAAAGATTGCAAAGAGCCTCCCGAAGTAAATGCCGCTATGTACGAAAAAATTCCGTTAGGTTTCGATCCTGAAGCCAAAACCGAAGAATTTTACGGCATCGAACGCGATATCCGCAAACAATTGGGCCAATTCAGCGGTGTTGGCAGTATTATGCTGCGGATGTGCCGTGAATATCGTGAAGTGATACGGCTTTTGCAAGCACGAGGCACTAAGGATTTTCCTAAAATTTCTCAAGAATTATACGGCAGTCCCAAAGATGCTTTTTACGCAGGCGCGCCCACCTTACGAGATCTAGCAGATTTGGTAACACAGACCTTAGATAAAGCGACGTTAGCGCCGGATATCCTGGCTGATAAACGTTATACCAGTGAAGAAGCCGTGCCCATTTTAGGGAAAAGACTGAATGACTTTTTTCAAACTCCTAATGAACCCATGCGCGTTAAATTGAGCGATGAAATTTTGGCTGATGCCGCCGCGGGTGCAGAGTGGATTAAATTGAGAAAAAATGCAGTTTTCACCGAGCGGGAACTGAAAGTGTTGGAGGTCCATGAAGGTTGGGTTCATATGGCGACTACTTTAAACGGTTTGGCGCAACCGGTGTGCACCTTCCTGAGTAAAGGTCCGCCGTCTTCTACCATCAGCCAGGAAGGTCTGGCGATCATTATGGAAATTTTTACTTTTTCCTCCACACCCAAGCGTATGTTGATTTTAGCGAATAGGGTGACTGCAGTCGATATGGTGGAGGATGGGGCAGAATTTTTAGATATATTCAATTTTTATCGTAAACAAGGTTTTCATGAAGAAACCAGTTATTATGCTTCAGCCCGTGTTTTCAGGGGTTGTTTGCCACATTTTGGCCCATTTACAAAAGATTTATCATACAGCAAAGGATTTGTTCTAATTTATAATTATATTCGCTTGGCTATTAAATCTGGGTTATCACACTATATCCCATTATTATTTTTAGGAAAAACCACCCTTGAGGATTTATCTATTTTATCTGATTTATTAAATGAAGGCATAGTTACACCGCCTAAATACCTTCCGCCGCAATTTAGAGATCTAGCGGGACTTATTTCATGGATGACTTATTCGTTATTTTTAAATCGTTTGAGTTTAGAAAGTTTGACTGCTAGTTATAAAGGCATACTACAAGCCTAAAAACTAATAGCTTTGTGGATGGGAATGCGTTCGCCAAGTTATACTTACTGGGCTATTATCCTAAAAAGATTTTTTGGGTATACCAATATCAATCACATGAACATGACCGACATATTCTTGGGCTTTAGGATTAGCGAAACCCGTTTTATAATCCACGATGGTAGCAGTGTATTGCGCTTTAACAGCGATACCTAATGGTTCTCCGGTATCACAATCCAAACCGGAGGGAATATCGATGGCCACGATTTTAGCAGTACTTTCATTCATTGCTTGAATTATTTGATCATACGGAGAACGTACTTTGCCCTGCAGTCCAGTGCCGAATATGCCGTCTATAAGCCAATCGGCAGTGATTAACTCTTGCTTGGCCATATCCCAATTTTTAGTTTCAATGTTGCGCATGGGTAATTGGATTTTGGTTGCAATTTCATAATTCATTTTAGCATCGCCGGAAAAATCACAAGGATTAGAAAACAATAAAACTTGTAGATCGAAATTGTGATTATGTAAATATCTGGCAATCACTAAACCATCACCGGCGTTATTCCCTTTGCCACAACAAATCACTATTTTTCCCGAAATTTTAAGTGTTAACAGGTATTCAAAAATATTTCTGCCGGCATTTTCCATCAGCACAATTCCAGGAATACCCATTTCATGTATGGTTTTTTCATCTAAAATTTTAGCTTGCTTTCTACTTAACATAGTTTCACAATAATAACATTACAGTATTGAGGAGTAGATGCTTAGTCCAAGGTTGTTTTTGGTTAATATCAAATTTCAAAGAATGTGACCAAACCAGAATTACGCTTTCTTGGAATGGTAATATTTGAGCTGGCTCACCGAATTGATTAATGAGCGCGTCTTGATAAAAAGAAACACGGCCATTTTCAGGAGGAATAAAAACAAAAAATGTTTTTTGGCGGGCAGGGATATCTCCTGGCAGATACCAAAATGGAGAAGTTTGTGGTTCGTTATATGCGTACAATCGCCCCGTTTTTTCTGAGAAACCAATAGGACGAGACTGGATGGTATTATTGCTTAAAGCAGTAATAATGCTGGAATTATTATAATCTGAATAACCGTAAGTCAAACCCTGGGCTGATAAAACTTTTCGCAGCGCCTCGTGATTATTATTAACTTCGGGATTTTGTTTCCAAAGAGGCGCGACCGTAATTAATCCACAACCCATATACACCAATGCGGCTAAGCAAATAACGGCTTGAGTGATTTTGCTAAAATTTTTCCAGTAAATTTCCGCTCCTGCAGATAAAAATAAAATACTGAGTGTAAAAAGATTTAAGAAATAACGATAATCGTCCAGACTGTATAGATAGGCACTTCTGGCATACAGGACAAAACTGCTTAATAGAATGAACCAAGATAAACCGATGGTGCAGAAAAAAAATAGTTGTGGTGTAGAGGGTGTTTTTTGTTTTATCTTTATTGTTATTAAATAAAATAGCACCCATAAAATAATTAGTGAAACCACTGAAGACCTAAAAGTATAACTAGGAAGAAAAAGAATAAACCAGCCGCTGGATTTTAGAAAAAATAATACTGAATGTATCAGTTCATGCCAATTGGCTATTTTGTAACGAGCACTGGGCAGAAAGTTTAGCAATTCAAAAATTTTAGTTTCTATTAGGAGTAAGCTGATTATTAAAAAAATGATTAAAAGGTTGCTGATTTGAGCAGTCATTATTTTCTTTTTTTTCATTAAAAAAACTGCTATCAGCATAGGTAAGCTATAGCAGGGTAAAAACCACGGATCGGACAATCCGCCGATAATGCTAAAAAAACACAGCATTATTAAAAAATAAATTCGTTGATGTTTAATCCAAAGAATGGCCAAAAGAAAACTTAATAAACCGAAAAAATTAGTGATGTTGTGAGAAATAAAATAAAAGGTATAACCACGTTCATAAACAAAAGCGCCGGCACATAACAACAAAATAGGAGCAATAAACGCAGTTTTTTTGGTTCCCAAATTAAAACCAATTAATCCACAAAGAATGATATTGCCAAGCCAAATTCCCAGACCGGTTAAAACTACCGATTTAGCGGAAAAAGTTAGAAAGCGATATATTAATGCATGCCAGGGAAATAACGATAATAACCAGTTATCAGGTCCGTATCGCCAGGTTTTAATGAAGTTGATGCCGTATTGTTGATAGCCAGACCATAACATCCAGGTATCTGTTACATCGGAATCGATACGTGAAAATTTTACAGCCATGAGTACCAAATGGTACAAGCCCAAAGAAAATAGAATCAAAGCACAGCAATAAAAAATAATGGTAGATAATTTTTGTTGTTCCAGGGTGTATGGAAGTTCCAGAGGCGATCGAGACATAATAATCCTAACACATAAAAATTTCCCCAATCTTAACAATCCGTCCTTTCGCTTGCAAATAGGCTGGGATATGATGTCGGCATGTCTAACCAAGAACTTATTCTGGAACTGGCTGTACCCGTTCGCATGTGGCAGCGTTTTGATTATCTGCCTCCTGCCGGGTGCCAGCGCCTGGAGCTGAAGCCTGGGGTCAGAGTACAAGTTCCTTTTGGTAAAAGATCGCTGACCGCAGTTTTGTTAACCACCAAATTACAATCCACTATCGAAGAGAGTAAATTAAAAAATGCTACGTCTTTGCTAGACTGCGAGCCTTTGCTGACTCCGTCGATACTTTCTTTATGCACTTGGGCCAGCGACTATTACCACTATCCCATTGGGGAAACGATTGCGCAGACTTTGCCCAAATTTTTACGCCAAGGCCGCCCCTGTCCTGATACTGATACTTCTTATGCAACGGGAATGAAGCAAGATCCGCAAAAGAATGTGCAACCTTGTTCAGAGCTCATCCTTAACCAACATCAACAACAAGCTGTGCAGCAGATTATTGCCGGCAAGGATTTTCAAACTTTTTTACTGGATGGAATCACGGGCAGCGGTAAAACTGAGGTTTATTTCCAAAGTATTTCCGCCTTATTGCAGCAAGGAAAGCAGATCTTGGTGCTAGTACCAGAAATTGGCTTGACGCCTCAAACAGTGCATCGCTTTGAACAACGATTTCAAGTCCCGACGGTCTTGTTGCATTCCGATCTTGCCGATAAAAAAAAGCTGATCGCCTGGTTGCAAGCAGTCAAAGGGGTCGCAGCCATTATCATTGGTACTCGCTCGGCTATTTTTACGCCTTTGCTGCATCCCGGAATGATTATTTTAGACGAGGAACACGATTTATCTTTCAAACAGCAAAGCAATCTACGTTATTCCGCTCGCGATTTAGCCATTATCAGAGGCCGGTTGGAAAATATTCCGGTTTTATTAGGATCAGCAACGCCTTCGCTAGAAAGTTTATATAACGCCAAACTGCGCAAGTATATTTATCTTTCATTGCCTGAACGTGCCGGCGGGTCGCAGCCGCCCCAAATCAGTGTCATTAACTTACGCGACAAACGGCTGGTGGGTGGGTTGAGTGCTGCTTTGTTAGAAAAAATGCGAGAGCATCTTTCTGCAGATGGGCAAGTGCTATTATTTTTAAATCGGCGTGGTTATGCTGCAGTCATGATGTGTCATCATTGTGGCTGGATGGAGAAATGCCACCGCTGCGATGCTCGTTTAACTTTGCATTTTCAACCTGAGTTATTGCATTGCCATCACTGCGGCGCAGTGAAACGGCCTCCACCACGATGTGGTCAATGCCGTAATCCGGAATTGATCACTGTTGGGCAAGGTACGGAAAGAATTGAGGAAGTGATCGGTGAGCATTTTCCTGAACAGGTCTGCGTGCGCATTGATCGCGACAGCACTAAGCAACGAGGCAGCATTCACAAATTGCTGGCGGATGTCCATAATCAAAAAGCGCGTATTTTAATTGGCACCCAAATGTTGGCAAAAGGTCATCACTTTGCCAATTTAACATTGGTGGCGATTGTCGATGCCGATAGCGGTTTGTTTGGCGTCGATTTTCGTTCTTTAGAGCGCATGGCTCAATTATTAGTGCAAGTTGCCGGTAGGGCGGGTAGGGCTGAACGTACCGGAGAGGTATTAATACAGACGCACCATCCTGATCATCCCCATTTACAATTATTATTGAAATCAGGTTATCACAAACTGGCGCAAGTCTTGCTGGCAGAACGGCGGGATGCTGGTTTACCGCCGTTTGCTTACTTGGCGTTATTGAGAGCGGAATCACTCCATCGGGAAAATACCCACGCTTTTTTAGAACAAGCGAAACAAGTTTTAGCAAGCACAGAAGTAGGAAATCAGTTGAGTTTACTAGGCCCAGCGCCCGCACCGATGGAACGATGTGCTGGCCGGTATCGAGGCCATTTGTTAATTCAAGCAGAAAAACGCAGTGATTTGCAGGCCGCTTTGGCAGCCTGTGCGCCGCAATTGAATCGTGTTAAAATGGCTAGTAAAGTTCGTTGGTCTATGGATATTGATCCGCAAGAGTTGGTTTAACATCACATTATGAAAAATAGAGAATACAGTATACCTATAGTGATTGCAGTGCTCATCCATATTGCCGTCATTGCCGCCTTAATCATGGTCGCACCGGTTTCCAGTTATCGGTTAGATAACGCTTCCGATACTCAACCGGTAATTCATGCATCCGTAGTCAATTCGATACAACCGGCTGCTCGAGAGCAGGAACTTCCACAAGCCAAACAAGCTAAACAAGAACAACAGCAAGCGCAACAATTGCAAAAAATGCAACAGCTTCAGGCGGCAACTGAAGCGGCTCGCCAAGCCAAAGCGGCCGAGATACAAGCGCAACAACAAAAGCAGCAAGCTGTGCAATTACTGCAAGCGGAACAACAACGACTTGCGAAGCTAAAAGCACAGCAGGCAGCTCAAGCCAGAGCCTTAGAATTAAAAAAACAGGCAGAGGCAGCCAAGGCTTTAGAACTAAAAAAACAAGCAGAAGCCACCCAAGCGAAAGCGTTGGCGGCTAAAAAATTGCGCGAATTAGCTGAGAAAGAAAAGCAAGCTGAGCTTGCAGCCAAACAACAAGCTTTGCAACAGCAGCTAATGCAACAGCAATTAGCCAGCGATCAACAAGAAATTGTGCATGCGCAGCAAATGGATGGTTTGATTGATATATATCGGGCCAGAATTTTAGCAGCCATTGGCCGTGAATGGCTGATACCCGAGGGTACTGATCGCACCATCTCTTGTACTTTTGTCATGGACCTTACTCCAGAAGGAGTGGTTACTCACACTGAGTTAGTCATCAGTAGTGGCAATCCTGCCTTAGACCGGTCGGCAGAAACTGCTATATATAGAGCATCCCCGTTACCCCTACCTAAAGATCCTGCTTTATACGCCAAGTTTAAACAATTAAGGCTAAAGATGACTCCCGAGGCGATTGTGCACTAGATAATTGCTTGTCTCCCCACTATTAGGATAAAAGATCTGATAAAAAAGTATCCCAAGATTAATCAACCTTCTGCTGGGAGCTGGGAAACATAAATTTCTCCTTTTTTAGATGTAAATGTTGAAAAAATAAACTGTAATAATTAATATAATGGCATGAAGAAGTTATTACATCGAATCTGTGTGGTTTTAATTTTAAGTGTTATTGGCTTAATGGCGGCGCCGGCTCAAGCGGAATTGTACATGGAGTTAACTCAGGGAGTGAATCAAGCCATTCCTATCGCCATCGCCAATTTGGGTGATCCTACTTTAGATCAAGTGATTAATAATGATTTACGGAATTCTGGCCAATTCCAAATTGTTCCCACCCCTGCGGCCAACTATATTTTACAAGGCAGCGTATCGCCGAAAGGGTCGGAAGGCTACACTGTTTCGATAGAATTAAAAAGTGCGTTTAAAGTTTCTAGCGGCGGTTCTGCTATTTTGTTTCAAAAAATCTATGAGGTTCAGGCAACGGATTTTCGTCGCTTAGCTCATATCATCAGTGATCAGGTTTATGAACAGTTGACTGGCGTCAAGGGCATATTCAGCACTAAAATTGCTTATGTATTGAAACAATGGCCACGGAATTCAAAACCGGTTTATGCTTTGGAAGTAGCGGATGCGGATGGTTATAATCCTCAGACCCTGTTGGTTTCGCCATCCCCTATCATGTCGTTGACTTGGTCGCCGGACGGTAAATCAATCGCTTATGTTTCGTTTGAAAACAATCATGCCGCAATTTATTTGCAAGATTTGTACACCGGCCAGCGTCAACTCATTTCCAGCTTTGAAGGCATTAATGGCGCGCCGGCTTTTTCTCCAGATGGCTCGCAAATTGGCGCTGGTTTTAACCAAAACTGATAACCCCAAAATTTATACACTTGATTTAGAGACTTTAGCATTTACAGCAAATTACCGATGGTTATTCAATTGATACTGAACCGCGTTGGACTCGCCGACGGCCGATCGAATTGATTTTTACTTCCGATCGCGGAGGAGCTCCGCAAATTTATCGCTACGATTTGGCTTCAGGCAAGAGTCGCTCGATTAACTTATCAAGGCAATTACAATGCACGGGCCAGTCTTACTCCCGACGGCAAGACACTGGTATTTATGCATCGAGAAACCAGTACTTTTGGTATTGCCAAACAGGATTTAGCATCGGGCCAGTTACAAACTTTAACAACTAATGGCTTGGAAGAGTCGCCAAGTCTTGCGCCCAATGGAAAAATGGTGTTATATGCTACCCAAAATCAAGGACGTGGAATATTAGCTGTAGTTTCGATTGATGGACGAATCAAATTGCGTTTGCCGGCAAGAGCAGGTACAGTGCAAGAACCCGCTTGGTCGCCATATTTAACATAAAGATGTAGAGGTATAAAATGAAAATCGCACGTTCTTTGGTGGGCGTCGCGTTGTGTGGGTTGTTGGTGGGGTGTTATTATCCTCCTCCGCCGCCTCCACCAGCGCATCAAACTACAATTGTATCGCGTCATGCCACGATGACTTGTAGAAGCAATTGGTATGGGCAAAGGGTATGCAGATGGGTTTCATATTAGGGAGCCTGTAGTAGGTTCGTTCTGTTTTTAGATATTAAAATTTGAAGGAGACATTTTATGAAAAAATTATTAAAAATCGCCGCAGTATCTTCTTTGATATTGGTTTAACAGCTTGTCACAATAACCAGCCGGGTACCCCTCCCGCTGCTGCGGCTGGTCTGCTGCCGCCGCTGCGGCTTATCCCATGGGCGCAAAACCTGGTCTGACTGGTGCCGATGTAGAGGGTGGCGGGGTCGCTACCTCGGACGTCACGTCAATTCATTAACCGCGCCTTCTAACCAAGTATATTATTTTGGATTTGACCAAACTGTGTAAGTCCAGAAGATGCCACGCTGCCACTATTCAAGCAGCTTATTTGATGACGCATAGAAACGCCCATGTTCGTTTAGAAGGAAACACTGACGATCGTGGCAGCCGGGAATACAACGTGGGTTTAGGTTGGCGCCGTGCCCAAGCGGTTGCTCGTATCTTGAAACAGCAAGGTGTTGCCCCGAGCCAAATCAAAATGGTGAGCTATGGTAAAGAACATCCGGCTGTCAGCGGCAACAATGAAGAAGCTTGGAGCTTGAACCGCCGTGTTGAATTAATTTATGTTGAAAAATAAGTCTAGATCTTATTGTCTCGGAATTGTCTTGAGCTTAATGACTGGAATAGGGTCGGTGTACGCAGCCGACCCTGCGCCGGTTTATGATTTGTCTCAAGGCGGATATGCGCCAGATCAAAACAGTAACGACAACCAGGCGCCTTCTTTACCAACGGTAAATACTTCTTCTTTATCTGTGCCTGAACGTGTCAATCGCGTGGAAGAGCAAGTAAATAATTTGGTGCAAATGAATCTTCCGCAACAAATGGCTGATTTGCAACAGCAAGTTCAGCAGTTACGAGGGCGATTGGATGAACTGTCACACCAAATGGATGTGGCCAGCCGGCAACAACAGCATGTAGAAGCACTTCCCGAAACACCGCCACCTTCACAAACCCCTCCGAATCCTGAGATTTTAAATGCCGCCAAAGCGCCTCCCAGTGACGCTAAGCCAGTGTTAGCGCCAGGTGCTCAAACCGATGCGACTGCCTATCAAGAAGCGTTTAGTTTATTGGCTGATAAGCACTATGATGAGTCTGCGGCTGCTTTTAGAAAATATTTGCACACCCATCCTGATGGCCAATTTGTGGCCAACGCTCATTATTGGTTAGGTGATATCTATCTCCAACAAAAAAATCTAACTCAAGCAGAACTAGAACTCAATTTAGTGATCGCACAATATTCTGCTTCCGGTAAAGCCGCAGATGCGCATTTTAAATTAGCATTGTTACATGCTGAACAAGGTAAAACCGGTCAAGCCCGCCAAGAATTAAGAATGATCATGCTGCGTTACCCAGGCACTGCAGCGGCGCAGCTAGCAAATATACAATTACAACAACTTAATAATGCAGGTCAGTAAACTCAGGGTGACGGAAATTTTTTATTCCCTGCAAGGCGAAAGTGCTTTGATGGGTTTTCCTACCGTGTTTATCCGTTTGACGGGTTGTCCATTACGTTGTAATTATTGCGACACTGCTTATGCTTTCCAGGGCGGAACTCTGATGGCCATAGCTGATATTTTGCAGCAGGTAGAAAAGTTTACCCCCAAATATGTTTGCGTCACCGGAGGTGAGCCTTTGGCGCAAAGCCATTGCTTACAGCTATTAACACAGCTCTGTGATCAAGGTTATACCGTCTCTTTGGAAACTAGCGGCGCCTTAGATATTTCAGTTGTCGATCCTCGAGTCATAAAAATTATTGATATTAAAACTCCGGGGTCAGGAGAATCGCAACGAAACTTGTGGCAAAATCTAAATTTTTTATCTTCTCAAGATCAAATTAAATTTGTAATATGCGATCACAATGACTATTTGTGGAGCAAAGAAATAATGAAAATTATGCACCAATATCATCCGGCGCAAGGATGCCAGATATTGTTTTCGCCCAGCTATCACCAACTACAGCCTCAGCATCTGGCGGATTGGATCTTACAGGATAGATTGCCGGTGCGCATGCAGTTGCAATTACATAAATTTATTTGGGGTGATGTTCCAGGAAAATGATTATGTCGAAAGCAGTGGTATTATTGTCCGGTGGTATTGATTCCAGTGTTTGTTTAGCCATAGCGCAAGATCAGGGTTTTATGTGCCATGCGCTGAGTGTGGATTATAACCAGCGTAATCGCTATGAACTACAGTGTGCACAAAGAATTGCTCAATTGGCTCAAGTAGAACATCGCATTATCCGCTGCGATCTAGGTGTTTGGGGCGGCTCAGCTTTAACTGATTTAAGTTGGAACGTGGATAACTACTCCCGTAAACAAGTCAATACTTATGTTCCTGCCCGCAATTCTGTTTTATTGGCGCTGGCTTTGTCTTGGGCAGAAGCTATCCAGGCTAAAAATATTTTTTTTGCGGCCAATGCTGAAGATTATGATAATTATCCTGATTGCAGACCAGAGTTTTTTGCCGCATTTACTCAAACCGCTGCCTTAGCCACTCGTCAGGGTTGTGAGGGCAGCCTTTTGAAAATACATACCCCTTTGCTGCAATGGAATAAAGCTCAAATTATTCGTGAAGGTCAACGATTAAATGTTGATCTAACGCAGACCTTTTCCTGCTACGATCCGGTGAACGAAAAACTTCCCTGTAATAGTTGCTTGGCCTGTGAGATCCGAAATAAAGGCTTTGTAATGGCGGCAGGCGCCGTTAACTTAGGATAATCATTTATCCGTTGAATTTCCGGTTCTCTTTGGACGAGGAACCATTCGGATCGGATACAAATTTTTTAACTTGTTTCTGTAAATCGATGCTGTGATATAAATCTAATTAATTTGTTATACTTCAATTTTATTATGGATAATCTGCTTAATTACTTTTTGTGTTATCTTATTTGAAATAGATTATAAAGGATTTTATCACAAATGGTTTCCGGTGTAGTTAAAAAGCACATTTAGTCTCCTAACTAAAGTTTCCTTAATTAGCAAGTTGTGTCTTAGGATATGGATTGGCTTGAAAAAATTGATTTCCACCCTGATATACTGAAATAGATCACATCAGAGGAACTATTATGCGGATGGATAAATTTACTACATTATTTCAAACAGCTTTAACTGAAGCGCAAAGTATGGCTCTAAAAAGAGAGCATCAGTTTATCGAGCCGGTGCATTTGATGTTGGCAATGCTGGACCAATCGCAGGGGTCGGTGAAACCATTGCTCGAAAAAGCCGGCGTACGCGTTTCGGTGTTAAGAAAACAATTAGAAGACAGTATCGAGCGTGTTCCACAAGTAAAAGGCGCCTTGGGTGAGGTCTATCCTTCGAAGGAGCTGATACGGCTGCTGAATATCACTGACAAATTAGCTTCTGAATACCATGATCAATATATCTCCTCAGAACTATTTGTTTTAGCGGCCATTGAGGACAAAGGCCCCTTGGGAGACGCCTTGCGTGCTGCGGGAGCTAATAAAACTGCCATAAAAAATGCTATTGAAGATATTCGAGGAGGACAGAAGGTGGATAATCCTGATAAAGAGCAGCAATATCAAGCGCTTAGAAAAATACACTCGGGATTATACCAAAGAAGCCGAAGATGGCAAATTAGACCCGGTTATCGGGCGGGATGATGAAATTCGACGTGTGGCGCAAGTTTTACAACGACGCACTAAAAATAATCCAGTATTGATCGGTGAACCGGGTGTCGGTAAAACCGCTATTGTTGAAGGGTTGGCGCAACGCATCATCAATGGTGAAGTTCCGGAAGGATTAAAGCGTAAGCGGTTATTGGCGTTAGATATGGGTGCATTGATCGCCGGCGCCAAATATCGCGGCGAATTTGAAGAGCGTTTAAAAGCTGTGTTAAATGATTTAGCCAAACAAGAAGGCCAAATTATTTTATTTATTGATGAATTGCATACCTTGGTGGGTGCCGGTAAGGCTGAAGGGGCTATGGACGCCGGCAATATGCTCAAACCCGCTTTGGCCCGAGGTGAATTGCATTGCGTCGGCGCAACGACTTTAGATGAATATCGAAAATATATCGAAAAAGATGCGGCGTTAGAACGGCGTTTTCAAAAAGTATTGGTCGATGAGCCTTCGGTCGAAGATACCATCGCTATTTTACGTGGTTTAAAAGAACGTTACGAAGTGCATCATGGTGTGGTGATTACCGATCCTGCTATTGTTGCGGCAGCGACTTTATCCCACCGTTATATTACCGATCGAAATTTGCCGGATAAAGCCATTGATTTAATCGATGAAGCCGCCAGTCAAATTCGCATGGAAATTGATTCCAAACCTGAACCATTGGATAAATTAGATCGACGCTTAATTCAACTTAAAAATCGAACGTGAGGCATTGAAAAAAGAAAATGATGAAGCCTCCAAAAAACGACTTGAAAGACGTTGAAGACGCCATTAAAAAAGCTGAAAAAGAATATGCGGATTTAGAAGAAATTTGGAAAGCAGAAAAAGCCAGCGTTGCAGGGTTCACAACATATCAAAGAAGAATTGGAAAAAGCCCGTGCAGAACTTGAAAAAGCGCGACGTGCTTCTGATTTAGCGCGGATGTCGGAATTACAATATGGCGTCATTCCAGAATTAGAAAAGAAACTAGCAGCTGCCGATCAGTATTAAAAAAGACGAACATCCGCATTTATTACGCAATAAAGTCACTGAAGAAGAAATTGCCGAAGTGGTTTCTAAATGGACGCATATCCCGGTTTCAAAAATGCTGGAAGGTGAGCGTGAAAAATTATTACATATGGAACAAGCTTTGCATAAACGAGTGATTGGTCAGGATGAAGCAATCCGGGTCGTTGCCAATGCCATTCGCCGTTCACGTGCAGGCTTATCAGATCCCAATCGTCCTGTAGGTTCTTTTTTATTTTTAGGACCCACGGGTGTCGGCAAAACTGAATTATGTAAGGCTTTGGCTGGATTTTTATTTGATACTGAAGAGGCGATGGTGCGCATTGATATGTCTGAATTTATGGAAAAGCATTCCGTGGCGCGATTAATTGGTGCGCCGCCGGGATATGTCGGTTATGAAGAAGGGGGTTATTTAACCGAAGCGGTGCGCCGTAAACCTTATTCAGTCATTTTGTTGGATGAAGTTGAAAAAGCGCATGCCGATGTGTTTAATATTTTATTGCAGGTTTTGGACGATGGCCGATTGACCGATGGTCAAGGCCGCACAGTCGATTTTCGCAACGCCGTTATGGTGATGACCTCTAATTTGGGGTCGACATTGATTCAGGAATTTTCCGGCGAAAGATTATGAGGAAATGAAAAAAGCGGTGATGGAAGATCGTGGCGCAGCATTTCCGTCCTGAATTTATTAATCGAATTGACGATACTGTAGTTTTCCATGCTTTGGGTAAAGAACAAATTCGGAATATAGCTAAAATGCAGATTCGAGCGTTTGCAACAACGCTTGTCTGTCAAAAGATTATAATTTGAAAATAGACGAAACTGCCTTGAATTATTTGGCCGAAGTCGGTTACGATCCTGTTTACGGCGCACGACCATTACGCCGAGCCATACAGCAATACTTAGAAAATCCTTTAGCTGAGGCAATTTTGTCGGGTAAATATCTTCCTGGGGCGACCATCGAAGTGTCTTATCGCGATGGAAAATTACAGTTTTAATTTGGAGAAACGCATGCCAGTGATCACAGTCAATGGTAATAACCTTTATTATGAAACTTATGGTTTAGGTCAACCGTTGATCTTTATTCACGGTTTTGCTGTCGATCATCTAGTTTTTTCAGGGCTATCGCCATATTTTCAAGAAAATTTCCAAGTTTTTTTAATAGATAATAGAGGTTCAGGACAATCCGATTGTCCTGAAGGGCCATATACCGTAGCGATGATGGCAGAAGATATTAAGGAATTTTGCCGCATCCTGAATTTAGGTCCCTGTCACTTCCTCGGCCATTCTTTGGGAGGAATGATATTACAACATCTTGTTTATCATCATCCACAGCAAGTGCAAAGCGCCATATTCTGTAACACCGCCACAAAACTGGACATCCGTTATGCTTTAGTAGCGAAAGCTCGTGTTGCGTTTTTGCGTGCACAATGTCCACCTAGATCGATCATTGAAAATGCTTTAGGCTGGACTTTTTCTACAGAATTTTTAGAGAAACCGGGAATGGTGGATGATATTATTAACTTACGTTTGTCCAATCCTTATCCCATCACTTTGGAGGGTTACGAGAACCAATTAAATGCGCTGTTAAATTTTGATTCACAAGAATGGGTGAGTAAAATCAAATCCCGTGTTTTAGTGATGGGTTCTGACGAAGATATTATTATACATGAGCGAAGCACCCGTAAATTGGCCGACACCATTCCCAATGCCCGTTATCACAGTATAAAAGGAGTAGGTCATGCCCCTTTTATCGAAAAACCCGAAGAATTTTGCCGGATTTTAAATGATTTTCTTGGCGTTAATACCTTCACCTAATTTAGGTTCTCAAATCCAATATTTAACGTATAACAGCATCCGGCCCAGCCAGCGTTGATACCGGGGACGTAAAATATGCCAGCGATTCAAAGAGATTTCTCGTGAATTTTCCAAATCCACTAAAAATTGTTTTTCCAAAGTTTGAATAGATTGCGGATCAGAAAGTAAAATATCGACTTCTAAATCGTGCAATAAACTTCGGTGATTTAAATTGCTGGAACCTATCAAGCGCCCAGTCATCCAACAATAAAATTTTGGCATGTAAAATTCCCGGCATATATTCAAAAATTCGTACGCCTGCTTTGAGTAAATTAAAGTAAAATGCAGTAGACGCCCAAGGCATGATGGCGACATCTGATTTTCGCGGCAGCAAAATACGCACATCTACCCCGGAACGAGCCGCTTCCTGCAATCTGCGCAATAAAAAATTATCTGGAACAAAATAAGCGTTAGTAATCCAGATATGGTGCCGGCAGGTCAGACATCTTCCGCAATAAATTTTTATAAAGAATACGGCGGTGATGCCGGGTATGGTTGGAGCGAATGGTTGGATTGCGCCTCACTTGTCTGAAGGCTTCACGCAACCTTTCAGTCATGGGCAAATGATCCCAGGCCATGTCAAATGCGCGATATAAGATCGGTCAGATCGGCTCCCGCCAGTTTTATACCGGTGTCCCGCCAGTTATCACCCCCCATTGCTTTACTTAAGATGGCATTTACTGATATTCATACTGCCGACATATGCAATATCTTGATCAATCAAACAGACTTTGCGATGATCACGGCTGTTGCTTTTCAGCAATAAATAAATCCAGTTAGTGAGGATTGAGGCTTTAATTCGGGAACGGCTCCAATTCCAAGTTGCCAGGGAAAAGGATGAAAAACTTTGGTAGTAGCTCCCGCTTTTTCTAGAATTCGGGCAAATTGGGTACTCCACCAGGGTGTCCCAGCGCCATCCACCATGACCCGCACCTGGACGCCCCGGCGAGCAGCGGCAGTCAAAGCTTCGATGACTCGTTTACCTAAAGAATCCCGCTGGAAAATATAAGTTTCCAGAGCAATAGAAATTTTTGCTTGCTGGATATCTTGATCAGGCTATCAAAATAAAAGCCGCCATCAACAAAGATGGTTTCAGCTGGGCTCATTGTTGTCTGGTTGTCCATTTTCCTTGCATATTTTCAAATGGTTAGCTTTGGCAAATTCTAAGATAGATTGATATAACTGGGGATTGGATTCTTTTAATGAAGGGTCAGAACTACGCATTGGTGGCCTTCTCTCATAGAAGGTTGTAGCATGGGCGAATAACGGATCCGGTGCTTACGAAAAGTAGAAAGTTGGCCGCTCATGCGTTCTGCCCAGTCACTGGGGCGAAATGTTTCACCAGAGTCGGTGACGCCTTCGATGATAATTTTACGTTCTTTTTCACTCATGTCGATATGCCTTACTAATTTCTAGATTGTAGCAGATTCTGGACAAGAGTAATAGATGAACGGTAAAATGAGCTTTATGCAACAATTGAATAAATTGGCTGACAGTGATCAGGAAGATTATCGTAGGCTTAGTGAAAAACTACCCAGAAAAATAAATATCACAGCAGGCATTATTTTGACCTCACACGGTCTGCATTAACCACTATTTTTAATAGATTTTATCCTGGAGAGCAAGCGATCTCATCTACAGGCCTTTCAGCCGACTTGGCTGAAGTAGCTCGCCGGTGCCTGTTGGCAGCAAAAACCCAGAAATTTTAATAGTCAGTCCTAAAGCTTTGATTTACACCAAGCATGGTATTGCCTCGGCCTATCTAAATGCTCCTTTCGATTTACAGCCTTATGCGGCAGCTTATCGTTTGTGGGTGCGATCCCAGATCGTGGCTACAGAACGTAGTTTTTATGCTTTGGAAAGAGAGGGTGATGATTTTCTTCGTGATTTTAATCTCGATACTATAATTTGGCTGGCGATACGTGCCTCCAAAGAAGTATTAGCAAAAAAATGGGACCCTGAAACCCGGCGCGAGGCTGCGTGCCGGGAACAATTATTGGCATTGGGTCGTCGTAAAATGGCTCGAAAAGAATCTGCGGAGGAAAAAGACCCAATTATTTTACAAGCTTTGTACGAAGCTTTGTACACCGTAATCGTCGACGGAGGAGGGATGGAAGATTTTGCCGACAAGAAGATGAATTGCTGCTCAGAATGGATAGTGTGCAGGACTTTTGTAGTGATCTTATTAAACTCCATCCGAAAATTAGAAGGCGCGAATAATTACAGGAATCAATTTTGAAATGATTGCGCCAGAGAATTTGCATCGATGGCTGGCTAAAGCACTGCGATGGAATGAGATTCAGGGATGACTCCAGATATGATTCAGACTTCAAAATTTTAAAATTTTGTCTGGTAGAACAGGAAAAATTAAAAAATATTTCTTTATTGACCAATGAAGATTTGACTATTGAAGACACTTACGAGGTTCTTAGAACAAAATTTAATTGAATTATACCACAACTCTTTTCTTCGCAAGGTGCACTTTTAGAAGCATTTAACTTTATCTTGGCAATCGAAAGGGAAAATGAGCAGCGATATCAAAGTATGCAGGATCAGCTAGTGGCTGCATGTCAGTTTTTTCATTGGGGTCCTGATTGGATAGATCCAAGCAACGGGAAGTTATTGTCTAGGAGTTTAGTGTGGATTTACGATTATCTAAATCTAACTTTGCGCCACGCATGTGAAAATGAAAACCTACGGCGGTTTTTTTCTAAAAAGATAAAAGCCTTTTCCGCTAGTCCATATCAAGATTTTTTAAATTACGCAGGAGCGCCTCCGCAATTCCAATTCAAAGATAATGAAGATCAGCATTTTGTGAAAGAAGAATGCATCGTAAAACCGCGACCCAAGCAGCAGTTATCCTTTGGAGTTTTTAGCGGAAGAAAATCGGTCATGGTGGAACCACCCAAGCCAGTTGTTGATAATACTCAGTGTATTAATGCTCTAAGCACCAAAACTAAAATCGTCGCCGAAGTATATAATGTCCTGTCGCAAATTCATGCAGAATTAAAAGAACTTTATCCTAGGACTGATGACCTAGTAGAATCAATCAAAAACGCCCGTGCGGAGACTACCAAAGGGAAGAATAAATTTATCTAAGTATGTTAATGCAGGCACAGTGCTCCCCCACGGCAATCGGGCCAAAACTTAATCAAATAAGCTTCAATTTATCCCATACACCGTGAATATTTTCCGCCTACGCCAAGGGTGCTGCGGATGGATCGCATTTGGGGTCCTGCCAGACTCCACTTTTCCGATTTTTTCGAGTACAAAAAAACCGGAAAAGCTCCGTCTGTCACCCCGTAGCTAGCGCCTTGGCTACGGCGGAAAATATTCACTTGCAAATGCGTTTAGATTCGAACGCTGAACACATAAAACTTAAACTTTGCCCCTATTGCCGTGAGTGCTACCCGCAGAGGCTCCCCCTTTGAAAAAGGGGGATACAGGGGGATTTTTTTGCAAGCCTAAACCTACGCCGTAATTGCAGTAGTCGAAATAATGGCTTTTTCATCTTTTTTCGCAGTATCCACAACTTGGAATTTCTTTTGGGCCAAAGTTTCCAAATTGAATTCTGCATTGCCGGCGGTTAAAATTACATAAGGCTTTTTATAGCGTATTTGCACTCCTTGACTGAGATCTTTTTCATTGACTCCCATCAAAACCGCTAAAGCGGATCGATTTTTATTTATTTCCAAGTTTAAATGGTTTCTAAATACAACTTTGGAATTAGCGCCGGATGTTGAAAAAATTCCTTCCTGATCTTCGATCGCCTTTCTAGTGTCAGACACTGCCATTAAAACTTTGCGTAATCTTTTCCCAAGATCTTCAGGTCCGACAAAAGCACCTAACTCATAGAATTTAAAATATTCTGTAACGGCGCCAAACCTTTGCTCGACCTGCGACTGTTTTGCATCCTTTTGATATTCTTCTTTTGCCCTCTGAAGACCGGTTTCAATAGCGGTGATTAAAGCTTTTATCTGCTCTTTGGTGATGATTAAACCACCTACATCTTGTTTTTTTTCAATCGGCACAATCTGAGCAACTGATTGGGAAACAGCCGCAGGAGTCGGAGCAGTTTCCAAACGTTTAAGTTCCTCTAGTAAAGTTTGACTTTGAGCTGATAACAGAGTTATTTCTGTTTCAAGTGTTTTTAATTCTCTAACTAGTGGATCCCTAGCTGCCTTAAATTTCTCAAGGGCGTCATCTTTCTCTTTTTTCTTTGAATCTTTTTGCTGCACTAAGGTTTTGGCATTGTTTCTACTTCGCGTAAGTTCTGCATCAGTTTGTTGCCAATCGGAGTTTGGAAACCAGGAAAACCAGGGACGCAGATTTTTTTCCTTCTCTTCTAACTCAGGAATAATCTTTTTTTCTAAATTTTCAAGTTGCACAGCAGCTTCGTAGTGAGCGAGTTCAGTGTCTCGCCAGTATTTCTGAAGAGGGTTAACAATAGAATCAAATTGCAAATCAATTTCACTTTTTCGCTTTTGTTTGTTAGACAGAGAAGCTGTGGCATTGTTTAATTCTTTTTGTTTTTCAGCAAGTTTAGAATTGCCTGCCATAGTAATAATATGGCTTGAAGAATTTGATTTTTGCTCTAAAGTTTCCTCTTCTTCAAGAAACATTGCGGCAATTTTATCTGTCTGTTTTGTTTTGATTAGTTTACATATTTCCCAGGCTCTGTCTATACGAGGTTTATCTTTTTCGCTATATGCCTGTAATTTAACTATCGTTTCAAGCGCTTGACCAAACTGATCGGCTAGTTTTTCTGGAGTGATTTCTGCTTTAATTGCCACTGCGGCGGTGGCTGCTTCAGAAATATGAGACATTATTAAATTGTCCTTAGGGAAATAACCTAAACTTTCAGTTTCAACATCATTTCTTCTAAAGATGATCGGGCCATCCGCTTGTATTGTGTTTAATGAAGTTTGAACACTTTGAAGTGTCGCAGTAATATCCTGTAAAGATTCACTGGTTTTAGGGTTAAGTAACACACCTATTTCGCCAATGTCTTGTAATCCTTTCATTAATTTAGATTGTTGGTGCATATGTATGCGTATTTTTTCTAAATTTTCTAAGAGATTGCGGACAGCCTCATATAATTTTTGTTCGTCAGCAAGCAACTGTTTGCCCTTAAATCTTTCGGTAAATTTTAATAGTAAAATGTTAAGAACATTCTTGTCTTCTTTTTTTGGAGAAAGCAAATATTTTACCACTGTGAAAATTTCTTCATCAGAAACGACCTCTAATATATCTTTCATCTTCTTTTTGTTGGCCATTTCTTTGAATTGAGAATAGGTCGTGCATTCATTAATTAATGTGGTTTTTGTGGTATTAGCGAAAATGTCACCAACGAATTTTCCAGTAGTAATTTCTAAAAGACCTTTAGATAAGTCATAACATATGCCATTTAGGCTATCATTTAGTTTTTTGGCATTGTCATAAATCACTTTTTGTTTATCTAATAAGGTCTTTCTAGCAAAATCCTCCTGTAGTTTGACTTGCATGTTATAAGCTAAAGCGATACAAGAATTACTGGGGTCTGAACTTTCGGAAAAAGGTTTAATAGTGGAAAATACTCTAATAACTTCTGAAAGTTCTTGCAAAATCTGGAAGGCAGTCTGAGTGTGACTGTCGCCTAGACTGATCGTTCTTTCGAATTCTTCCTTATAAGTCAGCACTATTCCCACAAACAATACTTTAGGATCGGTAATATCTACCGATTCATGAGTCCATCTAAGCCAATCGACTTCTTTTTTAAAACGGTAATCATCGATGAGACTCATTAAACTGCTGGTAATAGCAAATTTAGGATAATGCACCACTTTAAAATAATCTGCCGGATTAATGATCGCAGTAGAAAGAGTCGACTTGGCGAAAAGGGCTTCGTATGCCGCTGCGGCAAGCCCCTTGGCAGGTTGTATTGACTTGGCTTCTTCTAAGGTAGTTGCTAAAGCTCGGCAGTGAATGGTTTTTAATTCAGAGTTTAAGGCGGAAAAAAATGTATGAACTTCTGAAGTATATTTAAGTTGGGTGCCATTACTCTTAACCTCTTGATTGTCATTTTCAGGTTGAGGTTGTTCTGATGATTGAAGAATAGGTTGGGTTTTTTGATCTTTAGTTTCTTTATCTTCTTTTGATTCTTTAGCTTCAGTTACTGTTGTTTGGCGGAGATGTAGTTCTAAATCTGCTAATATTCCTTCGAATTTTCCTTGCATTTGTTCGTTTTTTAAAGCTTCTAACATTTGGTTGACATTGGAATTAATTTCAATTCCTTGCTCTTTAATCAATTTATGGAAGCTATCCAAAGCTGTGAGATCTTTATACCATGAAGAGGCAGTCATTTCTTTGGTTATAGTGCCTTTTTCTAAAAGACCGTTACCCGCTCTACTAATTGCATTGACAAGATTAGGCAAAGACTCAGTTAAGGTTTGAATCATTTCCAAAGTATTAATGAAGGAGGTGTTACCTAAAAAACCAGCCAATTCACCTAAAGTATTTGTAGCGTTGCGAATGTAATTTATTTCTTGGGTCAGAAGTTTTAATAAATTAGTTGCAGCGATAAAATCAGAGATGGCATTTAAAAATATTTTATATTCTTTTTCAGCGAGATCATTATTTCGTCCGGGAAGATTTAATATGTCTTGTATATTGGGTTCTTGTAATTGTTCAAGGATATTCGTTTTGAGTTGAGCCAATTTATTGTTTAAAGCTATATTATCCGAAATTTCATTTTTTTCGATGAAAAGACCAATTCCAAACATGTATTTGGTAACAAACTCATAGCTGCTTTGATCTACGATTAATTCTGCCAGCCCACCCAAAAGAAGTTTCTTTTTGCTAGCCAAATTTTGATAATTTTTGGCGTCGACCAGTATCTCGATATTTTTGGGGTCGGCTATACGCGTGGTGATATGAGGATTTTTAAAAGGGAGCAACCAAGTTTGTTGAGTGCAAAGGGATTGTAAGGTTTCCATTTGATCAGCACAAATGGGACTGAAATGCCTTAATAATTCCTTGGAATCATTAATTAAACAATTATCTAAATATTCTTTAGTTTTATTTAAAAAATTATCTATGCAATTTTGCAATTTATGACTTCTACTTTGGGTTACTTTTTTATGTTCTAAAAATGCGGTACAAAGATCATTGAGTCGTTTTAACAGAAAACGCATGGTGAGATTACCGGATTCTCCTACAGGTATGGTTCGATCAATTGTCAAAAGGTAAGCAAACAAAGATGAAATAGCAAAAATTTTAGGATCTTTGATTTGTGTCGGATCACCGCCGCCTTTTACTTTAATATAGTTAAGTAAAATATCGCCTAACTGACTTAAAATAAGGTGCTTAAATTTAGGTTTTTCATTGACTAAAACAGTGGCATTGACCATCCACAATTGGGCTTCGTCAGCAGTGAAAATATGTGTTTTATGTTTTTCGTCAAAATCATCATTATGAGTAATAATCCTGCAATAGTCCTTATACATTAAAGCAATTGGGGAGTTTTCATCAGAAAAAAGTACTCTAATTCGTTTTAAACCTTGGATTCCTGGTGATTGGACTGCTCTGCTACCTTTACCTAATGCCCCCATTATTTCTGTGACCGTGCCGGCAGCGTCAGAAACTTGTTTACCCATGTTGATCAATTTTACAAAATCAAATAGTTCCATATCCGTGTTCCTTTTCTTAGATTATTAACTCGTTCCACTTCTCTTAATCTAACTTTTAAATCCGTTGTCCCCAATTCGTCGTACTATTGATTTACACTTCCTGCTACAGTTTTTTTCTTTACATGATTTTATTATCAACAGCTAACATTAACAAAATCTTAACTTTTAAAACTATCTCTAACTAAATTACGGTATTGATAAAGCAGCTTGTATTAAATATATTCTTGAAAGGAAATTTATATGAGATTTTATTATTGTCAGCACCTACTTCAGTCCACGATTCTTTCTTTATCCGCTCAATGTCGGATTTACGCGTAGCGAAAGAATTTTTGCAACAGCATTTGCCCAAGGATTTAATGAGGGTATTGGATTTGAATGGCTTAGAAATCTGTAAAGATAAATTTCATCACGTGAATTTGAAAAGCAAAATCACTGATATGCTGTATCGAGCGCCGTTAAAAGAAGATTCAACTACTTTTTCTTATATCGCAGTGTTGGTAGAGCACCAATCTACGCCCCAAAAAACGATGCCGCTGCGAGTTTTATCTTACGAAACGGCCATTATGCATCAGCATATGGAAAGATACGGGGTAGTGTCCTTAGTTTATTCAATCGTTTTTTATAATGGTCGGTTGCCTTGGAACTATTCTTGCGACATAAAAGATTTAATCCAGGCGCCACAGGAACTCATCGAGCATTATGCCCTACAGCCATTTCAATTGGTGGACCTGAATCAGATTTCTGACCTGGAACTCAGGCGAAATCAGTGGGTGGGGGTGATGAGTTTGGCGATGAAACATGTCTATGATCGAGATATTTTGCCAGCATTGAGAGAAATGATGGATTTATTAAAGATTGTAGAAAAGCAGCGGGGAGGTGATTTGGTTTTGAGTTTATTGTATTATTTACATGAAAGAGGCGAAGTGAGTAATTTGCAGGAATTGCATAAATTAGTAGCTTCGGAGTTACCCACAGAAGGAGGCAGAGCTATGACTATAGCGGAAATGTTACGACAAGAAGGAAGACAAGAAGGGAGACTTGAGGGCCTACAGACAGGTGAACATAATAAAAGTCTGACAATTGCTCGCAATCTCCTTCGTAAAGGAGTAAATCCCATGTTAGTAGCGGAGGCTACCGGCCTAGAGATGGTTACTATAAATGAAATGATGGAAGTCTTAGAAAAAGCTTAAACCTAAATTCCGCAGTTGCCTCCGTAGCGAGAAGACCTAGTGTGTTGAAGATTGAGGTTTTTTGGGGATTTTTTCCTGAAGCCGTACTCCTTCGTACGGTGAAGGAAAAAACCCCAAAAAAACCTCAAGATTCAACACACTAGGTCTTCGCAGTAGGAGGCAACTGCGGAATTTAGGTTTAAGATACCTCCTGTCTTTAAAACATGATAGAATAATGGTCATGAATCAAAGTCTACAAGATCATCCGCGTCACCGCGGTATTTATTTGCTACCGAATTTGTTTACTATGGGGGCTTTATTTGCCGGCTTCTATGCAATTGTGGCGGCTACTCAACACGCCTACGAGAATGCTGCTATTGCCATTTTCGTAGCCATTCTTTTGGACGGTTTAGATGGACGCATTGCCCGCTTAACTCATTCTGTCAGCTATTTCGGCGCGCAATTTGATAGCCTGTCCGATATGCTTTGTTTTGGCATTACACCGGCTTTAGTACTCTATGTTTGGGCGCTGTCCACTTTGGGAAAAGCGGGGTGGCTGATTTGTTTTATTTATACCGCGGCAACCGCCTTACGTTTGGCTCGGTTTAATACCCAGCTAGGCAAAGCTGATAAACGTTATTTTCAAGGATTATCGACGACCCTTTCCGCTGGCTTTGTCGCCAGCTTGTTATGGACTTGTGTCCAGTATGAGATTGAAGGTCCGGCTGTAGCTTGGGAAGTAGGCGTCATCGCTTTATTGCTGGCCATTTTAAAAGTCAGCTCTATACGTTACCGTAGTTTTAAAGACTTCAATTTACGTGGCAATGTACCGTTTTTAGTGATTCCTATTATAGGGCTAATTCTCGCTATTATTTCTTATTACCCGCCTCCTATTTTCTTATTATTATTTTTTACTTATATTTTATCAGGCCCTTTGTCCGCCATCTTCCATCTTTTTAAGAAAAAGAAAATATTGGCTGAAAATCATGGTCCCCAATCACCTAATTGATCGTCAAGTGCTTCAGTCCATTCAGGAAGATGTGGGTGAAGGTGATATCAACGCGGCATTAATTCAGCCGCAAACCAACGCCCAGGCAGAAATAAAAGGGAGAGAGCCTGCTATCGTATGTGGCATACCTTGGGTCAACAGTGTTTTTCGGCAAATTGACCCTGCAGTTCAACTTCATTGGTTGGTGTCAGAAGGCCAAAGTGTGCAGCAAAATCAAATATGGTTACAACTTTCGGGTCCCGCGCGCGCTTTGTTGACAGGAGAGCGCTGCGCTTTGAATTGGTTACAAACTTTATCCGGGACTGCCACAAAGGTGCAACCATTCTTGGCTGCTCTTTCTGGATTAAAAACAGAGCTTCTGGACACTCGTAAAACAATTCCCGGTCTTCGTTGGGCGCAGAAATATGCGGTGCGTTGTGCCGGAGCAAGAAATCACCGCATGGGTTTATTTGATGCTTTTTTAATTAAAGAAAACCACATAACCGCTTGTGGTTCAATCAGTCTAGCTATTTTTAAAGCGAGGCAGGCTCAGCCGGGTAAACTAGTTGAAGTAGAAGTGGAATCTTTAATTCAGTTAGAAGAGGCGCTGTCAGCATGTGCCGATATTATCATGCTGGATAATTTCGATTTAACAGATATTCAACAGGCAGTAACCATTAATAAAAATCGAAGTAAATTAGAAGTTTCGGGCAATGTTACCCTAGAAAATATACGGCAAATAGCTGAAACCGGTGTGGATTATATTTCTGTCGGCTCATTAACTAAGCATGTCAGAGCTATTGATTTGTCGCTGCGATTTATTAGCTATTCCCGCTGAAGGTAGCGGGAATAGCTTTGTTGTTCTTATTCTTATCCTGCGCTCGGCAAAGCCGATGCTTGAAATGAAGGGGGAGACGCTCCGCTCTCTCCCCCTTACGATCCCTCATCAAGATGAGTCTTCTCCCTATAAAATTTGAGCTAATTCTTTTTCTTGCCCAATTTTTTCGGGTAAAAAACCATCTGCTTGCATATTCCATAGGTGGGCAAAATGACCTTTTCGACTTAACAACTCATGAATTGAGCCATCTTCAATGATGACACCTTGATGGAAAACTAAAATCCTATCCATATGCAATAGGGTCGAGAGCCGGTGAGCAATGATAATTGTAGTACAATCTTTCATTAGATTTTCCAAGCTACGCTGAATAATTTTTTCAGTCACCGAATCCAAAGACGAAGTAGCTTCATCTAAAATTAGAATGGGAGCATTTTTTAAAATTGCCCTTGCGATAGCAATGCGCTGTCTTTGGCCGCCGGATAATTTCACTCCGCGTTCTCCCACCAATGAACGGTACTTTTCATCTAATTGTTCGATAAATTCGTGGCAATGGGCCAGTTTGGCTGCCTCAATAACTTCTTGATCGCTGGCTTCTTCTCTGCCGTAACGAATATTTTCCATTAGACTGCGATGAAATAAGGTGGGATCTTGAGGGATCATGGCAATTTGTTGACGTAATGAATCTGAAGTTACTTGGCTGATGTTTTGGTCATCCAGTAAAATTTCCCCATTTTGGATATTGTAAAATTGTAAGATCAGATTTACCAAAGTAGATTTTCCTGACCCAGAAAAGCCCACTAAACCTACTTTTTGTCCCGCAGGAATTGTCAGGGACAAAGAATTGAAAACAGGTTTATGGCTAGAATATCCAAAAATAACATTTTTAAATTCTATATTCCCTTTTTTTACTAGTAGAGGAACCGCATGCGCCCTATCTTTTACGCTGTGCGCAGTGGTAATCAAGGTCAAAGCAGCCTTCATTTTGCCGGCTTCACGAACAAAATTAGTGAGTTGATAAGAGGCGTACCAAATAAATCCCAGCATGGAGAAGCAAAGCATCCCTACCAAAGTAAAGTCTCCCAGGCTGACCCAACCTTTCGACCAGCCGTAAACCAAAGAGTAAATAATCGTAATGATAAACACGCAACCCAGTGAACCTTGCAGCAGTTTCATTTTTTCTAAATGCCAAGCGGCTTTTTGATGGTGAGTTTTTTCATTTTGAGTGTATTGATGTAAATACCGGTCTTCGTATTTTCCTCTAGCGAATAAACGTACATTTAGCATGTTGGTAAGGCTATCAACGATTTTACCCGTAACAGTCGATGAGGCTTCAGAAGCGGCTTCTGCTAAAATATATCCAGATTTTAAGAAAAAAGTAGTGATTACCATGTGGGTGATTGACCAGCCGATAAGTATCAAGCCGAAAAATAAACTGACATGACAAATCATCCCCAAAGCGATTAAATAAGCAACGGTGAAAGAAATAAAATTAAATATGAATATCTGCAAGATCATTTCAATGCCAGAGGGTAAATCGTTAAGCTTGCTGGCGATATTACCGGCGAAGTGATTAGCAAAGAAATCATGGGAATGTTGCCTGACATATTGGAACACGGCTTCCCGGATATTCATTTTAAGCTGGGGGAAAGTTTTCATAATGACTAATCCCTGCGTGCGCATAGACAATTCCATGGTTAACCATAAGGTGGTCAGACCGATCAGAGGAACTTTGAGTACGTGCCAAATTTGCTGGGGATCGCCATGAAAATGATTAATGGCGTTAACAAAAGATTTAATAAAATAAGGAAACAGGCTTTCATTAGTGGCCCAAACCCAGGACGTGATGATAATGAAAATAAATGAGGCTAATTGTCTCTTTATAAAGAACCAAATAAACCCAGGTAAGGACTTTGGCAGTTGCATTTTTAAACTCTCAGGAATTTTTGTTGAAGCAATGTGCTTTCTGGTTTTGACCCCATTAGGAAAGGTCTTCTACAAAAATTATTTTTAAATTTATGTTGTTCTATTCTTTGTTGGCAAATTGTACCAGAATTACAAAAAGAAAGCTATAATTCAGCAATTCCCGGTGAGTTTTAACTATTAAATCCTGGTTCATTAGTATGAATATAATAATATACGTCGGTCCAAAAAATTTTTTTAGTTTGGATAGCTCCTTCATACCAAGGACGGGTTTTTATCAAAATGGTAATATTGGGAAATTCTTCTGTAGCGATTGTTTTAAAATTAGCGTCGGTGTAATACCAAATTTCAGGGAATTTTAAATTTTTTAAATTAATGACTTTGATGATATGCGAAGCGTTAATCGGCAGTGGGATACTGGGTTTAGAAATAAAATGAGTTTGGGTAGAGGCATTGATATTCTTTACCAGTATTCGTTCCCCTGTGGTTAGAGCTAAGAAAAAAGAAGAAATTTCAGGGTTAAATTTCAATACGTTCAACATAAATAATTGCAGTTGTGGGTCATCTACTGAAATTATTTTACTATCAATAAACAAACCCGAAGTGTTTTCCAGGACTAATTCGGCATTATCTTTGATATGAGTAACATGTTCGATTATGCTCAGAGAGTTTCTGGCCATTGCCCCTTTGGAATAACGCATAATGGCATGAGAATTTTTTAAATACGAGTATGAGATAACGCAGGTAAAGGTAAAAATAGTGAGAGATATAAAAAGCGTCAAGATATCAATTTTCAGGGTACGTATCCAGAGGGCGCGGAACCAATTGCAGCGATGCATCGAACTTCCTTCTTTCAGCTATCTGACTTTCTAGGTTCAAATATAGCTTATCAACTCCATTCTCGCCTTCTTTCGGTATAGATAATATATACTTTATACAAATAAGGCTTTGACAAATTTATTATAGGCAAGTAAAATGAGGCATTTATATAGGAAAATAAGTTGATCGTCACTGCTAATCTTACTATGCAATTTGGGGGCAAGCCCCTATTCGAAAATGTCTCTGTAAAATTTCTCGGTTCCAATCGTTATGGCCTAATTGGCGCCAATGGCAGCGGTAAATCTACCTTAATGAAAATTTTAGGTGGTGATTTAGCGCCTACTTCCGGTAATGTCAACATCGACCCCAGTAAGCGCCTAGGAAAACTTCGTCAAGATCAATTTGGATTTGAAGAATATACGGTAATCGATACCGTCATTATGGGGCATCCTAAATTATGGCAGGTGAAAAAAGAGCGGGATCGTATTTACTCCCTGCCGGAAATGAGTGATGCCGATGGCATGATTATCGCCGATTTAGAAGTGGAATTTGCTGAGTTAGATGGTTACACCGCCGAATCTCGAGCTGGAGAATTATTATTAGGTTTGGGAATTCCTAGTAGCCAGCACTATGGTTTAATGAAGGAGGTTGCTCCCGGATGGAAATTACGAGTCTTGTTAGCTCAAGCTTTGTTCGGAGATCCTGATATTTTGTTGTTGGACGAACCTACCAATAATTTGGATATTAATACTATCCGTTGGCTCGAAAATATTTTAAATGAACGCAATTCTCTCATGATTATCATTTCTCACGACCGGCATTTTCTCAATAGCGTTTGCACTCACATGGCGGATCTAGATTATAGGGAATTAAGATTATATCCGGGAAATTACGATGAATATATGACCGCCGCCACGCAAGTGCGTGAACGCTTGCTGGCCGATAATGCTAAGAAAAAAGCCCAAATTGCCGAATTACAGGCGTTTGTTAGCCGGTTTTCTGCCAATGTATCTAAAGCGAGACAAGCTACTTCTCGAGCAAAACAAATAGAAAAAATTAAATTAGAAGATATCAAACCCTCAAGCCGAGTAAATCCATTTATTCGTTTTGACCTCAAGAAAAAACTGCATCGCTTAGCTTTTGAAGCAAAAAATTTAAGTAAGGGCTTCGACAAGAATCCGCTTTTTAAAAATTTCGATTTTGCAGTGGAAGCTGGGGAAAAAATAGCGATTGTAGGAGCCAATGGTGTGGGTAAAACAACCTTGTTGCGTTGTCTAACAGGCGATTTAAAACCTGATACGGGTTCAATCAAATGGTCCGAAAACGTAAATATCGGTTATTTCGCTCAAGAACATGCTGTAGAGTTTGCTGAAAACATGTCTTTATTTCAATGGATGTGTCAATGGATGCAAGAAGGGGACGATGAGCAAACTATCAGGGCTACTTTGGGACGTTTATTGTTTTCTAAAGATGACAGTAATAAATCTGTTAAAGTCGTTTCCGGAGGTGAAGAGGGCAGGTTATTATTTGGCAAACTCATGTTACTAAAGCCCAATGTATTAATGATGGATGAACCGACCAATCACTTGGATATGGAATCGATTGAATCATTGAATACTGCCTTGGAACATTATCCAGGAACGTTGATTTTTGTGAGCCATGATCGTGAATTTGTATCCTCGCTGGCTTCTCGGATTATTGAGATAAAACCAGAGGGAATTGTAAATTTTACTGGAAATTACGAAGAATATTTACTCACTCAGAATACTTAATATAAAAAAACGTAACCGTTCACATAATGGCGTTTCCCTAGATCCCGCGGACAAGCCGCGGGATGAGAATTAAATTTGATGAATTGTTATTTCCACTCGCCTATTTTGGTTTCGTCCGAAGTCAGTATTATTAGGAGCAATGGGTCTTCGATCCCCAAATCCACGTATGGAAAAGCGATTAGGATAAATACCTTGGTTCATCAGGTAGCTGGCCACAGAATGAGCGCGCCGTTCTGATAATTCTTGGTTGTACATGGGTTTGCCAGTGTTGTCAGTGT
Source organism: uncultured Pseudomonadota bacterium (assembly GCA_963795715.1). GTDB lineage: Bacteria > Pseudomonadota > Gammaproteobacteria > Coxiellales > Coxiellaceae > JAFEDN01. Next base: position 739,261 of record CAWCIY010000003.1, read on the forward strand.
GACCATCCACTTGAATGATCGTTTGCGTATATTTACGCAAGACGATTGCCACAGAGTTTAAGGTTGGGAAAAAATTGGCACGGATATCTGCACTGTTGGTGGCAAAAGTAATATCTCCTGGCATAATCAGATGGATATCGCCGTTAGGTTCTTGAGCTACTTGCACGCCTGTGCTTCTTAACTGCTCCCTCAGTGCTGCGGCCTGTCGATCCATCATATTGCCGGCGACGCCGCCAACTGCTGCACCAACGCCTGCTCCAATCAATGCACCAGTACCCTTGCCTGCAATAGCCCCTATGATCGCGCCACTGGCCGCGCCAATACCTGCCCCTACAGCCGTATTGCTGGCTGTAGGTTGGCCGGTATAAGGATCTGTAGTGCAGCCGGTTGCTATTATTACAGTGGTTGCAATTAAAAACCTCAATATTATTTTAAATATCATATCAACTCCATAAGAATTTTTTTACATTTTAAATGGTGCTTTCTTAAAATAAAAGAGCTTAGCCATTCAAAGCCGGATGACGAACTCAATAATGCTGTGCATAGCTATAGCGTTTTAACTTTGTTAAAATTAAATTAATGATTTACCACGCGGCTTGCCGCGTGACAAAGCGATGGGGGTATCCAAAAGGGGAGAAGCGCAGCTTTCCCCCTTTGGTCGCCCGTGCGAACTTGCTTCGCGCGAAGCGAAATCTAAAAGAGAAAATACTCCTGGGCTTGCCCAGGGGTATTTTATTTTTGGGCATAGCCAGGGAGGAAAAAATAACAATGAATAAAATAACAAAACTTGCCAAGCTCTTGGGCCAAGCAGGAATAACGATTAATGGTAGCCAACCTTGGGATATAAAAATTCAACATCCGCAAGCCTTATCTAGGATTGCTAACGATCCCTCTTTGGGAGCGGGTGAAAGCTACATGGATGGATGGTGGGAATGCGAACGTCTGGATGATTTTTTTTTTCGAATAATGCGTCATCTCCCAGTTAGGGAAATCTATTGTCCACAAACGCTTCTTAAGTTTTATATCTCACATTTATTCATTAATAAGCAGTCAAAGCAAAAATCTATGCAGGTCGCGCATCAGCATTATAATATTGACAATCAACTTTATGAATTAATGCTGGGTAAGAGTATGGCTTACACTTGCGCTTATTGGTCGAGCGCGCACAACTTAGAAGATGCTCAGAATGCGAAGTATGATTTGATATGTCGAAAAATAAATTTAAAACCTGGCGAAAAGGTACTGGAATTGGGGTGTGGCTTTGGCGGTTTTGCTAAATTCGCAGCTGAAAAATATGGTGTTTCTATGGTTTCTGTTAACATCTCTTCTGAACAGTTAAAGTTCGCCCGTAGTATTTGTCAAGGGCTACCGGTACAGCTTTTTGAATGTGATTATCGAGATACCAGCAAATATAACCCCAGCAATTTTAAATTTGATAAGGTTGTCAGCATCGGTTTATGTGAACACATCGGTTATAAGAATTATGAAACTTTTCTAAATACCGTTAAAAAACAATTAAAGCACGATGGTATGTTTTTATTGCATACCATTACTAAAAATATTTCATATCCTTTTACAGATCCTTGGATTCAGAAATATATTTTTCCTAACGGAATGCTACCTACTTTGAAAATTTTAAGTGAAAAAGCGGAATCTCACTTCATTGTGGAAGATGTGCATAATATTGGAGCGGATTATGATAGAACTTTAATGGCTTGGCACCAAAATTTTGAAAGAAGCTGGCCTCAATTAGTGCATAAATACAATGAACGTTTTCGCAGAATGTGGAATTATTATTTGTTATCTTGTGCCGGCGCTTTTAGAGCGCGCTCAATGCAGTTAAATCAATTGGTCTTATCGCCACAAGGAGAATTGAATGGTTATCGAAGCTGCCGCTGAATATGAGGTGAAGAAACAAAAATTAAAAATAGATTTTCTTACTTTTGACTCTGAGAGAGATATTCGTTTAAGGAAAAAAACCTCTAATTTATTTAGACATCGAAGAAAAAATAATAGCAATTGGTTAGATCTCACTTCCTTTAATCAAGTGATAAAAGTGGATCCAGAAAACCTTCTAGCAGAAGTAGAAGGATTAATTACCTACGAAAATTTTGTCGCAGCAACCTTACAATACAATTGCCTACCTGCGATCGTCCCAGAATTAAAATCAATTACTGTGGGAGGTGCAATAGCTGGTTTGGGAGCCGAATCTTCTTCATTTAAGTATGGCTGGGTACATGAGACAGTAACAGAAATGGATGTGTTATTAAGTAATGGAGAAATCGTCACCTGTGCGCCCACCAATCAGCATAAAGATTTGTTTTATGCTTTCCCTAGCTCCTATGGTAGCTTAGGTTATGTGTTAAAAGCGAAGTTGCGACTAATTCTGACCAAACCTTATGTTAGATTATCACGCTTGCGTTTTACTGATCCCGGCGCTTACTTTGATAAAATGAATGAACTTACGGAAAATCCAAAGGATATTGATTATATTGATGGTGTTAGTTTAGGAAAGGAGTTGTATATTACTTTAGGCTATTTTGTTGATCATGCCCCATATCAAAGTAATTATCGATACATGAACGTTTATTATCAATCTATTCCGATAAAAGCCATCGACTATTTAACCGCTCACGATTATATTTGGCGCTGGGATCCAGATTGGTTCTGGTGTTCAAAGTATTTCTTGATGCAAAATAAGTTTATTCGATTTTTATTTGGCAAATGGTTATTAAAATCTACCGTTTATTGGCAGATTATGAAATGGATTAATACTTATACTTGGATTAGAAAAATAACTCACTTCTTATTCCCAAAGACGGAAACCATTATTCAAGATTTACAAATACCGGTAGAAAATTCACAAAAGTTTTATCATTTTTTTAAAAAGGAAATGGGCATAGATCCTATGTTAATTTGTCCAATCCGATTAAATTCAAAATTAGATTCATTTTTATTTTGTAAGATGTCAAAGGATAAAACCTATATTAATTTTGGCGCTTATGGGAATTTTGTGCCTTCCAATAAAGAAATAGGCTATTTTAATCGAATGATAGAAAGCAAAGTGTTGGAATGCGGTGGTAATAAGTGGCTATACTCCAATGTTTTTTATTCTGAACAAGAGTTTTGGAGCTTGTTTGATAGAAACACTTATTATTCAGTAAAAAGAAAATACGATCCTCAAAATATGCTGCGTGATATTTATAGCAAATGCAGTGAAAAACTAGTTTAATACAGAAGTTATCAATTTTATGGCAATAGCATATTTAGCGCCGGAGGGCTTCGCTGACGAGTTAAAAGTGGAAGTAGGTGAAAATAGTCAGCAATATGGCAGACTATTGCTCTGTGAGCAGCCACCTCCGATAACTCCGGTGTGGGTGCAGAATATTTGGTACAATCCAGTAAAGATAGAAGCTAACTCCATTTCTGCTGCAGTTCATCAGTTGCGGGCGTTACAATTACGTTGGGTGAATTATAGTTACCATTTATATCGCCGTTCGCAATTAATCCAGGAGCAGCTTCCGAAAATTAAAACACCTTTATTAAAATTTTTAGACCCCGTTCCGGCAAAATCTCTAGGCTCCTGGACCCTGCTAGATGAAAATTTTATTTTGGCCAGTCCACTTTGTAGTAGTCCTTTCCCAAATGGTGAAGTCTATTTTCAGGAAAACAAAAAAGATCCTCCTTCCAGAGCCTATTTGAAATTATGGGAACTTTTTACTGTTTATGGAGTTAAACCTAAGGCTGGAGAAATTTGTCTAGATCTGGGAAGTAGTCCAGGAGGCTGGACTTGGGTCTTGACGCAATTAGGTTGTAAGGTGATTAGTGTTGACAAAGCCCTTTTGGATCGGAAGCTGGTTTGTTTACCCCTCGTGCGTTATTTACCAAGCAGTGCTTTTGCAGTTTCTCCAAAGGAAATTGGACCTATTAATTGGTTGTTTTCGGATGTCATTTGTTATCCCGAACGGTTGCTAAAATTGATTTTAAAATGGTTGGAGAGTGGTTTATGCGAAAACTATATTTGTACCCTTAAATTTCAAGGCAAAACAGATCACGAGATTATTAAGAATTTTGCCGCCATACCAAACTCTAGAATTATTCATTTACATAATAACAAGCATGAGTTAACTTGGATAAAAACTAAATTAAGCCCTTAATGGCCAATTTTTAGAAACATTCCGTTACGTTCCCAAGTGCAAGGCAGACGCACACGATTTTCACTTTCACACAATATTTTTTCATATTGGAAATTACCATTTTCATCAAAAGTAAAATAAACGGTAATAAAACTATTCATCGGTGGTTGCTCAAAAAAAGTAATACTCCCACTCGCTGCTTTAGAGGTGTTATTGGTAATCTTGACACTGGTGGGGAAGGAAACAAAACGTTGGCAAGGGGGTGAAAGCGTCACATCTAAATCAGCCGCAAAGGCGTACTCAGGGCAATAAAACCTGCCCGTTGACTGAATTTTTATAATGCCGGTATCGGCAAAACAGCTACCGCTAATAAAAATCAGAAAATATAGAAACGTGAATATCCTTTTAATTTTATATGTTTTTTTGCTTGCATACATAACCTACTCCCCAGTATTTTTTCTAGTCCCTTCTCTTTAATTTTAGGCTAAAAAACTGCCTATATTTAAAATTTATGGTATTATGAACCTTTCTTCTGTAGGGTACAAATGGGTTTTCGAATTGAAACGCATTTGCGAGAGAATATTTCCAGCCTGGAATTTTCTCTGACTTCCCCCTTTTTTAAAGGGGGGAATCGAAGCAAAAGCTCTTAAACTGACGCCTATGAGCGTAGGCGGGAAATATTCTCGGTGCATGGAATAAATTGAGTTATGTGTCCCATCTTTCAAGGATGATTTATGGCTATTACTTCAAACTTTATGAAATTTCGTTGGCAAATTTTTGTGATAGTGATTTGCTTAGCGGCGATTTTGTTATATTTGTTATTACGATTTTTAATCCCTGAAATTTCTCCACAACCTCCTTTATTGGCCGCAATCGTTTTAGGAGGTATTCCGGCTATATTGTATATTATTGTAAAATTATTGAAAGGAAATTTGGGCGCTGATTCTTTAGCGGCGATCGCAATTGTCAGCGCCGTTATTTTAAAACAAAATCTTGCTGCAGTTTTAATTATTCTCATGCTGGCCAGTGGTCAAGCCCTCGAAGCCTATGCAATGCGTAAAGCTTCCTCGGTACTGCAGGCTCTTGCTAGCCGTATGCCTACTATTATCCACCGTAAAACTTCCGAGGGTGTTACCGATTTTCCATTAAGTGAAGTTCGCGTGGGCGACGAGGTGATAGTTTATCCTCATGAAGCCTGTCCGGTGGATGGTGAAGTGGTGGAAGGACATGGTTCCATGGATGAATCTTATCTGACTGGTGAGCCATACCAAATCTCTAAAGCGCCTGGAGTGGCTGTAATCTCTGGTGCTATTAACGGGGAATCCGCGCTCACCATAAAAACCCGAAAATTACCGGGGGATTCTCACTATACTGCCATTGTTAAGGTCTTACAGGAAGCAGAACAAAAACGACCGACTTTGCGGCGCTTGGGAGATCAGCTTGGTGCTATTTTTACGCCCATTGCTTTGCTGGCGGCTTTGGCTGCTTGGTATTTTTCAGGTGAAGTTATTCGTTTTTTGGCAGTTTTAGTGATCGCTACTCCCTGTCCGCTAATAATTGCTATACCCATTACTATTGTTAGTGCTATTTCTATGGCGGCCAAGCGGGCCATTATTATTAAAGATCCCACCGTATTAGAAAGATTACCTACTTGCAGAACCGCAATTTTTGATAAAACCGGTACCTTAACTTATGGCAAGCCTTCTTTAATCCACATATTTTCATCTAATTTGGCTGATGAAAAAAAGTGTTGCAATTGGCCGCTAGTTTAGAAAGATACTCAAAGCATCCGCTCTCAAACGCCATACAACAAGCTGCTAAAGATCAGCGGCTGCCTCTGTTGGATGCTTGTTCGGTCACAGAAAAACCAGGCCAAGGGCTGATGGGAATTATAGCTCATCATAAAGTTCAAATTATCAGCCGCAAAAAATATCTAGAACTTTTTCCTGGAGAAATTGAGCAACTTCCTGTTATTGCATCCGGTTTAGAATGTTTAGTATTAATTAATGAAGAATATGCGGCTACTTTCCAGTTCCAAGATGTTCCTCGCGCTGAGAGTAAGTCTTTTATCAAACATTTAAAGCCGTTTCATCGAATCAAAAAAATAATGCTGGTTTCTGGTGACAGAGAAACCGAAGTCAAAGATTTAGGTGCTCAACTTAATTTAAAGGAAGTTTACGCCTTGCAAACTCCTGCTGAAAAACTTGCAATAACGCGAGAACAAACAGCAAAAGCCCCTACTTTATTTTTGGGAGATGGAATTAATGACGCTCCTGCTTTGACCTCCGCCACCGTAGGTATTGCTTTTGGTCAATATAGCAATGTAACGGCAGCAGCGGCAGGAGCTGTAGTGATGGAGCATAGCTTGGCTAAAGTAGATGAATTATTCCATCTCAGCCTACTGACTCGAAAAATTGCTTTGCAAAGTGCGATTGGTGGTATGGCTCTGAGTTTTATTGGCATGGGTTTCGCAGCTGCCGGCTATATATCACCTGTCGCCGGCGCCTTATTGCAGGAAGTGATTGATGTTTTAGCCATTCTCAATTCTTTAAGATTGATCTGGGTCAATAAAATTTATATTGATTTGCCTAACCCTGGCAAACGAGTGAAAACTGAGAAACGTTCATTGACAAGCCAGACTTGAACATCAGGCTCGCCCGGACCTCAAAGCACTCCAATCCTTGTGGAAAACGCGAATGACCCTAAATTGGAGCCATCACTGCAGAATTACTGGCAGACAATGACAGTCAATGAACTTTTGGATACAATGAGGTTTTTATACAAAAGAGCCAGAGGCTGTTATGACTAAACTCGTTCGCTTCGATTGGGCGATTAAATATTTACTGCGCCATAAAGCCAATTTTGACATTCTCGAAGGATTTTTATCTGAGCTGCTGAAATCGCCGATTCAAATAGAACAGATTATCGAATCAGAAAGCAACAAAAATCATGAGTCTGATAAATCTAATCGGGTTGATTTATTAGCAAAAACAACCGATGGAGAACACATTATCATTGAAGTGCAGACCTCCCGACAATGGGACTACTTGAGTCGAATTTTGTATGGCGCCTCTAAAGTAGTGTGTGAATATATTGGCGAAGGTGATTCTTATAGGAAAATTCGTAAAATAATTTCAGTGAGCATTGTCTTTTTTGATTTAGGATCAGGTAAAGATTACCTTTATCGAGGTACGACGACATTCAAAGGTTTACATTATCAAGACACATTAGGCTTAAATTCTCAAGAAAAAGAGTTCTATTGCAAGATAGATCTCAAACCAGAGACACCGGAGATGATTTTTCCGGAATATTATCTTATTAAGGTCATGGCGTTTAAAGAGCGAGTGCAAGACAAGATAGATGAATGGGTTTATTTTTTCAAACATGGGAAGATAGAAAAAAATTTTGACGCCCAGGGGCTAAGAAGCGCCAAGGAGAAGTTGAATGTATTAAAATTGAATGAAAAAGACCGGCGAGCCTATGAGAAATACAGAGAAAGTTTGCACGATGACGCCAGCCTTCGTGAAATGCTGGAGATGACTGAGGAGAAAGGAGTTGAGAAGGGAATTGAGAAAGGACTTTTAAAAGTGGCTCGATCGTTAAAACAAGCCGGTATGTCGGATTCAGAAATTGCCGCCCATACTCAGTGATCTCTGGAGAAAATCAGAACTCTTTCGATAGAGAAAGATTAATCTGAATTTTTTCTATTTTATATAGATCCGGGTCTTTGTAACACAGTGTTTAACAAAGGGTCAAGAATTTTAAAAACAGACTTTTAAAAATTTTGTGTCATCGCAAATGTCCTAGCCCGGAGTTCATACCTCAGCGTCATGAGAACGCCAGTTAATGGCGTTCGCAACAGCTGAGATATGAAATTTCCAGGCTAGCCTATCCATAGAATTAATAAGAACTACCTGTAGTCAAAGGTACATTGGTTTCCTTAGGACCAGCTTCCTTATAATCATATGGTTCGGCAACTATTTTGGGATCTTGCCTGGTTACATTTTTAAATATACAGAAGCGCCCAAAAATGAGCCCCGCAGGTATATTATTATGTTTTGCTCTTACATCACGTACAAACTCGTCAGTTAATCTCATAAAATCCTGTTTAAATAAAAATTTAGTGTATAATACGTTCTTCTTGTATATTAATCAATGTTTCCTAAATTTTCCTACAGACAAGCTGTTATAAAAATTATAAATTGCGACAGTTTAAATATAGAGGCGAATATGGTAACTTTCCTGGAAGACAATATACAGATTAAAGATTTTCTACAGAAACTACTGGCTGCAATGAGTGAATTTGAAACGAATTTGGAAAATTGGCATCAATACGATTTAGACGAAACCTCCCTAAAACTGAATACAATGAGGGAGCAACTGGCTGTTTTAAAAACGCAACTGACTGCACTGCAAAACAATACTTTATTGAATACCCGATTAGAACATTTTCATGATTTAATTATTTGCGGAAATAAAATTGCACAATACGTTGTTGATAAACCTTACTTAAGTAAAATTATTCGAAGACATGCCGACCATTGGAAAAAAATGGTGAAGCAATTCAATCCCTTATTTTGACCTAAATTCTGCAGTTGCCTCCTACTGCGAAGACCTAGATCTTTTAAAATCCTGCCGCTAATCCATCAGGCCGGCGAATGTCGTTGGCGCCATATAAAGTATGAGTACTGGGATCAACCAGTATAGTAGCGGCTGCCCCCCAAGTGGGATGATTAAAAGGTCCGTTATGAATGAGGGAATAACCTTGCCTGCGAAGTAGTTGCTCTGTTCTGGCGGATAAGGCGTTCGGCTCTAGATTAACCACATCCGGAGTACATTGGTTATGAATGCGAGCTGCGTTGACTGCTTCTTGTGCATTCATGCCGTAATCAAAAATGTTGATTAAAACTTGTAGCACTATAGTGGGTATGGTAGCCCCTCCAGGACTGCCGGTGACCACAATGGTTTGGCTGTTTTTGCTGACAATGGTAGGCGCTGTTGAGCTCAAGGGTTGTTTATTGGGCGCCAAAATATTGGCTGCGCTCCCAGCGATACTGCCGGGGTGATTGGGTACATTCGGTAAAATAGTAAAATCATCCATTTCATCATTCAGAAAAAAACCGGTATTTTTAGCACTGATTTTACTGCCAAAAAAATCATTAATAGTATAAGTCACCGCGACTGCATTACCTTGTGCGTCGATTATGCTGTAATGAGTGGTATGTGGCTTTTCCTGTGCGGTGGGAATTGTGCAGACTTTAATTTCACTTTTATTCGAAGCGGGGGTGCTGGCGACAATTTGTTTTATATGTTCAGAAGCCAGTAATTGCGATGTCACGTCAGGGACAAAATCGGGATCCCCCAAGGCGCTGATTCTATCCGCATAAGCATGACGCATGGCTTCTATGAGATAATGAGCTTCATGAACGGAATGAAAACTAAAGTTTTTGAGGGGATAATAAGCCAAAATTTGTAACATTTCACATAGAGTGATTCCTCCTGAGCTGGGCAAAGAAGCGCTCATGAGGGTGTAACCCTGGTAATGGCAAAATAAAGGTTTTTTCCAAGAGACGCGGTAATTTGCTAGATCATTTGCGGTCAGCACCCCACCATTTTCTTGACTGGCGGCTACCAATTGTTTGGCTATGCTGCCTTTATAAAAAACGCTAGAACCTTGCCGGGCAATCGCTTTCAAAGTGTTAGCTAATTCGGGCTGTTTAAACAGATCGCCCGCTTGATAGGGTTTTCCTTGATTGGTGAAATTGCGTTTGACGTTAGCATCATTATTAAAAGCAGCATTCATCTGTTGCATTTGTGTAGCATTGGTGGCGTTTAAAATAAATCCTTGTTCAGCCAAACGAATGGCTGGCGCCATGACGGTTGCCAGCGGCAAAGTACCAAAACGATGCAAGGCCGTGTTTAAACCCAACACGGTACCGGGCACGCCTACTGCTAAATATGAATTCGTTAATTTCTGGCCGTTGATGCTGCCGTCATTATTAAGAAACATTTTGGGATTTAGATTCGAGGGAGCGGTTTCGCGAAAATTTAAAAAATAGGATTGACCACTGTTTTGCCGTAGCAATAAAAAACCTCCGCCGCCTAAGTTGCCGCAGCAAGGCTCGACTACTGCTAGAGCGTAGCCAACTGCGACTGCAGCATCAATCGCATTGCCGCCTTTTTTTAAAATTTCTAAACCGGCTTGGGTAGCTAGACGATGAGAAGTCACCACCATGGCATGTTTTGCTTCGACAGGTTGAGAAGGCTCTGCGAAAACATAGCCGATAAAAAATAAAAGCAAGCATCCTAGCAATTTTTTCATGTCTGCTTTCTATCATGTTAAGATGTGCAAAGCAATAGTTTCAGGACAGCAGCTTAGGGCGAAGGCGAGGCATCCCCAACTTTTGAGGCGTATGAGCAAACCGCAAACCATATTCATTCATATTTTGCAGGCCGCGGACGCCATTTTTTATTGAAGAATTAAAGCGTCACGGACTTTATGAACAAGCTTAGCAGCACAAGAGCAGGTAACACAGGAGCCTGATTTCGCGGAACAGAAAATATCAATGGAAGAGTTGGATCAATATGCTTATATTAACAATTTTGTTGCTTTGAAAGAGCTGGCCGGAACGCTGGGGCCGGCTGATGTGGTCCAACTCAATTCATGGCTGACCAAACCCATCGATTTAGAAGCTGACCAAAAGACCACAACCGACGGAGATACCAAAGAACCGAGACAACCCACTACCTCGACAGCCGAAATGACGCATAAAAATGCAGCAGGCAAGGCTACCTAATGAGTGGGTCTGGTTTTTTACACCCATTTTATATCCTGATTCAAAACCAGAGGGTGCATTTGTAAATTTTTTTGTATAACATCCTTAGCCGCAGACAACAAATTGGGATCTGGAAATTCTAAAAATGAAGCATTTGCTTGAATAGTTTTCGCTATCCTTAACCTTAATGAATTATTGTTAACTCCACTTGAGCGAAATAAAGTAGAATTGTGATTTTCTCCTTTGACTCTACCTGTTTTTAAAAAATTAATAATATCCTTATTATCCATTAGCAACTTATTTGCCCTAGAAATTCCATGTGATTTCCCAAAAGAATTATTGTTATCATTCTTATATCTTATTATGGTTTGAGCAATGTGTGCATTTAAATCATAACTGTTGTGGAATTGTTGGAAAAAAACAATATTATCTGTCGGATCAGGATCCATTTTTATTTCAAAATGTTCTAGCAATCTTACTGTCTCGGGGTCTTTTTTACATTGATGCCTATAAGCTTCCACTACCGGTAGCGCTAATGAACTTGGCTCACAAAAGCTGAGGAATAGTTTTTGATATACTGGCAGACTAAAAGTGATATCTAGACAGTCTAACTGTAATCCTGGCTTTAAAATCGGCATCGGCAATTTGTGGTGTTTATGTACCAACGCCAACCATTGTTCGACATAGCGTCCTGTACCTCTATCCGTAGGAGTCAAATTACCCATCAACCAAATGACCTCCACAACACGGTTATAAAAACCAAGCGGGTCCTTATATATTTGCTCTGGTGATAGGCTGAAAACTTGCGCATGCAATTTTTCTATCTCAGGCCATAAAGCTTTTACAGGAGGTTGGCCATGGGACCATTTGATATGGCCTTCCTGAGTCGTTACCTCATTCATTTTAATAGTTTTATATTTAAGAACATAACCAGGCCTTCCTACATACGTTGAACTTGCAATATGCCGAGTATCAGCATCAGGTAAGTTGGCCATAGCTTTAATGAAAGGCAGAGCACACTCGTAGCGACCACTACACGGAGTTTCTAATTGTCCTTTTCGTAAAGTCTTAAATTTATTAGCAAGTTCTTCATTATTTGTGCGTGAAAGCACTTCTTGATAATGTGCTTCTGTAAAAATGCTAAGCAAAGCACGCATCGAGTAGAATTTTTCAGTATTATCTTTTAAATCACCAGGCAAAGGGAGTTCTTTTTGAAATTCATCCGTTAATTTTAATTCAATTTTTTCTTCCAAAATTTTTTCAATAACACTGAAATTATTGAGCCCAAATTTAATTTCTTTTCCAACATCGAGGTAAGTTTTTGCAGCTGTATCAGTGCTTTTTGTATAATTTGTAGAGATTTCGATTAAATCACATTCTTTACGGTACCTGGCAATTTGAGTTCCTCCATTTAAAAAATGGCTTCGCGCTATTTTTATTTCTTCAAGAAGATTACCACTTTGTTCTTTGTTTTTTATCTTAAAATCTTCTATAAAAGCTTTTAAAGCATCATCCGCATCTTGCATACTTGAGTTTCGATAGGCTAAAAAAATGACATGATTAATGTTTTCTTTTTTGCCAATCATTCTGGTGAAGTAGTTGACATTGAGTAATTTTAATATAGATACATTCCCTAACTCACAAGCTTTATCTATCAGTTTATTTTTATTTATATCTTTCGGCGGGATTTGATTCAATAAATACTTAAAAGCAGATTCACTATGATTGCGGATAGCTATCATTAGATCATCCATAGTAATGGTTTTTTTCCCTACTTCAATAAATACCTTAATATAATCTATAGCATTGTGCATGATTGCATAATGCATGAAACTTTGAGGGTTTATCGGAGGAAGATTTAAAAATTCACCCCACAATTCTTGCTCTAGTAAGTTTTTTTCCCATTTCAAAAACAGAGGTAATAAATCTGTAAGCAGATCGCTTTTATTTAGACGTATAATCCGCAAAGCTTCATTAAATTTTTCCGAAGTGTCACGATGGGATTTACATCCCTCTTGCTCTTTCTTGACCGTTGATAAATCGTACGTTTCCTTTGTTTCCTTGAAGTATTCCAGTTCTTCCAGCCGACTTTTCTTTTCTTGCTCAGTTAGTTTTTTTTTCATTTTTTGCCACTATATAATATTTATATTATAAAACATGTATATTAAATAATTATTAAAATAAAGTAGAGAGAGTCAAGGCTGTCCCATTAAAAATTCTGCTCTAAGAGCATATTTAAGGTTGAGTTTCCCCAACCTGCTTTTTTCTGCAACCCCCGCAGGCTGATATCTTTAAATTTTTTCTTACCGCTTTGTAATATATTCAACACAATATGCCTAATGATGCTCATATTTTGGGGCGCATGATCGGTTCGAATCCGAGAGGCATCTTCCCGTAGAGTCATATCTAAAACCCAGTGTAAACTATTTTCTCGCCGGTTTCAGGAATTATTGAACAGCGGTTTCTTTAGCATATAATTCGGTTTTTAAAATGGTAGCCAGCTTTGCAGCCAGTTTATAACCGTTAGAAGAGTAAGCCCAATAAAATAAAGGAATGTTTTTATTTCGTGGACTAATATTTTTGATAGATTTTAATAAAGCAGTGATTGCTAGGTTTTTGCCGCGATGTACAGAAGCAATGAATGCAGAGCAAAAATAAATCGCTTCCATATCATTATAATTGACAAACCAAGCTTTAATTTCTTCAGCCAATTTTGCTTCATTAATCTGACAAGATACAAATTTTTCCATCATTTTCCACGTGGCTGGTAATACCAGAGTGGCGCCGATTACTTCATCTCCTTTTTTGATAAGCATGGCGCATTCAGGAATGGCTGTTTTAATCCAATTACCGGTTTGGCGCCCTATTTGAATTTGGTCGGGATCTTGTGCGGTGCGAAAATAAGCTTCCATCATTTGGCTTAATTGCGACCGGTCTTGCTCAGTAATAAAAGTTGCATTTAAAAAGGTGTATTCTGTTTCTTGAAAATTCATTTTTTCGTTCCCATTCTAATTAAACGTCCAGCCTAAATTTAAAGCCAGTAAATAATAATTGTTTTTTTGATCGCCAAAAAGATGTTGATAAGCAGGCCCGCCCACACCCAATTGGAAAGTAAAACGTTTTGAAGATATCCACAAGGAAGGCAATAGGTAAACAACATTGCCTCCTGAGTTTGGATCAATGGCGCCGTTAATTTTGTTTTTTTCAGAATATAAGCCGTCTGCTTCTAAGATCCATGCAAATATCCATTTTTTATCAATATCAAAAATATTCCGCCCTAGCCCCGCTTGGTAAAGATATTGATTACCAAACTGAGTATTATTATTTGCTGTGGTTAACAGAGCGCCAGGTGAGGCAAAAAACAACCAATCGGCATAAACACGGCTAAAAGTAGTCCCCAAGAAAAAATTGGGTGAACCGAAGCCGGTGGGAGGTTGTGCAGTGCTCGAGCCTGTAGGAATACTCAGGTTGACCACTATGGTATCTTGCTCCACATAGCGTTTGGTTGTTTTATTAATGTAGGCATATTCAACTTGCAAGATGCTATCTTGTACCCCGGAGGAATGCTCTTGATTCTCTTTAAAGCTCAGCGCTAGCGGAACACCCAGAAGAATAGATAAGTCATCTGTGATTCCATAGATGATTGAAGGTGTCGTGCTGGTCATGTGTTTATGATCACCTTCTAAATCATTGGTTAATAAAAATACTTGGATTTGGCCTTTATCGAGGATGTTTTCGCCAAATGCTAATAAGGGGCCTGGCTGCCTAGAGTTTGGTAATATTAAATTACCAATTTCGGGCGGCCCTTGTTCTTTGTTGTTACCATTCATTTCATTTTCATCGGCGAAGGCGCTAGCATAGAGCGTTAAAACCAGAAAGCCGATTAGAAATTTTCTCACAATCGCTCCAATCAAGATCACTGAGATTATCCTAGATTCTGCAGTTGCCTCCTACTGCGAAGACCTATTGCACTGAATCTTGAGGCTTTTTTGTGAATTTTTTCCTTCACCGGACGGGGGAGTACGGCTTCAGGAAAAAATCCCCAAAAAATCCTCAATCTTCAGCGCACTAGGTCTTCTCGCTACGGAGCAACTGCAGAATCTAGGATTATGATAATTGATTTAATCTTTCATATCATCCATGGGTTATTTTGCAAAGTTGTTTGATACTTTTTATTTGAAATGATATTCTTTCTACCATAAGTAATTAACAAGGAGTATCTTCATGAAAGGTTCAGAAATTTTAGGTTCATTGTCTTCAACAGTTTTTAATTTTACCAGTACTGTTTGGAATTACACTACAGGAAATTCAACTGATAATAGCACCAGTACCGATTCAAAATCTCAGTTCGGGAAGGGTGATTTTGATCATTCCGATTTAGAGATCAATACCAAATTAGGTATCTCGGGAATTCTAGGAACTGTTTCTCTGACAGCGATCATAGCTGCTGTTTTACAGATTATTAAAAACTATAATAAATATAATTTAGCTGGCATGGTGAGCAAAAGTGGCCTGCCGACTTTATTAGCGGTTTGTTCGTCAGCTTTGACTGCAGCGGGTTTATACACTTCCGAATCAGCCAGCGATGAAATGACTTTGATTATTGCATTAGGAGTTTTGACTGCACTATTAACAGGTCAAAAGGTTGCGATGTTATGTAAGGAAACGGCGACCGAAGATGAGGGTGAAGAGAAAAAAGGATCAAAGTCCTCTCGGGCAGACGAGATGAGAATAAAACATAAAATACCTCGCTCATCCAAAATAAAAGAAGTTGAAGAAGATGGTAGAAGACCTTCTGTTTCTGTTAATAGAATAAGAAGAACAGATGATCCACGAGTTGATAAAATTATCAGAAAACTGCTGAAAGCTTCCTTTGTAGCCGATGGATTATTAGGAATCGCTGGTGGTGTAATTGGATATTTCATCCCGGGTGGGAATTTAGTGAGAGGTGCGGCTGGAATTTTAGTTGGAACCAGTGTATCTAACTTCATCGGCGCCACTCTTTTAGGTTCTTGTGCCAAAGGTAATGAAAAAGTAACGGAAGAGCATTATCGACAGGTTCAAAGCGGGTATTACCTTCAAGGATAGACATGGAGCAGTATATAAGGAAATATCTTTTCATCCTTGGTTTTTCTTTAATAACCAGTTCTGCTGTCAATGCAGCAGAACTGCCACCTAAGCCGCCAGTGCTAGACCAAAGCCGGCAAATGATACTGGTGGTGACGGATTCTTGGAATAATTACCAAGGACATTTACAAGCTTATACTCGAAAAGGAGTCAATCAACCTTGGCAACCTGTGGGTTCAGGCTGGAGTGTTTATATTGGTAAAACCGGATTGGCCTGGGGATATCCGTTTATAAAATATGCCGGCTCCGATCCAGTTAAAAAAGAGGGGGATGGCAAATCGCCGGCCGGCGCCTATACTCTGGGAGCTGCCTTTGGTTTCGCAGCAACCAAAGATCCGCAGCTGAGGTTATCTTACATACCCATTACGGCTACTACTATTTGCGTGGATGATCCAAAGTCTAAATATTACGGGCGTATTATCGACAGTTCTACCGTGCCAGAAAAAGATTGGAACAGTGCTGAAATCATGATTCAGCATGATCCTGCTTACACCCGAGGTGTGGTGGTCAATTACAATTCGAATGGAGAAATGCCTGGGAATGGTTCCTGCGTTTTTATCCATGTCTTGTCGCAAAAAAGCAAATTAGGCACCGCCGGTTGCACCGCAATGAATGCCGGCTATTTACCTTGGATTTGGCATTGGTTAAACCCAACATTACAACCTGTATTAGTGCAGTTGCCTCGTACGCAGTATAAACAATTACAAAAATTATGGGGGCTTCCCAAGATTTCAAAAGTACGTGTCAAAAGTACGTTGACGTCTTAAAGAAAATTTGTTATTCTCAAAATTAATACGAACGCCGATTTGAGCATCAGCTTGCAGGCGTATAATAAATTTGGCTAAAGCGAGGTTCCTGCCTGTTTTTTATCTTTAACCTCCTGCTTAGTTCTAAATAGTTTATAAAAACATGGGGGATTCATATGACACAAGCACATATCCTTGGTTTTCCTAGAATAGGAACCCACCGGCAGATGAAAAAAGCAGTGGAAGCTTATTGGCGTGAGGAAATTTCTTTACCGGAGCTGGAAAAAGTCGGCGTGCAAATTCAGAAAAATAATTGGCAAATTCAAGCTGAAGCCGGTTTGGATTTTGTCACAGTAGGTGATTTTTCTTGGTATGATCATGTACTCGATACCAGTGCTTTATTTGGCGTGATACCACCTAGATTCAAGCATAACCCGCAAAAACCCGTGTCTCTGAATACCATTTTTTTAATGGCCCGTGGTCAAGCGCCCCAACTGCAAGAAACGACAGCTTGTGAGATGACCAAATGGTTTAATACCAATTATCATTACATAGTGCCGGAGTTTAATCCTGAACAAACTTTTGCAATCTCAACAGAATATTTATTTAATTCGATTACTTTGGCGCAGTCGCAAGGGCATAAAGTTAAACCGGTATTATTAGGACCACTCAGTTATTTATGGTTGGGAAAGGCAAAAGACAGTCATTTTAATAAATTGGATTTACTCAAGCGATTTTTGCCTGTTTATCAGCAAGTGATTGATCGTTTGCATGCTCTTAACATTGAAATACTGCAAATAGACGAACCCATTCTAGTTTTAGATTTGCCAGCAGAATGGCAAAAGGCATTCACCACTGTTTATCAGCAGCTTGATTTTAAAGGTATGAAGAGTTTGTTAGCGACTTATTTTGGAGCGTTAGGAGATAATTACCATTTTGTAAAAGAATTACCTGTTTCGGGCATACACTTGGATTTAGCCAATGAACCTGAACTGTTAGTTAAAATAGCGCAAGAATTTCCTAAAAATAAATTTTTATCCGCCGGAGTGGTTAACGGAAGAAATATTTGGAAAGCGGATATCAACAAATGGGTTGGAATATTGAAACAAGCTAAACAATATCTTCAAGAAAGATTATGGGTTGCCAGTAGTTGTTCCTTAATGCATGTCCCAGTGGATTTGACAGCTGAAAAAAAACTCAATTCAGAATGTCAAAAGTTGGTTAGCGTTTGCTAGACAAAAAATGGATGAAATTGCTTTGTTGAGCAACATCCTGAAACAAGGTGAAGGCGCGTTTAGTCAGCAATTAGCAAATAATCAAGCTGCAGTGCAGTCGAGACGAGTCTCGAGCAAAATACATAATCCTGCTGTCAAGGCAAGAACTGCGCAACTCACTCCGGCTGCCGCTAAAAGACAGAACGTATATAAAACAAGAGCCGCATCACAGCGTAAAAAATTAAAACTACCTCTTTTCCCCACCACGACTATCGGATCTTTTCCGCAAACAACTAAAATTCGCAGCACCAGGCAAGAGTATCAAATTCAGGAAAAATAGACCGAAAAAGAATATATTGCAAAATTAAGGCAGGAAATCGCCGAAGTTATAAAAAAACAAGAACAGCTCGGTCTAGATGTCTTAGTTCATGGCGAATCTGAGCGCAATGACATGGTAGAATATTTCGGTGAATTACTGCAAGGCTTTGCTTTTACTCAAAATGGTTGGGTACAAAGTTATGGTTCACGCTGTGTTAAGCCGCCTATTATTTATGGCGACGTACAAAGGACTCAGCCAATGACGGTGGATTGGATTGGCTTTGCTCAAAGTTGCACTTCACGTCCAGTGAAAGGAATGTTAACAGGCCCAGTGACCATCTTATCTTGGTCATTTGTGCGCGATGATCAACCCCTCGAGGACACCTCATTACAAATTGCATTTGCGTTACGAGATGAGGTTTGCGATCTAGAAAAGGCAGGTATGCAAGTGATTCAAATTGATGAACCTGCTTTTCGTGAAGCGTTACCGCTGCGAAAAAACCAGTGGCAAACTTATTTAAAATGGGCAGTCAATTGTTTTCGTGTAGCTTCCAGCGGTGTTAAAGATGAAACTCAAATTCACACCCATATGTGCTATTCTGAATTCAATGATATTATTGAAGCCATCGCGAACTTGGATGCTGATGTCATCACTATTGAAAGTTCACGTTCTGAAATGGAGTTGTTCAAATCATTTGAATCCTTCGCCTATCCTAATGAAATAGGCCCAGGAGTATACGACATACATTCTCCCCGCATCCCGACCAGCCAAGAAATTGAAGCTCGTTTAGAAAATGCTTTACAATTTATACCTGCAGAAAGATTATGGGTAAATCCGGATTGTGGTTTGAAAACCAGGGGTTGGCCTGAAGTCGAGCGGGCGCTGGATAATATGGTTAAAGCGGCAAAAAATTGCCGGCTGAAACACGCGAAGCAACCACTGACTGAAAAAACATGAAGAAAAAAATTCCTATCAGCTTTGAGGTTTTTCCTCCAGATACGGCTCGGAAATTTTCGCAATTAGAAAGGACGTGCCTTAAACTAAATGAATTACAGCCAGAATTTTTCTCGGTTACTTTCGGAGCAGCCGGCTCGGTACAATTAAAAACTGTGGTGGCCGTGGAGCAATTAGTTAATAACAGCCTTTCGGCGGTGCCGCATATTTCCTGTGTGGGCATGAGCAGCACTCGATTGCTGGATCTTTTAGAAAGATATAAATTGTTAGGAATCAATAAGCTGGTGGTGGTGCGGGGTGATCTTTCTGAAGAGTCCTCAACTGATTTCCCTTTTGCTGCAGATTTGGTTGCGGCTATTCGCAAACATACTGGCGATTTTTTTAATATTATTGTGGCCGCTTACCCAGAGTTTCACCCTCAAGCACGCAGTAGTAAAGAAGATTTAGCTTATTTTAAGCGTAAAGTAGATGAGGGTGCGAATAGTGCGATTACCCAGTTTTTTTTTAATTGCGAGGCGTATTTAAATTTTATCGAAAGTTGCGCTAAAATGGGGATTAAAATTCCTATTATTCCAGGGATCTTACCAATTTATAATTATAACAACTTGCTACGTTTTGCTACGAAGTGCGGGGCTGAAGTTCCATTGTGGTTGCGCAAAAAACTAGAAGTATTTGCCCACGATGATAAATCTTTAGAATTGCTAGGTTTGGAAGTAGTTACTAAATTATGTCAGTACTTAACACAGAATGGAGCTGAAAAATTCCATTTTTACACATTGAATCGTTATAATATTGTTTGGAAAATTTACCAAGGGCTTTATTAAGGACTCATATGGTGATACCTGTTATTCAAGAATCTGAAATTATTCAAGACTTGCAGCGAAATAAAAACCGTTTTTTTGAAGGATATTACGCTTTCTATTCCTCATGGTACGGAGGGATAGTGAAAGATCCGCACTGGATGTTATTACCGATTGACGATCATATGGTGCACCGGGGCGATGGTGTTTTCGAAGGAATGAAAGCTGTAAATCGATCCATTTATTTATTTAACGAACATATCAACAGATTGTTTAGATCAGCCGAAAAAATAGGCTTGCAGACAAATTATAATTTTGATTCTATCAAAGAAATTGTGGTACAAACCGCCCAAGCAGCCGATAAGGATAACGTTATGATTCGGCTTTTTCTTTCGCGAGGCCCAGGAAATTTTTCAGTGAATCCCTACGACTCTGTGGGAGCTCAATTTTATGTAGTGATCACTCAGTTAAAAGATCCGGCGTCTCAGCAAGTGACATTAGGAAAAAGTATAGTCCCCATTAAAACTCCTTTTTTTGCTCAAATTAAATCCTGCAATTATCTAGCCAATGTTCTTATGAAAAAAGAAGCTTTGGATCGAGGGTTCGATTATGTTGTGGGAATAGACGCCCAAGGCAATATTACTGAAAGTGCTACTGAAAATGTGATGATAGTGGATAATAAAGGAGTCATTGTGCATCCGCCCCTGGATAAAATTTTAAGTGGCACCACTATGATCCGGGCTTGTGAATTGGCGAGGGGACAAGGCTGGGTAACGGAGTCTAGAGAAATTTCAGTAAACGAATTGCTGATTGCCCGTGAAGTGATGATGGTTGGCACTACCATTAACGTCTTGCCGGTGATTCAATTCGAAGGGAGACAAATCGGCGATGCTAAAACAGGACCGGTGGCTGCTAAATTAATTGAATTATTGTTGCAAGATGTGAAATCTGGCGCCCGCGGCGTTAGTTTTTAAGCTTCATTGTTGTTGTGATCTAACAGTCTATACTTTATCTAGGTAAAGTTAAGACATCCAAAATGAAAACGCATTTTATATTCAATTTCACCACTTTGATTGATTCAGATATTATTAGTCTGATTCGTATTCTGTTAGAAAATAAATTTCCAGTCACAGTAGTGAGCGTAGAGCAGCCGGCTATTGAAATCGAAAAGCATTTAATAGCTTGTGGAAAAGTAGTTGTTAGAGGGTCGGAGCAAGGGCAAGATTTAAGAAAATTATATATGGAATCAGCCTCTGCAATTCAGGAGCTACAATATTTAACCGTAGTTTTTGCAAAAAATTCTTTTGAACAGCAAGCTGCAGAAGCATTGGGTTTTTATGTTATTTTGCTTGCGCATCAAGATTTAAAAAAAAATTTTAAAAAATTAAAAATAGCATTTCCTTACCAATTGCAATATTTGCCTGAAATAAAAAAAATAGAAAATGTTCACAAATACAAAATGGGATATCCTGCTTCCCTGTTTCAGTGGTTACGAGGTAAGTATACTAAAGAAGGAGTCAAGCTTAACCGGAATGAAAAGAAAATTTCTGGAGAATATTTATTAGATTTCGGCAATTTTAATTTCTTTATAAATAATCCTGGTGATCCATTTTATCCTTCAGAAAATTACCAAGGCAATTCCTGTATTTTTGAGCAGGAAATAATAAAAATATTGGCCCATTACTATGGGTTACCAACAGAACAAGCAAGAGGTTTTGTGACTTCCGGAGGGACTGAAGGTAATTTTTCTGGTTTGTGGTGGGCTCGTAATCATTTAAGATCAGAAAAAGTGGCTGTTTATTATTCTTCTGCCTCACATTATTCCATCTATAAAATAGCAAGACAGTTAAAATTACAATCTTTTATAATTCCTGCGAAAGCTACCGAAGAAATTGATTTGGACTTATTTGCAAAAGCGATTATTTTGCATATGAAAAAACATCCGCAGACGCCCATCATCGTCAATGCAAATGCGGGTACCATTAAAACGGGTGCAGTGGATGATCTTCCGGCAATGAAAAAAATTTTGGAAATAGAGGTCGTAGCGAAAGGTGGAAAGTATAGTTTGCATTTAGATGCAGCTTGTCTGGGGGCAGTATTACCTTTAGTTAAACCTTATGGCGAGCAAATTCGCAATTATTTTGCGGAATTGAGCATTGATACCATAGCCATTTCTACGCATAAATTTTTTGGCACAAATAGTGTTAGCGGGGTTATTTTGACGCGTAAAGAATTTTTAGAATCTAGCCGTTATAGTCAGGAGGATGAAATTGCCTACGTTGGCAGGATACATGATATTACTCCGAGTGGTTCTCGCTCCGGTAATCATGCACTGCAAATACATAACATATTTTATATGCTAGATCTGCATACAGATTGTAGTCGATTGAAAAAATTATTAGAGCAAACGCAAAAAAACTGTGCTTATTTATATCAACAACTCAGCGCTATTCAGGGCCCAGAGAAAATTATTTGGTTGAAGAATTCTTTCAGCATTGTTTTTCCAAAACCAAGTCTTGGACTGATTCAAAAATATAGCTTGATGCCCGTATCAACAGATTCTGTCGGAATCTACGGATTATTCAACTTAACTAAAAATTTAATGGATGAGTTTATCGAAGAATATAGAAGAGAAAGAGGTTAGGGAGAAATCTTAACAGGTTTGTCTCCCACCCAATCTGGATGAGGAACATATTGACGTACTTGATTATCGAGTTCTTGGCTGTGGTACATATCCAAACATTTCAGGAGATTGAATTTGGCGTTGGTATATCCTTCTGTAGGATTGGTATAATCCCGGTGTAGATATTTCTCTACCAGCTGGTCGGTTGCTTGATTGCCTTAAATATACTTTTGGTAATATCCGCGTCATCGCCCGCTGGAGATCCCCTATAAGCCGTCGATATGCACGCAGCTAAGGCCCTATCTTTATAGTTTTCAGCATTTGTTCTTTGGATAGCCATAACAGAATCAGCAGCAAAGATACTCACTGACCAACCTAGAAGAACAATAACACCAGCATATCGAGTCACTTGAGTCCCCAGAAATTAGCTTTATTAGTGCGGTAGCTTGCCTCAGGCTCGTTATGAACCTCGAAAAAGATAATCCCTTTTTTTCCTACCAGAGAACCAGCACGTTATTTATCTTATTTTTCTAGTGATACTTTTGCAAGGATTATAATAGCCGACTAAACGTATCCAATGGACTAAAGATCAATTTTCTTTCACTACCGGCATGTTTCCGGTATGATTCTAACTGTTTTGGAGCCACTTTAACCATATAATTCCAAAGGCCCTGTTGGTAAGACCGAATGTGTCAATAAAATGCTAAATTCGAAAAATATTTTTTATTATTCTGGGTTACTGATCGGGGCATGGCTGCTGGGCCTAGCTGGAGAAGCTATTTATGCCCCGGCCATGCCGGCAATAGCAGCAAATTTAAATGTTTCTGAGACTTTAATTAAACTGACGATCACTTATTTTATCTTTGGAAAAACCATCAGTATGTTTTTGTGTAGCCCGATTTCAGAAGCGTTTGGGCGCCGCCAATTTATTCTCTTCGGTTTAGCTTTGTTTATATTAGGGGGTATATTGTGCGGGCTGAGCAATCAGGTAAACCTTTTGTTAGCAGGCCGCTTAGTTCAAGGCATAGGTTGCAGTATCACCATCCTGATGGGCCGTGCGATAGTGAACGATTGTTTTGAAGGTGGTTATGCTGCCAAAGTGTTTAGTTATATTTTCACCGGCAATGCCATAGGCATTGTGTTGCTACCCACTTTAGGTGGTTATATGACAAAATTCTTAGGGTGGCGATGGATTTTTTTATTATTATCGATCTATGGTGCCGCGATTTTTTTAATGATGTGGCGGTATTTGCCACAAACCAATCCGCAGATCAGCTGGACGTCATTACATCCCAATAAAATATTTCATAACTACAAGACCGTGTTGAGCAGCCGGGTACTATGGGGGTTTTTGTTATGTGTGGCTTTTATGATGGCTGGAGAAAAAGCTTATACTACCAGTGCGGCCTTTTTATTTGTTAAAAAAATTGGCTTGTCTAGCGTTCAATATGGCTTTCTCACTTCTGGAATCTGGGCGGCTCATCTTTCTGGAACCCTTTTGGCAGGGTGGTTCGCTTTGCGCAAAGGCATAGATAAGGTGCTGACTGGTGGTGTAATACTCCTCGGTTTGACTGGTGTAATCATGCTAATCCTGGGTGTTTTTAAAATAAATATGATATCTATTTTTATTATTTCCATGCTGATTTATATGTTTGGTACAGGTTTTGTGATTGTCGCCGCAGCTGTTGGGATAGTTCGTCCATTTCCAAACCTCATTGGTTTTGCCACTGCATTTGCGATGGCGTTTGAATTTGCTATTTCCTCGACGAGTAGCTTCTTAGTAAGCTATCATTCATCTTCCATGATTGCTATTGCAAAAATGGTGGGTTGTATGGGGATTCTAACCTTTCTTTCGTGGTTATTAATTTAGAACCGTAGCCTATGGATAAAAACTTATTAAAAATGTTACGAGGTTATAGCTCCTTTAGAAGTAAATACGCTTCCGGAGATACTTCAGTAATGGAATTTCTTTCCGATTATGGCCAGCAGCCTGAAATCATGGTAGTCGCTTGTTGCGACTCACGGGTTGACCCTGCATTAATCTTACAGTGTGATCCTGGAGACCTCTTCGTAGTCAGGAATGTTGCCAACATCATTCCTCCTTATGAAAGAGATGAAGCGCATCATGGCACCAGCGCGGCATTAGAATTCGGCGTACGTTTTCTTAAAATTAAACATTTAATATTATTAGGACACAGCCAATGCGGCGGAATCCAAGCACTTTTGAACAGTCATGAAGCCAAAGGAATCGACGATTTCATTACCAACTGGGTTTCATTGGTAAAAAATTGTAATTTCAAAGGAAAGGAAGCCGATGATTATGCTAAATTAGCTTTGAACCAATCGCATTTAAATTGCTTAACATTTCCATGGATAAAAGAAAAAGTAATTGCCAAGGAATTAATTATTCACTTATGGTTTTTTGATATTAAAACCGGGCAAATTTTTACTTATTCTGATAAACAAAAAAAATATCAACCTTTAAATCCGGATACTACCCAAGGTTTAACATCGTACTATGAGTTTAATTTGTAAGTAAAAGTTATTGAATAGACTATAATTATTGTAAAGAGTAAAAGGTAGCAGTATGATCAAATTGGTACTGATTGATGACCATTTTCTCGTGCGTGCCGGTTTTCGGCAAATGGTAGAAGCAGAAAAAAGTATTCAAGTGATTGGAGAAGCAGGGACTGGAATAGAGGGAATACGCTTGGTAAGAACTACCAAGCCAGATATCGTGCTTTTAGATATCAAATTGCCCGATATTTCTGGTTTAGAAGTCACCCATAAACTTCTTTCTCATGAATCACCTCCCAAAATTTTAATTGTTTCCGCTATTACCAATGATTTATTTCCTTTTAGGATCTTGGAAGCTGGCGCTCATGGTTATATAACCAAAAATGCTTCTCAGGAAGAATTAATTCATGCCATAAAAGTCATTCATAACAACCAGCGTTATATCAGCGCGGAAGTAGCTCATAAATTAGCATTATCGCGCCTATCGGCTAATATGCCAGTTAATTTTTCTAGTCTTTCAGATCGTGAGACTGAAGTAATGTTAATGGTAATACGGCAAGTTCCTGTAAAAGAAATCGCCCAGAAATTACATCTTAGCGCTAAAACTGTGCATAGCTACCGCAGTCGTATTTTTGAAAAATTACATGTAAAAAACGATACTGCGTTAACTTTATTGGCGATTAAACAAGGCATCGTTGAGATAGAAGAAGTCGAATAAGGGTATCGAAGCCGAATAACCAAACTTATAACCGTAGCCGCGGGCGTCAGCCCGTGGTATTTTATAATTCGTCTACAGCCATAATGCCGTGACGGAATACTAGCAAGGCGAGATCCACCACATTTTTAACTTGTAGCTTTTTAAAAATCACGCTGCGATAATCATAAACGGTTTTAGTATCTAAAAATAATCGTTGTGCAATCAGCTCTACGGTTTCTCCCTGCACCATCATACGCATTATTTCTACTTCACGAAAAGATAAATTATGAAATAATGTATTGGTTTTTGGCTGAGTCTTGCTGTGTGCCTCTACTCGGTTATGAATTAAATTTTCTATTGCTTGAGAAAATTCTACAGTTGAAGCTGATTTTTTCAGATACGCCTGCGCGCCTGCCGCCAACAGCCAACTGGCAGTGAGATCATGTGTTTCTGCAGTCAAGATCATAATTTTTAACTCTGGTGCGGTTTTTAGTAATCTTTGAGTCACCTCCAACCCTGATATGTCTGGCAACTTATAGTCTAAAATCACTAGCTCCGGCTTAAGTTTTCGAGCCAGCATGATACCCTGCCAGCCTGTTTCAGCCTCTCCAATCACATGGATCGAAGGAATTTTTTTTAGAATGGCGCCTAAAGAGCTACGAACAATGGCATGATCATCAATTAAAAGCGTGCGATTTATTTCAGTCATAACCTATAGAATAAAGAGGGTGGCTTAAAATAATCTTAGCTGTTATAATTTTCGTTTATTTAAAATGTGAGGTTTAATATGCCAAGAGGTCGGGGTCCGCACGGTCCTAAAAAATTCCGTAAAGGAAAAAAACGTTAAAATGTACTCTTCAGGGAGGAAGTTATAATGGCGGCAAAACTCAAAGGTTTAAAAGTAGCCATTTTAGCTACGAACGGCTTCGAACAAGTAGAAATGACTAAACCCAGAAAAGCGTTGGATGACGCCGGCGCAGTGACCCATTTGGTTGCTCCAGAAAAAACACTGCGGGGTTTTCATCATGATAAACCAGGTGATCAGTTTGAAGCAGATGTGCTTTTAGATAAGGCTCAGTCTGAGGCTTATGATGCGTTGCTTCTTCCGGGGGGTGTGTTTAACCCGGACGCTTTGCGGCTGATACCCAAAGCAATACAATTCGTAAGAGAGTTTTATAAAGCAGATAAACCCATCGCCGCGATATGCCATGGTTCTTGGACTTTAATCAATGCTGAAGCAGTAAAAGGTCGTACCATGACTTCATGGCCGTCAATACAAGTCGATTTGGTAAACGCCGGGGCAAAGTGGGTGGATAAAGAAGTTGTTCGTGATGGGAAATTGGTTACCAGTCGTAAACCTGATGATATTCCGGCTTTTAATAAAGAAATGATTAGTCTATTCGCCTCTGTTTTGTAAATGGTGTCAAGCGGGCTGTGAAACCGGATTAGTCATTTGGGTGAACAGGTTCTGAATAATACCCAAAGAATAATGACTCACAATTTCTAGGTTAAAAGCGGAAAAATCGATGTGAGCGCTGCCGTCAGCATTGTCGGAAATCGTTCTAATCACTACGAAAGGTATATTGCATTCATAACAGACTTGGGCGATAGCGGCCCCTTCCATCTCTACACAAAGTAAATCCGGAAAATTGGATTTTAAAGATTCACGCCGATTTGGCTTATTAATAAACTCATCACCACTGGCCACTCTCCGATATAGACGCGGGGTTGAGTTATGTTAAAGCTTTGCTTAACCCTGGATTCAATTTGGAGAAAGTCTCGATCCAGAAAACTTTGTATCGCTCTAGTAGCATTTTGCTTTAAATGCGGATCACTATAAAACTCAGCTACGTTTTTTTTTATAAATCATAGACATAGTCCATAGCAAATATTTCCTACATAAACAGCTAGATTGGAGCGCATATTTTTAGACCAAAGTATATCAAAATAGATCTAGTATTCATTAAAAGGAAAAAGTTTGTGAAGCAAGAATCTGCCCACCATACCCAGAAACCGGAAGAAACAAGCCGGCTAGCTACTTTGCCGCCTGAATTACAGCTGCAAATTAAACGGTATCTCGAACTGGGGGATTTTAGATCTGCAAAAGCCTTGTTCGATGCTGGATTAGAATCCCGCGACAAGCATTAGTTTAAGCCGAATCTTCCAAAGAAGCCATCATTTCCTTCACTTTGTCATCCGATACCGGATTGAAGTCCTGCACGCCATCATCCCGCGGCAAGTATCATAGATCCAGTAATTCCCGCTGAATTATAAGTCATAGATACCCCGTGATCGCAATGACAAATAGTATGTGTTAAATTAGCTCTTCAATCATTTATAAATTTTATGAAATATTTAGTTGATATCTCTTTACTTAAAAAAAATCGAAATTTCCGTTGGCTTTTTGGCGGGCACAGTGTTTCTTTTTTTGGGACCATGATTACGGGTGTTGCTTTACCTTATCAAGTTTATCACGAAACCCATTCTACGCTGATGGTCGGATTATTAAGTTTATTTCAATTACTCCCTTTATTGGTAACGGCTTTATTAGGTGGCGCAATGGCAGACCGGCGGCATCGTAAAAAAATGTTGCTAATCACAGAAATTATCTTGTCCAGCGGATGTTTATTATTAGCAATTAATTCTTTATTCGCCAAGCCTTCTATTTTATTTATTTTTGTTTTAGCTGTTTTAATGTCTGGACTTTTTGGTTTGTATCGGCCCGCCTTGACGGGCCTTACTCAACAAGTGGTTGATAAATCAGACTATGGTTCATTAGCTGCTTTGACTAATCTTACTTTTAGTTTGGGGTTAATTGTAGGCCCTGCTTTAGCAGGTTTGCTAATTGCCCATTTCGGTGTGGCCATCACTTTCTTAATAGATTTTGCCACTTATGCTTTTGCATTACTGACTTTGTTAATGGTTGAAGAAATGGCGAAGCCAGCGAGTACGCCAGGTTCGACTTGGTCTTCTTTAAAAGAAGGTTTTCAATACGCTTTTTCTCGTCAAGAACTCATTGGCACCTATGTGGTGGATTTTGTAGCGATGATTTTTGGCATGCCGAATGCTTTATTTCCAGCCATCGCCCATCAACATGGCGGCCCCAAAGCTTTGGGATTGCTGTATGCAATGCCGGCGGTAGGCGCTTTAATAATTTCTTCTTATAGCGGCTGGACCAACCAAGTCAGGCGGCAAGGTGTGGCAATTGCAGTCGCAGCCACTCTGTGGGGAATTGCCATTATCATTTTTGGTTTATTGTTAAAAATTAATTTTTGGGCAGCTTTAGTTTTTTTAGCTATTGCTGGCGCGGGCGATGCAGTCAGCGGCATATTTAGATCAACCCTGTGGAATCAGACGATACCTACTGAATTTAGAGGAAGATTGTCGGGGATAGAAATGATCAGTTATCTCAGTGGGCCCAAATTAGGCGATACCGAAGCGGGTTTAATTGCCGCCGCGTTTGGTGTGATCACATCTATTGTTTCAGGAGGGATTTTATGTGTAGTAGGCGTTGGCTTTTGCTGTTATTACTTACCTAAGTTTTGGCGTTATCGGCATATTTAGTGTGTGTACTTTAAATTTATGTCCAAAATAAAAAAATTAGCCGGTGAAACCGCGATATATGGCTTAGGAAGCATTATTCCTCGGTTGTTGAATTTCTTATTATTTCCATTACACACCCGGGTTTTTGATCCTGCAGCTTATGGCGTTATCAGCTATTTATATGTTTTTGTCGCTTTTTTAAATATCATTTATACTTTTGGCATGGAAACAGCCTACTTTCGTTTTGCAACCAAAGAAGGAGCCGATCCAAACCGGGCATTCAATTTAGCTCAAACAGCGGTTTTGTTAATCAGCACGGCTTTGTCGGTAGTTTTTATATTATTTTCCCAGCCTCTGGCTAATGCCATAGGTATTCCCGGTAAAGCACAGTATTTAGTGTTGTTGTCTGTGATTATGTTTATTGACGCCGCCGTGGCTATTCCTTTCGCAAAACTTCGATTAGAAAAAAAACCTAGTCGATTTGCCATTGCGAAAATCATCAATGTATTTTTGTTAGTGGGTTTAAATTTATATTTTTTCTTATTTTCGTACTGGCTTGTGACTAAGCATATTACTTTTAATTTCCAGGCCATAACCGCTTATATTCAAAATTCCCGTTTTGGCATTGAGTATGTCTTTATTGCCAACCTTGTGGCGAATGCATTTTATTTATTTTATTTTTATCGAATATTATTAAAATGGCGGCCTACTTTTGATCGTAAAATATTTCCTAACATGTTGTCATATGCTTATCCTATTATGATTACCGGGTTGGCAGGGATGACTAACGAAATGTTTAGTCGTTGGACTTTAGAGTGGTGGCTCCCGCCCAATTTCTATCCTGGAAAAAGTTCCATGTATGCCTTGGGGGTTTTCGCTGCTTGTTATAAATACGCGGTATTTATGAGCTTAACCATCCAGGCCTTCCGATTTGCCGCTGAACCTTTTTTCTTTTCTCATGCTTATGAAAAAAATTCTCCCAAACTTTTTGCTAGAGTAAATCATTTTTTTATTATTATTTGTAGCTTCATTCTATTAGCGGTAACTATCAATATGGATGTTTTGAAATACTTGCTAGGTGGCCGCGCTTATTATGAAGGTTTAAAAGTAGTGCCAATTTTATTATTGGGATACTTATTTTTAGGCGTTTATTATAATTTTTCTGTCTGGTTTAAGTTGACTGACCGTACCTATTATGGCACTTTTATAACGATCGGCGGTGCTTTATTAACAATTGTGCTTAATTTTTTATTCATCCCGGTTTCTGGATACGTCGGCAGCAGTTGGGCTTCTTTGATTTGTTATTTTAGTATGGCGGTGTCTTGTTATTGGTTGGGACAAAAATACTATCCTATCCCTTACCGAAATTGGCGCAGTTTTGCTTACGTTGTTTTGGCTTGTTTGTTAATTTGGTTGTCTCAGTTCGTAGCCATAACCAGTACGATTACTGCATTTTCCTTCCATTGTCTACTGATGGCTGTTTATGTGGCCATCGCTTGGCTTGTTGAAACGAGGTTAGCCTTAGTATGAATAAAAAACCACTGAGTGATTATGAGCATTTTGCTGATGACTATGCCAATGCGGTAGATAACAAACCCATACACGTTTATTATGAACGGCCAAGTATCTGGTCGCTGTTGCCAAAAAATTTAAGCGGCATGCAGATTTTAGATTTGGGATGTGGTTCAGGGTGGTACGCAGAACAGCTTGTGAGCGTCGGTGCAATGGTTACCGCCATAGATATCAGTGAACGCATGGTTGAATTGACTCAGCGCCGTCTTCAGGGGAAATGCCAAGTCATTCGTGCTAATTTGGAAGAATCTCTGGATTTTTTGTCAAAAAATAATTTTGATATCGTTATTGCGCCGTTGGTTATTCATTACATCCAAAATCTAAATGATTTTATGAAGGAAATAGCTCGAGTTTTGAAACTGCAAGGTTTATTTATTTTTTCGACTCACCAACCCCATTCGAGTTTTTATTTACGAAAACTGAATAACTATTTTTCTCCGCAAATAATTGAAGACTACTGGCCTTCTATTAAAGCAAAAGTTCGATATTATCATCAGACTTTGCATGAAATAACTGAATCCTTACATGAGGCAGGATTTATGATAGAACGTATGATTGAGCCTTTGCCACAAGAAGGTTTAAAGCAGGACCCGGACCTGTACCCGCTGATTTCTACTCATCCTTGGTTTTTATTTGTTCGTGCAGTTAAAGCCCGCTAAAATTTTGAGGTGCGCAGATAACAACTCACCACTGCTTCTAACGGAATGCGGTCTTGATCATTGAACCGGTTAAACTTTGGGCTATCTATATCTAGAACACCTAAGACTTGTTCATTCTTTATAATAGGTATGACGATTTCTGAATTTGAAGCGGTATCACAAGCAATATGACCGGGGAATTGATGTACGTCTGCCACTACTAAGGTTTTCTTTTGGATTGCAGCGCTTCCGCAGACTCCTTTTCCCTGTGGGATGCGAACACAAGCGGGTTTGCCTTGGAAAGGACCTAGCACCAGCTCTTGCCCGCGCATAAAGTAAAAACCAACCCAATTCACTTCGGGTAAGGTCTGATACAGTAATGCAGCCACATTCGCGGCGTTGGCAATATAGTCAGTTTCGCCGGAGAGTAAATGCTCTACTTTTTCAATTAAATCATTCATGAAGAGATTATCCGATAAAAAAATAACTTTGTCTAAAATTGAAGATTTTATTGTAGAAACCGCCTCCGCAGGATTCAACGACATCCGCCTACTCGCAAGATCGCATTAACGGGTCCTGATAATCATCTAGAAGGCTCACATTGTAGCCTACTCAGAAAGTAGTTCACAATGAGGTGTTATCTCAAATTTGAGGAGGAGCTTAAAGATGAAATGCTATGCAGGAATAGATTTACATTCTACCAACAGTTATGTGGTGGTGATGGGAGAAGATCAAAAGGTACTTTACGATAAAAGACTGCCCAATGACCTGTCTATCATTGAGCGAGCATTGGAACCGTATGCTAAAAGTCTGGAGGGGGTAGTCGTCGAGTCGACGTACAACTGGTATTGGTTAGCGGATGGATTAATCCAGAAAGATTACCCAGTTCATTTGGCGCATACTGGAGCTCTGGATAGTTATCAGCGCTTAAAGCATTCTGACGACAAAACGGATGCCCGCTGGTTAGCTAATTTATTGCGGTTAGAGGTATTGCCCACGGGATATATTTACCCTCGAGAACAGAGGGGGTTGCGTGAGGTATTGAGGAAAAGGATGTTACTGGTTCGCCAGCGAACCATGAATATCTTAAGCCTGGAGGGAACATTAAGTCGTTATGAGGGAATCAGATTGAATGGAAAGAAATTGCAAGAATTAACGTCAGAGGAATTTCAAAACTATTTTAATGATCCCGATGTGCGGCAAGCGATCCGCCCCCAGTGGAAGATATTGGATTGCCTGAATGAGGAAATCACAGAACTGGAAAAATATTTGAATAGTCGCATCAAAAAAGAGTTGGCTTTTAGGAATTTAAAAACAGTACCGGGTGTTGGAACTATTTTAGCATCAACCATTTCTCTGGAGACTGGATCCATTCAACGATTTGCAGAAGTGGGCAACTATGCTTCTTATTGTCGATGTGTTAGGAGTGATCGTATCAGTAATGGTAAAAAGAAAGGCGAAAATAATAGCAAAAGCGGGAATGCTTATTTGAGCTGGGCTTTTGTGGAAGCGGCTAATCATGCCATTCGTCACTACGAACCGATTCATCGCTACTATGATCGAAAACGGACTAAAGCGAACCACACGTTGGCGATCAAAGCGGTTGCACACAAATTAGCGCGAGGCAGTTATTATGTTATCAAAGATGAGGTGGATTTTGATATGAAAAAAGCATTTAGTTGATTAAACGATTTGGATGGATAAGATGAGCCCGTAGTCTGACTAGCTTTGAGCTCTGGTCCTGATTGGACATCTTATTCCTCCATTTATTTGATTCATCAAAAAAGAGTAAGTTATCATGGATACGCCCATACCCTGAGCCACACAATGACTGGACCCTGAAAAGGTGAGCCACAAATTCTGTTCATTACTTTTGGACGGGGTATGGCACTAATGATTTTCTGGGGCATGAAAATACCTGGGGCTGATTCTGACTGAAAAAATGCAGAAAAAGCCTAGATCCCGATGAGTGTCTGGTGCGTTTCTATGAGAAATGATGCCTATAAAAAGAGAAGCTAGGCGCGTATGACGGATAGCTGAATACTCTGAAGAGATGAATTTTGCGGAGAGTCAAGGACGGATTTATCCACCCTTTGCCCACCGTCTCGCCTCACAAACAGTGAGGGCTCGGCGGCCCGTGGACAAAGCGTGGATAAATCCTTGAAGCTTGGGGGTAGCTCTGAGTGATGCCTTTCGACTTCGTAGGAATTATTGTGCTATTGACAAGGACCTTCTAATGAGTGTCAGAGGAAAGCCACTCATCCTCGCTGCGCTGCGGGTGAGTGACTTTCCTCTGCCACCCGTTGCTAAGCTCGTTGGCGGGTGCGTTGAATCCTGCTATGCAGAGCGTCTACTAAACAATTCCAACGTCATGCGTTTGGTCCCAAATCGGAACGTTTTAAAGATAACAATATTAGTCAGGG
Source organism: uncultured Pseudomonadota bacterium (assembly GCA_963795715.1). Classification (GTDB taxonomy): domain Bacteria; phylum Pseudomonadota; class Gammaproteobacteria; order Coxiellales; family Coxiellaceae; genus JAFEDN01. The sequence continues at coordinate 773,346 of CAWCIY010000003.1, forward strand.
TGATTTTTTTTCTTCTGTGCTTGCTCAACCTCTGTTAGATGACAAAGAGGACGATGCCCAAGATAATACTCCAGTCCGTTCTCATCGATCAAACCGCAAAAAAAGAAACAAAAAGAGCCAGCATTTTCTCAAAAGTCTTCCCAGACGCGAAGTCATTATCCCTGCTGAAAATAAAAAGGAAGGCGATGAGGTGATTCGCTACGAAATTAAAGAATTATTGCATTATGTTCTGTCTGTCTATGAAATCATTGTACAAAAGCGCGAAGTCATTGTCTCCAAAGAAGCGGATGAGGCCATTCAGTTAAAAACAGCGCCGGCGCCAAAACACATATTGCCCAAGGCAGGAGTCACAGAGAGCTTTTTAGCCCATGTGATTGTCAGCAAAATTTATGATCGTCAACCGCTCTATCATCTGGAAAAGCAATTTTCGGAACGATTCGATTTTATTTGTCCCTGCAACAAATTAGCGAGATGGTTTATTGAGAGTTCGCAATCACTGCAACCTGTCGTCAATCTGTTGCGTGACGAAGTGATGGATTATGATATCGCCGCTTGTGATCCTACCCATTTACAAGTGCTCGATGAACCTGGGGGCCACTCAAAAATCTTATGTGTACACCCTGCGAGGTGGGCCTCCTGAACGGGCCGTAAATATCTTTGAATATCAACCCGACGAACATAAAGCATTTTTACAGGATTGGTTTGCGGGATTTAGGGGTTATTTACAAGTAGACGGTCAAAATATATTTGACGCCTTTGAACAAAATCAGGGGATACAATTAGCTTTCTGCCATGCTCATGCTCGAAGAAAATTTGAACCCATTGCTAAAGTAAGTTTGAAAGAAGGACTGGCTAAAGAAGCGATGAGATTTTATAAAAAACTGTACCAGGTAGAGCGAGAAGCCAAAAATGCCCAAATGAGTACTGAACAACGTCATCAGCTTCGACATGAAAAAAGTAAACCGTTAATGGATCGGTTTGAAGACTGGGTGCGGGAAAAAGTGTTAACCACTTTACCGCAATCCCCCTTGGGAAAAGCTTTTCAATATGTGTTAAAACGACAAGTGGGATTACGTTTATTTTTAGAAGATGGCCGTTTAGAGCTGGATAATAATCTAACGGAACAAAAAAATAAAGATGTCGCTCTCGCTCGAAAAAATTTTCTATTTTCTTATTCGGTGGCGGGGGCGCATGCATTATGTGTCCATATGAGCCTGATTTTTACGGCCATTGCCCATCACCTGGATCCTTACCATTATATGGTTTACATTCTGCAAAACATACCTCATTGTGTTACAATAAATGATTACGAACGGTTATTATCGTGGAATGTGTTATTTTCCAACCCAGAATTATCGCAACGAGCAGATTTAGCCAAAACTGTAACGGTTGCATAGTCCTACTTGTGAAGGGATTGATGATAAACGAACGATTAATCAAAGTGTTCAATATGAAAAAAATACTCTCTGCTCACGATTTGCAAAAAAAAGAGAGAATTATCCATGCCTCGAAAGAACTCTCTGGATTAAACTTAACTGAATTAAGCGCTTCGATGAGAAAGAAGTTGGAACACCATCTGGTTTTACTGAATCAAATCGTCAAGCAATATGCTATTAAGACATTTGAAGATTATGCTCAAATAACAGATGCCCACTTAGATTCAATGATCAATATACTCAAAAGAATAACAGTGATTCTGGGTAAATAATTTTTAAATCCAACCAAAAAAATAATAATTCAAGAACGTGGATTATAAACCGCTTACGCTACTAACGGCCATGTTAGAAGACTTAAAAACATATTGATTCCACCGATTATGCCACATACACCAATAAATGACGTTACGGAGGGATTATAATACATATTCCTCCAATTTTCTGATTTCATCTAGGGAGAAGCCTGTTAGCCATTTGCCTAAATAAGAAGCCAATAATGCACCCGCTGTTCCAATTAGGATGATTACCCAACCCTCGGGAGTAAATAAAAGGAAATATTCAACTACATATACGGCGCCAGCTCCTCCAATCAAACTACCACCCAAACCTGCCGCTTCTTCCATCAATTCCTTAAACCAATCTCCGTCTTCGCGGTAAGTTTGGTAGACTTCAGCGGCTCCTAAGCCCATGTCCAAGACAATAAAACTGGCGCCTGCATAACGCGCTATCTTCATAGTCCGTACCACGGATTTATAAGCTTCGGTGTCGATGATCTGTGCGCTGGCTGCATCGGTTCGCGACTGTTTTAGCCACCTTTCTCGATTGTTCACAAAGGCTAATTTTTTCATCCCCGTCGTATATGTTTCTCCGTAACGTTTTAAATATTCCTCAAACAGGCGTTTCACTTTACGGTGCGCTTCGATAAAGGCTTGTTTGGCAGCCGTCTTTTCTCCGTATGCCGCTTTGCGGTAAAAATCCAACTTGTTCTGTGTTTCCAGCATCGCTACTCGCATTTCTTTGGTGCTGTCTTAGATCGGAAATGAGAAGCCGCTTCCGCAGGATTCAACGACATCCGCCTACTCGCAAGATCGCATTAACGGGTCAGAGGAAAGCCACTCATCCTCGCTGCGCTGCGGGTGAGTGACTTTCCTCTGCCACCCGTTGCTAAGCTCGCTGGCGAATGCGTTGAATCCTGCTATGCAGAGCATCTAATTTTGTCTCAGTAATGCTTCCGAAATAGGATGTTACTAACTTCGCTTGCCTGGATGCAATTAGAAAAAAGTATGACGAAACCAGAAAAGAGCATGACCTATCCCGAAAATAAGTCCCATTATCAATGCTATCAACCCACTGTAGGTATGAATAGCTGCTAACCATCGTTCAAATGGCTTCGCCGCGCTCCATAGATCAAAATCTTTAAATATTTGGTCATCAATACTCCCCTTACGACGCATCCATTTGGGACCACCCATAGCGGTTGCATACCAGGATCCTCGCCAAAAGCAACCTAAGCCCATAGCTCCTTTAAATAAGGGTTTATATATTGGGTCAAACCTACGAGTAATAAATATGGCCACTAACGGTAAAGTTAGTACGTTAATGATTGTACCTAAGAGTGTTAAAATCATGCAAATATATACTAAGAAATTAAAACTAGAATTATTTGACATGTGTATATTCTCTGGTTTTATCTATGCTTTCTTCAGCAATGATTTTTAATACTTCCTGTAATACTAAAGCTCCAGCTGTTCCAATGACTACAATCATCCATCCTTCTGGTGTCAGCATCAAAATACTTCGAGCTACAAAAAGCGCGAGTCCTCCCCCTGTCAAACTACCACCCAAACCTGCCGCTTCTTCCATCAATTCCTTAAACCAATCTCCGTCTTCGCGGTAAGTTTGGTAAACTTCGGCGGCTCCTAAGCCCATGTCCAAGACAATAAAACTAGCGCCTGCATAACGCGCTACCCTCATAGTCCGTACCACGGATTTATAAGCTTCGGTGTCGATGATCTGTGCGCTGGCTGCATCGGTTCGCGATTGTTTTAGCCGCCTTTCTCGATTGTTCACAAAGGCTAATTTTTTCATTCCCGTCGTATATGCTTCCCCGTAACGTTTTAAATATTTCTCAAACAGGCGTTTCACTTTACGGTGCGCTTCCATAAAGGCTTGTTTGGCAGCCGTCTTTTCTCCGTATGCCGTTTTGCGGTAAAAATCCAACTTATTCTGTGTTTCCAGCATCGCTATTCGCATTTCTTTGGCGCTGTCTTAGATCGGAAATGAGAAGCCGCCTCCGCAGGATTCAACGACATCCGCCTATTCGCAAGATCGCATTAACGGGTCCTGATAATCATCTAGAAGGCTCACATTGTAGCCTACTCAGAAAGTAGTTCACAATGAGGTGTTATCTCAAATTTGAGGAGGAGCTTAAAGATGAAATGCTATGCAGGAATAGATTTACATTCTACCAACAGTTATGTGGTGGTGATGGGAGAAGATCAAAAGGTACTTTACGATAAAAGACTGCCCAATGACCTGTCTATCATTGAGCGAGCATTGGAACCGTATGCTAAAAGTCTGGAGGGGGTAGTCGTCGAGTCGACGTACAACTGGTATTGGTTAGCGGATGGATTAATCCAGAAAGATTACCCAGTTCATTTGGCGCATACTGGAGCTCTGGATAGTTATCAGCGCTTAAAGCATTCTGACGACAAAACGGATGCCCGCTGGTTAGCTAATTTATTGCGGTTAGAGGTATTGCCCACGGGATATATTTACCCTCGAGAACAGAGGGGGCTGCGTGAGGTATTGAGGAAAAGGATGTTACTGGTTCGCCAGCGAACCATGAATATCTTAAGCCTGGAGGGAACATTAAGTCGTTATGAGGGAATCAGATTGAATGGAAAGAAATTGCAAGAATTAACGTCAGAGGAATTTCAAAACTATTTTAATGATCCCGATGTGCGGCAAGCGATCCGCCCCCAGTGGAAGATATTGGATTGCCTGAATGAGGAAATCACAGAACTGGAAAAATATTTGAATAGTCGCATCAAAAAAGAGTTGGCTTTTAGGAATTTAAAAACAGTACCGGGTGTTGGAACTATTTTAGCATCAACCATTTCTCTGGAGACTGGATCCATTCAACGATTTGCAGAAGTGGGCAACTATGCTTCTTATTGTCGATGTGTTAGGAGTGATCGTATCAGTAATGGTAAAAAGAAAGGCGAAAATAATAGCAAAAGCGGGAATGCTTATTTGAGCTGGGCTTTTGTGGAAGCGGCTAATCATGCCATTCGTCACTACGAACCGATTCATCGCTACTATGATCGAAAACGGACTAAAGCGAACCACACGTTGGCGATCAAAGCGGTTGCACACAAATTAGCGCGAGGCAGTTATTATGTTATCAAAGATGAGGTGGATTTTGATATGAAAAAAGCATTTAGTTGATTAAACGATTTGGATGGATAAGATGAGCCCGTAGTCTGACTAGCTTTGAGCTCTGGTCCTGATTGGACATCTTATTCCTCCATTTATTTGATTCATCAAAAAAGAGTAAGTTATCATGGATACGCCCATACCCTGAGCCACACAATGACTGGACCCTGAAAAGGTGAGCCACAAATTCTGTTCATTACTTTTGGACGGGGTATGGCACTAATGATTTTCTGGGGCATGAAAATACCTGGGGCTGATTCTGACTGAAAAAATGCAGAAAAAGCCTAGATCCCGATGAGTGTCTGGTGCGTTTCTATGAGAAATGATGCCTATAAAAAGAGAAGCTAGGCGCGTATGACGGATAGCTGAATACTCTGAAGAGATGAATTTTGCGGAGAGTCAAGGACGGATTTATCCACCCTTTGCCCACCGTCTCGCCTCACAAACAGTGAGGGCTCGGCGGCCCGTGGACAAAGCGTGGATAAATCCTTGAAGCTTGGGGGTAGCTCTGAGTGATGCCTTTCGACTTCGTAGGAATTATTGTGCTATTGACAAGGACCTTCTAATGAGTGTCAGAGGAAAGCCACTCATCCTCGCTGCGCTGCGGGTGAGTGACTTTCCTCTGCCACCCGTTGCTAAGCTCGCTGGCGAATGCGTTGAATCCTGCTATGCAGAGCGTCCACTTTTGTCTCAGTAATGCTTCCGAAATAGGATGTTACTAACTTCGCTTGCCTGGATGCAATTAGAAAAAAGTATGGCGAAAGCAGAAAAGAGCGCGGACAATCGCAAAAATTATTCCCATTATTAATGGCCAATATCCCACTGTAATTATGAGTTCCGCTAAGCTATTTTTCAAACAACGTTGCTTCATGGAATAAGTCAACATGTTCTTTCTCTTTGGGCGTGGCTTTACTTAAAAGAGATTTTGTCAAACCGAGAGTACAATATAATATATTCCAAAAATGAGTCCAGCTATTCCAGTCAAAATCAAACTATATGTATGAATAGCTGCCAATAATTTCTCAAACGATGTTGCTGACTGCCATAAATCAAAATTTCTAAATATCTGTTCATCAATACAACCCTTACGTCTTAGGCATTTAGGAGTACTCATAGCGGTTGCATACCAAGATCCTCGCCAAAAGCAGCCTAAACCCATATCTCCTTTAAGCATGGTTTTATACTTTGGATCAAATCTGCGAGTAATAAATATAGCTACTAATAGCAAAGTGAAAACGTAAATGATTGCGCCTAGAAGAGTTAAAAGCATGCAGATGCCCATAAAGGAGCCAAAGCTAAAATTATGTGACATGAGAATATTCTCTAATTGTATCTGTACTTTTTTCAGCAATAATCTTTAATATTTCTTGAAACACCAAAGCACCAGTCGTACCAATAATGACAATCATCCAACCCTCAGGAGTTAGCATTAAGAGATATCTGGCTACATACAGAGCAAAGCTACCTCCTGCTATGCTACCGATCAAACCCCCAGTTTCTTCCACCAATTCCTTAAACCAATCTCCGCCTTCGCGGTAAATTTGGTAAACTTCGGCGGCTCCTAAGCCTACGTCCAAGGCAATAAAACTTGTGCCTGCATAACGCGCTACCTTCATAGTCCGTACCACGGATTTATAAGCTTCGGTGTCGATGATCTGTGCGCTGGCTGCATCGGTTCGCGATTGTTTTAGCCACCTTTCTCGATTGTTCACAAAGGCTAATTTTTTCATCCCCGTCGTATATGTTTCTCCGTAACGTTTTAAATATTCCTCAAACAGGCGTTTCACTTTACGGTGCGCTTCGATAAAGGCTTGTTTGGCAGCCGTCTTTTCTCCGTATGCCGCTTTGCGGTAAAAATCCAACTTGTTCTGTGTTTCCAGCATCGCTACTCGCATTTCTTTGGCGCTGTCTTAGATCGGAAATGAGAAACCGCCCCCGCAGGATTCAACGACATCCGCCTATTCGCAAGATCGCATTAACGGGTCCTGTCAGAGGAAAGCCACTCATCCTCGCTGCGCTGCGGGTGAGTGGCTTTCCTCTGCCACCCGTTGCTAAGCTCGTTGGCGGGTGCGTTGAATCCTGCTATGCAGAGCGTCTACTTTTGTCTCAGCAATCCTTTCGAAATAGGATGTTACTAGCTTGCAAAGTCAATAATTCATATTTAAGTATGTGTCGGCGCCATCCACCTTATTCTCCTTTATTATGACTAAAAGAGAGTATGACGAATCCAAAAAATAAAACGACCAATGCTAAAAATGAATCCCATTAATAATGCTAGCATTCCACTATAATTAAAAATAGCAGCAAGCCATCTTTCAAATTTAGTTGCTTGATGCCACATGTTATCGTTTTTAAAAATCCAGTCGTTGGTGCTACCTTTACGCCGCATCCATTTATTGCTCATGGCGGTCGCATACCAGCCCCCTCGCCAAAAACGGCCTAGGCCCATAGCTCCTTTGAACAAAGGTTTATATATTGGATCAAATCTTCGAGTAATAAATATAGCTATTAAGGGCCATGTAAGAAGCGTTAAAAACATATTGATCCCACCAATTAGACCACAAATACCAAAAAAAGATGTGAGTGGGGGATTATAAAACATGTTCTTGCCTTTATGATAACTAAAAAAGAGTATGCCGAATCCAAAAAAGACCACTAGCAATGCCAAAAATAATTGCCATTATTAAACCTATCATCCCGCCATAAGTGTGAATCACTGCCAGCCATCTTTCGAAAGGTGTCCCTGCATGCCATAAATCAAATTCTTTAAATATTTGGTCATCCATACTACCTTTACGACGCATCCATTTTGGGCCACCCATAGCAGTTGCATACCAAGAACCTCGCCAAAAGCAGCCTAGACCCATAGCCCCTTTAAACAAAGGTTTATATATTGGATCAAATCTGCGAGTAATAAATATGGCTACAAACGGCCAAGTAAGAAGGTTTAAAAAAAGGCCTAACCCACCAATTATGCTACATATTCCAATAAACGATGTTAGTGAAGGATTATAAGACATATTCTTTCAATTCTCTGATTCCATCCACAGATGTACCTGCAAGCCACTTGGCAATACATGAATTCATTCAATAATACGAATCTTCTTTTTTACTTTAGAAGAAAGTATGACGAAACCAGAAAATAGCATGACCAATTCCAAAAATAATTGCCATAAGCAAAGTTATATATAAGCTGTATCCATAAATACAAGCAAGCCACTTCTCAAATTGGGTTGCTTGGCTCCATAAGTCTGTACCTTTGAAAATTTGATCGTTAACACTACCTTTTCGTTGTATCCCTTTACCAATCATAGCCGTTGCGTACCAGCCTCCGCGCCAAAAACGACCTAGACCCATAGCGCCTTTAAATAAAGTTTTGTATTGTGGATCAAATCTTCGAGGAAAAAATATAGCTACTAACGGCCATGTTAGAAGACTTAAAAACATATTGATTCCACCGATTATGCCACATACACCAATAAATGACGTTACGGAGGGATTATAATACATATTCCTCCAATTTTCTGATTTCATCTAGGGAGAAGCCTGTTAGCCATTTGCCTAAATAAGAAGCCAATAATGCACCCGCTGTTCCAATTAGGATGATTACCCAACCCTCGGGAGTAAATAAAAGGAAATATTCAACTACATATACGGCGCCAGCTCCTCCAATCAAACTACCACCCAAACCAGCCGCTTCTTCCACCAATTCCTTAAACCAATCTCCGCCTTCGCGGTAAGTTTGGTAAACTTCGGCGGCTCCTAAGCCTACGTCCAAGGCAATAAAACTGGCGCCTGCATAACGCGCTACCTTCATAGTCCGTACCACGGATTTATAAGCTTCGGTGTCGATGATCTGTGCGCTGGCTGCATCGGTTCGCGATTGTTTTAGCCACCTTTCTCGGTTGTTCACAAAGGCTAATTTTTTCATCCCCGTCGTATATGTTTCTCCGTAACGTTTTAAATATTCCTCAAACAGGCGTTTCACTTTACGGTGCGCTTCGATAAAGGCTTGTTTGGCAGCCGTCTTTTCTCCGTATGCCGCTTTGCGGTAAAAATCCAACTTGTTCTGTGTTTCCAGCATCGCTACTCGCATTTCTTTGGCGCTGTCTTTGACAAAATCCTGGTATTGTTCGCCTACAGTCAATAATCCGCCACCCATCCCCAGCAGCGCTTCTTTGTGGTCAGATAAGCTGTGAAAAGCCTCGGTCAGTCTGGAAATTGCGCTTAAGGTCGTAGTCGGATAATGCTTCACTGCGGTGATGGCTCTCTGACGGGTGGTGACCGTTTGGCGATTATGATAATGCAAGGCCGACAACAATGCCTGGCGCAGCCTCTGTGCTTCTGAAGTTTTATACTTAGCCGCTTTAAGGTCTTCGGGATTCGGCAAACAGACTATACTTCCCGGTGGCAAGGGGAATCTAGGTCGTGTCGTCACATCATGCGCCCAATGCTCTGTTTTGTTTTGCTCCAGCATGGCGTTAAAATAGGTCTCTCTACCTGCCGGTGTTTTATCCGTGCTGAGCATCTTCGCCAAATCTTCCAGCGTTTCCCCAGGACTGCTGTCAATGCAAAAATGCATAATCCAAGAAATAGTCATGGTATCTCTACAGTTTTTGCGCTTGAGCGATGTTATAACCGGCAATCACCGGGGAGCCCATTTGATTATCTGCTGTTCTTGGCACATAACCCATTTGAATGGTGTCAAATGCTAAAGTTAACAGTTCCGTAGCCAGCGCATCGCCTGCTGCATATTCCTGGCTGAAATGGCTGATCACTACATTGGTTAGGTTTATTTTTTGGTAAGCAAAGGGCGGTGTTCCAGCCATTACAAAATCAATTTCAATGTTAGGGATCACTTTGCTGCTGTGCGCGCAAGAAAACCAATACGGGGTAGTTTGATCAGGCGTTTTTTGTAAATAAATATAACCAAAACTGAGTCCTCCGCCCAATCGTTCGGCCATATTGCCGCTGCGTTGTTGCACCTGCTGCGAAATACCAGAAAATTGAAAAGAGCGCAAATCCACCCAGCCTTCAAAGCCTTGGGTAGAAACACTTCCCTTCACGTCAGGGGTTTTTAAATAAATTGCCACTGGTCACACTCCTTATGATTTATGATTTCATTAGAATAATAAATACCTGATGGGATGTCAAATGAAAATAGTGGGTGGGTTTCGCTGTGTGGGATTTCTCATTTCCGAAATCGTTATAACCATTCAGCCATTCCCGGGATTTTTTCCTTACGATGGGGGATTCTCAAGGGGGAGAATCGCGATTCTTCCCTTTGAGCGCGAGCGCAGGCTTTGCCGAGCATCGCGTAAAAACAGGGAAGAAATTTTCGGGATTGAAAATCCCGGGAATTTCTGATAACCATTGGAAAATATGGTTTTTAATTGGAAAAAAGTCTACAATCATTTTCATGAATGTGTTTAAATCCATCATAAGGTTTGTTACTTGGATATTATTTTTTTGTTCCATGAGTTTGGCTTTTGCTTTGGCGCAAGCGGCAGCCAATCCAAATACCAGTAATAAAAACAGTATACCCTTCAAACTTCCGCAACCTTTTAAAGCTACGCCTCAAAATACCAATCCGCCTCCCCCTACTTCACAACAAATAGATGAAATAATTCGTACATTGCAAGATCCTCAAGCGCGCGAAAAGCTCATTCAACAATTAACGATTTTATCTCAAGCACAACAACAAATGCTGGTAACAACAGTTCCTACCATTAAGAATCAGGCTTCTATCACTGTGGCAAATTTATCGGAATCCATCAGTGAGTTCCATACCGACGTAACCGAGTTGGTGACTACTCTCTTAGAAAGTAAGCAATACCTCAACAATTTTGCAAAACAACTGACGGATATACAGAAAAGGAATCAATACAGCAAGCTGCTATTAAAATGCTTGGCTGTCATTCTTTTGAGCTATGGCGGCTATTGGTTAAGTGCAAATTGGATGCCAAAGATTTACAGACGTTTTGCTCGCGGCAGAAAAAAAAGATACGCTATTAAATTAATAAATTTGTGTATTTTAACTTTTTTAAGTCTGATTCCCATTGTCATTTTCGCATTTATAGCCAATTTCATTTTAATACTATTACAGTTAGGGAACAGGGCGCAATGGGTGCTCCTCGCATGGACAACGGCTTTTATAATAGTGAAGGTGCTTAACGTTATTTACAATTTTTTATTCGCTTTGATTGTGCAGTTTCCCACCTTTTTGAATCTTAGCGAGTCGGCGGAAAGGTTTTTAATGAATTGGTTACGCTTGCTCACAACCATTCTAGTTTATGGCTATTTTACTTTGCAGGTAGCCTTGTTTTTGGGAATGTCTTTAGATATTTATGATGTTCTGACCAAGCTTTTAGGATTCATCGTGGTCGTTTTGTTAATTGTTTTTGTTTTGCGAAACCCTTTGCGCATGATTCGATTAATTATAACCCACAGGACTAAAGGAGGGGTGCCGATAGCAGAGGAAAGAATAACGCAGATTGATTTTATTTTTAGAGTTACCGCGATTATATATTTGTTTTTACTCTATGTTGTTTGGATAGTTAGAGCAGACCATTTCTTTTGGTTTGTATTGAAAGGAACGGTTTTCAGCTTATTATTAATTTTCGTTGCGATTAAATCTGCTCAATTGTTACATCGATATTTTACTCGCCCTTTCACTGTAAGTTCGCCGTTACGCAAACGCTTACCTGGTTTAGAAAAAAGATTTCGCCGATATAGAAAAATTTTAGATGTGGTATTAAGGGCATTACTTTATATTGCTTTAATTGTTTTTATTATAAGGATTTGGGGTATACAAATGACTTGGGTGCCTTCGGCACTCAGAGTGATGTTGGTGATCAAGTTTATTTCAATTTTATGCATTGGGTTAGCGATCATGTTAATGTGGGAAATCAGTAATAGTTTAATTGAAGTCTCCCTTACTAAAAATGGCGAAGAAATTACTTTAGAAACTGGAAGAACTCATACACTTTTAACAGTAGCCAGACGTACCGTTTTAATTACTTTAACATTAATCGCGATTTTAATGGTGCTTTCAGAGGTTGGCGTCAATATCGGACCTTTGTTGGCGGGCGCCGGCGTATTGGGTTTGGCGATCAGTTTAGGTGGTCAAACCATGATACGTGATATTATCACTGGTTTTTTAATGTTATTAGAACACCAAGTGGCCATAGGCGATTATGTGACTATTGGCGATAAATCGGGAACTGTAGAAGCAATTTCGATACGAACGATGAGCTTACGTGATACTAACGGTGTGGTACATATTATTCCCTATAGTTCCATAGTTACTGTAAGTAATTATACCAAAGAGTTTTCTTATGCTTTATTTGAAGTCAGTGTTTCGTATCGTGAAAATGTTGATGATGTGATTGCTGTGATAAGAAAAATCTCTGCTGAATTACAAAAGGATGCCACATTTAAACCTCTTATACTTGAACCTTTGGATATGATGGGTTTAGATAAATTTCTAGATTCAGGAGTGATTATTCGTTTTAGATTAAAAACAAAACCCGGTTTTCAATGGCAGGTTGGCAGGGAATTTAATAAGCGTATGAAACAGAGATTCGATGAATTGGACATTCAATTACCTTTCCCACACAGAGTTATTTATTTTGGTGAGGCCAAAGATCACTCTGCTCCGCCTGCTCATGTTAAGGTTCAAAAATCCGGTATTTCTATAGATTGAAAAAATAATTATGCTTCTTAATTTTTAACAAGGAGCAAATTATGAAAAATAAAAAATTCTTGCGTTTTATAGCAGCTTCGGCTGTGTTGTTGCCATTATCTGCATGGGCGTATGTTCCGACAATAACGTTGGTATTTAATGATCCGCAGAATTTATGTGCTGTAGGTAATAAAACTCAGTTCGCTTTTAATTATAAATATATGACCCAAACCAGTTATGAATATTTTAGCGGGCCAGTGTATGTAGACAGTTCCCCTCAAAAAATTTCTGTTCCTACTCCGCCAGAGGATACTACATCCTATACCGATATTGAGATTACAGATATGGGCGATTGTGGAGAAATGGATTTAGATTATAGTGACCCGGGAAATTGTTATTTAACAGATCTGGTGCCTCATAAAGATCAGACCCGTCCTTATTCTTACTATATTACTTTAATACCCCAAGCCACTGGTCACTCCACTTATGGTAGACCAATGTATAATTTGACCTGTACTGTCGAAGTTCGCTAAAAAGTAGCCCGTGCGCCGGCAAAAGGCGCACATTATAAGCCATTCCCGGGATTTTTCACGAGATTAACTAATACGAGAAGTGATGTTACTTTACTGCAGGTTTTTGTGTAGTGGTCTGATTTTCCGTAGTAGTAGCTGTAGTTTTATTGGCAGATTTTGCTGTACCTGCTTGGAAAGTGTAGAGAATATCAGCGCCGCTTTGATTACTTCCGTCGGTTTCTAACTGTATGCTCCAATTTTTGGAAAGCAGATAATTAAGTTGGAAGATATTTACACCGCGAAATGGATCATACTTATAGCGGACATATATGCGCGAAGTGAGTCGCTTACCGACTACAAAATAAGAAGCAGGCGTACCCGTCGGGATGGCTTGTCCCATGGGTCCGAGTATAGGTTCTGACTCAACTCCCAATTCTGAAAGTCCCAAACCTTGTTTTATTTGATTAGTAAAACCTTCCACACCGCCTGTGCCCCTCTTCGCCAGCGGCAGCGTGTTTAAGGCTTGCTGCATTAACGTCATATTGGTGGGGGAAATACCGGCGCTGGAAGTGCCTAGTATTAGGAAAGAAAGTATATCCGCCTGTGATAAATTTCCAGCACTAGAAAATAAAGTGATTTGTAGCGAGTTTGGAGTGCCGCCGATATTGAGCCCTACAGTGAGTTCATTAGTCCCAAGTTGTTGTTGGCTGACTGGATCATTGACTATGATCCGCGTGCTTGCTTGAATATTCAAAGTAGGATTGGTGATGGGGGTGCGACGATAAATAATTTGTGATCCCGGCATGAGGGTGAGTTCACGCCCAGAAATAGTGAGCGTACCGGTGTTAATTTCAATTCGGCCATCACCGAGTAATACCTGTCCCGGCTCTGAAATTAAGGTAAGCGCTCCACTGAGTTTACCTTTAATCTGATTAGTATCTATAGTGACGTCATTTCCTAGATTGATCGTCAGCTGCAGGTCCATATTGAGCGGTTTGGTTTTAACGATCGGCTGTTCGCCCACATAAACGACTTCATTTTCCGGAAGTGAACTTTCGCCCCCAAAATTTAATTCTTTTAAAACTGCCTTAGGAATATCTACGTTACCTGAAACTGCAATGTGGCCATTATTGATATCGATATGAATATTCGGTGAAACATAGACTGTGTAGGAAGAGGTGTCTGCTAATAATACACTGTCTCCGGTAAAATTGAGTTCGGTGGGGAAACCCGTTTGATTCAGCAACGTCTTCCCTACCAATTGTATTGGACGCCCTACGGAAGTTGCAAAGAGCGTATAATTCAATTCAGGACCTTTGGAGTTAACAGTTAAGCTTAACTGGTCTAATGATAAGTTTAATCCGGGTACTTTGACCTCACTGCCCTCTAAGTCAGCTTTGCCATTTACCAAAGGCTGAGCGACCGTTCCGCTCACGGTAAAGTGGCCAGTGAATTTACCTCGTGGATTAATGACATCAGGAAATAAATTTTGTATCGGCGCTAAATTATTTATTTCGATGGCAGCCTGGCCTTGCACCACTTGGCTTTTGTTAAACAAAGCATTGGCGGTAATTTTTGGCAGAGAAACATCAGCCGATATTCTATTTTGATCAGCCAAGAGTGCGCGAAAATTCATTTCGAAATCACCTTTGTTCAGATTTGCCATCATGTTTATGCTTTGCACTTTTATTTCGATTTGCTGTGCGCCACTGTAACGGATGGAACCTGCGGAAGTGCTGGCGGTGAGTTGTGCTTGATTCACATTTTTAGCGACCCCCGCAGCATTGATATGTAAGTCTAACGGAAGATCCACATGAAGTTCGGGAGGTAAAAAAGTCGCGATTTGTTCAAAATTTAACCTTCCAGTCGCCGCAGCCTGCCAGCTTTTATCGACGCCATTCCATTTGCCATGTAGACAGAGCTGAGATTGCGAGACAGTTACCAAACACAGGGCACTGATTTCCGTGCTCTCTTCTGAGATGGCTAAAGCCGTAGGTTGACTGAGCTTCAAAGTGCCTACAAAAGGAGCTGTCACGCTCATATTTTTTAAAGTGCCTTGCCAGTGTGGATCATTGTGAAAGCCGCCGCTTAAGCTCATTTGTAAAACGGTGTTATAGGCATCAGCGGCAATATCCAGTTGATGGTTTTCCCATTTACCACTACCGGAAATTTGTATTTTATGAGCTTCTAAATACTGAGTGAAAACTTGCTCTGCTGTCAAACTAAAGTTGGAATCACGGGATTCACTGATATCTAAATCCCAGGAAGCATTCAGATTGTCGACTCGGTAATCTTGCCACCGTAACAAAGAGGCTTTCAACTTGCCTTTAGTTTGCGGTTTTTTTAAATCTCCATGTAATTCGCCGATGCTTTCCACCGCGCCGCTGCTAAAAGGCAAAATTTCAGCCAATTGAGCAGTTTTTAAGTTCCAAAAAATATCCCAATTGACATCGTATTTCCCTTGAGTAGCGATTTGGCTCTGAGGAGTTTTCAAGAATGCATTCCAGGAAAAATGCGGCTGATCATTCCCTAAATACCCAGTACTATTGAGTGTTAAATCGAAAGGCTTTGGCCAGTTAGGTTGAAACGCAGATAGATCTATATGTCTGGCGTCTAGAGCTAACTGCCAGGACATAGGCGTTTGCCATTGCCAAATAAGATGCGCTGTCACTTCGCCGCCAAAAATAAGCGCTTTTTGAGTGTCTAACTGGATCTCTTCGGAATTTATTTGTCCATGAATCAACCAACTGGTTTGTACATTGGTTGCCTGTAAATCAAAATGATATTGCTGTGGCTTGCCTTCGACATTCAGCACAGTGCGGATGGAATAAGGTTTCAACACTTGGCCAGCAACATTGACCACTAAGGTATGAGGGCGTATATCCACCTTATTAATTTGGATGTTGGAAATTTTTAAAGTAGGTTCAGGTGAGTTTTGTTGCCAGGTTAAAAGGTTAATGCTGCCTTGCCTAATTTGCAATGGCACAGGTAAGTGCAATGAAGTGAGCTGATGATGGATTTCGTTTAAATTTCGTTGCAACTCCTGAGCATTTAAAGATAAGTTGGGCTTTGGTTGAGTAGCTGCCTTGGCTTTTTTAGTCGGAATGGCTGGGGCAGGAGCGGGTGTAATAATTAATAGGTTTTCAATGTTGAGAGTGTCGATATTAATTTTTCCGGCTAATAATGAGGATGGATGCCATTGTAAGTAAAGATTACTCGCTGAAATAAAACGATCGTGATACCGATAGCTAAACTGCTTAATGGCTAAAGGGCCCAAAAGAGTGCCGGTGACTCTTTGATAATGAAATTCACCAGGGACTATTTTACTCACCAAAGCTAAACTAATTTTTAATCCGCCCGGAGTTAAAAATAGAGTGAGCGCTAACAACGGAATGAGCAACAGCAAGCTGATCCATCGAAAAAGCACTTTAAACACATGTAATAAAATCGCCAAAAAGTGTTTTATAATTCTGCTCCTACTGAAAATTCCAATTGCCAAGTTTTGCCGCCTTGTATCACAGGACGGGCTAAAGCCAATTCCACGGCGCCGATGGGGGTTAATACCACAACACCGCCGCCTGCACCTGCTTTATAATGGCCGCCGCCCGCATTAGTAACGGAAGAATCGCTATTGCTTACCACACCGCTGTCAATAAAACCGGCGACATACCAATCTCCATAAACTTTTTGTTGAATTTCACCTGAAAAAATTAATAAATCTCGTCCAGGACCGATACTATTATAGGTAAATCCGCGAATGCTGGCAGGTCCGCCAGCGAATAATTGTAAAGAAAGAGGCAAGTTGGAAAGTTCATGGATTTCAGTATGTCCTGCCTGGCTACGAAATAAAAATCGAGTGTGGGTAGGCTCAAAAGTACCTAGCGCCTTAAAACCGACTTTGCCTTGAAGCATATTGGTTTGGGTTAGGGGCAAAGCCTTCAATCCTCCTGCGACATCAAAAGTGGCGCTGATGCCATTATTGATTACTTTTTGATTTTGAGTGCGGTTATAAATATATTGCCAGTGCCCATTGGGATAAAGCATCTCGGCGTTAATATTGGGAGTAGGCGGTGTGGTGGTGAGTTTATATCGTTCTTTCAAATAAGTCAGTGCTAAAGTCTGCTGCCAGCTATCGTTGAAGATGGTGTTGTAACTAAGACTGGTTTTAAAACTATTGGCATAACCGGTTTGTTGTGAAATATTGCCATATCCTACGTTAAATGCATAGGAATCAGTGGCGGGATCTCTCCCTGGAACAATATAGCTGGCATTAATGGTATTGTTTTGTCTAGTTTGTCCGCTGCTGTTGATATAAGATCCTCGTGCCAAAATATTGATGTGGTGTCCGTAAGAGTTAATGGGAATCCAATTGAAACCCAAAGTACCGCGTGGGCCGGTATCTGTACCATAACCTAATCCAAAGGTGTAGCGTTGGGGTCTGACTGGAGTCAGTTCGACTTTAATAGGAACATTATGATCAGTGGTTTCATTGGCTACCGGCGTCACTACCGATTGAGAAAAATAACCGCTGCCTGCCAAAACTTGTTGCGTTTTTTGAACTTTAGCCGCGGAGTAGTATTCACCTGGCTTGTATCTTAAAAATCTTTCTAGAAGACCTGAATTTAAATCTGAGGGAGGAAATAAGGTCGGGCCAAAACGGTATCTCGCTCCAGTGTCGAAATGTAAAACAATAGACGCTTGTTGATAGTTTATATTAATTATAATTTGACTGAGCACCATTTTAGCATCGAAATAACCTCGATTGGATGCTACATTGAATAAGGCGTCTTTAGCCGCTTGATAATTATCTACATCAAAATTTTGACCGGCTTTTACCGCGAGAGTGTCAGATAATTTTTTAAAAGCGGGATCCGTGTTACCTTCGCCGGTGATTTCTAGATCTACATGGATAATTTTAACTACAGGGCCAGGTGTAATATAAAAGGTAAGGTTCCAATTGGCGCCGGATTGGAGAATACGAGGACTTATTTGTGGCTTAAAATAACCATAGGCTTGCAAACCCTTACGAATATACTGAGGAGCTTCATTATAAAATCGTTGAACCTTATCGGCGGTTAGAGGCTGAGAAATCTCTTGGCTACGGGTGGCAAGAAGAGTCATCATCTTTTCCTTGAGCGGATCGCTAATACCTTCTACTTTTATTTGTAGTGTGGGCACTCGCTCTGCCCAACCAGGCCAACAGGCGGTGAGCAAAATAATAAGTAGAAAGCGAGGAAGATATTTTTTCATTATTGGTGCATTATACAGTCCTTCAGATAAATATTCGAACTTTAAGCATCCCGCTAGCCGCCCATCTTGAGACGGTTATTGATTGAGAAACACTCGAAATAGAGGTACTATTCCTTCGTATTTCTCAATCAATAACCGTCTCAATCTGGATGACTATCGGGCGCTTAAAGTCCGAATATTTATCTGAAGGACTGTATAGAGAAATCAGGAGAAAAGGATAGTAAGCTATCGCAACTCCCGCTAACCCGCTAAAGGGAAATCCACTTTGCGTGATGGGAGATTCCCGCTGTCTTCAGCGAGAATAGTTGGTTTTGTGCAATTGACGGAGAATAAAAATGGTGCAAAGAAAAACTGTTGCAGGTTTCGAAACTTTCACGATCAGCTCCAAAGACGGCTCAACACAAGCAACGTTTGTCCCAGAGCGCGGGGGAGTGGCCAGTTCGATCATCATGTCCGGATCTCGCGGCGGGCGCGAGCTATTATTTTGTTACCCTCATCTGTGGGAAAGAAATTCCAACCAGTTGCCAGGCGGATGGCCTTTTTGCTTTCCTGTGTGTGGTCGATTGGAACAAAATGGTCATCTAAATCAATATTCTTACAATGGCCATATTTATGAGTTACCCATTCACGGTTTTGCTTGGCGCAAAGTTTGGAAGGTTGCTGAAGCAGGAGAGGATTTTTTACGGATGGTTTTAAGGGATGATGAAGAAACTAGGGCAGTTTATCCTTTTCATTTCACCGTTGAACTGGTTTATGAAATCCGCCATAAGCAATTATTTTGTCGGCAAAATTACTCCAACCATGGCGACAGGCCAATGCCTTATTATGCTGGTTTCCATCCTTATTTTTTGACTCCGGCGCCGGGGAATGGTAAAGAAAAAGTGATTTTAAATTTCAGCCCACGTAAGCGCATGCTGTATAACCCTACCTTAACTGCAGTCGTGGGTGAACAACCTTTGCTTAATCTACCCGTTTCCGTGGCGGACCCGCAAATCCATGAACAGCTTTGGGTTTTGGGAGAAGATAAAGAAATCCATCTCACTTTCCCTGACCTAGACGTCATTAATATGGGTGTGGAAGGTGTGGAAGATGTTGACATGTTTTCTTATCTACAAATTTATTCCCCTGCCGATCAGCCTTTTATCTGTGTGGAGCCTTGGATGGGCTACCCCAATGCATTGAACAACACCACAGGTGTCCGTTGGCTGGCGCCGGGTCAAACTGAGCATGCTTTATTACGTTTATGGATTGAGGTGAAGGTAGCACTGATATGATGAGAACTCGTTTTGCTCCTAGTCCAACCGGTGATTTACATATTGGCGGCGCCCGAACGGCGCTTTTTGCTTGGCTGTTTGCGCGTAAAATGGAAGGCGTTTTTATTTTACGGATTGAAGACACTGATCGGGAGCGTTCAACTGAAGAATCTGCAGAAGTGATTATAGAGGCGATGCGTTGGCTGAATTTAGACTATGATGAGGGACCCTATTATCAAAGCCAGCGTATGGAACGTTACCATGAAGTGTTAGCGCAAATGTTACAAGCAAAAACCGCCTACCGTTGTTATTGCAGTAAGGAACGTTTAGAAAAATTGCGAGAGCAACAAACCATTGCCGGGCAAAAACCACGTTATGATGGACATTGCCGTGAGTTAACTGAAGTGGGCGATCAACCCTATGTGATCCGGTTCTGCAATCCGGCCACTGGAGCAGTTACATTTAATGATATGGTGCGCGGACCCATCACAATACAAAATTCTGAGTTAGATGATCTTATTCTAGCACGTTCGGATGGTTCTCCTACTTATAATTTTGTGGTCGTGGTCGATGACTGGGACATGGCTATTACCCATGTAATTAGGGGTGATGATCATATCAACAATACCCCTAGACAAATTAATATCCTAAAAGCGCTCGGCGCTAGTATTCCTCGAATATGGGCATGTCCCCACTATTTTAGGCAGTGATGGTAAGCGCTTGTCTAAAAGGCATGGAGCCGCGGGGGTTTTAGAATATCGTGATGCCGGTTTTTTACCGGAAGCTGTAATTAATTATCTAGTGCGTTTAGGATGGTCTTACAAGGATCAAGAAATTTTCAGTCGGGAAGAAATGATCCAGCATTTTGACGCCAATAGTTTGCAACGTGCCCCGGCAGCTTTAAATCCTGAAAAGTTGGCTTGGTTGAACCAACATTACATCAAAACCCTGGATAAAAAAACAGTTGCTCACGCTTTAGCTCCTCATATGGAAAAAGAGGGTTTACAATTAAGCAATGGACCCTTGCTAACAGATATTGTTAGCCTCTTTGCCGAGCGTGTTAAAACATTGGTGGAAATGGCGAAAGCTTGCCGTTTTTTTTATCTGAAAGCTGACCAGATTGTTTACGATGATCAAGCTCTAAACAAACATTTTAACCCTGAAGTAGCTTCAGCTCTATCTGAAGTAGTGGAACAATTTCGGAGTTTGATGCGATGGGAAGCAGATGAAATCCACCAAATTATTCGCGATGTCGGTGAGAAAAGAAATCTAAATTTAGGAAAAATTGCGCAGCCATTACGACTTGCTGTCACGGGTGGTGTGATTTCTCCACCCATAGATCAAACTTTATATTACTTGGGTCGCGAACAGACGGTTCAGAGGATCGAACGTTGCTTAACTTAAATCAAGAGGTGATACCATGACTGCAATCAGTATTGAATACAAAGGTGATTTACGTACCCATTGCATACATCGAGAAAGTGGAACAGAAATTTTGACGGACGCTCCCAAAGACAATCAAGGTTTGGGAAGAGCTTTTTCGCCCACGGATTTAGTGGCGGCTGCAGTGGGCTCTTGTACTTTAACCATTATGGGTATCGCCGCCAAGAGGTTGAATGTGGATATTATTGGTGCAACCGCCGAAGTAAAAAAAGAAATGCAAGTCAATCCTCGAAGAATAGGTAAAATTACTGTTGCGGTTTCCATGCCGCGTCGGTTGGATGAAGACACTACTAAAAAGCTTTTGGAAGCTGCGCACTTATGTCCTGTCTTGCACAGTTTAAGTCCTGAGGTGCAAGTGGATATTTCTTTTAATTGGGGATGAAGCGAGACTTAGATGAGATTTGTATGATAGGAGTTTATATGTCTAGAATTTCTTATAAAGCCTTTGCCATGGTAGCAGTATGTATGTTGCCTTTGTCAGCTTGTCAGCAAAACAATGTTCTTACCAGTTACGGTGTTAATCCTACTCAATCAAAATACCAAATTACAGCAGATTTATCCGGCTGGAAAATGGTAAAACAGGAAAATGATCCTGAGGGATACTATAAAATCTATGAACCTTTAGAAAAATCCGAGGCGCAGGAAGAAATTTTGATAAATTATGGCAAAAATATAACCACTTCATTGGCTGATTCAATACAGCAAATAATCAATGTTGACAAACAGTTGCCTTGCGCTAAATTTGACCATAAAATTATCTCTCGTACTGCCGATTCTGAGACTATGGTGGTTCACCTAGATGCTTGTCAGCAAGGTCCCAGTTCTTTAATTGTCTATACCAAAGTTTTCAATGCGGCTGATGGTCAATACTCTATCAAGTACTCAGTCATAGCTACTCATTTTGATGCAAGCAGAATTTCATATATGCAAAGGGTGGTCCTACATTCAAGTCTAGAACCCTCCTAGTGAATACCTTAATGGCGTCAACTGAATGTTTAATTCCATGACCGCCAATATTTTAAAACCGCCAAAGCCTCCTCCGGCATCTCCTGCGAGTGATTCATCGCTATCCACTGGGCGGTTTTAAAATATTGGCGGTCATGGAATTAAACATTCAGTTGACGCCACTAAGTGAACGTTTACTCCGAAGCTTTTGGCCGCCAAAAATTGGGAACGGCCAATGCAACCGCGATTAGCTTGAGAGGCTCGGTGATAAGAAATGGTTTTAATCCAAAATTAAAAGCTTGTTTCCAGCCTACATAATATGAAAGCACTGTCAGGCCAAAATAAAAAATAATCACGGCGCCTACCAAAGCAGCGGCCAAGGAACTATAAAAATTTTTCCCCCAACCTCTTTGCGCCAGATAACCACTGAGTATAGGAGCAAAAAGAAATCCTAGAAAATACCCACTGGATGGACCTAAAAACAATGTAGATATGCCAGACGACATCCCTGCAAAAACAGGTAAACCACAAGCTCCTGCAAATAAATAAGTGGCTAAAGTGGCTACTCCTAGCCTGGCTCCATATAGTAATGCGATGAACAAAACCATCGCACTTTGTAATGTTAACGGCACTGGATGAAGTGGAATCGAAATTTGAGCAGCAATTGCCATTACTAAAACGCCTGCTAGGATTAATAAGACGTTTTTAACTAATTTATTTTGCCGTGGCCAAACAATACTTTCTAAAGAATAGTTTAAACTAAAAACTTGAGTCATGATTTCTCCTTTTCAATCCTGGAAACTTGTGCGGTATCTTATCTAATTTTGTTCTTTAAGGCAATCTCAAGGACTTTTCTGCTTTTTTTTAAAAATCCCTCCCCACCTCCCTTTTGTAAAGGGAGGAGCTTTCGAGCCTCCCCCTTTGCAAAAGGGGGATTGAGGGGGATTTTTTAATAGGATTTAGCATAAATAATTTTTTTAGCGCCGGGCTTTCCGGTAAATAGACATTTGCCCGTTTCTTCGAAAGAGCTCAGAGGAATACAGCGAGCTGAGATTTTATATTCTCTCAATAACGGTTCAATGCTTTCATCATCACTGGAATATACATAGGCAAATCCGCCGGGATTGTCATTGCTAAAAAAATCTTTAAAGTGATTCAAACTATCGAAATGGCGGCTATGATTTTTTTGAAAAGCAACCGCCTGGTCAAACAACTGTTGTTGCATTTTTGCTAATAACTGGGTCGATTTCGTCAATAAATTCCAGGCGCTTCTGACTATATTTATGAATAGGCTTATCCCGCAAAGAGACGAAAAGAGAATCGGTAGCAATATCGCGTGGACCCACTTCGATGCGAATGGGCACGCCTCGTTTCACGTGATGCCAAAATTTTTCTCCGCCCGTGCATATCGCGCGCATCAATTTCGACTCGTAGTGTGCTCATTGGCAAAAAGCTGAATGCTCAGTGCTTTTTTCAAATTTTCACAGTATTGCATCACTTCCGTCTTTTCAGCTTCTTTACGAATAATTGGCAAAATGACCACTTGAACAGGGGCAATTTTAGGAGGCAAAACTAAACCGTCATCATCACTATGGGTCATGATCAAACCCCCAACAAACGAGTTGACGCCCCCCAAGAAGTGGTCCAGGCAAATTGTTGCTGCTCATTTTGATCGGTAAATTGTATATTAAAAGACTTTGCAAAATTTTGTCCTAGAAAATGAGAGGTGCCCGCTTGTAGAGCTTTACAATCCTGCATCATGGCTTCTACGGTATAAGTATTCACTGCTCCGGGAAAACGTTCTCGAGCGGTTTTTTCCCCAGGGATAACTGGAATTGCTAGCACGTTTTCAATAAATTCACGGTAAACTTCTAGCATCTGCATGGTTTCAGCTTGCGCTTCTTCGGCAGCTGGCGTGAGCGGTATGGCCTTCTTGCCAGAGAAATTCCGAGGTACGTAAGAATAGTCGAGTGCGCATTTCCCAGCGCATGACATTAGCCCACTGATTGAGTTTGAGTGGTAAATCTCGATAGGAATTGATCCATTTAGCATATTGAACACCAAACAATGTTTCACTGGTCGGCCGTATGATATAGGGTTCCTCTAGTTCTCCTGCGGGACGTAATTCGCCATCCATTGTTTCTAAGCGATGATGCGTCACCACCGCGCATTCTTTGGCAAATCCTTCAATATGCTGTGCTTCCTTTTGTAAATATTGTAATGGGATTAATAATGGAAAATAGACATTGCGGTGGCCGGTTGCTTTAAATTGCTGATCTAAATAAGCCTGCATTTGTTCCCAAATAGCATATCCCCAAGGCTTTATAATCATGCAGCCGCGCACGGTAGAAGTTTCAGCTAAATCTGCAGCTTTAATGACTTGCTGATACCATTGAGGGTAATCCTCTTGTCGTGTAGGCGAAATCGCTTTTTGTCTTTTCATTCGAAAAATTTTGACCGATAATACTGCAAATGTCAAAAACCATTTCAACTTTCCAGCATTCTCGGCGAAGCCGAGAATGCTTCCTGGTTTATATCCTGCGCTCGGCGGAGCCGATGCTCGGAATCAAGGGGGAGACACTCCGTTCACTCCCCCTTGCGATCCCCTCATTGGGCAAAGAATTTTCTACGAAAATTATTTTTTATAGGTGATTTATTTTATTAAATCAATTAATTAAAGTTCGACGGGAATCGCTGTTATCAGTCCCTTTTGCCTATCTTGAGCGTAGAAAGATCTTGTATTGGCTGCTGCTGATTTGTTTGACCTATTTTGGCTACTATACAGTTCGATACATGGGTTTAGATTTTAAAACGTACTTTAAGGCAGCGGTTATCTTCCAGCAGGGGGGACGGGCTTATCTGGAATTGATGCATATATCTCCTTATTATTACCCACCTTTAACTACGCAATTACTAGCCCCGTTTTCTGCTTTTCCTTACTTTACTGTTTTTGGTGTTTGGTTTGCTTTATCGGTTTTGGCAATTGCATTCTCTGTATGGCTACTGGCGCCTGAAGATCGAAAATTAACTTATTTAATGATCGCCTTTGGTTTTTTACCTGTGGCAAATATGCTTTATACGGGGCAGGTGGAAGCATTCGTATTACTGACTTTAACGCTTGCCTATGTGTTTATGAAAAAAAATCAGCCGTTCTTCACCGGGATGTGTATTGCCATAGGCATCATGTTAAAAATTATACCGCTAGCGCATGGGTTCTATTTTATTTATCGGAAAAAATG
Organism: uncultured Pseudomonadota bacterium; assembly: GCA_963795715.1. GTDB lineage: Bacteria > Pseudomonadota > Gammaproteobacteria > Coxiellales > Coxiellaceae > JAFEDN01. The sequence goes on from CAWCIY010000003.1 coordinate 798,546, forward strand.
GTGGGTAATGTTGGGAATAGCCATTGCTCTCATAATTTTGTTTTTATCCAGTCTACCTTTTATAGGTTGGCAAGGCTGGTTAGATTTTTTTCATGTGGCGAGTTATTTTGGCAATCCTCGGTCCATGCATGCAGTTAATTTTGAGCAGATTATAAATAATGGCTCCAATCAGGCGCTCAGTGGCTTTATCGCTCGTTTTATCAGTGACGATGTAATTGCTCTAAACACTTGGCGGGTCACTGCATTCATTCTAGCCATGATAACAGCTTGGGTGTTATTTAGGAACGTGCACAAAATGCATTTTCAAGAAGCCTTCGATTTAGAATTCAGTTTAGTTACAGTCACCATTAATTTAATAATGCCTTACACGTGGTACCATCAATATATTTTATTGTTAATCCCTATTTTTATTTTGCTTAGACGAATAGAAAACGAACAACATTGGAAATATTTGTTGGTTTTAGGCGTAGGATATATTTTAACTGATTTTCAGGGTGTCTTTTGGCATCATTTGCATAATAATTTTCTAGCTTCTTTGCCTTTATTTTTTGGTCTCAGTTTGTGGGCCATATTAACAAAGGAAATTCTTCAGCCATTAGCCAGACCATTGGCTTCAGATCAGTCCGATTCTAATGCATACTTTCGAACTTAAACGTACAGGACCCCTAATGCGATATATCCGCGGCACACTTGGCGTAGGCGGGAAATATTCTCGGTGTATGGGATGAATTGAAATTTTTGTACCCCACAGAGCCTTGACTTAATAGTGGCCCTCTCCTAGAATGCTTAGTCTCTGAGCGGGGCTATAGCTCAGCTGGGAGAGCGCTTGCATGGCATGCAAGAGGTCAGCGGTTCGATCCCGCTTAGCTCCACCACTCTTGTCCCCATCGTCTAGAGGCCTAGGACACTGCCCTTTCACGGCAATAACAGGGGTTCGAATCCCCTTGGGGACGTATTTTTTTCATGAGGGATTGTTAATGAAAAAAAATTTGTTTTTTTCAGTATTGGCGACCTTTCTAACGACTGGTGTAGCCTGGGCGGGAGGCCCGGAGGTGGTCGTGATCCAAGAGCCTGAGTATTTCAGTGGTTTTTTTGTCGGCGTCACAGGCGCCTATCACATGACGGCATTTAACGGTAGTTCCGATGTCACGGCTCCAGAAGATGTAGTGATCACCGCAACTCAGACAGAACCGCCCAATCTCACCTTTAACGAAACAATATTACCTGCTCAAACCTTTATAACCAATGATATCAGTGGCAATGCCTTTAATGGATATTATGGTGCACAAGGCGGTGTGGGCAAAGTTTTTGATCACCGCTGGTATATCGGTTTCCTAGGTTTTGGTGAATGGGGAACTCAAACGCATACAGACACAAGTTCGGATAACATCACTAATTTAACCTTCCATCATGCGCTTGCGAACGGACAATATGTTTTCACTAATCAAGTAAAAATCCACAATGATTATGGTCTCGCCTTCAAACCAGGATTTTTGGTAGCCCCTAGATCCATGGTGTATGGCAAAGTAGGTGCAGTTTGGTCGAAATTAACAGTGACTACTGATTTTTCCGGCAGCGGTTCAGTTTCAGCTGATACTGATGAAGCAAAAATTAACTCTTCATCAACCTTTGGCGGGAGTAACAGCGAAGAGAATACTAAGCGGGGTTTATTGTTAGGTTTAGGCTTTGAACAATTTATCTATAAAAATTTTATAACCCTTAATTTTGAATATAATTATGTTAATTACGGGCATGTAGGCGTCAGTGCAGATGTATCTTCTCAAGGTACAGTGGATATTAACCCGCATAGCGCGGAGCCTGATTTTTCCGAAAATACCAATTTAGATTCAACGGTTTTGGCAAGTGCATCTGCTAACGCAAGGGTCAGTACATTTTTAGCAGGTCTGAACTTTTATTTTGGTAGCCATTGGTTTTAGCTACAGCCGATTTGGACGCGTGTAAGCCTATAAACGTCAGTTAAAGGAATTTTCTCTGACTTCCCCCTTTGAAAAAGGGGGATTGAGGGGGATTTTTTGAACTAAAAGATCCAAGCCAGGTCTAAAAATTCCCCCCTTTTTTAAAGGGGGGTCTAAAGTTGACACCATTGCCTGAACACTTACCGAGATTCTTAATCAACTTCATCTGATTTCTTTAAAATAAGACTGCTTTTTAAATTTTTGGCAAAATCCGTTTGTGAAATTAAACGAATTACCTCTTTCTTTTTGCGACAGTTTAGCTTTTGCTTGATTTTACCTAAATAATATTCAACCGTGCGTGGCGACAGGCTGAGGGATAAGCCTGTTTCATGCATAGTTTTTCCCTGAAGTAAATAAAAAACACATTCAGCTTCCCTTTGTGTTAAGTAAACGCTAGTCAAAGGTTCTCCCAAAATATACTTTTTGGCGCGTTGCTCATTTTGGATAAGGTAATCCGTTTTTTGCAATTTTTCCTTTTTTTTCACTGGATTACCCTTTTGCATGACCTCTTTTACAAGAGTATCCCAATAATTCTTTTGCCTTCGTTGGCTTTTTGTTTTATACATCTTGCTATCCTTTTCTAAGATTGATACAATAAGCAATAAGGGGATTTCGGTATTGTCTTTAATATGCAGCAATCATTTTTAATTGCATGATGAATGCAACCAAGGGATTGGTCAATACCGGGATTTATGGGTACTTAGACTATGTGTAGAAAAAAACATGAAATTAACGACAAGTCAGATATTGAAACGCCTAATGTTTCATAGGGGAATTCGTACAACTGAACTAGCCAGAAGGATTGGGCTAAAACAACCCACAGTTCACCGAATTGTGGAAGGTGTTTCACCCAGCCCTCATCAATCTTCTCTAGTCCCGTTGGCAGAATTTTTTGGTATTTCAGTCGAACAGTTGCGTGGTGAAGAACCTTTGCCATGGAGCCAATACGACACCTGGGGCTTGCATGGCCAGGATATGGCGACTGTTCCAATTATTAGTTGGGAAGAGGCTGTTAATTGGCCGCAAGGAGCCAATCGTAGTCACGCTCGCCAAGAACCCATCCTGATGCCAAAACCAGTTAACGAGAACGTATTTGCTCTCGTGATGGAAGATTCTTCTATGAGCCCTCAGTTTCCAAAAGGGACTGTTTTGGTTATCGACCCATCCCGGCCTTATAAAGACCGTAGCTATGTATTACTCAAAATGAAAGATCATAGCCGTGCGGTGTTTAGACAGTTGCTGTTAGATGCGCGTCAATACTACTTAAAGTGTTTAAGTCCAGATCTAGATGGTGTCCGTGCTGAACCTTTGAAAGAAGACACACAGATTTGCGGAACTTTGATTCAAGCACGCTTAAATTACGAAGAATAACATCTTAAACCTAACGATTCCTTCCTTTGAAAAAAGGGAGGAATTTTTTTTGCCTATTTTTTCACGTCTGGCGTCACTAAGTTGAAAGACCTAGTCCGTCATCCTGCGATCAAGTCACAGGATGACGCGGTCCTTAGGGGGTTACTTCTCCACTTGAGCCCTGATCACATAGGCAATACATGCAGTGAGCTTTTGGGCCATTTCGATATGCAAAAATTCATTGGGGCCATGAGCGCTGGAGTCGGGTCCTAAAACCCCAGTAATCAAGAATTGTGCTTTAGGGAACATTTCCCCTAACATCCCCATAAACGGAATGCTCCCCCCTTCGCCTAAATAAGCCGCTGGTTTGCCAAAAAATAAATTGGAGGCTTCGTCGTTTGCCTGAGCAAGCCAATCCGCAAGTAGTGGCGCTTGCCAGCCAGTATTTGCTTTCTGAGGCATGAAAGTCACTTTTGCTGAATAAGGAGGATTTTCCGTTAGAGCCTTGGTTAAAGACGCAACCGCTCGGTCAGCGTCGCAGCTGGGAGGAATACGAACCGAAATATTAGCCGATATATAGGGCACAGTGACACTGCCGGCATTTGATACCGAAGGTAGACCGTCCAAGCCAATTATGGATAACGCTGGGCGCCAAGTGTGATTTAAAATGAGTTCAGCATCATTGTGATGGACAGGTTCAGTGGGATGGGCAAAAGGAAAGTTTTTTTGAAAGTTTTCACCCAAAATATGGGCAGTCAGTTTTGCTTGTTCCTGATATTGCCGGGGAATATTCACCTGGAGTTCTTCCAAAAGAATTTCGCCGGTGTTGGGATTTTCCACCCGGGCCAATAGCATCTCCAGAATTCGAAAGGCCGATGGCACCACCCCGCTTGCGGCGCCGGAATGCATTCCTTTGGTCAGCACATCTATCCGCAATAATCCGCTCAGCATCCCTCGTAGAGAAGTGGTGCTCCACAACTGATCATAGTTGCCGCATCCAGAATCCAAACAAATAATAAGACTCGGTTGTCCTAACTGCTCTTCTAGTTTTTCTAAATAAAAAGGCAGGTCAGGGCTGCCGCTTTCTTCGCTGGCTTCTATGATAACAACGCAGCGGGCGTGTGGAATCTTATGACGTTGTAACGCAGCAATAGCGGTTAATGCTGCAAATACCGCATAACCATCGTCTGCACCGCCACGGCCATACAATTTGCCATCTTGAAGTACCGGCTGCCAAGGTCCTAGATCATTACGCCAGCCTTTCATTTCGGGTTGTTTGTCCATGTGGCCATACATCAAAATAGTTTCATCCGTTTGCCCCTCAATTTCGATGAAAAGTAAAGGTGTACGGTTTTCCTCCTCCATCACCGAGATTTGCATGTTAGCGATAGGTTGTTTGGTGCACCACTTTACAATGAGGTCCATGGCTTTGTGCATGTAACCTTTCGCTTGCCAGTCAGCATCATAAAGCGGAGATTTATTGGGAATTTTAATGTATTCGCACAGTTTAGGAATGATATCGTGTTGCCACACATTGCAAATTTCTTGATACATTTTTTGTGAATTAAGAGTTTTACGTTCAGCCGACATTTTTTTCTCCCCTATATAGTTTAAAAACCGGAGCTGATCTCAATGTATGATAAATCACCCAGATTATCAAATAATCCAGGAATCCGCTGAGCAAAGTGTCACTAAAAAAGTGTTCTCCTTGCCCAATTCGTTCAAAAGAAGTCAAGGCGCCAACGCTTAAGACAATACCTGCAATCAGTTTTCTTTGGCGCACAATAAATAATAACGCTAGGTAACAAAATACATTGGCGCTTTCCCCAGAAGTGAAAGAACAATTTTTTTCACATTGGGTGCTCATGACCCAAGCTGGAGTGAACAATTTAGTTCCACCGAACTGCTGTACCTGGAAAGGCCGGGCCCTGCCCCAATGATCTTTTAACACGGTGTTCACTAGTAGAACAGGTCCCACCGCAAAGCAAATTATGATAAATAAACAAACCTTAGGTGAAAAAGGGCCGGGAAATTTCTTTTGCCACAAACCTCTTACAAAAAGGCAAAAAATGATGATTAAAAAACCGTAAGTGATATAAACCAGTAGGTCGCGGAAAAGTCCCAGATGTAAACTAGCATAATAATGCTGCAGCAAAAAACCTCGTTGAGATTGATAAAAGAACTGACTAATCACCAAATCAATGTTTGGAAAGTAATATAAGACGACTGAAAACAGCACCGTGAGTATGGCCATTATATAAAAAAAACGTGTAGACACTACTTGTTACCTCCTGAAGTTGTTCTGATCCTGCGCATCGGCGAAGCCGATTGCTCGGAATGAAGGGGAAGAATCACGGTTCTCCCCCTTGCGATCCCCCATCGCGCAAGGTGGAGTTCCCTTCAGCGGGAACTCCTACTCTAGTATTCAATCCCTTCAACCAGAAAAAATATACGTGCGTTCTACGTAACAATAAGCGTTGGGAAATAGTGACTTCTTTTAAAAATTGATATTGCTGGACTGAATGGGCCATGTTGATTGGTAGGTAAGGTTTATGGGCCATAAAAATAAAATTTTTTCCAGTGGGGATAGTCGTATGAGCGGGATTATCTACCCAATCTACAGAATGGTCAGGGTCCCAAACATATAAATTATTTCTATTGACCTTACCATAATAAAGTGATTTGGACCAAAGCTCACGACTGTCAGTTAAATAGAGCGTATTGGCATATAAATTATGTTGTTTTTGTAATTCCGAACCAAACTCTTGCCAATTAGGATGATCAGGAATCGGCCAAGAACAATATCCGTAAGCAACCATTAGCTCCCAACCTGCTAACAAGATTGCAATTAAAACATTTAACCAAAAGCTGAATTTGAGCCAACCCTGAAATTTGTTTTCCCACATATAAGCTACAGTCAGTAATGTACCACTTGGATAAGCCACAGCCGCCCAATTGGTATAGGCTTTTGCCAAGAGTGCTTCAATACAAATTATAATTAATATGGGCAGAGTGAAACTGAGTAGTAGCCGGTAATGGTCTAAGTGAACAGTTTTCTTAGCCCTAAAAAAAGCGATTACTAAAAAACAGGCAATCACAGGGCCCAAAATAGCCATCTGAGTGATTAAAAATACCAATAAATTTTTGATATGCCAATGAATACCTTCCACATGCGCATTGTGATTGATCACATGGGTAATGGCTGCGTTATGATGCTGGGTATTCCAAATGGCGTTGGGTAAAAAAACCAAAATTGCAATTACCAAGGCTAAGTAAGGGCCTGGTTTTTTGAGTGGAGAAGGCTTATTCAAGGTGCTAATGAAGTACACTATGGCTGATAGCAAGAAAACAAGCATGGTATACTTACTCAGCAGTCCCAAACCGATAAAAATTCCACATCCGATCCAAAAACGCAGCTTAGCTGACTGACAGCCTCTGATAAAAAAATAAAAAGCTGCAGACCAACAAAAAATTAACAAGGGGTCTGTAGAAATAATGGTGGCAGAATAAGTAACCCCGGGAAGCAGCAATACCGTCAATCCTGTCCAAAACCCTACCGTTTTATGATATAAATTTTTTCCACATCCATATAAAAACAGGGAAGTGCCTAAATAAGTGAGCGGGCTAATTATACGGATCGCCCCTTCGCTATTTCCAAAAAGCCAGGTACTAAAATAAATTACCCAGCTAATCATGGGGGGTTTAGAGTGGTAACCGAGCGCCAAATGCTGGCTCCAAGTCCAATATTGCGCTTCTTCTAAATCTAAATTGCGGTGATTAAAAAAAAGATAGATGATTCTTAAAAATGTAATTGTCAGGGCAATCCATAGGAAATTTTTCAAGCAATGGGATTGTTGATTCATCTTGGTTGCGCTTCCTCAGACGTCTGAGTTTGCTGTGCCTTGGCTTTGCGTTCATTAAAGATAAGCTTAAGATTGCGTACGTAGACAATCACTCCAAATATTTGGCCGCTGATAAAGACTGGATCGCGGGTATGTAGGGAATAAATTAATAAAATGATTCCGCCACTGATACTGAACCACCAAAAAGCCATGGGGATTATGCTTTTGCGATGTTTTTCACTATAAATCCATTGAATAAGAAAACGCCCGCCAAACAATGCTTGACCAAAAAAGCCCAAAATATACCAAATACTGTGAGAGCTAATGTGGTGCAGCATCGCGTGTCTCCAAAGGACAAGGCCGGCGAATTAGCCACATAACGCCGAGCATATCGACGATGCCGATCCATAGCCGGTTCATTGTTCCATATTTAGATTGACCGCGAAGTCTAGGACGGTGATTTACCGCGACATTGATAATAAGACCATCTACGCGTTTAAAAAGCGCAGGTAAAAACCGGTGTAAATGATTAAAATGGGGCAGTTGTAAAAAAACCGAGCGTGGAAACAACTTTAGCCCACAGCCGCTATCGGGGCAGTCATCTTTCAATAATGAATCTCGAATTTTATTAGCAATTTTGGACGAAAGCCGTTTTATCCAACTATCATTACGTTTCACACGAATGCCGGCGACCAAAATCGGTCTTGTTTCAGCGGTAGAGGTTTTTGCCGCTGCAAATAATTTAGGAAAATCAGCTGGGTCGTTTTGGCCGTCTCCGTCTAGAGTGGCTACCCAATCATACCGGGCTGCCCGTACGCCACTGACAACGGCAATACTTTGGCCATAGTTTTTTGCGTGTTTAACTAGACGCAGCCTGGGGTTCTTTTGGGTCAGTTCGGCCAAGTGTTGCCGGGAGCCATCGGTGCTGCCATCGTCTACGACGATAATTTCAAACTCCTTTACAGCATTGACCAAAGCCTGGTCCACTTCATTAATGAGCTGGTCAATATTCTCAATTTCATTGTAAACAGCGATGACGATGGAGACGCCTTGTGTGGGCAACGGTTGCATATATGTGGATTAACCTAATTTTAAATTTATGTATTATCAAATCATGGCCCGATTTTGTCAATAACCAGGTTTATAAACATAAAAACCAGGAACAACAATTTCCGCTTAGCGGAAAATTGTGTATAATTGGTTTTCCCTAAAAAGAGGATAAATCATGACACGTTATATTTTTATTACTGGGGGGGTTGTTTCTTCTTTAGGAAGGGTATTACTTCGGCCTCTTTGGGCGCTATTTTGGAGGCGCAGGGTTACCGCATCACTCTAGTCAAACTAGATCCTTACATCAATGTTGATCCAGGCACCATGAGTCCTTTCCAGCATGGTGAGGTATTTGTAACCGAAGATGGTGCAGAAACTGATCTTGATTTAGGTCATTATGAACGTTTTGTAAACACCACCATGACTGCAAAAAATAATTTCACCACTGGTCGGGTATATGCCGATGTGATCCGCAAAGAACGCGCGGCGATTATCTGGGCAGCACCGTGCAAGTCATTCCGCATATTACCGATGAAATTAAAAATAAAATTATTAAAGGCGCCGATGACGCCGACATCGCTTTGGTAGAAATCGGCGGCACAGTCGGTGATATTGAATCATTACCTTTTTAGAAGCCATTCGTCAAATGCGCATGCAATTAGGTCCGCAACAAACTTTGTTTATTCATTTAACTTTAGTGCCTTATATTGCGGCAACTAAAGAAATCAAAACCAAACCGACCAACATTCCGTCAAAGAATTACGTTCCATTGGTATTCAGCCGGATATTTTAGTTTGCCGTTCTGTGCATGGCTTGCCGGAAAGCGAACGCGCTAAAATTGCTTTATTTACCAATGTGGCCATTCCAGATGTGATTTCTTTGCCCGATGCCAAAACTATTTATGAAATTCCTTTACTATTGCGTCATGAAGGATTGGGTGAGCGCGTGGTCAATAAATTAAGTTTACCAGTGCAGCGAAGCGGATTTATCAGCATGGCAACAAGTGGTTCATGCTCAAAAACATCCTGAACAGGAAGTTAAAATTGCCATGGTTGGAAAATATACCGATTTTGCCGATTCTTATAAATCATTAAATGAAGCATTGATTCATGCGGGCATTCAAACCCGCTCGCGTGTCAATATTGTTTATATCGATGCTGAAACGCTAGAACAAAATGGCGTAGATATGTTAGCGGACAGTGGATGGTATTTTGGTTCCTGGTGGATTTGGCCGTCGTGGCGCCGAAGGATGATTTTAGCTGCGCAATATGCTCGAATTCACAATATTCCTTATTTAGGAATTTGTTTAGGGTATGCAAATTGCCATCATTGAATTTGCTCGCCATCAATTTGGGATTAACGATGCCAGCAGCACGGAATTTAATCTAGAAACGCATGCGCCGGTCATTGCGTTGGTGAATGAATGGGTAGATCGCGATGGCCAAATTGAGCAACGCAGCCAAGCCAGTGATTTAGGTGGAACCATGCGTTTAGGTGCGCAAGCTTGTCAATTGCGAGTGGATTCTCGTGCCCGGCAAATTTATGGCAAAGATCAGATTATTGAACGTCACCGTCATCGTTATGAAGTCAATAATCATTATGTGCCGCGTATGGAAGCGGCCGGTATAATCATTTCTGCGCGTTCAGTGGATCGACAAATTGGTAGAAATGATTGAATTGCCTATGCACCCTTGGTTTATCGCATGTCAGTTTCATCCAGAATTTACTTCAACTCCGCGGCGTGGCCATCCATTATTTACTGGTTTTATCAATGCAGCATTAGATCGACAACAAGAAATTACCTATCAGGATAAGAGATGATGCAACTGAACCACTTTAAAATTGGAATTAATCAACCATTATTTTTAATTGCGGACCCTGTGTGATTGAAAGCGAAAGCATTAGTGATGGAAGTGGCCGGCCAGTTAAAAGAAATCACTCACCGCTTGAATATTCCATTTATTTTTAAAGCTTCTTTTGATAAAGCCAATCGTTCTTCGGCTCAAAGTTTTCGTGGCTTAGGAATGGAAAAAGGATTGGCAATTTTAGAAAAAGTAAAAAAAGAATTGGTATTCCGGTGTTAACCGATGTGCATGAAGATACGCCGCTAGATGAAGTGGCTGCAGTGGTCGATGTTTTGCAAACCCCAGCTTTTTTATGCCGGCAAACTAATTTTATTACTCAAAGTTGCCGAGTGCGGTTTACCCGTCAATATTAAAAAAGGCCAATTTTTATCGCCCTGGGAAATGAAAAATGTGGTGGAAAAAGCCGGGCGACAGGCAATCAACAAATTATGGTCTGTGAACGCGGCGTTTCTTTTGGTTATAATAATTTAGTTTCGGATATGCGTTCTTTAGCTATTATGCGCGAAACTGGTTGTCCGGTGGTATTTGATGCCACTCATTCCGTGCAATTGCCAGGCGGAAAAGGATCAGCTTCTGGCGGGCAGCGTGAATTTATTCCGGTATTAGCGCGGGCTGCAGTGGCGGCAGGTATTGCCGGAATATTTATGGAAACCCATCCCGATCCCGATCGGGCGTTAAGCGATGGGCCAAATGCCATGCCATTGGATAAAATGGCAACACTTGTTAACCACTATTGGTGGCATTAGATCGCCAGGTTAAAAGCTGGATACTATGGTTAGAAGATCAAAATTAAACAGGAAAATCCATGAGTACAATTACAAATATTAGGGCCGTGAAATTTTAGATTCACGTGGAAATCCCACTGTCAAAGTTACGGTGACATTATCCTCCGGCGCAATCGGTTGTGCTGCAGTGCCTTCCGGCGCCTCAACCGGCAGTAAAGAAGCACTGGAGTTACGAGACGATGATCCCAAACGATATGGCGGCAAAGGCGTCTTAAAAGCGTAGCACATTCAATGGTGAAATTTGTTCAGCACTGAAAGGCAAAGATCCGCAAGCGCAAGAAGAATTAGATCGTTTCATGATTCAATTGGATGGCACGCCCAATAAAAGCCGTTTAGGCGCCAATGCTATTTTAGGAGTTTCTTTAGCGATCGCACATGCCGCCGCCAAAGATGCCAAACTGCCGTTATATCGTTATTTAGGTGATGATGGCCCTTTTACATTGCCGGTGCCGATGATGAACGTCATCAACGGCGGCGCGCACGCCAGTAATAATATTGATGTGCAAGAATTTTTAATTATTCCAGTCGGCGCGCCCACTTTTGCTGAAGCGTTGCGTTATGGGGCTGAAGTTTTTCATGCTTTAAAAAAACGGTTGCAACAAACAGGGACTTATCGACCAGCGTGGGTGATGAAGGCGGATTTGCGCCGGATTTACCAAGCAATGAAGCGGCATTAGATATCATCATGCAAGCCATCACCGATGCAGGTTATCAACCGGGTAAAGAAATTTATTTAGGCATTGGATTTGGCAAGTTCGGAATTTTATCGTGATGGCGTTATGTGCTTGCCGCAGAAAATCAATCTTTAACCAGTGAAGAATTTATTAAGAAAATGGCGGATTGGGTGGAAAAATATCCGATTATTTCTTTAGAAGATGGATTGAGTGAAGAAGATTGGCCGGGCTGGCAGATGCTGACTCAAGAATTGGGTCAGAAAGTCCAATTAGTAGGTGACGATATTTTTGTCACCAATCCGCAAATATTACGCCGAGGAATCGAACAAAAAATTGCTAATGCCATTTTAATTAAATTGAACCAGATTGGTACTTTAACTGAAACATTAGAAGCCATGGGTATTGCCAAACAGGCGGGTTATGGCACGGTGATCTCGCATCGTTCTGGTGAAACAGAAGACACCACGATTGCTGATTTAGCGGTGGCTACTGCTGCGGGACAAATTAAAACGGGTTCACTTATCCCGTTCTGACCGTGTGGCAAAATACAATCGTCTTGTTAGCCATTGAGCAAGAATTAGAAGGCAAAGCGCCTTATGCGGGAATGGGGGCATTTAAAAGATGAAGCCTTTAACATGGATGTTGATACCATTATTTCTTAGTGCTGCAATATGAAATTTGGTTAGCGCCAGGAGGTATTGCTAGCATGATTAGAATCAAGCACCAACTTTCCCAAGAGGCCGGTATCAATTGGCAATGGGTACAGCGCAATCAAATTCTTATTGCTGATATTAATGACCTAAAGCACGGCAATCAAGCCATTGAAGAACATGCCCGTACGGATTTGGGCATGATCAAGCCGGGTGAGGTCCTCTACCAACTACCTTAAAGTAACCGTTCAGATAAGGGCGTCAACTTAATTATAGACGAGCAAAAAATAAAAAGTTCCGTCCGTCACCCGTCGGCTCATTCACGCCTCGATGGTTTTTTAAAATGCGTTCGGTATCGAGAATGGGCTGCTTGATTAAGCCATAATATTTCGAGACTGCAATTGATAAATTGATTTAAACTGAGTAAAATGATTAAACGCAGAATTAAACTTGCAATAGAAGATAATAGGATATAATGAAATATGAAAAACATAACAATTGATAAAGCCGCTTATGAATCCAAAAAAAATGAAGATAGGATGTCTGATTTCCCTTGTCCCGATAATTTTTTCAAATTTACCCCCGCAATACGCAGCCTAATTATGACAAGAGCCGTGACTAGTTTAGATTCTTTTGTTAGAAATCTAAATAACACCTACAATACTGGCTCAACTTTAAGCAGGGCTAATATCCGCCTACATAAACAACCCGGTGATAAAGTCAAGGTACAAGTATCCACCTGTAATGACGGGGATAGTCCTATCATTTTATTTAGAAAGGGAGAAAAAATACCTTTATTTACTTCGCATCACCTTCCAGAGGATAAACGCATTGGCTTTGGCGGCTTCCTGGGGGCGCTGAATATGAATAGGTCGATCGGCGATCAATTTTACAAAGAAGAATTTTCTCAATTAACGTCAACGCCTGATACTCATCATTATGAAGCAGAACTCGAACCCGGCGAATCTTTAATGGTAGGTGTAATGAGTGATGGAACAGAGTATGAGGATGTGGATAAAAAGTCCGAACTCCATTCTGCGGTAGATCTTTTTCAAACTTCGGGGTACAAATTTACAGCAAAAGAACTCGTTGATAAGTCCTTAGAAATGACCAAAAAATGTTATACAGAAACTACTATAGATGACACATCCGTTTTGTTATTTACGGTGACGGCGCCGATTGAAATTTCGGAATACACTATCACTATAGGTGTTGACGACGGTCATGGAGGTGTGAACACTGCAGGTCTTTGTTCAATATATTATTCTTGCATCCAGGAATTTTGGACCGAAGTTTTTGACAAGCTATTGGAAAAAAATAAAATCGAAGAGGAAGAAAAGGCTATTTTTTCCTTTTTAAACAATGCAAAACAACAAAAATTACTAAAAGTTATTGAAAAGCAGCTTATGCCCGTGCTCGTTAAGTTAGAGTGTGAACGACGGAAGCAAATAACTAACATTAATAAAATTATAACTTTTAAAGACTATTTAAAAACGAATAAAACTTTGGCGCCCTACCTCCAAAGTGGGTTTGAGCTTATTAAGCTTAACCAAGTACTGCAAGAGGTTACTCTCAGTATTGAATCGGAATTGGATTCAAAAAAGGAGGGGGAAGGAAGTGATTTAAAACCACTTCCTTTAGCTGACTTTCCTAAACTTTTAAGTCAACAGATTATTAGCTTATTAGATTTAAAATCTCCTCTTACACAGGGAGATTTAATGAGTAAAATTAAAATTCAGATGTTAGCTCTGACTTCTTCAGTTCAAGGGTTTTTGAAGAACTCCCGCTCTACAATCGATTTTAATTTTACGGATTCTACCTTATTCTCTGTGGCCGCTGTTTGTCTTTTAGCAAATACGGATGCAAAATCGGAATACGCTGCCAAAATCGTAGATCTAACTTCTTATCTGGCTTACAATATTCTGCATCTAGATAAATTGACTGAAAATAATTCGTTGCCTGCGTTGCCAAAAGATAGCAAGCAACAATCTATCAATTACTTAGCATTGACTACTGCTAAAAAATGGCAAACTCCAGGTTGCCTGAAAATGGTTGCCTTATTTGGCTGGCAAGATACCATCAATAGTGCCCAAACTGGAAATAATTTATTGGCCCGGATAAATCAAACAAAGCGTCGTCGGTTTTTTGAGCCTAGCTCCAGGATAGGAATATTTGGTGGTAGTAAAATCGGCCAATGGCAGCAAGCAAATCAAAAGATGCAAATTTCTTTAGCTGCCGAGTCCCGTATCGAATTGTAAGGGTTCCCGCTGACCCAAGTAGGCGTAAAACGTACTTCTGTCCATTCCTGAGACCTGAGGAATCTATTTGCCATTTCTCAAGCGGGTACTTGCGCCACCGATTTTATCAAATAGATTATTCAGATAACTGAATACAATTTCTATTTTTTAATAAATTTTCTTCAGACTTAATGCGTTTACATGATTGGGTTGTCAACGGTTTATAGTTCATGTACCCTTTGCGAGGTATGAAAAATATCACCTGTCAAACGCGTTTACTGCCGGGCGTCTCCAGAACCTTTGCGCTTACTATTCCGCAGTTGCCGGATACTTTACGTGATGTAGTCACTAACGCATATCTACTCTGTAGAATCGCTGACACCATAGAAGATGATGTCGCTTTAGACCCACAACAAAAAGCTTATTTCCACGCTCAATTCCGTAAAGTATTGGTGGCAGAGGAATCATCCGAAAGATTTGCCGAATCCTTATTTCCGAAATTGGCGCAAGATATTCCGAATCCAGAAAAGGAACTCATCCGAAACATCCCTGAAGTAATCAATTGCTTACATAGCTTTACCCCAGCACAACAAAAAAGCCTACAAAGGTGCGTCAATATCATGTCCACAGGTATGCCGGAATTCCAACGCACTGTCAGCTTAAAAGGGTTAGAAAATTTAGTTCAGCTTGACCAGTATTGCTACTATGTGGCAGGAGTGGTCGGTGAAATGCTTACTGAACTATTTTGCGAATACTCCTCAGAAATAAATAAAAATCGTGGTCAGTTGATGTCCTTGGCGATTTCTTTTGGGCAAGGTTTACAAATGACCAATATTTTAAAAGATGTATGGGAAGATCGCAGCCGGGGGATCTGTTGGCTGCCTCGAGATATTTTCCAAGAATACGGTATTGATCTTTCGGCATATAATAAAGACAATCATCACTCCGCATTTGCCATACCTTTGCGGCAATTGATTGTAAAGGCAAAGGAACATTTGAAAGACGCTTTGCATTATACGCTGATGATCCCAGCCTACGAAACCGGAATTAGGCGTTTTACATTATGGGCCATTGGATTGGCTGTTTTAACTTTACGAAATATTTATCGGCGGCCTTTTTTTCAATCAGGGGTAGAAGTGAAAATCAGTAGAAGCACTGTGAAAAAAACTATTTTTCTTGCTAACTTAAGTTGTAAAAATAATCAGGTATTACAAACCATGTTCAATTGGCTGACGAGAGATTTAATATGAAGGTGGCAGATTCAGCTTTAGAATTGACCTCGGCTATAGAAAAAGCACGTGATGCTTTGTTGGCGCAACAATGCCCTGATGGCCACTGGTGTTTTGAACTGGAAGCAGATTGCACCATTTCTGCAGAATATATTTTAATGATGCATTTTCTAGATGAGATCGATGCCCGTTTAGAGCAACTCATAGCGGTGTATCTACGTGAAAAACAAACACCTGAAGGAGGCTGGCCACTTTATTTTGGTGGAGAACCCGATATTAGTTGCACCGTGAAGGTGTATTATGCTTTAAAAATGGTGGGTGATGCACCTGAATTACCTCATATGCGCCGTGCCCGTGAATGGATATTACGAGCAGGAGGAGCAGCGCAAACCAATGTGTTCACTCGAATCACCCTGGCTTTGTTTGAGCAAGTGCCTTGGCGGGCGACGCCATTTATCCCTGTAGAAGTGATATTACTACCGAAATGGTTCCCGTTTCATTTGAGTAAGGTTTCTTACTGGTCGCGCACTGTGATGGTGCCGCTGCTCATTTTGTGCAGTTTAAAACCACGTGCTAAAAATCCGCGTAATGTGCACATTCCGGAGCTTTTTATTGTGCCGGCGCGGGAAGAAAAGCATTACTTCAAAGTGGGTTCAATATTAAGTCGCATTTTTTTGACATTGGATAAAATCGGCAGGAACATCCTAGAACCTTTGATTCCTCAAAAGGTGCGGCGTACGGCGATAACCAAAGCAGAAAAATGGTTTATCGAACGACTCAATGGTGAAGATGGTTTAGGGGCGATTTTTCCTGCTATGGTCAGTGCTTATGAGGTATTGCTCTTATTAGGTTATGCCAAAGACCATGTTTATGTTGAGCAAGCAAGAAACGCCTTAAAAAAATTATTAGTGATTAAGCCCGATTCAGCCTATTGCCAACCCTGCTTTTCACCAGTATGGGATACTGGATTATCTGTTTTGGCCTTACAAACTGAGAATTCCCGCGAGAGTATGCTGGCTGCCGATCGAGGCTTGAAATGGCTAAAGCCACTACAAATATTATCTGGACCTGCTGATTGGCGTGACTATAATCCCCAATTGGCCCCGGGAGGTTGGGCTTTCGAATACCGCAATGATTATTATCCGGATTTAGATGATACCGGTGTCGTGGGTTGGGCCATGCATTGGCAAAAATCCGCTGATTATAACCAATCTATCCAACGCGCTGCCGATTGGTTGGCTGGAATGCAATGCAACAACGGCGGATTTGCTTCTTTTGATCAAAATAATCAGTATTATTATCTCAACGAAATCCCGTTTGCAGATCATGGCGCTTTACTAGATCCTCCGACCAGTGATGTGACTGCACGTTGCCTTACGTTTTTTTCATTAATACAACGCCCTCAAGACCAAGCGGTGATCCAGCGGTCTCTGGATTTTTTATTAAAAGAACAAGAACAAAATGGCTCTTGGTTCGGCCGGTGGGGAACTAATTATATCTACGGCACTTGGTCTGTGTTGATCGCTTTGATGACTGCGAAAATGGATCCGCAGCATCCGGCTATTCGAAACGCGGTCAATTGGCTGGTTTCCAAACAACACACGGATGGCGGGTGGGGTGAGAACAACAATAGTTATCTGCATCCTAGCCGGGACTCACAATCAAGTACTACCTATCAAACAGCTTGGGCCCTATTGGGTTTATTGGCGGCTGGAGAAGTCCATACGCCCAGTGTATTGCGAGGGGTACAATACTTGCTGCGTACTCAACAACCTGATGGCTTTTGGCATGATCCTTGGTTTACTGCTCCTGGTTTTCCTCGTGTGTTTTATTTACGTTATCATGGATATTCAAAATATTTCCCGCTTTGGGCGTTGACGCAATATAGAAATTTAGTCACAACGGGTAGATCAGAGGATGCGTAAGATAGGAGTTATCTGTGGTCTGCCGGTAGAGGCACGCTGCTTAGTTAAGAGATCATTGCCTGTTGGCAGCACACTGCATTTAACCCAGCGTATCGTGGTGCATACTGCTGGAATAGGAAAAGAGCGGGCAAAAGCTGCAGCTGAAAATTTAATCCAACAAGGCATCGCAGGATTAATCAGTTGGGGCACTGCCGGGGGATTGTCGCCACAAATTTTATCAGGCGATTTGCTTTTACCCAGTCAGGTAATCAATAGTGAAAAAGAAACTTATTGCATTGATGAAAATTGGCGTAATGAATTACAAGATAATTTAAAAGATTTGGTTGTGCGCGGCGGAAGTTTACTGCAAATGGATCAAATTATTACTTCTGTGCACCATAAAAAACAATTATTTGAGACGCATCAGGCTTTGGCAGTTGATATGGAAAGTGCAGCCATCGCAGCAGTAGCCCATGCAGCAAAAATTCCTTTTCTAGCGATTCGTACCGTGGTAGATGATGCCAATTGTAATTTTCCTCAATGGTTGCACCTCAGTTTAGATACGCACGGCAGGGTGCAATTGGGCGCCCTTAGCCATAAGTTAATGTTACAGCCATCCCGTGTCAAAGATCTGGTCCGATTAGCCCAATCCTTTGCTATTGCCAAAGCCACTTTAAACCGAGTGGCCGTTTTACTTTCTGCTGAAAAAAGGCCGATTAGCTCTGAATTGGTGGTCTAAAAATCGTGGTTGAGCTTTTTAGCATCCCATCTACGGGGCCATCTTGAGTTGGAAAAAACACTTACATAGTGATACTATGCTCGTGTTTTTTCCAACTCAATCTGGCCCATAGCTGGGCGCTAAAAAAGCTCAACATGGCGAGGTAAGGTATATCGACCGAAAGAAAGCATTAAAATTTGTCTTGCTCTTGGGTTTTGTGAGTTTATTTGCAGACATGACCTACGAGGGCGCCAGAAGTATCACGGGTCCTTTTTTAGCTACTTTAGGCGCCAGTGCCGCAGTCGTTGGATTTGTTTCCGGATTAGGTGAATTAGTCGGATATACC
Organism: uncultured Pseudomonadota bacterium; assembly: GCA_963795715.1. Lineage (GTDB taxonomy): Bacteria > Pseudomonadota > Gammaproteobacteria > Coxiellales > Coxiellaceae > JAFEDN01. Next base: position 817,172 of record CAWCIY010000003.1, read on the forward strand.
TTAAGATTGGTTTCAGGATATTGGGCCGACCGTTCACATCGATACTGGATGATTACCATACTGGGTTTTGTCATTAATTTATTGGCAGTACCGTTCTTAGCATTAGCATACCATTGGAAAATAGCCGCAGCCTTGATCATTACCGAACGGTTGGGGAAAGCCATTCGCACTCCCGCACGAGACGCCATGCTTTCTCATGCTGCCGACCGTTTAGGGATGGGCTGGGGATTTGGCATTCACGAAGCCATGGATCAGGCGGGTGCGATGATTGGCCCATTGATGTTGTCGCTCATACTTTACCTGAAGGGAGGTGGCAATTATCGATTGGGTTTTGCGATCTTAGCGATACCAGCCCTGCTATCGTTAGGAACACTCTTATTATCTAAAAAAATATACCCCGATCCCCAACAATTGAGTACTAAGAAAATAAATTTGCATTCACAAGGAATTCCTAAATTATTTTGGGTTTATCTGATCGGCGCGTTATTTGTCGCCGCCGGCTATTCCGACTTTCCTTTAATTGCCTATCATTTCCAAAAGAAAAATTTATTAGCGCCAGCCTGGATTCCATTGGCGTATGCGATTGCCATGGGAGTGGATGGCGGGATCGCCTTACTGCTTGGACGTTTATATGATCGTTTTGGTTTCTGGGTGTTGATCATCGTCACATTTATTGCCGCTTTATTTGCGCCTTTGGTTTTTTTAGGCAATTTTTATGTGGCCTTTGCCGGAGTGGTTTTGTGGGCCATTGGTATGGGAGCGCATGAATCCTTGATGCGAGCCATCGTTGGCACAATGGTGGCTGCCAACAAGCGCGCTTCTGCTTACGGTATTTTTAACATGGGTTATGGTATCGCTTGGTTTTTGGGAAGCGCCGCCATGGGGTTGATTTATGATATTTCTATTCCTTGGACTGTCGTTTTTATTGTAGTTTTGCAACTCGCTTCATTACCTTGGTTATTTTTGGTTACCAAGATTAAATTACTTCCGTGAAGTTAAAGAGTGTTTCGCCAATGTTTTACCTAAATCCCAAATGGCTCCGGGAAAACGATGCGCCAGGGCAACCACTTGTTCAAAAGCATTGGCAGTGTCTTCAATATCTTGTTCGCTCATGACAATGGGCGGGATTAACTTAATGACATAGCAGTTCGGTCCTGCAACTTGTGTGAGTATGCGAAAATCTCTGAATAAGGGAATTATAATTAACTGACAGAATAACCCTTTTCCCGCAGCTTCTAATAAAGACCAGCCGGCTTTTAAGGTCAGACTTTTAGGGGGGCAAAACTCTACTCCGATCATCATGCCTTTGCCACGCACTTCTTTGACCATTTCAAATTTTAATAACTTTTCTTGCAATTTTTGTAAAAGTAATTGGCCTTTTTCCGAGGCTTGGTTTAATAAATCTCCGCTCGTTAATAGATCAATGACTCCCAATCCAGCGGCCATAGCTAAATCGTTTCTACCAAAAGTACAGGAATGAACTACCGCATGTTCCATATTGCGAAAAGTTTTTTCAAAAATTTCCGGTTTAGTTGCGATGACCCCTACCGGCACCCAACCACCCGAAAGTGCTTTGGATAAAGTGATAATATCTGCTTCGGTTTGTGACCAGTGTTGAGAAGCTAAAAATTTACCAGTACGTCCTATTCCAGTTTGTATTTCGTCAATAATAAAAATAGTACCGTATTTTTTGCAAAGTCGGCCGGCTTCTGGCAGATAGTTGGCATCCGGGATGATCACCGTTTTCCCTTGGATGGGTTCAACTACAAAGCAGGCAAACTGTTTAGTTTTTAAAGCAGCTTCTAGCGCTTGGAGGTCGTTAAATGGCACCCGTTCCGCAGGCAACAAAGGATTGAAATCTTTTCTAAAAATTTCACTGCCGTTCATTGCCACTGAGCCTGTTGTTAAGCCATGAAACCCTCCGTCGCAAGAGAGTAATTTTTCACGATGAGTGGCTGCGCGGGCAAACTTGATCGCTCCTTCTACGGCTTCGGTCCCAGAATTACAAAAAAAGAATTTGTTAATTCCTGGCGGCATCAATTCAGCCAATTTTTCTGCTAAGCAGGCCGCGAGTAAGGGTGCATCAAATTGCACCATATTGGCAGGTTCTAAATCGAGGGTTTCTTTCAAAAGCTGGGCAATTTTAGGGTGATTGCGGCCAAAAGTATACACCCCATATCCGCTCAATAAATCCAAGTAACGTTGGCCTTCATGATCGTATAAATACTGCCCTTCAGCCCGCACGTACTGTTTATCGAAACCTAAAGTTTTTAACACGTTGAGCAGTTGGTGGTTTAAATAATTATGATAAAGCGAAAACTGTTGCTCTCGTTTCTCTTCGATTAATTTTCTTATCGATAAGCTCATGGCTTATTCCCCCATTACACTGACGGGTGGTTAATTATGTTTGTCTTTGGCTGTTTTACGCAACTTTTCTACCGAGATGCTGGCGATAGTAGCTCCTGCGGTCGCGACGGGGTCATTATACCTCATTTGTAGCTCAGGAGCCATGGGGCCAGTGGTGCGCGGTCCTTTCAGTGCAACTTTAAGCGCTTTTAAAGGATGGGCAAAGGTATCGTTAATGGCAGTACCCTCATATCCACAATGGGCCATGCAATTGTTGCATTTAGGATTGTTGCCGGTGCCATAGGCTGACCATTCAGTTTCCTCCATCAAAGCTTTAAAAGAGGGGGCATAGCCTTCGTCCACTAAAAGATAACAAGGTTTTTGCCAACCGAAAATATTGTAGGTCGGATTACTCCAAGGGGTACAATGATACACTTGATTACCGTTGAGGAAATCAATGAATAAACTAGATTGGCTGATAGGCCATTTTTTATTTTTTTTCTGGAGTTTAAAAATATCGCGAAAGAGTTGTTTAGTTTGGGTGCGAGGCAAAAACAAGTCTTGTCTGGGAGCGTGTTCGTAACTGAAGCCAGGAGAAACAGTGATGCCATCCACACCTAAATGGGTGACAAAATCAAAAAATTCCGCTACTTCTTCCGGAGATTCTCCTTGGAACAAGGTACAGTTCACATTGGTTCGAAAACCTTTGGCTTTGGCTATTTTGATGACTTCTATGACTTTATCATACACGCCTTCGCGACAAACTGAGGCGTCATGTCGCTCACGATTGCCGTCTAAATGGATAGAAAAAGTAAGATAAGGGGAGGGCTCATATTCATCGATCTTTTTTTCTAACAGCAAGGCATTGGTGCACAAATAGACGAATTTTTTACGAGCTATGATTCCTTTTACTATTTGCGCCATGTCTTTATGGATCAACGGCTCGCCGCCTGGGATAGAAACCATGGGGGCGCCGCACTCATCTACCGCAGCGAGCGCCTGCTCCACGGTGACACGTTTGCGCAAAATGTCGTCTGGATAATCGATTTTGCCGCACCCGGCGCAAGCCAAATTGCATTGAAACAAAGGCTCCAACATTAAAACCAAGGGGTAACGTTTTTCCCCCCGCAGTTTTTTACCCAGAAGATATCGAGCAATACGATAAGTTTGAATGAGTGGAATACCCATATTAAACCTCTGCTTGCTTGGGTAATTGTACGCGTAAGTCGGTTAGTGCTTCGCGGTAATCTTGGGTTAAACGTTGCCACTCTAATTTGAACCAAGGAGTAAACTGATTGGGATTTTGACGCAACTCTTGCGCTAAATCCGTCGCACTAATAAAACGCCAACTGGCGATTTCATTTTCGTTCACCTGAATTGGCTCCGAGGATTTTCCTACAAAAACCCAACAAAGTTCATGCTCTGCACCAATATCTGAATAAGAAGCCTGATATTTAAACTTATATAGATATTGGAATTCAGTGGTGATTCCTAGTTCTTGTTGGGAGCGACGGCTAATGGCCTCAAGCATAGTTTCACCGCGTCTTGGATGGCTGCAACAACTATTGGACCAATATAATGGCCAGAGTGGTTTATGGACACTGCGCTGCTGTAGCAATAATTCACCGAGATTATTAAAAATAAAAAGGGAAAAAGCCCGGTGGAGAATGCCATTTCCAGCGTGACAGCTGAGTTTATCCTTATGGCCAATCTCTTTATCTTGATCATCTACCAAGATAAGCGATTCGCTATCAAAAGAAACAACAGCGTCGTTGTAGTTGTTATTTAATTCATTCAATGAGTATTCTCCTGAAAGGGAGGCTATTTATAACAAGTGTATCAGAAGTTTTCAAGGGGGGGCGAGTCAAAGCATATTTTATTCCTTTCCTGCAAACACAGGAGTTGCTGGTCTCGCAATGCTTGGCCTGATAAAAAAGTCATTTTATTCTCTAAGACGTCACTTAATAAATTAGCAAAAGTAGAATGGTCATAAGGATTAGCCGTTAATCCTGGGTTTTGATTAATCTCCCCGCACGAAGAATTATTGGAGGAAATGACCGGTATCCCCTTGGCTTGAGCTTCAAGAATCGGGAACCCTAAACCCTCATAAATAGATGGAAAAAACAAGACTTTTGCCCGCTGCATGATTTGTTCAACCTGATGGTCGCTGGGAGTTCGGAACCATTCTACCTGCTCACAAACGGTTTTTAGAGCATTAAAAAATTCCTGGACTTCTATGAACGGCATACGCTCTTGGCCGATAATAATTACTCTCAGGTTTTTTTTGCCGGCTAGTTGCATTAAAGTTTTTAAAACAGTATAAAAATTTTTTCTGTAGTCCAGGACATTTATTAACAACACACAGTCTGGTTGACTATTTTGAATAATAGTACCGTCGCCAAAATCGCTAAATGGGGTACATACTTTCACCTTATTTCGAACGGCATTTCCATAAAGTTGAATGAAATCCTGTCGAGTACTCTCACTGCCACAATTAATTTGTTGAGCGTTTTTAATATAAGCTTCATATCCTTTGCCGTGTTCGAACGCGAATGGATAAATATTTTCAGTCCCAGGTATTTGCAAAATACCTAAGGCTAGGAAATTGGGAACCATGTCATGGACTATGCCCACTGAAATGTGGCTTGCCAAATTATCATGGGAGGCTAAAATCCAGGGTGCAGTCACGATGGTTTCATCGAAATCTTCTAGTGCAGTATTGCGTTTTTTTTGCCATGTAAATTGACAGTCGGCAGACCAATTCGGTAGCGGTGCTTCAGAAGAAACTGCAATTTTTCCATCAATGGATGTAACTAAAGTAACGGCATGCCCTTGCTCTTGAAGTTTTCGCCAATAAAACTGGGTGACTCTTCTGACCCCTACGTGAATTTTATAAAAATCAGCTTCCACTATCAGCGCAATTTTCTTCATACTTTTTTAATATTTGTTTTAATGAGCGCTAAACCTAATTTGCGGTTATCGGATGAACCTTCTAACTCCGAAGGAGAGCAAGGGAACAGAGGGGTAAACGTTAACTCTAATGCGGACGCTCTGCTGACGAGTTCCTGTGGGATGTGTAAAACCACCTTGCAAGGACGTGATTTGGCTTTTACCTTCAGTAAGGTTAATGGCATTTGGTTGCAGGAAACTGCTATGGTTTGATATTGGGTGTGGGCAGGGGCGTAAACCCTAATCCACAATAAACATCGGAGATCTTGTTTCTTGTAATCAGATGGAATAGGCAGTTGCAACACCGCTTCCGGTCCGTCTGACCAAACACCCCAAGCTTCTAAATTGGACCATCCTTTTGCTAAAAATTGATAACACGCTAAATTTTTACTGGTAAACTGGATAGGGTAGCTTAATTCCTGAGCCATCGGACGCTGGATTTTAAGCTCTTTGATGAGTAAATCTTTTGCTCCTGAAAATCCCAACGCCAAAGTTTGGGTGTTGGCTGAGAAAGTTTCCAAAGAGGATTTGATCAGCCATTGGTGGTCATTGGTTTTGGACCAGTTTAATAATAGAGGCTGATTATTTGCGGTTATTCGTAGTTGCGAATCGTCAGAAACTCCGATTGTTTCGATTTCAAGTGAGCAAAGACTGATCTCGTGAGGAAGAATGTGCAGGTACAGTTCATTGCTGCTGTTAATGGATTTGATCCCATTCTCGCAATAAAACCAAGTTTTTGGGGGAGCATTAATACCCGCTTCCGCGAGCTGGCTGGTATTACTTTTTTGTAGATTTATGTTTTTATTTATTTCAACTTTTCCCTGTTTTAAAGTTTCCCCTGCTATCAAAGCTGTTCTGGCGAAAGCAAAGGTAAAGTCGGGACGTGAATCAGTCACAATGACTTCAACGTTTCTAGCTAAACGCGGCGTCACTCCTTTTTCAGTAAACGCGCGTGTTAACTCTACATCTTCGGCCTGATTCCAAAACAACAGTTCACTCCAAGGTGTGGTTGTCAGCTCTCTTCTTTTGCTGATAATAATGCCGCCGTTGACGTAGAGATTAGGATCGTAATCTTCATATTCCAGCATGCTGGTGGGTGAGAATGCCCATGGCTCTTTTACAGTCACCCAATCGGGGAAACGGCTTCCAGAGGTATCGGTTTGTTTAGGGACGACCACGGCAAAATCCGGGCCGTATTCTTTGATTTGTTCTAGAAAAGAAGCCGGCAATGCATAACGGTCGTGAGCGATCAATAAATTTTCAGCTTTCGAGGTTGCGACAATTTGATTTTTTTTGCGAGTGATCCAGCCTTTGTCACTGTGTTCAGTGCTTTCTTCAATAAAACGCAAACGGCCGTTTAATTTATCTAGGCTATCGGCGATATTTGCGGGTCCACAAATGGCTATACTCCAATTAATATTTTCTAGCCCTCGAATATGGGCTACACTGCGGATGAACTCGGCTACTTTCTCAGGTCGTTTTCCATTGGTGATAATCGCAAACTCAAAATCGTTTAACTGGGGAGTATTTTCTTCCCGGGTACACTGTATGGCGTAAAGGAGAGATCCATTGGGATCGGCGTCTTGATAAATTAACTCAAAAGAAAAATCTCTTCTTCTACGTAAGAAAGCAGCGAATGAGAAAACATTTAAATGGCTAGAATTTGAAAACCTGACGAATAATAACCCGGTCGAACCATATTTTAATAAACGTAATGCTTCATCTAATATCAGCGGCCATTGTTTATATTTGCTTAGATTATATTCTACCAAATAAACTGCAGAAAACCGGCCATGATGAGCAGCTGGCTCTCTAAAATCTTTAGTTGGATCAAAAATAAGTTGAGAAGTCACCAAGTTTGTCAAAGGCGGGTGTTTCCCTGCCCAAAACACGGCTTCTTTTTCGGTTATATATTTAATTAGTTTTTGATTTAGCATAATAAAAGCAGTTCCTTTTTTTTTAGGTATTAACTGTTGTACGGTGTTTCCTAACCGTATTGTTGGGTTAATGACCTGCCAATTTAACAACAAAGATAATGTTTCTATCGTACTTTCAGGGTTTTGTTTACTCGACAAAAAATTTATCATTGATGACACCGGGGCATTTCACCACGACCGTTACTGCATCGGTTATGGCTAAAAAATCAGTGGCCTCTCCTGGAAAAATCTTCAAAATGTCACCGGCTCGCCATTCTCGCCCGCACATGCTGACCACGCCTTCAATAATAACAGTAATTTCAGTGGCTTGTTTGTGTAAGTGTGATTTTTCATATTCGCCTTTTTGGTAACGTTTAACCGCAACTTCACAGGCATCTGTTTGTAAGACATTCGGTTTAAAAGAGCCTATAAACCAGCCTTTTACCATATTTTCAAGCCGGAAATTTTCCAAGTGACCCTCTATTTATTATTTATAATTGCATCGAACCGGTCAATTTGCCGTTCTGATTTTAACGGATGGTATCTAGAAGCTTCGATAGGCTGTATGCCAATTATCTTTTGCTTTAATATTAATTCATTCATAACAGGACAAATATAATATTTACCGTCCACATGTGCACCTTTTAAAATCATCTTCTGCGCTGCTTCAACAAAAGCACGACCTTGTTTAAACCAATAAAAGCTAGCGGTTGCATGATTGCTGATAGGATTTTTCTCAGCGGTTTCAACCACTCGGTTTTCATGATCTAAACGAACATAAGAATACCGCGGATGGACTGATGGAAAAATGATGACTCCGGCATCATAGTTTTTTTCAGCAAATTGACTGATGACTGCGTAAAAATCAACATCCAGCAACTCATTACCGCTGATAATTAATAGTGGTTCCTCATTATTGATATCTGCAACAGCAAGCAAAGCAGTGCAGGCAGCTCCCCCTGTTTCGCGGTCTACATGCAAAACTTTGCAATGGGTAGTGAGTTGTTTGAACATATTATCCAGATGCCATCGTTTACAATCCTCATTGCGGACGGTAAAAATGACTTTGACATTGGGTATGGTGTTGCAACGTTGACTTAAATGCTGGACTAATGGTTTTCCTTCAATTTCAGTTAGGCAAAGCGGATAACCACGGTCTCGAATATCATGAACCTCATTGGCTGCTAATATTAAAACAGTCGTCATGCCGGCACCCTCTCTTCTACTTTAGCAATGGCTGCCGTTATATTGTGATAATTAACCTCATCCACGCTTCTTACTATCAATAAGTGGGCGCCTGAAGCTTTTGCAGCTTTGATCCCGTGTTCGTTGTCTTCGATAACTAAGCACTCAGTCGGCGAAAATCCTAAAACTTGCATCGCTTTTTGATACATTTCAGGACTGGGTTTGGGTTCTAAAATATCTTGATTAGAAAGTATGAGATCAAAATAATGTTCTAAACCGGCTTTGTGGATCATGGCTTGAATGGTTGCTTTGATAGAATTGGAGGTTAACGCCAACTTGTAACCCTTATTTTTCAACTGAGATAATGCGTATTCATGAATAAAGCGTGGACGGCATTTTTCATAGATCAAATCCATAGTATAGGATTGTTTGAGGTTATTGATAAAATCATGTAGCTCACGTGGTAAATTGCTGGTGACGCTCAACATCTCTAATTTCTTACGGGTAGGCAAGCCATCGAATGAGGTTAAATGATCATAACGTGAAATTTCATAACCGAACAAAACTAAGGCCTTGTTCAAGGCCTCATAATGCCACTCTTTGGCGTCTATAAGGACGCCGTCCATATCAAAAATGACTGCTTTAATCATAGTTTGAAAAATAACTAGATGCTAACTCTGGAAAATCAGTGCATAATATTAATCCAGAATGCTCAGAAAAGCCATGTTTTTTTAAAGAGTCCCAAAAAGGTAATTGATTACGCTGATGCAACTCAGGGGAAACAATGCAGGTAGTTATGCCGGCGGCAATTAATTTTTTAAGAGAATCAATGCGCCAATCATCGCTATCAAATGCATCGAACCAAATTCCTGCAGCTTGGTGAAGGTAGGCAGGATTTGATTCCACTTCGCTCATTCTAACGAAGGCCGGATTACCGGCCAGAAGCTGGCTTCGAGTGTCAGGTATGGACATATCGAACACAAACCAATTTTTATAATCATATTGTTTCATCAGTGCGTTGATGGCAAAAGCCAATCCATCTGATTTAACATTAATGGCTAGAAGTGGATGGGAAGGCGCTGCCAATTGCAATACTTCCTCTAAAGTCAGTTCGTTGCCTTTAGGCGGATCATGTGAGATGACCAATTTCCCCTGGCAGTCACGTACATCTGTTTCTGTGCCGAATCCTAATTCAAAGGAACGGACAAAAGCCTGGCGACTGTTTTTTTCATTAGGGTTAAGCCAGTAACCCCGATGGCTAATTATCTTCATGGTAGGAATCGGTAATGGTTTGGCTGATGGGGTCAGCAAGAAACTGTTCCAAATCTACGGGGGTTCCTAGGCCGTACATTCCGGTGCTTTCACTGCCGACAGAAAAAACGCCAATCTTTTTACCTATCTTTATTAAATAGTTATAAACGGGTGCGACATAAAACTCACCATTCACCTTTTCTTGATTTTTAATCATAGTTTCAGTGCTGGAAACGAAATCTTTTCCTTGGCTAAAATAATAAATTCCAACAGTGGCGTGATCAGAGATGGGTTCTTTTTCTGCGACTCTGGTGACCATTTCCTCAGCATCCAAAGCGGCAAAGGACCATTTAGGATCGGTTGCATACATCGTCATGATTAAACCGTCCAAAGATTTTTCTACCGATTTTTTTAAAAAATGATTAATGTTTGCTGTTATATATTGATCACTGTTGGCAATCATCAATGGATGCTCATTATCGATTAAATGCCGGGCAGTAAGCACCGTACAAGCGGCTCCCTGTGTCACTTGGTCTAAAAAAATGATCTGACAACCTGGGGCCGAACGTTGCAACTGTTTTTCTAAATTAAAAGCAATATCGTGGTCTTTTTGGCAAATAAAAATAAACCGATGTGGTATTTGTGGTTTTATGTTTCTGATAACCAATTGAATCATTGGAATACCCTTGATAGGGATTAGCGGTTTTGGCATCTTATATCCCGCATTCACAAATCGACTGCCTCTGCCCGCCATTGGAATAACGATATTTAACATAGATCTACTTCATTAACGACGATAATATTTTAATATGAATGATGCTAAAGTAATTGTGACTAACGCGAAACACAATAGTTTGATGATATTAGGGAGTAGTTGAGCTAAAGTAGCGTCGCGTACAAAAATGTCGACAAAGGATTGCAAAGCCCAATACATGGGAGAAAATTGGGTCAGGTGTTTAAGTCCCTCGGGCAAAAGATAAGGAGGAATAAAAATGCCGCCGATGGAGGCTAAGATAACAATGATAAAAGGTCCAATCACACTGGCTTGTTCTGTGGTTTTGACTAAAGACCCAATCAACATACCAAAACCAGTGGCTGCCAAAGAAGCAGACAGACCAATCACGAATAAAGATCCCGGATGTGAGGTTACATTCAATTTGGGAAATCCAAACCAAGGTAAAATGAATACCCCGACAGCCAGCATCAAAATCAACTGAAGTAGGTTAACGCAAACGAAAGCGCAGATTTTTCCCCAGATAACAAGATTCAAGGAAACCGGGGCGATCCACAGCCGGTCCATCACTCCTAATTTACGTTCTTTCACAATGACACCGGATAAAGGCGTAATGATAAAAAACATACCAAATAAGGCCCAAGCCGGCACATTCTGTTGTACATCATTGGGTTGGGCGTTGGAAGCATGATCAATACGCACATAGTCGGTATCGATGCGGACTAAATTACTTTGACCTGCAGGAGGTAACTTTTGCATGGTTATTTTACTTACTAGCTGCCGCCATAATTCCAACTCAATGCCTTGAGTGAGTAATTGCAGGCCTGAGGTGACTTGCTCCTGGAAATTTTTTGGCACCGCCGGGTCGAACAGTACTTTTATTTCGCCTGCAGGCAGAGGTGATACCACGTTGTTGGGTTGAGTTTGGTTTTGAATTTTACTATTAATCTGTTTGCTGAGATCAGTTGGGATAATGACAACACCCTGGTAATCGCCCGCGGCGACCGCCTTTTGGGCTTTATTTAGATCAATGGGTTTTCTATGTATGGTCGTTGTTAATTTGAAGCTTTTTATTTTAGCTAAACCGGTAATAATGCCTTTTGTGAACTCTCCAGAAGGATCTTGGTTAATTAACAGCAAATGTATTTTTCGTTCTTGTGAAGGGCTGATACTACTGGTCAGGGTTATAAACAGAACTAAACACATGGGCAACAGAAACAAGAAGATTAATCCTACTTTATCTCGCCAAAGCAATCGCCATTCTTTAGTAAAAACTGCAAATAATCTAGTAATCATATAGCAATTCCCGCTGAGTTATAACTAATTAAAAAAAACTCCTCTTGATGAGGGATTTAAACCAGGAAGCAATGACCGCAGAGCGGGAATTGCTGGTAATCATACTTCGTCTCTCAATTCTTTTCCGGTCAGATGAAAGAACACATCGGAAAGGCTAGTTGCGCCAGGTGACTTTCGAATTAGCGCCATGGGCGAATCATTGCACAAAATTACGCCGGTATCCAATATAGCTACTCGAGTGCACAAATGCTGGGCTTCTTCCAAGTAGTGGGTTGTATAAATGATGGTAGTGCCTTTTTCGTTAAGATCTGTCAAAATTTTGAAAATAAGATTTCTTGATTGAGGGTCAACGTGCGCCGCCGGTTCATCCAAAAATAAAATTTGAGGATGATTAATTAAACTCATGATTAGATTTGCTCGGCGCTGCATTCCGCCAGAGAAGGTTCCTACTTGTTGATCGTAAAAATTTTCTAAGCCAGAGATGTGTAAACATTCTTCGGTGCGTTCTTTAAGTACCTTACGTTGTAATCGGTACATGCGGCCGAAAAAAGCAATATTTTCTCGCAAGGTGAGCGTGGGATAAAGTGCGATTTCCTGCGGCACCAAATTAAAAATAGATTTAATTTCTGATAAATGCCTGGGAATAGAGTTTCCAGCCATTTTAACTTCACCGCTGGTAGCTGAAATCAATCCACATAAAATGGAAATCAAAGTAGTTTTGCCGCTGCCGTTTGGGCCCAGAAGACCAAAAAATTCTTGTTTATGAATCGAAAGATTTAGATTGTGCAAAGCAGGCTTGGAATTGCGGCGATACCGCTTGGTTAAATTGTTAATTTCGATAATGGAATTAGTATTCAAATTCTCACCTATAGGTGCTATGGAGCAGCTGATCGTCTGCTCTGCGCTAAAAAAGCAAGATTATTACTGAATATTATAAATTGGTCAAATATCAGCAATGTCGGGGGTGCAATTAAAACTGCGATTTGTAGAAAATTGGCTTTTCGCCAAATTTTGCATATATTTAACTTTAGAAATAGTATTTTATAAGGTGTATTCACAGCCCCGTTAAAGTTCGCTATAATTCTTGGCCTAAATTAAAAATACGTGGCATGGCCTTGCCAATGGGTGAGAGGCAACGTTTTGGTGTCAATGCGATTGCCCTGGGGCGAGAGTGCCATGGGCTGAAGATACCTTTTATAAAATAATTAAAAGAAATATAGGAGATAGAATTTGAAGCAGCTTGACGTGGCGGCCGTCCCTATGAAAGTGATCGGACCGATTAAAATCATTGGTCCGGAGGTGAATGATGAAATCATGGTTCCCTTGGCAACTTTTGAAACACCTCTTTGGCCTTCAACTGATCGAGGCGCCAAAGTTTCCAGATTAGCCGGCGGCATACAGGCAGTGGTGGTACAGGATTGTATGACTCGGTCGATTTTAGTAGAAGCGCCTACCGCACACCATGCTCAGCAGGTTTTAAATGATTTGCATCAACAGAAGGCCGCCCTCATTGCAGTTGTAACAGAAACCAGCCGGTATGCTTCTTTTCAAGACTGGCACGGTCAAATAGTAGGTAATTTATTGTATCTTCGGTTTTCCTTACAAACTGGGGATGCTTCTGGGCACAACATGGTCACCAAAGCCGCAGATGCTTTGCTGAATTGGTTGTTGAATCGACACAACCACCTACGTTATGTATCTGTTTCAGGCAACTTATGCATAGACAAGAAAGTTTCGGCTATTAATGGGATCTTAGGCCGAGGAAAATACGTGGTAGCTGAATTAACTATTTCCAAGGAAATTTGTCAGCAGCGTCTTAAAACCACCCCTGAAAAGTTAGTAAACTTGCATATTAAAAAAAATCTCATTGGCACCGCCTTAGCGGGTGGAATCAGAACTGCTAACGCCCATTTTGCCAATATGCTACTGGCGTTTTATTTGGCTACAGGCCAAGATGCGGCCAACATTATAGAAGGCTCGCAAGGGATGGTTCATGCTGAAGTCAGAAATGAAGATTTATATTTTTCTGTCACTCTACCCAATATTATTGTTGGAACTGTGGGTAACGGCAAGCATTTAGAGTTTGTACGCCATAATTTAGAGCTTATGAAGTGTTTAGAAAAAGGCAAAGCAGGGTTGAACGCTCGGCGTTTAGCCATCATTGCTGCAGCTACTGTACTTTGTGGGGAGATTTCTTTATTGGCGGCGCAAACCAATCCAGGTGAGTTGATGCGCAGTCATATTCAACTAGAACGATTGGCGCACCGCCGGCAGGAGCGTCAAGAAAGGGAGAAAACCCATGCTTGAAGTGGGAATTGAAGCCATCGGTTTTTATTCTTCTCATTATTTTTTGGATTTAAAAACCCTAGCCCGTAAGCGTGGTGTCGAAGTAGATAAGTTTTATGTAGGTTTAGGTCAGCATAAAATGGCGGTGCCGCCTCCTGGTGAGGATATTATCACTATGGCCGCCAACGCTGCAGCTTCTATTTTAAAAGAAGATTGTAGTGACATAGACCATTTGCTTTTTGCGACTGAGAGTGGCTTGGATTTCTCAAAAGCAGCGGGTATTTATGTCCACCGGCTCTTGAATTTACCTTCTCATTGCCGCGTAGTGGAGTTAAAGCAAGCTTGTTATAGCGCGACTGCCGCAATTCAGTTAGCGTTGCCCATGCTGAGAGCACATCCCGAAAAAAAAATCTTAGTAATCGCTTCCGACATTGCCCGTTATGGTTTGGAAACATCGGGCGAGTCTTCTCAAGGGGGAGGGGCAATTGCTTTATTGTTAAGCACTCAACCTAAAATTGTCAGTATCGAAAGCGCCAGCGGTTTTTATACCAAAGATGTCATGGATTTTTGGCGTCCCTATTATCGTGAAGAAGCTTTGGTAGATGGCAAATTTTCTTGTGATGTGTACTTGCAGGTACTGTTAGAAACATGGGCTAAATACACCGAAATTTCTCATAATAATTATCAGGATTTTGCCCGTTTTTGTTATCATGCACCCGTGCCGGGCTTAGTGGAAAAAGCACACCGGTGGCTTGCCAAACGAACCAATGTTGTTCTAGATAAAGAACAGGCGCAAAACGAATTAAATCATGCCTTGCAGTATAATCGAATTATCGGCAATACTTATACCGCCTCATTGTACGTCAGTTTGTTATCTTTGCTAGACAACGATCCGGAAGATTTGTCTCATAAACGAATTGGCCTGTACAGTTATGGTTCCGGTTGCGTGGGGGAATTTTTTTCAGTGAAGGTACTTCCGGGTTACCGGCAGTTTCTCACCACTTCTCAAAATCAGCAATTGCTGAAAGATCGTATCGAGTTGTCTTATGATCAATATGAGCAATTTTATAAATTTAGTTTACCTACCGATGGCAGTGATTATTTATTGCCAAAACATCACACAGGTAAATTTCATTTAACGAATATTTCCCAACATAAACGTTGCTATGAAGAAGTAAGCAATATTGGTCTGGAAAATGCTACGCGGCGTCATAATCGGGTGCAAGAAACGGGTGATTATAAAAGTTTAACCGTACGTACTCCGGGGAAACTTATTTTATCCGGAGAGCATGCGGTAGTGTATGGCAATCCGGCTTTAGCTATGGCGATTAATCTTTACACGGAAACCGCCATTAGTGGTTATGCTCCCGCCGAGCAAAAAAATATTTTGTTTAATTTGCTCGATTTTCGTTATCATCAAGCGCATAGCTTGTCTGCTTTGCGAAAGTTCAAGCAGGGAATCCAGGATAAATATCAGAAGTTTTTGCAAGGGCAATATGGCATACGGGATGTTTTGAAACAGCCTTTTGAACTTATGCAGTTTGCGGTAACGCATCTGATTGATAATCACAAAGTGAATCTGCCGCAAGGAATAGAAGTACGTACGACTTCCAGTATCCCGATGGGTTGCGGCATGGGATCTTCAGCCGCGGCGGTAGTGAGTTCTATGTTTGCAGTAGCACAGTTTTCTAAACTGGAAATGGATTTAGAAAGTTGTTATCAATTGGCGTGGGAAGCTGAAAATATGCAACATGGCCATTCCAGCGGAGTGGATGTTTATTTGGTGCTTCATGGAGGTTGTATCCGCTTTCAAAAAGGAGGCCCAAAAGAAACCCGGCCGATTCCAAATCGTTCTTTTTTATTAGTGAATACCGGCTCACCTGCAGCGACTACCGGCGAATGTGTGAGTGCAGCGGCTGTTTTTTTAAAGAATGATAAAACACTGTTAAGTGAATTTGCACAAGCTACCAATCAAATGGATGTTGCATTACAAAAGAATGATAACGCATCTTTGATTGAGGGGATTCGTTATAATCATCGGTTATTGACTAAAATAGGCGTCGTGCCACAGCAAGTGCAAAATTTCATAGCCCAAGTAGAACAAAGTGGCGGGGCTGCTAAGATCTGCGGAGCGGGTTCAGTGTATGGCGACTCTGCTGGTGCAGTATTGGTTGTTGCCAATGAAGACCTCAGTGAGTTAGTTCAAGACTATAATTACCAGTCAATGCTGATACAAGGAGAATTAAAGGGCACTCACCTGGTGTGATTTAAGGAAAATGAGGCATTGCACTTTTAATTTGTGGGGTGAGGTGTCGCCCCGACTGCTCAGCAATCGCTCCAGCCCACGCGATAAATTTTTCCAGTCTGCGCGCCTTCAACACTTTTGCTGTACGCAAGAGCCACTTGAGCTGCTGAAACCGGTTCAAAACCGCGAAAATAGTTAGCATAACTACTCATGGATTCCGTTAGTACGGTGGGGCTGACAACATTAATGCGAATATTACGCGGCAATTCAATCGCAGCGGCTTTAACAAAACCTTCTAGCGCGCCATTAACCATGGATGCTGAAGAACCATAGCGAATGGGATCTTGGCTTAAAATACCACTGGTGAGTGTGAATGATCCGCAGTCATTAAGATAATTTAATCCCTGTAACACCAAGTTAATTTGTCCCATCAATTTGCTCTGCAAACCAACCGCGTATTTTTGCGATGACATATCCGTCAATGCCGCAAATTCAACTTTGCCTGTAGTTGCCACCACAGCATCTACTTTGCCTACCTTTTGGTATAAAGCAGCGATGGATTGCTCATCGGTAATATCCACTTGCAAATCTCCCTGCTTGTTGCCAACGCTGATCACGGAATGCCGTTGCGATAATTCTTTCATTACGGCTCGACCAATAGTCCCCGTAGCCCCAATAATAATAATTTTCATTACTTGTCTCCTAAAATTGATTTTGCTGCCAAAAGTGAATTAGTTACGGCAGGAAATCCTGCGTAAAGTCCGGTTTGTAAAATGACTTCGATAATTTCCTGCTTAGTTGCACCCACGTTAATTGCGGCTTCAATATGTGCCAATAATTGTGCGGTGGCTGTGCCTAATGTAACACATGCGGCGATAATAGCTAATTCCCTAGTTTTGATATCCAAACCAGGACGGTTAAATATGCTGCCGAAACCCCATTCAATAGTCATGGTTACAAAGTCTGGGCAAATATCTTGCAAGCTATTAACAAGGGCTTCTCCAGCATGGCCGCCATGCAGCTTTTTTAAAAGTTCTAAACCGTTATTATATTTTTCAGAATTCATAAAAACCTCTCTAATATGTAGTTACTGTTTACTATAAGTATTTCCGTTGGCATTTTAAATATGCTATCATGAAAAAGATTATTGCAAATTTCGCAACAATGTATTTATGCTGGGTATTTATGCTAGAAAACGCAAAAACTTTTATTAAACTAGTTGAAAATCTAAGTTTTTCTAAGACTGCCAAGCAGCTGAGAATATCTACTTCAGCAGTCACCCGGCAAATTGAAAAGCTGGAAAGCGACTTAGGAGTACGGTTATTACAACGCAGCACTCGTCAAATCTCATTAACTGAAGCCGGCGCTATTTTTTATAAAAACTGCTTAAATTTACTTGAGATTTACACGACAGCACAAAAACAGATTAAAAATTTACATCATGAGTTAATCGGTGTTCTAAAGATTGGATTACCCAGCTCCATCAGTCATCTTTATGTATCAACTGCATTGCCTGAGTTTATTAAAAAATATCCTAATCTAAAAATTGATATCGTCAATGGCAATCATTTGTTAGATTTACTCAGCAGTGGATTTGATTTGATCATCCATTGCGGTGAATTAGCCGCTTCTAATTTATATTATCGTAAATTGGGCGCTTGGGAAAAAGTGACTTGTGCCTCGCCCAGTTATTTTAAAAAATTTGGCACTCCTAAAACTCCACAAGATCTGATTCAACACAACTGTCTTGATCATTATGATAACGTCGATAAAACTTGGGAATATCAACTCGGTAATAAAATCACATCCATTGCGGTACACGGCAACGTTCGAGCCAATAGCAGTCTGGATTTAAAAAATCTGGCGCTTTCTGGCTTAGGCATTGTTTATTTACCCAGTTTTACTGTGAAATCTGAAATACGTAGCGGGGCGCTAAAAATTATTTTAAACGAATATCAAATTTCACCACTCAGT
This sequence comes from uncultured Pseudomonadota bacterium, assembly GCA_963795715.1. Lineage (GTDB taxonomy): Bacteria > Pseudomonadota > Gammaproteobacteria > Coxiellales > Coxiellaceae > JAFEDN01. The sequence goes on from CAWCIY010000003.1 coordinate 835,353, forward strand.
ATCTATGCAGTTTATCCTTCTAAACAGTTTCTAGATAAAAAAGCCACGGTTTTTATGGATTTTTTAGAAAAACTATTACAATGATTTTTATAACAGTTCCCATTTTTTAAGGAATGTCTTTTTTTGTTTGACATCCTCTTAAGTATTTATTATTCTATCTGAATCATAAATCATAAGGAGTGTGACCAGTGGCAATTTATTTAAAAACCCCTGACGTGAAGGGAAGTGTTTCTACCCAAGGCTTTGAAGGCTGGGTGGATTTGCGCTCTTTTCAATTTTCTGGTATTTCGCAGCAGGTGCAACAACGCAGCGGCAATATGGCCGAACGATTGGGCGGAGGACTCAGTTTTGGTTATATTTATTTACAAAAAACGCCTGATCAAACTACCCCGTATTGGTTTTCTTGCGCGCACAGCAGCAAAGTGATCCCTAACATTGAAATTGATTTTGTAATGGCTGGAACACCGCCCTTTGCTTACCAAAAAATAAACCTAACCAATGTAGTGATCAGCCATTTCAGCCAGGAATATGCAGCAGGCGATGCGCTGGCTACGGAACTGTTAACTTTAGCATTTGACACCATTCAAATGGGTTATGTGCCAAGAACAGCAGATAATCAAATGGGCTCCCCGGTGATTGCCGGTTATAACATCGCTCAAGCGCAAAAACTGTAGAGATACCATGACTATTTCTTGGATTATGCATTTTTGCATTGACAGCAGTCCTGGGGAAACGCTGGAAGATTTGGCGAAGATGCTCAGCACGGATAAAACACCGGCAGGTAGAGAGACCTATTTTAACGCCATGCTGGAGCAAAACAAAACAGAGCATTGGGCGCATGATGTGACGACACGACCTAGATTCCCCTTGCCACCGGGAAGTATAGTCTGTTTGCCGAATCCCGAAGACCTTAAAGCGGCTAAGTATAAAACTTCAGAAGCACAGAGGCTGCGCCAGGCATTGTTGTCGGCCTTGCATTATCATAATCGCCAAACGGTCACCACCCGTCAGAGAGCCATCACCGCAGTGAAGCATTATCCGACTACGACCTTAAGCGCAATTTCCAGACTGACTGAGGCTTTTCACAGCTTATCTGACCACAAAGAAGCGCTGCTGGGGATGGGTGGCGGATTATTGACTGTAGGCGAACAATACCAGGATTTTGTCAAAGACAGCGCCAAAGAAATGCGAGTAGCGATGCTGGAAACACAGAATAAGTTGGATTTTTACCGCAAAGCGGCATACGGAGAAAAGACGGCTGCCAAACAAGCCTTTATCGAAGCGCACCGTAAAGTGAAACGCCTGTTTGAGGAATATTTAAAACGTTACGGAGAAACATATACGACGGGGATGAAAAAATTAGCCTTTGTGAACAATCGAGAAAGGTGGCTAAAACAATCGCGAACCGATGCAGCCAGCGCACAGATCATCGACACCGAAGCTTATAAATCCGTGGTACGGACTATGAAGGTAGCGCGTTATGCAGGCACAAGTTTTATTGCCTTGGACGTAGGCTTAGGAGCCGCCGAAGTTTACCAAACTTACCGCGAAGGCGGAGATTGGTTTGAAGAATTATTGGAAGATATGGCAGGGTTAATTGGCAGTTTAGCAGGAGGGAGTGGAGCCGTATTTTTAGTTGAAAGGATTTTAATGTTAACGCCAGAAGGTTGGGTAATAATCCTTATTGGTACTGTAGGTGCATTAACACTTGCAGAGTATTTTAAAATAATTACAAAAAAAACAATTCATCATCATAAAGAGCACGAACATGTCTTATGATCCAAGCTTATATTCATTTGTTGGTGTTTGTATGGTTATTGGATTTGTAAACGGTATATTAGCCGTACTTACATGGCCCTTGGTGGCTATATTTATTACTCGCAGATTGGATCCAAAGTATAAACCTTTGTTTAAAGGGGCTATGGGTTTAGGTCGATTTTGGCGAGGAGGCTGGTATGCGACGGCTATGACGGGCAAATGGATGCAACGAAAAGGAAGTATGAACGATCGAATTTTTAAAAATGATAATTTATGGAGTGAGGCGACGCTATTTGAAAAATGGCTCGCTGGTATATATAGCTACAGTTTATTCATAGCCTTATTCATGGGAATTATTTTTGAAATTGGTCACGCTATTTTCTGGATTCGACATTCTCTCTTTTAAAGAATAACGACTGCTCAGCAATCACTCTAACTTGCTGCTGGAAGTGGATGGTGGATTATTGACTGTAGGCGAACAGTACCAGGATTTTGTCAAAGACAGCGCCAAAGAAATGCGAGTAGCGATGCTGGAAACACAGAACAAGTTGGATTTTTACCGCAAAGCGGCATACGGAGAAAAGACGGCTGCCAAACAAGCCTTTATGGAAGCGCACCGTAAAGTGAAACGCCTGTTTGAGGAATATTTAAAACGTTACGGAGAAACATATACGACGGGGATGAAAAAATTAGCCTTTGTGAACAATCGAGAAAGGTGGCTAAAACAATCGCGAACCGATGCAGCCAGCGCACAGATCATCGACACCGAAGCTTATAAATCCGTGGTACGGACTATGAGGGTAGCGCGTTATGCAGGCGCCAGTTTTATTGCCTTGGACGTAGGCTTAGGAGCCGCCGAAGTTTACCAAACTTACCGCGAAGGTGGAGATTGGTTTGAAGAACTATTGGAAGAAATGGCAGGCCTAATTGGTAATTTGGCAGGAGGAAGTTTGGCTCCTTATGTGATAGAAGATGTTCTAATGTTAACACCTGAAGGTTGGGTAATAATTCTTATCGGTGCCGCGAGCGCTTTAACATTGGGAGCTTTCTTTAAATCAACCGTAAGAAAAGCTGACCATAAAGAGGAACATCATGTCTTATGATCCAAGTTGGTTTTCGTTTATTGGTTTTTGCATGATATTGGGCAGTATATGCATACTAATTTCTTTTTTCACTTGGCCTTTAGTGGCTATATTTATTACCCGCAGGTTTGATCCAATATATAAGCCTTTGTTTAAAGGAGCTATGGGCCTAGGCCGTTTCTTGCGCGGCGGCTGGTATGCGACGGCAATGAGTAATAGATGGTTGCGACGAAAAGGTAGCACAAATGATTGGATTTTTAAAGATAATGACTTGTGGCATCAAGCAACCGTGTTTGAAAGGTGGATTGCAGCTGTTTATACGTATAGCGGAATGTTAGCTTTACTTATGGCAATTATTTTTGGTGTTGGTCGAGCTATTTTCTGGATTCGACATTCTCTCTTTTAAAGAATAACGACTGCTCAGCAATCGCTCTAGCTTACTCGATATATTTTAATGCTTACTCCCGAAATATGGATGATCATCATTATTGGAACAGATGCATTCTTGAATGAAATCAGAAAATTAGAGGAATATGCATAGGGTTTAAAAATCAAATATTTGGAAGGAAGGGTTAAATACGCGTTCGCAGTAAGGCCATGGGATGACGCCTATGTGGGATGGCAAGTTCTTGGGAATTGCTATTGCTGGATAAGCTGTGTATGACTTTAATTTACGATTATTGTAAAATACGTATTCCAGTGCAGGGTTAAAAAGTATGAGATTTTCAGGTTCGGCTCCCGGTAGTTTAATGATGTTTGGTGAACATGCGGTATTGCATGGAAAACTGGCCCTATGCTGCGCTGTAGATCAACGTATCAGGGTAGAACTGGCGCCGCGCTCGGACTCACAAATTCACTTACACTCACCTTTAGGACAACGAGTTTTTAATATAAAAGATTTTACCATCCAGCCCCCTTTTGAATTTGTGTTGACTGCTTTAGATCATTACCGAAATCATTTTCAACAAGGTTTTGATTTAACGGTAAAGGCTGAATTTTCTTCCACCATGGGATTGGGCTCTTCCTCAGCAGTTACAGTGGCCACCCTAGGTGCTTTATCACAGTGGTTGGGATTGCCGTACTCTTCCCAAGAATTGTTTCAAGAAGCAAAAACAGTAGTTTTGCAGGTGCAAGGAGTTGGATCGGGTGCGGATGTCGCCGCGGCGGTTTTTGGCGGCATAGTGGCGTACCGGGCAGATCCATTGCAGATAAAACCTTTAAACATCCGTCCGGAATTGTCGTTGGTTTATTCCGGCGCCAAAATGCCAACCAAACAAGTGATAGCCATTGTGGCCAAGCAACAACGTTTAAAACCCGTTTGGTACCAAAGAATTTATGAAGAAATGGAACAATGCACACAGCAAGCGGTGCTAGCCCTAGAAAAACAAGAATGGCAAACCCTAGGACAATTAATGAATCAACATCATGGTTTGCAAGCGAATTTGGGAGTCAGCACCCCTTTATTAGAAGAGTTGGTTTCGCAGTTGCGGCAACAACCCCAAATACACGGAGCTAAAATTTCCGGTTCAGGTTTAGGGGATTGCATCATCGGATTGGGTACAATATCTGAGGATCTATTTCCAATCAGCATGGAACAACAAACAATAGGCGTGAAACAAATCCCAGTAAAAATCAGTCAGCAAGGTTATTCGAATCTATGAATAAAAATACAGTCGTTAAAAAAATTTTAAATCATAAATCCTATCAGCCGGTAGGGCCAGGTAAACAAAGCCAAGCGTTTGCTCCTACCAATATTGCTTTGTGCAAATATTGGGGTAAACGAAACAGTGAAATCAATTTACCGTTAACTGCGAGCTTATCTATTAGTTTAGGCCAAAAGGGCGCTTTGACTGCCATTGAGGAAATTGCCGCCGAAGCAGATCAGATTATTTTGAATGGTCAGACTGTAGAGGCAGCGACTTCTTTTGGTAAAAGACTGAGTGTGTTTTTAGATTTATTTCGGCCTGAGCTTGCTACGCGTTATCGGGTCGATACCCACATGAATATCCCTGTGGCGGCAGGATTGGCTTCATCTGCTTGCGGCTTTGCTGCGCTCACTTTGGCGTTAGATCAATTATATGATTGGCGTCTGCAGCCTGCAGCATTATCAATCTTAGCCCGGTTAGGCAGCGGTAGCGCGTCTCGTTCTATTTGGCAGGGTTTTGTGGAATGGCAAGCAGGCGAGGCCGATGACGGCATGGATAGTCATGGGATTTTGCTTGTGCATACTTGGCCGGAATTGCGTGTAGGATTGCATTTGCTAAGCGATCAGCAAAAGCCTTTGTCATCGCGTGAAGCCATGCAACGCACCGTTCAAACTTCGCAATTATATACCGCCTGGCCCGAACAGGTGCGGAAAGATATGATCATCTTAAAACAAGCGTTGATCTCTAAAGATTTTGCCACCTTAGGTCAAGTAGCGGAAGCCAACGCTTTAGCCATGCATGCGACGATGATGAGTGCTTGGCCTCCCATTATTTATTCTCAGCCGGAAACCATAGCCGCCATGCGCCAAGTTTGGCAGTTGCGTCAATCCGGAGTTGAGGTTTATTTTACCCAGGATGCGGGGCCCAATTTGAAGTTATTATTTCTTGAAAAAGATTTGCCGGCAATTTTGCAGGTATTTTCAGATTTACAGGTCTGCTCCCCGTTTTGATGAGAGATGACATGGAAATAAATTACGACCTCATGATTATAGGCAGCGGTTTGGTTGGCGTTAGCTTAGCAGCCGCCCTGGCCAGCGCCGATTTAAACATAATCATTTTAGAAACGCATTTACCGGTGCAAGACACAGCTGCTGATTCTAGACCTCTGGCCCTGAACTATATTAGCCAACAAATTTTAATGAATTTAGGAATATGGCCTAAATTAGCAGACTTAGCCCAGCCTATTAAGCAAGTTCATATCTCCCAGCAAAATCATTTTGGATTTTTGCAATTTCAAGCCGCAGAAGAAAATGTGCCCGCTTTGGGTTATGTAGTACCTATTGGTGAATTGCAAAATGCCTTGTATCAGGCAGCTGAAGCCAATAGCCGAATAAAGTATGTTTCAATCCAAAAATTATTGCACATAAAAAATCGAGATTCCGCGATCAAGTCGCGGGATGACGGACTGACCCAAGTGATAGCGCAAACGATAGAAGGCGAAAAACAATGGGCTGCCGAATTGGTGGTCATTGCCGATGGCGCCCATTCTCCAGCACGGGAGTTGTTAGGCATTGAAGCCATAGAACGTAGCAGCGGAGACGTAGCGCTTACGTTCACTCTAGAGCTGGATCAAATGCACTCAGCTTGTGCTTATGAGCGGTTTGTCGAAGAGGGCGTAATCGCCGTGATGCCATTAAAGAACCCAAGACATTGTCGAATTGTTTGGACCTTAAAAAAAGAATTAGCCGCATCCGTTGGCCAATGGTCAGAAACTCAGTTGAATGATTTTTTTTATTCTTCTTTACGGGGACGGCTTGGACATTTACGGGTACTGGAGCGAGGCAAAGCATTTCCTTTACAAATGGTTTTCGCCAAAGAACAAGTTCGCCCGGGCGTGGTGTTGATGGGAAATGCTGCACACACACTTTATCCTCTGGCCGCGCAAGGCTTCAATTTAGCTTTGCGTGATGTCGCCTGGCTAGCGGAAGTTTTGAGAGCAGCACGAAAGCAACACTTCAGTTTAGGAGCTGAAACAGTTTTGCAAGATTATCTGCAGCTACGGGACGAAGATCAACGTTGGATTAGCCGGTTTGTCGGCTCGGTTGGAGAATTTTTCGATTTGCGCCTGCCATTATTAGGCGCTGTGCGTGGCGTTGGTTTATTAACTATGGGTTTAATTCCACCATTGAAACATCGGCTGGCCAGCCGGTTGTTAGGTAAATCAGGGAAACTGCCAAAATTAGCGCGAGGAATTGCTATATGATTATCATAGTAGGTGGAGGTATTGTCGGTTTAGTCCTAGCAAGCGCTTTAGCTCGTGAAAATTTTGCCGTAACAGTCATCGAAAATAAATTGCCGGACTTGGATTGGGAAAAAGACCAATGGGACGCACGTGTCAGCGCCATCAATATAGTCTCTCAACAAATTTTAATGAACTTAAATATTTGGCCGCAATTACCATCCGAAACGGTGACGCCGTTGTGTGCTCTACAAGTATGGGACCATCAAGGCGGCGGGGAAATTCGTTTTGACAGTGCAGAGATGGGTGAACCTGTGCTCGGTTATATTGTAGAAAATCGTGCGCTGATTAAAGTGTTGTGGCAGCGCTTGGCGGTGGATCCTCATGTGAAAATACTTTCGCCGGCGAAACCGCAAAAAATAATGCACGGCGCCGCCGGTATGCAATTAGCGCTTGAGGATCAGTCGTTATTGACTGCCGATTTGATTATCGGTGCGGATGGTGGGCATTCTTGGGTTCGGGAAGAAATGGGAATTAATCCTCACGAAAAGACCTATCAGCAACAGGCGCTGATCGCCGTGGCTCGCACTCAGTTGCCTCATCAAAATACCGGCTGGCAAAATTTTTTGCCTACGGGGCCTTTGGGAGTATTGCCTTTATCTGAGCCGCAAACCGTAGCCTTTGTTTGGTCTAATGATTTAGCGGCAGCCCTTCGCTTACAAGATCTTTCCGCGGCTGATTTCGATCAGGCGCTCACAGCCGCTTTAATAAATCGCTTAGGATTTATGCATTGTCTGACGGTTGCTAAACAAATTCCGCTAGTCAGTAGACACGCCGAGGCTTATGTGCAACCGAAATTGGCTTTAGTGGGTGACGCTGCCCACAGCATTCATCCGTTGGCCGGACAAGGCGTAAATCTAGGTTTATTAGATGCAGCGGTATTGGTACAGGTATTGCAAGAGGCGCGAAAGAAAGCGCAAGACATAGGCAGCTTAAGAGTATTACAGCGTTACCAGCGTTGGCGTAAAGGGAGTAATACTTTAATGTTATCGGTCATGACTGGATTTAAAGAATTATTCGGCAGTGAAAATGTCTGGTTGGCGCGCAGCCGCAGCCAAGGGTTTGCTATCACCAATCAATTGCCTGGATTAAAAAATTGTTTCATGCGTTACGCCATGGGCCGGCAAGGAGACTTGCCGGTTTTGGCGCAAAAGCCTGCATTCACTGACTAGCTTAAGGGGAATTTACCTTGCAAATTTAAAAAATAGTTTTTAAAATGCAAGGATGATTATCCGAAGCGCGATTCATGACCTCAAACAAGCCCTGACGCGTCAGGCGGCAGTAGGGATTATTGGCCCGCGCCAAGTAGGTAAAACCACGCTCGCACTCGCTGTAGCTCATGAACGACCCTCCCTTTATTTAGATCTAGAGTCAAAGTCCGATCGGGACAAATTGAGTGACCCTGAGCTTTTTCTTAAACTTTATGCCGATAAGCTGGTGATATTAGATGAAATTCATCGTATGCCTGAGTTATTTCAGAGTTTGCGTGGATTAATTGACGAAGGGAGGCGCAAGGGTCAGCGCTATGGTCGCTTTCTGGTCCTGGGTTCTGCAGCCATCGATCTCTTGCGGCAGTCGGGAGAAACTTTAGCGGGGCGTATCGAATATATCCATTTAAATCCTTTATCTGTATCGGAAACCGGTTCGAGTCTAGAAGCAATTCATCAACTTTGGCTGCGTGGTGGTTTCCCTGACAGTTATTTGGCCGCTGATGATGCGAATAGTCTCATTTGGCGGCAAAATTTCATCCACACTTATCTGGAACGAGATATACCGCAATTTGGCATTCGCATTCCGTCTAATACCCTAGAAAGACTTTGGATTATGTTGGCGCATAATCAGGGAACACTCCTCAATGCCTCTCGTCTCGCCACGAGTCTTTCAATCAGCTCTCCAACTGTCACGAATTACATTAGTTTGTTAGTGGATTTATTATTGGTACGGCGATTGAATCCTTATTTCATTAATATCAACAAACGCCTGGTGAAAGCGCCTAAGATCTATGTGCGCGACAGTGGGTTGGTTCATGCCCTTTTGGGAATTCCTGATTTATTACAATTATCAGGACATCCAGTTGTGGGTAGCAGTTGGGAAGGATTTGTAATTGAAAATTTGCTTGCCGCAGCACCTAATGGCGTCAAAGCTAGCTTTTATCGTACCGCAGCCGGCGCCGAAGTTGACTTAATATTAGAACTGGGTGGCGTCCATGGATTATGGGCTATTGAAATTAAACGTAGTCTTTCAGCTAAACCGGAGCGAGGTTTTTATTCCGCTCTAGAGGATTTGCAGCCTCATAAAGCTTTTTTAGTATATGCCGGCACGGACCGCTTTCCTTTAGGTCATGGTATTGAAGCGATCGATTTATACTCACTGACACAAGAATTAGCTAAACTGTCAAAATGAAAATTGCGATATTTAAGCCGAGCTCAGGGAAATGTTTTTAAGTCTCTACTTTTTTATAAAATCTCAGAAACCACTCTTTGCGCAGCAATAGGATTGAATCACCTTTTGGCTTCCAATGTCCGCCTTATTTTTGCCATGTACGAATACGGTGTTCCATATCTTGATGACTTATTAAACGACCTTTTTTGACATCTTCCATACCTCGTTCAATCAAAGATAACTCACGCATAATTTCTTCATACGAAGCATCTTCCGGTTGAGAAGCAATAATTTGGGTCATGATTTCTTTAGCATTCTGTGATTGCATAAAACCATCCTTAATAGTTTATAAATTGGCTGCTTTTTTTAATTTTAAATGAAATCTTATTGAATCGCAATTGACGGACATTGCGGCCCAAGGGGACTTTGACAAAAGATATTTTATTGCCACAATCAAAACGATGGCTCTCAGGCCCTGGATTTGCAGCGCGATGCCCTCAAAGCCGCCGGTGTCAGTGATGAACGGTGCTATCAAGATTTTGCTTCGGGGAAAAGAGATGATCGACCGGGCCTGCAAGCGTGCTTAAAAGCCTTGCAACCGCAAAATACCCTGGTCGTCTGGAAGCTTGACCGGTTGGGTCGCGATCTCAAGCATTTGGTGACGCTGGTGGATGAGCTGCGTCAACGCCAGGTTGGATTTAAAGTCCTAACCGGGCATGGCGCGCAGATTGACACCACCACATCGAATGGGCGATTGGCATTTGGTTTATTTGCCGCATTAGCGGAATATGAGCGAGAGCTAATTGTTGAGCGGACTCAAGCAGGGCTGAGAGCAGCACGTGCTAGAGGCCGGATGGGTGGGCGTCCTCGGAAGATGAGTGTGGCGACCTTACGAATGGCGATGGCGGCTATGGCTGACTCTCAAGCCGTCTCCTCAGAAATAGCCCAACAATTAGGTATCACCACGGCGACACTTTATACCTACGTGAACGGCGATGGAACCCTGAAGCCCGCCGGTCAGTCGTTATTAACGACATTATCTCCAAGTTCTCCAAGAGTTAAAAAATGAGTATCATTAAACGCAAGGAGTGCATATGAAAGTGAATACCACACAGGTCAGGGACGATTTTTGTCCGATCTGTGACGTATGTGACCGGTCAATCGACGAAAATCCGGTATATTTTTTAGAAATGGATAGTGAGGGTGTTTAAGCCCGGTTTGGCTCCCGGGAACGGCGCTATGTGCATAAAGATTGTGTCCAGAAATTTTCACTTTATGGCGATTGAGATGATATCACTGCAATCAAGGAAAATGAAAATAAATAATAAGTTTCAGCTAATCTCAAAAGATGACGGAGATGAATTTTACCCCAATGGTATTTTTGAATTTAACATTACCAAGCTTTTGGTGTTTATCAAAGCTAATCCGCATAGGTTTCAACCAGAAGTGGTTTCTATAAAAGATATCAGATCCTCTTCTGAACATTTGAACGAGTCAACAATCCAATCTGCAAACACTATGGAACCGATTATTTTAGCTGAAATTGCTCCAGATAGGTTTAATGTTATTGATGGACACCATCGCCTTGAAAAGGTTTACCGCGAAGGGGCAACCAATATTCTTGCGTATAAAGTAAAAGCCGAACAACATATTCAATTTTTGACCTCAATAGAAGCCTATAACGAGTATATTTTTTACTGGAACTCAAAAATCCAGCAGTATAGCCGACGGTTCGAACACCTCAGTTAGTGCCACTTCTTCTAAGGATATTTTCGGACTATACGGAAATCTTGACGGTTTTCGGGCTGGCAACTATTATCCTGTGCCAAATTATATAGTGTTGCATTTGTGCTACTTTTTTGCTATACTTATTAATACAGAATAAGTAGTTAAAATTAGTGGAGGATATCAATATGATTACTGTAAACATCCGTAAACAAGGTGGTGCTTCTATCATAACTATCCCTTCCGAAGTGCTCAAGCAATTGAATATTGGGGTTGGGTCAACACTTGAACTGAGTGTGAGTAAAGAAGGTTTTATTGCACATCCAACAAAACGGAAGCGTTATACATTGAATGAGCTGTTACATGGTGCAACAGCCAAGAACTTGAAGGCCCTTAATAAGGCAACGCAGTGGTCACTAGAAGGAAAATCAGTAGGCCGCGAATTAACATGACCAGTCGCAGGATTATACAAAGAGGTGATGTTTATTGGATTGATCCTAATCCGATATCAGGTCGGGAGATGCAAGATAAGCACCGGTTTGTTGTCATCACTTCAAAAGAGATTAATGCGCTTGGAATTGCTATGACCGTTCCTGTAACAAGTGGTGGTAAGTTCTCAAGAGATATGGGAATTGCGGTACCTATTATGGGGCATGATACAACCGGAGTTGCAGTTTGTAATCAAGTGCGTTCATTTGATATTGAGGCAAGGGTAAAGGCAGGTTCTGCAAGATACATAGAAACATTGGATACAATAACCATTGATGATATAGTTAATCGTGTTATCAGTATTCTTGATCCTGCTTAAAATTAAGCCATTAATATTATCTGGTAACAAACTGATCATTGCCGAAAAAGGTTATTTTTGGCAATGTTGTTTACTTTTAAAATTTTTAGAGATACTTTTCTCCAATTCACCACTGAAGGATATTTGAATATGTTACAGGAAGTAAAAAATTTTGAAAAAATGGGTAAACACACTACAATTCCGATTAAGGTTGAAAAACTAGATCAACTTCACCATCACATACAACAGTTTGAGATACAAGACTGGCAAAGATCGTTACAGAATTTTCTCAAGATAGTTGAGAAAATGATGAAAGAAAAGGCGGTATTGCATTTGCCAAAAACATTAGATAAAGCACTTCGATTAGAAATAACTCGACCTCGGGTGTTTTTGAGTTATGCTTGGGAAGATGAAGGAACAGCAAAATTGACTTATTTGCAGTGTTTTCTCAAGCAGCTAGCTTCTGATTTAGACGCTGCTGGATTGGAGCCTTGGTTAGATATATTGAACATGAGGGGACATGTTGAACAGCAAATGCGAGCAGGCATTAATAGTAGTCAGTACGTGTTGCTAATCGGTACGAATCGCTATAGTGCACGAACAAAACTGGGTAGTGAGACTAATGTACGTAAAGAACTCGATTTTGCTTTAAAACAGGCCAAAATTAAAAAATCTTCAGATTTTTTCCTGCCTTTATTATTTGAAGGTGAATATAAAACTACTTTTATTAAAGAGATAAATGAAAATATTGTTCGCAAATGCGGTAAGTGGTATTCGCTAGAGCAAGGCCAGTGGAAATCCTTAATGGATTATATTAAGGACTTGACTCAGTTTGAACCATTAGGAATTATACCAGTTTTAATAGGTTTAAAGCGTGATGATTTTCCAGAATATAGGAAGGCTTGTTTAGATGCATACAAGCAAGCGCAAGTCGCCTTTATGAATAGTTTAGAGTTGAAACAATTAAATTCGCCATTAATTGAAAACAAACGTGACCAAAGTCAAATAATGTCCACTCCAAAATCACAGATTCCCTTATCAATACCGCTTTTTTCTGACCCATCGTTATTCCAAGATAAAGATGAAAAAAAATTAAGTTCTTCACCGAAAAGAGAAATTTTATCTGATCTAAATTTGCAGGCACGAGATTCTAAAATTACGTCAATTGGATCAGAACAAAACCTGGGAATACAAGAAATACTACCTATTATAAGCTGTGGACTGGAAAGAGACCTTAGAATGCGTAATATAGAATTAGAGGAAGAAAAGAATAGAAGAGATTCTTTATTGCGATATCATCAACAGCTAAAAAGTGATCAGAAATACGTGCCAGCACTCTTCATGATGGGAGCAATATTTTTTGCACTCTGCGCCACATTTAATGATCCGATGGCGAGTGATAGTCCTTTTATTGTTTTTTGCACTGTATGCATATTTGTTGCAGCATGTTTACCAATTTATAAGCTTAATATAATAGACAGAACGAATTTACCTATGATCAATTTTATTAATGAAACGAATAGCAGTTCCTTATTGCAAAATCATTATACACGTGAATCATCATCCCCATCAGTTCCCCTAACTGCAGCATGTCGTATGCGTTTCTCTACTAGCAGCACTGCTAGTAGTTCTAATTCCAATTCGAATAATAATAGCTTGTCTCTGAATCAATGGAATCAGAAATGATAACTATACTAGGAATAATTGCAGACATTAGCATTTTATTAGTTTCTAATACTGCCGAAAAAGGCCATTTTTCGCAATGTTCATTACAGTCTTGGTATTGATGGATTTTATAGAAAGTTTTCTGTATCCTACGCTCAAGCCTTGGATTAACCTAAATAAGGAGGTTTGAAATGAAAAAATTAGTTAAAAGCATTTTTATTGCCAGTTTACTATTGGGAGCGCCCATAGTAAATATAGATGCTGCGGCAGACGATGATAATTTAAAAGCAGAAGGTGGTAGTATTTCACTCGATAATAACATATTTAGTGATTATGGCCCCGAGTTTGATGGGTACGTATTTCCAGTGACTCAAGGTGAAGGAAATACGTCCATTGCTCCAACAGTGCCATCAGGTTCATCAACTACGGGTTATTGCAACGCTAATTATACAAAAAGTAGCGGCGGTATATTTCAATATCGAACTGGAAGAGAAGGGTACTTTTCAGGTTGTGCAGGCAATGCTTACGCCATAAAGTTTAAATTAGTTAATAAAGCTAGCGGAGTAGCTTACTGGATAACAGTTACCAATCCAAATGTTGTTAACCATGCTTTTCAAGATACAGTTCCTGGCTGCAATGGAATTATTTCTTACAATAGTAATAAAGTTCCACAATACGGTCAGGATGCTACTTGCAAGCAAACAGCACCATAATTGTGAGGTGTTAAGAGACATACCAATTTAGGTGTCGACAGTTGATTAAATCTCACGGTCAAAAACCCTGTTGAAATTATCCTAGTAGGCGGTTAATTTTTCAATAGGTTAGTTGGCTATTAGTGGGGTTTTCAGGGCTGGCCAAAACTATAGTTTTTGGCCAGTAATCAATTGGTTTGAACTATTCCCGGTGGAGCGAGTAGACGAACTGTTGGTCTGTGTGCTAGAAGCAGAAGTACTAGACGAGCTAGAGCTAACAGTTATTGACAGAGCACGTAGTGCTTGTAAATCAGCCATAGTTTGAACAGGTGTAGCTGACGTGTTTGAAATAACAGTTGGTATAGATATCTGAACTGGTACATTAGATAGATTACTGTATGATGGCTCATGAAAAAATGGTAAAGTTGACGGTAAAATCCCTCCCACTTCCATGCAGTAATGATGTATGAGTGGGATACGCATTAATTGATTCATTATACTTAAAATTGTTTGATTTTGCTTCGTCAAGTACTCAACTTGTTTAGACAGTTCATTGACCTGCTGGCGTAAATTATGATTATATTTCTCTTCCTTATTGTCAAAAGGAATCAAATCCAATGACTCCAGATTTTGTGGAGAAAGCAAGGGATTGGACTGAATATATTTTTCATAATTTTTATGGCGGTCTTCAATATACTGATTATTCGAATGAGCATTAAAATCGTTAAATTCGTCATCAGTTATTTCACAGTAACCATACCGATAGAAAGGCTGATTGCTATGGAAGTAAAAACTGGTTGGAGTACATATACCAATTTGCTCGAATAGCTCGTTGGCTTTCCAATGTTCTTTTGAATCTGCTTCATCGTGAACTTGATTTAAAATGGTTGATATGCCTGGATTAGGACTCATACAACCCTGTCGAAGACATACCAGAATATTTTGTCCTACAATAACATTTTTATGTAAGTAGGAAAGGATTCGACAAATGGCTACATCGACGACCATTATCAAATCTTCCTTAGATAATTTAGTGAATGATTGATGATAATATGAAATAAGAATTCGTACCGTTTCATTCGCTATTTGAACGATACCTTTAAATAATTTTTCGGATTCTTTTATGAGTACATAAGGACCTAATTTTTCTTCAATTCCAGTAAAATTTAATATGAGCTGCATTAATTCTAATAAACGCTGATGATTTAAATCTATCAAGCGGTATTTTCCTAATTTAACATCTGGAATTTCACAATTGATTACTTTTATCGTTGGAACAGCTGCGGCTGCACGTTCCATTGTCCCAGCAGCAATAGCATAACATTTCAGCAAAAATAGTGCTAATTTTGCTGAAAAATATATCTTAATATTATCCAATTGATTGTTGAGCTTCGAGCAATATTGAATTCTTATACTATTTTCTATTTGCCCAAGTTTCACTCGAACAAAATTGTCAAACTTTGCAGTTCGTTTATAACCCTCTGACTTAACAACAGCTAACAAATCTTCCACGGATGGCCCAAGTAACTGCTTAGCATCTACTAATTGTCTGGGTTCTCGTTTATCCGAGGGAGAAAAGATGCTTAACAAGCGCATAATAAGCTCTTGTTCGTTTTGTGATAGATCAAATATTTCTTCTTCGCGAATTATCTTATTACTTTCGACAGCATCCACAACCACTGCAACATCATAAATAGCTAAATGGGTTGTCTCATTAAGATTTTCTTTCGTGAAAATAGCGAAATGTTTTCCTTTGGAAGCAGTTTTCAACCTTTTCCAATAATGATCTATTTTTTCCTTCAATCCAACCGGTGGTGTGCACCGCCCACAAATTTCATCTTGCTTGCTGATAGTTAACTCTATAGCAAACTGTGAAATCACCCATCGAGCTGTCAGGACATCATTCTTAAACAACCGTGCCAAGTTAGATATATTGCGAATCTGCTTAACCTTATCCATTTGCTCTAACGGTTCCGTTAATAAAGCAATAGCCGGACCTATAATTGGGATAGAGTTAGCAATTTTTCCTAATCCTTTAAACACCAAACCCGCTGTACCAGCAGTTACATTAAGTTTATTGCTACCGATAGCAATGGCAGCAATCACTGCTTGCATGAGGTGTTGAGATATAAACTCGTAATACTGATTTAATTTCTCATTTTTTCGAACATTATCAAGCCATTTTTTAAACTGCGGTCGTTGTTGTCCTAAAATTTTATGAATTTCGTTGATTTGTTCCTGTTGGTCTCTCTGTATTTTAAGTATTTCTGATGCAAAATTGGTTAATTGTCGAATTTTCTCTTCACCAATCTCTAGTGTTTTTTCCTCTGATCTCATGGATTGCAAGTCTTCAACGATGGTTTTTAATTGTGGCGCATGAGAATCAGCGATGGGTTCATATTTTTCTTCAAAGTTAGAAGTATTACTATCCAGTTTTGGTTTTAACCAAGATACAGACGCTCTAGGAAGTAAAAGTCGTCGGTCAAATTTTTTTGGTGGTGTTTCTTGTTCTCTAATCAATTCCCATATTGATGCTGATACACTGGGTTCGTCTTCTCCCCATACTCTGTGGGGCCTCAATTCCATAGGCAAACCGACACCAAAAACAAGTTTTCCGTTTATTCTCGTTCTCGTTACTGTTGAGGGACCATCATGCACTTTTTGACGTGTGGACTGGAGAACGGATTTTATTTTTTTTACATTTTCTGCAAATAATCTGTCACTACATAATTTCCTGATAAAAACAAGTGCCAATCCTTCTTCCTCTTCTTTTAAAAAAAATGTTATCATATCGTTCGATTCTTCTGAACTAATTAAGGGTTCACCGAAATATGGTTTATATACACCATTTTTATATATAGTCTCCAAGATTTCGATTATTTGAACAATAACAATATACTTTTTTTCTCCTCTGTCACTTGATGATTCGATTAACTTGTCAAAAACGAAAAGAAGTCTAACAAAACCAGCATTATTAAGCTTCAATTTTTTATACTGGTCGGATGGAAATTTCGGCGATTTCTGGTTACTTTGATTAAAGAAATTATCTCTAAATGCCAACATCAATATTAGAACTTCATTTACCTTGCTTTCTTTCCTTGAAGCTGTCCCACTTTCTTTTGAATTGAGTAATTCTTGCAAATATTCAATATAAAATTCATTCCCAAAGTGTTGGATAATTTTTGTAATTGCTTTACGAAAATCTAATTTCCATTCATCTTTTTTAACACATCCTTCAGCTAATGCTTCTAATAACAAAAATTTATACTCTTTACCGCGCTTATTAGTGCCGAGCTTTTTAATTGCTTTCAGTAGGGTACCATGGTACTTAGTTTTCTGAGAATCTTCCGAATAAAAAAGTGCTACATCTCTATGTAATGAACGATAATCATGATGAACACAATCTTTAATATCATGACGTAGTGTTCTTATTAAACTATCAAAGGATCCTGCCACTTCCGCAGAATTAAGAGCTTTCCAGGCATCACGATCTTCATCTCCATTATCTTCATCTGGCAACGGCAATCGAATAGGCTGGATAGGGGGGAGGAATTCCCATGATTCTTTTTTAAATTCGTTTTCAAAATTCATAACAATACCCTCCTTGAACTTGAAATCATCCTAATAAAAGTTTCCATCTCGCTCGATACAAAATTAGAAAATCATATAGGTAATGGTATCAATTTCTTGAGCATTGTTAAATGGAGACCATCTAAAACGGGGGTGTCAAGTCGCTAATTGTACCACTTTTTCTATTGTCGGCCTCCATGTTAGTATGTCCATTTGAACTATACCCTAACCTGACGTCAAGCAGTCTACCCAAAAGCGTCAGAATAGAGTCTATTTCTCCATTGATTGGCATCTCTGTTCAGAGGTTATAGATTTCTTCCTGACACTGTCATCGAGGAGAATCTTTTGAACGGCCAACGCATTCGGGCAGCCGCCCGGCAACACGGCCATTATGGTCATCGCGATATACACTCAATCACAACCGTTTTTTAATTTCCAATGGCTTAAGATTTTTGAAAAACGACCCGCAAATGCGTTTCTACTCGCGCGCGATGCGGTTTAATCACAATCTCTATGTCTTGATCTAAAATGCTGAGATATTTTATAAGCCGTTCCATAGAAAAACCGGATAAACGACCGCGATGTAATAAGGATATTTTTGCCTGATCAATCTTAAGTAATTTGGCGGCCTCTGCTTGCTTAAAGCCTCTTTTTTCAATTAATTGATTAATTTTAAAAGCCAGTTCTGCTTTCGCTAATTTTTCTTCCGCGTCTGCCATACCCAGATCAAAAAAAACGTTCTCTGAGCCTAACTCATAACTGATTTCGGATTGTTTTGCTTTCATGATGGGATTCCTTTTTTATAATGGTTTGAAATAGTTTTTGCCATCTGTAATCTCTGTTTGATTAAGTCGATATCTGGTTTCGGCGTCTGCATTCCCTTTTTAGATTTCTTTTGAAAAACATGCAGGATATATAACCGATCATCCAGCTTCACGGCGTAAACAGCCCGATAAGTGTTTTTATTAAAATCATTGACGATCTCATACACGCCCGTAAATCCTTTTAACGGTTTGGCATCCTCGGGGAACAAACCTAATTGCGCTTGATACAGGGCATAGCCCACTTCGTCCTGTACTTCCGATGGCAACACCTTTAAATCAGAGCGTGCCGAACCCATCCAAACTAACCGTTTAACTGAACTCATAGTATTTATTCTAAATCTAGCATATTTTAAACCAAAGATCAAAGTGTAAAAAGAAACCAAATTTTAGTCATAAAATTTCCTATTTCTCAGGAGTAATGGCATAATGAACCCACGGCCGCTTTTTAGTCCCAAAAAATTGGTCGCAAATCCATTATGCCGCCGCAATAGTATCATAATATTTTGCGGGCAACCCCTTTACGTGCAAAGAATGGTGGCGGTTGAGTACTCTAAGGTTTAACCAGCATTAACCGGCGCGGTACACCGATTAACCGACAATGCTTCAATCCCAACTCTAACCAGTCATCTATCGCCGATAGATACGCTGCCGGCAACGGCAAAGACATACTTAACTGATAACTCACTCCGACTTGAGTTAACGCTTTGGCCTTTTCCAGACAGTCATACGTAATTTCTTCAGCGGATAATCCTTGATGACAGGATAACAAGACGGGTTCCGAATTTTCGGATAAGATAGGCGTAGCCATGATCAACACTCCTCAGTAGCATGGCAATCGCATTGAAACAAACCTTGAAAAAAATTCTTTAATATCCTGTGCCGAAATAATTTTATCCGAGGTAATAACTGAAAGAGTCTGATTGTAAGTAGTTTTTTCTGATATGAATATGCTGAATAGGTAGAGAAATCCACCCTTTAAAAATTCACTACACGCTGACTACAAAGTTCGGTCAGGGGTTCAAGAATACACTTCGAAGTTTGTCGAATTTTTATTTAAAACGTTGATCAGCTGTGAGCACTTTGAGTAAATATTGGTGATCCCACCCAGCGGTTTTGCGACGACAGCTGATGCCATGTTGATGAGTGGATTCTTGTTTAAGAAGATTCAGTGCTATCCGTCTCACCAGCGCTAAATTTTCAGCGGAATGCCCAATACGAGATTGATTCAAGTCTTCGCGGAAACTCACGTCTAGAGACCAGTGTAAGTCTACTTCGATTTGCCAATGTTGACGAACCGCTTTCACAAAAGTATTGATCTGCTCGTAGTTTAAACTGGTGACAAAATAGCGGGTGGAATATTCCACTTGATTATTGGTGGTTCGGGTAATATCCATGGCAAACGCATTGAAACCAACTAACGTCCACTTTTGCCTCAGATTGAACGAAAAAATGCCTTCAAAATGCTCACATAGCCATCTATGCTCCGCTTTTTCGGTCATTTTTTTCGTTCAATCTGAGCCAAAATTGAACGTTTTGCGTACGTTCTAGTTCAATGCGGTTGCCATGGGGTAATATCCACTTTCCCTATCCCTTTTAAACCCGGAAATCGGACGCTAAA
This sequence comes from uncultured Pseudomonadota bacterium, assembly GCA_963795715.1. Lineage (GTDB taxonomy): Bacteria > Pseudomonadota > Gammaproteobacteria > Coxiellales > Coxiellaceae > JAFEDN01. The sequence continues at coordinate 855,401 of CAWCIY010000003.1, forward strand.
ACCCGCTTCTTTCCGGGCAGATATCAATGTATAGCGCCGTGTTTCGATTCGGCCATGGTTGTGAAGTTTCTCTACTTTACGTAAATGTAACATATTTTTATATTTCTTTTCTCCACCTTCGGCTAAAAATTTATTTGAACTAACAAGGCAATACCTTGAAAAAGCTATTGCGATGCAAAAAAGTTAAAAAATGATAATGGGCTAACAGGTTCTATTCATTTTACTGATGTTTATATACTAGTGGAGTATTTGATCAGCTTGAGTTTAAATAATTAATCCCTTTTTTAATTTTAAATGAAATCTTATTGAATCGCAATTGACGGACATTGCGGCCCAAGAGGACTTTGACAAAAGATATTTTATTGCCACAATCCTCAAAGGACAATTCGTTAAAAATGTTGTTTTCTTCTTAAAAAGGATTATACTATCTGAACGCGACACCCGAGTGACTAAAACACTCGGGGCCGCTTACCACATTAACAACGGAGATTGTTAACATGGCATGGCAATCGCATTGAATTTCTCTTCTCCCTATTTCAAATTTAGAAGTCTTTCTATCTCTTGATTTATCAGTCTTTTTTCTTTATAAAATAGTGAGTTTTATACTAGGAAAGGAGTGCCTGATGAAATTGGAGAATACTTTTCTCGAACATTTTTCAGATCTCAAAGACCCTCGATTAAAGTCCCATCGTAATTTTAAATACAATCTGACTGACATTTTAGTGATCACTGTTCTCGCCACGATCTGTGGGGCTGACAATTGGGTAGAAATTTATAAATTTGGTTTAGCGAAAGAATCCTGGTTAAAAACATTTTTGGAATTACCGAGTGGGATTCCCTCGCCGGATACATTCGCTCATGTATTTGCTCGCTTGGACCCGGTGGCCTTTGAGAGAGGTTTTGCCCAATGGATAGCCTCTTTAAGCATTGATTTAAAGCAGGAAATCATTGCCCTGGATGGTAAAACAGTGAGAGGGTCCGGAAATAAAAGGCAGGGACATCCCGCCATTCACCTGGTCAGTGCCTGGGCTACTCGAAATCGGATGATGTTAGCGCAAGTCAAAACCGCTGCCAAATCCAATGAAATTACCGCCATCCCCCAAGTACTGGAAATGATTGATGTCACAGGGGCTACCGTCACCATTGATGCGATGGGTTGTCAGACCAAAATTGCCAGACAGATTATTAGGCAGGGAGCGAATTATGTTCTTTCACTCAAGGAAAATCAGCCGACGTTGTATCAAGCCGTCTGTGCCATTTTTGCTTTAGCCGAAGGTGGAGAAAAGAAATATAAAAATATGTTACACTTACGTAAAGTAGAGAAACTTCACAACCATGGCCGAATCGAAACACGGCGCTATACATTGATATCTGCCCGGAAAGAAGCGGGTTTTAGCGTCCGATTTCCGGGTTTAAAAGGGATAGGGAAAGTGGATATTACCCGAACCACCAATAATCAAGTGGAATATTCCACCCGCTATTTTGTCACCAGTTTAAACTACGAGCAGATCAATACTTTTGTGAAAGCGGTTCGTCAACATTGGCAAATCGAAGTAGACTTACACTGGTCTCTAGACGTGAGTTTCCGCGAAGACTTGAATCAATCTCGTATTGGGCATTCCGCTGAAAATTTAGCGCTGGTGAGACGGATAGCACTGAATCTTCTTAAACAAGAATCCACTCATCAACATGGCATCAGCTGTCGTCGCAAAACCGCTGGGTGGGATCACCAATATTTACTCAAAGTGCTCACAGCTGATCAACGTTTTAAATAAAAATTCAACAAACTTCGAAGTGTATTCTTGAACCCCTGACCGTTACTTTGTAGTCAGCGAGTAGTGAATTTTTAAAGGGTGGACTTCTCTACCTATTCAGCATATTCATATCAGAAAAAACTACTTACAATCAGACTCTTTCAGTTATTACCTCGGATAAAATTATTTCGGCACAGGATATTAAAGAATTTTTTTCAAGGTTTGTTTCAATGCGATTGCCATGGTTAACATGGCTATCTTCATTTTAACTGATCGCTCTTTTCTTTTAAACCTGTTTTATCCAGGTTCATTTCTTTTTGGCGCACACGAAGACGCATTGCCGTTTGCTCGAACTTATTCTGAGTCAAATGTTGTACTTTTTTTTCTCTGTTATGGGAAATAATGGTGCGTGCGTCTTGATGGCTGGCTGTTTAAGCAGCAAGCTCGTCAAAAGAAATAAGAAAGGCTTCAGCAAAATGGGGGGCGGCCATGCGCCAAGGCTGTATTCAGATGGATCCCCTTCATCCGATGCAGCTTGGTGCTGTGGTGCTAAGGTTCCAGACCAGGATGGCACTAGGAGACTTGTTGACCAAAAATTATATTGGCTTATTTTAAAAAATAATCTTGATTTTTGCGGGAAATATGCAATAATTATGGTTATATTCATATTTTTAGGCTTATATGTTGATTGAATTTCGAGTTAGCAACTACCGTTCCTTCCATGAGCCTCAAGTTTTGAGCATGGTGGCGGCCAAAGATCCCTCACTACAAGAGTCAAATTGTATGGAGAGTGGGATTGCTGCTGCGCCAAAATTATTACGCTCAGCCGTACTCTATGGGCCAAATGCAGGGGGTAAAAGTAACCTTATTTCTGCCTTGGCTTTTATGCGGAGCATGGTTGAAACTTCGGCTGTGGGTGTCCGAGAAGGTCAAGCGCTTAATGTTACGCCTTTTAGGCTTGATCCAAAAGCCATTGAGCAGCCGACTGAATTTGAAATTATTTTCGTAGAAGATGGTGTGCGTTATCAATATGGTTTCGCACTGACTTCTAAGCGAGTGGTACATGAGTGGTTATTGGCTTATGTAGGCCGTAAAGCCCAGCGCTGGTTTGAAAGGGAATATGACAGCAAAAAAGGAAAAGATAACTGGTACTTAGGGTCACATCTTTTGGGTGGTCAGCAGCGCCAATTGTGGAAGGAATCCACCCGTGCTAATGCACTTTTCTTATCAACGGCTGTTAATTTAAACAGCGAACAACTGCGTCCAATCTTCAATTGGTTTATCAATAAACTTGTTATTGTAGTCGGTAATGCCCTACTGGTGCCTATAACTACTACTCAGCGTATATTAGATGGGGTAGAAAAATCAAAAATTATTGAATTTTTACAAGCAGCAGACCTCGGAATCACTGACATTAAAATTGATATGCGAAAAGTCCCGCAAGTAGGCATTAGATTTGAGGCGGGAAAATTGCCAGAGCAAACTTTTACCCAAACAGAACATCCCGTTATCACACTTTTTCATCGTAGTAAAAATAATGGGGAAAATATTGGATTTGATTTGTTTACAGAAGAATCTCAAGGTACAAAACGCTTATTCGCTTATGCAGGACCGATTTTAGATGTACTGCAATATGGGCGTATTTTAATTGTTGATGAATTAGATAATAGCCTGCATCCTAAGATGGTACATTTCCTTATTAGCTTGATGCATAATTTAGAATTAAATCAGAAAAACGCACAATTAATTTTTTCTACGCATGATACTTCTTTGCTGGATACGAGTTTATTTCGCCGCGATCAAATTTGGTTTATCGAAAAAGACCAAGAGCAAGCATCAAAATTATATCCGCTTACGGATTTCAGTCCTCGTAAAGATGAGGCTTTAGAAAAAGGATATTTGATGGGACGATATGGAGCATTGCCCTTTTTTGGAGAATTAAAGTTTTAAATAAGGGCAATCCATGGGGTCAGATAAAATCTTCCACAAAAGAAAAGAACGCACAGCAAAAGAATTAGCCCGTCGTGCAGCTAAAAAATCTCCCTATGAAACCGTATTGATTGTCTGCGAAGGCGAAAAAACGGAAGTAGGATACTTTAAAGGGTTTATCAAAGATAAAAGACTTAATACCGCTAATGTCGAGGTTATGCCAAGCGCCAAAGGCTCTGCACCTATCAATATTGTGGAATTCGCCATACAAACTGCTGAAAGTCGAGAAGGGATAGACAAAGTATTTTGTGTCTTTGATCAAGATAATCACGCAAGTTATGATTTAGCACTTGAGAAGCTTAAAAACCATAAACCGAGTCATAAAGGGAAAAGCAAACCGCACTATCATGCTATTGTATCTTCACCTTGCTTTGAAATCTGGTTGCTTCTGCATTTCACCTACACTACTAAGCCCTACTCTTCGACAGGTAAGCGTTCAGTGAGTGATAATTTGATTGCCGATCTCCGTCAATACATGCCGAATTATACTAAGAGCACTATAGTTTTATTTGAACTAACAAGGGAATACCTTGAAAAAGCTATTGCGAATGCAAAAAAGTTAAAAAATGATAATGGGCTAACAGGTTCTATTCATTTTACTGATGTTTATATACTAGTGGAGTATTTGATCAGCTTGAGTTTAAATAATTAATCCCTTTTTTAATTTTAAATGAAATCTTATTGAATCGCAATTGACGGACATTGCGGCCCAAGGGGACTTTGACAAAAAATATTTTATTGCCACAATCCTCAAAGGACAATTCGTTAAAAATGTTGTTTTCTTCTTAAAAAGGATTATACTATCCGAACGCGACACCCGAGTGCAGTAAACACTCGGGGCCGCTTACCACATTAACAACGGAGATTGTTAACATGGCTATCTTCATTTTAACTGATCGCTCTTTTCTTTTAAACCTGTTTTATCCAGGTTCATTTCTTTTTGGCACACACGAAGACGCATTGGCGTTTGCTCGAACTTATTCTGAGTCAAATGTTGTACTTTTTTTCTCTGTTATGGGGAATAATGGTGCGCGCGTCTTGATGGCTGGCTGTTTAAGCAGCCAGCTCGTCAAAAGAAATAAGAAAGGCTTCAGCAAAATGGGGGGCGGCCATGCGCCAAGGCTGTATTCGGATGGATCCCCTTCATCCGATGCAGCTTGGTGCTGTGGTGCTAAGAGGGCTCGACTATTCTAAATGAAACTTTATTTTGGTCTTGACTATTCTAAAGTAATATTTATAATAGTCGAATGAAAAGAATTTATTTATCCGCTATTCAGCATCACTTAAATCATTATCGGCAAATGGTATTCATCACCGGGCCGCGGCAAGTTGGAAAAACTACTTTGAGCCGGCAATGTGTAGAAGAGAACTATGAATTCAATTATCTCACCTGGGATAATTTTGCCGATCGGGCGCTTATTTTGGATGGCATGCCGGCTATTTTGGCACAGTCTTTTGGAGAAACAGCTGCTGTAAAACCGCGTGCGATCATTCTAGATGAAATTCATAAATACCGGCAGTGGAAAACTTTACTCAAAGGCTATTTTGATAAATATGGCGACCAAACTCATTTTATTGTTACCGGTAGTGCTAAATTGAATGTTCATCGCCGTGGCGGTGATAGCATGATGGGACGATATTTTAATTACCGAATTCATCCATTATCAGTCGCAGAATGTTTAGGTGGTAATATAGATGCAAAGCGGGAAACACAACTGCCCCGTTGTCTTGATGACAGTGCTTGGAACCACTTATTAAAATTTGGGGGATTTCCGGAACCATTTTTAGCAGCAGACGAAACATTTTATCAACGTTGGCAAAACCTCAAACGAGAACAACTATTTCAGGAAGATTTACGTGAGCTTACCCGTATTCATGATATAGCACGTTTGGAAACCCTGGCATATTTGTTAACTGAGCAAGCCGGAGGAGTTGCGGTATACAGCGAATTATCTAAAAAAATTCGCGTATCCGAACCTACAGTGCGTCAATGGTTAGACACATTAAAAGCTGTGTATTATTGTTTTACCATCCAACCTTGGTCGAAAAATGTAGCGCGCTCTTTACTCAAAGAGCCCAAAGTTTATTTATGGGATTGGTCTGCAGCTCGCGGGTCAGGCGCTCGTATTGAAAACATGGTCGCAAGTCATCTATTAAAAGCGGTTCATTGGTGGACAGATTTAGGTTTAGGGCAATATGAATTATTTTACTTGCGTGATAAAGAAAAACGAGAGGTTGATTTTTTAGTGGTAAAAAACTCCAAGCCATGGTTAATGGTAGAAGTAAAAACCAGCGCCAACCAGCATGTCAGCCCTCATTTAAAATATTTCTATCAGCAATTACAAGTTTCTCATGCCGTGCAGGCGGTGTACGACTTGCCCTATCAGGAAGTGGATTGTTTTTCATTAAGACAACCCCTGATAGTTCCTATGCGAACGCTGTTATCACAGTTGGTTTAGTTATAATGCCATGGGCCGGCAAGGAGGCTTGCCGGCTTTGGCGAGAGATATCAAACATGTGAAGTAGCAGTTAATGCTTCTGTAACTATTTGTTGTCTTCTCCTAGATTTACCCCAACAACAAAGATAACTGAGCGTCGATTGTTTAATTTCTGTTGGTTCTGCTTCGCTTTGCCTTCTGACTTGTGACTGGGCTGGTTTTTTCCTTAAACAGCAAGTCCAGTTCACCAATCCAGAGAAAAGCCAGGTGCAAATGTTGAAGTTAGAAACTTGCTTTATGGTTTTATCACCAGGGCGAACTATGCAGGGCAAGAAGAATGCGGCTTGTCTACTTAAAAAACATTTTAGTGATTCGATTACGCCTTGGATATCTTCTAGCGGAGTGCCTGCACCCTCTCGAATGTTTTGCAACGCTTTGAGCACGATACCCTTGTTTGCTACCACATAAGTTCCAAATTCATTGGCTTGTGGAATGGCAAAAATCATCGCAAGCATAAAATCCATAACCAGTAACAAAGCTTCACCGACATCAGCCAGCGCCGCTACGTCACCGCCTCTTCCCGTAGCTCTTTGCAGTTGATCTAAAAAGTTAAGCAACCAGTTAATCGTTTCAATATTTTTTTCTGTTAATTTTTCATTACCATTTTTATCCAGGGATTTAGCTTCATTACTCACTTCAGCTTGAACATTAATTTTCACTTCAAATTTGCTTTCATGATGATTTTTTATCCGTTGGTCTACTCTTTCTTTAGCTTTAACAAACTCCCTTTGATTTTTTTCACCCATTCTACAAAGAATGGAATACAGGACGGTGATAAGAGAGCCTACCGGTACTGTTGTTATCAAGGGCACCCCTCCTATCAGATACATCAATACCCCAATAGGGCCGCCCAATGCTAAACCTTGTAAAATTGCTGATACATTAATTTCGCATTCTTCTTCACTGCTAAGGGAAACTCGCTTCAACTCGTTCTCATACAATTTCTTAGTAGGCACTACCAACTTCCCTAAAGGCCCTTCTACAGTAAAGGTATCCAATTGCAGTTTGGTTGCCCGCATACGCGTATCTAAAGTATTTTTAAGAGCGCCGCCGCCAACTATTCCCATGATTCCTTTTCTTAAATAATTAAAAACAGTTCTCAAAGTGTCTGAATCTGAAGCGATATAGAGATAGTTAGTCAGGTTTTTAATGGTTGTTATCAAGGTGTCTGTGCTTAAATAGAAAAGTAAACCTCGGCCAGCGCCGTTAGTAAACCATTGGATAGCGGTTTTGGCGCCGGTAATTGGGTCAATATGCCAAACCTGAACTAAGGGATTGTTGGAAGTAAACAACGTTTTTCTAGTGACGGCAATGCCTTCTCGAGTGAAGAGAATGTAATATTCAATGCCTGCTTTGGCTACAATAAATGCTGAACCTGCTGCCAATGGTACACAAATCCAAGGAGAATACTCCCAGTACGGGAGGGTTGCTCCTGCTAGCCACTCAAAGAAAGCTCCCACCGCTAACCAATTGGCTAACCCGCCGGCATAATTGCAAATGTAGTAGGATAAGGTTACTGCGCCTGAGTTTAGCCAGGTTAACCAAAGTGATTCCCAGTAGTTTTGTTTTTCATCAATGGAGATTTTTAGAGCGTGTATGTAAAACTCAACTGCAATTGGATTGTATTTAGGATGTGTTGGGTCAAATTCAGGTTTTAAACCCAAAGTAATATCCATTTCGCCATCTGCTTCTGAATAAAATGATCGTGTTGCCCCTATTAATTTAAAACCATTTATTTCCATAGTGGGTTTAATGATAGTTTTTACTTCGTTCTCATCTACACTGTTATAGTTAATGAATGCCACGGGTGGGACAAACAGAGCAACGATTGGGTAAATGATATAGCGCCAAAAACTATCTGCTAAATATTTTTGAAAACCATAAAGGCTTAAATAAGCGGTGGATATGGCATAAAAAACTTCAAATATTTTTGCTAAAGAAACCCAAAAAGTTTTCGACTTAATTTCACTTTCTTGTTTTTTTGGATCATCCCAAAAAGACCCTTTTTTTAATAAATCTTCGATGGTTTCGTCGCGGAGGATTGTCCAGCCATCGTCAGTTGTATCTGGACCTTTAAAATCGGGTTTGCCCGTGTATTTAGTTTTAACTAAATTATAAAGTCTTTTCGCCGAAGCATCTGAACTGTTAGATAATTTATCTTCAATAGACCGAAATAAATCTGAAACCATCGTTGTGATTTCTTTTTTTCGTTTATCAGAGATTGTTTCTTCGGGCTGATTATAAAGTTGAGCATAATAGTCTCCATTTTGCATAGGTTTCTCCTTAACCAATAATTGTTGAATTTAAGAGCAAACCACCATTGTTAACAATTTTACAAAATATTGTCAATAAATTTATCTGAAGTTCCACACAGTCATTATGAACGGCAGCGCAGCTGAATTCCTTGCAACTATGAAGCTGACAAAAGAAAAAAAAAGCGCTAAGATGGAACCCTAAAAAAATAAAGGGGGAGTCCTGGTGGCAAGACACACCGCACTTTACGATTTACACTGCCGGCTTGGCGGCTTAATGGTGGATTTTGCTGGTTGGCAAATGCCGCTGCATTACGGCTCGCAAATTGCCGAGCATCATGCGGTTAGACAACATGCCGGCATGTTTGACGTCTCGCACATGGGTGTGGTTGATATCCATGGAATAGATGCAGCCGCTTTTCTTCGCCATGTACTTGCCAACGACGTGCAAAAACTCAATAAAAATGGCAAAGCGCTTTACAGTTGCATGCTTAATCCACAAGGCGGGGTCATCGATGATTTGATTGTGTATCGGTTACAACCCGATTTTTTTCGTTTGGTGGTGAATGCCAGCCGAAGGAATGTCGATTTAAGCTGGCTGCAAAAATACGCCGCTACTTACCAGGTGCAAATTCATGAACGTCCCGATTTAGCCATCATCGCTATCCAAGGTCCGCAGGTTTTAGCTAAATTGCCCTTGTTTCTGCCTGCCAATTTAGCGGCACAAGCTAAGCAGTTACGTCCTTTTCATTTTTTAGTTGAAAATGAATGGCAAATTTCCCGGACCGGCTACACCGGAGAAGACGGCGTTGAAATCATTCTACCTTCTCAAGATGCACCCAAATTGTGGCAGAGTTTGCTGGCGCAGCAAATACAGCCGACCGGGTTAGGTGCGCGTGATACTTTACGCCTAGAAGCCGGTTTAAATTTATACGGCGCCGATATGGATGAGACCACCACGCCTGCTGAATCCAATTTAGAATGGACTGTATCCTGGCAAGACAGCGCGCGTGATTTTGTTGGCCGTGAAGCATTATTACGGCAACAACAAGAAGGATTAAAACGCCGCTTAGTGGGTTTAATCATGACTGAAGGCGGGGTTTTACGTAATCACCAGCGTGTTTGGGTTAATGACATAGACGCAGGTGAAATCACCAGCGGCAGTTTTTCACCGACCTTAGGTTACGCCATTGCGATGGCTCGTATTCCAACCAGCATAGTGCATCAGGCGGCGGTGGAGCGCAGAGGCAAAATGATACCGGTGCGCGTCATTAAGCTGCCTTTTATAAAACAATCCAAATCCGTAGAAAAAACGATTCTCAGGAGTTAATTATGAATGCTTATCCAAAAGACCTACGTTATACCTCTACACACGAATGGGTGCGGGAGGAGCTGGACCAAACAGTTACCGTTGGAATTACCGATCACGCTCAACATTTATTGGGTGATTTAGTATTTGTCGAGTTGCCAAAACTGAATAAGGAAACGCGGCCTGGCGAAGAGGTTGCGGTGGTGGAATCTGTAAAAACTGCAGCCGATGTTTATAGTCCTGTGAGTGGCACTGTAATCGCCATCAATGAGCAATTACAACAACAACCTGGCGCCGTTAACAGTGATCCCTACGGCGCAGGTTGGTTATTCCGTTTAAAAATTAGCAATCAAGATGAGATCAAACAATTGTTGAGTGCGCAAAAATATCAACAAACTTTGGAAACTTCAGAGTAATCTATGCCGTTTATACCTCACACTGCGACTGATGTAGAGCAAATGCTCGCTACTTTAAATTTATCGGAAATTTCGCAATTATTTGCAGAAATTCCGGCAGAATTACCTAGATACGAACTGGAAAAAACACCGTTAGGACTTACCGAAGGCGCTCTCACACGGGTGATACAGGAACGCGAACCCAAGCTAACCCCGGTGGAAATTTTATCGGCGCCGGCGCTTACGAACATTTTATTCCTGCGGCGGTGTGGGAAATTACTTCCCGCGGTGAGTATTTAACGCCGTACACACCTTATCAAGCCGAAGCCAGTCAAGGAACTTTGCAACTGATTTATGAATATCAAACCATGATGACCCAACTGATGGCTATGGAAGTCACCAACGCCTCATTGTACGATGGCGCCAGCGCCTTAGGCGAAGCCGTGTTGATGGCGTTACGCTTAAACCAAAATGGCGCTAAACGCGTGATTGTGCCTCGAGGTCTACATCCTGCATATCGCCAAGTATTAAAAACCATTACCATGGCTCAAGAAGTATTCTTAGAAGAAATTGATTATGCTCGCGGTGAGGGTGGTGTGGCTCAAGACCAACTGGCCTCGCTAGATACGCGGGGTATTGCCGCGGTCATTATTCCGCAACCTAATTTTTTCGGTGTTTTAGAAGAAGTGGATGCTATTAACGGATTTTGCTCACCGTCATGGCGCCTTGGTGATTGCTGTGGTTAATCCTTTGGCGATGGCGTTATTAAAAGCACCCGGTGTTTGGGGTCAAAAAGGCGCGGACATGGTGTGTGGTGAAGGTCAGCCGTTGGGCGTGCCTTTGGCTTCAGGCGGACCTTATTTTGGTTTTTTGTGTTGTCGTAAATCATTGGTGCGGCAATTGCCGGGCAGAGTGGTAGGGCGCACTGAAGATTCAGCAGGACGCACCGGATATACTTTGACTTTGCAAACCCGTGAACAACATATTCGCCGGGCCAAAGCGACTTCCAATATTTGCACCAATCAAGGACTTTTGGTTACAGCCGCCACCATTTACATGAGTTTGTTAGGCGCCAAAGGAATGCGCAGCGTAGCAGCGGTCAGTCATACCCTGGCCAAGCAATTACAAGAAGGATTGACTACCATTCCTGGGGTTGAATTGGTTTTTAACAGACCGTTTTTTCATGAGTTTGTATCTGCGCTTACCTGCACCTGTGGATCGGGTATTGCACGAACTTTGCCAAGCAAGGTATTTCCGGAGGTTTTTCCTTGAAATCCACTTATCCGGAATTAGGTGAGGCTTTGTTAATTTGTGTTACAGAAACGAAAACTCCGCAAGATTTGATGCGCTACCAGCAATGTTTGGCGCAATCTACAAGACAATGAGAACAGAATTCCCGGTGAAGGGAATTCTACCTTGCGCGATGGGGGATCGCAAGGGGGAGAACCGTGATTCTCCCCCTTCATTCCTGCGCTTTGGCTTTGCCAAAGTGCAGGATAAAAACAGCTAACAAAGAGAATAATGCTATGAAATTAATTTTTGAAAGCTCCCAACCTGGACGTTATTCGTTGGCGCATTTTTGTGACGCACCTGTTGATTGCACCGATATTCCTTTGCATTTACTCCGTTCTAAGCCACCACTTCTTCCAGAATTATCAGAGTTGGAAGTGGTGCGTCATTTTACTAAATTATCTACCCGCAATTTTTCCATTGATACTCATTTTTATCCTTTGGGTTCTTGCTCCATGAAATATAATCCGCGCGCGGCCCACCATTTGGCTTCGTTACCGGGATTTTTACAAAGACATCCTTATCATTCGACGGCTAATAGCCAAGGATTTTTAGCCTGTTTATATGAGTTGCAGGAAATACTGTTGGAAGTAACGGGCATGAGTGCAGTGTCATTAACGCCTATGGCTGGTTCGCAGGGAGAATTTGCTGGTGTGATGATGATTGTCGCCTATCATCGCGCCCGCAGCGATTTACAACGAGTAGAAATGCTGGTTCCTGACGCGGCGCACGGCACCAATCCCGCTTCCGCAGCGATGTGTGGATTGCAAGTTCGAGAAATTCCGACTAATAAAGACGGCGATATTGATTTGAATGCTTTAGCGGCCATGGTAGGGCCTAAGACAGCCGGCATTATGCTCACCAACCCCTCCACTTTAGGTGTTTTTGAGCGGCAAATTGCTGAAATTGCTAAAATAGTCCATGAAGCCGGCGGCTTGTTGTATTACGACGGCGCCAATTTAAATGCCATATTGGGGCAAGTCCGTCCGGGGGATATGGGTTTTGATGTCATGCATTTAAATTTACATAAAACTTTCGCAACTCCCCATGGCGGCGGTGGTCCGGGCGCAGGACCGGTCGCGGCCAATAAACGGTTCCAGCCTTTTTGCCGGTTCCAATGGTTGGGCATGATTCAGAAGGTTTATCGTTGGTTGGAATTGCGGATTGCCCGCAAAGCATCGGGCAATTGTCGACTTTTATGGGCAATGCCGGAGTGTTATTGCGCGCTTATATTTATGCGCGGCAATTGGGCAGAAGCGGTTTCAAAGCGAGTCTCGCAATATGCTGTGCTAAATGCCAATTATTTGATGAAGCGTTTGGAGCAAGTCGGTTACACTCTGGCGTTTCCGCAACGTCGGGCTGCGCATGAATTTATTATTACCGTGAAGCCACTGACCACAGCCTATGGCATTACTGCTCAGGATATTGCTAAACGATTATTGGATTACGGCTGTTATGCTCCGACCATTTATTTTCCGCAGCGCGTGCCGGAATGTTTGCTGATCGAGCCGACGGAAACAGAAAGCAAGCAAATGTTGGATGAGTTTGTGGAGATCATGGCGAAAATAATGCATGAAGCCAAAAATAATCCTGAGATTTTAAAACAAGCGCCGCACAATTTACCGGTGGGTCGCTTGGACGAAGTCAAAGCTGCGCGAGAATTGGATTTATCGGCAGTTCTCGCTGAAGCGAGAACTGCCTGACTTTGATCCTGACCCTGGAGGTTTATGATTCCCTCTCCCACTTGTGGGAGAGGGTTTTTTAACTTAATCTGACGCCTATGGCTTTGCCAGGATTCAGGAATGAAAAGGGAGATCGCTCCCGCTCTCCCCTTTCAAACCCCATCAGGTAATGATAAGATTCTATAAAAGCTATTAATGCAAAAATGAATTGTTGAGTGAAATAATATTAATATGGAGAGTAAAAATGAAAAATGAATTGCAACCAATCGAATTGAAGAATTACGGGCGGGTAATCGGAAATACCCCCAAAGACAATAAAGAATTAAAAAAACCTGCATTAGAGATTTTTAAAGGAAAAATGTATCCTCTTCCGCAAGTGGTTTGTTTAGCCAGTTATGAGAACAAAAGCTTATCTCCTACGGACATTCGTATGTTGGTCGTCCATCTGGTTTATCTCGAACGAGAAAGTGCGCACAACGCTGCTGTGGACTTGTTTAATAAATATCACATCTATCCTCTGGGTTCCAAAGGTGATGAACCTTGTATCGCTGCAGATATGATAGTTAAGATGGTGGCTCCCAATTATAAAAAAGTATTCGATCAAGAGGTTTTTTTGTTACGCTACCGTGTTGGAAATTTAGCTACAGCTTTATCGATTTCATCAGGCATTTTATTAGCCTGTCCCAAACCTGAGGAATTAGTGGCATCCACACCTTCTGCTTTACCTACTTTTTCGTGAGTGCTAGCTGCATTAGATGTTTGAACCCCTAACTGCTTGTTGGGGGTTCATTTTTTGACTCAAAATTGTGTATCAGTCCTTTCCCTGGTTGTATGGTAGAGTATTTAGTGTCTCTACCTTACGACGCCAGGCAATTTTACCTAAATATCAAGATCATAAACCAATTCACCACGCAGTGCGTGGCGAATCTAAAGAACAGCTCAGCCCTAACCTAGGTTGGATACATTACTGCGAATTCCAGTAATGAATATAAATAGTAGCGATCTGAATCTGAAAGGAGTTAATATAAAACATCCATAACACACAGACAGCAATATAGGAATTTTTTTGTCAATTTTTCAGGTCAGGCCTCAATGGCACTTACTTAAGAAATAGCTTTTTATAATCAATGGAATAGAATAGATGTAAGTCTCCTATTTTGTTAAGATTTATTTTCCAAAACAATCTAACAAGGAGACTTACAATGGACTATTGTACTAAAAATTCGATTAACAACTCAATCAAAAAGCAGAGAAAAGTGATCATGAATTCTGCTGATGGGTTTAATTTATTAATGATTAGGGTATTAAAAAATTTCCAATTTATTTATAAATTATTACTCATCAAATTAATTATTTTCTATAAAAAATAAATCATCGAAAGTTATTAAAAGAATTTTATGAATCCATCTTAGCCAAATGTGTTAATCCCCGGCAAAAATCTTCATAAGATATTTTTGATTTTCCAGATTTTTGATTAAATCATCATATTCGTGACAGCTGATGGCAAAATCTAATGTTTTCCAACCTAAAAACTCAAATGGATCGTTTAGTTTTTCATAGCAACTAAAATAGAAATTTTTTTTGTTAATTAAGCTATATAATTGAAATAGATCTTCGTACTCAGGTTTATTCTTAGTTACATAGTCATATCCTTCAGAAAATAATTCTATTATTTCTTCTGATGATTTGAGATCAGAAATATTTTTGAAGGGGTAATAACGATATAAAAAGTTTTTTAAAACATTCTGTTTTTTCCTTGTCTCATTTTCTTCCTTGACACCAAAGAAAACGCATAGAACATCCGAGCATCACCCGGACTTACCAATTCACTTAATAAACCAGATGTTGAATGCGCTAATTTATCTCTCAGTTGCTTAAAAGAGGAAATTTCACTGGCCAAACTGGGGCAAGGTCACATCAACATAATATGTGGATGTGACACTGTATCTTTTTCAAAGGGTTTATCCATTAGCATCGCTAAATGCCGTAAAACCGAAAGCTTACGCAGAATCTGTGGCTCTAACAGACAATTATCAGAATTATTCCCTCAAATTTCTTTGACCAAACACTTACATTTTATTATTTGGCTTTGTTATTAGATTTTCATGTAAAAATGGAGGATATAGTGGCATAACTTGTGAAAGGGTTATGTACATCTGTTTAAAAATTTCTAAAGCGGATGCCCCGAAATTCATTTTAGAAAATAAGCCACACTGACGAAGTGCTAATGAATCATATTCTAGCCTAGAGGAAGTTGCTGGTATGATGGTGTCACTCTGAGTTCTCTCGTTAGAGAAACTTCTAGATTTATATGTAGAAATAAACGAAGGAAATTGAGACTTAACGATACCTTTTTCTTGTTTTTGATCACCTGCGGATTGAGCTTCTAGGCATGCCTCAAGTTGTTGTATCTTCTGATTATCAATCACATACATGCTTGCTCTCATTTTTTTTGGTTTTTCGTGGGAAGTAATTTCATGGTTAATAAATTTTTCAATTCCAGCTGAAGTAAGCTGTTTTCCCCTAAACTGATCATACCACTTAATAATAGGATCATTCCAAAGCACTAATGATGAAGTCCAAGAATCATCAGTTCCTTCCCATTGGGCCAAAGTAAACCTTTCATTAGATGAATGGTGGATCCAGTAATCATATGCGTTTTTATTCGCATTCCATCCTTTTTCAATTACATAAGCGTGGTTTAAATACCAATCGTCGTAACAATGGGTAATTTGGAAAAGTGAATATGTTTCATTATTTTCATCTGGAGGTGCATTTTTAAAAAGCTCATTAATAATTGAAGATTTTTTATATTCCTTATCTTCAAATGTATTTTCTGTTCTCATCTGAGATTGGTCACCTAGAAGAGTTATTATTTTAACAGCAGTTGCATTACAATCACTTTTGGTGCGCAGATAATTAATCGTCCAGGTCGGGCTCGAGTTGGTCAGTATATCAGCCCGGTCTACAGTAGAAGTTGCTTCAGAATCAAGGGAGAATGGTCCAGTCAACTGGCTCGAGCATTTCTCAATCTGAATAGTTAAATAATCTCGTAATTTTAAAGGAAATTGATTTTTCATAAAAATGCTTCATAAAATTAAAGTATTTGTTATACGTTAATTTGAAAAAAATGCCAATAGTCTGTTCTAATTGTGGGCGCCGACTGGCTTTGTAAAAGACATTCTTCGTCTTGAGCCTCTGAAGGGTAAATTTAATGAGTCAAGTAAGAACAGCGAGCTTTCGAGTGAGTAATCCTTGATGCCTAAAATCCACATCTTAAGCTAAGAACAAGCCATCATGGCTTGTTAACATCACTTAGCTTTTCATAAGATTTTCCACTGGTAACCGATAGCTCCACCGCTCGACGCTTAAATTCCTCATCATATTTTCTAACTTTTCTACCTTTATTGGACATGACATTTCTCCGGAATTGCTCATAGCCATTTTATGGCTATTATTAATTCACTCAGTATGTGTTAGAGTGAAGTATGGAACTAATTTCTGCGTTACTTACCGATTTTTATCAGCTTACCATGGCTTATGGATATTGGCGCTTAGGGATGGCGGAACGTGAAGCGGTCTTCCATTTGTTTTTTCGCCGCCCACCCTACCAGAGCCAATATGCGATATGTTGTGGCTTAGAAAGTGTTATCCACTTTTTAAAAAACTGGCGTTTCACAACCGATGAAATTCTTTATTTACAAACTTTAGTGGATGCTCAAGGCAAACCTTTATTTAGTGCTGAATTTCTCGATTATTTAAGCAATCTTCGTTTTACTGCCGATGTGGTGGCAATGCCGGAAGGACAAATCGCTTTTGCCTACGAGCCTTTGTTGCGAGTGCAAGGGCCGCTCATTCAATGTCAGTTGATCGAAACTACCTTGGTTAATCTCATTGGCTTTGCTAGTTTGATCGCCACTAAAGCTTCTAAAGTGTGTCGCGCCGCCCAAGGGGATCCCGTGATAGAGTTTGGTTTGCGTCGCGCCCAAGGGCTTGATGGTGGTATGACCGCCAGCAGATCAGCTTATGTGGGCGGCTGTGAATCCGTTTCGAATACTTTGGCCGCCATGCGCTTTCATCTCAAACCCCGCGGGACTATGGCGCATAGCTGGATTATGGCTTTTGCCAATGAACTGAGCGCTTTTGAAAATTTCGCTCAGGTGATGGCAGACAATGTTGTTTTATTAGTAGATACCTACAATACTTTACAGGGAGTTCAAAACGCCATCGTCGTGGGTAAACAATTGCGAAATCAAGGCAAAGATTTGCTGGGCATCCGTTTAGATTCAGGTAATTTAGAAGAATTGAGCAAACAATCTAGAAAACTATTGGATGGAGCAGGTTTTAATCATACCAAAATCATGGCCAGTGGTGATTTAGATGAACATATTATCGCTGAACTGAAGCAAAAAGGCGCCCCGATTGATATTTGGGGGGTGGGCACACGAATGATTACAGGTTGGGAGCAGCCGGCGCTAGACATAGCGTATAAGCTGGCAGCGATTCGAGATGAGCAAGGCGGTTGGCAATATAAATTAAAAAAATCGGATCAAATCAGCAAAACCACCAATCCCGGGATACTGCAGGTTCGACGTTTTTTTAAGCAAGAAAATTGGCTTGCGGATGTGATCTATGATGCAGAGCTTGGGTTAAAAAAAGAATGGCCTGAAGCGGACCATAGCCAGGATTTATTGACGCCAATATTTGTTCAAGGTGTCCAAGTTTATCAGCAGCCCAGTTTAGCTGAAATTCGAGCATTTGTTTTGCAGCAATGTAAAAACATGGATTTACGGCAGGGGGATTATCCAGTAGAGCTGGACCCTCAGGTGCAAGCCGTAAAAGAACAACTTTTAAGGAAAGTCCATGAGCAAGGTCCTCCTACCTCCTAAGCGCTGGGTTGCCAGCTTTGACGTTCATGCTCAAAAAACTTTTACCGCCATATGTCCAAATGAGTTACCGGTGATTGGCGGCGCTGAAATCGCAGTTGAATTAAATCGGCAAGCAGAAAAAGCTAGGTTTCGTATCGGTTCGAAGGAAGCGCACAGTGCTCAGGCTGTTTGGGTAGTGAATGAAAATCATCCTATATTATCCCCGATCCAAGGCGAAAACGTGGATGTCCACTGGCCTCGGCATTCTGTTCCGGGTACTTTAGGTTTTGAATTGATAGATGGTTTGCCTAAGATAACGGACTATGACTATTTTGTGTGGGAAGGTATCGAATTGGATATGCACCCATATGGGGCGTGCTATCATGATTTTGCTGAGCAGCTCAGCACTGGCGTGATTGAATTTATGCATCAAAATAAGGTAAAAACAGTGATTGTAGGAGGTTTGGCGACGGATTACTGTGTAAAAACCACAGTTTTACAATTATTGCGAGCGGGTTTTCAAACCATTATAAATTTAGCGGCCTGCCGAGGGCTAAGCCAGGATACCATTCAAGCTGCGTTAAAGTTAATGAAAGAAAAAGGAGCCATTTTAGTAGATAATTCTGAAAGTTTAATAAATAAGAAAAGGGAGTGATAGTTAAACATTCTACACCTGGATCCTTTATGGAAAATATTCGAATGCAAAACCAGCATTAGGCAATATCTGGATCCTTGAAAAAAACGAAGAGCACTTCCTGAGAAAAAATACTGCACACAACTAATTTATACACTCTATCGTTACTTAAAAAAGTATCGATTCAGTTAGCAACGCTTAGCTATCATCTCCCTATACTATAATTATAGGCCTAAATAGATGTTATGTATAATTTATTCTTTATCAATGGCTTATCTAATTTATAATTAGCCGCGGCTTAAATTCTTATTTTGTAGATATGCCAGCTGGGATAATAAAAGATTGGTTTTAGCTAAAAAATCCGGCAAATCGCGTTTTGCTATTCTTAAAGGTGGATTTACTTTAGGCAGTATGGTTGCTGGATTAATCGGTTTACCAAATGAGTAGATGCCAAAATGCAAGTGCGGGCCGGTAGCCAGACCAGTGCTGCCTACAAAACCAATAATTTGACCCTTATTGACCCATTCACCTGGCTTAATAACATAACTAATATGATTCATGTGTGCGTATAAAGACTGATACTGACTGCTATGGCGAATAACCACAGCATTGCCATAACCGCCGCCCCATCCTGCAAAACTAACTCTGCCGCTACCGATGGCGTGGATCGGTGTGCCGGCAGGCGCCGCATAATCTATTCCATAATGAGGGCGGATAATGTGCAGAAGCGGATGATAACGATTTAATGAGAAGCCATCACTGATCCTAGTAAATTTTAAGGGAGCTTTTAAAAAGGCTGAAGAAAATAACGCTTCACCTGAGGGGGTATAATAGCCGGTATGGCCTTTAGAATCAGTATAGCGAATAGCTTGCAGCGTTTTATCCGGTAAAGTCATGGTAGCTAGTAAAATATGTCCGGAGTGGTCATAAATTACATTAAACCGTTGATTTGATCGCAAGTTGGGGTCTAAATGCACTACTCCGTTGAAAATGTTTTGTAGTTGCAGATAAAGCTGAGGTTTAATTTTTCCTTGATCTGAACTGGTAAAGAAAAATTTGCTGGCAGTGGAATTTGAAAGTGTTTTTGCTAATCGCACTGAATCAGGACTGACTGCGTGTAATGCAGGTCCTTGTAAACGATAATGGAGCTGATCGTGAATGCCAAAAGTGATTGCCTGTTGGAAAATTTTTTCTCCAACATTCATTAGAAAACGAGTTTCATGTGCTTGTTCCATCGGTGAAATTTGTAAAATCTCTTGTAAACCAGGTCTAGACACTTCAAAATAGTGAACAAAATCACTGGCCAAATTTTCATCTGCAGCAAGATTTATTTTATTGATTAAATAAATGCTGAACCCGCCTAAAGTCAATAGGCTAAGAAAAACAGTGACTACTAAAGTGCGAAAATTGCTAAGTCGAGTATAATTTGTTTGCATATTAATCTCGCATAAATTGAGAATATGCTAAAGGTAGCATAATGAAAAGTGTTTGGCGAGTATGGGTTATTTCTTTCACAGAAATAGATTTTAAATTTAACAATTTTGGATTAAGTGAGTAAAATGTCACCAGAAAAACAGTTAGATGAATTAAAGCGTGGCGCTGTTGATATATTATTACCGGAAGAATTACTGGAGCGCTTGCGTGAAGGTAAACCGTTACGGATTAAATTAGGTTTTGATCCTACTGCACCAGATATTCATCTGGGTCATACTGTTTTAATTAATAAATTACGTCAATTTCAGCAGTTGGGACATCAAGTATTATTTTTGGTCGGTGATTTCACCGCCATGATTGGCGACCCGAGTGGAAAAAACGCCACCCGTCCGCCGTTAACCCGAGAGCAAGTGCTGGAAAATGCTAAAACCTACCAAGATCAAATTTTCAAAATACTGGATAAAGAAAAAACTATTGTGATGTTTAATTCAGAGTGGTCTCAGAAATTGGGCGCCGAAGGTATATTGCGTCTGGCCGCTACGCACACGGTCGCGCGAATGCTTGAGCGAGATGATTTTAATAAACGTTACCACAGCAACACGCCTATTGCGATTCATGAATTTTTATATCCGCTGATGCAGGGTTATGATTCTGTAGCCATGCAAGCAGATGTTGAATTGGGCGGCACCGATCAACGTTTTAATTTACTCATGGGTCGTGAATTGCAAAAACATTTTGGCCAAAGGCCGCAAATTGTTATGACTATGCCGTTGCTGGAAGGTTTAGATGGTGTGAACAAAATGTCTAAATCGTTAGGTAACTATATAGGCATCACTGAACCTGCGCATGAAATGCTCCGTAAAATTATGTCTATCAGTGATCCTTTGATGTGGCGTTATTATGAATTACTCAGTTTGCGCTCAGGGGAGGAAATTGCCACCCTACATGAAGAAGTAAAAGCGGGTGCATCAAACCCGCAAGTTGCCAAAGCTAAATTAGCTATGGAAATTGTTGAACGTTTTTACGATGCGCCGACAGCCGAATTAGCATTTCAAGATTATTCAAATGTGAGTGAGGGAGGATTGCCTGAACATTTAGAAACTTTGAAATTAGAGATTGGTGCAGATACTCCAACGATAGCTATTGCCAATGTATTGAAAATAGCTGACTTAGTTAAAAGCACGTCCGAAGCTTTACGGAAAATCGAAGAAGGCGCCGTTCGTATTGATGGGGAAAAAGTCAGTGATAAGAAATTGCAAATTCATCCGGGTAAGACACACATTTTACAGGTAGGTAAACGTTTTAAAAAAGCAGAGGTTGTGAAGAAATAGTAAAAGCCCGCATTATTCAATTTTACACTACCTGCCCAGCCATCCATGGCTGGGCGCTCGTCACATGCGACTCGCCCCCTTTGCTAGCGCCTTGGCGTAAGCGGGAAATATTCTCTCGCAAATGCGTTTCAATTCGAAAGTAAGGCCAAAATTTTTGTACCCCACAGAGAAACTCAAACAAAGATGATTATCCTAAATTAATCAGTTGCCACCTACTGCGAAGACCTGGTGCGTTAGCCGTGCTCCCCGTCCGGTAAAGGAAAAAATTCACAAAAAAGCCTCAAGATTCAGTGCAGTAGGTCTTCGCAGTAGGTGGCTGTATACCGAAATTTGGCTAGAGTGGAAAAACTCTAAAGTATATTCTATACTTATATAGAAGGCCAAAAACCTAAAGGATGTTGTTTTCGCTCATTATTTTACTAAGTATTTGAAAATTCGTTTTTTTCTTCTTAAGTAAAAAAAAGTTTTAAAAAAATTGCAAATTAGTGTTGACAAGCCTAAATAAATCCGTAGAATGGGCACTCTTCCCTGACGGGAAACGTTCTTTAAAAATTTAGCAGTACATATTATGAAAGCAGTTTAAGTGAGTGCTTTGGGTAGATAATTAAATCTTATATAAAATTATCGACACCAAACACCAGCTTAACACTGGCGTTTGTGCGTCGAGTCCGATCAATACAGCGAAAGCTGTGAACACTTTAAAGTGAAGAGTTTGATTCTGGCTCAGATTGAACGCTAGCGGCATGCTTAACACATGCAAGTCGAGCGGCAGCGCGGGGAAACCTGGCGGCGAGCGGCGGACGGGTGAGTAATACGTAGGAATCTGCCTTGTAGTGGGGGACAACCCGGGGAAACTCGGGCTAATACCGCATAATCTCTAAGGAGGAAAGTAGGGGACCTTCGGGCCTTACGCTATAAGATGAGCCTGCGTCGGATTAGCTAGTTGGTGGGGTAAAGGCCTACCAAGGCGACGATCCGTAGCTGGTCTGAGAGGACGATCAGCCACACTGGGACTGAGACACGGCCCAGACTCCTACGGGAGGCAGCAGTGGGGAATATTGGACAATGGGGGAAACCCTGATCCAGCAATGCCGCGTGTGTGAAGAAGGCCTTCGGGTTGTAAAGCACTTTCAGTGGGGAAGAACAAATTCAAGGCTAATACCCTTGAGTCTTGACATTACCCACAGAAGAAGCACCGGCAAACTCTGTGCCAGCAGCCGCGGTAATACAGAGGGTGCAAGCGTTAATCGGAATTACTGGGCGTAAAGCGCACGTAGGTGGATATTTAAGTCGGAAGTGAAAGCCCTGGGCTTAACCTGGGAATTGCCTCCGATACTGGATATCTAGAGTATGGTAGAGGGTAGTGGAATTTCCGGTGTAGCGGTGAAATGCGTAGATATCGGAAGGAACACCAGTGGCGAAGGCGGCTACCTGGACCAATACTGACACTTAGGTGCGAAAGCGTGGGGAGCAAACAGGATTAGATACCCTGGTAGTCCACGCTGTCAACGATGAGAACTAGCCGTTGGAAGATTAATTTCTTTTAGTGGCGAAGCTAACGCGTTAAGTTCTCCGCCTGGGGAGTACGGCCGCAAGGTTAAAACTCAAAGAAATTGACGGGGGCCCGCACAAGCGGTGGAGCATGTGGTTTAATTCGATGCAACGCGAAGAACCTTACCTACTCTTGACATCCTCGGAATCCTCTAGAGATAGAGGAGTGCCTTCGGGAACCGAGAGACAGGTGCTGCATGGCTGTCGTCAGCTCGTGTCGTGAGATGTTGGGTTAAGTCCCGTAACGAGCGCAACCCTCGTCCTTAGTTGCCAGCACGTAATGGTGGGAACTCTAAGGAGACTGCCGGTGATAAACCGGAGGAAGGTGGGGATGATGTCAAGTCATCATGGCCCTTACGAGTAGGGCTACACACGTGCTACAATGGACGGTACAAAGGGTTGCCAAACCGCAAGGTGGAGCTAATCCCAAAAAGCCGTTCATAGTCCGGATTGGAGTCTGCAACTCGACTCCATGAAGTCGGAATCGCTAGTAATCGCGAATCAGAATGTCGCGGTGAATACGTTCCCGGGCCTTGTACACACCGCCCGTCACACCATGGGAGTGGATTGCACCAGAAGCAGCTTGCCTAACCTTCGGGAGGGTAGCTACCACGGTGTGCTTCATGACTGGGGTGAAGTCGTAACAAGGTAGCCGTAGGGGAACCTGCGGCTGGATCACCTCCTTATACGATGATTTAATTCTACCTAAGGCGCTCACTTTAACTGCTTTCTTTATTTTGACGTACTCCGTCCGACGGAATGGGTCTGTAGCTCAGTTGGTTAGAGCGCACCCCTGATAAGGGTGAGGTCGGAAGTTCAACTCTTCCCAGACCCACCAAATTAAGGGGTGATGGCCCGCTTCTTACTGATAGTTGGGGGCCATAGCTCAGCTGGGAGAGCATCTGCTTTGCAAGCAGAGGGTCGTCGGTTCGATCCCGACTGGCTCCATTAAAATATTAAAACTACGGTATTTACAGATGATATCTTATTATATAGGATGTCATCTCTAGATACTGAAACATCTAGTACTGCTCTTTAACAATTTGATAAAAGTAAGGCGCGAAGGTAATTATCTACTTAAATTTTAGTTAGCGTTCTTTATTATAACCTTGAGAATCATTCAAGGTTACATGATAAGTGAATAAGCGCATACGGTGGATGCCTTGGCAGTCAGAGGCGATGAAGGACGTGTTAGTCTGCGATAAGCTGCGGGGAGCTGGCAAATAAGCTTTGATCCGCAGATGTCCGAATGGGGAAACCCTTCCAGAAGCGATTCTGGAAATCATACACTGAATACATAGGTGTATAGAAGCGAACCCGGAGAACTGAAACATCTAAGTACCCGGAGGAAAAGAAATCAACCGAGATTCCGTTAGTAGCGGCGAGCGAACGCGGACCAGCCTTGTTACCAACATCTACTTTGTTTTAGCAGAATGATCTGGAAAGATCAGCCATAGACGGTGATAGCCCGGTATGCGAAAAGGCAAAGTAGTGGGTAACGATAAGTAAATCGGGACACGTGAAATCCTGATTGAAGATGGGGGGCCCATCCTCCAAGGCTAAATACTACTGACTGACCGATAGTGAACTAGTACCGTGAGGGAAAGGCGAAAAGAACCGCTGTGAGCGGAGTGAAATAGAACCTGAAACCGTATGTGTACAAGCAGTCAAAGCTTTGCGTAAGCGGAGCGATGGCGTACCTTTTGTATAATGGGTCAGCGACTTACTCGTTGTAGCAAGCTTAACCGTATAGGGGAGGCGTAGAGAAATCGAGTCATAATTGGCGTTTAGTTGCAGCGAGTAGACCCGAAACCGGGCGATCTATCCATGGCCAGGGTGAAGGTCAGGTAACACTGACTGGAGGCCCGAACTGGTTACTGTTGAAAAAGTATCGGATGAGCTGTGGATAGGAGTGAAAGGCTAATCAAGCTCGGAGATAGCTGGTTCTCCTCGAAAGCTATTTAGGTAGCGCCTCACGTATGACTCTCGGGGGTAGAGCACTGTTTCGGCTAGGGGTCCGTCATGGGCTACCAAACCGTTGCAAACTCCGAATACCGAGAAGTTTTAGCGTGGGAGACACACGGCGGGTGATAAGGTCCGTCGTGAAAAGGGATACAGCCCAGACCGCCAGCTAAGGTCCCCAAATCACAGTTAAGTGGCAAACGAAGTGGGAAGGTTCAGACAGCCAGGAGGTTGGCTTAGAAGCAGCCATCCTTTAAAGAAAGCGTAATAGCTCACTGGTCGAATCGGCCTGCGCGGAAGATATAACGGGGCTAAAACTGTGTACCGAAGCTGCGGATTCAGAAGATTTATCTTCTGAGTGGTAGAGGAGCGTTCTGTAAGCCGTTGAAGGTGAACTGTAAGGTTTGCTGGAGGTATCAGAAGTGCGAATGCTGACATAAGTAACGATAATATGGGTGAAAAACCCATACGCCGAAAGTCTAAGGTTTCCTGCGCAACGCTAATCGGCGCAGGGTGAGTCGGTCCCTAAGGCGAGGCAGAAATGCGTAGTCGATGGAAAACAGGTTAATATTCCTGTACTTCATAATATTGCGATGGGAGGACGGAGAAGGTTAGATCAGCCACCCGATGGTCGTGGTGGTTTAAGCGTGTAGGGAGAGTTTCTAGGCAAATCCGGAAGCTCAATCCTGAGGCGTGATGACGAGCTCTTGTCTTCGGACTTGAGCGAAGTGATTAATACCCAGCTTCCAGGAAAAGTCTCTAAGCTTCAGATATTATGGAACCGTACTACAAACCGACACAGGTGGACTGGTAGAGAATACCAAGGCGCTTGAGAGAACTTGGGTGAAGGAACTAGGCAAAATAGTACCGTAACTTCGGGAGAAGGTACGCCCTTAGTAGGTGACTGTCCTGCGACAGAAGCTGAGAAGGGTTGCAATAATCAGGTGGCTGCGACTGTTTAATAAAAACACAGCACTCTGCAAACTCGTAAGAGGAAGTATAGGGTGTGACGCCTGCCCGGTGCTGGAAGGTTAATTGATCTGGTTATCCCCTCGGGGAGAAGCTGGTGATCGAAGCCCCAGTAAACGGCGGCCGTAACTATAACGGTCCTAAGGTAGCGAAATTCCTTGTCGGGTAAGTTCCGACCTGCACGAATGGCGTAACGATGGCCACGCTGTCTCCATCCAAGGCTCAGTGAAATTGAAATCGCTGTGAAGATGCAGTGTACCCGCGGCTAGACGGAAAGACCCCGTGAACCTTTACTATAGCTTTACACTGAACTCTGAGTTTGTCTGTGTAGGATAGGTGGGAGGCTTTGAAACCAGAACGCTAGTTCTGGTGGAGCCAACCTTGAAATACCACCCTGATGGACTTGGGGTTCTAACTTAGACCCGTTATCCGGGTCGAGGACAGTGTATGGTGGGTAGTTTGACTGGGGCGGTCTCCTCCTAAAGAGTAACAGAGGAGCGCAAAGGTACCCTCAGCGCGGTCGGAAATCGCGCATTGAGTGCAAAGGTAAAAGGGTGCTTAACTGCGAGACTGACAAGTCGAGCAGGTACGAAAGTAGGCCTTAGTGATCCGGTGGTTCTTCATGGAAGGGCCATCGCTCAACGGATAAAAGGTACTCCGGGGATAACAGGCTGATACTGCCCAAGAGTTCATATCGACGGCAGTGTTTGGCACCTCGATGTCGGCTCATCACATCCTGGGGCTGTAGCAGGTCCCAAGGGTATGGCTGTTCGCCATTTAAAGTGGTACGCGAGCTGGGTTTAGAACGTCGTGAGACAGTTCGGTCCCTATCTACCGTGGGCGTTCGAGATTTGAGAGGAGTTGCTTCTAGTACGAGAGGACCGAAGTGAACGTACCTCTGGTGTTCCAGTTGTCACGCCAGTGGCATAGCTGGGTAGCTACGTACGGACGGGATAACCGCTGAAAGCATCTAAGCGGGAAGCCCCCCTCAAGATTAGATCTCGCGAGCTCTTGAAGCTCCTAAAGATTCGTTGAAGACGACAACGTTGATAGGCAAGGTGTGGAAGCGCAGTAATGTGTGTAGCTAACTTGTACTAATTAATCGTGCGGCTTATCATACAACCTTAAATGGTTTTCATGAACGCGAATTTAAGCGATAAGCGATACCTTCGCTTCAAAACCTTACTTATATCAAATTGTTACGATTTCGGTTACTTAAGTATTAGCATTGAGGTAACTAACCGTTTCCTGGCGGCCATAGCGAGTGGGTCCCACCTGAATCCATTCCGAACTCAGTAGTGAAAACGCTCAGCGCCGATGATAGTATGATCTTTTTCATGCGAAAGTAGGACACTGCCAGGCTTTTTTTCCAAAACCCGTAGGTACTGTGTACTTACGGGTTTTTTTTCACAAGTTCACAAATATCCTGGCGAATATTCGAATGAAGTTTAATTCGGTGGTGAGTAAACCTGTTTGTGGTTTGGATTTTGGCACCAGCAATTCAACGATAGGTTTTATAGTTGATGGCAAAGTTCAATTGACACCTTTTGAATCGGGTGAGCCACGATTGCGCTCCGCTATTTTTTACAATACCGAAACACAACAACTTATTTTCGGTGATCATGGGGTTCAGCAATATTTGCTGGGTGAGCCCGGCAGATTAATGATGTCTTTGAAATCCTTACTGGGTTCTTCATTATTAAACGAACAAACTGCGATTGGTCAACGATTAGTACCCTATACAGAAATTATCGGCGCGTTTATTGGCTATTTAAAAAAACAGGCCGAAAAGCGTTTACACCAAAATATAACGGGTGTTGTTTTAGGTAGGCCCGTAGTATTTCATCCTGATCCAGAAAAAGATCAACTAGCGCAAGATACTTTAGAAGCCATTGCTAAATCTCAAGGATTTACTGATATTTTTTTTCAGTACGAACCCTTGGCCGCTGGTTTTGCTTATGAAGCGACCCTTCATAAAGAGGAACTGGTACTGGTGATAGATATGGGTGGTGGTACTTCTGATTTTTCAATCATAAAGTTAGGGGGAGGCCGTCGTTCACCGGATCGCAACTCTGACATTCTTGCCAATCACGGCATTCGAATTGCCGGTACAGACTTCGACCGAAAGCTCAGTTTGGCGACTGTCATGCCCTTATTGGGAATGCATTCTTCAATGCGTGGCTCCAGTGGCGACATCGAAGTACCGGATACGGTATATCATGAACTGACTTCCTGGCATTTATTACGCAAACTCTATAGCCGGCAAGTGATCGGTGATGTGAAAAGAATATTTCAGGTGGCCCATCAAAAATATTTAATACAAAGATTATTGAATGTCTTGATCAGGCAGGAAGGACATCGAATTTTGCACATCATTGAAACGGCCAAAAAATCATTAAGCGAATTGAATTGCACCCCCATTGATCTAAATTTTATTGAAGAAGATTTAGTATTGGAGGCCACCCGTCAACAATTCAACCAATCTATTGCTGAGTATCGACAGCAATTATTAGATTCAATTTTGGAAACGGTGAGACAAGCAGCCATTGTGCCGAATGAAATCGAAGCAATTTTTTATACCGGTGGAACTACTTTGGTTCCTGTGATTAGAGAAGAAATTAAAGCTTTATTCCCCCAAGCCAAAATCGTTCAAGGCGACATTTTCGGAAGTGTGGGGGTAGGACTCACTTTGGATGCGATGAGGAGATTTTAACGGGAGGAGATTTTAACGGTTAAGCCGGTGTCAGCCGCTCCACTTGTGGTGCAGATAATTGTTGAAGAACTACTGCAATTAATAGCTTTAAAATTGCCTTGAGCGTCAAATGCAATCGTGATATAAAAGTGGCTTGAGGGTATATCATTCCCCATGTAAGCAACAGCATTAGAAAAATTTGCGGTTGTTTCGGGACCTGTCAATGATATTGAATAAGAATCTCCTGGTGACAATTTCCGAAGTATAACCGGATTAGGTTTTAATAAAGGAGAGAAACTTTCTAAACCTTCACCTTCTGTTGGTGTGTATGCAGTAGAGGAGGTTTCATTATATAAAGTAATATTTACCGTTTGTCCTGCAATAGCCATGTCTAGATTTGAAAAAGATAAAACTGAAAGGAAGAGTAATAATATTTTATTTTTCATAAGGTTAGCCTTTTTTACCAATTTATTGACTAATATAATTATAGTATTTGTATCTGCCCACAGCCAATATTAACCAGATATTTTTCGCCCTCAGCGAGAACTTAACTTTCAGATTACTATTGATGCTATAATTAGATTTTACTTCTTTTAGATAATAGCAACTACCCAACGCAATAACCCGCTAACTAGGCTAAAAATCAGTACACTTATAAAATAAAGCAATACAAACCAGCCGAACTTTTTAGTACTCGAAGACATTTTTTACTTTACCCTTAAAAATATGATAGGAATAACCGGTATAAATCAAAAGAACAGGCAACATAATAATAACTCCCAACAGCATAAACCGTAACGAGCTATCCGGCGCTGCAGCCTGCCAGACGGTGAGTTGATAAGGAATAACGTAAGGAAAAATACTGACGATAAAACCAATATAAGCGCACAAGAATAACAGCACAGAAGACCAAAAAGGTAATACATCATCGGCTTTATAGAGTCCCCATAAAAGCGCAATCACAGCAATTGCAGAAATATAAGGCAAAATTAATAAATAAATCCATTGGCCGTGCCCAAACCATCTTTGGAAAATTTGCGGATTTAAATAAGGAGTCCAAATACTGGCTACGATCATCCCTAAAACCACGAAACCAATCGCCCAATATGAAAGCTTGATCATTTTTGCTGATAGCGTTCCAGTCGTTTTTAAAATTAAACGAGTTGAACCCAGTAAACAATAACCGAAAACTAATCCTACGGCAGTAAAAATGGTAAACGGGATAAAGATGCTGATTTTAGGATGAATACCACTAATAAAATTGCCCAACACCACACCTTGGATGAGCGTGACCACAAGCGAAGCAAAAGCAAAAATGCCATCCCACACAGCTCGTCCAGGCGGAGCCGCTTTTAGTCTGAATTCAAAAATCACTCCTCGAAATATAAGTGCAATCACCATTAAAAAAATAGGTAGATAAAAATGCGGCAGTAAAACACTAAATGCAATTGGAAAAGCACCGTATAAAGAAGCGCCTCCTAACACCAACCAAGTTTGGTTGCCATCCCAAGTCGGCAAGAGCACGCTCATGGCCATATTTCTTTCTTCAGCATTTAGAAATGGGATCAGCATGCCGGTTCCTAAAGTAAATCCATCTAAAATCACATACATCACAATGCAGAATGCGATGACAAAAGCCCAAGCCAATGGTAATAGATCCATAATTACTCCGTTCCCGCCATGTAGGAAAAAGGGGCGGTTTCCACATGTAAATCTTCCGGCCCATGTTGAATAATCTTGTTTAAATAGCGAAAGTAAAATATTCCGAAAACAATTCCGTAAACGATAATGATCAGCACAAACGAAATAATAATGTTATGTAAGCTAATATCAGATGCGGCTGACAAGGTACGTAATTGATTTTGCACCACCCAGGGCTGACGGCCTAATTCTGCCGTAAGCCAACCGGTGATAATGGCGATAAAACCTGCTGGAGAGAAAACAGTACATATTCTTAAAAACCATTTTTGTAGCAACAATTGCTTCCTTATTAGTAAAATGACCCCCAGGATGGCCATTAACAACATGAGCATGCCTAGTCCCACCATAATTCTGAAACTATAAAATACCGGAGCGACCCAGGGACGATCTGCCGGAGGTACACTTTTAAGACCAGGTAATTCGCCATTAAAATGATGTGTGTTAATAAAACTACCCAATTTGGGAATTCCGATTTCATCAGTGTTGCGTTCTTGGTCTTGCCGAGGAATAGCGAATAATAATAAAGGCGCTCCCTGTTGAGTTTGCCAATTGGCTTCAATTGCGGCGGTTTTGACAGGTTGATAGTGTAAGATATTTAAACCTACTTTATCTCCCAGAAAAATTTGCACAGGGATTAAAATTAATAAAATGGGAAATATCCAGCGCAAACAAATTTGAGCAAATGAATGGTTTCTGTTGCGTAATAAATAATAAGAAGAGATTCCTACAATTACCCACCCGGTAGTAATATAGGCCGAAAGCAGCATGTGAAAAAATCTAGGCAGCGCCAAAGGACTAAAAATGACATTGACCCAATCGGTGACTAGGTACCTTCCTTCAGTGAGCGTAACACCGGCATGGATATTGCATCCAGGAATTAGCGGCTACAATCCAAAAAGCAGACGCCGTTACACCAACCACGACCAATAAAGTAGACAAATAATGTAATTTAGGACCGACACGGTCCCAGCCAAAAATCATAACACCCAAGAAACCGGCTTCAATAAAAAATGCGGTTAAAACTTCGTAAGTAAACAAACCACCGAGCGCCGGCCCAACCTGCCTTGGTATAAACCGACCAATTGGTTCCCAGTTGGAACTCCATGACAATTCCGGAAACTACACCCATTCCGAATGTGAGGGCAAAAATTTTTATCCAAAACTTACAAATTTGGAAATAGACCGGATTTTTGGTTTTTAACCAGGCGCCTTCCATAATGGCTAAAAAAGTGGCTAAACCAATACTAAAAGCGGGGAAAAGAATATGGAAAGCAATGGTGAAAGCAAATTGTATCCGGGCAAGGGAGACAGTATCTATATGCATATTCGCTCCGGGAGAACATTTTTGTGCTTAGAATAGTGAATTCCTAAAGTAATTGCAACACCCGATCAGTCATTGTCAGCTCCCGCTGAAGCGTGATCTGCTTCCTGGTTTATATACCGAATTCCAGCAAAGCTGGAACAGTCTTGCGACCGTGTTTATGATATCATATGTTGTGAATTCAAAACTAATCATACGTTTGTTGATCGGGATTTTTCAAGGTCTAGCACTCTTTTTAATAAAACTAGCCTGGCTTAATCATTTCTGGACTTTTGGCAACCGATCTTTCTCCCTCACATTGGGCTGTTTGCTAGTATTTATCCCACCCATCGTAGTTTTGGGTTGGGAAAATATTCGGGCAAAAACTTTATTCCTATGGAGTTTGGGAGCGGCAGCTATACTGTCAATTTTTACCGTTTATTGTTTAAAGCAAACTTTTGTTTCTTATGTATTTCTGATTTGTATTTTCATTTTGCTCTTTATCGCGCATTCTTTAGTAACTGCCGGTGACCAGCAAGGACGAATGCGGGCGAATTATAACGCCTATTTTGATATCTCATGGAAATTAGCGGTTCAGTTAGTTTTGGCTGGGGTGTTTACCGCTATTTTTTGGGGTCTGTTATTCTTAGGTAGTTATTTGTTTATTTTGCTGGGCTCCTACTCTTTTTTTCATTTAATTCTTAACTCTTCGTTTGCTTATCCTGCTTCTACTTTGGCGTTCAGCGCTGCATTGCACCTAACAGATGTGCGAGTGAAATGGGTGCGCGGCATTAGAACAGTAATACTGACATTGTTTTCATGGCTTTTGCCCATGATTACTCTGATATTGATTGGTTTTTTTATTTTTCTAATCAAAACCGGGATCGAAAGCTTCAGGCAGCAAGATCACAGCTTACTGGCCTTAATGATTTCCATGTCGGTGTTAGTATTGTTGATCAATACGGTTTATCAAGACGGCAGTCCCAAGAGGCTGGCTCCGCGTTTTTTACAAATCACGCTGCAAATTGCTATTGTTTTGCTGATCCCTTTGGTGGGCTTAGGCACTTTCTTTCTAATCAAGCTAGTAGCGGTTGAAGGATGGACGGATTACCGCATTCTGACCGTTGCATATTTATTCATTATGGCTGTTTATGCACTGGGTTACCTGTCGGCGCTACTTTTTAACCCCCGGAGATTAAAGCTACTCGAAAGTGTCAATTTTTATGCTGCTTGGTCAATTTTGTTAGTTATCACAGCCCTGCTAACGCCTATAGCCAATCCACATCATCTGTTACATGTAAAAAGTGAACTACCCAAACCGGTAGAACCTAAACAATTTAAAACTAAAACCATATCGGTTCATACCGGGGATAAAAAATTACCGGATTCGTTTATAAATGTAGATTGGTATACTAAAAACCCTGATTCTCCTTGGGAAATCCCCGGTTGTTTAAAAACTGCGGATTTGAGCTGCGATGCTTGGGAAGTCCAATTTGATCACAGCGGCCGAAAGGGGATTTTGATTTTCGAAAATGACCGATTTTATGGATTTATCGAAGCTTCAGCTAATAATTGGGAAGTGATGGGCACTTGGGAATCACTTCCCTTTCAATGCGCTAGCGCAGCTGCTGAAGCCAAAACCGGGAAATTCCAATTCATTCCGCCAGAACCGCAAGTTTTTTCAGATATTCAGGTGCAGGGGCAAAGGTTACGGTTTAACCCGCATTATCAGCTGCCCAAGTGTAAAGTTTAGGGCCCCGCCTAACTGTACTTTTCGTATATAAAAAATCAATTACTTAATACTTGCTTAATAATTAAGGGTATATCATTGTTGATTAAAAAGTAACGAGAGCACTATGAGCAGGACAGAAAGAGAAAAAGCCCAATTACGTGAGGACATAAATCATATCCAAGTGAAAATTAGATTGTTAGAATCACTGTTCGCTATCAATGTTAAAGACTTAAATAAACTTTCGAATAGTTTAGATTTATTTTTAGATTCATTAAGAACATCAAATTCAATAACGTATGATTCGGCAATTTCTTCTTTAAATAAAATTAATAATATTATAGAGGATGATTCTGATGAAGACTTGCAGGAGGCGATAGCAATTGCTTCTACAT
Organism: uncultured Pseudomonadota bacterium; assembly: GCA_963795715.1. Lineage (GTDB taxonomy): Bacteria > Pseudomonadota > Gammaproteobacteria > Coxiellales > Coxiellaceae > JAFEDN01. Next base: position 889,136 of record CAWCIY010000003.1, read on the forward strand.
TGGTACCTCAAACAAATAATCCTTCAACTCAAAAAGAACATAAAATTATTCAAATAGAAAAAAAAGAAGAAGATTCCCAAGAGAAGCTTACTAAAATACTAAAACACCTACAAGAAAGAATTGATATTTTAAAACCAAAGTTTTCTTCCTCTGGTAAGGCGGATCTGATTATAAAAAGAAATTTTAGTTCACTTGAGATTTATTTAAAAAATATACCTAACACAATCCCAATGACTATGGAGTTAGAAACATTTTTTGAGGATATCAAATCCATTTTGTCTCAAACCAAATTAGATATAGAGTATTTGCAAAAAGCAGTTAAAAGTACTTTTGACCGAGTGAAGAATTATAGGAATTCGAATCAAAAAGCGTATAAAACGAATTCATTAGAAATAAAGCCTCTAAAATTACATGAAAGAAAAAACAAAACGATTATCATCCCAATGATTACTTCCGATAATGATATTCCAGATGATAAAAACGATGTTTTAGAATTTAAATTAGTTAAAGATGAACCTTCGGAAGAACCAGAAAAAATAGAGGATGAAACCAAATTGCCAAGCGATACTTCAGTTTATGAAGTCGAAAGAGATGATACGAGCGAAAATTCTCGTAGAACGGACGCGTATCAATTTCTATCACAAAATATAGATTTTTTTAAGGCTCCTTTTAGCAAAGATTCAAACTTTCCGGAATGGGCTACCAATCATGCAAAGATCCTTGCTTGGCCCAGCAAAAAATTGCAGGATGCTTTGAATGTTGTTCCAAATAAAAAATTATATTTTCAATATAAAAAAGCAGTAAAAGAGCATAATTTTGATAAATTAGCTCAGTTGTTAACTTATTACCCTGTAGTAACCGACGCCATCTTGGAGTTCAAGACAACCGATAACCAAAGTAAAACAGTCATCGATATTTGGCGTGAAAGGGAAGAAAAGATGGCTCCTGTTTCAATAACCATAAGGGCCAGCCAATCGTCTATTTCTTCTCAGATAAATCCAGATAAAACAGCGAGAGAAGAGCGTAAAACTGAAGAGTTAGGAGAATTGGAGTTCAAAAAAACCGATAACCTAGGGCAGATAAGTCCAGAGGATCAATTACTTTTAAGAGAAATAGCTGAACAGGTAGTAAATTTGGACCAAAGAAGCCAGAATTGTTGGCAATCCCCTAAGTCCAAGAGTGTTTTGCTGGAAAAAAAGTATTCGTTAGAAACCGCTCGCGATAAAGTAAATATCTTTCTTAAGGATCGCACGGAAACCAACCTAAACGATTTGGCAGAATATGTAGATGTTTTAGAAAAAAACATGGCGGTACAAACTTATTGTCTTGGCCGATTTACTTCATCTTCCTCATTTTTCCCATTTCAAGATAAGAATAAAACACAAAAGGTAGTTGGAAAAATTCGTGACTTTGTAACTAGAAACGATTGTCGCTTGAATTTCGATCCATCAATTTGTTTTGTGTAGGTTAATTCTTAACACTGAGTTGGAAATATTATTGTGTCCGTCTCAGCAATTCCGCTATGTGTATTGTCAAGGGTTAGGGACAAAGAAATCCCCTCCATCCGAAATGGTCTAAAAAATTAAGAGCCGAAGAACAGTCAAGGCTGCGCGAAGCGCACCCCGAAGGGGTTTAGCCTTGACTGTTCGCAGGCGACCCCATCATTGGGTGATGTGCTGTGATCAGCGATAGCTGATCACAGCACATGATTACCTTTTTTCTTCAAAGATCTTCAGCATTTAAACAAGGCTTATTGCCCTAATCTGCTATTCGTGGTTATTTCCGTAGAAATACGCACAAGCTGTTCATTCAGTTTAATAAGGTGCGTGCCCCAAACTCGCTAACGTGGTCCTCTCAGACTCACAGGAATTGCTACGGGGTCACGCAAACTGTTGCTGCTTCACTTGATCTTTGATCGCTGCTCTCTTCTCATATAAGCATCCTGTTCTAATACAGGCTCTGATCCGCCCTGCCAGGTGTCGAGCTACCGCAACAATAGCCCGCTTCTTCCCTCGATGGGCGGATAATCTGTCATAAATCTCCTTCAAATTGGGATCTTGACGAATGGCCACCCATGCGGCTTCTATGAATATTTTACGGAATATAGACCGACCCTGTCGACTAATATTCCCTTGTCGAATGTGCTCTCCAGAAGAATATTCACTCGGGGTCAGTCCCAGAAAACTAAAGAGCCTCTTCTCGTTTTTAAACTGGCTCATATCCCCTAATTCATTCGCCAGTTCCCGGCCATGCAATAACCCTATGCCGGGGACACTTTCATAAATCATCGTTAATCCATCCTCCTGGGCTTGATTTTTGAGTTGCTCTTCAATCATCTTTAAACTCCGGGTTAAGTCCTGCCATTCCTGAGCATAACAGTGAATACTATACTTTAGGTCCTCAGGCACTTGAATATCGGATAGCTCATTTAATTTCTTCAGGATCCAGCAAGCAGATATCCTCGTATCATCTTCTACAGGCATCAATCCTTGCGTAAATAACAGGCCTTTCAATTGATTCCCTATTCGCTGCCGACTTTGCCAAATTTGCTGACGGAGTCGCGTGACGCTCCGTCGCCCTTCTTGTTCGACCGTCGGCACAAATATCCCTTTCAGGCGATGACTCGCTAGTTGGGTCGCTATTTTTAATGCATCGCGTTTATCCGTTTTTACCCGATCTCTCGATGCTACTTCAATGGCCCCAGGGTGCACAACCTGGTTTTTAATTCCGTGCGATAATAAAAAACGATGCAAATGAAAACCTGAAAATCCGGCTTCATAGGCTGTTTTAACCTCCGCTCCCTGAAAATGATTATGAATATAACTGAGTAATACCTCAGGCTTAGCAGGCATCGTATCACGCTTAATAACCTCTCCCTCGCAGATACTGACGCAACTATAGGTTTTTTTATGAACGTCAATTCCCATATATATCGTCTTTCCTGTATAATCGTACTTGTACATATATCTTCCTCCATTATTCACTTCAATACCTTATTTTATAATGGAGGAAGATTTCTTAATACATCATAGCAACTCGCTGAATCTTAAGTAACATTTTCGCAGTCAAGCTTTACCTGATGGGGGTTCGCAAGGGGGAGAAGAGCGGAGCGATCTCCCCCTTCATTCCTGAGTTGCGGCTTTGCCGGAACTCAGGATCAAAACCAGGAGGCAATTCCCGTTCAGCGGGAATTGCTGAGTCCGTCTTCTAATTTTTGAGCGGCTATTAAAGTATTTTCAAGCAGCATCGCTACCGTCATTTGGCCAACACCTCCTGGCACCGGTGTAATCCAGCCTGCACGCTGACAGGCAGACTCAAAGTCAATATCGCCGGTAATTTTGCCATCCGGCAGACGATTGAAACCTACGTCAATCACTATAGCCCCTGTTTTAATCCATTCACTGTGTATAATGCCAGTTTTGCCCATCGCTGAAATTAAAATATCAGCGGTTTCTATGTATGAAGCTAAATTTTTAGTAAAACGATGGCAGATCGTAACAGTACATTTAGCGAGTAGCAATTCTAAAGCCATAGGACGGCCAACAATATTGGACGCTCCCAAAACTACCGCATGTTTTCCAGTTAAATCTTCACCCAAGGATGCTAATAACTTCATTACTCCATGGGGTGTACAGGGTCTTAATAAAGGGTGCCGTTCAGCCAATCTACCCATATTATACGGATGAAATCCATCGACATCTTTAGCCGGTGAGATGTGCTCCAGCAAATTCGCAGGATCGATATGTGAGGGTAAGGGCAATTGTAATAAAATGCCATGGATAGTCGGGTCTTCATTGCAATTTTGAATCACTTGCAAAATATCTTGCTCAGTGCAGTTTGCATCTAACCGATGACAATGAGATAAAATTCCAACTTCGGCACAGGCCGCTTCTTTATTCCGTACATAGCTTAAAGAGGCAGGATTATTGCCTACTAAGATAACAGCCAGCCCAGGTGCGGGTAATTTTCTTTGTAGCCGATCTGCGACCTGCCAGGCGATATGTTTTTTAATTCCTGCTGCAACTGCTTTACCGTCGATAATAATTGCGCTCATAAGATTAGAATATCATAATATCCCCCATTTAGGGGAGCAAAGTGTGAGTTTTCACCCGTGTTATTTGTCATCTTGGTTAAAGAGAGAGCCTGGTTCATTGCTCATTGGAATGGAGCGGGATCAGCTGCAAAAATTACTAAAACCCATTCTCGGGGATTATTTAATTCAAATTGGCGGTTTGCCCGAACTCACTTCTGCAAGCCCCATTCGGTTTAAATGGTATTTGAACACCCAGGCCAAGGCTGGTTCCATTCAAGTGGCCTTAGATGAATTACCTTTGCTTCCGGAAAGCGTTGATGTGGTGGTAATGGTGCATGTTTTAGAGTTTGTCTCCAACCCGCAAATAATTCTTCGAGAAGCCTATCAAGCTTTGGCTGCAGGGGGGCAAATGATTATTTTAAGTTTAAACCCCTGCAGCCTATGGGGATTTAGTCGGGAAGTTCCGCATTTATGGACTGCTTGGAGAGTTAAACATTGGCTCCATGACCTTAGAATGCGTATAGTCTTGAGCGACACTTTTTGTTTTCGTCCCCCCACACACCATGCTCGTTGGTGGCGCCATTTATTGTGGTTAGAGGCTTTAGGCCCTTTTTGTTTCCCCTCTTTCGGAGGATTTTATATACTAGCAGCGCAAAAACGGGTGACTGGAAAAACACCCATAATACAACCTGCATGGAGCAAAAAAATGGAATTGACCAAAAGTTTAAAACCAACGATCAGCAGCAGCTTGGAGTCTTAGTATGTTACAGCTAATTGCTATTTTTACTGACGGCGCCTGCCGTGGCAATCCAGGTCCGGGAGGTTGGGGCGCAGTGTTACGCTGGGAAGATCAGTATAAAGAAATTTTTGGTGGTGAATTAATGACTACCAATAACCGAATGGAATTGACTGCGGCGATACAAGCCTTGGCAGTACTCAAAAAACCTTGCCAAATTGCTTTAACCACAGATTCTGAGTATGTCCGGCGCGGGATTACCGAATGGATCCATCAATGGAAACATCGTGGATGGCGAAATAGTAAAAAAGAGCCCATTAAGAATCAAGATTTATGGCAGCGTTTAGATGACGAGGTGGCCCGCCACCAGGTAGAATGGCATTGGGTTAAAGGGCATAGCGGTCATCCCGAAAATACCCGTGCGGATGAACTGGCCAATCAAGCCATTGATGAATTGACTATAGAATAGCGATTATAATATGCGCCAAATAGTGTTGGATACCGAAACCACTGGTTTACTCACCAGTGCTGGGCATAAACTGATAGAAATTGGTTGTTTAGAACTTTATAACCGCCGATTTACCGGTATTAGTTTTCACCATTATCTAAATCCGCAACGCCCAGTGGATAAAGATGCATTTGCAATCCATGGTTTGAGTGATGAATTTTTAAAAGATAAACCTACTTTTGCCACTATTTTTGCTGATTTTTTAGCCTTTATTGCTGAATCCGAGTTGATTATCCACAATGCGCCGTTTGATTTAGGATTTTTAAATTACGAGTTACAGCTGATTAATAAAGAGATAAAGCGGGTAGACCAAAGATGTCCAGTGATAGATACCTTGGTGCTGGCTCGTAATAAACATCCCGGACAATCTAACAGCTTAGATGCTTTGTGCCGACGTTATCAAATTGATAATTCCAAGCGGCATTTACATGGCGCCTTAATGGATGCTCATTTATTGGGACAAGTTTACTTAGCGATGACCGGCGGCCAGGATCAATTATTTGGCGCCGAAGAATTTCAAAACTTGTCTTCTGTTACCCAACAGCTGGACTATGCTGGCAAAAGCAAGTCTCACATCCCTTTACCTATTGTTTTACCCAGTATGGAAGAGCAAAAGGCGCACGAAAAATTTTTGGATTTGTTGAAGAAACAAGGTAAATGTGTCTGGTCAGACCTCAATGGCACTTACTTAACGCCTAGCCAATAATTTCTGTTTAGCGATTTTCCTTGGTTTTAATAGTAATTGATAGGTTTTAGGTCGTCGCTTCACCTCCCTTGGTTCAACTGGTCTGTTTCCTATAGTATGCTCTATGATAGCGATTAATAAATGCTGATATAAAATTTTACGTATTTCCTTATCTTTATTCATTGCATCCATCCAATCGGGTCGTTGCGGTTTATGCCATAGGGCTATATGATCGTCTTTTCCCAATCGCCTGCCTCTGTTGGGAGGAAATTTCCGAGCACCCTGTAATCTGAAAACGCAATCCACTCCTTTAGCCATCAGTAATGCAATTAAAAAAATAACTGCAATAGTAACTATCTCCCAATAGGATATTTCCTTCAGAGAAACTGGCTAATAACTGCCGGAATAAAGCATGTTCGCTTGTCCAATAATCTCCTGCGCTCATATTCAAAATAGCTCCGGAGGCGAAAGAGATAATCGTCACCAAGCGGACTAAAAACATAGTTTAATATCGATAAATTTAATCAATTATTAATGTAAATTGATTATAATAATTATAAAAATACACATACATAAAACAATAGAAGAGAAATTATTACCAATGCGCACAGAAAAATTACTAGAAATACATATACTAAACAATGACTTAGATAGATTTATCGATCTTTTTAAATCAGAGCCTGAAGCCAAGCATCCTTTTTCATTGTTACGATCAGCGGTTATTCAAAGAAATTGGCCAATCACACTACTATTGCTCTCTAGCTCCAATTTGGAAATTCCAGATGACTATTTTAAAGTGTTAGCAAAATATAAAAATGAAATTATCAGTGAAAAGAGCTTAGAAAAAGTTTCTTTGGATATAGAAACCTTGAAAGACTCATTGACAAAAACAACACCTTTAGGTCGATTAGCCCACTATCAAAGAGGACCACTAAAGCCTGCAATTCAGCACGGCCATTTATTCACCTGGTCAAGCGGTGCATTAGGCAAAATCCAAAAAGAGATTCAGAAAAGCTTTAAAGATCCTTCAAATGAAGGGAAAATGGATTCCAAGGATTTATTAATATTTAAAAATTTATGTCAGCTAATCGAGATTGATCAATTGACATGTGGAGATGATGCTAAAAAAGATGCCTCCATCTTTAAAGAAAATTATAGACAATGGTTACGAAAACCAGCGACTCCAGCTAAGGATATGATTTCTTTATTATTAGAAACTTTTTTTAATCTATCTAATTATGGTCATGTCGCAGTCAATACAAAAAAGCACACGTATAATGGGATAAAAATTGTAACCAAAACTATCTTTGAACCCAGAAAATTAGATCCTTATCCTACGTGGGCAGGAGCATATTTTCAAAAACATACCATTTACATTAAAAATCATCCTTTCCAATCAATATTCTCCTCAACATTGCATGAATTGGTTCATCATATAATCCGAATCATTTTTAGCAGTTATACTCCTTCTTTAGAAAAGGATTGGGAAGAATTAGCAGGATTTATCAATGACGATCTTTCCTTAGCTAAAAGAAATGGAATTATGTTGGGAGAATATGCAAGAATAGATTATTTTCATAACTATTCTTCAAATGCACATGCACATGAAGTGGCTTCTCATTTAATTCAATTCTTATTAGAAAATAATTCACTACCTAATAATCATCAAATATTATCTATAAAAACAACTGACAGGATTCAAAAATTATTAACAGAATTCTTTGATCGAGTGAAAGGTTTGCGGGATACTTTTCAGAATATAACAATTCCTGGGAGAATAAAACTTTTTGAAGAAATGATGAGAGGTAACGCGGACGCTGTAAAAGAACATATTACTCCAGATAATTATTTGGCTTATCATATTTATCCGCTACATAGTTTAGACTTGCCTCATTTCAAAAAGTTTGAAGAAGCTGGATTTTCTGTGTTTAGACCAAATAAATTTGGCAGAATGCCGATTGAATTGGCTATTGAAAATAATCGATTTGAATTAGCTTTATACCTTTTAGAAAAATATTCACAAGCTGACCAAAAACTCCCGCAGGGGTTTGATATCAATAAGGTTAATACTCAAGGTCAAACGCTATTAACCATGGCAATCTTACAAAAGAAAAGTGAGGAATTTATTCTAAAATTGATGAATAATTACGGTGCTAATGTTAATATTAAAGATAATCAAGGTCAGCCACCATTAAGCCACGCAATTGATAATCATTATTCAACCCCTTTTATTAAAGCCCTAACCAAAGAAACTGAATTTGATGAAAATTGCATCCAAAAACTTTTAAAAATAGAAGATATTCTTGATGAAGAAACGGGCTCTTCCGTAATTCCCGTGGTTTATCAAGCTGAGTTAAAATTATGATTTAGATCCCTCGGCCACAAAATTAACTTCAATACTGCCGCGAGTGGCGTGAGAATAAGGGCAAACACTGACCTTTTCTAAAATCAATTTTTCGATTGGCATTGATCTTAAAAACAGCATCGATATTTAGCTTTTGTAAGTGTGCCAGCAAAAAGTAACTGCAATAATATCGATCTCCCAGTAAAATATCACCAATCGATAATTGATCAAGCATCTCTCTTAATAGTCCATGTTCACTGCTATAATAATCATCCATCGCAATATTTAAGACAGCGCCAGAAGATAAACGTAACTATTCAGCCCTATTCCCATCGGTTATGATTCAGAGAAGAATTAAAAGTAAAGAAATCAATGACATGATCATATGTTAATGAGATACTGTGCAGGCAATGGATGAGCTACCTGATTTATCAAAATTAACGGACGCAGAGAAGGATCAATTATTATCCTTACTCTGGGAACAATGCCGACTATTACGCGCCCAGATACCGCAATTAGAAACCCAGATTAAAGCCCTCAAAGATCGTTTATCAAAGAACAGTCAAAATAGTAGTAAACCCCCATCAAGTGATCATGGGAGTAGGCCGAATCCTAAATCTCGTCGAAAAAACAGCGGCAAAAAAGCCGGTGGCCAAAAGGGTCATGTAGGCCATCGTCTTAATCCTACGGACACACCGGATTACATAGTGGAATATTCAGTGAACCATTGTGAGCATTGTGGGGAAAATTTAGAAAAGGTTGCGGGAGAATATGATCGACGCCAAGTATTTGATATTCCAATTTTACGAGTGGAAGTAACTGAACATCGAGTACAAAGGAAGATGTGTGCATGCTGCGGCTATGAGACGCAAGGAGATTTGCCAAAAAGCATTAACCAACTGACTCAATATGGCCATCGAATTAAAGCGTTAATGGTTTACATGAATCAATATCAATTATTACCGTTCCACCGATTGAATGATTTTTTTAAAGATGTATTTCATCAAAGGATTAGTGTAGGGACTTTTGTTAATGCAAAACAACACGCCTATAAGAAATTAAGTCTGATGGAAGAACAAATTAGAAACCTATTAAAGGCCGGGAAAAAACTACATGTGGATGAAACCAGCTTACGTGTCATGAAGCAGCGAAATTGGTTGCATGTGGCCAGCACGAGTCAATTGACTTGTTACGATATTCACACTAAGCGCGGTACTGAAGCATTGGATGAAATAGGTTTATTGCCGGATTTTAAAGGAATATTAGTGCATGATCACTTTAAACCTTATTTTCATTATGGTAGTGGCCATAGTCTTTGTAATGCGCATCATTTGCGTGAGTTAACTTTTGTTCAGGAGCAAGAGAATCAGCAGTGGGCGAAAAAATTAGAAAAATTATTACTAAATTTAAAACACAAAGTAGAGATTCATTATCAGAAAACATTGACTCGATTACCTGATCGAATTTTAAGAGGGACCCGCTCGCGTTATATGGGAATTCTTTACAGAGGACGCACAGAATGTCCAGCAGCAATTGATGAGAAGAAAAAAGGGCGTCAGAAACAATCCACATCCAGAAATTTATTAGAGCGGTTAAGGAAATTTAATCAGTCTGTTTTAGCCTTCATGTATGATCCCGCGCTTCCCTTTGATAACAATCAGGCAGAAAGGGATATTCGCATGGTTAAGGTGCAGCAAAAAATATCGGGATGCTACAGAAGTTGGCAGGGCATAAAAGCTTTTTGTAGAATCCGGGGTTGTCTTTCGACACTTCGGAAAAATGGTCTTAACCTGCTGACTACATTAGAAAATGCCATCCAAGCCTCTTCGGCTATACCTTTACCTCAATTAAGGGCTGAATAGTTACAGATAAACTTACATCTATTCTATTCCATTGATTATAAAAAGCTATTTCTTAAGTAAGTGCCATTGTGGTCAGACCTCCCTCTGTAAAAGATGGCAATTTCAAGTTGTTTTAGGTAGAATCGTAGATGTACAATTCACAAAAGACAAAAGGGAGCAAAAATATGAATGGAGACATGAAAGTTTTTTTTGGTGAAAAATTACCACCAGAACTTATTTATAAAACTATTTCTTTTTTAGAACCTCAAGATTTCACCCATTTACTTTTTGTTTCTCATTTTTGGCAACGACATGTTTCAGAATTTGTAAGTAGCCCAGACGGAAATGAATGGCAAATTGGTTGTGAAAATTCCCTCAACACTCTACCAAAATTAATGAATGAGCAATTACAACAAGCTATTAAATGGGGTTCCAGGCAAATGCTCAAATCAACAGGAATGATGTTAAAATATGGGAAATATGTATTAGTCATCGCTTTGATAAGCTCTAAACTCGGAAAATTGGATTCTAGTTTTGTGACATCGGTTAATTCTTTAGAACTAATAAATGGTATTCACACCTTCTGTGTCAAGCCAATAGCATATGGTTTTTTTACTTTTGTTACAGGTACTGTTGCATATCAATCTGTCCAAAATTGCATAAAAAAGAAACGGCATAAAGAAAATAAAAAAGAATTAGCAAAATTGATTTTAAATTTTTCTAAAATTAACACCTCTGCTTCCACTAACAAAAATAGGTCAGAGGATAAGCTAATGGAAAGGCCAAAATTAGAATAGAACATCAAGGGTATTAACGCCGATATCTTTGCGATAATGGCAATTTGTCCATATCACTTGCTTGACGATATCATATGCATGGTTTCGAGCATCTGCTAAATTTTTCCCTAAAGCGGTGACACCCAGCACCCTACCGCCATTGGTTACAATGTGTGCTCCTTGTTTTTTAGTCCCGGCGTGAAAGATTTTGGCATATTCAGGGGTGTGGATAATGGGCTGGATAGGTTCGCCATTTTTATATGAGTCAGGATACCCTGCTGCAGCTAAAACTACCGACAAAGCGGGGCAGGGGTCCCAAGTGGCTTCAAAAGAATTTAATCTTTTTTCAAAAGCAGCTATTAATATATCTACCAAATCAGATTTTAGTCGCATCATGATAGGTTGAGTTTCTGGATCACCCAGCCGGCAATTAAACTCTAAAACTTTGGCTTCTCCTTCTGGAGAAATCATCAGTCCAGCATATAAAAAACCCACGTAGGGCGTATTTGCTGCAGAAAAGGCTCGAATGGTTGGGACAATTATTTTTTCGGCAATGTGTTCTTCTAATAGAGGTGTGATTTGTGGTGCTGGAGAAATGGCTCCCATACCTCCGGTGTTAGGGCCAAAATCACCATCGTCCCTACGTTTATGATCTTTTGAACTGGCCAAGGGAAGGAAGTTTTGGCCGTCAACCATAACAATGTAACTCATTTCCGTACCGCTCAGAAATTCTTCTATAATAATTCGGTTACCAGCCGCGCCAAAGCGTTTTTCTTCTAGCATTTCGGTAATGGTTTGTTCCGCTTCTGTGATAGTTTGCGCGATGACAACCCCTTTACCAGCGGCCAAGCCATCAGCCTTGATGACTAAAGGTAATTTTTGGCGGTTGGCGTAAGCTAAAGCCTCATTCTTTTCATAAAAATGGGCATAATGAGCCGTAGGGATGTGGTGACGCTGCATAAAATCCTTACTGAAAACCTTTGAGGTTTCCAATTGTGCGACTTCACGGGTAGGTCCAAAGCATGGGATGTGCGCAGATAGAAAGGCATCGGTAACACCCGCTGCTAAAGCTACTTCGGGGCCGATAACGGCAAAATCAATGGAATTATCTTTAGCAAATTGCACTAATTTTTCAGCATTATCTACTGGCAGATCGATGTTTTGAACTTTGTATTCCAGTTCGGTGCCGGCATTGCCTGGCGCTACCCATACCTTAGCAACTCGAGGAGATTGAGCAATCTTCCAAGCTAAGGCGTGTTCGCGCCCGCCAGAACCAACAACTAAAATATTCAATTGAGTTTTCATAAATAAACCTAAATTAATCAGTTGCCACCGTAACGAGAAGACCTAGTGCGCTGAAGATTGAGGCTTTTTTGTGGATTTTTTCCTGAAGCCGTACTCCTCCGTACGGTGAAGGAAAAAATTCACAAAAAAGCCTCAAGATTCAGTGCAATAGGTCTTCGCAGTAGGTGGCAACTGATTAATTTAGGATAAAGATAAAGCCCCAATATTGTTGCAGCTTCCAGCTGATAGAGTCAAGAAGTTAGTGCTTAAAATGGCGGATGCCAGTAAAAACCATGGCAATTCCATGTTTATCAGCAGCAGCAATGACTTCTTCGTCTCGTTTTGAACCACCTGGTTGAATGACAGCCCGTACACCGTTAGCAGCTATGATTTCCAGACCGTCAGCGAAAGGGAAGAAGGCGTCAGAAGCGGCCACAGACCCAGCTAAACTTAAGTTCATTTTTTTTGCTTTTAAAGCGCCGATTTCTGCACTGAAAACACGGCTGGTTTGGCCGCCGCCAATTCCTAAGGTGGTCTGATTTTTAGCATAAACGATGGCGTTGGATTTAACAAATTGAACTACTTTCCAGGCAAATTTTAGATCCAGCCACTCGTCCGGTTCAGGCTTACGTCGAGTGGGTACGGAAATTTCTTTTAGGTCGAAGTCACGGTCTTCCTCTTGGACCAAGATTCCACCACTGATCGACCGTAATTCAAGTCTATTCGCTATTGCTGGTTTATTGCCACAAGATAATATTCGCCAATTGGGTTTAAGCTTAAAGATGGGAAGAGCGTCCGGCAGAATGGAAGGCGCCAGAACCACTTCGGCGAATTGTTGTTTTAAAATTTCTTCAGCGGTCACGGAGTCAATCGGTTGATTAAAAGCGATGATACCGCCAAAAGCGGATTCGGGATCGCTCGATAATGCTTGCCGGTACGCCAGGAGTGGGTTCGCTGCTTGGGCTACCCCACAGGGACCGCCATGTTTAATAATGGCGCAAACTGAAGCTTGCTCGTCAAAAGCCCTTACGCAACTCAAAGCGGCTTCACTGTCCAAAAGATTATTATAAGAGAGCGGTTTACCTTGAAGTAACTCTGCGGTCGCCAAGGTTCCTGGGGGATTTGCAAGCTCGGTGTATACAGCGGCAACTTGATGTGGGTTTTCACCGTAGCGCAGATCCAGATTTTTTCGGTATTGAGGGCAAAAAAAATCGGGAAGCAGCTTATTTTGCTTGGATTCTTTCTTTTGAAGATAAAAAGCAATGGTCTGATCATAGTGAGCGGTGTGAGCAAAGGCTTTTTGGGCTAAGTAACGGCGTGTTGGTAACTGAGTTTGGCCGGTAGTCGTTATTTGTTCCCAAACGGACCGGTAATCCTGCGGATCCACAACCACAGTAACGACTTCATGATTTTTAGCAGCCGCTCGCAGCATGCTGGGGCCGCCAATGTCAATGTTTTCTATGGCTTGTTCGAAAGTACAGTCTGCATGGGCAATCGATTCTTCAAAAGGATATAAATTGACTATCACTAAATCAATAGGTTTAATTTCGTGCGCTAGCATTGTCGATTCATCTATGCCGGGACGCCGCAAAAGGCCGCCATAGATTTTAGGATGCAGGGTTTTGATCCTCCCCCCCATCATTTCCGGAAAACCTGTGTAATCTGGGACATCAATAACAGGAATATTCTTTTGTTTCAGGAGAGAAGCAGTCCCTCCAGTGGCCAAAATTTCAACACCACTGGCTACTAAATAAGAGGCAAATTCGATTATACCTATTTTATTCGAAACGCTGATTAATGCTCTTTTTACCGGTTCACTCATTGGCTCTTATTTTGAAAAGATCGTATTGCGCCATTTTTTTGCGCAACGTCCCGCGGCTAAGGCCAAGGATTTTAGCAGCCTTGCTTTGATTTTGGCCAGTATACTGCAGCACCATTTCTAACATTGGCTGTTCCACTTCTGCAAGTACCAATTCGTACAAATTTGCAGGCGCCTGCCCTTCTAATCGGATGAAATATTGTCGCAAAGATTCCCGAACACTGTTGCGTAGAGATTGGTTGGTAACGTTTGCGGTAGCTTCTGTTACTAATGCGGCTGTTTCATCCAGGGTTGTTGTCATTCCTTTCAAGGTACACTCCTTTAGTTAAACGATATGTGCCATACGCACGATCAGCGCACAAGTCCGAGTGCGATGCCCAGATTAAAAAACCTGAATATTATAACCCTTGATTTTAACGGAAACAAGTGGGCGTCTGTAGTTATACGGCGATTGCATCAAGATATTCCTGTTTTACATAGTCCAATATTTTTTCGTCACGGGTTAACAGCGATAATCCATGCACGCGTGCAGTGGCTACGATTAATCGATCGGCGGGATCACCATGAAATCCATCGGGTAGTTGCGAACTTTCCACTGCGATTTCAGGCGTTAAAGGCTTTAATTCTATGCCTGGTAGGGCAAGCGCATCTTTTATCCAGGTCAATAAAGGTTTTTCTAATCGGACACGCCTTTTCATTGTTAGCATACTCATTTCCCACAAAGATATGGCTGCAATACCAACCAAACTTTCTTGTGCTGCTTGATTAATCATTTTTTGATGTGTAAGACCCAATTCTGGCGCACCTTCCATCAACCAAATCCAAACATGGGTGTCTAATAAAATCCCTTTCATGATTCAACCTCCCATTTCTCATCGATTGGAGCGATAATGTCCCCTTTAATTTTTACAGTACCTTTCAATGCGCCGTATAAATTGATCGGCTCTTCCTCAATGGGGACTAACTTGGCGATAGGATTACCGTGTTTGGTGATTATCAACTCGGCATGTTTTTCTTTGACATAATCCATTAATTGTAAACACTGTGCCTTAAATTGAGCTGCGGCTATTTTCGTTACCATACAAGTTACCATGGTTAAATGACTATAGTCATATTATGAATGATTGTCCAACTTGTCAAGATGACCTATAAAAAAAATTGCTGTAGAATCAAGGGATGAAAAAAACTATCCACGTTGTTGTCGGTTTAATATTTAATCCCGCCAAGGAAGTTTTGCTTACCTGGCGAGATAGCCATAAGATTCCTGGTAATTGCTGGGAGTTTCCCGGCGGCAAAATTGAAGTGGGTGAAAGTCAATACCAGGCTTTATGTAGAGAATTGAAGGAAGAAATAGGCATAGAAGTACAACAAGCACTTAAGTTATCTCCATTAACCCATGAATATGAAACCCTTATGGTTCAACTATATCCGTGGCAAGTTCAGCAATATCAGGGGATTCCCCAAGGCTTAGAAGGACAAAAACTATGTTGGGCGCCATTTTCTGAGTTACGCGACTACGTTTTGCCTGCAGCCAATTACGCCATTTTGGATCTCATATGATAAAAGTCGGGATTGTCGGTTATGGTTTTGCTGGCAGGGGCTTGCACAGTTATTTGGTGCAACAAACGCCGGGTTTAAAATTAGCGGCGGTTGTCTCGCTTAGCTCTGAAAAACGTCAGCAAGCGGCACAGGAATATGGTGTTAAAACCTATCCCGATTTAACGCAATTATTACAGGACAGTGAAATTGACCTAGTGATTATTGCTACACCTCATCATCTTCATGCTGAACAAGCCATTCAAACCATGAGCGCGGGTAAGCACTGTGTTGTTGATAAAATCATGTGTATGAATCCGCAGGAAGCCATTGCAATGTGGCAAGTTGCGCAAAAGAATCAAGTGCTATTATCGGTGTTTCAAAACCGGCGTTGGGACTGGGATTTTTTAACATTACAAAAAGCGCTGCAATCAGGCCTGATTGGCGAACCGTTTCGAATAGAATCTAAGGTAAGTCGTTATAAACTTCCCAGACGCTGGCGTGCTGATAAAGACAAAATGGGCGGCATACTTTTTGATTGGGGTCCTCA
Source organism: uncultured Pseudomonadota bacterium (assembly GCA_963795715.1). Lineage (GTDB taxonomy): Bacteria > Pseudomonadota > Gammaproteobacteria > Coxiellales > Coxiellaceae > JAFEDN01. The sequence goes on from CAWCIY010000003.1 coordinate 905,248, forward strand.
TTTAATAGACCAAGCGTTGCAATTAACCGGTAAACTTCCAACGCAGGTTTACTGTGATATTTCTTATCGTCATTGGCCGACGGATATTGGCTCACATTGTCAGCTTATTTTAAAATTCCCTCAAGATTTAGTCTTTGAAATGGAGATCAGTTACTTGTGCATGACGTCCCGGCCTCGCTGGACGGTTTTAGGAACGCACGGCGCCATTGTTAAATACGGCTTAGACCCGCAGGAAGCTGCAATTTTAGCTGGAAATTTAGCGGCTGCAAAAGAAGATCCTGAGCAATGCATGCAAATTCAATATGAAAAAGATGGCCTGAACCATCAAGAAATTATGGATGCCGTAAAAGGATCTTGGCAAAATTTTTATACTAATATTGTCGAAGTATTAAATGACAAAGCAGAATTAATCGTCAAACCGGAACAAATCATCCAGCAAATGCAAATCTTAGAAGCCGCTACCAGTTCGGCCGAAACAGGGCAAGTAGTTTCATTAATTTTCAAGCAATAATACAGGAATTCAGCAGTTACCGGGACTGTTTTTAATAGAACACGGCAGGAGAAATACGAAATCGATGCGCCAGTTGAGCGATTTGTTCGCTGGTTAACTTTCATCTTTATAATGACTTTTAAACAGGTTGTTGTTGGGTAAGGCAATGCAGCGCGCCCAAACCCCAAATAAGGTCGCCACAGTAGATTCCGGTGATCGCTCTATCTGGAAAAACCTCGGCTAATTTATTTAAAGCAATTCGGTCTTTGGGGTCATTGAAAGTGGGAACCAGCACACGTTTATTGGCGATATAGAAATTAGCGTAACTGGCAGGCAGTCTTTGGCCATCGAAAATTACCGGAGCGGGCATAGGCAGTTCAATAATTTCAAAAGCTTTGCCTTTTAGATTTTTAGCGGATTTCAGCAAATCTAAATTTTCAGCCAAAAGGGAGTAATTTTCATCCTGCTGGTTGGTCTCACTCACAGTGACAATGGTGTTGGATTTAACAAAGCGGGTAATGTCATCGACATGACCGTGGGTATCATCTCCTACGATACCTTGATTAAGCCAAATCACTTGCTCAATACCAAAATAACTTTGAAATACACTTTCTAAATTTTCACGGCTCAAACCGGGGTTGCGCTGCTGAACCTGGCTTAAGTGACATTCCGCCGTAGTCAGCAATATTCCTGCGCCATTGGTGTCTATGGAGCCGCCTTCCAAGACGATTCTCTGATTTTGCCACTGAGGCTGCCATTGCGTTAAATTGAGGTATTCCACGATGTGATCAGGAATTTGATCATCATATTGCCAGTCCTGGTATTTAGCCCAGGCGTTAAACTGCCAATTGGTCAGGGCCAGCTGGCCTTGATGGTTTTTGATAAAAATGGGGCCTGAATCCCGTAACCACCCCCGGTTTGTCGGCCAATGATGAAAATGAATTCTTGGGAGATTGGCGTTAACACGGCAAAGTAATCGTAGAGCTCTTTTTTCTACTTCTTTATCATTTACCAGAATATGGACATCTTCATCTTTAGATAATTGGCGGACAATATCAGCATAAACCCAGGGAATAGGTTGGAACCTGCCCGGCCAATCCGCAGGATTATGCGGCCAACCGAGCCAGGTACTGGTGTGGGGTTCCCATTCCGCCGGCATACGATAGCCCAGCTGTTGAGGTGTGCTTCCCGAGGTAGATGGGTTCATATATTTTCACTTCCACTAAAATCCAGGTACCGCTGAACAATGGGTTGATAAGCATCGATACGGCGGTCGCGAAGGAAAGGCCAATTTCTCCGAATGGTTTCCAAATGACGGAGATCAATTTCGCCAACCAGAATGTCTTCCCGATCGTGGGGGGCTTGGGCGATCACCCGTCCGAAGGGGTCTGCCAAAAAAGATCCGCCCCAAAATTCCAAACCCGCGCCTTCTACGCGATTGCCGCGGATATCGCCATGTTCCAGACCTACCCGATTGACTGCAGCCACATAAACGCCGTTAGCAATGGCGTGCGCCCGTTGAATAGTTTGCCAGGCGCTGTATTGGGCTTCGCCATATTCGGCCTTTTCAGCTGGATGCCAGCCGATGGCGGTGGGATAAAACAGCACATTGGCTCCTTTTAAAGCGGTCAGCCGTGCGCCTTCGGGGTACCATTGGTCCCAACAAACCAGCGTGCCGATTTTTCCCACTTCGGTATCGAATGCTTTAAAGCCTAAATCACCGGGAGTGAAATAAAATTTTTCGTAATATAAAGGATCATCGGGAATGTGCATTTTTCGGTATAAGCCGCCTATCTTGCCATCGCTTTGGATGATGGCGGCGGTATTGTGATAAATACCGGGAGCGCGCCGCTCAAATAACGAGGCGATTATGGTAACTTTTTTTTCTCGCGCCACAGCGCACAGGCGTTCCGTGCTAGGGCCTGGAATGGATTCTGCTAAATCGAACAAAGCAATGTCTTCTCGTTGACAAAAGTATTGGGTGCGAAATAATTCCGGCAAACAAATCACCCGCGCTCCCTCTTTTGCTGCGGCGAGCACACGATCGGCGGCCACATCCAGATTGGCGTCGGGATCAGAGCCGCATTTCATTTGTACTAAAGCAATTCGATAACAATTTGGCGCCATGGTGCTTTTAAACCCTCTTTAGCTGTTCAATTATGTAGCTGCTTTAGCACCACAACACCAAGCTGCCTGGACAGGGGCCGTCCTAAGCAGCCTTGGCGCCATGACTGGCCTATTTTACGAAATTCCTTCTTTTTTATTTAGTCTATTTGCTTCAGGTATTCTCTTTAACGAGCTTGCTGCAAGCAGCGAAGCCGTCAACTCCCTCCCTTTAAAAAAGGGAGGCTAGGAGGGATTTATAAAAAAAACCCTCCTAGATTCCCCTTTTTTAAAAGGGACAGTTCGCGTATATCAAAGAGAATTGAACCTAAATAAAACAGGTTGTTTAAAAGAAAAGAATGTTCAGTTAAAATGTACCCAGTCATGTTAACAAGTTCCAGTTTGTTAATGTGATTAGCGGCCCCGGGCGTTGTCTTCGCTCGGGTGTCGCGTCTGGATATTATAATTCTTTTTAAGAAGAAAACAATATTTTTATGTTCGCAATCAGAAGCTGTCTCATTTTACCCAGAGTACGTCATACCGCGGCTTGACCGGTATCTAGGAAACGGCCTGTTTCAGCACTAGATTCCATGATCAAGCTTGCACCAGACTCGAACTGATTTGCCCTTTACTCAATCAATTTTTAGAAACTGCACATTTAAATTTTTTACTTCAGAGTATTTTAATACAAAATAATCTCCATCGATGGGGTAGAATCTTTTCGACAAATCAATTTCCTGTTCATTAGGATTTTTATCTTTTTTAATTTCCCTTCTCATCGCATTGGTTAACACTAATCGATCTATATTGCCGCCAACATTAAGAAAAAATTTTTCTAAAATACCGATATATAAAAAACAATTTCCAGACATTTCCAGGGTAGCCGCAATTCGTACTCCACCCGGTTTGCCATTTTCCCACTCATAGCCCTTAAAAAGGTAATACCATGGGCTATCTATTTCGAAAACAGAGTATCTATCCCATTCAAATCGAATAATTAAAAATCGAAGAAAGTATCCAAAAATATAAGCAGAAAAGTAAATTATCAATAAATAAATCGCAGAAAAAAACAATTGACTGATCGTTAGAGATGATAAAACGGCAGAATATTCTTTACCTTGAACTCCAGAAATTAAGACCAATAAGGGCTGAATACTCAGTGAATGATGAACTATATGCGTCAATATAAATAGTCCTAAGGTATGTAAAATCAGTGTGATGATAGAACTAATGATTGTTTTGTTAGTAAAAGGAACGTAAGTTAAAGGAGTATTTTCGATTTTATAAAACGTGGAATTAAAGATTAGACCAGGTAGTATCAGCAGAAAAATCAGCAAGGCAGGGAAAGCAATATTCATTCTGAAAAAACGACCTTTACTTTGCTTTAGATTCCGCAGTCATAAACTGAATTTTATAACTTTGTCCGCTTACAGTAATGTCCATACTTTTCGTCGCGTCCAATTGTGACATTACTTTTTGCAATTCTCGTCTGCCTTGCGGATCACGAAGGATGGTACGTAATTTATCACTCATGACAGCTTTCATCAGCTTCCCCTCCCTAAAATTAATTATAGCAAGTTATTTTTTTACACAATTAAACATAGACTTACAAATTTTCTTTGTAAATATTCGTTAAACCTCTCGCTCAACCCGATTCAATAGGTTGTTGGTGTTCGGGTGGGGATGAGAAAGCCGCTGTGACTTTCTTTGACATGTTCCATGGCAAATACCCGCGGATATCAGCAGGCGTCTTTCCTCCCTGTATTGCACAGTCATAAAAATAGGTCAGCAACCAGGTATGTGGATTAATCTTCCACAGTTTTAATGTTTCAAATAGGGTAAACAGACAGGCAGCCAATTGTGCCGACCAAACCGCGCCTGATCCATAATAATTCTTTCTGCCGATAACACTGCTACGCAACCCGCGCTCTGCCGGGTTGTTATCCATCGGAATTTCGGGGTGATCAACAAAAACAGTTAACCCAAACCAGTGCGCATGTAAACTCTCTAACACTTTGCGCGCAGAGGGGGGCTTCATCATGTCCTTCATTTCTTCACCACAGATTTTTTCCATTTCTTTTACGGCAGCCCGTAATTGCTTATCGTGCTCTAAAAATAGTTTGGAATTGGGCTCGTGTTCTATCCGTTGATGATTGATGTGATAAAGATGAGCAATTCTTTCAACCCACAACAATCCCCAGGCTTCCTGCTCTGGATAGCCTTTGGCGTGATTTAAAAAATCCCGTCTGACATGCGCCCAGCAGAAAGCCAAAATAAATAATCCTGATTTCGCAATCACTTTATATGCCGCATACCGATCTACATTCAATATCCCCCCTTCATGGGATTCCCCAAAGTGTTCAATCAATACTGACGAGGAACGACTGTCACTGATTTTAAAGACAACACTTTCTGCGTTTTTAAAAATCCATAAAAACCATCGGTGATTGGTTTTGCCTTCTTTGGTTTCAAATACTTTCCAACCCGTTTCATCGGCATGCCAATGATGCGCTGCCACATTATGCTCCGTTATGGCATCATACACCGGCATTAACAGCGGTAATATTCTTTTCATACCATCGGTTACCGTTCCCATCGCCAGCGATAACCCATGGTTCGATAGCTGTTCCAGGGTCCGATAGAGGGGATGCTGATATTCATATTTATTGATCAACAGCAACGCCCAAACCGATAGACCCAATTTGCTCTTGGGGATTAATCGATCCGCACTGGGCGCTAATAAAATCTGGGGATCAGGATTTTGTTTACAACGACATTGGCGTTTGTATCGTTTTCGATTGATGATACGACGATGGGGCTGAACATGGATGACTTCTAATATTTCAGATGTCTCGTCATCATGTAATTCCTGGTAGGATAAACCACAACAACAGCAGCGCGCTTCTTTTTCAGATAGACGCACTGCTTCAACTGTCGTCGGTAACTGATCGTAATCACGTCTCCCATGGCCTGGACTACCCGGTTGTTGTCCACGCTTCTTTTTAGATTTTTCTGTTTGGCTGGTATTAGGATTATTTTCGGGTGTCGTGGTATTTTTTTCTGATCTTCTGCCAAATAATTGCTGTTCCCTTTTGCGTAATTTTGCTTTTAATTCTTCAAGCTCATCATTCAATTCCACTTCTCGCTTCTTAACTTGCTGAAATTGTGCTTCCCAGTAATTAGCCTTGTGCTTATAGTCAATCATCTCTAATGTTTGCTCTTTATGACGTAATTGGAGATCAGAATATAAATTCGCAAGTCGGGCGTGCAGGAAATAGGGCACGGTAAGTTCCGATGGTAGAGCGGGCAATTCGTTTGCAATTTCCATATATTACAACTCACTTCACTGCTTTGTGAGTTGTAAACTTATTCAATTATTGAGTTTTTTTCAAGAGGAAGAGAGGTTTAACGAATATTTACTTTTCTTTCTTGCTTGTTAATCCTAATATTTTATATTTAGATTATGCAATGAATATTTAGGAAAGACAAGCCCGTATTAACGTTATCACTGGCTTGAGGGGTTTATCCCTTCTAAGGGCTAAAATTAGATTTAACCCCAGTAGGGGGTAAAGTCAATTTTACTCATCGCAGATATTCGTTCGCTAACTTCACATTAAAAAAATCAATAAAACAGTTGATTTTGGGAGCTATACCCATTACACCTCAAGATGCGAAGTTTTAGCGCCCAGTGACCGAGCAACTCGGCGAGCGCGATGTGTCAATGGGATGCTAAAAGTTCGCATCTTGAAGTGTAATGGGTATAGATAACGGGTCTTTTTATAGAAAGTATAAGTGGTTACCTTCTGTTCTTGATGATGGGTTAAAATTTTTTTTACATTGCCTTTGTTAAGATCCTGAAAAGCTACGAATTCAGGTAGCAAAGCAATACCCACTCCTTGCAGTACACAATCTAAAATAGTTGAAGAGTTGTTGATATATAAAATTTTTGGAAGAGATATATTTAGTTTTATTAATTCTGGCAAGCATGTTTATATATTGGCTGATCATCCATAAACAGCGAGCTAACTTAAAATCGTGATTGATATGCTAAACTAAAAATGTTGACAAGGAATTAGTAACTGTATATAGTTACATTTATGGGAAAGCATGAAAAATTATTGCAAAAAGCCAGAAACAACCCGGAAGGCTTAAGTTTCCAGGATTTTGAATCTCTGAGTCGCGATGTGGTTGGGAATTAGATCATCAAAAGGGCAGTCATCAAATTTGGTATTCTCCAAATGGCTTTCGAGTTTCTGTTCAAAATAAATCTGGAAAAGCTAAAGGATATCAAGTAAAACAGTTTCTTGCCCGTTATGATATAGAAATGAAATAAGTAAATAAATTACAGAAGATAAAACAAAATTTTTGCAAGGATGCGGAAGATGCTTAGGAAGGCGTCAGTACGGATACCTAGGAGGTATGAATATGAGTGATAGATTTGATGGGTTTGGTGTGACTTTAATTGAAGAAGACAGTGGTGAATGGGTTGCCCATTTTATTGAGCTACCCAATGTTTCAGCTATTGGCGATACACCCGAAGAAGCTTTACATGAGTTAGAAATTGCATGGGAAGCAATGAAGGAAAGCTACAAGAAGCATGGCGATGAGATTCCTGTAGCTCCGATTAAAAAAGAATATAGTGGGCAGTTTAACGTGCGTATTGATAAAAGAATTCATCGTGCTTTAGCCATCGAAGCAGCTCGAGCTGGAATCACGTTAAATGCATTAGTGGCTCAAAAATTAGCCCAGCAGACATTAAACTCGGAGCGGTCCTCGTAAAAATGTGTGAAGTTACGCTTAAGACCATCATCGACAAACATTTAAAAGATTCGGAATTTGTCGAAGAGTATGAAAAACAACTATTGATTAACGAACTTTCAAAGTTAGAAGAACTGGCTGAAAAAGCAGGCGCCACACAGTCCGTCATTGCTCGCTTGAAAGGCGGTACTAGCGCGTATCGCCCATGCGTCAAAAACATTAAATCGTGATTAGTAATTCCCGCTGATGGGGTTTGTGACGATGTTCCCATAAAAATATACCTTGCCAGGTTCCTAAGGCCAGGCGGCGGTTGATGATGGGGACTGAGACAGCGGTCTGAGTCAAAACCGAGCGCACATGAGAGGGCATATCGTCAGGCCCTTCCGCGGTATGATCAAAGAGCTTGTCCCCGTCTGGAACTAGTCTGGACATAAAGGCTTCAAGATCTCTTAGCACTTGCGGATCGGCATTTTCAGAAATAATGAGCGAGGCGCTGGTATGGGGAATGTAGATATGACAAATTCCTGCAGAAATACCTGTTTTCTCAACGAAAGTTTGTATTTTTGCGTCCACCGGATAAAAACCACGTCCGGTAGTATGTATCTGGATCTTTTCTTGCTGGATCATGTCAGATTTAGTATAATTTATGTAGCATAAATTAGCAAAAAAACATGACAGAAGCATTCTTACCTTGGGCCCATCCTTTAGTCCGTGATTGGTTTATTAATCGTTTTGGCGCCCCGACAGAACCTCAGCAATTAGGTTGGCCCGCTCTATTAGCAGGTAAATCTACTTTAATCGCTGCGCCGACCGGCTCCGGCAAAACCTTTGCCGCTTTTCTGACTTGTATTGACCGTTTAGTGCGGCAGGCGTTGTCCAATGAATTAACTGATCGGCCTAAAGTACTTTATATTTCGCCGCTTAAAGCACTGAGTAACGATGTGCAAAAAAATCTGGAACAACCTCTAGCCGAGATCGTAGCCCTAGCTCAGCAACAAAGCTTTGCTATGCAAACGATTCGCGTGGCTGTGCGCACCGGCGATACTTTAATGCCGGATCGCCAAAAAATGCTAAAAAACCCGCCCCATATTTTGGTAACGACTCCTGAATCCTTATACATCCTGTTAACCGCTGCTAAAAGCCGTGCTTTATTAACGGATATAGATACGGTGATTGTGGACGAGATTCATGCCTTAGCCAACAACAAACGCGGCGCCCACTTAGCGCTGACCTTAGAAAGGTTACAGGCCATTACCCTGTTACCTCCGATGCGAATCGGTTTGTCTGCGACTCAAAAACCCATAGAAGAAATTGCACTTTTCCTGACTGGAAATAATAGGCCTCAGCCGGTGATCATTGATATAGGCCACGCCCGGCAACTGGATTTAAGTATTGAAACGCCGGCATTTGAATTAGGGCCGGTAGCATCGAATGAAATGTGGGATAATATTTATGATCGCATCGCGGAACTGGCACAACAGCACCGGTCTACTTTGGTTTTTGTGAATACTCGCCGTTTGGCGGAGCGCGTCGCCCATCATCTGAGTCAACGTTTAGGGGAAGAAAAAGTAGCCGCGCATCATGGCAGCTTATCTAGAAAAATAAGGCTGGCTGCAGAAAATAAATTAAAAAATGGCGAATTAACGGTATTAGTGGCCACCGCCTCTTTGGAATTGGGTATTGATATAGGCGCTATCGATTTAGTATGCCAACTGGGTTCGCCTCGAGCCATCGCCGTTGCCTTACAACGAATTGGCCGAGCAGGCCATTGGCGCGGAGCCATTCCCAAAGGGCGTATATTTGCCACTACTCGTGACCAATTAGTGGAATGTGCGGCTTTGGTTTTTGCCATCCGTTCAGGTGATTTAGATCAGTTAATTATTCCCGACTTACCGCTAGATATTTTGGCGCAACAAATTGTGGCTACTTGCGCCACCGGTGAGTGGCGGGAAAATGAGTTATTCGATTTGGTAAAAAATGCTTACCCTTATCGTGCTCTTTCCAAAGAAAATTTTAACGCCGTGGTGATGATGTTGGCGGAAGGAATTGCCGGTGCTCGCGGACGTTATAGTGCTTATTTGTTTCGAGACGGCGTCAACGGGGTACTTCATGGCAGGCGCGGCAGTCGGTTGATAGCCATTACCAGCGGCGGCGCCATTCCCGATAACGGTTTGTACACGGTCATTGCTGAGCCTGAACAAATGGTGGTCGGGACTTTAGACGAAGATTTTGCGGTCGAGAGTAATCGCGGCGATATTATTTTGTTAGGCAGTACTTCTTGGCAAATAAAAAGAATTGAAAGTTCTGGGCGTGTGATCGTGGAAGATGCACAGGGTGCACCACCCAGTGTGCCATTTTGGCGGGGAGAGGCTCCTGCCAGGACTGCGGAATTATCCAGCCAGGTAGCCAATTTACGCCAACATTTAAGTGATATGTTGGCCACAGCTGCCGCAGTGGGGACTCAAGATTCTCAGGAGATTGTGGCGGCGCAGCAATGGCTAATGACCCAGTGTGGTGTAGATCTTGCTGCAGCCCGGCAAATCATTCAATACCTATTGCAAGGACGAGCCTTGTTAGGGGCTGTTCCTACACAAACGACCATCATTGCTGAAAGATTTTTTGATGAGTCGGGCGGGATGCAGCTCATCATCCACGCCCCTTTCGGCGCGCGCATCAATAAAGCCTGGGGTTTAGCGCTGAGAAAGCGTTTTTGCCGCTCTTTCAATTTTGAGTTACAAGCCTCTGCTACCGATGACGGTTTAAACATAGCTCTGGCTGAGCAACACAGTTTTCCTTTAGCAGATGTGTTTCAATTTTTACACCCTAACACTTTGCAAGAAGTGTTAGTACAGGCGGTTTTACAATCCCCTTTATTTACCACTCGCTGGCGTTGGGCTGCTATGCGTGCTTTGGCGTTGAAGCGTTTTGGCAACGGCAAAAAAGTTCCGCCCAATATTTTGCGCATGTTGTCTGATGATCTTCTGGCGGCGGTTTTTCCCGAGGCAGCAGCCTGCCAGGATAATTTAGGTGGGCGAGATATTGATTTGCCGGATCACCCTTTGATTAATGAAGCGATGAAAGATGTTTTGACCGAAGCCCTGGATTTAGAGGGTCTCACACAAGTTTTAAATAAAATAATTCAGGGGTCTATCCGTTGTTTAGCAGTGGATACACCGACGCCATCCACTTTTGCGCATGAAATTTTAAACGCCAATCCGTATGCTTTTTTGGATGATGCGCCGCTGGAAGAACGAAGAGCAAGGGCGGTTGAATTAAGAAGAATTTTGCCGGATTCAGTTTTACAAAATGCCGGTTGTTTAGATCCAGAAGCCATATTGCAGGTGCAGGAACAAGCCTGGCCTGATATCCGTAGCGCAGATGAATTGCATGATGCCTTGCAAACTTTAGTCGCGCTTCCGGCATCTGAAACCTACCTTCATTATTTTGAACAATTAATATCGATGCGGCGTGCTGGAGTCAATGCCACAAGAAATTTTTGGTGGGCTGCTGAAAAAAAACCGCTTTTTGATTTAATTTATTTATCATGTCCTGGTGAGGAGCGTAGCGACGAAGCAATGCAGGCCCTTGAAACGATGTTGCGGGGATGGTTGCTACATAGTGGCCCGATTACAGCAGTAGAATTAGCAGAAAAATTACAATTAAATCTACCAGAGGTCGAGCAAACCTTGTTGAAATTAGAAAACAGCGGGCTAATTTTGCGCGGACATTTTCGTACTAATCAAAACTTGGAGTGGTGTGAGCGCAGATTGTTGGCCAGAATCCACCGTCTCACCATCAGCAAGTTACGCAAAGAAATTGAACCGGTCACCGCTAAACAATTTATGCGTTGGCTGTTATCCTGGCAACATCTGGCTCCAGGCACGCAATTGCGCGGCGAATCGGGGATATTACAAATTATACGCCAGTTACAAGGTTTTGAGCTGCCGGCCAAAGCTTGGGAACGGCAAATTCTGGCAAGAAGAATCAGTGATTATGACCCACAGCTATTGGATCGGTTGTGTCTAACCGGGATCATTGGTTGGGGACATTTTTCAAAGGCCTCTGCCGCCAACAGTATCACTCCCATTACTTTCTTTGTGCGCGCAGAAGCTAACTGGATACAAAGTCAACTCACCTTGGATGCTAAATTGGCGGAATTAAGTCCATCAGCCAAAAATGTTTATCAGTATTTACAGCAACATGGCGCTTCTTTTTTTGCCGATATCCGGAATGGAACGAAGCAATTAGAATCTGCCTTAGAAATTGTGTTGTGGGAATTGGTGGCTGCGGGTTTGGTAACCGCGGACAGTTTTGATAATTTGCGTGCGCTCATTGATACTCGGCGCCGCTTGGGAAAACGCGGCAAACAGGCCCGCGCTTGTAGGGCCACGGCGCGTTGGTCGGTTTTACCGTTGATTAATAATGTTGAATCCTCGGCCCTAGAAGCGTTTTGCTGGCTGTTGCTGCAAAGATACGGTGTGGTCTTTAGAGATTTATTAGTCCGCGAATCCTGTGCGCCGCCTTGGCGCAAACTATTACCTGTTTTGAGGTCGTTAGAGGGGCGGGGAGAAATCCGCGGCGGGCGTTTTGTCAGTGGTTTTTTAGGTGAGCAATTTGCATTGCCTTATGCGCTAGAATCTTTACGAGCTTTACGTAAGCAAAATTTATCAGAAATTAACATCACATTGGCGGCTGTCGATCCCTTAAATCTGCTGGGAATATTATTGTCTGGAGAGCGTACTCCAGCGATTTCCGGCAAGCTTGTGCATTATTTAGTCAATTGATGGAATATTGTACAAATTACTTCTAATCTCAAAGGGAGAGGGTGAACAAATACCAGCAATTCCCGGTCAAAGGGAATTGACCCTACGCGATGGGGGTTCCGAGCGTGGCTTTGCCAATGCGCAGGATACTGCCCTTTATCGAAATTCTTAAGGAGATACCATGGCAACAAGGAAGTTAATTTTGGGGGTTTGTGTTTTTTTAATGAGTTCACCTTTTTTTACTCAAGCTGAAGCGCTGACCTGTACTGCAGTTGCTCCCAAAGGAACCGTGGCTCTTACCTTCGATGATGGCCCTTCTCCCCAGGATACCGCTAAAATATTATCTATTTTAGAACAAAACCATATCCATGCTACTTTTTTTGTAGTGGGTGAAATGGCTAAATTGCGGCCTCAATACCTCAAACAAGAGCAGGCTGATGGTGATGTGATTGGTAATCACACATACACCCATCCGGTATCGAATAAAATCAGTTTGGACAAACTGCATACTGAAATCCAATCTACTCAGGATGTTGTCTACAATATCACTGGACAAAAGCCCCAGGTGTTTCGTTTTCCCTATGGCGCAGCCAATGCTCAGGACATCAGTTACGTGAAATCTCTAGGTTTAACTCCCGTTGGTTGGAGTAATTGTCCAGAAGATTATCGTCGTCCAGGAGCCAACGTGATTGCACAGCGCGTGATATCCCATTTAGGTTCCGGACAAGTTATACTGTTACACGATGGCCCCAGCAGGCGTGAACAAACAGTTGAAGCGCTACCACTTATAATTGATGCGGTCAAGAAAAAAGGACTGGGTTTTAGTGTGCTTTGTTCTTAACCCGGATATTTCACATCCGGGCGTAGCGAGAACGTGAAGCCGTTTCGCGTTCGCAGTAGCTCGGATGTGAAATATCCGGGTTAAGGATTGTCGTTGTATTTAACTTCGGGATATTACTAAAGTATGGAAGCGCGTAGCCTCATCATGATCAGTTTCGGGAATATCCTAGAATGGTTTGATTTCGCGTTATTTATCTATTTGACACCCGTCTTTGGTAAATATTTTTTTCCTGCTCAAGATGCAAGCTTTTCCAGTCTTTTAACTTTTGGAATTTTAGCAGTGGGTTTTATTTGCCGGCCAATTGGCGGAATCTTGTTTGGGCATTTGGGTGATCGTGTCGGCAGGGCTAAAACTTTGTTACTGTCTATTTTAGCCATTAGTTTGACTACTGCAGCCATGGGTTTTTTACCCAGTTATAGCCAAATCGGAATAGCAGCTCCGTTCATTTTTTTAATTTTAAGATGTGTGCATGGTTTATCTGTGGGGGGGGAATATACTGGCGCTGTGATCTATTTAGGAGAAAGTGCGCCGAGTAATAAACGCGGTTTTTTAAGCAGTTTTGCCATGATGGGAGCAAATTTAGGATTTTTACTCGCCACTTTGTTAGCTATCTTATTAAACGCTTTGCCGCATCATATAGGTATAGGTAATTGGGGATGGAGGTTATGTTTTATTGGCAGTGGCGCTTTAGGCATGATTATTCTTTATAATCGTATTAAATTGGTTGAAACTGCCTCTTTTATTTATGTTGAAACTAATCAAAAAATTGCTGCTAAACCTTTTTTAGTGGCATTACGTTATGCGCCTAAAAAATTACTACAAATATTTGGTTTAACCGCAATGGGAGCCTCTTTCTATTATATGTTTTTTGGTTACATGCCTAATTATCTGGAGCAGTATTATGGTACTACCATTTTGAAATCTTTAGGAGCACAAGCTATCGTGCTGGTGATACTATTATTTCTATTACCCATCGCAGGTTATGTTGGTGACCGCTTTGGCCGGAAAAACATTTTAATATGTGTCGCCCTGAGTATAATCTTATTTACAATACCCTGTTTTTACTTGATGCAGCAAAATAATATTTTATTATTATTGGTTGGATTGAGCATTCCTGCGGCGATAAGCGCATTTGAACAAAGTAATAATCTAATTACTTTTGTTGAAAGCTGTCCCGCTGATGTGCGGTATTCTGGCATCTCTTTTGCATATAATACTGGAAATGCGGTTTTTGGAGGTTCGGCGCCTTTCATTTTTAGCTTATTTACACAGAAAATAAATCTTATGGCATCGGGTTATTATTTGATGGTGATGGCTTTAATAGGCTTGACGGTTGTTCTCACCCTAAAAAAACAATTAACTAAGCAAAATTTAAATTTTACAATTCAGGAACCGCTATTCTAATCTCGGTTACAGCAACGGTTACATTTCCTTTAAGAGGGCAAAAACCCGTGCCGGCGCCTCTGCTGCTTCTGCAATTTTAAGCGGCATGGCAAAAATGGTTGCACCTTTGGGCGGTAGAAAGCGGGTATTGGCTATATTTTCAATAATGAATATTCCTTCTTTTAAAAAGATATGATGCGCGGGGAAAGTTTTACTATTACCAGCATCAATAGATAAGGTATCTATTCCCACACCAAGAATACCTCGTTTAATTAAAAGGGCGGCGGCCTCGGGGCTAAAGCCTGGAAAATGAAGTATGCCGTTGACATCTTGATTAACATATTTTTGGGGTTGTTCCCAATGCTGCGACCAACCTGTATGAGCTAAGACTATGCTGCCTTCCAGGATAATTCCATGGGTGTGTTCCCATAGAGTAACGTCCGTTATCGAAACCATATAATCAGGATCTTGTTGTACTTGTTGGCAAACATCAATCACACAACAAGGACCAATCAGTTCAGGGAGATTGAAATCCGAAATGGTTTTTCCCTGCTCTTCACTGTGGAAAGGAGCGTCTATATGAGTTCCAGTGCCAGCTGCAAAATGATAATTGAAAACTCTAAAAGTCTCTGAAGAGTATGCTTGTTGTAATTCTTTAAAGAAAAAACAGCTACCAGGCCAAATAGGAATATTTGGATGTATTGTATGGGTGAGGTCAACTACTTGCATAAAATAAAAAATAACAGGATTCTTGCAATTGTCAATATTGATTTTATTTTTCTATCTGAGACAATAGGTAATTAAGATAAAGGAAAAAAACCATGAAAGGATTATTAACTACAAATAAGCCAAGAGCAACGGGGCCAAAAGAAGCAAAATGTTTGCCTGGATTACAGCGAGTTTATGATGCAAAATTAAAAGCCACGCTAAGTTGTCTTAAATTTTTGCACGAAGACCAAACCGTTTATGCCATTAAGGTTTGGATGCAGGTTGCCAAGAATGATGTAAATACTGCTCGGGCTTTGGCAATAGATATCCAGAAAAAATTAATGGAAGAAAAGAAACAAGCTAAACACTTAGTAGAAGGGTATAATAGAGTATCTCATCTTATTCACTCTAAACCGCATTTAACAGCTACTTATTTAAACCCTGCCCTGCAACACTTTCTAAAATTATTAGATTCTGAAAATTTTTATATGGCTTATTATTTCTTATCGGAAATTACTAATCTGGATTTTTTACTGTTAATCATGAATAGATTACGTCAACCTGATGTTCAAAAGTTTAATCTTTTTATTTATTATATTTTAAGATTGCTGGTTGATAATTTTCTACCTGAGATTCATTTGGAAGATAAAAGAAAATTTGAAAATAAATTATTAATTTTTGCAATTAAAAAAATTGATTTTTCTGCTGATTTTTTAGAATGGACCGAAGAATGGAAATTTACCAAACGAAATAAAAAAATTTTGGAAATCTTTTTAGAATTATACGAGAAAAAACAACCGCTTCAACCTTTGCAAATAAATAAATATTCGGGCGCTCATGCCACTTGTTTAGATTATTTATTTAAACAACAATCCGCAGAGATGAAAATTGATAATAAAGTTGTCATCGCAAGCAAAATTAAAAACTTAATGAGCTTGCCGCCTACATCTCATGCAATCCAAAGAGAGTTAAATTGGTTACTTCATGAAAACAATAACTCTTTTATGAGTCAATTTTTTATGTGGAGTTTTCCAACAGCGATACGTAAATCAAATGATCCAGGTAACAGCGCTTTTTTTCATTGGTTAAACAGATCGCAAAACGCATCATTAATTCCTAATGGTGTTATTAATGATGAAATAAAAAACCTCGCTGGGATTAATGAATTCGATACTGCTTGTCGTGGTGTCATTTTATACCAAAATTTACATCATCAACGGCTTTCTAAGGAATTAGCAACCATTTGGATAAATCAAGTCATCGAATCTAAAGAGCCATGTAAGATTATTCGAGCATACAAAAATATATGCATCAATATTATGGAAATAAGTTTTATAAAAGTAATGCTTTTTAATGATCTTTATGCTCTATTTTTCCAGTATGAGAGTTCTGAAAAAATAATAACTGCAGAAAAAGATGATTTATCCGAGGACTGCAAGGAAGGTTTTATTGGTTACAAAGATTCAGTAATACCTTTAAATTTGAAAAAAATAGATAATATAGTATCGCCCAATAAAGTAAAATTGGCTGCTGATTTTAGCTTGTTTCAGGAGGTAAATGAGACTTTTAATACTTGTCAGGAATATTTAAACAATAATAAAGTAAATTTGGTTACCGCAGTGGATGCTTTTAGTTCAAACCATAAAAGTAAATATAAAAAAATTCTAAATATTTATAGATTAATTGAAATCGTAGATTGGATTAATTTTTGGTTTTCTGATTTATCTTTAAAAGATAAAATAAAGAAAGATTATCTGTATCTTGAGTTTTATGAGTTGTTGTATTTTGTTCATATCAACTTAACAAAATTGCCTCCTTATCAAAATAATTGGATAGAATTTGAAGAAGCTGATCGCGATTGTAAGTATGATAATGAGAGTGAAATAAATCTTTTTTCAAAAGCAACGGAGTTTTTTTGTAATTTAGAATTAAGCAGGCAAAAGGAGGTATTAAAATTATTATTTAGTAAAAACGATAACTTGTTTTTAGCTAGCCTATTTTTATCTCAGATAACCATGCCAAATTTTGATACGCTATTAAAAGAAGGATGTGAAATTTTTAAAGAATTTCAAGAACTTTTTTGGCTTCTGCCAATTGAAAAGCACAATGAGTTTATATATTTTCATAACTTCCTAAATGCTCCAAAAGCATATATAAAACAAATTCAAAAACAGCTTGTTAAAGTAATTTCATTTTCTAAAATTTCGCTAAAGTTCCAACAACTGGAATCTAAGTGTCCATGGCGCATAGCAGATGTCAATAAGTTGATAGATTCTTCCAAAAAAAAGAAAAGTATAAATGATCACCCTGCTGTTCGCCCCTTGGTAAGTTATGAGGTCTTCGCTTCTCAGGCTGATATAGCCGCGAAAATACTAACTCCGGCCTTTGTTTATCCCACTAAGCATCTATATTGCAACAGCATTCGAGTACTGATGCTAATGAAATGGCCGTTGGCAGTTCCTTTAATAAAGGGAAATCCCTCTGATGATTTATTTAATAGAATTTTTTTAACAACACAGAGATTATCTAAAACTAATGAAAAATTGCAAATTCATTGTGAGGTGCTGTTTTTTTTGATTACAGCACAGGAGAATGAAATTTCAAAAGATGAAAAAGAATACATTTATTCTCTTTTGTTCAAATATATTTTATTAAAAGAAATAGATCTTTTAACAGATATCCTAATATCTATTTTAATAAAAATGCTGGATCTTTATGATAAAGATAGTCCGCCTCAGGTTTTAAAAGTTTTATATATAAATATTGTACATTTTTTCCAAAAAATTCCTTGCGGAAAATTAGAAAATGTTCTCAAGGTAAATAAAAGACTTCAGTCAATTTTGAAAGCCATTGACCAAATTTTTGATCACAAAATTTGGCATATGGCTGAAATTATTTATACTAATATTTTTTCAACTTGGAATCTCCCTTTTTCTGGCAGTTATGCTAGCCTTTTGACTGTTAGGCCAGCTTGGTTAAAAGATGGTATTGCCGAGATCAATGAAAATATTGAAAATGAACCAAGTTCAATCACTGTTCGAACCAGCTCGCCAGATGACCTTGGTGGGATAGATTCAAAACAAAATCAAGGAAAAGAAGAAAAGAGCATTATTAGCTATTTTCTGCAGCAGAAATTTAGTTATGTTAAAATGTCAAACTCTGAAAAAAATAAATTTTTTGAAAAACAAGAAAGATCAGAAAAATATAAGCTTTTATATGCCGTGCTGGTTTTAGGCTTGCCTGAAATTGGAGGTGATTTTTTACAATCTGTAACTGATATTTATAAGAAAAAACAGATATTCAATAAAAAGAATATTGTAAAAAACAAGAGTCTTACTGCCACCCTTTGGGAAATCTTTAGTTATGGATTAAATCCCACTTGGAATAGAAAATCTTATTTGTTACCTTTATTGGAAATCTTTGAGAATGATGAATTATGCCAAGAAATAAAATTAGAACAATTGTTTACCGATTTATTCTTATTTTTTAAATTGACTAATGATTTGGATAAGTATATTCCTATTTATCTTTTCTTATTAAAAGAATCGACTAGGAAATTAAAGTTGTCATTTATCCGTTATTTTTTAAACAATAATGATATTATTCAAGAGTTAGTTTCTCAGATTTTGCCGGGAGAGGAAGTGCTAAGGGAGACGATTCAAGACAAAACTGCCGGTTATTATCCATACATGGCTGATTTTACTTTGTATTCTGAACCAATTGATTTTACGTCTTTAAACTTCTGTATTGCTACTGAAAATAAACATGCCATTAATTCCTTAAAAACTGCAAAAAAAATCATCAATACTATTTCTAATGCTTTTGCAACTTTACAAGTCACTGAACAATGCGAAATTATTGAAAATTTATTTCCTGGTAAAATTACGGTTTATAAAAAAAATGAAATAGATTTTTTAGAATTTGAAACAAAGCAAAGTACCCAATTTACAAATTTTTCCGAGGAAGGGAAAAATTTAACTGCCAAAAAAATATCCGTAGATATAGCTTTGCAGCAATCAGAAAAATTTAAAGAAACAAGCAAGAATGATCGATTATTTAGTTTTCATATTAGTTTAATTTTTTTACGTGTTCTAACAATACGTTTAAACAATTTATATATTGTCGCTTTCGAAAATCCTTCTAGTGAGATAGTTGATGTTTATAATTCTGGATTAAAAATTATCAAAAAATTTTTAAAAACATATCTTTTCCAAAATATAAGAATTTTAAAATTTTTGGATTGGATTGATGAAACCTCCGGAAACTTTTTTTATTCCTACTACTTAAGACTTTATTTTGTTAAATATTTTGCTTCTTATATTGATTTGTTGCCTACTAAAATAGTAAATGGAATTTTAGAAAAAGGTATTAATTATTTTAATCAAATCCAGACGCTTGAAAATGATTTTGAAGTAGAGCTTATTTTATCGGAACTTATTAAAGTTATTCCAGAGTCATCTAATGGTTATATTGATGTACTTAATATTATAACCACAATGCTTAAGCGGGTATTTGAAAAATGGGATTTTGAGCAAACAGTAGTTTCTACTGAAGCTTTAAAAAGAAAAAAAGACCATATAAATAAAGGTGATATTATTTCAGACTATATTGATTATAGTATTTATGATCCACGTCGTCTTATCGGGAAGTCCGCTTATGTAACTATAAATTTCAAATTTTAGTATCATCTCAAAGTATTGTGATTTATGCCTAAACTGAATTTCTCAAGACTTTGTTTTTTTCTTATTGCTTTTTTTTCATTTTCTGCTGCGGGACATCCGAATGATACAAAGCTTTTTATACCAATGGAGTTGCTTTTTAGGACGAGCTGGATAACATTGCGCCCCTTTTGAGAGGGGCTGGGCAAAATAGTAAAAACCTGGCAAATGCTATCTAAAAATATTTAGAATAGCTAGCTTACGCTTAGGAAAAAATAGTATTTGTTAGAATTTCTAACATATCTTTCAAGAAATGCTAACTTTTTTCTTTTAAAACTAGTGATATAATCCTAAATTAATCAGTTGCCACCGTATCGAGAAGACCCAGTGCGCTGAAGATTGAGGCTTTTTTGTGGATTTTTTCCTGAAGCCGTACTCATCCGTACGGTGAAGGAAAAAATCCACAAAAAAGCCTCAAGATTCAGTGCAATAGGTCTTCGCAGTAGGTGGCAACTGATTAATTTAGGATAATATATCCATGTCTAAAGAAATGTTAAAAATACTAAATAAAGAAGTGTATTGGAAGGTCCTGGCCAAGGCGCTGTTGGCTTTATTGCCGATTGCTGTCAGCTACCTGTGGACCCGCAATGCGATGTTTTGGAATATTGGTTTAGTTACAATTTCTTTAGGCATCGGTGCTGAACGCTTAAAACTGGGGGTAGTGGCAATTTCTTTGCATTTTTTGTTAATTGCCATTTGCTTTACAATTTTATTTTTCGCCTTTTTATCTCCATATATTTTTGTATTAACCTGTGCCGGAATGGCGTTTGCGACCATTTATTTTACTCGTCACGGTGCACAAATCCGCACGCTAGGTAATTATACTTTTATTCCTGCAGTATATTTGACTTGCGAATTACATGAACAAATTGCTCCAGCTGCAACCATTGCTACTTACAAGCAATTTATTGTATTGATGCCATTGGCATGGGTAATAACAGTCATGATCTACGGTTCATTACGGATGTTGAAGCGGCGGCCTTCTGACCCATCAAAAAAATGGGGGGAACCCGAAACACTATGGCTTGCTCCGGCAATCGCCATTTTCCTTGGAGTCACCGTAGCAGCCAGTTTTGTGATTTTTTTACATCTTTCACGTGGCGAATGGGTTATCTGGTCAGTAGCCAGCGTGATTACGCTAGAATTCGCCAGTACTAGGAAGAAATTCAATGATCGGATGTTTGGTGCATTCATTGGCGTTCCATTGGGGATTTTGGCTGCACAATTTGTTCCTAAGGTTGAGTTGATATATAGCATTGCAGCGTTAGGCATCATGCTAACTTTAGTCGCATTCAAACGCTATCGGCTGGCGTTTGGCTGTCGTTGTTTTTTGGTGGTATTCGCGGCTTATATTGCTTCGGCGACACCAACCATTGCTATAGAACGAATTGCTAATGTTTTTCTTGGCGGAACCATTGGTTTAATTGCTGTGTATGTGACAGGATTAATTTTGACTAAGGTGTCTTTAAAACAAAATAGAGGTAATATATGAAGCTGACAAATACATGGGTTAAAGAATTGTTTGCAAATTTGGAAAATGGCCAACGCGATGCGTTTTTTCAGCATGTTGCTGATAATGTGCGCTGGCAAGTAATGGGTACTCATTCTTTGGCAAGGATTGCTGGATAGTAAAATTTGAGGTGAAATGATTGTTGAAGTAACAGCGTATTTAGATTCAGCGCTGGTACAGCAATTTATTACAGAAAATGAATCTTTCATAAGAGTAACAGGAGAATGGCATGGGTAAACCTTGTTTATTGGTCATCGATTTTATCAATGATATTGTTCATGAAAAGGGAAAGGCGCCGAGTTGTGCGGGTTTTGTGCAAGAACACGATGTTCTGGCCAAAGCCAATGCGGCGATTAAAATAGCTCGTGAACATGATTGGCTAATAATTTTCGTGAAAGTGGCATTCAGTCAAAACTATCTGGAAATTCCCAGTCATTCACCGGTTTTTCGTTCTGCGCCAACTAAAGGCGCCTTTAAATTGGGAGATTGGGGCACTGAATTTCACTCTGGTTTAGAATATCAATCTACTGATCCTGTTATTGTCAAGCCGCGCGTGAGTGCATTTTATGCCACACCGTTGGAAGCTTATCTTCGCGCCCAGCAAATAGATACTTTGATCATTAGCGGTGTCTCTACTAATAACGCGGTACAAGCTACGGCGCGTGATGGCCATGACCGCGATTATCGAATTATCATTTTAAAAGATGCTTGTGGTGCAATGAATCAACAGATCCACGATAATACCTTGGGTTTATTAGAACATCTGGCAACAGTAACTACTGTTGATCAAGTGCTCAGTAAAGTACTTTGCTAGCGGCTTCTGACGAAGATATGTTAGAGTAACTAACATGCCTGCCATTAAAAAAAACCCACCTTTAAATAGCTTAAAAGCTTTCGAAGCCACCGCTCGACATCTAAGTTTAGTCAAAGCCGCCAAAGAGTTACGAGTAACTCATTCCGCCGTTAGTCAGCAAATTAAACTGTTAGAAGAATACTTAGAACTCAAGCTCATAGAGCGGCATAAAAGGAATATCAGACTTACTGAAATTGGCAGGAAATATGCAAAAGAATTAAATGCCGCATTTAGTATGATTCACGCCGCGACCGATCAACTTTTAAATACACAGATTATCACTATTAATATGCTAACAACTTTTGCGATGCGTTGGTTAATCCCAAGACTGGCGGAATTTCAGAGCCAACATCCCAATTTAGAAATTCGAATCTCTACACCGGGTCGGGAAATTGATTTTGAGCATGAATCTATCGATATGGCTATTTATTATGGAAAAGGAAATTGGCCTGATCTTCATGTAGATTTTCTTTTTGATGAATACCTTGTCCCAGTGTGTGCCCCTAAACTGGCGCGAAACTTTAAACAAATGAATTTGCAAAAAATTATCAATCATAATAATTTGATTTATGTGAAATCAGAAGAACGTGGCAGCGCATGGCAAATTTGGTGTAAAGCAATGGGATTAACAAAGCCAAAATTATCTGGTAACATCCAGTTGCAAAATTCAATCCAAGCGATAGAAGCGGCAATTAATGGTCTAGGCATAACAATAGCCCCCGATTTTTTTATACAAGAAGAAATTAATACAGGCAGATTGGTGAAATTGACTGAGATAAAAATAAAATCACCAAATAGTTTTTACTTAGTTTGTTCAGAAGCCATGCTGAATCAAAAAAAAACCCAAGTCCTGCGGCAATGGTTGATGAGCGTAGTTAAAGAATTTCTAAATAATATAAATTAATAAGGATAAAATATGTCAAAACAAGCGACTGTCACGCTCACTAATGATTTACTGAGAGATTTATTTTTTAATTCGCCTCTTCAAATAGGTAAAGAACTTGTGCGGAGACAAACTTATCCAGAGTATTATTCTCCTAAAGAACCTTTTTGTTTAACACCTATAGATTTTTCCAGTGGTGATAAATATCTAGAAGAACAAATTCAAAAGAAAGTACGTATTGCGCCTTCACACTTGGATATCTTAAATAAAAGTAAAGAACATGAGATTATTTCTAGGTTAGATTATTGGGTGGATTTTGTTAAAAAAATCTTGCCGACAATTATCCATCCAGCTGTGTTACATGAATTGTTTTCTGCAAACATGATGATTAATATTATGGATTACAATTTAGCAACCAAAGTTAATCCTAAGCAAGTAGGTAATATGTATGGAATGTATTTTGAAGAATTTAATGTGATCTTTCTATATCTTCCTACTTTTTGTACTGAAATTTTTGTCAAAGAAGTGCTGGTAAATGAATTAATTGGTGCGATAGTATCGCATGTAAAAGAAAGGTCTGCTTATAATCCGCTTAAATTACCGGCATTCTCTCTAAAGAAATTATGGAAGCAGAGCCGGCATGCTTATACCATGGGTATGGCGCGCATTGAAACATTTGCTAGGTTATTAAGTTTATCTGGTGATTTAACACATACCGAACGTCATCAACTTAAAGGCTATTCGCAAATGATAGATCAGTTTTACCATCATCAGTACCATAATTGGTATCTATTTATCTCTAAGGAATTATTAACTGCCTTGGAGGCGACTGGACAATGGCAAAAACTAGATGATGGTTCTACCTGGCAGTTTATAACTGCAACAAAGAATGAAGTTAATAAAACATTTTACAGCGTCTTGTATGATCCTGATCCGAGAGAACAAAGCTTTTTTGTTTATTATCAGCATGTATCCCCTCAAGAATTTAAGGAACAACCAAGTAAAGTGTTTGTTAACGATTTAATACCCAGCCATTTTAGGCATGGTGATCCTTTTTCTGTAAAAGTCAAAAAAGAAAAAAAGAATTTTCCTTTGCAGTTATATTTGTTAGAAGAAGCCTTCAGCGAAATTTTTGAATATGGCATGCCTATAATGCTAAAGTTCTTTCCTGAATTATGCCGGCTTTATTCTTCATTTTTTTGCTTACCAGACCGTAGTTTTTGCGATTCAAGCGCTTATCCTGTAGTTGAGATTGTTTCAAATAAAAGTACTCTTAATCAAAATATAAACCCGGTTCCTGCGGCGTCGGGTCAAATTAAACTACCCGCAGTGAAAGCTAAAATCCATGGTTCTAAATCTTATGAGTTTGTGCAGGCTCCATTGGTATTAGCAACATCTCCGGCAGAGGGTAGCAGTACTACTGCTTATTGCGCTACACGGGTAGATGGTTCTTTATTTTGCTCCACCCCGCACGGAGTAATTGATGTATTTCCCAAGAATTTTTCAGATGGGTCGTTGAAACCGCAAGATCTGAGTCATGATACATATGACTTTAAAACCTGTCGTACTGTGGATAATAATGGCCCTTCTGTTTTTTGTGAAGGGAAAAAAACCAATCTAATGTTTAAAGCCAAGTTTTGTGCCCCCTTGTTTGCACAACTAGATGGCCAACTGCTGTTATTACAAGTAGTGCTACACTTTATTTTTACTGGGGAAAAAGCTGAAGAAAAAGCCAGTCCGCAACCCACTGCGCAACGAGTTATAAATCCATCAGTATTGAAGAAGCAGTTATCCTGCTTGACAGTTAGATTAGAAAAAAGTTTGCCAAAGCAACAGCGCAGTGGTTTTGAATTTGCTTTAAAAGAGCAATCCAATATGTTAGAAGAAATTATGGAATCACAGCCGGTGGACACTCTTGCCTTAAGTGAACTCGCCGAAGATATCAGTCAATTGGATGCAGAAATTACTGAAGCGGCAAGAGATAATGGACATTCAAACTCTACTGTTCATGTTATTGCTGTACCCACACAGGTAGCGTTAAGCCAACTTTCTTTTCTACGTAATGGGACACTCAGGAATCCAGCTTTATTATCTAACAAATCTATTTTAAGTTTAGAAGGGTGAATCGTTATTAGCCGCTATTGAGTGCTACGCTTGTGCTCACACCTTGCTGTCTGAAATTTGTAAAATAACATCACTATTAAGGTAATGGCCCCCAAAATGATCATGGTGATGGATAAGGGCAAAGTGGAGTTGACAGGCCAGTGCATGATATAGCCTCCCAGCCAAGCGGCAAAGAAAAATTGAAGACATCCTGCCATTGCAGCAGCGGATCCTGCGATTTCACCGAATTGCTCCATAGCTCCGGCCAGTCCTGCTCCCATCATAAAAGATCCACCGACGCCGGCCATCATGCAGGGCAATAGAAACTGAGCAGCAGTGACTCCGTTGAAGTAAAACCAAATAAACATTAATATTCCAGCAGAAAATAGTATGGCGTTACCAAATAGTACAGTTTTCAATACTCCGATTCGTCCTGAAATTTTCCCGCAAATTAAACTACCGAGAAAAAATGTTGCGCCGATGGTAAAAAAATAATAGCCAAAATCTTTAACAGGAACATGTAATAATTTGATTATAATGTAAGGAGAGCTTGAAAAGAACACGAAAAACATCAGTAAGCCTGCGGTAGAACACAAGGAGTAAGACAGAAAATTAAAATTTTTGAGTATATTCCAATACCGTAAAAAAATACTAGAATCTAATTTAACGCGTTTCTCTATAGGTAAAGTTTCTTGTATTTTACAAATGGCCACAATAAAAATGATCACGCTCATCACAGATAAAAAAATGAATCCTGCTCGCCAATTAAACCATTGCAGTAGATAGCTGCCTATGATGGGAGCAAAAAGCGGTGACATACCAACGCCACAATTCAGAAAGCTATATACTTTTGCTGCATCATTGCCGGTATATTGGTCCCGTACAATCGCAAAAGCGGTTACCAGCATGCCGCATCCGCCAAAGGATTGGATCGCACGGGCTATGATCAATACACTGATGTTATTAGCAGAAGCGCAAAGACTGGAGCCTACAATAAAAAAAACTATGCTCCATAATACTGTCAACTTTCTTCCGTATCGATCGCTGATGGGGCCTATTAACAACTGCCCTAAACCTGTTACAAACATAAAAACACTGAGCGTTAACTGGATATTGTCTTGGCTGGTGTGTAACAGTTCCTTCATTGCTGGAACGGCTGGAATATAGATATCCATAGCAAAAGCAAAGCTAAAAACTAGCGGGGATAATAACAAAACGGTTGTGAGGACTTTGTTTTTTTTCATTACTTTCTCAAAAAAAGACATTATTTCACTAAAAACTAATAACTGTCCACTATGGGCTTGTGCAAAAATAACTTACTTTGCAAGACAAAACTAGAATGAACATGGCTAACCCCTTCTATCTTAGAACATCTCATTCCCGCTGTGTCCAAAAAAGTTGACTTCGGAGATGGAAAAGGATTTATTACTCATCTAGTGAATGAGTTTGGATTAGATTTATTATGTCATATTAGAGGTGATTTAGAACAACGTAGAGATATAGCTATATTGGCTATTGATGAGTTACTACAACAAAAAAATCATTTTCCCGCATATCTTTGCCGAAGCAGATATGCGGGTTGCATGAAAAGTTTTTAAGTCTCAAAATTTAAATATGCCGGGTATTTTTCACCTTTGACAACGCCGGGAGAAAATATTTGGTTTAAAAGTTCTAGCTCATCTTGATGTATTTGTAAAGCAACCGAAGCAGAGTTTTCTTCCAAATATTTTATTTTTTTTGTTCCTGGAATAGGAACAATATCTTCACCTTGAGCTAATAACCACGCCAGTGAAAATTGCGCAACCGTACAATTTTTTTGGTTAGCCATATTTTGCAGAGTAGCCAACAATTTTTTATTTTCGATAAAATTATTACCCTGAAACCGAGACAACACACGCCGAAAATCATCAGTCGCTAAAGACTCTATGTCCGGTGTTTGATTGGTCAAAAATCCTCTTCCTAGCGGGCTGTAAGGGACAAAACCAATGCCCATTTCACGGCAGGTAGGTAAAATAACAGCCTCAGGATCTCTTTGCCAACCTGAAAGCGGATTATATTTTGAGACAGGATATCTACTCATTCAAGCGGCAATAGCAGGACAGGGTGTTGCACTTGAACGTGCTGCGTTGGTAAATTCTAGCATCAAAGCCGGTAAATTAGTTAAAGCGTATAATTTAAGCCTTCACGAAGTAGTCAATGGATATTATTTGGTGTTTTCTGAAAATCGTATAGAAGACCCCAAAATTAAAAACTTTTTAAAGTGGTTAAACATGCAGGTGGCCTTGTGATTTCGGACTTTGAAGTCGAAGCAAATAAAGTTACTGTTGATGTTGACATAATTTGATTAATTGATCTTGATAAGTAAGTGATTTCTTCAACTAACCTAGGCATTTTCTTAAATGTTTCAATATAATCTTTAGAATTTACTACTGCTGTTGATAATTGTGTGCTTGATTGCAGTCCAATTAAACTAGTTTCTAATTGTTTTACTTGTTCAATCAGTAAAAGAAGAGCTGTGGCGTAAGATCTCAGCTTTGGATTTTCATTTTGCGAAATAGCTTTTAAATACTGAACTATGCCAGACTTTTCCATGGATAAGTTTATTTCAGGGTCTAGAAGACTTGTGATTTCATCATTAAATGCTCCTGTGTCTTCTCCTGGAATAGGAGTTTTCAATTCTTTTTGGCCCGTGATTCCCTTTTTATTTTGATAATCCGAAATAGGTAAGATTTCATTCAAAGCTGTAATTCTTTGGACTAGGAAATTTTTAAAAGGATCGATATAAGAACCTAATTCTTGATGTATAAATAATTTTTGTTGTTCAGTTAATAATTGACTACTTGTTTTTTCATCTATATTGGATTGTAACAAACTATAAGTAATAAACCCGGATTCTAAATAAGAAATCACTTGATTTAGCTGATCTACTTTTAGTTGTTGGTTTAACTTAGGTATCATATTTGTGTTTAATCCCAACGAAGAAACTATAGGAGCCTTACCAATATCATAGCTTTTAATAAAGCGACAAAAGTCTCCTAATTCTATTTTGGAAATATCCATTCATTAGATTTCGAGTGCGCACGATTTCACCGGTACGCGATTTTGAATATGCAAGACTATAAAAGTTCCATGGATTTCGCACAGAAATAAAATGTTTACCTCCAGTGGTTTCACAGCCTACGATTGTATAAGCATGACTATCTGCCAATCCGGGAGGGGAATTTTCCGAAAAGGTGTTGGCAGTAACTAACGATTTTTCTCGAAGTGCTTGGCCAATTTTTTCAAATATGTTTAATTGATGAAGAGTATATTGTCCACTAAATAGTGGGCCATCAAAGAGGTAAAATTTGTGTCCCTCATAAGTAATTTCTTTATTAGGATCCAAACATGGCAAAAGCTGGTTGCGTGCAGCTTTCATCAAATTTTTTAACAATAGACTCTAATTCAGGAATTGCAATGTTAGTAATTGCAGTCTCAAATCCTTTTTGATCTACAACGGTTTTATCAATATGATTCCAAAATAGAAAACTTTTTGATAAATTCAGGATTTGTTTGACATATCTTTTTAATTTGTTGTAAGAATAAAATGATCTTGTTGTCATCATTTTGCAGTAAAAAACGCAGCAAAGAGTCTTTGGGAAGCTGTTTAGAAATGATTTCTTGATATAACTCTGGACTTGTTTTATTTTCTTCTAATTTTCCTATCTCAGCCAGCAACAGTTTTGTTTTAAATTTTGGAAAGAGGTTGCTATCAGATGTTGCTGTGCTATCGGGTATTACTAAATAATTATTAGCTTCAACCCCTGTCAATGCTTGCATAGCGATGTATGAATGTCCACCTGCTCCATACCTGGATAAATAAGAAGGAGCAAAAGTCTCTCTGTTTTCATGGTCATCAATACCCAAAATCGCATAGGCGCTTTCTAGAGCATGCAGCCACAAGCCACCTTCGTGCCAAGAAGCCCGAACTAGACCAGCGGCTGAGGAAAAGAAATTGTTACCATAAAGAACTTCATTGGGAACATGGACAAAAACCGGGGAAAATTCACCTTTGGAATTTCTCTCATAAAGTCTAACAGTGATTCCTTTTTCATCTTGCTTCATCATTCCCATAATAAATTCAGGTCCGCCTTCGGTATGCTAATATTGCTTCAATAGCTGATAATAGAAAGCAATTACTTAATGACCGCTGCTTTGTCTGATGAGGATGTGGTTTGGTAGTAAAGAGCGGCTCGGAAGCAGGTTTAAGATGTTTTCGGGTTGGTTGTAAGTCAGAACCATACATAAATCCTGTAGCCACTGTTTCAATATTTTCTGAGTAGTTCGGGACGAAATGCTCGTCCAGATTTTTCTTCTTCTTCTTTTATTCTTACAAAAACTCTTACTTCATATATCTGTGGTGTGCGCTAGGATCTTGATTAGGAATGGGTCGTTGCTACTACTTCGGTTTCCTTGTCAAAAACGTATTCAATAGGAATATTGTATTGGTGTTGTATTTCTTTACTTATCTTCACTTAAACTCGATTGCGTATATTTAACGTGCCCTAAGCTCTTTAGCAAATGAATTATGAAGGCGATTGGCTTCTTTTAGAGCTTGCGTAAGAATAGGATTGACTATTTGACCATCTTTTTCCAAATCGATTTTCCCAGCAGCTTGCTTTTGCAAAGTAATTCAAGTGCTTCTTGAGATAATTTGATTTCCACTTTAGATTCAGAAAATTTACCATCCTGGTAAAAACGCACAACAATCTTATTATCTTTTAAATTTGAGAACTACACAATTTTGGGATTTTTTTGGCAATAATCCCACATGGGGTTCAGTGTTGAAAAAATAGACTGGATTTTCAAATAAGGTGTTGGTATCTGAAAAGAAAAATTGGCATTGACCTTTGGTTTTTTTAGGAGGAGAGGCAAATAAGCATACCGGATTTTCAGAATGGTTTTTTTAGCGATCATTTCTAGCGCTGGGCGCTGGGATTTTTCGTTTTAATCTTAATATCTTCTGGAACAACTAGAGTTCCTCGTGGATTATAGCGCTTACTTTACTATTGATTATTATATTTTTTACTCATCTTAACCCCAAGTAACGTGTATTTTTACCAATTGGTACATATTATACATTAATTTGGGTCAAAAATCAATAAATAGATATATTATACATATTTGAGGGTTGGCCGAGAGCATAGACCCAGCAATGGGGTCATGAAAGATTTTTCCATCCCCGCCTTCTGGGCAACTCTAATTGCTCTTCATCTTCTTCATCACTGCATACCTGTGTTCTTACTAAGCCGTCAATTAATTGCTAGCTACTCAAAGAAGTGGGTGGTTTAAGCGAATTTAACAATCGGTGTTGCGGAATCGAGCTTAAACCCATAGCAGCGGCAGAGTTTGAAAAAAAAGCTTTAGTTTACTATCTTAATAGATAAACCAGTGGGGAGTGTACGATGGCCAGCACTTTGAAAAACATAGCGATCCTTGAAAATGCAAGTACTAATAAAGGCACTGCATTCATTTTTAAGGAACGAGATAAATTGAATATAACCGGATTGCTTCCTGATGCGGTGGATACCCTTGATTTACAACGACAACGTGTTTTGGGACATTTAGCTGTAAAAACGACCGATTTGGAGCGTTATATTTATTTAATTAGTTTACTCGATCGTAATGAAATTCTTTTTTATCATGTTGTTATGGCCGACCCTGCGCGTTTTATTCCTATTCTTTACGATCCAACGGTTGGTGAAGCCTGCTTGAAATTTGATCACATTTTTCGACGTCCACGGGGTATGTATGTTTCATTAAGCCACAAAGGGCAGGTTGAAAAGATTTTGCGGAATTGGCCGGTTAAAGATGTTCATTTCATTTGTGTAAGCACCGGCGGCCGTATCTTAGGTCTTGGTGATTTAGGCGCTGATGGTATGGGTATTCCTATTGGTAAATTACAATTATACACGGCTTGCGCTGCGATTCCCCCTGAATGTTTATTACCGGTGTTATTAGATTGTGGCACTAATAATGAGCAATTATTGCATGACCCGCTTTACTTGGGATTACGCAAGCCTCGTCCAAGTGATGCGGAAATGGATGAATTTGTCGAAGAATTTATTCTGGCAACCCAGAAAGTATTTCCCCATTGTTGTGTGCATTTTGAAGATTGGAAAGGAACGGACGCCATTAAATATTTAGCTAAATATCGTGATAAAATTTGTTGTTATAACGACGATATTCAAGGCACAGCCAGTGTTGCCTTAGCTGGTTTAATGACCGCGTTAGCCGAAAAAAAAGAAAAAATATCTCAACAACGTATTCTCTTCTTAGGCGCAGGGTCGGCTGGCATAGGCATTGCAGATCTATTAGTTTCGGCAATGAAATTAGAAGGCTTAGCAGAAAAAGCAGCTCAATCGGCTATCACACTATTTGATATCAATGGATTAATTGAAACATCCCGTAATGATTTATCGCCGTCACAACAGAAATACGCTCAATCACATGCACCCATTAAAAATTTGTTAGAAGCGATAAAAGTATTTAAACCTACAATATTGATTGGAGTGAGTACGCAGGGTAAAGCGTTTAATCAACCAGTCGTCGAAACCATGGCTCAACTTAACAAGAGGCCAATCATATTTGCATTATCAAATCCTACTGATAAAGCAGAGTGCAGTGCAGAAGAAGCTTACACCTGGACTAAAGGTAAAGTGTTATATGCAGCCGGAGTGCAATTTCCTAATGTCAAAATAGGCGATAAGGTATTTTATCCGGGACAAGCGAATAATTTTTATATTTTCCCTGCAGTCAGCTTGGCTGTCTATGCGACTCGTCCTAAACACATCACCGATGAGCTATTTATCGAAGCAGCGCGTGCAACTGCAGCGCAAGTTGGCTCTGATGAACGTGAACGCGGGATGATGTTTCCGCCGCAAAGTAATATTTTAGCAACGGAAGTGGCAACAGCAGTTGCTGTTGCCGAAATGATATTTAATAAAAATATGGCAACCGTAAAAAAACCCAAGGATATTAAAAGTTGGTTGGAGGATCAACTTTATAAACCTGAATATTCTAGTAAATAGGCAAAAATATGTCATATATTGAAGACACTCAAATTAAAGATGGACATTTTGAACTGGGTGAACTTCTAGACCATGGTAAATTTCGGGTCGAATCTGATTCGATGGGACAAGTGAAAGTTCCCGCGGAAAAATTGTGGGGCGCACAAACCCAGCGCTCGCTGATTCATTTCTCGATAGGCGACGATCACATGCCTAAATCGGTTTATCACGCTTATGGATACGTGAAAAAAGCAGCGGCTATTGTTAATCGCAAAGCTGGAAAATTATCAGCAGATAAAGCTAAATTAATAATAGCAGCAGCAGATGAAGTGATTGCTGCAAAGCTAGATGCTGAATTTCCACTATTTGTTTGGCAGACTGGCTCCGGCACCCAATCGAATATGAATGTTAATGAAGTGATATCGAATCGCGCTATTCAATTAGTTAAAGGAAAATTGGGCACTAAAACGCCGATACATCCTAATGACGACGTCAATATGTCCCAATCTTCAAACGATACTTTTCCAACCGCCATGCATATTGCAACGGTATTAGAGTTTACCCATCATCTTTTGCCGAATGTTCAGTCACTAGCGGAACATATGGCAAAAAAAGCGTTTGAGTGGGTAAATATAGTTAAAATCGGGCGCACACATTTGCAAGACGCAACCCCTCTTACCGTTGGCCAAGAGTGGTCAGGGTATGTCACACAACTACAGGATGCGCTGGAACTTGTCAAACAATCTATGCAGGGACTTTATAAACTTGCCGCGGGAGGTACTGCGGTTGGTACAGGTATTAACACACTGCCAGATTTTGGGCCACAGATTGCTTCCGAAATTGCAGAATTAACTCAGCTTCCTTTTATTACCGCGCCGAATAAATTCGCTGCACAAGGCTCATTGGACGCCATGGTTGCAGCCAGTGCAGCATTACGTTCTTTAGCCGTTGCACTGATGAAAATTGCTAATGACATTCGTTGGCTCGGTTGCGGGCCTCGCGCGGGTTTCCATGAACTTAATTTACCCTCCAATGAACCGGGTTCATCGATTATGCCTGGCAAAGTGAATCCCACGCAGGCGGAAGCTATGGTCATGGTATGTATACAGGTGATCGGCAATGATAATATCGTTGCTTTTGCTGGTTCGCAGGGTAATTTCGAATTAAACGCCATGCGTCCAATTATTATTAAAAATGTACTTCATTCCAGCACAATATTAGCCGATGCTTGTGAAAAATTTCAGATTTATTGTATAGACGGAATTACACTGAATCTCCCAAAAATAAAACAATTTGTTGCCGAATCATTGATGCTGGTTACGGCATTAAGTCCTGTCATTGGTTATGACAAAGCTGCGGCTATAGCGCATAAAGCATTAGAAAAAAATGTCACTTTGCGAGAAGCCGCAATGGCGACTGGATTGATTACTGCAGAAGAATTTGACAAGGTTGTCATTCCAGAAAATATGGTGGGAAATCCACAGCAGGATTTGAATTTTATAAGGAGATGTTAATGTCGCAAACAGTTGCAGATATTTTGGTTGCTACCCTGGATCAGATCGGAGTCAAGCAAATATTTGGATTAATCGGTGATTCCTTAAATCCCCTCGCTGATGCTGTACGACACAGTTCCATTGAATGGATTGGCGTTCGCCATGAGGAAGGAGCAGCGCTAGCTGCAGCGGGCCAAGCCATTCATGAGAGAAGTCATGAAGATTTTCACTAACTTTGGATTTCAAACCCTTAGGATCGAGTACGGTCAAGCGGCTTCAATTCTCCTAACATTGTTGGAATTAATTCGGTCACTGTGGGATGAATATGCACGGCATTTTGAATAACGGTATAAGGTGCTTTGGCATACATCACATCCAAGATAGATTGAACAACTTCATCTCCGCCCACACCCAATATGGCTGCACCTAAAATTTGCTTGGTTTCCACATCCACAATCACTTTCATAAATCCGCGAGATTCACCTTTGATGACAGCCCGTTTTACTTGGGTCATGGCTCTTTTCCCAATCAATGCCGGTTTACCCGATGCACGTACCTGCATTTCGGTTAAACCAGCTCGTCCTAGAGGAGGATCGATAAATAAACCATAGGTTAAAATGCGTTCACTCACTCGGCGAGTGTGACCATCAATAAGATTGGCTGCAACAATTTCATAGTCATTGTAGGAAGTATGAGTAAAAGCTCCTTTGCCATTGCATTCACCTAAAGCCCAAATATTGGATACATTCGTCTGCAGTTGATCATTTACTTTTATAAAATGGCGCTCATCAGTTTCTACCCCAGCTTTGTCTAATCCTAAATCCTGGGTATTGGCAATCCGACCAACAGCTAATAATAAGTGTGATCCTGAAATACGTTTTTCAGAATCAGTACAATCCATTTCAACAATAATTTTCTCATCTTTTTTATCAAGTTGGATACATTCGCTGTTTAATCGAATATCAATGCCTTCATCTTGTAAAATTTCTTTTACAGCTTCTGAGATATCAGGGTCTTCTTTTGGGATCAATCGCGGTGATTTTTCAACCACTGTTACTTGAGAGCCAAAACGACGGTACATTTGTGCAAATTCAAGGCCAACATAACTACCACCGATGATGATTAAATGCTCTGGAATAAAATCAATATCCAAGATGTTCGAATTGGTAAAATAAGATATTTTTTCAAGTCCTTTCATATTTGGGACAAAGGCGCGCGCCCCTACATCAATAAATATTTTTTCAGCTTCTAGGACTTCATCTTCCACTCGAATACGATGTGCATTTTCAAATTGTGCATGACCTTTGTATACAGTGCAATTGGGCGTATCTCGTAACCATTGTTCAATACCATTTGAGAGAGCATGAATGATCCCATCTTTGCGGGCTTTTACTTTTTCCATTTCAACGGTGATATTTCCGTCAATCCGTATTCCAAATTCTTTTGCCTGTCTTGCAAGATGTGCTACGTGAGCACTGGCGATCATGGTTTTTGTAGGAATACATCCGGTATTCACACAAGTGCCACCAAATAGTTTTCGTTCGATAATAGCTACTTTTTTGCCTAAATTCGCAAATTTGAATGCGAGGGGAGGGCCGGCCTGACCTGCTCCAATAACGATCACGTCAAATTGATGGCTCATGTATCTATTTCCTTATTGATAGTTAATTGTATTTCATTTTATTTTAGGAGTAAATCCGAATGTGTAGCCTCGGAATCTGATATTCTACAAAATGGGTTAAAGTTGAAAACATAGTACTTGTTATGTTAGATTCATCAATATTGGTGCTCATATTTCTGAAATGGTGCAGACGGCAAACGGCCTTTTCTCGGCCCTCTTGCTGCCTTCATTCGGAAGCTCGGGATGCATTTTCGCTTAGTCATTGTGCGATAAGACACTGATTTGCCGCATTCCCTTTTGAAAAGCGACAGGATGTATTCGCAAATCACCTGCAAAAGGATTATCTAGCAATTTAATCAATAACAGTAAGGAAGTAATCATCGCCACCAATGTGGTGATGAGAACAACCTGTGACACCTTATAACGCATTCCAAAAAAATAAGAAATTCCCACGACAGATATTCCCATAACAATTAATATTAACCACATAATTTTTGGAATAACCATTCTTGCTTCAAATAAACGAAGTCTACGATACTCTCTGACACTTGCTAAATGATGCAGCGATTCGGTATAGAGATCGCTCTCACCAAAGGTTTGTGGTTTGAATTTAAAATAGGTTTCTTGTAAATCTTCTAAATCATTCTCAGCCTGATTATCTTCCCTGCCTTGCGCCATGAAAGCCCATTCTCGACTGATAACAGAGTTGAAGTAATTAATTAAATCGTGTTCTATAGTTTTTTGCGCAGCGGGTGGGAAAACAAATTTCAGATGCCAAAGCTCTAATAAGTTGGATGCTTCTTGCTCTATTCGTTGAGCGGCGGCATTATATTGATCCCAAGTAGCCGAAACCACAAAGGCCAAAAGTACTCCATAGATTACGCCAATTTGGAGAAAGATGACAAAAGCCACCTCATGATGTAATTTTAAAAAGTCAATCGGCACATATCTTCTAATCAAGACAATTAAAGAACCTGAGGTAATGAGGGTTATAAAGAAGACTAGGACTGCCATAAAATAGGTCATTAGAAAATCTCCCTTGAGGAGAGTAGCGTGGAGAGAGTTCGACTCTCGTACAATTCTAGCTTATTAATTTAACACAAATTGTTTTATTATGATACCGCAAATTCTGGCTAATAAATACCCGTATAGCTGTGGAATACAACACACAGATTGTATGTTATTTGTTATGATATTTAATAAATGTCCCTTCATTAAACTCTTGAAATGCCTTTCGCAATTCTTCATGTGAATTCATGACAATTGGACCATACCATGCAACTGGTTCGTTCAGTGGCTTTCCTGAAACAAGTAAGAAACGTGTAGAATAGTTAACCGTAGTGACGGTTACCTGTGTACCGCCTTTTTTATATAAAACCAATGTTCCATCATGACATGGACAAGGTGAACTCATATCAAAATAATTAAGACCAATTGCATCATGAGCAAATGGTTTACGTATGTGATCAAAGTAAGCTTCACCATCAATGACATATGCAAAAACAGTATGATTATCTTTTACGACATGAGTAAATGATTTTCCTGCAGGAAGTTCGATATCGAGGTATTCTGGATCAGTTACAATATCTTGCACTGGACCTATGGTTCCATTGATTTCACCACAAATAATGCGTATGGTTGCGCCTTCTGGGGTTTTAATTATTGGAATATCTTTTTTCTTAATACCACGATAACGTGGATCCATCATTTTAGAATGACTCGGAAGATTAGCCCATAATTGGAAACCAAGCATTTGACCTTTACGATTGCCTTTTGGCATTTCTTGATGAATAATGCCGCTGCCTGCGGTCATCCATTGAATATCACCACTTGAGATATCACCTCTATGGCCCATGCTATCTCCGTGCTCAACATCACCTTCTAAAACATATGTTATAGTCTCTATTCCGCGATGTGGATGCCATGGAAAGCCCGCTTTGTAATCAGCAGGATTTTCAGAACGAAAATCATCAAGTAGCAAAAATGGATCTAGCAATGGAACTTCATGAAAACCAAACGCGCGTTTTAAATGAACCCCGGCGCCTTCAATTGTTGGTTCGCTCTTCCAGATTTTATCAATAATACGTTCTTTTTTTAGGTTTTCCATATGAAAACTCCTTTTTCTATGGTAAGGGTGATGGTGTTAATCAATCATCTGCTTTACAGATGGTGATAGAGGATTTAGCTATTTCAAGGGAGCTATGTTGTGTGATTTTCATATTGCCTCTTTTATAAAGAATAGAATTTTTATAACAAATTGCAAGTATCACTCTTTTTGAAGATTAAAATTAGCAACGGAGAACTAATGTGGAAAGAGAGTTTGTAAAAACTAATTTGTGACGGTAAAATGGGTTTTATCTGTCATGCTACAGGAAGTTTCGGTTTAAAACCGTTTTCTTATGGAGGAGATTCATGCAAGTTGCCCTGATGGTCCCCTGTTATATTGATATGTTTTACCCGGAAGTCGGGGTCGCCACCCTGGAACTGCTGGAAAAACTGAAGGTGGATGTTGTCTATCCTTTTGAGCAAACTTGCTGTGGTCAACCAATGGCTAATAGTGGATGTTTTGAGGACGCGCAAGCAACAGAAGAACTCGTCATCAAGAATTTTTCAGCATTTGATCATATTGTGGTTCCTTCGGGTAGTTGCACCTATCATCTGCGACATAAATTTACCGCCGCACCTGATTCCCCTGAGCGTCGAAAGATATCAGCCAGCGTGTACGACCTCGTCGAATTTCTGCACGACATCCTGAAGGTACGTGAGTTTCCTTGGACTAAATTCAATCACACCATCGCTTTGCACACCAGCTGTCAATCGATTCGCGGCATTGGTTTGACTTCGATGAGCGAACGCGTACACGATCCTAAGTTTTCCAAACCAAAAAATCTGCTAGAGCAAGTTCCTGGCATTCAATTTGTCGAGTTTGTTGGAGGAATTACGGTCCATCCAGCCCAGGGAGTTATGACGCTTACCATCATATTTTGGCCGCGCGGGCTAACATGAGCGTGTATTCAATAAGTACTTCAAAGATGCTATTTTCACTGAAATGTTATATTGGCGCGATGTTCGCGTTCTATGTGGCTTTGAGTCTCGACTTAGAGCGTCCATACTGGTCGATTATTAGTGCCTATATTGTTTCTCAACCATTGGCTGGAGCGGTACGCTCTAAAGCTTTCTACCGCATATGTGGCAGTTTTCTTGGCGCGGTTGGCACCATTGCTTTGATACCTAACTTTGTAAATGCGCCATTGTTGCTATCATTAGTATTATCGTTGTGGGTAAGTGGTTTACTCTACCTATCTGTTCTTGATAGAACCCCTCGTAGTTATGCTTTTTTTCTGGCCGGTTATACTGTGGGTATTATTGGTTTTCCTAGCGTAAATACACCCAATGATATTTTCTATGCTGCTGTTTCACGTTTCGAAGAGATAACCATAGGAATAATATTCGCTACTGTTATGCACAGCATCGTTTTTCCCCATTCGGTTGCATTTGTTTTTCGTCAAAGTTTAAATGCATGGTGGTTAAATGCTAAAAAGCTCATGCAAAATATATTTTCAAGTGATCCCAAAGAACTCATTACGAGTTGGCAAAGTTTAACAGCTGAAGTTACGGAACTCTATATCCTTTCGACTCACTTAGCCTTTGATACGACTAATCTGCGCAATAGCTCTGTCACATTAGCCTTGGATGAACGGATGGGTAGGCTATTATCTATACTCTATGCCATAGCAGATTGTTTTAATGCACTTCATCATGAAAAGTCATCTGAGTTTATTCAACTCACTAAACAACGGATTGAAGTATTATCCACAACGACCAAACCATCTGAAGATGAACAGACGAAACTTATAGATGAAAAGCTTAAGCAACTTACACCTGAAATTAAAGCAGATTCAAGTTGGTCTGATCTTTTGAAAATGAGTTTTAGTACCTATTTAGATTGTCTGATTAGGCTGTGTAAAGAATGTCAGGATTTACGTGAGTACTTATTTTCATATACTAAGACCATACCGAACATTGATTTACAATTACCCTACGGAAAAAAACGACCTTTACATAAAAGTCATAAAATTGCTTTTTTATCAGCATTAGCAACATTTGTTGCTATCATGGTGGTTTGTATATTCTGGATCGCTATTGCTTGGCCGGATGGTGCTACAGCAGCACAACTTACTGCGATTGCGTGTTGTTTTTTTGCCAGTAAAAATAATCCTGCCCGTTTTATTTTAAATTTTATGTATGTCACTATACTCACTATACCTGTAACTGCATTTTATCTATTTGTAATTCTTCCAAGAGTAGATGGGTTTTTTATGTTAGCGATGGTTTTGGCCCCTTATTATCTGATGGCGGGTATCCTAATGGTTACACCCAGTTTGTCTGGCGCTGGGTTAGCAACCGTTTTAGTTATTAGTACTTTAATGTCACTTCAGAATCGGTATAATCCTGATTTTGCACTTTTTCTTAATACGAGTCTCGCTGCAGTGTTAGGAATGGGCGCTGCCGCTTTTTTTAATTATTTATTTCGCACGATGGGGGAAGATTGGCACATTAGACATCTGTTTACGGCAATTCATAAAGATCTTACCAATATGGCGTCGCAAGAAAAACCTGCAAATATCGCCGCTTTTACTCTTCGCACTGAAGATCGGTTAGGTCTTCTCGCACCTTTATTGCAAAATGCGCCGGAAAAGTACACGATTGATCTCCAAGGAATGAAAAATTTGAGTATTGGATTGGACATTATCAATCTCCAGAATGCGATGACTGAATTACCTGCAGCTGAAACAAAATATATTGGTCAACTACTTAATTTTCTTGCACAGCATAAGAAAGACTACTCTCAACTTTTGCTAGTAATCGATTATGCTCTCACAGAAGTGACAGTCATGCCTTCAACCATAGCAAGAGATCAAGCCCTTTTAGGCTTGTGCGGGCTTCGCCGGAATTTATTTCCAGAAGCATCACCTTATGTGCCTATTCTATGATAGGCGAAATCAATATAGGTGGCGTATTTATCCCATCAATAGTAATTTGGGGTATTATTGCTTTAATTTTATTATTTGTTATAAGACGATACTTAGCGCGACTGAGATTTTATCGTTATGTATGGCATCAAGCGTTATTTAATACTGCACTTTTTGTAATAATATTAGGCAGTATTGTATTAATTGTTAATTTTGTTTAATAAATGGTTTTATTGTGAGCAAGCAATCTTTAAAATTATTTTTAATCAAATCTACTCGTTATGCTATAACGGCGATAGTGACCATCGTTGCGGTTATTATTCTTTGGTGGTTATGGATTTATTACCAAGTGGACCCGTGGACACGAGACAGTCACGTACGCGCTGATGTCGTTAAGGTTGCGCCGGATGTTTCGGGACTTGTTTCGGAAGTTTATGTTAAAGAAAATCAAGTAGTACAAAGTGGCCAAAAACTTTTCGCTATTGATCAACAACGTTTTATTTTGGCACTCGAAAATGCAGAAGCCGAAATTATCGGCAATAAAGCTTCCCTGGCTGAAAGTATCCGTGAAGACGTACGAAATCGTAAACTTGGAAACTTAGTATCTACAGAAGTACGGGAACAGACCTTATCACGCACGCAACAGTTACGCGCTAATTTAATGCAGGCTATCGCTAATCGTGACACCGCTCGTCTAAATTTGACTCGTTCCATTGTGGTGGCGCCTATGAATGGAATTGTCACTAATTTTGAGTTACAACCTGGAAATTATGCCACATCGGGGCAACAAGCCTTAGCAATGGTGAATCCCCATACCTTAAGAATTGAAGGTTATTTTGAAGAAACCAAACTGCACAATATTCATATCGGTGATAATGCAATGGTTTATTTGATGGGTGAAAAAAAAGTTATTTGTGGTCAAGTAGAAAGTATTGCTGCGGGTATTGTTGATCGTGAACGTAATCAGAGTCCAAATGAATTACCAAATATCAATCCCACTTTTAGTTGGGTTCGTTTAGCGCAACGAATTCCTGTGATTATCACGTTCGATTCTGTTCCCGAAGATATTCGCCTCATTTCAGGGCGGACCGCAACAGTTAAAATAATCGGTAAACATCGATGTTAATACGAATTTTTTATCGTAGTATTATCATTACTCTATTTCTATTGTTATCGGGTTGTATGGTAGGCCCTAATTATCATGTTCCGGACAATGCTATTTTCAATAATCCCGCCGTTGCTGGAAATTTTGTTAGTGCGAAAAAGTCTGCCTTTTCAAATCAACCCCTTCCCGCTAAATGGTGGCGCCTTTATAATGATG
Source organism: uncultured Pseudomonadota bacterium (assembly GCA_963795715.1). Lineage (GTDB taxonomy): Bacteria > Pseudomonadota > Gammaproteobacteria > Coxiellales > Coxiellaceae > JAFEDN01. Next base: position 946,818 of record CAWCIY010000003.1, read on the forward strand.
CTGTTTTAAATCAACTAGTCATCGAGGCCCTCGCTGCAAATACCGATTTGAGGGTTGCAGGCGCTAATCTGGCTCGGGCTAATGCTGAATTAAAAGAAGCTCAATCCATGCTTTATCCCTCAACTAATTTATATGCATCCTATACCAGTTATCATGTTTCGGCTGAAACATTCGTATTTACTCCGCCCATCCCCTCGCTTCCTTTTGTAAAATACCTGACTGCAGGTGGCGGTATTATATTACCACTCGATTTTTTTGGAAAAATTCGTCGAGGGATTGAATCTGCATATTATGATACAGAAGCTGCTCAAGCTGCGCGCGATCTCGCACTCATTACAGTCGTTGCAGAAACGACCAGCGCTTATACTGATATGTGTGCTGCTGGATATCAACTCAATATTGCAGAGCACTTATTGAGACTTCAAGCGCAAACAACTGCTTTGACAAAACGTCTTGAGCAAGGCGGTCGTGCTACTGCACTGGATGTTTCACAATCAAATAGTGAGCTTGACCAGATAAGAGCTGATATTCCAAGGTTAAAAACAGCAAGTCGTAATGCACTTTATCGCTTGGCACAGCTCACCGGACGTGTTCCTGCAGAAATTATTCCCACTATCAAAAATTGTAATTCTTTGCCAAAAATAAAGACCATTCTTCCTGTAGGAGATGGCGCACAACTTTTACGCCGTCGTCCTGATATTCGCGAATCCGAACGGAAACTTGCAGCAGCCACTGCAAAAATTGGTGTCGAGACAGCCAATCTTTATCCGGATATTAGTTTCAATGTTCTAGGCGCCACATTGGGTCATCCTCGGGATGCGTTTGAACAAAAAACTTTTGTGTGGAATACAGGACCCTTCATAACCTGGATGTTTCCCAATGTGAGCGTTGCACGTGCGCGTATAGCTCAAGCAGAAGCTTCCACACAAGCCGAATTTGCAAAGTTTGATGGTGCAGTATTAAAAGCACTTAATGAAGTAGAAAGCAATTTGACTACGTATGCTAATGATTTTAATAATTGTCAAGATCTGAAGTCAGCGTATAGACATAGTAGAACTGCTTTTCTTCAAACTAAATCACTGTATCTTAAGGGTCGTGAAAATTTTTTAACGGTGCTTGAGGCTGAAGAAAAATTTACCAATGTCTCTGCCCAACTGGCGGTTGCGGAAAGTAAACTTGCCACTGATCAAATTAATCTTTTTATCTCACTGGGCGGAGGCTGGGGTTAAATTTCGATTTCAAAGGACACGACAAATTTTATACCAGCACTTATTAATGGTTATTGTGCAGCATCCCATAGGAAACAGACCTGGTCGAATCGAACCCAGAGAAGTTAAGAGACGACCCAAGGCTTATAAATTACTATTAAAACCAAGAAAAATCGCTAAACAACGATTATTGACGTGATCTTTGCTAGCGTCCTCCGTTTTCCCATCCACGAGGTGAACAGTCACATAGATTCTCGCGCATGTTATTAGTACGCATAAAATTAACAAGTTTTGAATTTAATATTATTTTAATCCCACTGTGTTTAAATCGTCATATTCGAAATATAGCCAAAACAGACAAAAGTGAAAGAAGCAAGAAAAGAAGTTGCCAAAAGAGTATTCCGTTTTATCTGGACTGGACTAGAATTCAAAAAGATACCCAAAAACCTAGATGAGGATGTTCTTTACGTTGTTAAAACGTACTCTTTCTACTCCAGTAATCAGCCACAGTATAAAGTCTATTGGTTGGATAGAGGAGGATTAAAATCAGAAGAGATTCCCAATTCCATATTTCAGCAATTGACATTCATTCAATTTTCTACCCGAAGAGAGTTGATTATCTTTAGCCCGCTAACTGAACCGCAATCAGAATTTCTTATAAATACATTACAGCCATTATGTTCATTTTCGGATGAAGATATTCCTGCGATCTTTCAGGGACCTCGGAAAAAAACACCGGCAACCCAGCATTTAGAATTTATTATTAAATCTTATATCCGCTGTCCTAAAGAGGTTTCTGTCCGTTTAGAAGAAAAAGCCTGCTTCATTAAGATTAAAGAATTTCAATTTAACCTGTCGGCAATATTAGCGGCTCCAGTTTGTTTGGAACAAATTCTGTTTACTGCTCGACAATTGAATGAATGTATAAAATTTTTCCATTTGAAGGTGTCAAAAATTCATCGTCATTTATATCATCCGGTAGAAATTGCTGCTTTGAAAGTGTGGGTAGAGGATGACGGGTGTAGAAGAATGAATGATTTTCTTCGTAATGGCGGCATAAAAGGGCCTATCGAAGAAAACAGGGTGATGGAATTTTTATTGATTATATGCCTAGCCGCTCATGCTTTGAATAGGCCTTATTTAAAGCCAGAGAAAGCCAGAAATTTATATCGAGGGGAAGATCTTCAGGAGGGAAACGAAGTTTTGGCAGAAAGAATCCAAGCGGCAGAAAATCGGCAACTGATCATGGGTAAAGGATTTACCTCCACCAGTACTTCGAAAATAATAGCGCACAAGTTTGGTTCTGAAAAAACTTATTTTTATGAACCGGGTGGGCTAAATCCGATAGCAAAAGATATTGGATTTTCAACAGATGCTTTTAATATGGAATGTGAATTTACAGTTCCCCCCAACGCCGAAGTTTTCTATCGCAGAGATAGTCATGATAGTCATCGTTGGCAAGCTAATTTTTTTAGATCTGTTAATTATGAACAAAAATATCATTACCCTCATGTTTTTTCCCAAGATGAGCTTCATCAAATTGTTGAAGAGCTTGGTCAACTAGATAAAAGAGAAGATAAGGAAATAGTGCAATATATGCCGGCTGTGGACAATGCAAGATATACAGCAGGCAGAAAAACGAGGAATTCAGTGTTATTATTCTTAATGAGTGCCTATGTGTGTTACAACTCAATTAAAAAAATAGTAAATGAAAACGAATCATGTTCAGAAACCTATTTAAATTTTTTGATTGCCCTGACCTTATTGAGTGGCATTATTTCGGCATTGCTGGCTAAAACGACAATAAAATGTGCTTTTGGGACCGAACAAACCGGTCAATCCCTTCACGCAGCCCCATCGTTAAGCCTTTAATATTTTTGATTAGTGCTCAGAGCGTCAGCAAATCTTATTACTTTTAAAATCAGCGAAAAATCTAGGATATTCTTTGTGTGATAAACCTTCTATATTCACACCATGAATAATTTTCACAGGATCAAATAAGAAGCTGACGCCAGAGGGTTGCCTGGCGAGCGAGAAGAGCTAGGATACTTTACCCATGTTGGGGCATTTGTAGGCTTTCCCGATGTACATGATATCCGGTATTTGTGTACCGTTAGCGCCTTTAATAGTACCGACAGGTTTGCCGTGTATTTGAACATAATTTGCACCCATCGAAGCGGCTTGATTTCTGAGATTTCCCATACCTTCTTGTTCATCCATGCTGCGTTTTGCAGAAACCTCACCAACATAAACACAATTCGCCGGTGCCGGATTAGGCAATATACGCACCATTTCCGCATCAGATCTATTCGTAGCTTGACAGCCGGCCATAGCTAAAGTCCCAATTACTACAAAACTAATTTTTTTAAACATAATCTCCTCCTGAGTTAAAAGTCACATTATACTTGAGATTGTTGACACCGGAAAGTAAAGTGTAATTCTAACAGCAATTCCGCTATGTGTATTGTCAAGGGTTAGGGACAAAGAAATCCCCTCCATCCGAAATGGTCTAAAAAATTAAGAGCCGAAGAACAGTCAAGGCTGCGCGAAGCGCACCCCGAAGGGGTTTAGCCTTGACTGTTCGCAGGCGACCCCATCATTGGGTGATGCGCTGTGATCAGCGATAGCTGATCACAGCGCATGATTACCTTTTTTCTTCAAAGATCTTCAGCATTTAAACAAGGCTTATTGCCCTAATCTGCTATTCGTGGTTATTTCCGTAGAAATACGCACAAGCTGTTCATTCAGTTTAATAAGGTGCGTGCCCCAAACTCGCTAACGTGGTCCTCTCAGACTCACAGGAATTGCTACGGGGTCACGCAAACTGTTGCTGCTTCACTTGATCTTTGATCGCTGCTCTCTTCTCATATAAGCATCCTGTTCTAATACAGGCTCTGATCCGCCCTGCCAGGTGTCGAGCTACCGCGACAATAGCCCGCTTCTTCCCTCGATGGGCGGATAATCTGTCATAAATCTCCTTCAAATTGGGATCTTGACGAATGGCCACCCATGCGGCTTCTATGAATATTTTACGGAATATAGACCGACCCTGTCGACTAATATTCCCTTGTCGAATGTGCTCTCCAGAAGAATATTCACTCGGGGTCAGTCCCAGAAAACTAAAGAGCCTCTTCTCGTTTTTAAACTGGCTCATATCCCCTAATTCATTCGCCAGTTCCCGGCCATGCAATAACCCTATGCCGGGGACACTTTCATAAATCATCGTTAATCCATCCTCCTGGGCTTGATTTTTGAGTTGCTCTTCAATCATCTTTAAACTCCGGGTTAAGTCCTGCCATTCCTGAGCATAACAGTGAATACTATACTTTAGGTCCTCAGGCACTTGAATATCGGATAGCTCATTTAATTTCTTCAGGATCCAGCAAGCAGATATCCTCGTATCATCTTCTACAGGCATCAATCCTTGCGTAAATAACAGGCCTTTCAATTGATTCCCTATTCGCTGCCGACTTTGCCAAATTTGCTGACGGAGTCGCGTGACGCTCCGTCGCCCTTCTTGTTCGACCGTCGGCACAAATATCCCTTTCAGGCGATGACTCGCTAGTTGGGTCGCTATTTTTAATGCATCGCGTTTATCCGTTTTTACCCGATCTCTCGATGCTACTTCAATGGCCCCAGGGTGCACAACCTGGTTTTTAATTCCGTGCGATAATAAAAAACGATGCAAATGAAAACCTGAAAATCCGGCTTCATAGGCTGTTTTAACCTCCGCTCCCTGAAAATGATTATGAATATAACTGAGTAATACCTCAGGCTTAGCAGGCATCGTATCACGCTTAATAACCTCTCCCTCGCAGATACTGACGCAACTATAGGTTTTTTTATGAACGTCAATTCCCATATATATCGTCTTTCCTGTATAATCGTACTTGTACATATATCTTCCTCCATTATTCACTTCAATACCTTATTTTATAATGGAGGAAGATTTCTTAATACATCATAGCAACTCGCTAACTTCCCATAATGTTAATCCGCCCGAGATGGCTATAGGGATTTGAAGGGGTAAGAAATACCGGCCCAATAACGATCCCACCTTCAATAGAAGTGTCAAAAATGAATAATTTTTAATCTCAAGAACCGCTAATCCACTAAAACACAATAGCCAAAATATCCAGGTGAGCCAGCTATGATATGTTTAACTTTAATTCGACCGCACTGGCGTGAGCAATCGTGTGGTAAAAACTCTCCCAGGTCTCCCAGAGAGCATATCGAAACAATGTTCTCATTTCATACCATAAATCTCGAAAAGTTTGGGCTGATTTTTTAGCAGCCTGAAATAACGGACAGCATAACATCTGAGTTTGATATATTAAAAAAGAGAGCATCATCTGATTGATTTGTTAAAGGCAAAATCTTGAAAATTTTGACCTGCTCGAAAATTTGACTGTGAATTTGGGATTATGTGGATTATGTGTTGCTCTTGACCAAAATGAATATACCATGCTAAAATCTAAGATTATAAATAAATCAGAGGTGAAGATAATGAAAATAAACTTAAGCAATTACGATCAACAGATTATTATAAACTTCGAGCAGGGAATGTTAGAGAGAATGTCAGGGGAAACACTGGTTTATAAGTGGGAGAAGTCCCACAATCACAAATCATGTCCTCTAATCAATGTACTCCCTAAAGATGATTTAACCGTTCACAACAGCAAATTTGCTGAACTAGCCTGCCCCAAGGAAGAAAAAACTCTTAAACCAAAACGAGTACGTATTTATTTAATATTCCATCACTTGGCAAATCAAGAGGGTCGGTTTAAGAACCTTGCAGCTTTTTTAGCACTGTATCTTAAAGACGATCCACGCTTGATCCAAATCAATTTAATAGCCTGCCAAGCCGGTAGAGCCAAAGAAGGCAAAGATTTTTCTTTTGATAGTTACGCTGCAGATTTCCATAGGACCCTCAGACATGAATATAAAATCAACACGGAAGTTATTGCTAGATGTAATGTAGTCGGCGTAAACTCCCTAATAGGAGGTAAGACAACTTTGCAGGATGGGGGAGTACATGAGGACGGTAAACCAATTTTTTTCTTGATGCACAAACGACCTGGTTCTAAGGTAGCATTTTCTTTTGATGAGAGCGGCGATCAAGTAATGAAAGATGCTTACGCTTTTTCATGGTTGAGGGAAACATTAGAGGTAATTCAAAAGCTCGCAAAAAACATTACAAATAAAGAAAAAGCAGAAGAATGTGCTGCATTATTTGCTGAATGTTGTGATAAAGAGCCACAGGAAGTTCTAAAAATACTTACAGCGGCGTCAGGAAAAAAAGATTCTTTTTTTGATAAGCATGAATTCCGTTACGCATTCTGGACAACAAAGACACGTAAAGAATTAGACAATCAAATTCGAAAGGGAAATTATTATTTAAATCATGATGAATATAAGCCGGTGACTACTCAAGTTAGATCGGCCTACTATTCTTTTTCTTAGAGCCTAGTCCAATCGCAAGGGACAGGTAGTTTGCATGTGGTGTCAGGCTTGTCAATTTGGCACTAAAATGTCAATTGACGAGTCTGGCACCGCTATTTAATGGAACGATTATTGAGATCAAGTGGCAATCTTACAAGACATATTGAGTTAACAGAGTCCGGCTTTAGGTTGTTTTTAATCACGCCATTAAAATGTAATATCAAATGAAAGTGAATGCCCAACAAAGAAGAAGAGGGGACAAGTCCTGAATTTTGAATCTTGTATCGAGTGCGGGAGGGGGGGTATCATCTCTTGTAGTGAATACCATTTTCATGAGGTGACCTCTGTTCCGCACTTTCTTACTGACCCATTTTATTTTAGCTATAGCAATAACTACCAGCTGTGCAATTGGCAATCCCACACCTCTCTTTAACCCTTTAGCATTTAAACGTGTTGGTGCAGTAATCGTTTCCCCTGATAATCGACAAATTGCCTTCTCAGTATTAGCTATAGTTTCCACACCGCAACACGGCAAGCAATGGCAGCACTCACTCTTTCTACGCGATCAACGCGGCAATACTATCTTGGTTAGCAAAGACCGCAATATTGCGTATTTTAATTGGTCACCTGATGGCCGATTCATTTCCTATCTAAGCACTGTTGATGAACAGAAGAATATCTGGATTTACAATTTAAAAACACAGCAAAATACTATCTTATTCAAATCAAATCGCACTATTCAAACCTTCAAATGGTCACCCAATGGCAAATACCTTATTTTTCTGGCTGCGGATGAAAAACCATCCCCTGCGCCATTCCTATCACCCATTAACGTGGAGAAAAATGACAGCAATACGCGCTTATATCTCATTCCAACCACAATAAATTCTGCAAAACCAGTCATTCCACAAGCATTAACTCCTGCCGACAGCAGCATAACTGAATATTTCACGCCATTATTGGATAGTGGCTTTGACTGGTCGAATGACAATCAAATGATCGCTTTTGCAGCACAAAAACAGTCAGGACCTGCCCATATTGATCAAAGTAAAATTACTTTGCTGAATCTAAACACCCATAAATTCACAGCTATTCCCTACATGAGCAATCACTCAGGAGATCAACCCATTTTTTCTCCGGATGGAAAATGGCTGGCTTTCCACTCTTATTTGTCGCTCAATAAAACCACAGCGGGACTCAATAGTAATTTTGATATCAATAGCGGACAAATCTGCCTAACTTCCCTCAGTAATCTTGCGACCCATTGCTTAGCCAAAACTGTGGATGAGAATCCTGGGATTATCGGTTGGAACGCCAACAGCACAAAGCTATGGGTTTTTGAATGGTATAAAACAGTCGGGCCGCGAATCTATGCGCTGTCCATTGATGCCAACATTACGCCCCAATTGGTTTCAAATAATGAAGGCTTCATAGAACCCTTGACGCTATCTTTAAATGCTAACCATAGTACATTCGGTTTTGGTTATGAAACACCTAATCATGGACCCGAAGCTTATATTAGTCCGAGCGCTGCATTTAAAGAGACCGCGATTACTCATCTTCAAATTACGCCTGAGTTACCTTTAGGCGCAATGGAAGACATCCACTGGCAATCTACTGATGGCACAGAGATTGAGGGAATTTTAATCACTCCCGTTCACTATGATGCCAGCAGACGTTATCCACTGTTAGTAGTAGCGCATGGTGGCCCGGCTGGGGCTTTTGCAAAACGTTATATCGGTGGCTGTGATGAGTTTGATACCGCAATTTTTCCAACATGTTGGAATGATATCTTGGCTAAGGGCTTCATTATTTTTCAGCCCAATTATCGCGGTAGTTCTGGCTATGGCCGAGGATTTCGTTTAGCAACTTATGGCGATTTAGGAGGTAAAGACTATCAAGATGTTATGTCAGGGCTAAACTATCTCATCAAAAAAGGCATTGCTGATCCAGAGCATTTAGCGATATTTGGTTGGAGTTACGGCGGTTATCTCTCGGCATGGGCCATCAGTCAGAATCATCGTTTTAAAGCGGCAATCGCTGGTGCGGCGATCACCGATTTTATTTCAGATGCAGGCACCACGGGCAATTTAGGTTATTTAGAGCGTTACTTAGGCACGGCATTTTGGGATAATCCACAGTTCTATCTCAACCGCTCACCTATTGCCTATACTAAGAACATAACGACGCCGTTACTCTTACTCCATGGGGAGAATGACAGTAATATTTCAGCTTCACAGTCTTATGAGCTATACCATGCTTTGCAACGGCAACATAAATCGGTAAAAATGTTGATATTACCAAAGCAAGGACATGCTCCCACCGACGCTAATATCATTGCTGCCAGCATAGAAGCGGTAAATGACTGGCTGAATTTAGCTTTATAAGTATTATGTGCTTGATTAACTGCCTCCTCAATTGGGAAACCGAGTTGATGCCATCATAAAATAAAAGACTCTAATTGATGATCTAGAGTGTCAGATCTCCCCCAATTCGAACCTGGACACCATTGGGAAGCCTGATTTCTACGTCACGCGCACAATAGCGGCGTCAAATCCGTATATTTCGATTTATACAATCAACGAATTAAAATTTGAAATGTACGGGTAAAATTTGCGCTATTCAAAGATTTTGCATAGAGATGTTGTCTAAGAATTACACGTATATTTCTTCGATTAATTCAATTGTTTTTCAAATCATTATTGTAAAACATGTGGATCTGACACCATCTTAGTGACACCATCTTAGACACGATCAAACCGCTATTTTTTTCTTTTTTAATTTTTTTACAGCAGCATTTTGTTTTTTGTCCATTTCCAAATTGATACCAAATAAGGCAGATAAATCGGTATCTTTGAGTGCCTTGACTTTGGATGGAGATGGTGTCTTTGATAAACGTTTCCCTGCTTTAACCAGCAAATCACTCTGATCAACTTGCCGTAATAAAAATAATAATTCCGGCGTTTCATCCAAACGAGCGCCGACTCCATATAAAACCGCCGCTACATGCTTACACAGATCCGCATAATCCGGACAGGAACAATTAAGCTCAATTTCTTTAGGATGTGGAAATAATCCTTTTTGTGGTTGTGTAATGACCGACATGACGGGTTTAGAAAATTTACCCTGTAATAAATCTACCATAGAATCAAATTCACCGGCGCATTGATTCACCAACAATTTCCAGCGAGCAGCGGGTAAATTACTCACGGTAATATTCACTTTATAAATGTCAGAACCACTGACTAAAGCTTCAATTTTCCCAGCTTTTAAATGCAAATCAATGACTGAACCATTGCGTACATACGTTCGACCTCTCGGCAGCCGATTTTCAAAATCACTGTAAGATTCCAGGTTATCGCACCAGGCTTTTCCCCAAAAGGTTTTAGCGATCACCCGGCCTTCAATATTGACCGGTTGAATGTTCTGTCCTTTCTTTTTTAATTGCGCTACTTTACGCTCCGCAGCTTTCCGTCGTTTCGCTACCGGAACATAAGGTGCAAAACCGCCATACCATCCCATTCATTCATTCTCCTATTGCTTTATGAATATCCAAAGTGATCATATCTAATAATTCTCTATCGTTCAATTCAGTCAAATTCAATTCATTCTGAGTGGATAATATATCTTCCGACAACGTCTTTTTTGAATTGATTAATGCATCAATTTTTTCTTCAATGGTGCCCAGACAAATGAATTTATGCACCAACACGTTTTTTTTCTGGCCAATGCGATAAGCTCGATCTGTTGCTTGATTCTCCACAGCTGGGTTCCACCAACGATCAAAATGAATGACATGCGCCGCCGCTGTTAAATTCAGGCCCGTTCCGCCTGCCTTCAAGGATAATACAAAAAATGGCGGGCCTGCTTCCTGCTGGAAAGCTTCGACGCTTTGCATACGCTGTTTAATCGAAATTTGACCGTGCAACATCAAGCCAGGTTGTTGAAAAACAGCCGCAAGACAATCATGCAATGCGGGAATGATTTCTCTAAACTGCGTAAATACCAGAACTTTTTCTTGCTTGGCAGCAATCACAGCCGCAAGTTCTTGTAGTCGCAAAAATTTACCGCTGTCTGCAACAATATATTCTCCATGACCTAACCATTGGCTGGGATGATTACAAATTTGTTTTAATCGCAATAAAGTCGACAAAACCAAACCGCGCCGCGCTATACCATCGATTTCCTTTTGATTAAGCTGTTCGGCTAGCGTTTTTACGGTTTGTTGATAAGCCACAATTTGCGATTTACTTAACGCACAATAGGCATCAACCTCTGTTTTATCCGGTAAATCGGCAATCACTTGTTTATCGCTTTTCAGACGGCGCAAAATATACGGACTCACCAACCGACGCACCGTCGCATGAAAGTTTTTGTTTTTGGCGTAATCTGCAAATGCACGATTAGAGCCTAATAATCCAGGAGCGGCAAAATCAAAGAGCGACCATAAATCCATGATCCGGTTTTCGATCGGCGTACCTGTTAATATGAAACGCACCTCTGAAGATAAGGCTTTAATCGCTCGCGTTTGCTGTGCAGAAGGATTTTTAATACTTTGAGCTTCATCAAGAATTACCAAATCCCATCGGGTTTCAGCCAACTCTGGCATGCGGCTTAGCATACCGTAGGTAGTGATGACCAAATCGGTCTGACTGAAATCCAGTGGATGGTTTTTCTGTGCGGAAGAATGTGCAATCGAAACATTTAAATTCGGGGTAAAACGACGAATTTCTGCCTGCCAATTGCTTAATAGAGACGTCGGCACAATCAGTAAATGTGGTTTTCTCACAGACAAAGCGCCAGGGCGATGATGTTTCGTCAGCAGCAAAAGTGCTAATACTTGCAGCGTTTTTCCTAATCCCATATCATCCGCCAAACAACCACCTAAACGGAGCTGATACAATCGCCACAACCAAGCCACTCCTATTTGTTGATAAGGTCGCAATGTAGTTTTTAGAAATGGTTGCAACTGTATTTGCAAAATTTGAGTCTGATCAGTCTGATTAGGTTGGCGTAAATGATTTAATGCTTCGCGTAACCAATCTCCTTCTACAACACGCGAATAATCGGTTAAAGTCGCCTCGGTCAGTTTATCTTCCGACTGTGCAGCGCCAGTCAGCCAGCGCAAACCTTCCGCCCAAGAAAGTCCATTTTGATGTGTTTGCCGCTCCAACGTTTTCCAGTGCGATAGCACGTCGTTTAATTTCTCAGGATCAACGGCAATCCACTGCCCTTTGATTTGCACTAAACCGCTGTGCGTTTTAAGTAATTGTTTCAATTCCGATGGCGTTATTCTTTCTCCATTCGGCAATGCCAGATAAGCATCGAAATCCAACAACGCATCGAAACCTAATTGACTGGGATTTTTTTCACCTATTTTAACGTTTACTTGCGGACGCGGGGGCTTTTTGACATTCCACCAATTGGGAATACGCACCACGATACCCGCCGCTTCCATTTGCGGAACAGCCTGCAAAAATTGGTAGGCTTCCACACTCGTCCACGCCAGTGGTTGAAATATTGCTTGTGAATCCACTAATTTCTTTAAAAAAACGCAAACCTCAGCGGCTTTTTGAATAGGTAATAACAACGCCAGCAATTGTACGCGACCGGATTCCCCCGCATATTCTTGCAGCGCACGTCCTAATGGCCAGTGCTGCACAGCGGCTGTTTTGGAAAGACGCACGGCATAAGTCGCTAAAAATGCAAATGGATGCTCACTATCCGTTTTATTTTCAGCTAAATGAAAACAGACTCTCCCCACTTTATTCCAGGACAGATGATGCGCTTCTAAATAAGCCGATAAGCGAGGAGGATTAAAATGATCGACTTCCTGAATCAATTGCTTTAATAATGACTGCCACCATTCACACAGCTGTTCTAAATTCAAATATTCTACCCCTGGCATTACGGGTGCTTGACCCAACAAGATTTGTAATTCCTTGATAGGCGGCGGCAGATTTTTCCAAAGTTCATTGTTTTCTACGTCAGTGCGCGCCAATTGGCAAACCGTGTTGAGCAAGCACTGAGAAAATTCCCGCCAGAATGCCACGCTGGGGGGCAGCGGACTATCCAGGGGTGTCAATCCCAAATGCAATACTCCTTGCAGACTATCTCCTGCAAATAAGATTCGAATTTTTTCGGCAAGGGCCGGTGAAACGGTATTGGCCAACTCAGCCTCAGGATGTTCTTCTAGGTACAAACGTCCATTGGGCGATATCACTAACCCAACCCATTGTCTAACCTTAGTTTTTTGGTTCATTCAGCTTTATCTTGTCCAATTACTTTGAATGGTATGCTGCATCCCCATAATAATCCCATCTTTTTAGGAGAGGTTCAAATCGGGCTTACAGGCCGTCGGTAATCAGGAGTGGTAGTCGTCCTGAATAACCGCCGCATTTTCGCGGCTACCCCATGCTTGTGCATTAGGCGGGCTACGCGAGGTCGGCTACATCGGTCATCTTGGACATTTAAAGCAATTCCCGCTACGCGTGAATTGCTGATTCGTTGTTGACTTTATTTTTATTTCTCAATACCATGCAAAAGAAAAGTATTTCATCTATAAAAAGGAGATTTATGAAAAGATTCATTAAATTTTTGGGTTCATTGTTTTTAGCTGCTCACAATGTTCAAGCTGTTTCAATAGAAAAATCAACTCAAATTATAAATACGACAGGTATTCCATTTTCTCCTCAACCTACAAATTTAGCCAGTATCTGGTCTATTAATGCTACCAATACCACCAATACGACATGGGCAGGTTGTGATCAAAATGCATCCATACCTTACTGCGATGAACTGATTGAAAAAAATCAAACGAATTCCACTAAAACATGTTTTGAAGAAAAAAATTGTTGCGAGGGAGATTCAGATACCGGGTTTATAACCTGTCCTCAAACATCAACATTAAGTCATTTACTTTATATCAGTATTGAAACCATTTCTTTTGCTTACTTATTTTTTCGTTGTTATTGTAGTCGTTCTTCATCTACCCCATTACAATATGGAGTACAGATGGGATTTGCTATTATATTTCTTGTCTCTTCCATATATGAATATAAGGCATTTCACGATCCAGAAACTGTGTCAAGCACCCTGAGAAATATTGGAATATCCTTGGGTTCTGGGATAGCTGTTGGAGCAGGAACCAGTCTGTTATTATGTTGGTTTGAAAATCCTCGCAGGAATACACTGACAACGCCGCTCAATGCACCTATGCACACCACTTAATTCCCGCTACGTCGAGTTTAGAGTAGGTCATGAAGATCTTCTACATTGCTTGAACTGGTGTTGTCACCCAGAATAAATGAGTGTGAAATAAAGTAAAAAATATTCAGGATCTGGAAAAATATGACTATCAGCATCCACTCTATCGGACCCTGGAACAGCTATCGCGTCTGACACAGGCAGTGAAGCATTAGGGCGATTTCTCCAGTGGATGATTTATTCAATAACTAATACATTTAAAGATAAGGAGAGGTATGAAACATCTCCAGTGATTAATGAGCTTTTTAAAAGCGCTCCCCCCCATTGACGACAAGGAAATAAGTTTTCTTTTCCAAATCAACCATCATTTTGACGATGTTTACGTAAACCATACTTACGTCATTGAGAAAGAATGGAATGTGAATGAAAATGCATATCTTTATCGGATCCATCACTCATATGCTGGTAAGTTTACTTTGGGTCAATGGGAGGAAACTGATCCTTGGACTTTTTCGTCAGAGCTTCAGCATCATCATTACATCAAGTACTATACTCAGTTTAGAGGAAGACAGCTCACCTTAGCCGAAATCAAAGAATTTATTGAACAAGAAAATAAATTTGTAAAAAACGGATTTTATAAAATAGAAGCAAGTATGTATCCGATTGATAATCAGAAATTACAAAAACTTGAAATATTACTAGAAGCTCAAAGAAAAAATGATCAAAAACGAGAAAAAAATACCTTAACGTCTCAATCTTATTCCTCTAAAACTGAGTCTTTATTGGATTCAGATCAAGTCTTTTTTTCTTCTTCAAGAAATAGGAATTCTTCTAATTCGTCCGATAAATCAGGTTGCCTAATGATGTAAATTCCAAAGTATAATCTTTTATTAGATATTTTTTCAATTTTTCTAAATCAACTTGTTCAATGGAATACTTAAATATTAGTTGAATAGTACACAATTGGCTATAAAAAATTGGGTTAGGTATTTCCGGTTAGGTTTTTTGTGAGGCAATTCGCCGCCCGTCCCTTAATTGAATAAAACTTGACAAATCAATATTTATGTGACATAAGGGAAGAATTAAGTTGGTTAAAAAAAAGATAAACTATAACCCTACAATGTGGAGAATTAACTATGCAAGAAGTGAATATAATATTGGAGGAGCAAAGGCTTGCTACCGAAATTCAGTACCTAACAGATGAAATAAAAGAATATTCAAATTTCTGTAAAATTGCTCCTAGTCAAATATTGACTCAAGTAGAAAATAAAGATGAAAAAACGGGTTCACAGATTTCTAATTTTAAAAATTTAAAGAGCCGATATAAATTATTAAATGCAAAAATCCTTCAATCTGGCTTTTGTTCGAATCTTTTTGATAATTTTTCCAACTTAGTAAATGCTTTTTCTTCTCTCCAGAAAGAACGCAATTCCGTGCATCAGCGAGAATTGGAAACTCAATTGGAAGAGGAAAAGCTTGTTGCTGCCGAAATTCAGAGTTTAACAGAGGAAATGAACCAATATTCAAATTTTTGCAAATTTGCTCCTAGTGAAATATTTGCTCAAATAGAAGATAAAGATGAAAAAACGGGTTCACAGATTTCTAATTTTAAAAACTTAAAGAGCCGATATAAATTATTAAATGCAAAAATCCTTCAAGGCGGCTTTTGTTCGAATCTTTTTGAAATTTTTTCTATCATGATAAACGCTTTTTCTTCTCTCAAAAAAGAATGTGATTTCGCATATCAGCGAAAATTGGCAACTGAAATGGTAGCAAATTTGTCCGAGAAATTAGCGGAGATAGAAAAAGATATACAAGAGAGTATGCAATATTTTAATTTAGATGAATCAATTCTTGTTAGAGAATATAAACGAACACCCATTATTATTAAGGGTTGGAACTGGTGTTATGAAAACCCGCGTCAAAAAATGAAAGAACTCTATGAGCGATTTGAGAAACAGAAAAATTCAGAATTCAAACCCAGTTTAAAAAGCCAAAATCTATTCCACTCTAAGTTTTTTCAGGTACAAGATCAACTCGCCGAACTAAAAATAATAATTTCTAATCGCCGATCTGCCGCGCAAGGTGTTGGGACAATTCGTGAGGTAATACAAATGACTTTATATAGCGAAGATTCTAAATCTATCACAAGAACTGATAATAAACAGCCACAGTCATCTATTCAATTATTCCGTTTGGGTTCCCCTCGGTAAAATTTTCCAAATTTCCAGGGTCAAGTCCGAATTTTTAAGCAGAACCAAGAATCTGCTTAAAATTCAGACTTGACCTCGTCTTATGATGCAAAAGTTTTTGCCCCTTTCTCAATGAGTTTAGGTTGCCTGGACGTTTTCGTTTTTGAAATGAAATCCAGGCAGGTACTATTATTATTCTTTTCCAGCGCGTTTATTTTGAGTTGCGGAGAAGCTAATAGCTTATCCATGATAGAAATTTGATTCGAATCACAATCACATGCTTCTATGCCGGGCGCCATTAAAGTTAAGCGTGGGCACTGATAGGGCGAAGTGACCTTATCTTTAGATTTGTCTTCGAAAATACTGCAATGATCTTTTGTAGCAGCAATAGTAATGGGTAAATGATAATCTTTTTTGCCGGTGGGTTGATTAATATCCGCTTTGGCGTCTAATAAAGATGAAACATAATTAGGCTTTAATAAATCAATGGCCAGGCCCAGCATCGTGTGCGAAGTCAACGGGTCTATGCTTGTTAAAAAACCATAAGCGGTGATAGCTGTCATAAATTCTTTAGAGGGCTTATCATCCTTGTTTTTAATTATATCGAAGTAATATTGAGCAGTAGGGATTGTGCTATAATATTTATTATAAGCGCTTAATGGATTCTTTTTCAGTTTTCCCTCAACCAACGCTGCATATAGAACCGGATCGGTGTCTGATAATTTTGACCAGTGTTTCAGAACAGTCTTGCCATTATCGTCTTTTTTTCCTATATCTAAACGGGGGTCAGCGAGTAGAGCTAGAATAACTTTGGTTCGTAGAGATGCGCAGTTGCAATCTTTACCATTGTGAATGCTTTTAACATCCGGAGCTTTGTCTGGATCGAGGAATAAAGTTTTCAGGCTGGAAACGTGAATTTTGCCAACGGCAATGGTTAATGGTAATAACTTTTCTTTATTTTTTAAATGCGAGACCAGATTAGGATCAGCGCCTGCGCGTAATAATTCTTCCACTACTTTAGGCAATAATAAGGTAATCGCTATTCCAAGGGGAGTAGCGCCGGTTTGTGTATCTCGCAAATTCAAAAATTCTTCCGGTTTGGGCAACTTACGGATGCTCTCAATGATTTCTTCTTCGGCTATCCCGAAAGATATGGTTTGAGAGGTGGTGATCACATCCAAAGTTTTAGACTCTGGTTGTGGCACAGTCGAGGGCGCTGCTAAATGGATTGCCGGAGGAAGCGCCAAAGGCAGTTCCAACCTGGTTTCTACCACTGGTTTCTTAGCTTTGGATAACTCCGTAATCTTTTTGCTCTCTGGTATCAGAAGAGCCAAATTACTGCGAATTTGCTTGATATTGACATCTTCGTGACTGCACAGGTATGTAAATCGACGAATACTAAAAGATTCTAAAGTTTTCAGAAAATTTTCCATGTAGCATTGTGCTTCAGGGCTTTGCAGGTAATTTTTAAATTCTTGATTTTTTAATGCAACGTCGCGGACTTTCTTTAAACGCGCATACAATTCAGTTTGCAGGGATATTGGCTCATAAGAATGAGGAATATAATAAGAAACAAAGGAACCGACAAAACCTCTCGTTAAAAAGATCCGTTTTAATAAGGCTTGATATAATTCTTGTTTGAATTGCGGGGTTTTTACCATGCTTAGAAGCCAATCATATATCGGGGCTGGGTTCTGCACTTTTCCATGCCCAATTTTATCGAAAAAATTCCAAAAATAACATCCATTCTCTCCCAGACTTTTTTGTTCTAGTAATTCAGTGATAGATTTGGCTATGGAAAAACGGCTGGTAGGAGTATATTCGCGCAAGCGGCCCCAGCACCTGTCGCCGTCAATATGGATAACCGCATTTTCGGTTACCAAAAAATTGCTGCAATTGGGATCAACATCGTTAGTAATGAGAATATCGCATAGTACATCCGCCAGGCCGGTGAGGTAGGGGATACTGGTTTTTTTAGAATAGGCTTTTTTAATATCATCGGCATAAGATATCATATTCACTACGACAGCCGTTGTGGCCATAGTATCGCCGACCACCGTCATGTATTGGGGCTGCTTCTTCTGATTGACTAATCGATGCCATTCCATCGCTACCGTTTCTTTTAAACAACGGGCATAATATATCCGTCCTCGGATATCTTCGATAATTTGATTCTTTTTTGTGGGAGAAATAATTTTAGTATCAAAATCTATGTTCATGCGCACTATAGAGACTTCTGACCTTTCAAAACGTCCGCAAGCCCACCACTGGTCTTCAGTTTGGTATAAATAGTACAGGTTCGGTTTTTTATTAGTTAGCTCCCAAATCTTTTGATGTATTTTGAGACCCTGTTCTTGGGAATTAGTATCGACTATTAAATCGAGTTTGTCTGAATCTAATAAATATTGCTTTTTTTCGAGAGATTTCATTATCAATAGGTTATCGGTTGGAAGGATTTGATAATCCATGATATGAGTGTAGGGTTTAATTTTATTAACATTGTATCCTATTATAGTGCTGCTATAAGGCTCAAAAGCATCTCTCAGATCATTTAATCCATAGCGGGCGCGATGCTGTAATCGGCGCAGAAAATATTTTTGTTGAGTAGGTGCTCCCAAGGAATCAAATGAAAGTAATGTTTGAATCTTCAGCTCGGCCACCCATTCCAATACCGTTTTTCCAGAAGATTCTCGTTGATTTAAATCTAATTTTGGATGCTGTAAAAAAATCTCCAGAATTTCAGCACGATTTCTGGCCCTGATTTTTTCTTCTGGTTGTGAGCGTAAAATTTCCGGAATTTTACTAGAAGGCAGCAGGATATCACGAGGATGAGAGGCCTCAATCCTTTTTAAGGCAATTGTAAAGGGTAAACACTTTTCTTCCTTAACTAAACCAGTGGAGTGATTAATGTCAGCACCGTATCTTAATAAACTAGAAACTAAATTGGTCAACAATAAAGCGGTGGCAAGTCCCAGCAAAGTCGCTCCTGTTTGAGGATTAGCCATATCTAGTTGTTTAGCGTCACGTAAGATTTGGCATAATTTATCTACTTTAGGTTTGGCAGTATCCGAAATCATATATAAAAAGAGAGTTTCATGTGCAGATTGAGATTGCGTTAATAACAGTGAGCTTTTTTTAATGTCTTCCATTTTTTTCATAAATCCACCGTTATTTCTGCGAACGGTGAGTGGCATCAGTATGCTTAAACCATTCTGCGAAACTTTCATCTTCTAGCATATAAACACCGCGGCTGGATTGCCAAATAAACCCTTGTTCACGAAGCGATTGGATAGCTGTTTGTACTGATGAAATAGATAATGTTGATTCATTGATGGCTTGTTTATAATATTGCATCGATCCTTCAGAAAAGGGTGACCATGTTCGACCTTGTTCAATGAGTAAGGTCAAAATTGCTCGATGTAAAGTAGATAATGCATTGAAGTCGTTTTCGAATTCTATCCAGATTTGACTATACCAAACTGACGCATCTTGTTTGAGTAAATCAGAAAAAGACTGAGCATCATGATTAATGGCCACGCGCCCAACGATTTGACGCAGAATTTCTGGGCGATGGCCTATTAATTGAAATGCTTCCCACATGCTATCTTTACTAAATTGGTTATTGGCGGCTAAGGATTGATTCACCTTATCAATAAAAAAATCGGTATAGTCTCGCCCTAATAAAGGAAAGGATGATATTTCAGAACCAAAGAAAGGCTGGTCTTTTTTTATAACGAGCTGAGCAAGTTTATCCCGACTAGAACCTGTCAATACCAACATAAGATTAGGCAGTTTATGGGGGATATTGATTTGGTCGCGAGCCGATTTGATAGCAAACATAGTGTTGATTCCGTCGGGTGTAGTCAACGTGTGCTGAGCTTCATCAATAATGAGTAATACCGACTTATTGGCAAGGCGAATTAAATCCTTTAATAAATCAACCAAAGTAATATTATTCGGTAAACCTGGTTTTGAAAAATCCAATTCCAGAGTCTTAAGAATATTCACTTTCTGTAATCGAATGCGTTTAGTGAACTGAGTTAACTTACTTTTTAGTGTGGCGATACTGGTTTTTAATGTTTCAGTAATCAGCAAAGCAGGGTTGGTTAATTTATTGGCCCATAAATCTACATATACCGTGAACCAGCCTCGAGATTGTGCTTCTGGTATTAAATCATTTATTAGAAAGGTGCTTTTCCCAACACGACGGGGCCCTACTAAAAATAGCCCAGAAGTTGCATTGGCAATACCTTTTCCTGCTAAGCTATCGCAATATGCTTGAGCAAGGTTTACTCTTTTAAAAGTAAGGTCATCTAGCATAGAATCTCTTTATGTTAAATTATGTTGATTGAGATAATTTATGTAAACTAACATAATTCAGCGTAATTGACAATAGGGCCTCCTTTTATCAAAAAGAATTGACTTCGCTGGAACCGACGGTTGATCAAGACGAGAAAATTTATTTAAACTGCCATCCTCCATTGTTGATAGACCTGGTTAATTGATGATTAAAATTGTGTTATTATCAAATTTAGGGAACCCGTTCTGGAAATTAATAAGAGAAAATTTTTATGAAGAGAATAAAGTATTTTTTAACGTCATTATTAATATTGTTAGCATTTATTAGTTCTGTTGGCAAAGCTTCACCCGAAATTTATCTTTTTTTGGGAAGAGGACCCGCAAGCTCGTATAAATTATTGTTGCAAAATCCCAATATTAAAGGGGCACAAATTATCTATTACTGGAAAACGTTAGAACCCAAAGAAAATGTTTATAATTTTGATCTTATCAATGCTGATTTGAAATTCCTCCAGTCCATCCATAAGGAACTGTTTATACAAATTCAGGATAGGTCTTTCGATCCTAAAATTATTCCTGTGCCGGATTATTTGTTGAATAAAAAATATAATAATGGTGTAGCGGAACAAATAGATTTTCCTGGCGAAGGACAACCATTATCGGCAGGATGGGTAGCAAAGCAATGGGAGCCTAATGTTCAAGATCGATTTCAAAAACTACTAAAGGCCCTGGGTCAGCAGTTTGATGGAAAAATTAAGGGAATTAATTTACCTGAAACTGCCATTGATCTTACCAAAAAGGAACAATCTGCATTTAATTGTAATCAGTATTTTGATTCGATTATTAGCAATTTGCAGACATTGCGGCTGGCATTTAAGAATAGCGATGTTGTTCAATATGTTAATTTTATTCCTTGTGAGTGGAATGATGATCATCATTACATGAGTAGATTGTTTAATTTTGCCAAAGCAAACAATATTGGACTGGGAGGGCCTGATGCTATCCCATATCGCCGCGGTCAAATGAAAAATAGTTATCCTTTTTTCAATAAAAATCGGGGAAATTTACTGATTGCTTTCGCGGTACAAGAACCTGATTATACCTATACGAATCCTAAGACCGGTAAACATTTTACAGTTAAGGAATTATACAATTTTGCAACCATCTACTTAGGTGCAAATATTTTATTTTGGAATACTCAAGAACCTCAGTTTACCCAAGAGTTTTTGCCATTTTTGAATAGAGTTTATAATAAAAAACAAAATTAGCTTTAATATTGTCGCTAATTTCACACTTTTGAATTGTAATAGCTCTTCTCGCGACGGAGGCAACTGCTGAATATAAAAGCGCTGCGTTATTTTCTTCGTCATCGCCTCGTGTTACCATAAAACGACATGCAAAGGGGAATGCTATGAGCAATCCAATCCATTCTTACGAGCCTCTCACTTCCGAGAATGCGGCACTCGTTCTCGTTGATCATCAGGTCGGACTGATGACGGGTGTCCGCGATTATTCAACCGGCGAGTTGAAACACAACGTGGTAGCCTTGGCTAAAGCGGCCAAGGCGCTGAAGCTGCCGATTATTGTCACGACGACTGCCCGCGATAGCATGTGGGGGCCAACGTTTCCCGAACTCATCGAAGCGCTGCCAGGCTTGGAAATAATCGATCGCTCGTCGGTCAACGCCTTCGACGACGAACGCGTGGCTCGCGCCGTCGCAGCGACCGGTCGCAAGAAACTGATCTTCGCCGGTATCTCTCTGGAAGTCTGCGCGGCTTTTCCGGCCATCACCGCCGTGGGCAAAGGGCTGGATGCGTATGTAGCAGTCGACGCCTCGGGAACCTTTAGCGAAACCAAACGCCAGGCCGGGCTCCTGCGAATGATTCAAGCCGGCGTTGTTGTCTCCGGCTATGCAACATTGATGGTGGAAATCCTAAAGGACAACGCGCGGCCAGAGGCTGGGAAGGTCTACGAGGCTCTGGACATGCCGTGGGCCAAGCTCGTGGGTCAGATCGCCCAGGCCTACCGGAAATAAACATTATCGGCTCTTTGATTGCTTCGATTTTACCAGGGCGGCCGATGATGCTCCTTCGAGCGATAGTCCATAACCCACCTCGCGCACGATACGCTCTTTTAGTGGTTGGATGAAGTGAATACGGGTATTTCGGCGCGTCACTTCTGGAGCTTGCAGGTACAAATCGGCCAGTTCCCGAGCGCGGGCCACTGCCTTTCCGTTCGGTACTAACTCTGCAACAACTCCCCATTCGTATGCGCTTCGGGCTGAGAGTGGCTGTGGGTTGAACAGAAATGCCTCGGCTCGACCTGGCCCAGCTCGATAACTCCACGTTGTAAAGATTCCGTCCCCCGGCGTGACTCCAACGGCATAGTGGCCGACGTCCTGGAATGTCGCACCCTCAGCCGCTACGATAATATTAGCGAGGAGTGCATAGTCTGAGTGGATATGGGCACGTCCCTCGACAGCCGCGATCACTGGAACCCTGATGTTCGCAATGTTCTCCAAAGACTGGAGGCCTTCGTCGTGAATTCTGCTCCAGACGCCCGGGTCAGCGACGTCTCCGAATGACGCCCAGTCTACGTCACCAATGAAATTCCCACCGGCGCCGGTCATGATGACAAGCTTGTTTGCACGGTCTTGCCCGATTCTGTGAAAGGCATCAACAAACTCCGTATGAGCTTGCGCGTTCATGATGAACGGGCCGCCGTCGCTATGGAACTCGGCTACCAGCACACCTTTGGCATCACGCGACAGTTTCAAATGGCGATACACGGCAAAGTAATCA
Source organism: uncultured Pseudomonadota bacterium (assembly GCA_963795715.1). GTDB lineage: Bacteria > Pseudomonadota > Gammaproteobacteria > Coxiellales > Coxiellaceae > JAFEDN01. The sequence continues at coordinate 969,966 of CAWCIY010000003.1, forward strand.
GCTTGAAGTGTTTGCATGGAGTTTTCCTCAATGGACTATAATGACATTATAGATTCATTTTTTTAAAACACCAATGGAATGCTAGAGAAATCCTAGGGCTGTCTCAAGAAATCCACTGAACGTCATTAATGGGTCAATCTTGAACAAAAAATCTCCTCAAAATGCTCACATACCTATGTATGCTGCGCTTTTTCGTCGATTTTTTGTCCAACCTTGACCCATTACTGACGTTCTCATACAGTCAAAATTTTTCTTGGGACAGCCCTGAGAGAAATCCAAAGGAATGAAATATGAAACCAAACGAGAAAAGCAGTTGTGGCTGGTGCAACAGGAATTATTGGCCGAGCCATTACTCAAGCGCTCACTGTTGATCTACTCGATAAAGAACAATCTCTCCGCCAATTTGCTTCTCTGACTGAAGTTACCCATTTGTTTTATTCAGCTTATATACCATATCGTACTTATGCCGAAGAAATAACACCCAATCTTGCGTTGTTAGTTAACGTGATTGAAGGACTTGAAGCTGCAGGCGCTCCATTGCAACATGTCACTCTGGTGACAGGCGCAAAGTATTATGGTGTCCATCTTGGTCCTATACCCACGCCAGCTCGAGAGGAACAACCAACTACCATTGGTCCGATTTTTAATCGCGTTCAAGAGGATTATCTTCGTTCACGTAAAAAGCTCAATGGCGATGGACGAATCTCATTGCGACTCATCTAACTGGTTTTGCAACAGGAAATCCAATGAATCTGGCGCTTGCGATTGGTACGTATGCCGGCATCGTCAAAGAGTTAGGATTACCTCTTTATTTCCCAGGATCAAGAGTTGCCTTTGAGACCATGACTCAGATCATTGATGCAGATCAAGTAGGACAAGCAGCGCTTTGGGCTGCTACAACGGATGGAGCAAGTGATCAAGTCTTAAATATTGCGAATGGTGATCCAACCCGTTGGTCTTTGTTCTGGCCTGAGATTGCGGCTTATATGAAAGTCCGTTATGATGAAATTACCACATTAATCCATCAATACTGTTCTCAAAAATTAAACGAAGAATACGCGCAGTTATCAAAAAGCGCAACGGCTATGCTCTCTCGAAAAAAACAAGTCCTTTGATGACAGGTTCTGCAGCTACCTGGGCTTATGGAATTATTTATGCCATTGGCTTTGTGAATTTCCTCCAAGATAAAAGCTCTTCTCCCTATGTCAGCGCTACAGAGTTAGCTGACGCTTTCGATATCGCTCAAGCACGGCAGGAAATAAGTCAAAACAAATCCGTGACTTGCAAAAAATGCGTCAATTTGATCATCGCTGGACCTTGCCCAGCCGCATTGCTGACTCCCCTATGGCTTGGATGATTACTTTTAATGGGTTTATCGTTGATGCCAAGCAGTTAGATCGAGAAATTCAAGAAATCGCTTATCAAAAAGGCTTGATTCCTTAAAGTGAGATATAAGTAAACTCAGGCAGAAATGTACGTTGGAATGAGGTAATTGTTATTACTGTCCACATTATATTGACCTGATTCTATCGGATAGGGTAAGAAAATGGTAGTGTTGGCGGTCCTGCACTGGATTTCCCGGGACGGTAATGGTGATTTCTATTCGGCGGTATTACTATGCGTAGTGAGGTAAACGTTACACGGTGAATAGCCTGAAAAAACCGGTGTCGTTTCCTCATATAAAATTCCTTTTGTATTATTAGTTAATTTTAGAAATTATTGCAGATGTGATTATCTTTATATTTCCGGTAATATTTGTATATATAGTAGTTTCTGTATAAATAGAAATAATTGTAAGGCGATTACTATATAGGTGCCAGACCAGGCTGATTTTCTTATTTATAATGATAAAACAAATTGTTATAAAGCAACATCTGGGGAAGGTAGGCTTGACCCCAATGGCTGCGGGTCGCTATCACTGGTGTGAATTAATTTTCTAGTATAGAATAATCGTTTTGGAATTTGGATTATGACTGACAAATTTGTTTCTGCCCAAGATATGGGCGAAATACTTATATCAAGCTGAAGATGGTTTGACTCGGATAGAAGTACGTATTGTTAAGGATACCGTTTGGCTTTCCCTTAATCAACTAGCAGTATTGTTTCAACGTGATAAGTCAGTGATTTCACGTCATATTTCAAATGTGTTTGAAGATGAAGAGCTTTCTCCAACCTCAGTTGTTGCAAATTATGCAACGACTGCAAGTGATGGGAAAATTTACCAAGTAGACTATTATAATCTCGATATGATTATCTCTATTGGGTATCGTGTAAAATCTCATCGCGGTATACAGTTTCGGATTTGGGCGACTCAGCATTTACGTGAATACCTTATTAAAGGTTTTGCTATATAGTCGCTGGCGCGAAATTCCAAACAATTTGATAAGGAATTACGCTTGATCAGCATAAATATAAGGGATTAATCCTTTTTGATAAGCGATTTCTTGAATTTCTCGATCTAGCTGCCTGGCGTCGACGATAAATCCATTAAAAGTAATCATCCAAGTCATAGGAGAGTGGGCGATGCGGCTGGGCAAAGTCCATCGATGATCGAATTGACGCATTTTTAACAAGTCACGAATTTGCTTTGACTTATTGCCTGCAGTGGATTGGGCGATGCCAAAAGCGCTGGCTAGCTCTGTGGCGCTGACAGAAGGGGAAGAGCTTTTATCTTGAAGAAAATTCACAAAGCCAATAGCATAAATAATTCCGCAAGCCCAGGTGGCTGCAGAACCTGTCACCAGAGGACTGGGTTTTTTTCGACAAAGTGTAGCCGTTGCACTTTTTGATAATTGCGCGTACTCTTCGTTCAATTTTTGAGAACAATATTGCTCAATTAAAATTGTAATCTCATCATACCGAACTTTCATATGAGCCGGGACAGAAAGAGATAAATTGGCTTTTGGCATGGTAAGTCACTCCACAGGATAAAAAAGATAAGGATAATAGGATTATGAGTATTTGTCATTCAGGATTAACAGAAAAAGTTTACGGAAGGACGGTCACTATCGCCATCACACAAGCACACCCCTTAATTCGGCTAGCCAATGCATTACCCTGGGAAGAGCTTGCAGAATGGGTGATGCCCGATTTAATGATGACAGCTAAGAAGAAATGGTGGGTGGGCAGACCATTGAGTTTAAGAATCCATTTGGGAGCTTATTTATTACAACAACTTTTTAATAAGACTGATCGTCAAACTGAGTACAGTATAAAGGGATAATGCGGCTTATCAATTATTTTGTGGGAAAGAGGTTGTGAAGAAATGGAGCTGTCCTGACCATACTAAAATTGAAGAATTTCGTTCTCGCCTTTCAGCGGGAACACAACAGCAATTGGCGAACCAATTGACGCGGATTGCCACTCAACTGGGTTTTTCAAAAGCAGAACAACTCGACATTGACTCAACGATTCAGGAAGCGAATATCAGTTATCCTTCGGATGTTAATTTATTGGGAAAATTAACAGCAAAAGTAAAGAAAGTTCGTGATTATTTGATGACCCACGCCAAGCAATTATGCCCAGAGTTAGCTGAAGTGGATTTAAAAAAAGTGAAATCTCAAATGAGGGAGTATTTTTTTAATAAACCGAATAACACCCAAGAAAAACAATCATTACAACGGAAGCTATGGCATACAGTTTATGCTGAAGTCAAACAGACATTAAGATTTTGTCAGAATTTTGAAGAAAGCTCGGCTAAATTCAATCCTCCTTGGAATATTTGCACTGCTATTTCACAAATCAAAGAACATGGGAAAAAATATTTATTGGATGCTTCTCATTTTATCAGAAAAGGAGCACTAAAATCAGGTAAAATACTCGCCTTTCATGCGAAGGCAGTATCCTGTTTTAATAAAAATAAATTAGATCGCTGGTTACAATTTGGCAGGAATTTTCAATTAGGGAGAGTGAATGGAAACTTTTTTATTGTGGGTCGTTGTGAAACAGTGCGACAAGAAGACAAAAAGTCAATTCATTCAATGATAAGATTACATCAAGAATTATTTTCTGGAATCACATTGGAATCTGTGACAGCCGATAAAGGTTACTATTCTAAAGCAAATGAAAAAGCTTTAAAGGCTATCGATGTTAAGGAATTAGGTTTACAAAAACCTGGGCGTAAAAAAACGAGCACCGATACGGGTGTTTCAGAAAAATTAGTCAATCGACGCGCTGGCATTGAACCTCTCATTGGCCATATTAAACATCTCGGACAATTAGGAAAAAGTAGAATGAAATCTGATAAAGCAACTGAAGCTGCTGGTTATGCTGCAGTCATGGGATTTAATGCCAGACAGCTCATGCGCTATTTAACGGGAGCTGCTGTATGTAAATAATTTCGCGCCAGCGACTATATATGCCACCAGTATTGATTATGATCCACATACGGATACTTCGCAGCAATTTTTTAAGGTTGTACAAAATAAAATGCACTGGGCTGCTCATGGTCATACTGCTGCAGAAATTGTTGTAAACCGCGCCAATGCTAATAAACCACTTATGGGTTTAACTTCTCATACTGGTAAAATACCTAAACGATCTGACGTGGTGATAGCTAAAAATTATTTGAATGAGAATGAGCTGGATAATCTTAATCGCATTGTTTCTTTTTATCTGGAGTTCGCTGAACTACAAGCCAAAAATCGCCGCGCTATGTATATGAAAGATTGGATCAGCAAGCTAGACGATTTTCTGCGGTTAAGCGAACATGAAATTTTAACCCACGCTGGCAAAATCAGCCATGAAGATGCGCTTGCTCATGCTAATGCTGAATTTGATAAATTTAAAAAGCGTCAGATTGAAGAAAAAAGTCCAGTGGAAATCGATTTTGAAAATAATCTGAAGAAATTAGAGCAGATGGCAATGAAGATTGGGAACTAAGACCAGAAAACAAATTGTTCAAAAATTGGGCCCACTAGGACTCGAACCTAGGACCAAAAGATTATGAGTCAGTTCTTCTGGCGAATAATCCATGGTTTTAAAGCCCATAATATTGTAAATATTCGTTAAACCTCTCGCTCAACCCGATTCAATAGGTTGTTGGTGTTCGGGTGGGGATGAGAAAGCCGCTGTGACTTTCTTTGACATGTTCCATGGCAAATACCCGCGGATATCAGCAGGCGTCTTTCCTCCCTGTATTGCACAGTCATAAAAATAGGTCAGCAACCAGGTATGTGGATTAATCTTCCACAGTTTTAATGTTTCAAATAGGGTAAACAGACAGGCAGCCAATTGTGCCGACCAAACCGCGCCTGATCCATAATAATTCTTTCTGCCGATAACACTGCTACGCAACCCGTGCTCTGCCGGGTTGTTATCCATCGGAATTTCGGGGTGATCAACAAAAACAGTTAACCCAAACCAGTGCGCATGTAAACTCTCTAACACTTTGCGCGCAGAGGGGGGCTTCATCATGTCCTTCATTTCTTCACCACAGATTTTTTCCATTTCTTTTACGGCAGCCCGTAATTGCTTATCGTGCTCTAAAAATAGTTTGGAATTGGGCTCGTGTTCTATCCGTTGATGATTGATGTGATAAAGATGAGCAATTCTTTCAACCCACAACAATCCCCAGGCTTCCTGCTCTGGATAGCCTTTGGCGTGATTTAAAAAATCCCGTCTGACATGCGCCCAGCAGAAAGCCAAAATAAATAATCCTGATTTCGCAATCACTTTATATGCCGCATACCGATCTACATTCAATATCCCCCCTTCATGGGATTCCCCAAAGTGTTCAATCAATACTGACGAGGAACGACTGTCACTGATTTTAAAGACAACACTTTCTGCGTTTTTAAAAATCCATAAAAACCATCGGTGATTGGTTTTGCCTTCTTTGGTTTCAAATACTTTCCAACCCGTTTCATCGGCATGCCAATGATGCGCTGCCACATTATGCTCCGTTATGGCATCATACACCGGCATTAACAGCGGTAATATTCTTTTCATACCATCGGTTACCGTTCCCATCGCCAGCGATAACCCATGGTTCGATAGCTGTTCCAGGGTCCGATAGAGGGGATGCTGATATTCATATTTATTGATCAACAGCAACGCCCAAACCGATAGACCCAATTTGCTCTTGGGGATTAATCGATCCGCACTGGGCGCTAATAAAATCTGGGGATCAGGATTTTGTTTACAACGACATTGGCGTTTGTATCGTTTTCGATTGATGATACGACGATGGGGCTGAACATGGATGACTTCTAATATTTCAGATGTCTCGTCATCATGTAATTCCTGGTAGGATAAACCACAACAACAGCAGCGCGCTTCTTTTTCAGATAGACGCACTGCTTCAACTGTCGTCGGTAACTGATCGTAATCACGTCTCCCATGGCCTGGACTACCCGGTTGTTGTCCACGCTTCTTTTTAGATTTTTCTGTTTGGCTGGTATTAGGATTATTTTCGGGTGTCGTGGTATTTTTTTCTGATCTTCTGCCAAATAATTGCTGTTCCCTTTTGCGTAATTTTGCTTTTAATTCTTCAAGCTCATCATTCAATTCCACTTCTCGCTTCTTAACTTGCTGAAATTGTGCTTCCCAGTAATTAGCCTTGTGCTTATAGTCAATCATCTCTAATGTTTGCTCTTTATGACGTAATTGGAGATCAGAATATAAATTCGCAAGTCGGGCGTGCAGGAAATAGGGCACGGTAAGTTCCGATGGTAGAGCGGGCAATTCGTTTGCAATTTCCATATATTACAACTCACTTCACTGCTTTGTGAGTTGTAAACTTATTCAATTATTGAGTTTTTTTCAAGAGGAAGAGAGGTTTAACGAATATTTACATAATATTATTATAACTATTTATTTTTATTAACTAATTAATCAACAGGGACGCTCTTCATATTATGTATGAATTTTTACAAAATACAAAAACTAAGACCTGTTGTGACCCCTTGATTCCGGCAAGGAATTTTTTCATTTTGCCTCAATGGGGCGAAAAGCACAAGATTATTATTACGACCCTAGGGCTGACTACTGTGCTCCTGGTGATTAAAAGCGCCCCCTATTTTTTACCAATATGAAAGACTGGCTGAGGCAGATTCGAACTATAGGTAGAAGTAGTTACATAACAATTACTGTCACTTTCTAGCGGTGTCGCCGTAGCAGTATAATCGCTGGGATGCATTCCGGTTATTTTCATATAAAATTGGCAACCCGGTATATTTCCAATAGTGCCCGGTGTTTGATAAGAAATTGTAGCATCACCACAATCCGTAGTGTTCTGGGGAATAATCAATATAACTTGATTCTGGGTATTCCCATCGATGCTACGGGGAGGGGGATAATTTGAATCAAATACAACAGAGCCAGAAGTTGAAGAGTGAGTCCGTGCAATTTGCCCCGGATAGTCATTCTCTATAATAATTGGATATGCTGAATTTTGACATTGAGCAAAAATGGCTACAGGCTGAATACTAATAACTAGAACACTTAAATAACTTGTCAATTTTATAAAATTATTTAATTTCATTATGTTACCTCAAATTTATTTACTGAAATAAATACTTATATGTACAATAATTATACTATTTTTTCTAATTATTACAATGAAATGGGAAATCGGGCGTAAATAGACTAATCTTACAAAACCAAGCCTGGTGTTTGATTATCAAGAGACTCGCGGCGGTTACCATGCACGTGCATTTTTAGGAGATTTTAAAGGCTATTTACAAACAGACGCATTCTCGGGATATCATTGGGTTAATCAAGAGGAAGTGATTTGCCGGGTGGGCTGTATGGCTCATGCCAGAAGGTATTTTGCCGATTGTGTCAAACTCTCAAAGAAACCGGGACTGGCTTCGAAAGGGTTAGATTTTTTTAAAAAGCTCTACGCCCTTGAGAAGAAATCGCGGGAAAATAATTTCTCTGCCGCCCAACGATATGAACTCAGAAAACAATATGCGCCACCGATTCTCGCGGAATTTAAGCAATGGTTGGAAGATCATCAAATTAAAGTACCACCCCAGCAAAAGCTAGGCCAAGCCATTCTTTACTGCTTAAAGCAATGGCGCTCGTTGAACAATTATCTTAAAGATGGCCGATTAGAAATCGATAATAATCTCATTGAAAACCCATCCGGCCTTTTGCCATCGATCGGAAGAACTGGTTGTTTGCGGGCAGTCCGCGAGGCGCTAAAGCGGGAGCGATTCTTTATTCTTTGCTAGAAACTTGTAAAGCCAATGGTGTTGAACCTTATCGCTATTTTACCGACATGCTTCATCGCATTCGCTCTTGCTCTTCTGACGCCGATTACCGACAACTACTGCCGCAATATATACAGCTTTAAAATCCAATGTAGTTTATCTGACGCTTACAAACGATCTGACGTGGTGATACTAAAAATTATTTGAATGAGAATGAGCTGGATAATCTTAATCGCATTGTTTCTTTTTTTAAGCTTTAAATTAGCAAGGTAAATTTTAATATGGAAAGAGCACTTATAGGACGTTATTCTATTTCTGTAGCTGGCGGGGAGTAGGTTAAGCTTTTATCCCTGATCTGCGGAAAAAGGTTTAAGAGGGCTAAGGATTATTTGAGAAATTTTTCTTCACAGTGTCTAATAAAGAAATGTAATGAATTGTAAGAGGACTGTAAATTGCACTAAATTCGGGTTTTAAACTCTCAATTGATATAAATTTCTTAGATCATAATATAGTATATAAAATCTTGTATTCCATCGAACTTTGTTTTTATACTACTCTTTTCTTTGATCCTTTATTACTTTTTCTATTAAGTTCCATTTTCCCATTCTAGCTAAGCACCAAAATTCTAGGCCTTCATGAAAATCTTTTTTTTTAATTTTGTTTAAAACCTTTAAGCAGTCATCGTCATTGATAAAATAATTTTTGATACTAGCGATATAGAGAAATGAGCCGGGAAAGTTAACTTTTAGCCAGAGCCAGTTCTCCTCACTGAGAAAAGATTGGCGTATAAATAATTTGCGAATTTGAGGTTCATCTACTTTTGGATGTCTTATTAACTCGTTAAAGTGTTCTTCAATAAAGTTATCATTATACAAGTAGGCTATCGTCTTCAATAAAAAAACAGCTTCTCCAAAATTTTCATTTACTTTTTCCCATGCAAGTTGAAAAAGGTCTAGCTCGTGCAAATTTCTAATATAAGCATACTTTCGTAAATAGCGCTTTCCTGAATTCAGAAAGAAAGTAAGAATTATTTTCTGAAGATGGGGTCCGCAGTTGTTAATCAAATGGTTGAGGTAGGATGCATACAGCCTCTTTTCTTTGTGTTCTATACAATTATTAAAGCAACGCAAAAAGTGCTTTGCTAAACTGTCCAATATTTTGCTTTCTTTTATTTCTATAACACAGTGAAACACGAATTTTCCTAGTGGTTTATTTAAAGCGTGTTTTTTCATGAGCTTTTCAAGCTCATCAGCAGGTAAACTTCTAAGGTAACCGTAAGCTAAGCTTTTATATATGTCTGGTTGGTTGCCAGCAATTTTTTCTATGAAATCAAAATTCATAAGCTATACCCCAAATAAGGAACATTTTAACCTTGCCCGATATACGCTTTCAACAGCGCGACTGGACGAACATCTTTCTTGATACTTCGTTTATATATCAGTTTTCAGTCAGATACTTCTTGGCAGATTTCTGGAAAGTCCGCTTTGACTTTATTCCATATGGGTCAACTGCAGCTTTTCAATTTCATGCGTCAGAAATCTTTCTGCTTCCCACTAGTCGCTAGCGTTGATACTTTTGTACAATCGTGTTCCAAAAACAGTTTTTATTCATCCATTCTATATTTATTGGATGGTAAGCCCCTAATAATCCCATCTTTTTAGAATAAGAATAATTTGATTGAATGGTTTTACTGATTAATTAAAGGAGGTAAAACCTGATGACTGACCAAAATGCTATTATTTCTAATTTAGAAATTACGCACCGTAAAAAACCTCAATACAGTGAGGAGCAGCGCAAGAAACACTATCAAGGTTACCAAGCTAGCAAATTAAGCATAGAAAAATATTGTGAGCTTCATAAAATATCTCAATCGGCGCTTCGTAAATGGATTAAAAAATTTCAGCTGAATCATTTTTTCACCTCAGTCAATCCTGGGCCATCCATTAATCATTTCAACAAGCAAAGTTTTGAAATCATTTTTTCTAATGGTATTCGACTCAGGTTTCCAGAACTGATTGATCCAGTGGTCATCAAACAATTAATTAAGGAATTGAGTGCATGCAATTAAAATTATCATCGCCGAAGATATGGCTGGCCACTCAAGCGGTTGATTTTCGATTGTCGATAGATGGTTTATGCCAAATGATTCAATCCAAATTTAACCTGAATTTAAAAGAGGGTCTATTTATTTTTTATAACAGAACCCGGAAGAAAATAAAGATATTGACCTGGCATCAGAATGGATTTGTGCTGGTTTATAAGCGTCTTGAGCATGGTTTTTTTTCTATTCGCACTTCTGAAGAAGGATTAGTGAGCGTTGATGAAAGGCAACTGAGTTGGTTATTGGCCGGGTTAGATTGGGTATCGATGTCAGCCTGGAAGGAACTGGAGTTTGATGATTATTTTTAGATTAATCCAATGGATGCTTCTTTATTTACAGCAATTTTGGTATCATTTCTTTATGATAAAGAAAGAAAATGACCTTGAAATGACGGCTATTTTAAGCAATGTTCCTGCTGAGAAAGCCGCTATCATTGAATCTCTACTGACAGAAAAAAATTCCAAGATTTTAGATCAGGAATCAAAAATCCTTGCTCTTGAAAAAGAAATCAATTGGCTTAAAGAACAATTCAAATTAGCGCAACAAAGAAAATTTGGCCGTTCTTCGGAGAATAGTCAAACCCTGCAGATGGAGATCGTTTTTAACGAGGATGGCTGTATCACACAACCACCCGAAAAAGAAGAAGTTGAGCATATTAGCTATACACGTAGAAAAAATAAAACCTGTGGACGCAAGTTAGATACTTCAAAACTTCCTCGTGAACAACAAATTCATGATTTACCGGCTTGTGAAAAAGTCTGTTCCTGCGGTTGACAACTTAAAAAAATAGGTGAAGATATTTCCGAACAAATTGAACGGATCCCCGAACAGGTTAAGGTAATTGAACATGTCAGGCCCAAATATGCTTGCCCTCGTTGTGAAACCGTTAAAGCGGCTGAGAAACCCGAATGTCCACTACCTAAATGCATGGCGACATCGGGATTTATTACCGATGTCATTATTAAAAAATACGAGCATCATTTACCGCTGTATCGTCAATCTAAAATTTTGTTGCAGGCGGGTTTAGAGATTCCTGACAATACGTTAGGCAACTGGGTGATGGGATCGGCAGAAGTGTTAACGCCTTTGGGAGAAGCACTGCAACAGCAATTTTTAAAGATCGGAATTTTACAAGCAGATGAAACCACCGTCAAAGTATTAAAACCGGATAAAGAAGGCTATCTTTGGGCTTATCATAGTTGCGAACCCAACAATCGATTTATTTTCTTTGAATTTAGCCTGACTCGAAGTGGAGATAATGTCAATCGACGATTGAAAGACTATAAAGGTCTGCTCCAAACAGACGGCTACAGCGGCTATAATGAGCAGAGGAAAAAGTCTGAAGTGATTAATTTTGGCTGTTGGGACCATGCCAGGAGAAAGTTTGTAGAAGTGATTAAAGTGAATGGTAACAATAAGGCTGGCAAAGCGGGAGAATTATTGGGAATCATAGATAAACTATATGAAGTAGAAAGAGAAGCTAAAGATCAAAGTTTTATTAAACGGAAAAGCATTCGTCAGGAAAAATCTAAACCTTTACTCGAATTAATTTATTTAAAACTACAAAAAATCAATGCGCCCCCACAAAGTGCATTAGGGAAAGCAGTGCAGTACGCATTAAATCAATGGCCTTATTTATCAAACTATATTGATTACGGTGAGATCGAGATTAGCAATTGTTGGATTAAAAATCAAATTCGTCCCTTTGCCCTGGGCAGGAAAAATTGGTTATTTGTTGGAAATGAACTGAGTGCTAATAAATCAGCCCTTCTTTATAGCCTTATTCAGACCTGCAAACTAAATCAGATCGACCCCCGTAATTATTTAATTTATGTCCTTAATCAAGTACACAAAATGCGCTGTAAAGAAATTGAGCCTGAGATCTTGTTACCACAATTTATCAACAGAAAATTACTCGGTTAATGAATTCTTCAAGATGGGATTATTAGGGGCTTACATTGGATGGGTGGATATCGATGGATGATTAGCAATTCAATCAACATTGATGAACAAAAATTACATTCTTTGAATTCAAACAAATAGAATAAAAAAAGCGTCGCACATAAAAACAATTTATGTGCGACTTGTAATTTCTAAGAACAAGAAGCTATTTTAGCAATTTTCTTACAAAAAAGAAATTTAAGCAATTTCATTTTGATTCCCTCATTTTGAGTTCACATTTTGAAAAGAAATTCCCATAGAAAAATAGAAATTTGCTTTCCCACCAAAATATCAATTCAATGTGAAGAAGGATGACGAGTCAAAAAAATTCATTGCTTCAATAAAAAATTGTTTAGATTAGTTCAGGACAGTAGCCGCGTACGTACTTATAAATCTTCATTACATAAATTTGCCATGCCGAACTCCAAGATTATATCAATTAATCAGAATGTAGAGCGTTCCGTTCCTATAGAAGACCAATAAAAGCATCTGGACATCATTTTGATCTGTGGTAGTCCCGGCGGCCTGGGTGATTTAAACAAAACCCAGGTTTAAAACCATTAAAGCGGTTTTACAAATATTAAGTTAGGTTCGTATATTTAAACTAGAAATTAAATATATATTATTTATAACTTCTTCGAAACCTCTTTCGCTTAGATGTTTGGGGATTTCAGTTAATGTTTCTCGATTAAGTATCTGTACGTTGAAATTTAAGCCAAATAAATGATTTATTTCGTCATCACTTATCGAAAACGGCGGACCCTTAATATTGGAAGTTGAATTAAATCCTATTAATAAAATTTTAACTATCTTCTCACAGCAAGCCAATAAATTGAGAACATACTGTCGACGAATTGTTACAGGCAAGGCAATCAGAGCACGGCAATCATAAATGGCGTCAATGGGTGGTAAATCAGAAGAGGTTAGTTTGAAAAAGTCTCCGCAAAGTAATTCAATATTGTTGTACTGAAATCGAATAAAATTTTTCTGTCTGGTAATATGAGGTATTATATTGATTTCATCAAAAAAATTTCGGCAAGCAATCGGACTTAATTCAACTCCAACAATTGGATACCCTTGTTCAGCTAGCCATTGCATATCTTTGCTTTTGCCACACAAAGGGACTAGAATTCGTGCGCCGGGCTGTAGATGTAAGTGATGAAAATAGTTAATTAGCTCAGGTGACACATTTTCTCGATGACAGTGGATTTGATGAGCTTGCCATCGCATTAGCCATCCAAGATTTTCTATTTTTTTTCTTAGCCAATTATTAAACATACCTTCACTCTGATGATATTGCATCCACTTTAAATTTAATGTAAACTATCGTCAAGGAATTAGTAAGGAATTGATAGAATGGATTTAAAAAATTTAGACCAAGCCAAAGAAATTATTGACTCTTTTGATCTTCAACCGGTTATTGATAGATTGGTCAAGGTTGAAAATTGGTCTAAAAATGAAGCTACAGAAAGCAATAAAGCAATAAAGCAATAAAGCAATATCGGCGTTATCTTTTCCTTCGAAAAAAATACTCCAACCAAATCTTACCACCTTCTAAAGAAATTGATGAAGCTTGGCATGCGCACATTTTACATACAAAAATGTATCGTCAGTTTTGTAAACAGGTATTTGATCATACAGAAGAACAATTTTTAGATCATAATCCTGCTGAGGATGAGGAAAGCGCCATTTACTTTACTAAGTTTTTCGAACAAACTCAGGCTTTGTATAAAAAAGAATTTGGTGAATATATATTTCAGATTAGAGGTCGCTTCATGTTACGTAAAATACTGGAGAGAATTGGGGATAAACTGACCACACAGTTCCCTCGTTTAGCCTCATATTTAGAGACGAATTAACGTTTGACTCTTGTTTAATCTGATTTTTATAATATAAATAAAGTTTTTTGTTAAATTTTTAGGCTATGAGGGGAAAGTATGGAATTTTGGTTAATCGGTACAGTGTTTATTTGTTCGGCATTTTGGATGATAAAATAACTGTTTTGTTATTTTAATATAGGAGGCTTCTGTGAAAAAATTAATTGCTCTGATTTTTAAAAAAAAAAATTTCCAGATCAGCTGACTGCGCTTAACAGAAAGTTGCGTTCTGTGGAGTTGAAGAAAAGAATTCCAAACTTTTTACTAAAGTTTGGGATAGGGGAAGGGAAATTTCTATTTTTCTATGGGAATTTCTTTTCAAAATGTGAACTCAAAATGAGGGAATCAAAATGAAATTGCTTAAATTTCTTTTTTGTAAGAAAATTGCTAAAATAGCTTCTTGTTCTTAGAAATTGCAAGTCGCACATAAATTGTTTTTATGTGCGACGCTTTTTTTATTCTATTTGTTTGAGTTCAAAGAATGTAATTTTTGTTCATCAATGTTGATTGAATTGCTAATAAAAGTATTAATATCTATTATGTAATTGCGCCATGCAAGCTCCGAAGGAGCATCACGTGAACAAACATTAGGTACACTTTCATCAAAAATAATGTATTCTCTATATTTATCTAATATTTTTGAACCAAATATATGCTGGCTCTCAGTAAATGCCTGAATTACTTTATACCTTTCTGTCAATCTTTCTTTATCTGTTTTATAGCTAGTCATAGGTACATGATATTGGCACTTTAATCGAATTGCCTCTACTTTTTCTTTTAGACTTACTATTGAGTAATTTAATTTCTTTTGCCATTCAATTTTTTGATCATTCCACAGGCAACTCAGGAATTTAAAAATACTCAAACCAATTTAAATTTATGCATGACTAGTGAACAAATAAGCGGTCCAAGGAATCCCAAAAAAGATGCAGAAAGAGCAGCTTATTTGCAAGGTGGGCAAAACCATTGCCTTTATCGAGAGATTAAACAAAATTATTA
The DNA here is from genome assembly GCA_963795715.1 of uncultured Pseudomonadota bacterium. GTDB lineage: Bacteria > Pseudomonadota > Gammaproteobacteria > Coxiellales > Coxiellaceae > JAFEDN01. The sequence goes on from CAWCIY010000003.1 coordinate 985,040, forward strand.
TAAAACCGGTGTTTCTTGCCTGAGATGGTGCGATACACTCTGTGCTCAGGGTATGACCTGTGACTGTGTAGAGCGTTGCAAGCAGACGCCAGGGGTATTATTTAAAAAATGAAATATCTATATTTTATTAAGGAAGTGAATACGGCTGAGAATTAAAACTATTCAGATTTTTTGAATTCGTTTTGAATAGATTTTTTTGGCCGTTTTTTTCACCAACCATCGGTGCGGCCATTTGTTTAGTCACGTGTTGGCTATTGTAAGCTTATTCAAAATTATTGCCGAAATAATTGTATAAATTTAATTCAGCATACAGCAAGCCCTCACGTAATTATAGATGTTAACTGCAACTGCTTGCGAACAAAATTATATGCTCAGCAACGCTATAAAGAACTTACAGGTGGAATGCTCCGATTGCCGGAGGGCCTGATCCCAAAACTTTGAATTATGAACAGCGTGGTCAAGATACTTTAGCGCGAATGATTTTAACCGAGAACTCGGCCATGGCCGAATTCAATGGTTTAATGAAGTTTAACTAACTATTGCCTTTCTTAATATAATTCATTTAAAATACAGAAATAATCGGAATTTAATGTCAAGGAGAGCAATCATGTCGATTTATCTGAAGGCCCCAGGTGCTAACGGCAATGTTTCTGCGCAAAATTATCAGGGTTGGGTGAGCCTGCTTAAATTCTCCCTCAGCGGCGTCCATCAAACAGTAGAACAACGTACTGGACGGCTGTATGATCGTATCCAGGGAGGACCCAATTGCGGCTTGGTGTGGCTGCAAAAGCTTGCAGACAGCAGTTCTGCTTTTTGGTTTAATGCCGCGACGAGTGAGCAAGCAATTCCACAAGTCGATATCCATTTTGTCACCGCAGGCAATCCACCATTCACTTATTTAAGCTACACATTGAAAAATGTGTTTGTGAGTTTTTTCAATCAAGAACACGATGGTAATAGTACTGGTCCCATTGAGCATATATCACTGGGTTATGATTCTTTGGAAATGACTTATACGCCGCGCTCTGCTGATAACGTAGCGCAATCGCCCATACGTGCAGGTTTTGATGTGGCTCAAGGCGTTAAAATATAGCCTCGAAGGAGCGTTCTTATGGACTGGGGCCGGTATGCTTGTGTATACATGACGCAATTGGAATCACTACAAGATGTGGCAAAAAAATTCTCCTCAAGCCAAAAGCCGGAAGATGTCGCAGAGTATTTAAAAGTGATGCGGTTAATGAATAGTTTTAACCAACTGTGGAATCCAGCTTTTTCCCAATCCAATCGTATTCCGATGCAGCCCCACAGTTGCATTTGTCTGCCGACCGCGCGGGATATGAAGGAATACCAAACCCATATCAGTAAATTCCCTAATATTCGCACACAGAAATGGCTGGTGAGCAAAGAACACTGGTTGGATGCAGCGCGTAGCCCGAATCGGGAATATTTTTCTACCCGTGAAGTAGTGGCTTCATTAGTTCAGGATCATGATTTAGAAACAACCGGAAGTGTTGCTTTGTTGCTGCAAGAAATGGAAAAAGAAAATCGTCCAAAAATCACTGCTGAAGGTATAGGGCTGACCGGAATAGAACAAGTAGCCGATTATGTAACGGAAAATGCCAAAGAAGTGACCACTGCTATGCTGGAAGTGGAGGAGAAACTGAAAGCTTTCTTGGAAGCGCCGAAGGGACTGAAGACGGCGGCCAAAGAAGCTTATGTAATAGCGCATCGTAAATTGAAGGAAAAATTTGCTCACTATTTAAAAGAAGATCGTGCTACTCGAGAAGGAATGCGCAAGTTGGAATTTGTGAATAACCGCGAGAAATGGTTGCTACGTTGGAAAACTGGTATTCCTAATTCCAGTGTAGTCGATATCGGAGTATTTAAATCTATCACCAAAATGGCGCAACGAGCAACAGTATTAGATAGAGGTGTCATAGGTATACATATTGGATTAGCAACAGAGGAAGTGTGGAGCACCTACCAAAAGCATGGGGATTGGCAGAGGAAATTATCTGAAGAGAGCGTGGGATTTGGAGCAAGCATGATAGGAGGTTGGTTAGGTGAACCCGTGGTGGTTGGGTTATTTTGCCTTGGACCAGAAGGTTGGATCATAATTTTGGTTAGTACAGCATTAGCAGTTAGTTTTGAATACGGTGGTGAATGGGTGGGAGGAAAAGGATATGATTGGCTAAAGGAAAAAATTCGTGATCTTTCCAGCTTATAATCCTGATCCTTCTTCATCTAGAGTTACTATCGACTTAGTTCTCATCGGTTGTATAGTTTTATCTATGGCCCTTTGTATATTTTGCGTTTTATTAATAAGATTTTTTTTGACGCCTAAATTTGATAAAAAATTCTCAAGTGCTTTAAGGATGCTGTATGGGATGAAGCCACTTTCTAGAAGCTTCTTATACGCTATAAAAGTTTCATCTCCTATAGGTTTTGACCGTAAGAAGGCTCCTCATAATAAAATTTTTGATAATTACGATTTTAAATCTCAGGCTAGTAAAATTGAACGAGTAGTCTCGTATACCTGTATTATTTCTCTTTATTTTTTTATTTTATTAATTCTGCTTTTTGCTATTCATTATTTGGGTTATTGTATAGAATTTTGGGTAAAATAGAAAATCTAGGGTGGGTTCCTCCAAAATATTTCTTTAAATCCCTCCATGGGATTGTTTAATTCGGTAAAAGGGGAAAAATATATTTCTTGTTTTTCAAGTTCTTGGTGTTTGCCAATTAAATTTTGTATCGAGCGAAATCGATATATAAAATTATCCATAATTCCTTTGTTAAGAATTATTACATGTTGTTTTCAAAAACCATTTTTATGCCTCGTAACTTACATTAGTTCCATTTATAGGTGAATTTTTGTAATTTATAAATAAGCATTCTATTACCTTACCCATGGTGCCTTCTAGCTAGCTAATTAGGAGGTAGTTAGTTTTCAATTTCCATATTTTAAGAAGTATGCGGACAATATCAAGCTCTACTTCTCTAAAATGTTGATAACCTTTGTGGATTTCATCACATTAGTGATCCATTTTGGGGCTGGCTGCTAATAGTTTAAATCTTTCACATAGTCTTAATAGATAAGTATTTCTTTTGTTCAGCCTCAATTGCTGAATAGTATGGATCGAGCCGAGATGCTGATGCGGATAGTCAGCCGAGTCACACCTTGGTCTCGTCATCCAGTTTTGAGATAATGCTGTTCATACTATGGTTGGGTGTGAGTACTTGATCGTGTCGCTGACCCGCTGACATAAAATCAGTGATTCTGATAAAATTTGAAAAAAGAAGAATTGTTCAAAAATTTTCTGCCGGAATTTTGCCGGAATCAAGGGGGCATATGGGCTCACGATTTGGAAAATTTGCAATAATTATGTAAATTTGCGAAGGGCGTTCGAGTTAACAAATTTACATTAAAACAAACACTTACTAATGATTCTATTATTACCGCCGAGTAGCCGAACTCCAAACCGGATGGTTCGTAATCAGTAGGTCGAGTGTTCGATTCACTTCATCGGCATTATAAAATCAATAGGTTGAGAAATCTTTTAAAATGGGGAAATTTACGGTGCTATGCTGGTGTTAGAATCTAATCACCAATTTTGGAGACATTAAAATAAGAGAGGTAAAAATGACTGGTAAATGCCCTTTTTGTTTTATGACAGCCGAGGTTTACTCGTCCTCGGTTCAATCGGATAGAGACATAACATGCAAATCTTGTGGGAAGTTCATTGTTAGCTGTGATGCTTTTATGAAAATGGGTACTTCCAACTACAGGGAATACTTGGAAAATAATAAGAAGATTATCTCATACGTCAGAGGATTTATATGCGAAAATCCAAATGTTAGAATAGATCTTGATCGTCTTGAGAAAATTCTAAACTGTAAGACAATCAACATATATGAAAAAGCGTATAAGCTATTAAATACTTTAAATGAAAAGATAGATTTTCCTGGCAAAACTATAGATAGAAAAAGCATTCTCGATAATTCTGAGGTTATTTCAAGTTGCTATGCATATGACAACAACGAAATAGACTACTTTTTAAAGTATCTAAAGAAGAAAGATTATATACACTATGTTGACAATATTATTGAAATAACGCCAGAAGGATATTCTCATTTAGAGGAGTATAATAAAAGCACGGGCAGGGACATTGCCTTCTGTGCAATGTGTTTTGATCCGTCTCTCTTACCATTGTGGGATAAAGCAATAGAGCCAGCGATTCGTGCATCAGGATATGATCCTAGGAAAATAAATAAAGAACCCTATAATGGATGCGTGGTCGATGAGATCAAGGCATTAATACGTCGAAGTAAATTCGTTATTGCTGATTTAACTAGGCATCGCAATGGAGTATATTACGAGGCTGGTTTTGCTGAAGGGTTGGGATTACCGATTATCTTTACTTGTGAAAAAGAGACTCATACCGACGCACATTTTGATGTAAAGCACCTCAATACTATCCTGTGGGAAAAAGATAAATGGAATGAACTTAAAAATGAATTACAGTGGCGCATAGAAGGAACATTGGGACGTGGCAGATATGAGGTAGAAGAAGCCAAGCCTGTTTTGTTACTTTAAAACAAAATCCGTCCTAAGAAACTTGGGATCTCTTCGATTTGAGCCTTTTAACCTGATCATTGACCATCAGGTTCCAGATTAGAACAAATTTTTAATTTTTACAAATAAACAGCCTTAAATTATTAGGTAAGCTTAAAAATTAAGACTTGAGGCACTTTTTTTATATTTGTTTATTTGTTTTAACTCGTGGTTGTGGAAGATTAGATTGTTTTTCATGTTGGTCAGTTTCTAAATGGTCAATATGTTTTTCTAGGGGTTCATTTTGTTTTTTAATCATTAGCTTCAAAATGATTTGCACCTAGAGGCTCAGCCATATTATAGTTTGCCCTTATGAAGGGCGTCCTTTACACCGAGAGGAGGTAATATGGGACGTAAAAAAACAAAAACTATACCTGGGCTGCGATTTCGTGGTGGGGTATGGCATATTGAAAAAACGGTATCTGGTACGCGGTTGTTCGAAAGCACGGGAACCGATGATCTGAAAGAAGCCCAGCGGCGTTTGATCTTTCTGACTCGATCAAATCCGCCAGGCGGAAGTTTACGGCATTCGTCCCCGCCGCACTTTTGATGAAGCGGCGACCAGATATTTGGCTGAAAACCGGCATAAACGGAGTATCGAAGCAGACAGATCATATATTGATCAAATCAACCCTTACATTGGCAAACGTGAACTCGATATGATCAATATGAGTTGTTTACAGCCGTTCATCGACATGAGGAGAGGGGAGAGGGTTAAAAATTGGACGATTAATAATGTCCTCCAGGTCGTGCGGCACATTTTGAATCTGGCCAGTAAAGAATGGGTGGATGATTCTAATCTAAGCTGGTTAGGGGCGACGCCGAAAATTCGACTGTTGCCGCAGACCGATGAACGTAAACCTAATCCGTTGAGTTGGGAAGAACAGGATCGCTTGTTTGCGCCGAATGGCGCTGTTTAAGGTTAACACCGGACTGCGCGATCAGGAAGTGTGTCGGCTGCAATGGGATTGGGAGTATCCGATCCCGGAGCTAAACACCAGCGTTTTTGTGATTCCTAATGAGTACTCTAAAAATAAACTGGATCGGCTGGTGCCGCTGAATGACACGGCTTTGCAAGTTATTGACGAAGTACGTGGCCAACATCCGGTTTATGTGTTTACTCGATCGGACGGTCAAAACAGGCTTTATCAGATGAGTAATAAGTCATGGGAAAAAGCTCGAAAGCTGGCGCACCTACCGGTGCGTATCCATGATCTGAAGCACGCTTTTGGTAGACGCCTACGAGCCGCTCAGGTCAGTCTGGAAGATCGCCAGGATTTGTTAGGACATAAATCATACCGAATTACGACGCATTACAGTTCTGTTGAAATTCGGCATTTGATTGAGATGGCGAACCGGGTCTGTGATCGTCAACGTAGCACGCCAACGTTGTCCTTTATCAGAGATCGTCGGGGGGAGAAACCGCTGGCAATCATTGATCAAGTCCAGGAAAAACCGGGTCAAATGGTACCGGTCGTAGAATCACATTCCGGCAAAATTCCGGCAGTCAAAATTTGACTAGTCGGGAAAATGCGGTAAGTGATTGATTTTATTGTGCCCACCAGAACGCTAATTGATTATATAATTTATTGATTAATAACGTAATTATTTTAAAGTAATTAACAATATACCCCGAAATGTACCCCAAAAAATTTGGCGCTTGAAAAATCAACTTAATCCATGCCCTACTGTAATTCACTGTACTTTCCACTGCAACCCTCTCTCTTCCCTCCAAGAGTAGCAATAAACAGCAACTAAATAAAACACCTGAATCAAGTAATTAGAGAAAATCGGTTATTACGTTGATCTGTGATTTTTAGCCACAGGCTGGGGAGCAATTGCGCCACTAGTACACTATTTTTATCACTATAAATATTGCGTACTTTCAGTATTTAGTTTTAAATATACGAATGATTAAAAAAGAAGAAAGGTCTAATAGTCTCCCACCGAAAAAGCGACCTGCTTCGATTTCGGGTTATACTTCTATACATTCAGGGATTGTGGAGGTGCTTGAAGCCGCCCGTAAAACGGTAGCGACTTCTGTTAACGCCATTATGACTGCAACTTATTGGGAAATAGGGAGACGTATTGTTAGTTTTGAGCAAGGCGGCTCTGAACGGGCGGAATATGGAAAGATGCTGATTGAAAAATTATCAGTTGATCTTACTAAACAATATAAGCGTGGTTTTGCTAAAGCTAACCTCTGGAATATGCGAGCCTTTTACTTGGCCTGGCCGGATGAAAAGATTCTCCAGACAGTGTCTGGAGAATTGGATAAACAAAGTCTGCGGCCACAAGTGGTTGAAAAATCAGGTGGCCGCTTAAAGACAGCAGTACCAGCCAGTCATTTTCCTTTGCCGTGGTCAGCTTATGTAAGACTACTATCAGTTAAAGATGCCGCTGCTAGAACTTTTTATGAGAAAGAGGCGATGCGCGGTGGGTGGTCTGTGCGTCAGCTTGATAGACAAATTAACTCTCTTTTTTATGAGCGTACTGCTTTATCGAATAATAAGGTGGCTATGCTGAAAAAAGGTGGCGCTTTGTCTTATGATGTGGAAACCTCGGAAGAGGCAATTAAAGACCCTTTTGTGTTGGAATTTTTGAATTTGAAGGATGAATATTCAGAAAATGACCTGGAAGAAGCTTTGATTAATAGGCTTGAAGATTTTTTACTTGAATTAGGGGATGATTTTGCTTTTATTGGTCGCCAGCGTCGTCTAAGAATTGGAGATGAATGGTACCGGGTAGATTTATTATTTTTCCACAGGCGCTTAAAAGCATTGGTTATTCTTGATTTAAAATTAGGTAAATTTACTCATGCAGATGCAGGACAAATGCACCTCTATTTGAATTACGCCAAAGAACATTGGGCGCGAGAGGGGGAAAATCCGCCTGTTGGCCTCATACTATGTACGCAAAAAGATAGTGCCGTAGCACGATATGCACTTGATGGGCTGCCCAATAAAGTACTTGCTTCAGAATATAAAACTATTTTGCCTAATCCAGAGAAAATTGCAGAAGAGCTTGCCAAGGCAAGAAAAATATTGGAAGGAAAAATTAAATGTTAACTAAAAAATTTTTTATTCTGATTTTTACAATTACAAGCTGCCTTTTTACTGTTAATGCTATGGCAGAGCCTTCTATGCTTTTTTTTATCTTAAAAATTTATTAGGCGTCGTGGAATGGCTTTGGCTTTTTTAGATACTACAGTTATTAACCGATGCCATGAGTTAGGGGTAACAGGCAATAAGCTTTATGAGTTGCTGGTTAGACAAGGCCTTGAACCAGTCCTTGGTTTTAATACTATGTATGAATTAGCTAGGGATTTTCCGAATACTGATGATCCTGACAGAACGATTAATCTATTTTGCATTGTTAGAGATTTGAAACCAAAAATAGCCTGCAAAAGAGCTAAAATGTACATTATGGAATTTAATTGTTTAAAATCATGCGGTCTTATTGAGCCTTTTGCTTCGCAAAACGAAATGGATATTTTTTATCAACGTATTCAGGACTATTGTAATGGCAGTTTTAGCCACGAAACTTTTGTCAGAGGCAGGCAAGCTTTTTGGGATAATATCAGGGGGGAGAATTGGGTCAATGAGTACGACCTTTGCTTGATGTTATCCGAAACAAAGCCGGAACCTGGTAGATTGTACTTGAGGTCAGTTGAAGGAAAAATCGCGTATACCGTAATAACTCCTAATGGAAGAATTGTTCGAGATATTTCTACGGATCTTGAAGCCCCGGTACCATTTGATCTGGCTAAATTAGTTCTTCTGAAAGAAAAGATTTTAGAATTTTCATCAAATGAAGGGCATACTCGAAAGAAAATTCCTCGAGGAACTTCATTCGTCGAGTATCGCGATAAGGAAATAAGCAGTAACTTAAAGCTTCGCCTAGGATTGAAACAAATGCTTCCATCTATGACAGATGGAATTTTGAATTTAGAGAATGAAGATATATCATTAATAATAGATAACTTAGATAAATGTCCTGCGATAAGGAGTTTTATTTATTCTCAGTTATATCAAGAGTATAAAGTTGCCATTCATGGTGATGCGCCGGCTGAGGATAAGTTTACCGATTCGCTACAATTGATTGAAGCGTCTTATTGCTCAGAGTATATAACTGGCGATGTGAAACATCTAAACTATGCGGCATGGATTAACCCCTCCCTTGAATATAAGCTGGTGGACAATCTTATTCATAATAATTAAAGAGTCTCCCATTTCTTCTCTAATCTAGCAGTTACTTTGAAAAGAAATGTATAGCATTTGTCACATATTTGGCCGAATTCTTCAAGCTGCTGCCTTAAATCTAAATTGCCTGGTTTATATTTGCTGAATGATTGCAATTTTTTTTCGATAGTTTTCCACTTTATTTTTTCTAATAGGGAAAAATGATAATTTAGTTTGATTGAGACTTTACCAAACACTTGAAAACTGTTAGGTGACGGGCCTTGAGGTGTGATTGTTCCATTTAATGCCTCTTGTAATTCATGAAGAAAGGTCTTTCGAGCTAATCTTCTATCGACGGATTTATCACATTTAAATTTTAACCATATTGAAAATGATTGCATAATTGTTCTTTTTATTAAAGAAAGTAAGTGATGAGATATAATTGTGACCCATCTCATAGAAACTGCTAGATATTATGCCATTTTTAAAAAATGATGTATAAGTTCAATAAATCCTGTGGTAAGTCCTCTCGTTGAGATATTTTCAGTAACTTTGCCTGCAATGCTGGAAGCAAAAATTTTGAATTTATCAATAAAGCGCTCTTGGTTTTGGTTATAAGTGCTTTCAAGACGAACCATTCCTTTTTCTGAAATATACACAGGTAAGGCAGTTGTCCATATTGGCTCACCAGATATACTTGTCGAAACATAAAAAGAACTACAATAAACATATCCCTCTCGGTTGAGAAAATCTATAGTTTCAAAAAATGTAGTTATATTATCTTCGTCATCACTGGCTTTATACCCAGTTAGTTTTTCAACTGAATTTTTATCGAAACGCGCTGGGGAGGGGCCGTTTGCATATAATTCATTTAAAATAAGTACGATGTACACTTTAAATAGAAGAGATTTTTCTATTTTTTCTTGGATTGCGGTCATTTTAATTTCTCTAATTTCAATGAACGAGCTAAATGGCTTTTATTAATGAGCAGGATTCACTCTTGAATAAGGTGGTAGTCCCATATAGGTTGAAAATATTACATTACATATAAAATGAAGTCAATTTATCTTTGGATAATAAAAAATTATAGAATCTGAGTTAAAGTTTATGTGGCGGTTAAGACCTAAACCCTACTGAAATGTTCAAAAATTGGGCCCACTAGAACGCTATGATGTAAATATTCGGTGAACCCGCCCGCCCTATTGCATGCTGAGTAAAATAAGGTTAATTTTAAGGCTGAAAAAATGAGCAGCAGAGTCAGGGAGACATGGATACAGCGATTGCGCACATTGACCTTCAAAATCAATTAGTGGATTTATACCGACAAATCAGTGTGTCGTATAAGTCATTGAAATTGGCGTATGAACAGCAAGGACAGGCATTAAAAGAATCAAAATTATCCGTGATCGATTACAAACACCAAGCCCATTACTGGGAAGCGCAGTTCAAACAAATTAAAACCCGGGAAGAAGAACTGAAAGCGGAACTAGAGGAATTACAAGCTAAATTACGCAAACGAGAACAGCAACTGTTTGGCAAGCATTCAGAAAAACAATCGACATCATTGGATCAGAAGAAAGTGGATCAAGAGGCAAAGAAAAAGCGTGGTCAACAACCTGAGAATGCTAGTCCAAATCGAAGGGACTATAGCGATTTGCCTGAAGTTGAAGAGGTTGTTGAACTCAATGATCAAGAAAATTATTGCCCCTGTTGCGGATTAAAGTATCAGGAACTGGCGGGGACAGAAGATTCAGAAGTGTTAGAGCTGATTAACGTTCAAGCCTATCGGCGAAGGATTTGTCGTAAGCGTTATAAACGTGCGTGTCGCTGTAAAAATAATCCAGCTCCGCAAATCATCACGATGCCGCCGATGGAAAGACCATTTTCCAGAAGTAAATTGGGGATAACGATCTGGGCACATCTATTAATACAGAAATATGGCTACCAAAACCCATTGAATCGAATATTATCGAATTTGGAATTGAGTGGCTTATCATTGTCTATGGGGACAGTGACTGGCGGATTGGAATATCTTTTACGGTTATTCATACCGGTATATGATGGGATTGCTTTACATAATTGTGCAGCGCAGCATTGGCACGCGGACGAGACGGGTTGGAAGGTATTTGAAAAGATAGATGGGAAAGAAAGTACTCGATGGTTTTTATGGATATTCCAAAATAGTGAATCCGTTGTTTACAAAATAAGTCCCAGTCGCTCATCTCAAGTGGTTAAAGATTATTTTGGTGAGGATCACGGAGGGGGTATTTTAAATGTAGATCGCTATGGGGCCTATAAAGCCATTGCGAAAGCCGGTTTGTTTATTCTGGCTTTTTGTTGGGCGCATGTGCGTCGTGACTTTTTAGACTATAGCAAAGCCTACCCTCATCAAGAAAGTTGGGGGCTTGAATGGGTAGAAAGAATTGGGCGACTTTATCATATTAATAATCAACGTATTGAACATAAACCGAGTTCTAAACAATTTCAATTAATGGATACAGAATTGAGAAAAGCCATCAAAGAGATGGCTGATGAAATGATAGTAGAATTAAAGGATTCTCAGATACTACCTTCAGCAAAGAAATTACTGAAAAGCCTATCCAATCATTGGAAAGGGTTGACTGTATTTGTAGATCATCCTGATATTCCCATGGATAATAATGTAGCTGAAAGGGGATTGAGAACGAGTGTGCTGGGTCGAAAAAATTATTATGGATCAGGATCAGTATGGTCTGCAGAATTAGCAGCGGTGATGTTTACAATACTGAGGACGATGAAGCTGTGGGAGATTAATCCGCATACCTGGTTATTGGCCTATCTTCAAGAATGTGCAATGCGTGGCGGCAATCCTCCAGACAACATTGATCCTTTTTTGCCTTGGAATATGAGTAAATCTTTACGGGAGTTAATGGCTCAGCCTCCTAAACATGAACCATTCTGTACTTCTTAATACGGGTTCACCGAATATTTACGCTATGATTATATAATTTATTGATTAATAACGTAATTATTTTAAAGTAATTAACAATATACCCCGAAATGTACCCCAAAAAATTTGGCGCTTGAAAATTCGCCACCAGAACGCCCCTACTTAATAGAAATCTGATATAATAAAGATATGAAAAAAATGCCATTGAGTAAAACTAACCCTTATCTTCAAAATCCTATTACCAGGAAGAAGCTCGTTGCACGTTCAGTCGAGACCTCCTGCGGTGTAGAAGGGATTACTATTACCTTAGCTCAAGCTAAAATTAAGGCGGCACAATTTAATATCCCTCGCCGTGGCAATAAACGTATTTATCAGACTATTGCTAAGTAGACTCTTCCAATAATTTTTTAAAAATCCCTTCGATAGGCTTATAATTGCCTTCTAAGCCGGCATGAATTGATTGAATATAATTCTCAAATCCGGGTAAATTTTGAGTTTGAATGGAACTATAATTTAACGGTGCCTTTCTGGTTTGCATGGCCATTAGATCAGCAAGTAGACGAGCCGTTCTGCCATTCCCTTCTCGAAAGGGATGAATAATAATTAACTCAATATGGACTACTCCCAGAGCGTGGGCAAGCACATCAATCTCAGAACAATGGCAAGGGGTGTATTTAGCCAAATATTTTTTTTCAAATTCCTGCATGAGTGGTTCTACACGTGAAGGAGCTGCGAAAGGAAAACCTGCTTTTGACATCATTACCGTACGGAATTTACCAGCCGAGGGATAAATATCGCCCAACCAAAGCTCATGTATATTGCAAATATCAGCCACAGTAAACTGATGATCTTTATTAAAGATGTCTAGCAATTCAAGCTCTGTCCTTTCCAACTCTTGTTCTTCAATAGCCTCAATATCTTCTCTAGATTTAATACCAAGATAATTTTTTAGCACTTGATCATCGGAACCCGGCTCCCAATCCTCATCGGTGGGAACAATGTAATGCTTTGAATCGGTTGCCATGCTTTAGAACTCCAATCGAATTAAATTTCTCAAAAAATTCTGGATATACATTCATCACTTACTATAAGTTTAAAGAAAGCTCGATATAATTCTTAATAAATGGGTTAAATATTTGATTTCCATAGAGCGTATGATCAACATTGTATATAATGCCTCGTCGGCACTGATTTTTTTCGGAATTTGGGATATTCGCTTGATGTCTCTGAATTGCTATTTCTGGAAACCAGTCATACCAGTTTGAATCAATTAAAATAGCATAGAGATTTTCCATATTTTTCTTTAATTTTGATTGTAAATCTGAAGGTTTTTGCTTTATTAAATCCATGAGTGTTGTACGTAGATGATTTTTGAGGTAGTTGAGAAAATCTGTTATATCAGAAATCATCATAGTTTCTATAAGTGGTAGTGTGGATACGCTAATTGCCAAGATTACTGGGATGTCTTCAGAGCAATACTTTTTTTGTATTTTATCGAGAATTTTTACTGCTATACATTGTGTAAAATGTTTTCGCTGAATTTCCAAATATTCTGTAGAATGACATAAATGTCTTGGTAGTTTTAAAATTTCAATTTCTTTTACCAATTGATGAGGTATTATTTTTGGGAATTGGAGAAGAGCATATTGATTTATATATATCCAATTTTTTAATTCATGAATAATATTATCGTAATTTAAATGAACCAATTCTAATTTTAATTTTTCACTTTCACTTAAACTGTGCCAGATTTTTTCCATTATAGTAGGCGTATACCATATCGATGATAATAGTCGATATGGTTGTTTTTGTTCCTCCTCGTGTCTGTCATAAAGAAATTTTGCTACTCTTAAGTATTTAGTAAAATGAGGAAGTAAATTATGGTATTGATCTAATAAGTTGCTATCTCTTGTACTGCAATCCAAGAAATAAAGTTGTGACTGATAAATGAATTCGAGGTCTGATATCTCTTCTTTTTTTTCACTTCTGGTTTTTAATAAAAAATCAGGCATTTTAGAGATAAATTGTGCTATAATTAGTTCGAATATTTTATCCCTGTATCCTTCTTGGAAATTTTTAATAAACTCGTTTTTAGGTAAATCTAGATACTGTACATATTGCAGAATTTCTTCAATTTGAGATTTAAATTCATTATCATCGCAGTGATTAATGAAGTCATTTAAATTTTGAAGACGGATAATCTTATTTTGTATTTTTTCTTTTTTCCAACTTTCTTGCTTCGATTGTCCCGAATAAGATCTATCGAAAAATGAACGTATTTCTGCTTCAAGTGATTCAGACTCTTTTTCACATGATTTTTTGGCTTCATCGGAATAGAGAGATTGAACTGAAGGATTTTCTATTTCAATATTTTCTGATAGATAATTTTCTGGAATTTGAATTTCTTCTGGCGGAATTTTAACTACGCGGCCGTCTTTCCAAACGGAAATACTCTGACCGGATTTTTTATGTTCGGCAAGTGCTTGAGCGACACCTCTTTTGATGCCAAAGTCGATTCTTGCAAAGAGATCGTTTTCGTTTTGTTCATTCATGATACGACTCCTGAAATTTTTGCCAATAATTTTTGTTGTAGATAGAGAACGGTTTATTAAGTTTTTTTTCGGCGATAAGGGTTGGTTCTGCAGCAGAATTATCATAGAGAATCCAATCATCTGCTAATGGGATGTAAATATTTAAAAAATTGTCGATACTGCGTTTATAACGTCTCAGAATGGTATCGGGAGGTATATCATGTCCTCCGCGAATAACCCTGTCTTTAACTCTAGCTAATGCTAGATGTGGATCTTGTAACCATAAAAAAATCAGATTAATTTTGTAATTTTTTTTACAATCAATTAGAAAAGGGGCAAAGCTTCGTGAAGCCATAGTGGTCTCAAACGAGAAATTTGTTTTCTGATCAGCTAGGTGACGGATTCTGTCGAGCATCAAGCGACCCGATTGTATTGCGACGGATTCAGGGTTGAACGGGGAGAGTGCGGCGGCGATAGCATCAGCATTAACATATTCATGGCAGTGTAGTAATTCAGGTAGCAAGGATTTTGCAGAGGTTGTTTTGCCAGCCCCGTTAGGGCCGCCTATCATATAAATCTCAGGCATTTTCCCTTTTTACCTTTTTTGATCAAAACTTGGGCCCACTAGGACGCTAATTGGCGATCTAGTTAATTGATTTATAAAGTAATTATTTAAATTAATTTGCAATATACCCCGAAATGTACCCCAAAAAATTCTGCGCTTGAAAATCACCGAGTTCGGGGTCAGAACGCCCTTAATTAATAGAAATCTGATATAATATGGATATGGAAAAAATGCCATTGAGTAAAACAAATCCTTATCTTCAAAATCCTATTACTAGGAAGAAGCTTATCGCACGTTCAGTCGAAACCTCCTGCGGTGTAGAAGGGATTACTATAACCTTAACTCAGGCCAAAATTAAGGGGGCACAATTTAGCATCCCTCGTCGTGGCAATAAACGTATTTATCAAACTATTACTAAGTAGACTCTTCCAATAATTTTTTAAAAATTCCTTCAATAGGCTTATAATTGCCTTCTATACCAGCATGAATTGACTGAATGTAATTCTCAAATCCGGGTAAATTTTGAGTTTGGATTGAGCTATAATTTAACGGTGCTTTTCTAGCTTGCATGGCCATCAAATCAGCAAGTAGACGGGCTGTTCTTCCATTTCCTTCTCGGAATGGATGAATAATAATTAACTCAATGTGGACTATTCCCAGAGCGTGGGCAAGTGCATCAATCTCAGAACAATGGCAAGGAGTGTATTTTGCCAAATATTTTTTTTCAAATTCCTGCATTAGTGGTTCTATACGTGAAGGAGCTGCGAAAGGAAAACCTGCTTTTGACATCATTACCGTACGGTATTTACCAGCGGAAGGATATATATCACCCAACCAAAGCTCATGTATATTGCAAATATCAATTGCAGTAAACTGATGATTGTTATTAAAGATATCTAGCAATTCCAACTCTGTTCTTTCTAGCTCTTGTTCTTCAATAGCCTCAATATCTTCTCTAGATTTGATACCAAGATAATTTTTAAGCACTTGATCATCGGAACCCGGCTCCCAATCCTCTTCAGAGGGAACAATGTAACGTCTTGAATCATTTGCCATGCTCTATAACTCCCATCGGCATTAAAATGGGAGACAAGTCTAAAATTTTAAGACTTGACTCCGGCTTTTAAAAAACTTATATCGACCTGGACACCACCAATTTCCATGATATAAACCAACTTGCCAAGCTTTTTGTTAATATAGCTGCCGGTAAAACTATTCTACATGAAATTCCGCCTACATAATAAGAACCCTGCTGCTGTTGATCTCGATCCGCCTTGGTGGCCTCACATCATTGGTGTCAGTTCCGACATAAATTTTAAATATAAATTATATTTCAAGGCTTTATTCTTTAAAAATCATTATGTCGGACTCGATGAAATTTTTGAGTAAATTACTTATAGACGAATCGAGCCTGACATAACGAATTTTTTCTATTTAATCTATTGTGTTAAAAAAATTATTTGAATTTTTCGCCGGATCTGATACCGTATCTCACATGAGTGCGCGCGCAAACTTTTCTGGGAATGTCGTTATTTTACTATATACTTCAATTTAATACCTTTTTTCCTCTTTTCTTTCCTTTGCAGTTTTCTGGATTTTTCTGTTAATTGCTGTAAATTACCTTATTTTTCTTGGCACGATTCCACTAAAATTCCACACGCTCTCTGAAAAGGTTATTGGATAAAATTTATACTATCCCTAGCACACTGCTTTACCGACTTCATTACATTATATCAGTAAGCTGACTAAAAATAACTCCCCTCTATCCCCTGGCTGTAACTATTAAAGATATCTCTCCTAGTGTTTGCCCAATGTTTGACTTTGGCTTTATGAAGGATAACAATAAACGTCATCTGACCTAAGGGGCTAACGATAAGTAAGCTGATGATTTAAAAAGAGATAATTGAATTCGCTACCAGGTTGGTAGCGAATTCAACGAGAAAGGTGCATGATGCCTAATATTAAACAAAATAGCAATTTTGACGGGTTTTATGATGAAATCGCAGGTTATATTCGGCTGGCCCGCCAGCGAGTCGTTAAGTCTATAAACCAAGAAATGATTTTGGCTTATTGGCAAATAGGACGGCGGATTTTTGAAACAGAGCAACAAGGAAAAAAAAGAGCTTTGTATGGAGAAGAATTACTGGGTAATCTTTCGCGGCAGTTAAAGAAAGAATTTGGTGAAGGATTTAGTGTGGCCAATTTAAGGAATATGCGGCAATTCTATCTGGCTTATAAAGATCGAATTCGCTACGAGGTTGGTAGTGAATTCATTGAAAATACATTTCACCCTAATTTGTCTTGGACGCACTATCGAACATTAATGCGGGAATCCCGTCTTCCAATTAGAGAGTTTTATGAAATAGAAGCAGTAAAGAATTTCTGGTCAACGCCAGAATTGAGCCGTCAGATGAGTACATTATTATTTGAGCGATTAGCAAAAAGCAAAGATAAATCTGGCTTGATGGAACTCAGTAAAAAAGGTCAAATCATCAAATCTCCGATAGATGCGCTGAAAGACCCAGTTATCTTGGAATTTTTAAATATTCCTGAATCTCATTGGTTGATAGAATCAAAACTTGAAGAAGCTCTGATTACTCATTTGCAAAATTTTTTATTGGAACTTGGCAGAGGTTTTGCTTTTGTGGCGCGCCAAAAACGGATTACCTTAAATGGCCAACATTTTTATCCTGACTTGATTTTTTATCATGTCATTTTGAAATGTTATATTATTTTAGATCTAAAATGTAATCATCTAACACACGGCGATTTGGGGCAAATGCAAATGTATGTTAATTATTTTGATCGTGAATTCTTAACAGAAGGCGATAATCCCACAATTGGCTTGCTACTGTGCGCAGAAAAAAATGATTCAGTGGTGGAGTACACATTAGGAGAGAAAAACAAGAAAATTTTTGCCAGCAAATATCAGTTTCATTTGCCGACGGCAGAAGAATTAAAAGAATTTGTGAAAAGAGAAACCGCTGAATTAAAGCAATTGCTTGAAAAAGATAGCGAAGGATGAAATTTCTCTAATATGTAGCAGATTAGTTTGGATTGCATTTTATTAAAATAAGAATGGGCAATGGTAGTTTCAGTGAAATTTGTAATCAAAAAATTAAATGGAGTTTGACTAATGGAGCATGATGAGAATAAAGTGGATAATGCTATTCTTGCATTACTGTATCTTAACGAAGAGAAAAGTGGTAACGCTTGGAAGAGTTTTGATTGGGATAGTATGAATCGATTACATGTAAATGGTTTTATTACTAATCCAGTAACCAAAGCAAAAAGTGTTATTTTGACTGAAAAGGGCTTTAATAAAGCCAAGAAAATATTTGAAGAACTTTTTTGTACTATAGCAGAGGGCTCACATGATAGAGAGTAAATTACATAATGTATCTATAATTGGCGCGACAGGAAATGTTGGTCGTCAGTTGGTTGAATTATTTGTTCGGCGCCGTAGCCTGGATTCTAAAAATCTGCGGTTATTTGCTTCAGCTAAATCAGCCGGAATGCGGTTGGAGGTGGATGGCCATACTTTCTCTGTTCAAAATATAGCTGATTATGATTTTAAAGATTGTTATTTAGTTATTTTTGCTACGGAAAGTGATGTTTCAAAAAAATATATTCCAGTCGCGTTAGCTGCTGGAGCAAAAGTGATTGATGCGAGTTCAGCATATCGTTTGGATCCCACTGTTCCATTAATTGTGCCTCCGGTTAATGCGGATTTAATTACCGATAACCACTGCTTGTTTGCCCATGCGAATTGTTTAGCTAGTCCTATTGCAGTGGTTCTTAAACCCTTGCATGAATATGCAACCGCCACCCGTGTGTTGATTTCTACCTATCAATCAGTTTCTGGTGCGGGTAAGAGGCCAATGAATGAACTATATGAGCAGACTAAACATATTTGTGAAGAAAAGCCGGTAAAAACCCAATATTTTCCACGACAGATTGCTTTTAATGTCATTCCTCAAGTGAGTGAAATTATGGAAGATGGATTTTCTTACGAGGAATTCAAGATTATAAAAGAACTACAAAAAATTATTTCTGATAAAATTAAAATATCTGCCACAGCGGTGTGTGTTCCAGTAATGATAGGTCATGGAATTTCTTTAGCGATTGAGTTTGCCAAGTCAATTAATATGGAAGAAGTTAAAAATATATTATCGCACGGCCCTGGCATTCAGCTTAGTTCACATCAATATACAACGCCATTGGAAGTGATCGGCAGTGATGATATTTTTGTCGGTCGAATTCGCAAAGATCCATCAGTAAAAAACGGGTTATTATTATGGTTGGTATCTGATAATTTACGCCGAGGCGCTGCTTTGGATGCAGTTGAAATCGCCGAGAAAATTTTAAACTTATCGTGAGTACGACAGGAGCAGGCGTGCAACATTGTAACTTTAAAAAATTGCAATGTTGCACGCCTGACTCCAATTTACATTGTGATAATTTACGAATGCTTGGAGGATAAATGGAAGAAATTATTGCAGCTTTGTCTGCTATTCATGAGCTGGGTTTATTTGTTGGAAAAAATCATGCACCGGCCGATGCTTTGTCTTTGGAAGTTAAAGGATTAGGTTTACTGAAATGGCCGTTAACAAAAAAAGTGGTCCGGCAGCTCATTTCACTGGCTAAACCAGCACATTTCGGCTGGCGTGATAAAACCTTACTCGACAAAAACGTCCGGGATGTATGGGAAATTTCACCTAAAGAAATTCAGATCGATAAAACTGTATGGAATAAAACTCTCAACCCAGTACTTGAAGCCTTAAAAAAGGATCTTGGACTGTCGGAAGATTCGCAATTACAAGCAGATCTACATAATTTACTGATCTATGAGCCAGGACAATTTTTTGATCCTCATCAAGACTCTGAAAAGTGCAATGGAATGGTGGCAACTATGGTGGTGGTGTTACCTTGCACTCATACCGGAGGAAGTTTAATCATTGATCATCAAGGTGTAAAAAAGTCCATTCAGTCTAGCCGTTTCCCTTTAGATAAGCTGAATTTTATTGCCTTTTATGCCGACTGTTATCATGAAGTGAAGCCGGTTAAGAGCGGCTATCGGGTGGCGCTAACTTATAATTTAATTTTGAAAAATTTGGCCAAATCTATTCCTAAAGTGATGAATACCCCCGAAAATAAGAGTTTGGTACAAGCTTTAAAAACTTATTTTCCGGATGGAAAATGTTCACATGAGCCAGATTACGTTCCCTTTAAATGTGTTTATCTATTAGATCATGAATACACACAGGCAGGATTATCCTGGCGTCACTTGAAAAATGTCGATCAGCTACGAGCTGCCGCTTTGAGACGAGCTGCAGATCATTTAGATTTAGATATTTATTTAGTATTAGTGGATATTCGAGAAAATTGGAGCTGTGAGTCGGATTTTGATGATTATCGAAGTCGACGGAGTCGTCGATATGAATACGATGATGAAGAAGAAACAGTAACGGCACACAGTGAAAGCTCGATTGAATTGATTGAGTTGATTGAAGATGAAATTTCGTTACAACATTGGTTAGATCGGGATGGTCATCCAGTAGACTTGGGTGAAGCTCATGTTGATCAAGATGAGCTAGGGTGGACTAAAGCCACTGATCAATTTAAACCGTTTCAAACGGAATATGAAGGATGGATGGGCAACTATGGTAATACCTTGGATCGCTGGTATCATCGAGCCGCTATCGTATTATGGCGCAAGGCGGATCATTATCCCATATTATTTCGAATCAATCCCAGCAGTGTCATGCAGGAATTAATTCATTCAGCTGAACTTGGTGCCTCCTCGTTGCCTGTGTCGGAGATAATCAGCAGTTTGTTGCCTCTTTGGCCGGAATACATGCAATATCAGAGTGAAGACGGTTCCTTACTGAGTCAGGTATTGCACATTGCGAGCTTAATTAAAAATGCGCAATTAAGCCAAAAAATCTTACAGTATTTCGTGATACAAGTATTGACACCGCAAAGCATAAAACTGTGTTTACCTTTGATTGAAGCATACGGTGTCTCTTGGCTTTTGGGTCTGATTCAAAATTGGGCGCAGCCTAAAGATAGATGGGGGAGGGGTGCTGAAAAATGTAAACAAATTTCGCAGATTGTGAAAATTTTAGCGAAAAATAGTTCACACCAACCATTGATTCATTTTTTATTGGAACATCAGTGGCAGCAACTACAAAAACAATATGCCCAGAATAAAGGGATAATCTATCGTTCTGATCTATCAAAATTTATGCGCCAGCTGATTCAAGATTTTCAAGAGTTATTGAGAGCGTGTCGAATTATCCAGCAGGAAGATCTCATGATCAAAATCGTGGATCACATATCGAGTGATAAAAGATGCTATCCCCTGTTAGATTTAATAGTACTTCTCGATGATTGCGAGAAATTAAGCTATGAAAAACTACTGCATTATATTCGTTCCGAGTTACAAAATGAGAGCGATTTAGGTTTGCGCCAACCAGATGATTGGTCAATTTGTGAAGAAATCTCTTGTCAATGTGCTGACTGCGCTGTGCTTAAGCAGTTTTTACAATCTCGCACGGAAAAAGAGAAAGTGTGGCCCCTGGCACAAGGGCGCCGGCAGCATATTCATCAAGCGATTGAAAGCTTGGGTATTCCAGTGACTCATGAAACGCAACACGTTGGCTCACCCCATAAATTGATTTTGGCTAAAACTGAACTGCTACATAGCCAAGCCAAAACAAGATTTACGAAAGTTAAAAAAGAGTTATTGCGTTTGAACACAGAAGTAGAAAAGATCGAGAGTTCCACACGGTGTGAAGGGGTGCGAAAAATTGGAGTGTAAGTTGTTGATTTTATTGGGCCCACTAGGACGCTAATTGACGATATAGTTGATTGATTTATAAAGTAATTATTTTAAATTAATTTGAAATATACCCCGAAATGTACCCCAAAAAATTCGGCGCTTGAAATCTATCGAACCGGCATCCCGTGATTGCAATTGCTTTTAGCTTGAAATAAAAATGTGCCACATTTATTATGGCCGTGCTATTTCTTGGAATTTTTATTAGAATACAGTAGCTTGTAATTAGTAGGCCTTTTACTTATGCCACATATAATTATTATTGCAGGTGCAAATGGAGCTGGAAAAACCAGCGCCGCACCGGCCATATTACGAGATGCCTTACATGTAAGCGATTACGTTAATGCAGATATTATCGCGCAAGGGTTATGTGGCTTTGCGCCTAATCAGGCAGCATTTGAAGCTGGGCGGATTATGTTAACGCGCCTTCAGCAGTTAGCTAAAGAAAGAGCTAATTTTGCCTTTGAAACAACCCTGGCTAGTAAAACTTTTGCAACTTGGATCTCGGGGTTGAAGGAGCAAGGTTATTATTTCCATTTAACCTATTTATGGTTAAAAAATCCGGAACTAGCTATATCGCGAGTTACTGAACGGGTTAAACTTGGTGGGCATGATGTTCCAGAGCCTACAATTCGCAGGCGATATCATGGAAGTTTAAAGAATTTCTTCAACTTATATCAACCGCTTACAAATTCTTGGCAATTTTATGATAATTCAAACTCAAATCAGTTAAACTTAATTGCTTCTGGTATAGGTACACAAGCTTTAACTATAAACGATTCTTACACGTGGAAAACCATATTGGAGGCTCACAATGAAAAATGAATCATCGGTGGATGACGCTATTTCCAAATTCTTTCAAAATCCGCAAAGGGTTACTCAAGTTCTGCAAGCTGGGATAAGACTTGCGCTGCAACAACATAAGCAAGCGGGAAATCCTATTTGCAGTTGGCAAAATGGTGAAATTGTTTGGATTGAACCAGATAAGATACCACTGGGATAACAATGAAAATGTAAGTTTACTGATGGCTAACCTCAATTTTTAATTTTGTAGCTTTCACAATTTTATTGTCGACAATAGGGCTCTTAAAGCTAGAAGATGTAAACAGTTTTCCTATAGTTTCTTGATAAAAATCTTTAATCTTAAAGCATAACTCTTTTGGTTCGTTAAAAATTTTCTTACAAAGATCATCAAATTCAGCCCTAGCAGATTCACTTTTAATGAGCGCTTCCCCATATGTTTGGTCTATCGTTTGATAATTTGATGTAATTTCTTGTATAAGGCCTTTTGTTACTTCCTAACGCAATCAAACTCAAGGGAGTATACCTATTACCCGGCATACAAAATAGCGCCCGCCTGAGCGCCTCTGGGAATCGGATATGGCGTTTACCAAACGCTTACATTAGAACAACGATACAGAGCCATGACTACAGAATCCGTCAAATAAAGGCCATGATATGATTTTACCTTCCTTGGGTTTCCTTTTTTATGAGTCAATTCGCAATTCGATTCCACGGTTGCTTTTGTATCTTCGTGATGGTAAACTCTGCAATCAAAACTCTCAATTAAACAAAATCCATTTTCAATTATGACAAAAGAAATTCCGAGATCCACACCTCCAGAACACAAAGAGCTCCGTTATAAAGAAAAATATATTGCAGAGTTAAAATCTGAAATACGGGATAGTAGCGCTCGATACTTTATGCCTGCTAAAGACTTACAGGCATTGGTTCTTCATTATAAAAACAAACCTAATCACTCATATCAGATAATTGTTAATGGCGACACTCCGTTTGGGCAAAAAAACATCAAAGAACATCAGAAAAAGTATCAAAAAGCATCTTTAGATATAGAAGCATTTCCCATAGCCACCTTTCTTGCAAATAATTGGGAGCTTAACTCGGAAGATTTTCTCGATCGTCAAGAAGATGAATATGAGATATTTGCATATATAGCAAGCGAGATGGTGCTTGGTTATACACCAATCCGGAAACAGTTATGCAAATCAATAGAAACTATCATGGAAGCGTTTTATAAAAATTGGCAGATATATTTAGACGACCTCAAGCGTATGCGAGATCAGGAAGGAGTTCCTGAAGAACAGCTGGAGTGGTTAGAAAAACATGCCAAACCAAAATTGACTCCAGCGGAATTACATGAATTACAAACCTATATCGACACCTACAAACAAGACCTTGTCACTAAATGTGAGGATATAGGTTTATCGCGTAAAGAATGTCTCCAAGAAATTCAGGAAATTCAGAAACAGTTAAAAGAAAAAAAACAAACAGACTATGTGGGGTATATGTTTACAAATGCAAAAAGAGGAATAAGTGAAGGTCACTTCGAAGGGCATTTGATATCAGAAGACGATATTATTCTACTTATTTGGTGGTGGATTTCACCTTTTAAAGACGAGTTCAAAGAGTTTTATAGCACTGATGTTAGACCATTTTTTCACAAGGGGAAGATTATTCCATGGCACCCACAAGCAGATGATGAGTCTTGCGCCGCATTAAGTATGGCATATTTGAAAGAGCTTTTGAGGAAAGATCAAAATCAATTACGTCATCTTACCCTCAAGATTAAATTCTATGATAAAAATGGGACATTACAACGTTTCTTTCTTACTTCACCACAAACTTTACGTTATAGCCAATCGAGTCAATACAATAAGCTTATCTATCAGCTTGTCATGTCACCGACAAAGTTTACTCAATCGAAAGAAAATAAAAATTACGGTGACAGTAAAAAAAGTACTGAAGAATTTGTTATTGATTCTATTGAGCAAGCATTAGAAGATTCTATAAAATTTTTAGAGAGCAAACTTTCTAGTGCGCCTGAGGACGAAGAACTCCAAAAATTACTTGAAAAAAATAAGAAACTCCAAAAAGAACTGCCCGAATTTCGCATAAGATGGGAAAAAGCTTACTTATCTATGCAAGAAAAGCATAAGACAATGAAGTATAATGGTAGCAATTTCTACCTAGTTGCTCGCGCGTTTAAAAATCAAGAAATAGCAAAGCAACAACAAAATAAGGATAGAAAAGAAGAAATTGCAAACCATTTTAATGGTTTTTGGAAAGTAAAGGTGGAGAAAAATAAGTTATTGAAAAGCGATGCAGTTAAGATAGTAGATCTAATAAACGTGTATGCGGATGAAACCGAAGCATCTGCTTCACCCTAACTACATTAAAAACTGTGTCTTGCGGCCAAATTTATTTACTTTGGCCCCAAATACCATCCTATTCAATATTTAGCATTCACCCAGCCTTCCAACAATGCCCCTTTTCGCTCGGATTTTTCTGTGTGAATTTTAGCATTATAGAATCAAATATTAAATTCCTATCTGATTTAGAATAGGCATTAACTGGGTAAAACAGTCCTTGTATATGGATCAAATGACATTGGTGTGGTAAATATTCGGTGAACCCGCCCGCCCTATTGCATGCTGAGTAAAATAAGGTTAATTTTAAGGCTGAAAAAATGAGCAGCAGAGTCAGGGAGACATGGATACAGCGATTGCGCACATTGACCTTCAAAATCAATTAGTGGATTTATACCGACAAATCAGTGTGTCGTATAAGTCATTGAAATTGGCGTATGAACAGCAAGGACAGGCATTAAAAGAATCAAAATTATCCGTGATCGATTACAAACACCAAGCCCATTACTGGGAAGCGCAGTTCAAACAAATTAAAACCCGGGAAGAAGAACTGAAAGCGGAACTAGAGGAATTACAAGCTAAATTACGCAAACGAGAACAGCAACTGTTTGGCAAGCATTCAGAAAAACAATCGACATCATTGGATCAGAAGAAAGTGGATCAAGAGGCAAAGAAAAAGCGTGGTCAACAACCTGAGAATGCTAGTCCAAATCGAAGGGACTATAGCGATTTGCCTGAAGTTGAAGAGGTTGTTGAACTCAATGATCAAGAAAATTATTGCCCCTGTTGCGGATTAAAGTATCAGGAACTGGCGGGGACAGAAGATTCAGAAGTGTTAGAGCTGATTAACGTTCAAGCCTATCGGCGAAGGATTTGTCGTAAGCGTTATAAACGTGCGTGTCGCTGTAAAAATAATCCAGCTCCGCAAATCATCACGATGCCGCCGATGGAAAGACCATTTTCCAGAAGTAAATTGGGGATAACGATCTGGGCACATCTATTAATACAGAAATATGGCTACCAAAACCCATTGAATCGAATATTATCGAATTTGGAATTGAGTGGCTTATCATTGTCTATGGGGACAGTGACTGGCGGATTGGAATATCTTTTACGGTTATTCATACCGGTATATGATGGGATTGCTTTACATAATTGTGCAGCGCAGCATTGGCACGCGGACGAGACGGGTTGGAAGGTATTTGAAAAGATAGATGGGAAAGAAAGTACTCGATGGTTTTTATGGATATTCCAAAATAGTGAATCCGTTGTTTACAAAATAAGTCCCAGTCGCTCATCTCAAGTGGTTAAAGATTATTTTGGTGAGGATCACGGAGGGGGTATTTTAAATGTAGATCGCTATGGGGCCTATAAAGCCATTGCGAAAGCCGGTTTGTTTATTCTGGCTTTTTGTTGGGCGCATGTGCGTCGTGACTTTTTAGACTATAGCAAAGCCTACCCTCATCAAGAAAGTTGGGGGCTTGAATGGGTAGAAAGAATTGGGCGACTTTATCATATTAATAATCAACGTATTGAACATAAACCGAGTTCTAAACAATTTCAATTAATGGATACAGAATTGAGAAAAGCCATCAAAGAGATGGCTGATGAAATGATAGTAGAATTAAAGGATTCTCAGATACTACCTTCAGCAAAGAAATTACTGAAAAGCCTATCCAATCATTGGAAAGGGTTGACTGTATTTGTAGATCATCCTGATATTCCCATGGATAATAATGTAGCTGAAAGGGGATTGAGAACGAGTGTGCTGGGTCGAAAAAATTATTATGGATCAGGATCAGTATGGTCTGCAGAATTAGCAGCGGTGATGTTTACAATACTGAGGACGATGAAGCTGTGGGAGATTAATCCGCATACCTGGTTATTGGCCTATCTTCAAGAATGTGCAATGCGTGGCGGCAATCCTCCAGACAACATTGATCCTTTTTTGCCTTGGAATATGAGTAAATCTTTACGGGAGTTAATGGCTCAGCCTCCTAAACATGAACCATTCTGTACTTCTTAATACGGGTTCACCGAATATTTACAAAATTGGAGTGTAAGTTGTTGATTTTATTGGGCCCACTAGGACGCTAATTGACGATTTAGTTGATTGATTTAGAACGTAATTATTTTAAGGTAATGTGCAATATACCCCGAAATGTACCCCAAAAAATTCGGCGCTTGAAATCTATCGAACCGGCATCCCGTGATTGCAATTGCTTTTAGCTTGAAATAAAAATGTGCCACATTTATTATGGCCGTGCTATTTCTTGGAATTTTTATTAGAATACAGTAGCTTATAATTAGTAGGCCTTTTACTTATGCCACATATAATTATTATTGCAGGTGCAAATGGAGCTGGAAAAACCAGCGCCGCACCGGCCATATTACGAGATGCCTTACATGTAAGCGATTACGTTAATGCAGATATTATCGCGCAAGGGTTATGTGGCTTTGCGCCTAATCAGGCAGCATTTGAAGCTGGGCGGATTATGTTAACGCGCCTTCAGCAGTTAGCTAAAGAAAGAGCTAATTTTGCCTTTGAAACAACCCTGGCTAGTAAAACTTTTGCAACTTGGATCTCGGGGTTGAAGGAGCAAGGTTATTATTTCCATTTAACCTATTTATGGTTAAAAAATCCGGAACTGGCTATATCTCGGGTTACAGAACGGGTTAAACTTGGTGGACATGATGTACCAGAGCCTACAATTCGCAGGCGATATCATGGAAGTTTAAAGAATTTCTTCAACTTATACCAACCGCTTACAAATTCTTGGCAATTTTACGATAATTCAAACTCAAACCAATTAAACTTAATTGCTTCTGGAGCAGGTAAACAAGCTTTAATTATAAATGATTCTTACGCGTGGAAAAACATATTGGAGGCTCACAATGAAAAATGAATCATCAGCAGATGATGCTATTTCCAAATTCTTTCAAAATCCCGAAAGGGTTACTCAAGTTCTGCAAGCTGGGATAAGACTTGCGCTGCGGCAACACAAGCAAGCAGGAAATCCTGTTTGTAGTTGGCAAAATGGTGAAATCGTTTGGATTGAACCAGACAAGATTCCACTGGAATAAAAAATGGAATAATATGCGGCTTATTCATCCCTAAAAACTATATCTAAGATTAAGACCGAAACCAATTGCGTTGAGCTTTTAATCCTGATAAATTTATTAGTAAGCAATTAAAAATTTTGGGAACATTGAGCATTAGGTTACATGGCCTTAAAGTATTTTTTTTACCGTAAATAAGTTAAATTTTTATCGGGCAACTTGAATTAACTAAAATTTTTACAAGGAGGCGACAGCATGAATGCAATTAAATTTTTAATTAAAGAACATGATAAAGTGCGGACGATGTTATCTGATATTTCTAACGATTTCCATAGGGCAGAGACTAAAAGAAAACTGTTTGATGAACTGTCGCAAGAATTACTTCGACATGAAAAAATCGAACAAACTGTTTGGTATCCACTTCTCAAGAAAAATAAAGCTCTAACTGACTTAATACCACACTTAATTTCCGAAGAGAAAAGTGCTGCCAGGGCTGTGAACGCGATTGAAAAAATTACCTCTCAAGGGGATTGGGAAGAAAAATTTTCAGAATTTAGAAGCGATGTTGAACATCATGCAAAAGAAGAAGAAACCAAATTATTCCCTCAAGTAGAAAATATTTTAAGCCAGAGTGAATTAGAGAAGATAGGTAAAGAAATGCTTGAATTTAAACATGACTTTTAAAATAAATAAGTTTTATTTATTTTACTTTAAGTAGTTAAGCATTTTTTTTTAGGGTAGCCGTTGAATATTCTACATAATCAAACTTAAATTATTTATCGATACTAATTTTTAAAAGAAGTTTTTCAGAAAAAATGGTGTTATGCTTATTATAAGACTGTTAAGAAAGGAGACTAACTATGTTTAAAGGATTCAATGTAGTAACAAAAAGAATAGTGATTACTGGCCTTTTAATGACGATTTCTTCAATATCTCTAGCGGATTCATCCAATATCCCTTCAAAAAATATTTTTTCTGACCAAATAATGGATAAAAAGGAATCTGAACTTAAAATCATAGCTAAAAACCTTAATAATTATAAATTTGTATTATTAAAAGCAGG
Organism: uncultured Pseudomonadota bacterium; assembly: GCA_963795715.1. Taxonomy (GTDB): domain Bacteria; phylum Pseudomonadota; class Gammaproteobacteria; order Coxiellales; family Coxiellaceae; genus JAFEDN01. The sequence continues at coordinate 1,013,992 of CAWCIY010000003.1, forward strand.
CAATACTACGCCTAACGCCTGGATGGTAAAAAATAATCAAGGAACAAATATAGCATTACTAAAATGCACCTCCGGCAACAACTATGCAAGAGCAGAAATTGCCGCTTATTATATCGGACGCCACCTTAGTTTTCCTATTTACCCAGTGACGGTCGTTGCAAATATTCAGGCGCCCTTAACCCAGCGCTTAAAGATTTCGCCGCAAATTTGCGCACTCAAAGAATGGGTCAGCGATTTTGCCATGCTTTACTGGAAAGCCCAGGCAAACGTACCAAAAATAATTGCTCAAGGTCAATATAACAGTTATCAGCAGAAAAATACTTTTATATCTGGAGGAGGCTTCAAGAGACAGATAGCAGATACCATTATGTGTAAAAATGATTTAAATACATTAAATGGTGTCAATATTCAACTGACCACTGGAGGTAAAATTCGCAATGGGAATCCGCTAATTGATAATGCGCCTACTCTTTTTGCCAGTAATGACGTGTCTTTGTTGGAAATAGCCACTCAATTAAGTAATATTATGACGTTGGATGCGGTATTTGAAAATGGTGACCGCTTTCCAGGAGGTAATTTGGAGTTTCGCTCTCAGATCAATAAAGTAGAAATTATTAAAAATAAACATCAAGTGGTCATACTCAGTCCTCAACTTTCTTCTTTAGATACTGGCCTTGCGTTTAAAGGATGGCGCAATAGCTGGGGACGCTTGGAAATGCAATACTATCTACGTCGGTTTGATCCTGCTATGATTGAAAAACTAAAAAAATTTTTGGGTGAACTAAATCATCTAACTGCTTCGGATCTAAAAGGCCAATGGAGCTATTTAGATTTTAATACTCAGAAAAATTCGAAAATTACCGCAGTGGATTATTTAAAAGATAATATTAGATGGGTATTAAAATTTGTAGAAGATGAAAAGAAAAACCAAATTAAACCTGTTATTCCTCATCAAAATCAGGTCTGTAAGCAAATTTTTTATAAAAAATAGCCTGTGGTAATAAAGTATAATTTGGGCTCTACCCCATTTAAGGGGGCATTTTTAACCAAAAATTTTTACAAAGAGATGACAGCATGAATGCAATTAAATATTTAATTAAAGAACATGATAAAGTGCGGACGATGTTATCTGATATTTCTCACGATTCCCATAGGGCAGAGACTAAAAGAAAACTGTTTGATGAACTGTCGCAAGAATTAATTCGCCATGAAAAAATGGAACAAACTGTTTGGTATCCACTTCTCAAGAAAAATAAAGCTCTAACTGACTTAATATCACATTTAATTTCCGAAGAGAAAAGTGCTACCAGGGCTTTGAACGCGATTGAAAAAATTACCTCTCAAAGGGATTGGGAAGAAAAATTTTCAGAATTTAGAAGCGATGTTGAACATCATGCAAAAGAAGAAGAAACCAAATTATTCCCTCAAGTAGAAAATATTTTAAGCCAGAGTGAATTAGAGAAGATAGGTAAAGAAATGCTTGAATTTAAACATGACTTTTAAAATAAATAAGTTTTATTTATTTTACTTTAAGTAGCTAAGCATTTTTTAGCTGCTAGCATATCTAAAATTATTAATGCTGCGCTTATAACGCCTAAGAATAGTATCAGTAGGGATATCATGTCCCCCGCGGGCAACGCGATCTTTAACTCTTGCCAAGGCAAGATGGGGTCTTGTAACCACAAAAAAATCAGATTGATCTTATAATTATCTTTTTTGTAATCAATTAAAAAGGAGCAAAGCTTCATGAAACCATTGTGGTTTCAAACGAGAAATTTGTTTTGTGATCGGCTAGATGATGAATTTTGTCGAGCATCAGGTGGTCAGATTGTATTAAGATAGAATCAGGATTGAACAGAGAGAGTGCTGGACTAATAGCATCTGCAAGCTATCAATCAGCAAGCGCCGTGGTTTTTATCAACAAGAGTTCAGTCAATGCCTCCGTTGATACCCTGCTCGTTGTATGCGAAAGAAATCTTTCAAACCTATCAACTGCATCTATTTGCCGTCGCTGATCCCAAACTGTTTTTGTTGATTGTTTTTTTGGGTATTATATCCATTGTAAGTTCCTTGTTAGGTTGTCTCGTTGAAAAAAACTTATCTTAAAGAATTTGGAGACTTGTTTCTTTCTTTTATTGATAAATAAAGTCTATTTCTTAAGTAAGTGCCATTAAAAATGGGGAACCACTTTTTCTCGTCTCTGAGTTTTATTGACACTCTCAACAAGTTAAATGAGGAATGCTTGAGCGGAGGAAGTGCGATTGGGTAATTTAAAATCAAAAACACTTACCCCTACATTTGCTTATCTTGATAAGTACGACCATTGCTTGAGCCAAACATGAGTAGTTGGTTTTTTTTATTGGTACCTAAATAAAGCATGACATGACTAATAGGTGGATATCTAAAGAGGAGACTGGGGATCAATTGAATGCGATTTTTAGCGGCATTGGTTACAACTTAAGAGTTATTCTAAAGGAGCTACGTCTTCTTTTTGCCGATATTTTTTGTGGCCTGCATTCGCTGATTTTGGGAATATTTTTTTCTTTGATAAACATTCAGCGCTATCATTCCTGTAGCACCTGAAAATCAATAGAAAATCGGCTATTCATGGGCGACTAGTATACATCATCGTAAATCTGGTATAATATCAATTTTGCAAACCGCTATAAAAAATCGGGGGTAAAATGAAAAAACTACTGCAAGGATTTTATCGTTACTTGCCAGAAATAGATGTTCAAGAATCATGGATTATGCTCAAATCACTCTTAAGTGTAACAAGTGTAGGATTTATATATGCCTTTTTTGAAAAGCCTACTCTTGACAATTTTATTTCATCCCACCTTAATGAATTTAATTGTTCCTATCAAATGACAGGGAGTAAACTCCGACCATTAATTTTAAATTGTCCTAATGAAAATGCGAATCTTCAACTGACAAATGCTGCACAGACTGATTTTGATTCTTTTTCTTTTAATAATTTCTATAAAAATCATATTTTGGTCTTTGCAATAATAGGCCTAGCAATAGGGATTGTTGGAATATTAAGCCGGCGCGCAGAAAATCAGCAAAACTTTGAGGAACAACAAAAAACAGCTCGTATAAATAATATTAGCGAGCTTGAGGAAGAAGAAAAACGATTACTTGATAAATACGGTCAAAGATATTTCCAAGTTAAAGGGAATCAAGCGACTCACCCACCTTATCTTTGCGAACCTGAATCAACAGACTTAATAGGTTTGCCTCCCATTGTTTGCTCAGATGGGTATGCTCGCAGTCTCTCCCAATTCAAACTGATGATTCAAAACAATACTCGCAGTAATTTTAGTGGAGAAGTATTGGCTCCCTATGGCATTATTGAGCGAGTATTATTAGGTGATTTATTAGCTTATATTGAAAATGATAATAAAGCAATGAAACCAGTTTTTATTCTCGCATATAAGAAAAATACAAATTCATTATTTAACTCAGTTTTAAATTTGTTGCGTGAAATTTTTCCGGTTTTTGGAAAAGCAGTTATTGGCGGAGGTGCTATATTTATCACATTGTTTTTAACCGCTTATTTATTATTGTCACTTCTATTACCTGAAAATGAATTTTGTATTGATAAAATTTTCAACCAAGCTATATATGGAACTTCATTATTGTCTACATTTATTTTATTCACGCAGCTTCCCAATCTTAATGCTTGGTTCAACCTAAAGATTACAGAAGCTAAGTATGAAGAAAATGCCATTGAAGATATTGAAGAGGGTATTAAATGGAAAATACCAAACAGATTATTATGTCCAATCACTCGAGGGATATTTAGAATACCTGTGATTTGTGAAGATGGATTTCCCTATGAAAAAAATGCAATAAAGCGATTTCTGGAATCGACTTCTATCAAGTCTCCGTGCAATCCCAGTTTTAAATTTAAAAATAGATACCCGTTATTATGGTCTTATGTTCAACTGCAAAAAGCAGCTTCAACTGAAGCGGCCAACAATCTAAAACTAGCTTAAGCAATTATCTAAATTCAACCTCAGTCTATTATACCAAGTGCCAGAATCAGAGTTAAAGCATTATGTGGCGGTTAAAATGTGCCATTTAAAATGGGGAAGCCCCGGGATTTATTGGATATATTTTGAATAATTTGGGCCCACTAGGACTCGAACCTAGGACCAAAAGATTATGAGTCTTCTGCTCTAACCAACTGAGCTATGGGCCCCAAAAAAGAGCTAACATTATGGCAAAACAATGGCTGTTAATCTACTAGGACTTGATAGTGACGTAGCAGAATTTCTTGTCCGCCGTAGCCGATGTTGCAGGCGTCGCCCACTACTTTTCCGGGATGGACTCCGTGGAAGCCGTATTGAGCGTGACAAATATAAAGAGGACGGCCGTTCTCAAAGCCTCCGGGTACGGCATTGGGAGGGATTTGACCATACTTTGCAGTGCGCCAATCCAGGCCTTCGCCTACTAAAACTCTAAAACGATCGCGAATGATTTCAGCGCCTCCGTAAGTAATGTTACAGCGACCATCGACCACTTTGCCTGGATGTACGCCGCCACGATAGAAAGATTGGCAAATAAATAAGATTCGATTGCCTTCTTGACCACCGACCACTGCGCGTCTTGGAATATTCCCATCTTGTACCGGCTTCCAATGGTAACGGGCGTTTTGGGGCGCCGGGTGGATGTCATATTGGGTATAGTCTTGCGTAACGGGTTCTGCATCCCTTTCAATTATAATCGTTCTGGGAAAAGCAAGGGACCCGTAACTTAATAATAAAATACTGGTAAAAATTAAACTACGTTTCATTTTTTTATCCTCTATTTATGCGCCTTCTTCTTCACTTTCTAAAAAGCTATGTAATTTTTCCGCCCGGTTGGGATGTCGCAGTTTTCTCAATGCTTTGGCTTCAATCTGTCGAATACGTTCGCGGGTGACATCAAATTGTTTGCCGACTTCTTCTAAAGTATGGTCGGTGTTCATTTCAATTCCAAACCGCATGCGCAGTACTTTAGCTTCACGGGGTGTTAGTGTCGCCAAAATTTCTTGTACTGCTTCGCTTAATCCAGAAGAGGTAGCAAAGTCGACCGGGGAGGGCATCATGGTGTCTTCAATAAAATCGCCTAAGCTGGAGTCTTCGTCTTCACCAATCGGTGTTTCCATGGAAATCGGTTCTTTGGCGATTTTTAAAACTTTGCGGACCTTGTCTTCAGACATGTCCATTTTCTTGGCGAGTTCTTCAGGTGTTGGTTCAAACCCGGTTTCCTGCAGCAATTGGCGGCTGATACGATTCAATTTATTAATGGTTTCAATCATGTGTACGGGGATTCGAATGGTCCGTGCCTGATCGGCAATGGAGCGGGTGATGGCTTGGCGTATCCACCAAGTAGCATAAGTTGAAAATTTATAACCGCGCCGGTATTCAAATTTATCCACCGCTTTCATTAGTCCTACGTTGCCTTCTTGAATTAAATCTAAAAATTGTAAACCCCGATTGGTATATTTTTTGGCAATGGAAATAACCAATCGTAAGTTGGCTTCAATCATTTCTTTTTTGGCGCGCCGGGATTTAGCTTCGCCAATAGATAAGCGGCGATTGATATCTTTGATTTCAGTAATGGTTAAATGACTGCTTTCCTCCAGTTCAACTAAAGAACCTTGCAGCCGTTTAATTTCTTTAGAAATTTCCATGCAATGCGTCGGCTTGGGTCGGATTTTCTTTTTTATAGGTTTTAAGCCATTCCAGATTGGTTTCATTTCCTGGGAAAGACTTGAATAAAATTTTTTCGTGGGGTGTTGGCTTTATCTACACAAAATTTCATAATCAGTCGTTCTTGTGCTCGAACTTTTTCCAACAATTTTCTAAGCCGGTTAGTTTGACGGTTAAATTGTTTTACTGATAGTTTGCAATGTGAAAAATAATCAACCAAGGCTTTTTGATATTTAATGGTTTGCGTGTGTTTGACGCCGTTCTTTTTTATAGAACCGATGTAATGCTTGGTAATGTTCTTCCAAACCGGTCATATACTTTGCCGCTTCAGCGGGATCAGGGCCGCCTTCGCCAAATTCGTCGCCGCTTTCTTCGCTCGATTCCATGTTTTGTAATTCTTTGGGGATTTCACCTTCGCCTTCAGGTTCGATTTCTGCGCCTTCTGGATGATAAAAACCGTTGACCAAATCACTAAGTCGGCCATGTTCAGAGGTAATACGCTGATATTCTTCTAAAACCGAGGCAATGATTTTTGGATAAACTGCAATGGCGCTTAAGACTTGCCGGGTGCCTTCTTCAATACGTTTGGCGATGTTAATTTCGCCTTCGCGGGTCAGTAATTCAACTTTACCCATTTCTCGCATGTATAAACGTACGGGATCGGTGGTGCGAGTTTCAGTAACTAATACATCGATGGCTTCGCTGAGTTCTTCAGCCTGGCCTTCTTCGCTAAGAACAGTTGATCGGTATCAGGAGGGAATTCAAAAACTTTGATGCCCAGTTCATTTAAACGGCCGATAATGCCTTCCATTTGCTCGGGATCAACGTAGTCGCTTGGTAATAAATTAAGCAAATCTTCGTGAAGCAAATAGCCTTTATGATGCGCTTCTTCAAGAAGCGCGCTGAAAATAACTTTTTGTTCATCTGCCATCGCTGTTCTCTCAAGCCTTCTAGGGGGCGGACATATTAGCACGAACTTGCCCGATAATCTAGATCAGTTCACGCCTCCGGTATGGTTCATTTTTGCCGCCGTCCATAGCGATGGAATTGGGGCCAAGGCCCCAAAAATCAAGTCGGTTATGTCCTCCCCGAAAAAATAAATCGGTGAATATCTGAATATGCTATCCTTGCCTTACTCATTTTTAAGTGTAGACAATAAAATTTGTAATTTCCGCTTTTCTTCCAAATTTAATTGGGATTTTTTTGCTTTTTCTACCAGATGCAGCATTTCCTGTTCTTTTTCAAAATGATTTAACCGCAAGAGGCCCCCTAAAAATTCTTCTTTCATCTTTTCTACAGGCAAAATATGGGGGCGGGCTGCCAGTTGAGCGATCAATTGACGATCCGTTTCAATTTCTAACTTAGATAAAAGTTCACCAATTGTGATGGTTGGATGCTCTTGAAATATATGTATTAAACGAGCCAGTAGTGATTCTTTGGCAGTTTCGGCGAGTTCTACCTTATCAAACGGTACTTCTTTGGCTAAATCGGGTACTTTTAACAAATAACCAATGATACGTTCTGTTAATGGAGAAGAGCTTTGTTTTGTGGGTTTAACCGCACTTGATTGTGCCGTGGGTGAATGATCTTTATTTTGTGGTCGAGGCTGCGGAGGCTGTAAAAGCTCGGCCAGGGCGGCGGCGTCTATCTCTAATTCTTTAGCTAATTGGTCATACATCAACTGCCTAAACAACCCATGGGGCATGGTGTTGAGATATTGCGCGGCTTGTTGACCAAAGTGGGCTTTGCCCATGGGTGAATTTAAAGGGGTTTGGGCTTTCAGTTCATTGAAAAAAACTTCGGGTAAAGGGACGGCTTCTGCTATTTTTTTAAGCAAGTTTTGAGCGCCAATCTTACGAACTAAACTATCTGGATCTTCGCCCTCAGATAAAAATAAGAAGCGGATATGAATGCCTTCTCTGAGCAAAGGGAGCGAAATCAATAAAGCCTTCCAGGCGGCTTGACGACCGGCTCGGTCGCCATCGAAACAAAAAACCAACTGGTTGACGTAACGAAGGCATTTCTGTACTTGTTTGGTGGTAACCGCTGTCCCTAAAGTAGCTACTGCACAAGTCAGTCCATGCTGGTGTAAGGCAATGACATCCATATAGCCTTCAACCACAATTAATTCGGTCAGCTTGGCAGTGTTTTGGCGCGCTTGGTACAATCCGTACAATTCTGATCCTTTATGGAATAAAACGGTTTCAGGAGAATTTAAATATTTCGGCTGGCTATTGCCTAAGGTACGGCCGCCAAATGCGATAATTTGTCCTTTAACATTGTGAATTGGAAAAATAATACGATCGCGGAAACGGTCAAAAGATCGTTCCTTTTTGTTGACCACTAATCCGCTCGCGTCCAGGTCAGTGCGGGTATGAGTGGTTTCTAAATTTTGAAGTAGCTCCTGCCAACTGGAAGGGGCGTATCCTAGGTCAAAATTTTTGGCAATTTGGCCGGAAACTCCCCGTGATTTTAAATAATGAATGGCTTGTGGGTTTTTACGTAATGCCAAACGATAAAACTGAGCAGCTTGTTCCAAGATTTGATAGAGGTTTTGGTGAGTTTGAGCTTCCTGATCTGCTTGTAAAGCTGGCATTTCCAAGCCGGCTAAGCCGGCTAATTGCGTAACGGCCTCTCTAAAACCCAGGTGTTCGTAAGCCATTAAAAAACCGATGACGTTGCCGTGGGCGCCGCAGCCGAAACAGTAATAAAATTGCTTGCTATGGCTGACATTAAAAGAGGGTGTTTTTTCTTCGTGGAAAGGGCAGCGGGCCAGATGGCTATCTCCCCGTTGCACCAATTGAACCCGACTGCGAATGATATCGACAATGTCGTTGCGGGCTAGAACTTCTTGGATAAAAGGATCAGGGATGAGTTTATTCATTCCCTGAGCTTAGGTTAAAATGCTTTTTACCTTAGAACTGACTTTGGCCATATCAGCACGACCGGCTAACTCAGTTTTTAGGATGGCCATTACTTTACCCATCTCTTGCATGGTTCTGGCATCTGTTTTGTTAAGAGCATTTTGAATAACGATATCAATTTCAGCTTCATCCATTTGTTTCGGCAAATAAACGCTTAAATTTTCGATTTCTTTTTGTTCCTTAGCAACTAATTCGGGGCGATTTGCGGTTTGAAATTGAGAACTCGCCTCTAAACGTTGTTTGATCATTTTATTAATAATACTAATGATATCAGCGTCTGATAACTCGATGCGCTCATCTACTTCCCGCTGTTTCATGGCGGCCAGCAACAACCGGATGGCGCCTAGCTGTTCACTATTTTTGGCGCGCATAGCTGTTTTCATGTCCTCTTGAATGCGGGTTTTCAATTCGCTGGTCATAAGTTTAATAACGGGTCCGTTCACGTTCGAGAATTTCTTGCTCTTTTTGGAGCTTTTTTTGATAGCGTTTGACCGCAGCCGCTTTCTTGCGCTTGCGCTTGGTAGTGGGTTTCTCATAATTCTCAATTTGACGTAACTTGCTCATAATACCTGCTTTTTCACAGGCCCGTTTAAACCGGCGCATCGCTAAATCAAAAGAGCTTCTTTCGTTGATCTCGACAGTGGGCATACAGTAAACACCTCTTTAATACTATTACGGTAAATGATCAATATTAATTCCTTTTTAGAGCTGTTGCAATAGCCATCAGCAATTAATTCTGGGCAAGAATTCAGGAGTTCCCGCTGAAGGGAACTTCACCTTACGCGATGGGGATCAGAAGGGGGGATCGCGATTCTCCCCCTTCCCCAAGAATAATGTTTATTTAATACACACTTAAGGAAACTCATTTATAATGCCTTTATAAGTATAAATAATACAAATAGGTGATATAGATGAAAGCCACTACTCCTGCTCCAGAACATTACGATATAGATTTAGCCGCTGCAGACCTTGCTTTAGCCACCTATACCAGCTCGGTCGATCAATATTCTAAGCATCTTTCAGAATTATTAGAAATTCAATTAGGCGCTAGAAAAGAACTGCGTAGTCATGGCTCCCGAGACGGTAAGTCGGAGATCGTAGCCAAAAACGATGCGGCCATACAAGCGTTAGCTAAAAAGTTACAAGATTTATCGGAATTGAAAACAGTTATCTATGAATTTGTAGGGAAATTAAAAAAAGTTTGCCTACAACAGGGTAGTGGAAGTAGTAAAGCCGAATTTAAAGCGGCATTGGGTAACTTGATAAACCATTTTAACAAAATGGAGGCCTTTAGATTAAATAGTAAAAATGAGCTTACAGAAAGCAATACGGTATTATGGAGCAAAATTGAACCTAGAATAATTGTTAAATTAGTTAACGATGAAAAAGGCGAGATTGCCTTAGAAAGTTCTTTAGCTGGCACACTCGCCAATCAGAAAGAAGTAGTACTTTGGGGCTTGAAGAAATGGTCCTCACATCCTGATTCTCCCGTAAATCAATTTTGGAGCGGAATATCAGAAGAATTTGTTAACCAGACCCGTCCGGGAGCCACCATAAAGGCCGTAGTATTTGGTCCAGGCATTCCGCATAACTCAATTTTAGGAAGCGTAGAAGGTCCTAAAGTAGTACAAATGATTAAAGATGAAATGATAGAAAGCCTGCAAGTTCATACCAGTAAAGTAGTCAATAATGAAAACCGAAAAATTTATTTTGTAAAGGGTGCTCTGCCCACTGATTTAGCGAAATTTGAAAATCATTATATTTTTCAAGCAGAGGGTGGAACAGCAAAATTATTTGTCTGTGAAGATAAGAAATTACAACCTTTAGAATTAAAAATAAGTGAAGAGATTAAAACTGGTCTCAAGAAACACCACAATATAGATAATCTCTATAACTTTATTGCAAAAACAGCTTCGCAAAATTTTATTGAAAATGACTCACCGACTTTACAAATAAAAACCTTACTCAATGTAGACAAAGGAATGCAGTTGTTATACGACGAAAAAATTCCAAAAGATCTTAGCAAGTATAATAATAAAATAATCATTGTACCTGGTTCAGATTCGCAATCCTTCCATCAAGTTTTTAAAATCGAAAATGGTCAGCTACAACCAATAAAACTTGACCCAGCTCAAAATATGAAATTACAGGGCTTGTTGGTGAATACTGTTCATACTCATCATGAAATTGGTGACGCTAAACCGTCATTATTAAGCTATCTAAAAGCTATTATTGCTGAAAATAAATCACATAGCGCTTACTTAACACTAAAAATAAGTAGCGAACCTTTAGTCATTAAGACAGAACAGGATCTTAAACAACATCTATACGTTTATAACGATGAAGATAAAAAAGCGCAAAATGCGTGGTATAAAACCCAAAAAGTGCGAGGCCAGTTAGATAGTGTGTTGTTTTCAGATTCTTTTAAAAACCTAGCAATTTTTAAAAAAATTTATACGGATGTTGCTTCTACCGATCTAGAACAATATTTAAAAAAATATCAAATTGATTTCAACAGCAGTGACAAAAGAGGATGGACGCTACTGGCTCATGCGGCATTCAAAGGTGATGTGCTAATGGTTAAAATGCTGTTAGATAACGGAGCAGACATTAATCGGGCGGACAAGTTAGGGTTTACCCCGCTCATGCACGCCATTATTCGAGGAAATCTACCGGCAGTCAAATTATTACTGGCACATAATGCTAGAACAGATTTGAAAAATTGTCATGATCATAACGCAATTGAAATAGCTAAAAAACATCAGCAAACAGAAATTTTAAAATTGATTAATCCAGAGAAGCCTTCTACCGCTACTTCGGGATTGGTTAGCAGTGCAACGAGTGTTTTAACTTCCGTATTTTCGATAGCAACCGGCTCAATTTTTTCAACTCAGGACAAAACAAAAAATAGTAGTCAGATCGAGACATTAGCAGGAAAAGTCGACGTACAAAAGGAGCAATTGGTACAACGTAAAGGGTTCTCAATGGGGGGACATGAGTAATGAAAAAAAATATATTGTTAAAAAATAAGAATACAGGCTCAGCTGAACCTAAGTTTTACAATCCACCCAGTAATGACTCTGATGAAGATTTCAGTGATCGTTCGTTAACGCCCGAGCCTGTAACTGAGCAAAAACAAAATAAATTTTACGATTCACAAGGTTCTGATTCTGATGAAGATTTCAGTGATCGTTCGTTAACGCCCGAGCCTGCAACTGAGCAAAAACAAAATAAATTTTACGATTCACAAGGTTCTGATTCTGATGAAGATTCCAGTGATCATTCGTTAACGTCCGAGCCTGTAACTGAGCAAAAACAAAATAAATTTTACGATTCACAAGGTTCTGACTCTGATGAAGATTTCAGTGATCATTCGTCTCCATCAGAGCCCGTAACCGATCAAAAAGAAGGTTGTTTTTATGATCATGAAGACTCATGTGATGATTTATCGTCGTCAACCAATCTTGAGCAAAAAGAAAATATTTCTGACAAAGTCGAACAAAAATATAGTTTTTTTAAAATAGTCAAAACGATCGGTGTTGATTGTGGTCCTTTTATGAAACCACGTGCTTTTTTCCGATTTGATGATAAAACTGTTTCTCCGACTATCTTTTGGGAGCAAGCCGTACACAAAAAAGAACCCAAAGGTTATACTACGATCAACATCACATACCAAAGTTTCTGTAACAAAGATCTGATTTCTAAATATTTAGAAGATAATTTCTTTGAAAATGAAAAGAATGAAATTATAGCCAAAACTGACCTGACTTTTCCTGAATGGGTAGAACAACATTTCAAGTCTCCGTTGCCGCCTTCGGACTGGAAAGGTACTACCGAAAATTGGAATTATGTGCAATCCATTTATGCCAAGTCAAACTTAACTTATTTAAATAAGGAAGAAAGTGAGCTTTACGAAGCGAAATTCATTCAAGGTAGAATTTTTGTAAGGAAAGAACATTCGCAAAAAATTTACGATTCAAAATATTTGTCATCTGCTCCAAAAGATGCGTGGGTGCCAGTAAATTCTGCTTTTGGTCCCAAAAGCAGGCGTGGCAATGAATTGATTTATATTCTTGCAGTTAATCCTAAAACACTTAAAAAAACACTTTATCTTGCAGTAGATTGGCCTGGAGTTTTTCATCATACCAGCTTTGTTAATTTTGGTATCTTGGCAGCAGGCACCATCATGATTGGTCGTCAAAATCAACCTTTGTATGATGGCTATGCCATAAAAGTCACCCCCGAGTCAGGTCATTTTAAACCACTAAAAAAACGTTTTTTAGAGATGCTGTTATTTTTACAGGCTTCAGGTGCTATTTATCCATTTCTTCAAGGCTTCTATTATGAAAAGACTCTTTCGCCTGACTTGAATACAGTCATTACAAGCAAAAAGTTTTTTTCTAAACCAGAGCAAGTAGCGCTGTTGCTGAAAGAGGCAGAACAACAACAAACCCAAATTTTGCTGTCTTTCTTAGATAAATTCCCCCGAAGGAAAGGGTCTAAGTCCGAAGATATCAGCAAATCTCATGATATCGTCCTATCTCTGAATTAGCTAGGCAGGGCTGTCTTATTCTACTCAGAACACGTCATACCGCGGCTCGCGGTATGACGAATTTTATCTCATGATTAGCTAGCAATTCCAGGTTGCATAATTACAAAAAATCAAGCAAAATACTTATAGAATTAAGTCTAAACGAGGGTTAATATGGATGTTAAAATTATTGATTTTAACGCTAAAAACGCTGCACAAGAGTTTGCTTTAGGGCTGAAGGATATTGGCTTTGCAGTGATAACGCATCATCCGATTCCTGTAAAACTGATAAATGAAGCTTATGAAAAGTGGTATGCTTTTTTTAAGTCTTCAGAACGCGATAATTTTTTATTCAACAAAGAAACCCATGATGGCTATGTTTCTCCTAATTTATCCGAAATTGCCAAAGGTTATACCAAAAAAGATTTAAAAGAGTTTTATCATTTTTATACTTGGGGCCGGTGTCCTGAATCAACCCGAGCCGTCACGGTTCGTTTATATCAAGAATTGAGTCAGATGGCGGCAACTTTGTTGGAGTGGATTGAGAATTACTTACCCACTGCAATTACCTCTAGTTTAAGTTTGCCATTGTCAGAAATGATTGATGGCAGCCAACAAACTTTATTTCGTTTGATCCATTATCCCCCTTTGACCGGAAATGAAGAGCCAGATTCATTGCGAGCTGCGCCTCATGAAGATATTAATCTCATTACCTTGCTTCCTGCTGCTACTGCAAAGGGTTTACAAGTGAAAGATGCTCAGGGTAGATGGCTGGAAGTTCCATGTGATCCTGGTTGGATTATTGTCAACGCAGGTGATATGTTGCAAGAATGTACCGATTATTATTACCCTTCTACGACCCATCGAGTGATTAACCCGGTGGGCCAGGATGCTTTAAAACCTCGTTTGTCGATGCCGTTATTTTTACATCCTCGTGATGAAGTGATTTTGTCTGCTCGTCACACGGCCAAAAGTTATCGTTGGGAGCGTTACCAAGAATTAGGATTAGCATAACAGTCCTTCAGATAATTATTCGAACTTTAAGCATCCCGCGCCGCCCATCTTGAGACGGTTATTGGTTGAGAAACACTCGAAATAGGGGTACTATTCCTTCGTATTTCTCAACCAATAACCGTCACAATTTGAGAGTATCGGGGCTTAAAGTCCGAATAATTATCTGAAGGACTGTATATGCGAATAAGCAGGGTTGTTTATAATTTTATCCACATGGAGGCCAGTGGGGGAATCATTTTATTCATTATGGCTATCTTGGCTTTGGCTATAGATAATTCCCCTGTACGCATTTATTACCACCAATTTTTTGATATCATTTGCGCCTTACAGTTTGGTCCCTATGTATTAGCTAAACCTATTTTATTGTGGGTCAATGATGGTTTTATGACTATTTTTTTCCTTTTGGTAGGGTTGGAAATTAAAAGAGAATTATTTGAAGGAGAATTAAACAGCTTTTCAAAAGCGTTGTTACCGGCGTTTGCGGCTCTTGGCGGCATGATGGTTCCGGCAATTATTTACATCGCTTTTAATTTTGATAATTTGGAAGCATTGCGCGGATGGGCTATTCCTACTGCCACCGATATTGCATTTTCTTTGGGTATTTTATCTTTATTGGGAAAAAAAATCCCCTCTAATTTAAAAATTTTTCTGATGGCTTTGGCTATATTTGACGACATGGGTGCGGTGGTTATTATTGCTATTTTTTATACCAAGACCATTGCCTTTTGGTCATTCTATGCTGCTTTAGCGTTGATGTTATTGTTGTTGATATTGAATCGCTTACGCATCACCAGCTATTTACCCTATTTTATTGTCGGTATGGCTTTGTGGCTTTGTGTTTTAAAATCAGGAGTACATGCCACACTTTCAGGCATAGTCTTAGCGTTTGCGATTCCCTTGCGCGATCCAAAAAGACCTAATTATTTACCTGCCAAGGAATTAATAAAAACATTGCATCCTTGGGTGGTTTTTTTAATTTTG
Source organism: uncultured Pseudomonadota bacterium (assembly GCA_963795715.1). Taxonomy (GTDB): domain Bacteria; phylum Pseudomonadota; class Gammaproteobacteria; order Coxiellales; family Coxiellaceae; genus JAFEDN01. The sequence continues at coordinate 1,029,144 of CAWCIY010000003.1, forward strand.
CCTTTATTTGCTTTTGCCAATGCCGGAGTTTCTTTTGAAGGATTATCTTGGAATCATTTTGTCGGTCCGATTTCATTGGGAATTACCTTGGGTTTATTTATCGGCAAGCAGTTGGGTATTTGGAGTTTCTCCATGTTGGCGATAAAGACTAAAATCGCCAAAATGCCAGTAGGAAGTGACGTAAGAGGGATTTATGGCGTTGGACTTTTAGGAGGCGTTGGCTTTACCATGAGTTTATTCGTAGGCACTTTAGCTTTTGAATTCGGCAAAGATGCTTCATTGCACGCGGCCATGGTGAGAACAGGTGTAATTACTGGTTCTCTACTTTCTGGATTATGTGGATACTTATGGTTATGGCGAATTCATCGAGATCGCCAAACAGCACTATAACCGTCACATAGTCATTTCATATGACGATTAAAATTTCCGGAGTGCTGGTCAAATGCCGGTAAAGATTATCTAGCTGTTCTTGGCTTTCTGGTCGTATGGTAACAGTCAAAGACATATAATTGGTAAACTGGCTAAATCGCTTTTGGATTTTCTCAGCATCCACTTCTGGAAAATGCTGGCGAACTATTTCTAAAACCAAATCAGTAAAACTAGGTGAACTTTTCCCCATTATTTTAATGCTAAAATCACAGGGAAATTCAATACCTGATTTTGACTCACCATTCCCTTTTTTTTCAGATCTTTTAGCCAAAGTGATGTAACCATTTTGCAAACAAGATAGCGATGTGATCCCATGCGCGAGATAAAATTCCACCTTGAGGATCATCCTCCAATGCCACGACAGGGATAGAGGTCAACGGCTGTCCGTTTAAAGTGACATTAACGCTGCCATAGGCCTGGCCTTTGATCACAGGCGCTATTATATTTTGCTGTATCACCATGTTGGCTTTTAGGCCCTTGAATTGATTGGCGGGGATAGTGACATAAGCATTGTCAGCAAAACCCAGTTTGGCATATTTCTTTTGACCGTACCAAACTCTAGGTTGTGTTTTAGCTTCTATCGTTTGGTTTTTGTTAAATAACTGATGCGATTCAAAAAAACGATAACCCCAACTCAGTAAGGCTTGCGAATCGGTGGTGCGAGCAGCCTCGCTGGGCGCTCCTAAAATGACTGAAATCAGTCGCATGTTATTTCTGTTCGCTGAAGCGACCAAGCAAAAGCCTGCTGAATCAGTATGACCGGTTTTAAGTCCATCTACGGATGGATCTCTCCATAAAAGCCGGTTGCGATTAGGTTGGCGAATATTATTGTAGGAAATCCATTTTTGTTTATACCAGGAGTAATCTTCAGGGAAATCTTTAATAATCGCTCTGGTTAAAAGAGCCAAATCATAGGCTGTGGAATAATGGTCGGAATTGGGCATGCCGGTTGAGTCGGTATAGTGGGTATTTTGCATGCCTAAACGAGCTGCATTCTGGTTCATTAATTGAACGAACACATCTTCCGCCCCGGCCACATGCTCGGCCATGGCCACGCAAGCATCATTACCGGAAGCGACGATAATGCCATCTAATAAATCTTTAACGCTGACTTGGGTGCCCACTTGCACAAACATTCTGGAACCTTGCATTTTCCATGCTTTGGGACTGATGAGGACCAGATCTGCAAGTTTAATTTGGCCTTGTTTCAAAGCGCCTGAAGTCACATAAGCAGTCATCAGCTTGGTAAGACTGGCAGGAGGCAGCCGGTCATTCATATTTTGTTGAGCTAAGACCTGGCCGGTATTCGCGTCCATTAAGATGTAAGCTTTAGCATTGATCACCGGAGGTTGCGGTGTGATGGGCGCGGGGGTGGCAGCCGCTGCCGTGATAGTATTTGTTGTCTTGGGAGCAGCAGTATTCGTCGCCTTGGGGCTCGTCGTGGTTTGGGTATTTGCAGCTACTTTGGCGGCGGCAAGACTAGAACAAACAAAAGCTGATAACACAGCTCCAACAAAGAAAATTTTTAATTTAACAAGCATAATTGCCTCAACTAGTATGGAATACGCATATCATAACACTGCTCTATCTTTCCTGCAAACGGCGTAGTAAAATCTACCGGTAAGAAGAAAAGCTTACTTCGTCACGATCTAATTTTAGCAAAATCTTTAAATAAGTTTCTTCGCTGATTTCGCCTTTTTCCCTCATAGAAAGTAATAGATCCCGTTCAAATTGTAGCATACGCCGAAGCAAAGGTTCTGCATGCTGATGATTACCTGAATTCAGCCTTTTATGGTAATGAGTAGTCACAATTTCTTTGGCTCCTGCCATTTCTTCCTGGCTAAAATGATTTTCAGATTGGTTGATATGTTGTAATGCTTTTTCACTGAGTTCTTGGTAAATAGATCTTATTTTATGCAGATCTTCTTCATGGTTTCTGCCGATAGCGAGAACATTGATGAGCGGCTGCAAAGTTAATCCTTGTGCTAATAAAGTAAATAATATGGTAATCACGGTCAGAAAAATGATTAAATCGCGAGTGGGAAGCTGCGGGTTGGCGTTGGTTAACGCTGGCAAAGCCACTGCCAAGGCCAGAGACACTAAACCGCGCATTCCTGCCCAAGAAACAATCAGTCCCTTTTTCCAGGAAATTAGCCTTTGGCTGGACCGCCTCGTTTTCAACTGCCAGATGTGTTGATCAATGGCGATAGTCACCGCCACCCAGGCCAATCTGAGTATAAACAGACAAATAATCGTGGCGAGTGAGAACAGCAGTAACATGCTTAGAGGCAAGTAACTGACACTGCGAAAATAAGCTGGGAACTCAGTACCAATACTGATAAAAATGAGTCCGTTCAAAAAGAAAATAAGCGTATCCCAAACCGTTTTTTCTGCTATACGGATGCTGGCACTGACCGAACGCTCGGTTTTTTTGTGGTACAAACCTGCCGCTACCACCGCAAGCACACCAGAGGCGCCTAATTTTTCTGCAAACCAATAAGAAACATAAGCCAAGATCAAACTCATTATAATCGGTAGATGATTTTCGGAATGACTTAAAAATTGTTTGATAATAATGCCGGAGATATAAGCATATAATAAACCAATGGCGATGCCGCCGATTCCAATATAAAGCACTTCATGACCTAAAGCAGGCAAAGTGATGCTGGCGCCCAACGCCAGCAATAAAGCCGTTTTATAGAGGACTATGCCACAAGCATCATTAAACAGGCTTTCGACTTTAATAATTCGAATAATATGGCGGGGAACGTTCATTTTAGTCAGTATGCTATTGGCGGCTATGACGTCGGTAGGAGCAATAATGGCCCCTAAAATTAAGCCGGTAGCAAAATTCATACCGGGAATGAGCCAATGCAACATAAAAGCAATGGCGATAGCTGAAACTAAAACTAAAAAGATAGATAATGAAGTGACAATGGTCAGATGTTGTTTTACATCCTGCCAAGAAACCAAACGCGCTGAAGAAAACAGGATAGGAGGTAAGAATAAGGCCAATACCATGTCGCTGGGAGGATGCCAACTCGGGATATTGGGAATAAAGCCCACAATTAAGCCGGCAATCACTAGAAGCAGAGGATAGGGAACGTTAATATTTTCTGCAATTGCCGTTACCACCACTACTAGAAATAAAATAAAGGGTAAACTGGCTAAAGTTGTCATGAGTCATCCATTGCTGCATGTAGTAAAATATATTATCATACTGCGCTACTAAATGCACCTTGTATTCTGGAGAAAAAAATGCCTATAGAACAAACTTTATCTATTATAAAACCGGACGCCGTAGCAAAAAATGTAATTGGACAAATTTATACCCGGTTCGAAAGTGCCGGCCTTAAAATCGTGGCGGCTAAAATGCTGTATTTAACCAAGCAAGAGGCTGAAGATTTTTATGCGGTGCATCGTCAAAGGCCTTTTTTTAAAGATCTTGTTAAATTTATGACGCAGGGTCCGGTGATGATTCAAGTGTTACGCGGCGAAAATGCCGTGATGAAAAATCGTCAATTAATGGGGGATACCGATCCTAAAAAAGCCGCTGCAGGAACTATCCGCGCTGATTTTGCTGAATCCATTGACGCCAATGCAGTGCATGGTTCTGACAGTCCAGCAACAGCCCAACAGGAAATTAATTTCTTCTTTAAGCCCGAAGATATTTGCGCTTTCAGTGAATAACAGTCTAATGAACCTAATGAGTTTGGACCGGCCTGCAATGGCCGGTTTCCTAACTGCTTTAGATGAACCTACATCCCACGCTCGGACTTTGGTACAAAGGATTCATCAGCGTAGAACTTTTGATTTTTCCGCATATGCCTAACCTCAGCCGGCGTTTACGCGCCAAATTAATAGAGAGGGCGGCGATAACGCTTCCCGAATTAATTCAAGAACGGATTTCTGCTGATGGACTTACAAATGGTTATTAAAGTTAGCAGACGGCAACGCCATTGAGACTGTATACATACCTCCTTTGGAAGGCGATGAGCGGGGCACTTTGTGTATTTCTTCGCAGGTAGGATGTGGCTTAAACTGTCGGTTTTGCGCCACAGCTCAGTCTGGCTTTAATCGCAATCTCACTACGGATGAAATCATCGGCCAATTGTGGTGGGCCGCCGCTCGAGTTCCTAAAATCACCAATGTGGTGATGATGGGCATGGGTGAACCGTTATTAAATTATGGTCCCGTGGTTTCAGCGTTGAATTTGATGCTAGATCATTGCGCCTATGGTTTATCTAAATACCGGGTTACAGTGAGCACTGCCGGATTAGTGCCGGCTATGCAGAAGCTACGTATAGATAGCCCTGTTTCTTTAGCGGTTTCATTACATGCGCCCAACAATGATTTGCGTTCACAATTGATTCCTTTAAATAAGAAATACCCTTTAGAACAACTCATTCCAGTTTGCCGAGAGTATTATCCTGCGCATTCTAAGCAAACCGTGTTATTCGAGTATGTCATGTTGGCTGAGATTAATGACAGTTTAAGCCATGCCCGGCAACTGGTTGAGTTAGTTTCTGATATCCGTTGCAAGGTCAATTTGATTCCCTTCAATCCTTTTCCTGGCGCCGCCTATCAATGTTCCAGTCCAGAGGCGATTGCTTCTTTTCAGGGCCATTTGATGTCATCAGGAATCCAGACTTGGGTCAGACGGACCCGAGGGGATGATATAGAAGGCGCCTGCGGGCAATTGGCGGGCCGGTTTAAAGATCGGACTGGACGCAAAAAAAGCCCTATAATAGAATAAGCGATTCTAGGATCTATTTACATTTCGCTAGGCCGGAGCAGAAACCGTTGATTTTCGAGCAGCGGAGCGTAGGAAATCAACGGTTTATGCCCGGTCTAGTAGAAATGTAAACAGATCCTAACCAAGGAAAGGACTTTCTTGGTAGTCATTTTAGTTTTAAGAGGTTAATTCATGAAAGATTCCTACGAAAATTCCGGGTCTATTACGGGTGATACTCCCGGATCAATTCTCAAGGCAGCCCGCACGGAACGCGGTTTAACTGTTGTGGATGTGGCCGCTAGACTTTGTCTTAGTGTGCAATTAATAGAAGATATGGAACGTGATGACTACAGTCATATGCGGGCCAGGGTTTATGCCCGAGGACATCTGGTTTCTTATGCCCATTTGCTGGGAATACCGGAACAGCAAATTCAAACTGCTTTAAGTAACGTAAAAATGGAGTTTGTTCCCGAAAAAAGCTTATTGCTAGACGATAAGGACCGTCACATACCGATACAATCGGTTGAAACTTCCCAGCAGCGCCCCAGTTTACTGATATGGGGCAGTATTTTGGTACTGATTATTATTCTAGGTTTGGCCATGATGTGGTGGAAGGGGATGAACGCGCCTGCAACCAAAGTTGAGAATCCTGCAAAAACTGAAAATGAAACTACGGTAATTATTCAACAACCCCAACCTTCCAAACCGGCAGCGCCTGTGAGCCCTATGGCGCCTCAACCAACGCCTCCGGCTCCCAACACAAGCGTCAATGCTGCACCTGATGTAAATCAAGCGCAGCCACAGCAGACGATTCAGCCACAGCCCACAAATCCACCGGCTCAACCTCAATCTCAATCTCAACCTCAACCTCAAGCGCAAGTGCAAGTGCAAGAGCAGAGTGTGATTCAACCCAGCGATATGAGTAATAGTGGCAATGGACGTAGCCGTGGCGATGCAAACGTATCCCTGCCGCCTCCTCGGGCCAGCAATAGCGGTATGGAGGAATAATCTTGGCTCAAGCGCTGCAAGCTGTTCGAGGGATGAACGATATTCTGCCGGAGCAAACTCCTTATTGGCAGCATATCGAATCCCGTTGCCGGGAATTAGCTCAGAGCTACGGTTATCGGGAAATTCGTTTTCCGATTATGGAGCAAACAGCCTTATTTGCTCGAGGAATAGGCGACGCCACCGACATTGTCGAAAAAGAAATGTATACTTTCACCGATCGTAACGGCGACAGTTTGAGCTTGCGTCCTGAAGGGACTGCAAGTTGCGTGCGTGCTGGTATTCAAAATGGCTTGTTTTATAACCAGATCCAACGATTATGGTATTTAGGCCCCATGTTCCGCCATGAACGCCCGCAAAAAGGCCGTTACCGGCAATTTCACCAGTTTGGGGTGGAAGCTTATGGTATGTCCGGCCCGGATATTGATGCTGAAGTGATTTTTTTAGGGCAACGCTTTTTAAATGAATTTGGTTTAGGGGATCGGTTAGAGTTGCAATTAATTGCTTGGGCACCAGTGCAGTGCGTTCACTTTATCGCCAACGCTTAGTGGAGTTTTATCAAAAACATTATGATTTACTGGATGAGGACAGCCAGCGCCGCTTGGTATCCAATCCATTGCGAATTTTAGATAGTAAAAATCCAGCCATGATAGATTTAAATCAAGCCGCCCCGAGTATTTTGGAACATTTGGATCCGCCTTCCCAACATCATTTTGAGGGTTTACGGCGCTTATTAGATGCGGTTAGGATCCAGTACACGGTCAACCCTCGGTTGGTGCGAGGATTGGATTATTATGAATTGACCGTATTTCGAATGGGTCACCACTGAACTGGGAGCTCAAGGCACCGTTTGTGCAGGCGGGCGTTATAATCGCTTAGTGGAAGAATTGGGGGGACGACCGACCCCTGCAATTGGTTTTGCCTGCGGTTTAGAGCGTTTAGTGTTATTATTAACGGCAACCAATAAAGTCCAGCTGCGCGCCCCTGATGTATATTTAGTTTTAATTGGGGCGCCCGCGGTCGAACGAGGTATGGTGATAGCCGAGGGGTTACGTTCGCAATTTCCTTCTTTAGAAATTATATCCCATTTATCTGGAGGCGGGTTAAAATCCAGTTAAAGGCGGCAGATAAAAGCGGCGCTAAATTCGCAGTTATTATCGGCGAAGAAGAATTAGCGCAACAGCAAGTTTTGGTTAAAAACTTACGAGAAGGCAGCCAACAGAAAATATTTTTGTCCGAGTTAACGAATTACTTTGACGGGAGAACCTGCGAATGCCAGCATATGAAACTGATAGTGAGCAATTAGACTCATAAAAAAATGGTGGGTAGATAACGGCAAATGGATCACGATTGCGGTGATCATTGGCCTGGCCTGTGGTTTAGGTTGGCGATTATTGGCATCAACAGCAGGCGACTCAGGCTCAACAGCGCTTCAATGTTATATCAACAAGTTTTATTTGCCGATAGCCAAAATAAATCGGATGAAGTGAATCAAATTTCTCAGGAAATCATGAAACGGTTTCCTCGCTCCGAGTACGCTGCTATGACTCAATTGTTTGCAGCCAAATCTGCGCTTAGCCAAAATAAAAATGATGTGGCGTCTCAAGATTTACAGTGGGTGATGGACCATGCGAAGAATCCCGGCATTAAACAAATTGCTCGCCTGAGAAAGGCAAGGGTACTTTTAGCACAAAAACAAACTGCCGCTGCACAGCAAATATTGGCCAAAGTGGACGATTAAGTTTTTCAACCAGAAATTGATGAGATTCAAGGCGATATTTATGCTACTATGGGTGATGCAGCTAAAGCACACCAATCTTATCAAGCCGCACAAACAGGATTTTCGGCGATTTTAGGCGAAGATACTCTGCTCAGCATGAAGCTGTCACAGTAAAAACAATAGAAACATGTTACCAGTCATCACTATTATCGGCCGGCCTAACGTCGGCAAATCGACATTGTTTAATTATTTAACCAAAACTCGAAATGCTTTGGTGGCAGATTTTCCAGGAGTCACGCGAGATCGCCAATATGGCCGTGGGGTAGTGGGCGGAAAACCTTATTTGGTCGTAGATACCGGCGGTATTGTAGAAACTTCTCACCCGGAGATGCAAAAACAGGTAGAGAAGCAAGTTGCATCAAGCGATAGAAGAAGCGGATCAAATTTTATTTTTAGTCGATGCGCAAACCGGTCTCACTGCGGCTGATTCCATGATTGCGGAGAAACTACGCCCTTTTCAAAAGAAAATGCATCTTTTGGTCAATAAAATAGATCGTCTCGATGCAGATGCAGTGGTCGGTGAATTTTACCAATTAGGTTTTGGCGCGCCGCACCCTATTACCGCTAAAAATGGCCGCGGGGTTACTGAGTTTATTGAAATATTACTGCAATCCTTTCCCCAAGAAGAACTGGTTGCAGATGCAGAGACCGGTATTTGCATTGCCGTTATGGGACGGCCTAATGTGGGCAAATCCACCTTAATCAATCGAATTTTAGGTGAGGAGAGAGTCATTGTGTGCGATGAGCCTGGCACTACCCGGGATAGTATTTTCATTCCGTTTGATCGCTATGGCAAAAGGTATACGCTCATTGATACCGCAGGAGTAAGACGGAAATCGAAAATTGAAGACGCTATTGAAAAATTTTCTGTGATCAAATCATTACAAGCTTTGGAAAAAGCGCATGTGGTGATCATGGTTTTTGATTCCAGCGAAGGGCTGACCGATCAAGACATGCGATTATTAGGTTGGATTTTAGAATCAGGCCGTGGCTTGGTATTGGCTTTTAATAAATGGGATGGTTTGAGCGAATATGAACGCGACCGGGTAAAACAAGCAATAGACCGGCGTTTAGCTTTTGTCGATTTTGCCCGTCGCTATATGATTTCAGCCTTGCATGGTACGGGTGTTGGCGAACTTTATCGCGCCATTGAGGAAGCCTATGTATCTTCTACTCAGGATTTATCTACTCCCCTGCTGACCAAAGTTTTGGAACAAGCTATTTTTGATCACCAACCGCCACTGGTGAGTGGTCGACGTATCCGCTTGCGATATGCCCACTTAGGGGGGCATCATCCGTTGGTCATCGTGATTCATGGAAAACAAATAGAATCGTTACCGGATTCTTATCGCAGGTATTTAGCTCATTATTTCCGCCGATCTTTTAATTTGATGGGAATACCGGTCATGATACAATTGGTAAATGATAAAAATCCATATATTAAATCAGATAAATAAATAAAAAATACAAAATATTGTACTTTTTTTGTTCTCTTCGGATTTTTCAACTATACTTTTTTAGTAAGTGTAATTGTATGGAAATACTAGGAGAAAATTATGAAGATTAGAAAACTCATTTTAGCGATATGCCCACTCGTCATGGTGGTTGGTTTACTCAGTGGCTGCAATACTGTAAAAGGGGCAGGGGAAGATGTTACCCAAACCGGTGAAACCATCACCAACACTGCTCAAGCTGCTAGCTAATGCAAAGGACCGAAAAACGGTTCCCTTAATATTTGCATGGGAACCGTTTTTTTTGAAATGCCCTGCTCATCTGTTTAATTAAACTTTATAAACGACCCTGTGGGGAGAAACTATTCAAATTTTCAGCAATTCCCGGTGAGTTTTAACTATTTGATTTAATAAAATAAATCACCTTTATAAAAAAATAATTTTCGTAGAAAATTATCCCCGCGATGGGGGATTGCAAGGGGGAGAATCGCGATTCTCCCCCTTCATTCTGAGCATCGGCTCCGCCGAGCGCAGGATAAAAACAGGAAGCAATTTTCGCTGTACTCAGCGAGTTGCTATGATGTATTAAGAAATCTTCCTCCATTATAAAATAAGGTATTGAAGTGAATAATGGAGGAAGATATATGTACAAGTACGATTATACAGGAAAGACGATATATATGGGAATTGACGTTCATAAAAAAACCTATAGTTGCGTCAGTATCTGCGAGGGAGAGGTTATTAAGCGTGATACGATGCCTGCTAAGCCTGAGGTATTACTCAGTTATATTCATAATCATTTTCAGGGAGCGGAGGTTAAAACAGCCTATGAAGCCGGATTTTCAGGTTTTCATTTGCATCGTTTTTTATTATCGCACGGAATTAAAAACCAGGTTGTGCACCCTGGGGCCATTGAAGTAGCATCGAGAGATCGGGTAAAAACGGATAAACGCGATGCATTAAAAATAGCGACCCAACTAGCGAGTCATCGCCTGAAAGGGTATATTTGTGCCGACGGTCGAACAAGAAGGGCGACGGAGCGTCACGCGACTCCGTCAGCAAATTTGGCAAAGTCGGCAGCGAATAGGGAATCAATTGAAAGGCCTGTTATTTACGCAAGGATTGATGCCTGTAGAAGATGATACGAGGATATCTGCTTGCTGGATCCTGAAGAAATTAAATGAGCTATCCGATATTCAAGTGCCTGAGGACCTGAAGTATAGTATTCACTGTTATGCTCAGGAATGGCAGGACTTAACCCGGAGTTTAAAGATGATTGAAGAGCAACTCAAAAATCAAGCCCAGGAGGATGGATTAACGATGATTTATGAAAGTGTCCCCGGCATAGGGTTATTGCATGGCCGGGAACTGGCGAATGAATTAGGGGATATGAGCCAGTTTAAAAACGAGAAGAGGCTCTTTAGTTTTCTGGGACTGACCCCGAGTGAATATTCTTCTGGAGAGCACATTCGACAAGGGAATATTAGTCGACAGGGTCGGTCTATATTCCGTAAAATATTCATAGAAGCCGCATGGGTGGCCATTCGTCAAGATCCCAATTTGAAGGAGATTTATGACAGATTATCCGCCCATCGAGGGAAGAAGCGGGCTATTGTTGCGGTAGCTCGACACCTGGCAGGGCGGATCAGAGCCTGTATTAGAACAGGATGCTTATATGAGAAGAGAGCAGCGATCAAAGATCAAGTGAAGCAGCAACAGTTTGCGTGACCCCGTAGCAATTCCTGTGAGTCTGAGAGGACCACGTTAGCGAGTTTGGGGCACGCACCTTATTAAACTGAATGAACAGCTTGTGCGTATTTCTACGGAAATAACCACGAATAGCAGATTAGGGCAATAAGCCTTGTTTAAATGCTGAAGATCTTTGAAGAAAAAAGGTAATCATGTGCTGTGATCAGCTATCGCTGATCACGGCACATCACCCAATGATGGGGTCGCCTGCGAACAGTCAAGGCTAAACCCCTTCGGGGTGCGCTTCGCGCAGCCTTGACTGTTCTTCGGCTCTTAATTTTTTAGACCATTTCGGATGGAGGGGATTTCTTTGTCCCTAACCCTTGACAATACACATAGCGGAATTGCTGTCAAATTTTCTTCTTGCTTACTTTCGTCTATGTGATTAGGGTTTGTTTTGAGGCATTTTGCAGGAGTTTTATAAATATTTGGATTTCATTTTCAGAAACATCTTTAAAAGCGTTTTGCCAAACAGACAAAATTGATTTCTCAAGATAACGCGTTAAGGTTTTGCCTGTAGGCGAGAGTTCCAGACAAACATAACGCTTATCTTTTGAGTCGGTATAGCGCAGTAACAGTTTGCGCTTAACTAGCCTGTCTAAAGATCGAGTTAAAGAGGCTGGCTCGAAATGCAAACACTCCGCCAATTCCGCTTTAGTGCAGACGCGGTGTTTTTTAACAGTTAAAAGGGCAATGCCATCCACCTTGGTTAAATCGCGATTCTGTAGAATCGGCTTCAACTTTTGGCCGATGGCCTGAACCAGGACCCGCCATTCGCTGTGTAGTTCTTTAATCAATTCTTGATGCATATTGCTATTATACAAAGCATTGCTTTATGATGCAATGCTTTGTATAATAGCAGGGTAAAAATGAGGAATTAATCTGTGAGATGGGTATTTAAATCATTAATGGTTCTGGCCGCTTCCGCTAGTTTCGGTTTGAATCCTGTTGCCGCCGCCGATTTAGATCCTTTTGAAACAGAAGGTTTATCTACCCCTACTCCGCAAAGCTATTGGCAAAAACCGCCCGATCTTCAGGTTCCCGATGTAGCAGCGCCTGCCGCGCGTGACCAATTACCAAAAAAGCCAATGAGTTTAGCTGAAATTGCTGATTTTGCCTTATCTAATAATCCGGCTACCCGATTAGCCTGGTACCAGGCAAAAGCGGCTGCGGCCGGTGTAGGTATAGCAGAAAGCGCTTATTTGCCCCAGATCAATGCCGGCTTTGGCGTGCAGTACACCGCCAATGTTTTTACTCGGCCGGAAAGTTCCCAAACCACGTACGGCCCTAATCTCAGCTTAAATTTTTTGTTATTAGATTTCGGCAATCGCAGCAATACGGTTTTAGCTTCCGAGTACGCACAAATTGCCGCTAATTTAAATCAAAATAACACGATTCAACAAGTGATTTTACAAGTCCAGCAAGCCTATTACCAAGTGTTAGGATTACAATGCTATGGTGGAAGCCGATAAGCTCAGTGTTAAACAGGCTCAAACCAGTTTAGATGCGGCCCAGGTACGGCGTGCCAACGGTGTAGCCACGATTGGCGATGTTTATCAAGCCCAAGGCTCTTAGCGCAGGCCAATATTAAATTTGCAAACCTCGCAAGGCAATTATCAAACCGCCATAGGTCAATTGGTGACAGCCATGGGATCTACCTGCGGACACTCCCATTTCCTTAGCGCCGTTGCAAAAACCACCAGCCATCGACCAGGTTAGTAAAAATATTCCGCAATTATTGGCTGTGGCCAAAATGAATCGCCCAGATTTGTTAGCGGCTGAAGCCAAAGTCCGGCAAAGCCAAGCCCAATTGGCGGCGACTAAAGCTTCAGCTTATCCGACTCTATCAATTACCGCCACAACGGCCCAGGGGGTATTCTCAGTGACACCACGGGCACCATTAACCACTGCGGCATTAACTCTTTCTTTTCCATTATTTACAGGTTTTTCTTATACTTACAGCGTTAAGCAAGCCGAGGCGCAAACGGAGTCCGCAGCAGCCACCCGCGATCAATTAAATCAACAAATTCAATTACAAGTCTGGCAAGCTTATTTTGCTTTACAAACTGCGGAAAAAAATATAGATACCACTGAAGCTTTGTTAAAAAGCAGTTTGCAAGCCAGTGAGCAGGCTTTGGGTCAATATAAAAATGGTGTCGGCGATATTCTATCGGTGCTGACGACCCAAACCACTTTGGCTAATGCGCGCGTTCAAGTCATTCAAGCGAAATTAAATTGGTATATCGCTTTGGCGCAATTTGCTTCCGCCATCGGTTCCTTAGACCCTTCGTCAGTACGGGACTTAACTTATGAAAAAAAGAATCTAACACGTTTAATTCTATTTATTTTGATCATTGTGGCAATTTGTGTCGTTTATTTGGGAGTACACCAAACCCGCAAATATCACCGTAAAAGGGATCAAGGGCGCACAGGCTGTTCTGGTGAAGACCGTACATCTTCAAATAAAAGACATGCCGGTGACCATTCAAGAATTAGCCAGCGTCGAAGCTGAGCAATCAGTCAATGTGATTTCTCAAGTTTCAGGGACTTTGAAAAAAATTCATATCAGCGAAGGACAAGATGTTCACGCCGGAGAATTGCTTTTTGAAATTGACGCTTCAGTGTATGCAACCGATGTGGCGCAAGCACAAGCCACTTTGGAAAGAGATCAGGCTCAGCTGACCTATTTAAAATCCAATGCCAATCGCTATAAAACATTGGCTAAATTGGAATATGTGACTCAGCAGCAATATGAAGAAGCAGAGGCTTCTATGCGTGAACAGGAAGCCGTGGTTGCCGGTGATCAAGCTTTATTACAACAAAAAAAATCCAATTGGGTTATACCCAAATCCGTGCACCCATTAGCGGCAAGGCTGGAGTCATTAATTTTCATGTGGGTGATTTAATTCCCGCCAACGGCGCGACTCCTTTAGTGGTCATTAATCGTTTAGATAATGTGTTGGTAGATTTTAATATTCCGCAAAATCGTTTAGGCGAGTTATTAAAATATGAACAACGCCGGCACGCTAAAAATTCAGGTTTTGGATGAAAATGGCTCCACTTTGTTAGCGCAAGGCGAACTTGGCGTTTATTGGCAATGTCATCAGTGGCCAGACTGGTACGGTGCAAGTGAAAGGCGAAGTCGATAATCCGAAGTTAGCCTTATGGCCGGGAGAGTTGGTGACGGTCAAATTGATTTTATCCACTGAACACAACGCCATGGTGATTCCCAGCGTCAGCGTGCAATTAGGACAAAAAGGCAATTATGTTTATTTAGTTAAAAATAATAAAGCGGTTATTCAAACCATTCAGGTTTCGCGGGTGATGAATGGTGAAACAGTGGTCGCTAGAGGTTTAAAACCAGAAGATGACATCATTTTAGAAATTCCTCCCGGCTTACAAGAAGGATCTGCTGTTCAAGTAGAAGGTGCGGACAGAAAATAAACTGTTCAAACGCGACAGAAGAAAAACATGAATATATCCAAATTTTTTATTGAAGACCGGTCGCCACGTCTGTGTTAACCATAGCGTTAATTGTTTTTGGCTGGGTGGCTTATAAAGCTTTACCGATCAGCGAATTACCGGAAATTGATTTTCCCACCATTATGGTAAGCGCTAGTTTACCTGGGGCAGATCCGGAAACCATGGCAAATACGGTGGCGACTCCCCTGGAGAAACAATTCAGCGCCATAGCGGGTTTGGATTCCATGAGTTCAACCAGCACTACCGGGCAAACCACGATTATTTTGCAATTTTCATTAGATCGAAATATCGATTCTGCGGCCCAAGATGTGCAATCAGCGATGTCCGAGGCGGCTCGTTCACTTGCCCAGTCAAATGACTTCTCAACCCTTAATTCGTAAATTAAATCCTTCTGCATCGCCGATTATGTTTTTAGCGATGACCGGAGACAATGTTCCCTTGACGGTTCTAGATGATTATGCCGAAACTTATATTGCTCAACGCTTGTCGATGATTTCCGGGGTAGCTGAAGTAGCAAGTGTACGGTGGCCAGCAATATGCAGTGCGAATTCATTTGAATCCTCGCGCTATTGCCGCACGGGGTTTGAGTAATGCGGGAGTGATCAAGCTATTCAGGATGCCAACGCTACTCAGCCCTCAGGCAGTTTACAAACTCCTGAACGCACTTACAATGTCAAAGCGCCTAGCCAGTTTGCCAATGCCAATGACTTTTAATCGCGCCATCATGGGTTTTTCTCAAGGCGCCCCGGTGCGGCTACAGGACGTAGTGGTAGCAGAAGACAGTGTGGTTAACAACCAAGCCGCTTCATGGTATAATGATAAACGCACCATCATGTTGGCGATTCAGCGTCAACCGGGTACCAATACTGTGGCGATTACTGACGCCATCAAAAAAATTCTGCCCACTTTAACGCAAAATTTACCGGGCGGTGCTCAATTAACCATCGCTTATGACCGTTCTACTTTCATTACGACAAACTTTGAATGAAATGAAATTTACTTTGGTTTTGGCCATTGTTTTAGTTGCAGGGATTATTTTATTGTTTTTAGGCAGTATATCTCCAACATTTATTGCGATCATCTCGTTGCCGGTTGCTTTGTTGGGCACTTTTGCAGTGATGCATTTGCTAGGTTATAGTTTAGATAATTTATCGCTAATTGGTTTAGTGCTGGCGGTCGGTTTTATTGTGGACGATGCGATCGTCGTTTTGGAAAATATTGTTCGTTATTTGGAACAAGGTTATAATCGCTTAGAAGCGGCTTTAATAGGCAGTAGAGAAATTGTTTTTACTGTTATTTCTATGACTATTTCATTAGTGGCGGTATTTATTCCTTTGCTTTTTATGGGTGGAATTATCGGCCGATTATTTCGAGAATTTTCCATGGTGGTCAGTATTTCTATTTTAATCTCAGGGCTGATCGCGCTGACTTTAACGCCCATGTTATGTGCGCAATTGTTACGTCATAAAACTGCCGAGCACTCTTATTTTCCTTGGTTTGAAAGATTATTTCTTGCAGCAAAATCTGCCTATGAACAAGGGTTGCGCTGGTCCTTGGACCATCGCCGCTTTATGTTATCTATGACCGGAGTGGTGTTAGTACTTACCTGCGTTTTGTTTGTGATTGTTCCGAAAGGATTGATGGCGTCTGAAGACTCAGGAATGTTGTTCGGCTTTACCAAAGTTCCGGTTGGTTTACCGTTTGAAGAATTTGCTAAACGCCAGCAAGCAATGGCGCAAACCGTGTTAGCAAATCCCAATGTCGAAAGTGTCTTATCCAATGTAGGTCAAAGAGGAAGTGGCGGAACCAGTAACAGCGGCAACATGTTTGTTCGTTTAAAACCGACCAATCAGCGGCCATTGACTGCTGATCAAGTGATTGTGCAATTACGTCAAGAACTCAAGCAAATCAGTGGGATTCAAGCTAATTTTATTAATCCCCCACCCATGCAAATTGGCGGTAAATCTTCCACCGCCAGTTATCAGTTTTTGTTGCAAGGCAGTGATTTGAAACAATTAGAAACGGCAGTGCAGAATTTTGAAGTAAAAATGGCAAAAATTCCGGGTGTAAAAGATATGGATGACGATTTAGATTTATCTAATCCGGAATTGCGAGTCAAAATTTTACCGGACCGTGCCGCGGCATTGGGCATTACCGCTGCAGCCATAGAAAATGCACTTTACAATGCTTATGGTCAAAGCCAGATCAGTACTATTTACACAGCAACTAACCAATATCCGGTAATGATAGATGTGGCTCAAGCTTATCAAAAAAGTGCTAATGCTTTGCAATCCATTTACGTACCGGCGGCCGATGGTACGTTAGTGCCTTTAAGTTCCGTCGCTGTTTTTGAAGAAGGGGTCGGTCCACTGAGTATCAATCATTATGGACAGTTACCCTCGGTGGCCATTTCTTTTAACTTGGATTTAGGTACTTCGTTAGGGGATGTCAGCCAGAAAATAACTGATCTGGCTAAAAAAGAATTGCCTTTAGGAGTGACCGGCTCATTTGGTGGGGCGGCGCAGATGTTTCAATCTTCGACGAACACCTTGCCATTGTTACTGTTAGCCACCGTATTCGTTATTTACGTAGTTTTGGCCATTTTATATGAGCATTTTTGGCATCCGGTGACTATTTTCACGGCTTTGCCTTTTGCTGCCTTTGGCGCTTTACTGATGTTAGATGCTGTTTCATATGGAACTCGACTTATTTAGTTTTATAGGAATTATTTTATTAGTAGGTTTGGTAAAGAAAAATGGCATTATGATGGTGGATTTTGCTGTTGAAGCCCGCCGGAGCCTCAATTTAGACGCCAGAGAGGCCATTATTCGCGCCTGCTTAATTCGATTTAGGCCCATTATGATGACTACTATGACGGCCATTTTGTCCTCGCTGCCTTTAGCCATCGGCATGGGCGCGGGCAGTGAATCGCGACAACCCATGGGCGTAGCGGTGGTCGGCGGATTACTATTCTCGCAAATGCTGACTTTATTTGTAACGCCGGTATTTTATATGGTAATGGAAAGGTTTTCCCAGCGCCGTAAGAAGGTGTCAAAATCCTGATATTGTGCTATTTCTTCAACCCTAGCTTTTTTTAGGATCTAATGCCAAAATCTTAGTTAAATCTTTACTCATAATATGCTCTCCTCCTTAAAATTTTTGAGAAACGAGATTGTGGATATCAATATATATTACTGATTTTTATGAAAGTAAACACGCATATCATATTTTTTGTCACAGCTTATATAGTTTTCAAGTCCTGAGTAGATAAGTAGAGTGATCTAGAAAATGCTAAAGATGTAGCTAAATTGGACATATAGTCATTCCTTGATGTAACCTATTTATTAAGTTGATAAGGGAGATTTTTAATGGCTTACTATTCATCTTCGCGTGGAATAGAATTCCTCAATAAAAACACCCAATTTAAGTGGTGTACGATCCATCCTTCACAATTAAGTTCCAATATGTGCGCTGCCGCCATCGCGCCGCAATGGGTCAGTAATGAAAACTATTGTGCTTTAAACTCGTTTAGATATGTTCCTGAATCCCATCGTTTTATCCATCAGCCTAGAATTTTTAATAAGTATTTAGTTAATGGAAAAGAGTTAATTAAGTTTCTCCCAGCGGTTCAATATGATCTGAAAGGGATTACGATTAATTTGCCTCCTATTATTCAACGTCGTAGTGGCATTCTAACATTAATTGAAGGTTCTATTGCGTTAGAGGGTAGCTTACTTCTAAGAGAAATAAATGGAGTTAATCTGACTTTTTCTAATTCAGGACAATTAAATGCGACTTTTCAAAAAACAAGAGATGATTTTATCTCCTCTTTTAAAATAATAAATCATTTAGATGGCTCTCACCCTACTTTAACAATCGGAAGTTCTTTGACGGATAAATTATTAATGACTTCAACAAATATAAGCATGACTCCTGAAAATGCCGATACTCTTATTATACTATGCAGTTATAATCCACAAGAATTGGCTAGCAGCTATTTTTTAAATTCAGAAAAAAATTTAATATTAGAAACGAACATGGGTTATAAATTTAAAGGGAAATTGACTTTCATTCATTCTGGAACAGGGCATCATTTATTGAGAACATCTGCCGTAATTGGGGGAAGTTTATTGGCAGCCGCTGCTATTATTTTTATAATCCCGACTAGCGGTGCTAGCTTAATTGGAGCTACAGTGGTGGCAGGATTAGGTCTATGAAATTTAAAACAGATTTAATTTTAAAAATTCTAGCAGTCGGAAGTCTATTAGTCATTCTTTTTTCGATTTGGTCAGCTTGGCAATTTGTTGAAATGGCTTTATACGGAAGAGCTTTTTCTTTCTTAACTACTCTTTTGATTCAAGGAATTGGAATTGATATTTTAATTTATGGCTTAACAGCCTGGGCTTTTTTTAGACGTTTGAGATGGTTTTTATTTTTATATATCCCATATTCCATTTATATGATACCAGGCTTAGTGTCAGACATTTTAAATTATGCAGATCATTCTCAGTTGCATTCTCCTTTTTATTTTCCTACTATATGCCATACATTGTTTCAGACTGGATTCCTTCTTGCGGTGTGTTCCACCTGTTTATTGTATTTATTGGAAATCAATAATTTCAGGAAAAGAGGGAATCCCGTTTGAAGAGAACTATAATGAGCAGGCAAGTTGCATTACTCTAACTCTTTCAATTGTTCTGATAAAGTTTTAACTTCATTCAATGATAATCCGGTGCACTCGGCCACGGTTTCTAACGGCATAGCTTTGGTTAGCATGGTGTGTGCAATGATGTATTGAGATTTCACTTGTCCTTTTGTTTCTCCTTCCGTCAGCCCTTTGTTATATCCAAAAACTACCCGGTTAGTTTCAATTTGTACGTGAATGTTGCGCATCGTATACAAATCCAAAGTTTCTTTATCCCAATGCAGGGAGTTCACAATTTCAAATGCTTCGCGAATTGCGGCTTCGCGAATCGTTTCCGGAATCGCCGTTAATTGTTTCGCGTTTTTTAAGAAGAATAACCATTTGTCTTCTACGGTCTGTAACTCCGATTCGGTTTTTTTGAATTTGGGTAGTTCGGCAAAGATGAATACATTATGAATGCAATGCGTCGACAAATAATGTGGATCAGCAGTAAAGTTGAAATTGAGAATGCCTAAAAAAATCACGGGTTTTAATTCATGATATTGCTCACCCTTCTTAAGTTGGTGAGAATATGTTTTAGCGGCATAATACAACACCCGCCTTATCGAAAAATGCCTCCGGCAGTACCTGCATCTCCACGATATACTCCGCTCCGGTCTGATCGTGGCAGCGCACATCCAAAATGGTTTCCTTCGCATCGGGCAAGTGCGGCGCCTGATTGGAATTCAGTAAAGTCACTTCGGTAATTTGCTCCTGAGTGGACAACTCCAGAATGCTGTTTAAGAAACTGATCAGGATATATTTCTTCTGTTCATTGCCGAAGATTTTTTTAAACGCTAAATCATTGATCGGATTTAAGAATTGCATCAGTCGCTCCGGTAGCCGATTGTTTGGCTATACCGGGAAAATCCTATTTAGTTAAAAAGGATCGTAAAAAAACAGGTATGCGTTTTTCAAGCCAATATTGTGGAAAACCGGGCAGTTTTCCAGTAATAAAACCGATATGGCCACCCTGTTCAGTTAATTCCAATTTTACCATGGGAGATAATTCCGGTGGTGAAGGCAATGCATTTAAAGTCATGAACGGATCATCTTTTGCCTGCAATAACAAAGTGGGTACTTGAATGGTATGGAGAAACTGACGACTACTGGATTTGGTATAATAATCTTTTGCATCAACAAACCCATGTAACGGAGCAGTTATTTTGTTATCAAAATCATATAAAGATTGTATTTTGCATAAATCTGGAAACGGAAAATCAGTAGAAGCCATTTGTAATTTATCTGCTATTTTTTCGCATAAAGATTTTAATAAATATCGCTGATAAATACGTGAAAAACCTTTAGAAATGCAGATAAGAGATTGATGCAGGTCAAATGGCGTAGAAACAGCAACTGCGGCAGATAAAGGATTTTGGTCAGCAGTTTCACCTAACCATTTTAATAACACATTAGCGCCTAATGAAAATCCCACAGCAGCGATTAATGAGGTAGGCGCACGTTTGCGTAATAAATTGACCACGTAGGCTACATCAGCGGTGGCGCCGGAATGATAAGCTGTGGCCAGACGATTGGGTTCACCACTGCAACCACGAAAATGCATAAATATACCTTGCCATCCACAGCGCTGAATGGCTTGTAAAAGCCCTTTAGCATAGGGAGATGAAATTGACCCTTCCAATCCATGTAAAATTAAAACTATTGGCCGATTTTCGCCTATCGTAAAATCTAAATCCACAAAATCACCGTCTGGCAATTCCACGCGTTCACGCACCAGAGGTAAATTTTTTATGTTGGGCCGGCAAAATGTGGGCCATAATGTTTGTAAATGTGGATTACGTAGCCACCAAGCAGGCTTAAATGTTAAATTACTATTCATATTAAATAGACTGTAATCATATCATCATTATAAATCTCAAATCACTATTTCTAATGGTTAACTGTATTTTTCCCCTCAAGTCATTATCAAACTGATCCGGAAATTATAACCTACATTTATGTTTTTTAAATTTGGAGGTTTTTTATGAAAGAACTTAAGGCAATTGATTTAGAGCATGCTCGTGGATTATTGATTCAATCATGTCAGCAAGATATTAAAGATAATAATAACATCTGGTCTACATTTGGTTTTATAGGCAAATCTTTTGTTCAAGAAAAAAAAGATTTAATAAAAAGATTAGGAGGTTCTTCTTCTGTTTCTGAACTTGTTTGTATAGTAGGTGAAAGCTCATCTGATACATTGAAAAGATTAATTGTTTTAAAAATATATCAAACACCCGAAGACGAAATCGATAGAAGGGCAGAAGATGTGCGACAAAGAGCATTAATCGCGGGAGCTGGTCGTTACGGGTCGCCTGTTCCAGGCCGAGAAACCGTTATTAATGACTATTTCCAATATTATTTAAAAAATGCAAGATCAAGAAATACCGCAGTTGAATTGCACTAAATGACTACTTCTGGTTATGATATACTGAATTTATCATAACCAGGAGGCCAAGTGGTTCAATCTAAGGATAGAATGCGAATTTTAATCGCCGGCGCCACCGGCTTTATTGGTCAAGCCTTAGTTCATCATTTATCCGCTCACCACCATACATTAATAGTACTGGGTCGCGATATAAACAAAATTCGAAAAATATTCGGCTCTCAGGTAGAAGGAATTTCTTGGAAGGAACTTAACTTGGGGCATATTAAGAAGGTTGACGCTATTATTAATCTAACAGGCGCCAATATCAGCGATCGACGTTGGGATTCAAAACGACAGCTTGAAATATTAGAAAGCCGAGTCAGCAGTACAGGCTTGCTCGCCAATTTTTGTTCTGAATTAGCAGCAAATGCTCCTGTTTTATTAAACGCCAGTGCGGTAGGTATTTATAATCCTGTTTATTCTATTGATGATCAGACAAAATTGAATGATGAGAATATTGCAATCAATTATCGTGAAAGCCCTAATTTTTTAGCTGAAGTAGCTCGATCTTGGGAAATGGCTACCTGGGTAGCTCGTGATCAAGGAGTTAGAGTAGTTAATCTGAGATTCGCTGTAGTTTTAGGAAAGACTGGTGGGATTTTAAAAAAATTATTGCCTTCATTCAAATTATTTTTGGGAGCAAAGATAGGATCTGGCCAGCAACCCTTCCCATGGGTAAGCTTAGTGGACGTGATGCGGGCAATTCAATTTATTTTAGAAAACCCTGCTATTGAGGGGCCGGTAAATATAGTTTCTCCAAAATTAATTACGCAAGCTGAGTTTGCCAATACTCTAGCCAAGGTCTTACATCGCCCTCGTTTTCTCACTGTACCTGCTTGGATTGTTAAAAGAGTTTGGGGACAAATGGGTGAAGAATTACTTTTGCAAGGCGTGTCGGTTAAACCCACAAAAATACTTGCATACGGCTTTGTATTCGAAAATGATAATTTAGAAACTACGCTGCAAAATATGACCGCTATTTGGTATGAGAAAAAACCTGTCTGAAATAGGGTAGCAAAATCAAAGTGCACAAAAGGATAGTCACTAAAACAGTAACTGTATAAGGTATCATCATTACGTTTGCATTCTCTTCTATGAAATTTTCAGAAGCAATCAAATAGGCTAATCCTGGATTTCGTAAGCCAGTTTCAATAGCAAGTGAAATTTGCTGTTTAGAGTTTTTACCAGCAAATATGACACCCAACAAAAATGCACTCATCGTTGCAATAATGACTGCAGCATAACCTTGGATTCTTAATCGATAGAAAGCTTGATAATGTTGGATGATCAGCAGTGCAAAAATAATTATTAACAGCCAACTGGCTCCTTTGATAATAAATTTCGCGTAATGAATATATTTTGGATACCATTTTCGAAGCAGTACACCCAAAATAGTAGGAAGAAATTGTGTTATGGCGAGTTGTTCGATAATAATAGACAATCTCACATTCAAGTTTAAACCTAAGACAATTTCCATGATTTCTAATAATACCGGTGTGGTTACAATAGAAATTAATGACACTATGAGTTCGATACGATTGGTGAGTGTGATATCTCCACCTAATGCACCTATAGCTTTGTTGGATAAATTGGCTGCTGGGGAACATGCCATAATGATAAGAGCACAGGTAATTGGTAAAGAGGGTTTAAAAATTAAAATTAATACTACAAATAGAATGGGTACAAGAAAAGTGACAGCCAATACAGCTTTTGTAACCAACCAGGGCTTTAAAGAAGCTGTGTTATTTTTTTCACTTTCTATGCCTTGTCCAAATCTGATAGCAGCTACCGCAATCGCTAATAAAACAGTTAACCAGTCCATGCGAGAGATTGTTCCCATGAGTTATCAAGTAACCGGTTGTAAGCTACCATGGCTCATCTAAACACGCAACTACCCTAACGGTAATGCTCATGCTGAATTCTAACGTATTGAATAATATTGAAATAAGAATAGCTGCTGGATTAATGATATAATTGATCTTGCACGGTTACTTATAAGGGCCAAAAGGGAGGAAAATATGGAGATCACACCAAAAGCGATTGTGATACCAAAGGAGACTGATCATCTCGAAAAAGGAAAATATGGTCCTATATTTCCCAAGTCACCCGCTTGTTATGGATTTACAATCATCGCGAATGTCAAACCTGGCAAAGCGGAAATCATCCGAAGTTATGGCAACAGATTGGTTCAAGCATTAGAAGGAGACCCATACGTATTAGCCCCTCTTAAACTTCATTACCTGCGTTGGGTATTATTCGATAACGACACACGATTCATGTATCAGGGAATTTTTGATACGGATTTCGATAAATACACAGAGGACGCAATTGCTCTTTTCACCCAAACAGGCATCAACACCGTCTTTGAAAATCTCGAAGGTTTTCCGACGGATTGGAAAACCAACCTGAAGCGTTCATCAAATTTGTCCGAGATCATCATTGTCCGAGTTTTATAGAATACGGAGAATATCCCTATTTCACGGCTGATGAAATTAAAAAGGCCCTCAAAATCAAGCATGCCTTCTCTGATATACTCGACCAGATGCAATAAGACGGACTCGACAATAAGGAGATAATCATGGCAGAAAAGAAACCCGCGCGAACTTACAATCAAAATCACATACTACGAAAATATACACCGGGCCGAAGACGAATCAGCATTTACGTGTCATGGAGTTATCCTGCTGAAGCTGGCAGAAATCCCGCTGAACTCGACAACCGATTTTCCACGATGACGGAAGTGAGGCGGGTGTCATGGCCCGCCTATGAAGCGCCGGAATGGTCAGATCCATTTCAATTCCAACAAGGAATCACAGGATCGTTGGAATTATTCTTCTGGGCGTGGGCGCCATTCCAACAGTACATCGGTGAGATCACCGGCCATGTGGTTCCAGTGTTTCAACGCATCGATCAAGCTGGTTTCAAACTTCCCATTGACGAACGTGTATTGTCAGATGTCGACACTTTGATGATTTTTGGATTAGACCATATGATCACCGAACAGGAAGCTGCTGCCGAAGAAATTGAAGCTTTGCGGGGTTTTCTCAAGCGTGAAGGCACCTGTTTGATTCTAGGGCCTCACCACGATGTTGGCGCTTCCAATGATTTAAAGATTCGTAATATGGAATACCATCATCATGGCGATGCCTTAGTGCCACGTCAGCAACGCTTCGGTCTGTACCTTCGTTCCATAATGAAGGGACTCGGAGTGCCTGTTGAGAACCGCTATGGTCTACGTCCAGCAGTGAAACCAGGAACTCAAAAACCTGTTCCATTGTCCATTGCTAAAGATCTGGATACTAAAGGTTGGCTCCGGGGTGTTACTCACTTTGTCTTCCACATGCACTTGCCGCATTATGCCGTCACTACAGAGGACACAAAGTCAATTCATGTTCTTGCGCGACAGCCGATTGATCTGTCCAAACCGCATCCATTCACAGAAATGGGAAATCGAGAGTTCAATATGTTTCTCTGGATGCCTCCCTGCGGTGAGCGGGCAGGAGATATTTTATTGGCTGACTCTACTCTCTTCAGCACATTATTTGGCCTGGATGAGAGCGTGAAATGTTTCTGGAAGAATCTTGCCACCATCGCGTGAAGGCTGAGGAGAACAAATGACTGGAAAAGTGCAAGCGGTTCTCGAATTGGATGACATTCAAAGTGGCGTTTTGCGTCCCCGACCCACTCCCTATGCGGCTACTTATATTGTGCTCCGCATCGATGATCGTAAAGCGGGGCGAGAATTAATGGGTCGATTAAGCGCGGTGGTTACTTCCGCGGCAGCGCCTACCAGTCCTTTAGCGGATACCTGGGTGAGTGTTGCGCTTTCTTATCAAGGACTGAAAGCATTGGGCGTGCCGCAGAATTCACTCAATAGTTTTGCCTGGGAGTTCCGGCAAGGGATGGCGTCACGTTGGAAAGATTTGGGTGATACCCATGAGAGCAGTCCCGAAAATTGGGAGAAGCCGTTGGGAACTGCCGAGGTCCATGTGATCATCGTTGCTGTCTCGCCGGATATACAAACACTTGAAGAAATACTTGAACGTGCTCGGAAGTCTTATAAAGATTTGCCAGGAATTACCGCAATATGGCGCCAAGATTGCCACGTTTTGCCTAATATGAAGGAACCCTTCGGGTTTAGGGATGGTATTAGCCATCCGGCGATCGAAGGAAGTGGCGTCACGGGAACTAACACCTTGGAATCTCCGTTAAAAGCAGGTGAATTTGTACTGGGTTATCCTGATGAAATGGGTGATATACAAGTAACCAATCCAGAAATTCTAGGCCGCAATGGCACTTATATCGTCTTCCGCAAGTTACATCAACGCGTAGCCGCTTTCCGTCAGTATCTAAAAGCAAATTCAAATAATCTTAAGGAAGAGGAATTGCTAGCTGCTAAAATGATGGGACGATGGCGCAGTGGCGCACCCTTGGCGCTCTGTCCCTTTCAGGATGATCCCAAATTAGGCGCCGATCCGCAGCTGAACAACAGTTTCCTTTACGAAAAAGAAGATCCCATAGGATTCAAAACTCCTGGAGGTTCACACATACGACGCACAAATCCGCGTAATGCTTCCGTTGCGGGTGTGGTAAGACTTCACCGCATGATCCGTCGGGGAACTGCGTATGGTCCGCTACTGCCTGAAGGAGTTCTGGAGGATGATGGCGCTGATCGTGGGTTGATGTTCGCATTTGTAGGGTCACATCTGGGACGGCAGTTTGAGTTTGTTCAGTCGCAATGGGTCAATGATGGGGTTTTCTTTGGTGCAGGCAGTGATAAAGATCCTATTGTTGGGGCAAATGAAGGCAGTAATGGGTTTACAGCGCCACGCCGGCCCGTTC
This sequence comes from uncultured Pseudomonadota bacterium, assembly GCA_963795715.1. Lineage (GTDB taxonomy): Bacteria > Pseudomonadota > Gammaproteobacteria > Coxiellales > Coxiellaceae > JAFEDN01. The sequence continues at coordinate 1,055,730 of CAWCIY010000003.1, forward strand.
GCAAACGCCTTCAGGGAATTCCGCGATTTGTTATTACGCGAGGTGGTGAATATTGCTTTATGCCTGGATTGAGAGCTCTGCGTTGGCTGGCTGACCTAACAACATAGTACCATTCGATATTTCTGTTGGTTGGTCGTATCAACCAGCAAGCTGACTATTTTTTTCCAATGTCCGTATGTGACACCACGTTAGAGAACCTTTTTTCAAAAGGTTAGCTTTTTAAGCTTTAACCATAATCTCCAGCCGGCGAAAACCCAGAGACTGAATATCCCCAAAAAAAGACCATACCAAACCCCAACTGAACGCAATGCGGTGTGAAAACTGAGTAAGTATGCTGAGGTCAAACCAATCAGCAAGTAGCAAAAAACACTCATTACCATGGGTGTAAGCGTGTCTCCTAATCCACGTAAGGCGGCAATAATAATGCATTGTCCGCCGTCAGCGATAATCACTAATCCGGCAATGATTAAAAAAGACTGCGCCATATTTAAAACCGGGTTGAGATAGGGACTGTTGGGTAAAAATAGTTCGACAATGAGACGAGGGGAACTGATGAAAAAAATGGATAACAGCACGGATATGGTTAAGCCAGTAAATATTCCTAGGAAAATATTTCGTTTTATTTTCGGTAAATTTCTCGAGCCATAGGCATGGCCGGCTTCTAAAGCGGTGACTACGGATACAGCTAAGGGTAAATTGTATGCGATCGAGGTACATTGCATTACGATTTGATATGCGGCCAACGCTGCAACGCCAAAATATCCGGTCAGTAGAGCGGCAGCTAAAAACGTCACCATATCCAAAACCATGATTATACCATTGGGAAACCCGCCTACCCATAAGGATTTGATTAATCCAAAATCCGGCTTGCTGAGACGCCAAGAAAGATGGGCTTTTAAAATATGTTGCCTGGCGCAGTAAAATAACAAGGCAAAAAACATAAACCAGCAAACTGCTGCAGTAGCATAACCAATTCCGGCAACTCCTAAAGCAGGAAAGCCCAATTTACCATAGATTAAAACGTAATTAGCACCAAAAGTCAGCGGAATAGAAATAAGGGATACAATCATAATGGCGCGCGCCAGCGCGAATGCAGAGATATATTCCCTCATGACGTAAAATAGTAAAAACCCGGGAATTCCCCACATCAAACCGTGTAGTAATCGTTGTGCGTTTGCAGACACTACTGGATTTTGTCCCATGGCGGTAAGGTAAAAGGGCGCCTGCCAAGCCAGTAACATGGCGGGGATGGCGATGATTATAGATAAATAAAAGGCTTGATGTAGTATTGAGGGGATCAGTTGTTCTTGAGTTTTGCCTCGGGCATGGACGATTGCCACGCCGACTGTATTCATCGCACCGCGACCAAAAACTAATATAGTAATAAAAATATTGGTTGCCAAAGCGCCTGCTGCGAGTGCGTCTGGGCCGATCCAGCCCATCATCAAGGTATCGATAAATTGCATGCCTTTTTGCGCTAAAAAAGCTGCCGCTAAAGGCAGGCATAAAACTATAAAATTTTTTATCTCGCCAGATTTAACTCTTTCTATCATGAATATTCTCAACCAGGCATTCACAATCGCCTTGAGCAAATTGTATTGTTAGAATTTGTCCGCGTTGTAGCTGTGAGCTGCGATAAATGATCTCTTGAGAGGGTTTCTCTCTAACTATAGCATAGCCGCGCTCAAGTGTTTTTAATGGACTTAGGGTATTGAGTCCTTGGATTAGTTGATTTAACTCGGCCTGGCGGTGTCTTAAAATATGTTGCCAAGCCAATATCAGCCGGCGTTCTAATTGATCTAAGTTTTGGGCATGATCTCGTAGGCGTTGACCAGGATGCCGCAGCCTTTTAGAGAAATAAACTATTTGCGCCCGATATTGCCCTAATTGACTCAGCAGCAAATGATGCATCCTTCTATGTAATTGCGTTATTTTTTGCAGCCATTCTTGGCAATCCGGGCTGATTCTTTCTGCGGCGGCAGAAGGTGTCGGCGCTCGATAATCGGCAACGAAGTCGGCAATGGTGAAATCCACTTCGTGGCCGATGCCTGTCACCACCGGTATGGCGCTTTCGAAGATCGCTTGTGCAACAATCTCTTCATTGAAAGGCCACAAATCTTCCAGAGATCCGCCGCCGCGGGCAACAATAAGTACTTGGCATTCCCGGCGTTGGTTCGCCAGTTGCAATGCATTGACAACTTGACGTGCGGCCAGTTCACCCTGCACCAGTGTTGGGTAAATAATAATTTCGATAGCAGCAAAGCGGCGTTTTAAGACGGTTAAAATATCATGGATCGCGGCGCCGTGTGGTGAAGTGACAACGCCTACGATAGTAGGCAACTGAGGAATCGGTTTTTTAAATTTTTCAGAAAACAGACCGGCCGCTTGCAAACGTTCTTTTAGCGCTTCAAATTTCTTCTGTAACAGGCCGACGCCGCTTTGTTCCAATTGCAGCACAATTAATTGAAAATCACCGCGCGCTTCGTATAGGCTGACCGAGGCCAGGGCGGTTACTTGCAGGCCATTTTTAAGGGCAAAAGGCAACCGGCGTCCATTGCCGCGAAACAGGGCGCATCGAACTTGAGCTCGATCATCTTTTAGTGAAAAATAGCTATGGCCTGAGCTGGCTTGAGATAAGTTGGAGATCTCGCCGCTCACCCAGATCTCCCCCAGCGAACCTTCCAACAACTCGCGGCTAATTCGATTTAATTCGGTGATAGTAAATATATGTTTTTCGGGCATCTTAGGATCTCAGGGTGAATGAAACAAGTCTGACATAATCTGCTATGGTCAGTCAAAGACGTTTGGATATTGGTGATCTAATCCACTACCCGTTGGATAATAAATACCGTTCAGAATATAAAGGCGCTCGCTGAGGAAGTTCAAAATATAAAGAGTCTAACGTTAATAAACCAGGACTATAGCAGTTTTTGTTTCTTGTTATTTGACGGCAGTATTATAAGAGATTTGTTTGATTTAGCTCATCAATCTTTAATAGAAGACTTCAATAAAATTGAAAAACTAAGATAAGCCACATGTACTTAATACTTATTATGTACACTGAGCAGATCTAGCTCTTTTCAAAAATTTGAATAACTTTTTCATCGGATCTCTCCTTATTATTTAGAAAAAATGACCTAACAGGTCGCTCATTAGCTTTATACAAAGAAAGCTAAAATCTAAAAAACATGTAAATCAGGATGCACATGGAAATTAATCATTAATGTGGTTTTATCATTGTTAAGCACAATGAGCGGGCCTAGCTTTTTTTAAAAATTTGAATAATTTTTTCATTGGATTTCTCCTTATTATTTAGAAAAATGACCTAAATAGATCGCCCATTAGCTTTCATATCAAGAAAGCCAAAATATAAAAAACTAATTCCCCATGTAAAGCAGAATACATATAGAAACTAACCAAGCTAACATTTTTTGTTCTTCATTTTTTTATCTCCAATTTATAAATTTCATGCCCTCATTTTATTTTTATACGCTTTCCACGCTAGTAGAAACTAGCTTTTGACCTTTAATGAATTTTTTAAAATGCTCTATTACCCTTTTAATGATAAAAAACAATGGAAGTGGTTTAATAGCTTGAATATATTCTCCAAATTCAACAAAATAAAACTTTTGAGTTTCATCTTCAAAAACCGAGGAAAGGTCTTTATCTGTTATTTCGTTATTTTTGCCATGATGAGGATGATGGTGTAAATAACTTCCGAAGACTCCTTCGCAGAAATCAAAATATTCTTTTGTATGTAGAATATGAGCATGCCATACTTCATCAATATCATACGAAGGAGGAAGTATATGCTGGTGACCATATTTTCTTTTTAAAAAAAGAAAATTGCGATACTGTTTAACAGCCTCTAAAGCTTGCTTTTTAGACCATTTTTCGACTTTTACTAATCTTTCAATGGTAGAAGTCAAATCAGCTTCATCAATAAGCTTTTTAGATATATCCAATTCTTTTTTTAAAAAGCCATTAACCATATCCATATCCGTCTCCATTCATCGTCCCTTTAAGAATTTTGTCTTTGATTAAAATTATTTATAACTCAAAGACATGTAGCAGGACGAGATTTTAATTTTTTAAATAACTTGATAATTGTTCTTTTCATGATCTACTCCCTATAGAAAGTTATTACTGAAGAATTTTTTCATATTATCTTAATTTTTAAACATATACAATACTATTGTAGCAAAGTCAAAAGGGAGTTGTAGTATTTATAATTTATTAGTTGCTGTTATAATTTTCTTGATAAAACTTTAAAAAAGCGTTTAGAATTGTTACAAAAAAGCGATTAGAATATTATTCATGATTTTGAAGAGAAGCGCTGTCTTAGAAAAAACTTTATTTAAACAGGGTAATAAATTACAGAAATTTGTTTAATGAGAAAAATTTTCAGTAAATTTTTTTCATATTTGTCTCTTACAGGAGCAAACCATGAACATTAGGGAAGCAAAATCTGCTGATTATCCAATAATATTAGCTTTGCATATAGATTCTATTAAAACTTTATGCTCTGGACATTACTCTAAAAAATCTATTTCCGAATGGGTAGCAACAAGAAAACTGGAGTATTATAGAAATACTCCTGGGGTTGAGGTTTTAATTGTGGGGGAGGAAGATAAAAAAATAGTTGGTTTTTGTCGACTAGATATCAAAGAGAGATGTTTAACCGGGCTTTTTATTACTCCAGAATGTACTGGAAAAAAATATGCTAAACAACTTCTAAATAAGATGGAAGATATAGCAAGAAATCATGAAATTAAAGAATTATTTTTATATTCGACGTTAAACGCAGTAGATTTTTACCATCATATGGGGTACGAAGGATCAGTCAAAATAATGCACAGACTTAAGTCAGGAACGAGTGCGCTGTCTGTTAAAATGTCAAAGAAACTAAGTTAAATAGGGTAACAGTTATTGCCATATTTACTAATTACAGGTAGCAGCTATTGCTTTTTGTTTTCTAAAAAGCATTTTCAGTAACCTTCTCATTATTATCTCCTTGTATTTTAGATCCCAGTTTATCGTTCGACATTAAATCGATCGAGCAAACAAGCCATCTTTAGGATATCTAAAGGGTGGTATAATTGCAATTTATTATTTATTAATTTTTACTAATAACATGGAATAATCGTTTACAGCCTGTTTTAAAAGGACAAGCCATGGAGATTGGAAATCAACTATCGCAGAAGAAATTTTCTGGTGGGGATAAAAATGTGATCCTTACTAAAGATCTGAATAAATCTGGAAAAATTTATGAGTTTAAATATAATTTTGCTTTGTAGGTTACCTTGTTAACCGTATACTAATCAAGAAAATGCATGGGGGGATTATAAAGTTATTTTTAATGGATACTTATTTTTTAATTTTGGTAAAGAGCCTAGAGCAAATCTCTTCATTGAATCGGTACATAGATGATGACTTAAAGTCGCAAAATTAAAGATAAGGGTATAATTATTAATTCCTGTTTCAGCCGTAAGGGCATTCATCTTTTCTACACAACTATCCGCGCTGCCAAATAAACAAAACTCTTGGTCAAAGAAATTGAAATCGATCGACATTTTATATTCATTTTCTAAGGAGTCAATTAGTTTTGAAAATTGCGTTTCAATGTTACGCATGAAAGGAGTTTTAATATCATTTTTTGCTTCTTGATCACTGATCCCACAGTAAAGACAGCGGCTTAAAATAACCTGTGGGCCTAATTTAAAGACATCTACGAAGTGATCTTCATAAAGCTTCTTTTTTATTTTTATGGTCTTAAGATCTTGGAAAGCATGTAGAAAAATTCCAACCCCCTTGCGTGCAGCAGCAATAATGGATTCATCATTGCCAGCTATAAAAAATATGGGTGGTATTGGTTTTTGTACCAATGGAGGATAGAGTTTGGTAGCTGGAATTTTGTAAAATGAACCCGAATATGAACTTAAATTGTCTTGCCAAAGTTTTTGCATAATTTCAAATTGTTCATCAAACTTTTTCCAGGCTTTTTTAATAGGCGATTGAAAGACATCATGATAGTGGTTACTTAAGCTCGTTCGCGTTAAACCGATGATTAGCCTGCCGCAGCTTAGCGCATCTAAATTGGCAAAATCTTCGGCTAGTCTTACCGGATGGTGTAGGGTACTGATACAAGCGGCAAAGCCGATTTTTATGTTGTGTGTTTTTGCTGCAATATAACTGGCGGTAATGAGTGGGGAAGACCATAATTGGTGTCCTTGGTCAAAGTGCTTTTCAGTCAGCCAAACACTGGTATAACCCAGTTGATCAGCCAGAACGGCTTGTTCTATAGAATCGTGATATGTAGAATTTTGGCTAGGACTGATGTAAAGACCAATTTTCATGAGCTTTCCTACCTTTGTGCTCCTTACAATATAAGAATAGTAGTCAGTATTCTTTCTGAAAGCCTCGGCGTAGTCAACCGTTGGTTTGCATTCTTCAATTCTTTCAGATAATTCCACCGATGACCGTTCGTTGCCAGGATAGTACTCAAGATGTGATATAAATTAAATCAGAACTGGATCAGAGAAGTCAGCAATACACCAAAACTCGTTTTAATATGAACTTCTATTACAGCAGTGCTGACGCCATTATCAGCGGCATTAGCTTAAGTTTAGCCCAAGAAATATTTAATTTAGATCTTTAATTCAGATTTTTTTTCTAGTTTTAGTGAAGTTTTTCTGACTGATCTTTTTCCTGGTTTTTTTATGAAATTGTTATAAATAAATTGGTTGCTGAAAATGTTTGTAAGAACCCCTATTGCATTGTTTACCCTCTTTCATTTAAAATGCAAAAATAATCAGGATTCAATTTCAAGGAGATAAGCCAATGTCTATCTATTTAAAAGCCCCCGGCGCCAATGGCAATGTTTCGGCGCAAAATTACCAAAATTGGGTAAGCCTGCTCAAATTTTCCCTCAGTGGTGTGCATCAAGCAGTGGAACAACGTACTGGGCGGATGTATGATCGAATTCAGGGCGGACCCAATTGCGGCTTGGTGTGGTTGCAAAAGCTTGCCGACAGCAGTTCTACCTTTTGGTTTGCCTCTGCCACCAGCCAGCAAGGAATTCCACAAGTGGAAATTCATTTTGTCACGGCAGGCGATCCTCCGTTCACTTACTTAAGCTACACATTGAAGAATGTGTTCGTAAGTTTCTTCAATCAGGAACATGATCGGGGTAAGAATGGTCCAATCGAACATTTATCGTTGGGTTATGACTCTTTGGAAATGACTTATACTCCACGCTCTGCCGATAATGTGGTTCAATCACCCATACGCGCAGGTTTTGATGTGGCTCAAGGCGTGAAGATATAATCTCAGGAAAGGAGCACACTTATGGACTGGGGCCGATATGCTTGTGTGTATGTGACACAACTGGAATCGTTACAAGATGTGGCCAAGCGATTCTCACCGAGTCAAAAGCCGGAAGATGTGGCAGAGTATTTAAAAGTGATGCGGCTAATGAATAGTTTTAACCAACTATGGAATCCCGCGTTTTCACAATCCAGTCGTATTCCGATGCTGCCGCACAGTTGCATTTGCTTGCCAACCGCACGGGATATGAAGGAATATCAAACGCGTATCAGTAAATTCCCGAATATTCATACTCAAAAATGGCTGACGAGCAAAGAACCCTGGTTGGATGCAGCGCGTGGCCCGAACAAAGAATATTTTTCCACACGCGAGGTAATTGCTTCGTTGGTTCAGGATCATGATTTAGAAACAGCTGGAGGCGTGGCCTTGTTGGTACAAGGATTACATGAAATCGATGAGCACCCACATCTTGCCGCTGCCGCCGCTGGTGTTGGATTAACCGCCGTTGAACAAACAGCGGATTATGTGAAGGAAAATGCCAAAGAAATGCGCACTGCTATGCTAGAGGTCGAGAAAAAATTAAAAGCCTATGCGGAAGCAGCGAGGGGGCTGAAGACGGCCGCCAAAGAAGCTTATATCGAAGCGCATCGTAAATTAAAAGAAAAATTCGCACACTATTTAAAAGAAGATCGTGCCACAAGAGAAGAGATGCGTAAATTAGAATATGTGAATAACCGCGAGAAGTGGTTGCTGCGCTGGAAAACGGGTATTCCAAATTCCAGTGTAGTTGATACCGAAGCATTCAAAGCCATTACCAAACTAGCACGAAAGGCCACTCTATTCGATAGGGGTGCTATAGGTATTCATATTGGATTATCAACAAGAGAAGTATGGAACACTTACAAAGAGTATGGGGATTGGCAAAGGAAATTATTTCAAGAGGCAGTAGGGATGGGATTGGGTATATATGGAGGGACATTAGGTGAGCCTGTTGTTGCATTACTTTGCCTTGGGCCGGAGGGTTGGATCATTATTTTGGTTGGAACAGCTTTATCTGTGGGCTTTGAATATGGTGGTGAATGGTTGAGCGGAGAAGGATATGATCGACTGAAGGAAGAAATTCATGATTTTTCCAGCTTATAATCCTGATCCTGCTTCCGTAACAGTTACTATAGACTTATTTATTTTTGGGTTTATAGTTTTATTCGTGTTCATCAACTTGTTTAGTTTATTTTTGATTCGCATTTTCATGATGCCTAAGTTCGACCAAAAGTTTCGTGATATTTTATGGATGCGCTATGGTAGAAAAACATTTGGCAGATGTTACTGGTATGCGACGGGGGTTTCTTCACCAATAGGGTTCAAAGGGAGGGGTGATTTTTATAAAAAAGTATTTGGTGACTATGATTTTAAATCTCACGCTAACCAATTTGAGCGGATAATTTCTTATATTTATATTATCTCTATGTATCTTTGTAATTTGATGATCCTCTTATTTGGGATTCATTATTTGATTTATTGTATCGATTACTGGGCGCATTAAGGATGCTTATAACGGCAGCGTTAAAATTTCAAACTTTTCTATTTGATAGAGGTGATATAGGTATACATATTCGATTATCACAAAAGAAGTATGGAGCACTTACAAAAAGCATGGAAATTGGCAAAAGAAATTGACTGAAGAGATAGGGGGGAGCTTGTAGGTAGCGCCATGGGAGGAATGTTAGGTCCCATTGTTGTTGACTTGGTTTTTCTTGGTCCAGAAGGTTGGTTAGTAATTTTGGTAGGAACCGCTTTCGCTGTAGGCTTTGAATATGGAGGAGAATGGGTGGGTGGAGAGGGTTATGATAAATTAAGAAAGGAATTGTATGATTTTTCCAGCTTATAATCCTGATCCTAAATCTATTGACGCTATCATTGAGCTAATCCTTTTTGGATTTATGTTTTTATTTGGGTGTGTAGGAACATTTTGCATTTTTTTAATTCGCATTTTTATGATGCCTAAATTGGATAAAAAATTTAGCGAAATTCGAATGTATCCTTACTTCAACCGGCCATTAAATAGATGTTCACTATATGCTATCCATGTTTCTTCATTGGGACTAAAACGAAATAAAAAGCTTAAAAAAATATTCGGTGATTACGATTTTAAATCTCACACTACGCGATTTGAACAACTAATCTCTAATATTTGCATGATTTCCCTTTATCTTGTAGTTTTGGGAGTTTTGTTATTCGGTATTCATTATTTGATTTATTGTATTGAGTACTGGACGCGTTGAGGAGCTTATAACGCCAGTGTTAAAAATTTCAAACTCTTTTTTTGCTCAGACTTCTCTTATTTTTGGGTACACAATACTTCAATCTCGCTCAATAAATGCTGCTGTTTCTCGGTTAAACGAGTGTTGTATTACACTGGCCAGAACTGGCCAGAGTAGAACAATTAGCGGATTAATTAAATTAATTACAGTTCAACATAAAAACTAATACCATGTTGTTTGAAACCAAACGATTCATAAAATTGATGCGCTGATTTTCTTTTAAGTTACTGGATAAAACTAAAATTTTTCTGACGGATCTTTTTCCTGGTTTTTTTATGAAATTGTTATAAATAAATTGGTTGCTGAAAATGTTTGTAAGCACCCCTATTGCATTGTTTACCCTCTTTCATTTAAAATGCAAAAATAATCAGGATTCAATTTCAAGGAGATCAGCCAATGTCTATTTATTTAAAAGCCCCCGGCGCCAATGGCAATGTTTCGGCACAAAATTACCAAAATTGGGTAAGCCTGCTCAAATTTTCCCTCAGTGGTGTGCATCAAGCAGTGGAACAACGTACTGGGCGGATGTATGATCGAATTCAGGGCGGACCCAATTGTGGCTTGGTGTGGTTGCAAAAGCTTGCCGACAGCAGTTCTACCTTTTGGTTTGCCTCTGCCACCAGCCAGCAAGGAATTCCACAAGTGGAAATTCATTTTGTCACCGCAGGCGATCCTCCGTTCACTTACTTAAGCTACACATTGAAGAATGTGTTCGTAAGTTTCTTCAATCAGGAACATGATCGGGGTAAGAATGGTCCAATCGAACATTTATCGTTGGGTTATGACTCTTTGGAAATGACTTATACTCCACGCTCTGCCGATAATGTGGTTCAATCACCCATACGCGCAGGTTTTGATGTGGCTCAAGGCGTGAAGATATAATCTCAGGAAAGGAGCACACTTATGGACTGGGGCCGATATGCTTGTGTGTATGTGACACAACTGGAATCGTTACAAGACGTAGCTAAGCGATTCTCACCGAGTCAAAAGCCGGAAGATGTGGCAGAGTATTTAAAAGTGATGCGGCTAATGAATAGTTTTAACCAACTATGGAATCCCGCGTTTTCACAATCCAGTCGTATTCCGATGCTGCCGCACAGTTGCATTTGCTTGCCAACCGTACGGGATATGAGGGAATATCAAACGCGTATCAGTAGATTCCCGAATATTCATACTCAAAAATGGCTGACGAGCAAAGAACCCTGGTTGGATGCAGCGCGTGACCCGAACAAGGAATATTTTTCCACACGCGAGGTAATCGCTTCGTTGGTGCAGGATCATGATTTGGAAACAGTGGGAAGTGTGGCTTTATTGCTGCAAGGAATTAAGGAAGAAAATCGTCCTAAAATCACTGCCGAGAGTGTAACACTGACCGGAGTAGAACAAGTAGCTGATTATGTGAAAGATCACGCTAAAGAGATGGGTGCTTCTATGGTGGAAGTAGAGAAGAAATTAAAAGCTTGTTTAGAAGCACCGAGAGGATTGAAGACGGCTGCCAGAGAAGCTTATATTGAAGCGCATCGTAAATTGAAGGAAAAATTCGCACACTATCTAAAAGAAGATCGAGCAATCCGGGAGGGTATGCGTAAGTTAGAATTTGTGAACAACCGTGAGAAATGGCTTTTACGCTGGAAAACCGGCTTACCCAATTCTAGTGTGGTCGATACTGAAGCGTTTAAGGCGATTACCAAAATGGCGCAAAGAGCTACTTTAATAGGTACAGGGGTGATAGGTATCCATATCAGCTTGTCGACAGCGGAGGTTTGGGGCGCTTACCAAAAGCATGAGGATTGGCAAAGAAAGTTAATTGAGGAGCTAGGGGGATTGGAAGGGGGCGCATTAGGGAATATATTAAAAGGCTCAGTTGTTCGTTTGCTTTGCTTAGGGCCTGATGGCTGGGTTGTAATTTTGATTGGATTAGCTCTAGTTGTTGGTTTTGGGTATGGAGGCGAATTGGCGAGTGGGATGGGTTATGATTGGATAAAGGAAAAAATGTATGATCTTTCCAGATTATAAACTTTTTCCTGATTCACCTAAAGTTACCCTAAACGTAGTTCTTATGGGTTGTATTTTTTTGTTTACTAATTTTTGTTTATTCTCTATGTTTTTATTTCGCCTTTTTTTGTTACCAAAGTTTGATAAAAAATTTAAGAGCCTCCAAAGTTATTTTTTATATAAGAAACCGGTCGATAGATGCTATTTTTATGTGAGTTATATTTCTTCAATCGGTCTGAAACGTAAAAAAGACCCTCTTAGAAAAATATTTGGTGATTACGACTTTAAATCCCAAACCACTCGATTTGAGCGAATTATTTCTAATAGTACAGTGATTTCATTTTACATTGTTATTTTATCAATTTTCCTATTAGGAATTCGTTATTTAATTTATTGTATCGAATATTGGACGCATTGAGGAGCTCATACAGCATTAAAAATTTCAAAATTTTTTTGCTCAAACCTCTCTTATTTCTGGGTACGCCGTACTTCGATCTAGCTCAATAAATGCTGCTGTTTCTTGGTTAAAAGTAGCGGACTATGTTTAGAGATGAGTCTATGAAAATTCAAAAAGTTGACTGTTATAAAAAAACGGATCTACTGTTAAAAATCCTAGCGGCAGTCAATCTATTGATGCTTCCTTTTCTTATTTGGTCAGTTTGGCAATTGATAAGTATGGCTATTTATGGGAAAGCTTTCTCTTTTTTAATTACACTTTTAACTCAAGGTGTTGGGGTTGAAGCTTTGATACTTTGCCTAACAGCTTGGGCTTTTTTAAATCATTGGCGATGGTTTTTATTTTTATATATCCCTTATTCGATTTATATGCTCCCTCAATCAACGTCATCCACAATTTGATTCGTTTTTTTATTTCCCAGCTAAATTATATACCTGGCTACATACTGGATTATTATTGGCAATTTGCCTAACCTGTTTTTTATATCTATTTGAAACTTATTATTTTAAAAAAACTTCTCGTTACTAACCAAAAATTTTACCGAAATGGCTCAAAGCGCCTGGGGCTAATGGGTGACACCGTATCTGCAGATATGGGTGCCTTGGGTCGCGTACTGAAATATGACACCAAGATTCTTGTCCCAAGGATTAGTTCATCCAGGAATGAAAATTCTTTCTCTATGTAGTTGAAATTTACAATTTAGTTTTGATCCCACAGGCTCGCAGTATACACCATTTGCAAACAGCCTCCAAAATCGTGAACAATCCTATACCGACTAAAATTAAACTAAGCCACCATTTCATTTGGTTGGAGATAATGACGCCAGCAATCAAAAAAAATAATACGCCAATGATTGCTCGGGAAAGTCTACCTCTACGGTCAATATTGGGTTGGAACCTAGCTGCTATTAGATTTTTGATGGCTTTGCTCATTTAATTTCCTTGCAATTCAGAGTGAAAAATTAAATACGAGTCTCTAATTTTAATTCTAAAGCCGTTAAACTTACAATCTTATGTCTTCAATGATTAGCAGTTTGACATTGTATTTACTAATACTTATACTCAAGACTTTATGGAAATGTACTTTCTTAAATAGGAGAATAACTATGAAAAAATCCGTTGTTGTAAATTTTTTTGCCCTCGGTATCATTTTTAGCACAACAGCTTTAGCTGGACTACCCATACAAGACAGTGTTATCTGTCCTCATCTAGAGAGTTTGACTTGTACTAATAATGGAAGTACTCATTTTTATAGTTCCAAACTGGGATTTCCTGAAGGAAACTGGACTTCTAACTTTTATCAAAACAGTTGCCCCGAAAACCCTCCCAAAATAGGCATTGCGATTGCCTCTTCTGCTGAACAGGGTGCAGAGGTTTTATGTACTTATCATTCTCAACAACAAACTATACAAATTTATCAAGCGAGTGTCCCTTCTTACTGCGTAAAATACATATGCTCGGAGCCTGCAACCCCCACATCCCAAGGTGGCTGCGTTAAATTTAAGCAGGATTCTTGTGCTGCAAAGTAAGATATTTGAAGCCATACACCAGAAATCTTAGCTAAGATTTCTGCAATAAAATCGAGCTTATAACGACAGTGCTCTCTTATTTCTGGGTGCACCGTGAACTGAATAGTGGTGTCAAATCCGTATATTTCGATTTAATATTAAAGAGAATCAACGGATTACAATTTGAAATGTACGGGTAAAATTTGCACTCATCTAAGTTTCGCATAGAGATTTTATTGTCTACTTATATTTCCTCGATTAATTTCATTATTTCTCAAATGGCTATTATTAAATGTATGGGGTGTCACCGTATCTTACGGACATTGCGACTCAAAGCGGGTTCTGGTAAGGTAAGCATTAAGTTGAAGTCTCTGCCCTCCCTTGAGTTCTTCAGGCATAAAGGCAGAGACTTCTGCGAAGCGTCCCATCACCGTACACCAATACGATGATGAGACTAGCCACAACCAACTAAAATCGGAGTTGATCATGGTTAAGGCCATTGTATCTGAAAATTCGTCGTTCGTCCTACCTTCGCATCGAGGGTTAACGCCTCTGGAAATTGTTCAAGATTGTCTAGAAAAAACACAATTATTGTTTGTGTTAGGTATTGGTAATGCTCAGCAAATGGAGCAGGCGCAATGTCTGCAATTGTTGTCCATGCTGGATGACTGGAACGCCATTGCGCAATACCAGCTCGAAACGGTGATGACAGCACGCATCGAGCCAACGAAACAGTCTTAATAAAAAACAATCCTGGGCATAATCAATCTGATGTCCTTTCATGATTTATTGTCGCTCAGGATTTTTTTATTTTTTTTTAGATCTTATTTCTGGGTGCACCGTACTTTGATCTCACTCAATAAATGCTGCTGTTTCTCAGTTAAATAAGTATTGTGTAATTCTTGGATGGCGGCTAACGCACACGATGCGGTTAATTTTTTTTGACCTTGATAATCTATCGGCGCGTTGGCTAAGTCACTTTGGGTTGCTTTTTCTAGGTATTCTTTAAATTGTAGTTGCTGCTCATCAGATAAAATATGGAAAAAATGCCTGCCCATAATTCGTAAAGCCAATTCTTGATGTACGCGGTTGGGAAACTGGTGAGCAATCGCCATTTTTTTCGCAAGAGGCGCCAAATGGAATTGCCGCCATAAAGATTCTTCTTCCGATTTAATAAAGCCGTTTTCATACAGAGCGGCTTGTGCGTCCACATTGGGAACCTTAGGATAAGTATAATTACAGTGGTAAGCACAGAGTTGTTGTAAAAAATCCGGATTTTGTTGTAACCAAATGATATTTTTTTTAACTAATTGCTGCCGTTCTGAAGCAACTTTTGCTAAATAATTTTCTTTGCAAGGTAATAAAAATTTGTTTTCGCCCAGTTTCCTTCGAATGATATAAGGTTGCTCGGCCAAATTCTCCATGTCTAAACGTAGCCAAATGTTTTGATTGCGGTAATGTACGTGGGGGCCTAAATAAAGTACTGGAGCTATGTAATTATTTTTAGCGCCTAGTTTCCCTTCAATGAGCAAAGCTTGTGAAAATTTTTTTTCCCCGATTTGAAAACAGGTATCCAGTTGCGTGATTCGTGGCAAGTCACTGTTTTTGTCAAAATAAGTTAATAAAAAATTCCAGGTTTCACGCTCCAATTGAAATTTTTTGGCGAGTGCTACTGTCGCGCAAACATCCACCATGGCAGTATGCGCTTGTCCCTGAGCCAGTGTGTTCGCAGCGCTAAGATATTCCAATTTTAAACTAGTCTGGCCATTCATCTCAGGCCAAATTGACAGTACGGAAGGTTTGAATAAATAAAAAATAATTGTGCAAGGATACAAATCTGCGCGTGAACATTGATTCGCGAACTGGTGCTTGTACGGTGGTAACAGATTTCGAAAAAAAGAAAATCGTAAAAATTCATCATCAAATCCCAGAGAATTATAGCCAATACTCATGGTGCCGGGGGTATTCAGCAATTGATGAATCTGAGTAATTGCGGAAAATTCATCTAATTGATTCTCATTCTCGGTTATCCCAATTTGATGGGTTATGGAGGCCTGAGGTGAAGGTACTACATCGCAATTTAATTTAATATTAAAACTGTGTCTTTCCAACTCATTCAAATTAATATCTGTGCGAATGGCGGCAAATTGCAAAATTTGATCGAAACAGGGGTTAAGGCCGGTAGTTTCGATATCATAAAAAAGAAAAGTTTTGGTCATTTAAATTCTCATCCATAATTTTATGCTTGCGATATATGGAAATTTAAGCATCATTTTTTTATAAATAGCTTCTATTTCCTGCAACCGATCCGTAGTTATAAAATTAGCAGGCCAACCGATCTCCAAATATATTTTGCCATTATAATAATGTATCTCCAGTTTTTCAATGGCGTCAAAATGTGGCAGGTCTTGGCTGTTATCTTTGAACTGTAATAATAATTCCTCTCTGGAAGGTAAATTGAGACTGGGCTGGTTAATTTCATCATTCTCAGGGTCAATATGAACCGTGATGTCGGCAATTTTTGGGAAATTTTTTAAAAGTTTTTGTTGTACTTTTTCGCTGATATGATGACCTTCGGAAACACTGATAAACGAGTTTACGATAATATGCAAGTCAATTAAAATTTTTCCGCCATGTGAGCGTGAGCGTAATTGGTGGATAGAGGCAACTCCGCTGGTTTTTATAATACATTCTTTAATCTGATTTGATGTGGTTTTATCGACTCCAGTATCAATCAGTTCCTTTAAACCTCGAATAAATAATTGGATGGCTGATTGTAAGATAATGATGGCAATGATTGCGGCGCAAATCGTATCCACGTAATTTAAATGGAAATGAGTAGCCAAAGCACTGATGACGACTAACAAAGAAATCCACATATCAGTGCGATGATGGTAAGCGGTGCTTAATAATAAGTCGGAATAAATCTTTTTGGCGTGAATCAAGGTGTATCTATATAACCATTCTTTGATAGCTACAGAGATCAGTGCAGCGAGCAGAATTAAGCCGCTGTTTATGAATATTATCCTAGCATGGAACATATGTTGGTAGGCGTTATAAATGATAGAGCCACCAACTGCCATTAAGATGATGGCGATAATCATTGCTGTTAAAGTTTCAAAACGTAAGTGGCCATAGGGATGATCCGCGTCGGGAACTTTATGGCCTATTTTGGCCGCTGCTAATACCAAGGCATCGCTGATTAAATCAGATAAAGAATGGACGCCATCTGCGAGCAATGCTTGAGAGTGTCCCCAGTAACCCACTGTAATCTTGAAAACTGCCAGCAAAATATTGCTTAACGCATTCACTAATGTGACACGTTTAGCAGTGGCATATCTATATTCATTGTTCATGGGATACCATTTGGGTTGACCCGGGTGGTGATTTGATTTATTTTAACATAATACAGCAACTCGTGCTGAAGCGGGCTTGTTTCCTGGTTTGTAGCCTGGGCTCTGGTAAAAATCAGATTCCAGGAATGAAGGGGAAGGTCGCTCCGTTCTCATTTCCCTTACGATCCCTCATCGGACTAAAGCATTGTTGCGTCCCTGAGCTGGTTACGGCTCCATGGATGTTGCTTGCACAATCTTTCTAAGAATATAGTGCATGCTCTATCCATAGCGAAAAAATAGTGCTCTTGATGCGGCTCACCCCTTGGCGTAGGCGGGAAATATTCACGATGTTTGGAATAAATTAAGGTTTATTTGATTAAATTTTGACCAGATTGCCGGGATTGATAAACTCTTGCCTATATAGTACAATATCGGTACTATATATAGGTGGATATTCCTTAGTTTTTCCTTGAGGATATTTTTATGTTAAAAATCAGCCGCTTAGCTGATTACGGATTATTAATCTTACACGAGCTGGCCTCAGACCCGCAGCGTTGTTTTAGCGCGTCGGCACTGGCTGAGCGCACGGGTATTACTTTACCTACAGTGAGCAAAGTTTTAAAGCTCCTGCACGAAGCTTGCCTAATTCATTCCATTCGGGGTCCCAGCGGTGGTTATTGTTTGAGTAAAAAACCTCAAGAAATTAACCTCGTTGACATTATCGGGGCAGTGGATGGGGCGCCCGCTTTAACTGAATGCTGCCAATTAAATAATAATTGCGTGCACGATGCACGCTGCACCATGCGCAGTAATTGGCGTTTTATCAATAATTTAATCGTTAAAGAGTTAAAAAAATTTACTTTGTTGGACTTAAGCCGTCCTTTGGTGGAGGAGGTGGACCGTGTCTAAAGACCGTGAATACTTAAATGCCGCGATGGCAAAGGCCTATCAACATGGTTTTGTCACTGATATTGATGCAGATCAATTCCGCCTGGACTCAATGAAGAAGTGATTCGCTTAATTTCCCAAAAAAAAAATGAGCCTGAATTTTTATTGGAATGGCGATTACAGGCCTATCGGCATTGGTTGACGCTGCAGCCGCCGGAATGGCAGCATCTGAAAATCGCACCGATTGATTATCAAAATATCAGTTATTATTCAGCGCCCAAAATCCCGAAAAACGCGCCTAAAAGTTTAGATGAAGTGGATCCTAAATTATTGGAAACCTATGAGAAATTAGGCGTTCCGTTGCATGAGCGGGCACGTTTAGCGGGCGTGGCAGTGGATGCAGTATTTGACAGTGTTTCTGTGGCCACCACTTTTAAAGAAAAATTAGCCGAAGCGGGAGTTATTTTTTGCTCGTTTTCCGAAGCGGTGAAAAATCATCCGGAATTGATACAAAAATATTTAGGCTCGGTAGTTCCTTATCGAGATAATTTTTATGCCGCTTTAAATGCCGCGGTTTTTAGCGATGGTTCATTTGTTTATATTCCCAAAGGTGTGCGTTGCCCGATGGAATTGTCCACTTATTTTCGCATTAACAGCGCCAATACCGGTCAATTTGAACGGACATTAATTATTGCTGACGAAGACAGTTATGTGAGTTATTTAGAAGGTTGCACTGCGCCCATGCGCGATGAAAATCAATTACATGCCGCAGTGGTGGAATTGGTTGCTTTGGATAGGTGCGCAAATCAAATATTCCACCGTGCAAAATTGGTATCCCGGTGACGAACAGGGGCGAGGTGGAATTTATAATTTTGTCACCAAGCGCGGAGCTTGCCGCGGCGTTCATTCTAAAATTTCCTGGACGCAAGTGGAAACCGGTTCCGCCATTACTTGGAAATATCCCAGTGTCATTTTACAAGGTGATGATTCTGTTGGTGAATTTTATTCGGTGGCGCTAACTCGTCATTATCAGCAAGCGGATACCGGCACCAAAATGATTCATATCGGAAAAAATACTACTAGCACGATTATTGCCAAAGGAATTTCAGCAGGACATGGTCAAAATACTTACCGAGGTTTAGTGCGAGTGGCGCCAACTGCGATGGATGCACGAAATTATAGTCAATGTGATTCTTTGTTAATTGGCGATTTGTGCTGCGGCTCATACTTTTCCTTATATTGAAGTAAAAAATTCACAGCGCTCAAATTGCGCATGAGGCATCCACTTCGCGCATTGGTGAAGACCAATTATTTTATTGCCGCCAACGTGGAATCAACGCCGAAGATGCAGTATCGATGATTGTCAATGGTTTTTGTAAAGAAGTATTTAAAGAATTACCCATGGAATTTGCGGTTGAAGCGCAAAAATTAATGGCGGTGAGTTTAGAAGGCAGTGTAGGTTAACGCCGAATTTCAAAAAAGAGGTATTAAAAAAACATGTTATCGATTCAAAATTTACATGCTGCAGTGAACGGAATTGAGATACTAAAAGGAATTAATTTACAAGTCAATCCCGGGGAAGTGCATGCCATTATGGGTCCCAATGGTTCTGGTAAAAGCACTTTAGCGAATGTATTATCGGGTCGAGACGGAATATGACATTCAATCAAGGCGAGATCGTATTTTTCGGTCAATCTTTATTGACGTTAGCTCCAGAACAGCGCGCTGCAGCAGGATTATTTTTAGCTTTTCAATATCCTGTAGAAATTCCTGGTGTTAATAATCTTATATTTTTTAAAAACCGCTTATAACAGCATACGAAAACAACGCGGCGAACCAGTGTAGATGCTTTTGATTTTATGCAATTGGTGAAAGAGAAAATGGCGATGTTAGAAATGGACGAAAAATTTTTACATCGATCAGTCAATGAAGGTTTTTCCGGCGGTGAAAAAAAACGCAACGAAATTTTGCAAATGCTGATGCTGGAGCCAAAATTGGCAATTTTAGATGAAACTGATTCAGGCTTAGATATTGATGCTTTGCAAATTGTTGCTAAAGGCGTGAATAGCCTGCGCAGTGCGGAGCGCGCTATAATCGTGGTGACTCATTATCAGCGTTTATTAAGTTATATTGAACCCGATTATGTGCATGTATTAGCAAAAGGGCAAATTATTAAATCCGGCGATAAACAGCTTGCACTCGACTTAGAACAACAGGGATACCAAGATTTATTAACTGGCGCGGAGAAGTGATGATGTCAAAACTAAGTCCGTGTTGGTCAGAAGCTGCTTTAAAATTATCTGTTGATGCGCGTGGCGAAAAACTAGGAAATTGGCGTGTTGAACAACTGCAACTGTTTTTACAGAAGGGATTTCCTAATAGAAAAGATGAAAATTGGAAATATACTTCTGTAGCATCTTTATTAGCAGAGGAATTTACGGGACATTCTGCTCCCAATTCAATCAATCTTTCCAATTATGAAATCGCAGAAAGTTATCGTATCACCTTTATAAACGGTTTTTTCAGCCCACAGCATTCCTCGCTACAAGATTTATCCGAGTATGTGATTTTAAACCACTTTGCCGCGGCAACTGAGATTGCACAAAACAATACCTTGTCCGAATTATCTGTATTTCATTGGCTTAATGGAGCACTGTGTGGTGAAGGTTTATTTCTATCCTTGCCGGAAAATATAAAATTAACCAAACCGCTACATTTGCTTTATGTCACTGCTGGTGAAAACGAGCAGAATTCAATACAACACCCGCGTCATGCATTACGTTTGGGTAAGAATTCCTGCGCCACACTCATCGAAGAATATGTGGGTTTAAATGCCGGGTGCTATTTTAATAATATCGTGACTGTTATTTCAGTCGATGATCACGCTCAGCTTAACTATTGTAAATTACAACAAGAAAACATTCGCGCTTTTCATATCGCCAATACTTTGATGGAATTAGGCCGGGATAGTCAAGTAAGGTCTTTTCATTTGGCTTTTGGTAGCAAATTAAATCGTGAAGATGTGCATTTTTCTTTGCACCAGCCTGGTGCAAATTGTGAATTATCCGGATTTTATTTTCCTCAAGCGGGCCAGCATATTGATTTCCATACTCGCATTGATCATCAACAAGCACATACTCAAAGCCGGCAATATTTTAAAGGAATGATTGCTGATGAAGGCAAAGCGGTATTTAATGGCAAAATAATCGTGCGACCACATGCCCAGCATGTCAGCGCCACTCAAGCTAACCCCAATTTATTGCTGGGAAAACTCGCTGAAGTCAATACTAAACCTGAACTGGCAGTCTGCGCCGACAATGTTAAATGCAGTCATAGCGCTACAGTAGGAAATTTAAACCAAGATGCTTTATTTTATCTACGCAGCCGTGGTATTTCGGAAAAAAACGCAAGAAAATTGCTGATGCAAGGATTTGCTAAAGAAATATTAGATCGAATCTCTGATTTTGCTGGCTTTCATTACATTCAGAAACGTTTTGAGGAAAGGTTGTATGTTTAAGAACAATTTTCCTATACTGCAACAAAAAATAGCGGAAAAACCGCTGATTTATTTGGATACTGCCGCCAGTGCCCAAAAACCTCAGTCAGTCATTGAGGCGATACAAAATTATTATCAAAATGATCACGCTAACGTGCATCGAGGTGTTCACACGCTCAGTGAACGGGCTACCACTGCTTATGAATCTGCGCGGCAATCTTTGCAACAATTTATCAATGCTAAATATACTCAGGAAATTATATTTACACGAGGCGCCACTGAGTCCATTAATTTAGTAGCCGGTAGCTTAGGCGCTTTTTATTTTCAAGCAGGTGATGAAATCATTGTTTCCACGATGGAACACCATGCCAATATTGTTCCGTGGCAGATGCTGTGTCAGCGCACGGGTGCAATTTTGCGAGTGATTCCTTTGCAAACTGACGGTAGTTTAAATCAATCAGCCTATGAGGGTCTTTTGAATGAGCGCACTAAGTTGGTGGCTGTGACTCATGTCTCACATGTTTTGGGAACCATTAATCCCATAAAAAAAATGATTGCAACGGCTAAGCAAAGAGAAATTCCGGTACTGATTGACGGGGCTCAAGCAGTGGGGCATTTAGCGATTGATGTGCAAGATCTGGGATGTGACTTTTATGTTTTTTCCGGTCACAAAATGTATGGTCCCACCGGTATTGGTGTGCTTTATGGTAAAACCGAATGGTTAAACCAAATGCCGCCGTATCAAACGGGTGGTGGAATGATTAAGCGGGTCAGCTTTGCAAAAACTGAATTTGCTGATGCACCGGCAAAATTTGAGCCGGGTACTCCCCATATTGCCGGCGCAGTGGGTTTGGATGCTGCGGTTAAATTTTTACAACAAATAGACTTTACAGAACTGGTTCAACATGAACAAAGTTTAACGGCTTATGCTTTGCAAACATTGCAGCAGTTACCGGAGATCAAAATATTACCTGCCCCAAACTTAAGAGCGGGCATCGTTTCTTTTACCATGGCCAATGCACATCCCCATGATATTGCGACCATATTCAATAGCGATGGTATTGCTGTTCGCGCCGGACATCATTGTGCTATGCCGTTAATGGATTGTTTGCAAGTATCGGCGACTGTGCGTGTTTCTTTTGGGATTTACAACGATCTTGAAGAAATAGATCACTTGGCGAATTCTATAAAAAAAGTCATTAAGTTATTTGCTAGAGGTAAAAATGGCTGATTTGAATGAGCTTTATCAAGAATTAATCATCGACCATTCTCGCTCCCCCAGAAATTTTGGGAAGTTGGAGTCCGCTGATGGTATGCACGAAGGTTTTAATCCCTTGTGCGGTGATAAAGTTACGATATACCTTGTAAAAGCTCAAGGCAAAGTGCAACAAGCGCAATTTGAAGGCTGTGGTTGTGCCATCTCTATGGCTTCGGCGTCGTTAATGACTGAAGCACTCCTCGGAAAAACAACGGCTGAAATTGAAACTTTATTTGCTGATTTTCAGGCTATGGTGACCGGCCAATCTCAAAAAAACACCGCACCATTGAATAAATTACAGGCATTGGCGGGTGTTGCAGAATTTCCCATGCGGGTAAAATGCGCTACTTTAGCTTGGCATACAGCGTTGGCGGCTTTGAAAGACTGAAAAATTTTTTTTGGAGAAAATAAATGAATGAAGATATTTTACAATTTACTGATAAAGCGGTTGAGCATATTAAAAAATCTTTGAGTCGTTTTCCCAAAGGTGGCTTTAGGGTCACGGTGGAAAAAAAGGGATGTTCTGGTTACAAATATGTACCTCAAGTGGTTTCTGAGCCAAAAGAAGGAGATATTCAATTTAAGAGTTCTCAGGATTTAACTGTGTTTTTAGACCCAGTGTGGTTAGAGGTACTTAAGGGTGTCCAGGTAGATTTAGTTTCCAAAAGCTTAGGACAAAAACAATTGGTATTTTATAATCCCAACGTGACTGGAGAATGCGGCTGCGGTGAAAGTTTTAATTTACCTAAACACAAAAAATTAGAGCAGGAAGATGTCTGAAATCGAAATAGTCTATATTTTGCGAGATTGCAATGTGGCGATGGTTCCTTCTGGCGCCAAGATGAAATTGCGCAAAGGTATGGAAGTTAAAATCACTCAGCAACTGGGTAATAGCTTTACTTTAGAGGTTTTTGGAAATTTGGCGCGGTTGGAAGGTAAAGATGCAGACGCCATAGGCAAACAAACCGCCGATCCTTTAGCCGATTTACCGCCAAATGCAACTGTCCACGAACAAGTTTGGGCGATGTTACGCACGGTTTACGATCCGGAAATTCCAGTAAACATTGTCGATCTCGGTTTGGTTTATGATTGTGTGGTGAAAGAACCAAATAAAAATCAATATGAAGTTCAAATCACGATGACTTTGACTGCTCCTGGTTGCGGCATGGGGCCGGTGATTGCTGAAGACGCCAAACAAAAAATAGAACGCATTCCTCAGGTAGCCGCTGCGGTAGTCGATATCGTATTTGATCCTCCCTGGAGCCGGGAAAAAATGTCAGACGCCGCCAAATTGGAATTGGGTCTTTTCTAAAAAGTACTTAGGAAGTTAAGATAGATTGCGGATGCAAAATCGGTTTGTCACTTTAGGGAAAAAACTATGCTTCTGAAATACCAAAATTTAAATCGACCAGAGAAAGAACTGTTCGATCTCAAAGAATCGGCTATGGAAAGATCCGCCTTCTTTCGGCTGATGAAAAGAAAATCCTGCAATTAAAAGCATTATTTGTTAGAGCAACGAACAGTGAAGACTGTTGTCGCATATTGCAAAAATTACGAATTCATAAATCCGATGGAGAAAATTTTAAAATTACTGAAGTGACAAGTCTCATTAAAAAATTAAAGTCTGAGGGTTTGCTTCATGAAATCAATAACACATGTTCTATTTTTATTTTGCATCAAGTATGGAAAGATGTGACTTTGCTGCCGGATTTTCTGGCTAAAATCCGCGTGATTCAGAAAACATATCCTACGAAATCGTCATATAGTTATTATAAAGATTCAGAGCTGTTATTTCGTGATTTTTTATTTAATCTTTATGGCAGTATTTCCGAAAATGAACCTGAATTCTTCTTAAAACAACACAGTATCACCGAATTTAATTTGCAATTTGAAAATTTCCTACTAATTCTATTTTTAGAACCTGATTTCGATTGGTTGCTGAGCCGCAAGGATTCATTTAAATCGATTTTAATGGCTACTATCATCCATCAATTAATACAGAAAGGAGCTTCTTAGCTCAAAAATTACAGGGTAAAAAGAGAAAGCCTATCCAGAACAGCAGGTTTATCATGATTATTTACGACACACTACTACGATACGGCTTTTGTCTTTAGTTAAGTTGAAGCCAGATTGGCAACTTATTTTAGAGCATATGCAAACTCTTAATCATTCAATAGCAAGCAATCAGCAATTGTCTAATCAAGGTCCTTTATTGTTTAGAATTTTTAGCTGAACTCAAAGAATGTCCACTAGAAATGCAGGTACAATGGCCCCAAGGACAAAGTTTTTCTGTAAAGAAAACGCTTTCCGTAGAACATTTACAACTACGTATTCAGCAACAAAATGACTGGTTTTCAATTGATGGACGAATTGAAATAGATTCAAAGCATATTTTGGAAATAAGGACCTTGTTGCATTTGCTTGAACAATCTGAAGGGCGATTTGTTCCAATGGAAGATGGTAGTTATTTGGCATTAACTCAACATTTTAAAAATCGATTGTTACAAATGAAAGCTTTGACACAAGAAGCAAAGGATAATTTACGTATACATCGACTAGGCGCTTATTCTTTTAATGAAATCCTTCAGGATTTTAACCAAGTTCAAATAGACGAATCTTGGCAAAAAACCATGGAGAAGATACAGGCAAGTCAAGTGGCTGATGTCACTCTTCCTCAAGGTTTAACTGCACAATTACGTCATTATCAATTAGAAGGTTTCCAATGGTTATGTCGATTAGCACAATGGGAGGTCGGGGGATGTTTGGCAGATGATATGGGCTTGGGAAAAACTTTGCAAGCCATTGCGATTTTACTTAAAAAAGCTGAACATGGACCTAGTTTAGTGATAGCGCCCACATCGGTATGTCATAACTGGATCAACGAGATACATCAATTCAGCCCTGAATTAAAAGTGCATTCTTTTGCTGGTGGTATGCGCGATCTTTTAATTGAGCAAGCTAAATCTTATGATGTGATTATTTGCAGTTATGGGTTATTGCCAAATTGTATAGATATACTTAAAAAACAAATCTGGCAGGTGTTAGTTTTAGATGAAGCGCAAGCAATTAAAAATTCAAATAGTCAACGGGCTAAATGTGCTTATCAATTGAAGGCTAATTTTAAATTAGCATTAACTGGAACGCCTATCGAAAATCATTTAGGAGAATTGTGGAGTTTATTTCACTTTCTTAACCCTGGATTATTAAATTCAGAAAAAGATTTTTTTCAACGTTTCATCATTCCCATTGAGCAAAATAAAAACGCGGTGATCAAAGAGTGTTTAAAACTGCTCATTAAACCTTTTATTTTGCGCCGGCTTAAAAATGAAGTACTACAGGAGCTGCCATCCCGAATTGAAAAAACGATTGAGATAACCTTATCAGAATCTGAAATGGCCTTTTATCAGGCTATTCGTGAACAAGCTTTGGAAAATATTGCCCAAAATGATAAGCAAAAAGCAGGTCAAAAACGAATTAAAATCTTAGCCGAAATTATGCGCCTACGACAAGTATGCTGTCACCCTGCCTTAATTAATTCTGAAATAACGATGGAAAGTAGCAAATTAAAACAGTTGGACTACTTGCTGGATGAATTATTTGAAAACAATCACAAGGCTTTAATTTTTAGTCAATTCGTCGGTTATCTTGCGATAGTTCGCGACTTACTGGATCGCAAAAAGATGCGCTATCAATATTTAGATGGGAGTACTCCAGCAACTGTCAGAAAAGATTTAATTCAGGACTTCCAAGCTGGCAAAAGTGATTTTTTCCTGCTGAGTTTAAAAGCTGGAGGTGTAGGGCTTAACCTTACCGCAGCCGATTATGTTATTTTATTAGATCCTTGGTGGAATCCTGCAGTAGAAGATCAAGCTGCGGATCGCGCCCATCGCCTGGGACAACAAAAACCAGTCACTATCTACAGATTTATAAGTTTAAATACCATCGAAGAAAAAATTTTGCAATTGCATCAGCATAAACGCCATTTAGCCGATGATATTTTAAGCGGTTCTGGAGAGAGCGCTCAATTAACCGAAGAACAGCTTTTGTCGATGATTAAGAATCTGTAATATTCTGAAAAATAAGGATTTTAGATATTTGTTTGACATATCTAATAAATAAGTATAAATTTGTTAGGTATATCAAACGAAATAATAATATGAGAATTGATACTCTTTTAAAATGGAACCGCTGGGGTTCGAATGCTTTAGAAAGTGGCCGCAAACGAGAAGTTACTGCGGATATTGTGTATTTTATGCACACAGAAGAGGTTGTTACGCTTACTGGTTTGCGTCGATCAGGAAAATCCACAATTTTATATCAAATTATGGATTCTCTAGAAGGTGAGGGCGTTGCACAAAAAGCCATGCTGCATGTTAATTTTGAAGAACCTGCGCTTGCACCTTTTCTTACATTAGAGTTGCTAGATATTTTATATCAAATTTACAGGTCACAAGTTTATCCTACTGGCAAAGCATATTTATTTTTTGATGAGATTCAAAATGTTCCAGAATGGGAACGGTGGGTGCGAGCTAGAAATGAGACTGAAAATATAAAAATTTTTATAACTGGATCCTCTTCCAAATTGATGTCACGCGAACTGGCTACTTTATTAACTGGACGTCACGTTAATTTTAATATACATCCGTTGAATTTAACTGAATTACTGGAATTTAAGTCGATTAATATCCCTGCAAAGCCATGGCCTTTTTCACCACCAGCGGAAATTGCTCATGCTATCCATTTTTATTTGCGATGGGGAAGCTTACCTCGAATTGTGCTTGCGAAAGAAGATAAAAGCCGAGTGAAAATTCTAGTGCAATATTTTGATGATATTTTGCTAAAGGATTTAGCAATGCGTCATAATATTCGCGATTTACTTACTTTACGTGCTTTAGCTGTGCATTTAATGACGCATACTGGCTCTTTAATTAGTTTTAATCGACTTGGGAACTTATTTGGTGTATCTACAATGCTGGTTCAAGACTATTGCCAATATTTGCAAGAAACATTTTTATTAGAATTAATGCCATTTTTTAGTTTAAAAATAGCAGAACGGCAGCGCAATCCACAAAAAATTTATGCATTAGATTGTGGCTTACGCAATCAAACTAGTTTGTCGTTATCACCTGATCAAGGCAAATCAATAGAATCAGTAGTCTTTAATACTTTAAAACAGCAAGGATACGCTGTTTATTATTGGAAGAATCGTGGGGAAGTTGATTTTGTCGTACATGAGGGGAATAAGATCATATCTTTGGTGCAAGTGATGTTTGAAGGCTTCAATGATCAAAAAACTTTAAAGCGTGAGCTTGAGGCATTAAAAGAAGCAATGAAATCATTTCCTCAGGCGAAGCCTTGTCTTATTGTATCTCAAAGTGATATTCCGGATAATATAGCTGATCTTACTTTCATTCATATCATCCCATTGTGGCAGTTTTTATTAAATCCGGAAGTTATTCAATAGTGTTAACTTAGAAGTTCTTTGGTGGCGTTTTCTTTCCAGGGATAATTTACTTTCTTAAAAAAGAAGTAAAAAAATAACATAATCGTGCTGATAATTAAAAATATAGCTAAGACCTGATACAAATAGCTTATTTTTAAGAAATTACCCAATGTTAACACAATTCCGCAAAAAAAATAACGAATAAAAGCTTGCATGGCGCTGGCTGCTCCGCGATTAACTTCAAATCCTTGCATTGCCAATGTGAGTGACAATGGTGCTGTGACACCACATAAAAATCCTAAAATAAACGCAAATACAGTGATTATCCATAAATTATCAAAGTAAAATGAAACGATCATTCCCAGCGCCAAAAACAAAAAATTAATAATTAAACAATAAATAAATAATTTTTCTGATTCGAAGCGCTTGAGGAAAGTCGACATAGCCAGAGCGCCGATTAATAATCCCATTGCGTAGGGAATACACATTAACCCGTTGATTATGGAGTTTAAGCCAAGATGATGGAAGATGAATGGCATCAAACTATAATAACCTAGAGTAAGACTCATAATTAAACTGGATAATAGGCTAAAAAGTAAAAATGAGGGTAATTTTCTTAATTCGAAGTAAGTTTTTAATTGCTGTAATAATTTTTTCTTGTATTGTGGTATCTGTTGTGTTTCCGGCATAAAATTCCAAAGTACAATGAATGACATTAAGTTGACAGCCGCTAAAACATAGAAAGAGATTTGCCAGGATGAAAGGTATTGGGTTAGGCCGCCGAAAAAAGGGGCAATCGCCGGAGAAATTTGACTAAACATGGCAAAATAAGAAAAGCCTTTTCTGAGTGAATCATGGTCGTGGCAGACATCTACGATGAGTGCTCTCGATATCACTGGCGTCGCTGCCATTCCCAAAGCAGTGATGAAGCGGGCCAT
The DNA here is from genome assembly GCA_963795715.1 of uncultured Pseudomonadota bacterium. GTDB lineage: Bacteria > Pseudomonadota > Gammaproteobacteria > Coxiellales > Coxiellaceae > JAFEDN01. The sequence goes on from CAWCIY010000003.1 coordinate 1,084,694, forward strand.
ATATAACATTTGAATGCTGTTACTGACTGCTGATAATAAAAAGCCGAAAATCGCAATGGCAAAGGCTAAGAACAAGGCTTTTTTGCGCCCATAATTATCGCTGTAAGTACCATAGAACAGTTGTGCTACTGCCATGGCGAGTAGATATGTGATAATTAATCCCTTGGTAGCCGCTTGGGTAGTTGAGAGGCTTTGCATAATGTAGGGTAACGAGGGATTGATAAAGTCCATCGCCATCAAGCCGATTATCAAGGTTAAACAGGCGAAGAAAATTACTCTTTGCTGGTAATTGTTTTTCACTTTACCTTCATTTTTATTTTTTAAAAAATTCCGATTCGAGTGCAGTGGCAATAATTTGATTATGATCAAATGCCAAAGGCGGCAATGAACAGAGCGGGAACCAAGCAAAAGAAACGGCATCGTCGCCGGCTTGACCGGTTTGCTCTTTATCAATAAAAGCGAGAAAAGCAATACTGATGGTTCTTCCACGGGGATCACGGCCTGGCAGCCCAAAACAATGAAACTGCTTTAAAAAAGCAGGAGCCAGGTGTGTTTCTTCCCATAATTCACGCCGGGCGGCATCTTCTAAATCTTCATCCGCTTCGATAAAACCACCAGGTAAAGCCCATTGGCCTGCAAATGGCGGATTCCCCCGTAAAATCAAAGCGATTTGTTGAGGTTTAGGCGCCGGTTTAATACAGATTATATCGACTGTGACAGCGATGAGATTATTGCGCATAAACATCCTATTTTTAAGGATTTATGTTACAATACGGCGATAAAATAATCAAGGTAAAATATGCAATCACCTCGCGTAGGCTTTATCAGCTTAGGTTGTCCCAAGGCTTTGGTCGATTCTGAAAGAATCATCACTCAACTGCGTGCTCAGGGTTACGAATTATCTCCCACGTTTTCTAAGTCAGATGTGGTGATAGTCAATACCTGCGGATTTATAGAATCTGCGGTAGAAGAATCCATTGCCACTATTCAAGAAGCGTTGGCAGAAAACGGTAAAGTGATAGTGACCGGTTGTCTAGGAGTGAAAGCAGATTTAATACGGCAGCGTTGTCCTGAAGTATTGCATATCAGCGGGCCACAATCCTATGAATCCGTGGTGCAAGCTGTAAACCGGCAATTACCGCCGCCCTCTTTGGATTCGTTTACCAGCTTAGTACCGCCACAAGGAATTAAATTGACTCCTCGGCATTATGCCTATTTAAAAATTTCGGAGGGCTGCAATCATCGTTGCTCTTTTTGTATTATTCCTAGTATGAGGGGTAAGCTGGTAAGCAGACCTTTGGCGGAAGTGATATCCGAAGCCAAAAAATTGGCCGCAGCGGGAGTGAAGGAGTTGTTAGTTATTTCCCAGGACACCAGCGCTTACGGCGTGGATATGCAATATCAACAGGACACCCGTTTTATTAATTTATGTGCGGCATTGGGGGAGCTGGGCATTTGGGTTCGATTGCATTATGTGTATCCTTACCCGCATGTGGATGCAGTCATTCCATACATGGCGGAAGGGAAAATTTTGCCTTATTTAGATATTCCTTTTCAACACGCAAGCCCACGGGTTTTGCGGTTGATGAAACGACCCGCCAATGCCGAAAATGTTTTACAACGGATTCAAACTTGGCGTGAGATCTGTCCAGAGATCACCCTTCGCAGCACCTTCATTGTTGGTTTCCCAGGTGAAACAGAAGCGGAATTTGAAGAGTTATTAGAATTTTTGAGTGCGGCACAGTTAGACCGTGTAGGTTGCTTTAAATACTCTCCAGTGCAAGGCGCTTCTGCCAATAATCTTTCTGATCCCATACCCGCGGAAATTCAGCAAGAACGTTATGAACGATTTATGGCTCATCAAGCCGTGATCAGCAATCAGAAATTGAAGAACAAAATAGGCCAAGAGTGTGTGGTTTTGGTGGATCAGGTGGACGAGGAAGGTGCGATTGCCCGTAGTCCTGGCGATGCGCCGGAAATTGATGGGGTTGTCTATATTGAAGATGGCCACACGCTTAAAATTGGCGAATTTGTTAAGGTAAAGATTACGGATAGCTCTGAATACGATCTTTATGCCACGCGAGCGTAAGCGAAGGCTTCGCTCACGCTCTTAATGACAAGGTTAACTTAGGGGTGGATTGGGAGGGGGAACCATGTGATCATCATGTGGCTCCTTGCATTTACATTTATCACAAACTTGTCCTGTTTTGCATCGTCCCAAACATTTGCTACCTGCTAAAAATATCAGTATTATTGAGGCTACACCGACAACAATATAGATAATTCTTTCTACGGCGGGCCAGGTTCCGACTAAATGATAAACTAAATTATAACCAAAAATCCCGACCAAACCCCAGTTAATGCCGCCGATAACGGTTAGTATTAGGCAGATCCACCCGAATATAGAGCATTTTTTATGCATCATAAAAGCCTCCGCAATGAAGGTATATATTCTAATTATAGCAGGACAGCCATTCCCGGGATTAATTCCTTACGTGATGGGGGAATTCTCAAGGGGGAGAATCGCGATTCTCCCCCTTGAGCGCGAGCGCAGGCTTTGCCGAGCATCGCGTAAAAACAGGGAATAGCAGGAGCCTAGTCTGGCATTTTGTTATCTTGTGGATCGGTAGGGTGATAAAACTGCTGGCCTATTTTAATTCTTTCCCGATCATTTTTTAGCCGCCAACGGTTGGTATCCCGTAACGAATAAATGCATCCACAATATTCTTGTTGATAAAATTGTTCGCGTTTAGAAATTTCAATCATTCTGGCGGAGCCGCCTTCCTTTCGCCAATTAAAAGTCCAGTAAATCATTTCAGGATAAGAAGCGGCCGCTCGAACCCCGCAGTCATTAATTTGATCCATATTTTTCCAGCGAGAAATACCTAAAGAACTGGTGATGATCTTAAATCCATGTTCATGAGCATACAAAGCGGTTCGCTGAAAGCGCATATCAAAACACATAGTACAACGAATTCCGCGTTCTGGTTCATTTTCCATACCTCGAGCGCGTTTGAACCATTCATCAGTATCATAATCCGCATCAACAAACGGAACCTTATGTTTTTCGGCGAAACGGATATTTTCATTTTTGCGCAGTAAATATTCTTCTAATGGGTGGATATTGGGATTGTAAAAAAAGATAGTATAGTCAATTTTCGATGCCAAAAGACGCTCCATAACTTCCCCAGAACAAGGAGCACAGCAGGAGTGCAGCAATAATCGCTCTCCTTTAATAGGTAAAGTCAATAAAGAAGGTATAGACATAAACAAGATTTTGGACTAGAAATGTTCACCTTGTCAAATTATTGACTTCATAACTTATACAAGCTATCATAACGCCCTAACTGAACAGTGCAGGTAGGTGAAAGAGGTAAATATGCAAAAACTCCGATTTGTCGTCAAAATTCTCGTGGTTTCTTTTTGCGCTGCCTTAATGCTGGGCTGCCATAAATCTAACGGGAATCAACCCGAGGACCAACCCGCTTCCGCACCAGACGCTCCCACTATTTCCGCACCTAAAGACGGAGAGCCGAATTCCACTGGTAAAATTACCGTTTCCTGGTCTTCAATTCGGCATAAAGGAGGTTTAGGTTCTACTTGGAATGTGGTGGATAATGAAGATACTGTTTTTAACAGTGTTGAAATCAATACTAGTCCCGATGGGCAAAATGCAAGCGCACAACTCAGTTTAGATCCAATTGAACCTTCACATACTTTAGCAGTCACTCTGTGTAATAGGGATGGATGTACTTCCAGTACAAATACAATAAAAATCACCATAGCCCCAACACCCCATCAATAGCCTGTGGTATTGAGAACAGGGATTCAGTAGAATAACAGGATGATTCCATTGATGCGTGCAGTGTTTACTAGGAAAATGTTGGCTGTTTTCTTCCTGGGTATTTCGTCAGGCCTTCCTCTATTATTGATTGGCGGAACTCTTAAAGCTTGGATGCATGATGAAGGCATCAATATTATCACGATTGGGTTATTCGCCTATGTAGGCCTGCCCTATACCATAAAATTTGTCTGGTCCCCTCTTATGGACCGATTTGTTCCTCCTTTCTTGGACCGGCGGCGGGGCTGGATGCTGATTTGGCAGATTTGTCTTTTATTCAGCATCGGATTAATGGCATGGATCAAACCAGCCGCCCATACTTTCTTACTAGCCAGCGCCTGTATGCTGATTGCTTTTTTTAGCGCCAGTCAGGATATTGTGATCAATGCCTATACCAGAGAGATTCTGGATGAAGAAGAGTTAGGGTTTGGATTTTCTTTAGGAATTGCCGGCTACCGGATTGGGATGGTAATCGCCAGTGCAGGGGCTTTACCCTTGGCCGATATCTTAGGCTGGCATAAAACTTATCTGCTGATGGCTTGTGGAATGGTGATTGGTATCCTCACCTCTATTTTGGCTCCCAAAGTTAAAGACCTCATACATCCGACGACCTTGGAATCGGCTGTGATTGAACCTTTTAAACAGTTTTTTAGCCGCAACGGCGCTTGGATTATCTTACTGTTCATTCTATTTTATAAATTAGGCGACCAAATGGCGACTGATTTGTTAAACCCTTTTTACCTAGATTTGGGTTTTACCAAAATACAGATCGGATTGCTGGGTAAAAATTTTGGTCTAGGCGCTATGATAGCCGGTGGTTTAATCGGTGGATTGTTATTAATAAAATGGGGAATCTATAGATCGTTATGGATTTTTGGCTTTTTACAGGCTTTTGCAATTTTAACGTTTACCTTATTATTGCAGCAAGCGAGTTTGATCATGTTAGCGGCTGTCATCACCATCGAGAATTTGGCCAGTGGTATGGCTGGGGCTTCGTACGCGGCCTATATGGCGAGTCTCTGTGATAAGCGCTATACCGCCACACAATATGCGTTATTTTCTAGTTTAATCGGCGTTACCCGGGTTTTTTTTGTTTCTGGAGATGGATGGTTGGTAAAACATTTGGGATGGGGAAACTTTTTTATTTTGTCCACTTTGTTGGCCGTCCCTGGATTTGTATTACTTTGGCGACTGTCTCAAATGGACAAAACCCTTAAAATGTCGGAAACAACGGCTTGACTTAAACCATTCACCACAATTTCATGTAACTCTTGAAAATTCTCCTTGGAATATTCTTTGGGTGACTTACACAAAAAGGTGTTTTGCAAGTTGGAATTAGCGCTTCCAGTAACCCACGTTAAGATAGAAAAATGATGAGTATCGATTACATATATTTTGTACAAGTATAAATGAGGTTCAATAATGGCTTGGTTGTAACTTCCAGCTTGGCCGAGCTCACATTTCAGATCAAAATTCAAAGTATGCCCCCCGTTCTGGGTTATTAAAATAAGAATGTCGGCACGGTTGCCACCCATGTGCCATTTTAAAAATCTTTTAGCAGAAGGAGTTAAGGTAGTAGCAGAAGCTTGAATATCTTGTTTGTTAAGAGCATTGCTTCCGTTGATCGCGGCTGGCCTCACTGATTCAAAATCTGATTTTATCAGTTGCTCAGCAATCAGATTACTTAATTCAGTATTTATACTCGAAGAGAGAAGCTGAGTGTCGCCTAATTTATGGTAATTAAATATGTTCTCACTGATAACCTGAATATCCACATTATTTAATGTGGATAGAACCAATATCGTTTGTTGATGATTTAAAGGGGCTTTCATTCTAGGTCCGCTAATACCTGCGGCATAATTATTAACCCCATCCGTGCTACAGGCAGTCATGCAGCAGCAGGTAACTATGATGTAGAATACAGTCCACAAGTTTTTCATTAAAATAGTATCTCTTTCCATTCAAAAAATTGCAATATGAAACTTGTTCACTTTCAATGCTAACATAATTAAGTACAAATATGCTATAATATCCGTAAGATGCCGAACCCGTGGATGCAAGAACATTTAAGCGACTATTATGTCAAACAAGCCAAGCGAGAGGGCTATCCTTCCAGAGCAGCCTACAAGTTGTTGGAATTGCAAGAAAAGGACAAGATTAATTACATCCGGGATGAGAATAGTGGATTTAGGCGCGGCTCCCGGCGGCTGGACTGTGGTGGCGGTGGAGTTATTGAAAGGTAAAGGTCAAATAATTGCATTGGATTGTTTACCAATGACTCCGCCCACCGGAGTTCATTTTATCCAAGGTGATTTTACTGAAGAGTCTGTTTTGAGCGAGTTAATGAATTACATAAACGATACACTGTCGATTTGGTGCTTTCCGATATGGCTCCAAATATCACCGGCCAAAAAAGTGTTGATCAGCCAAAAAGTATGTATCTAGCCGAACTCGCGGCTGATTTTGCTCAAAAGGTATTGCGCCCGGGGGGTAAATTTTTAGTTAAATTATTTCAAGGAGAAGGGGTTGATGGTTTTATTGTTGATCTACGAAAAAAATTTACCTCAGTTAAGATCCGTAAACCTAAAGCTTCCCGCTCTCGTTCGCCTGAGGTCTATGTACTAGCTCAAGGTTTTCGGAGATAATGATGGATTTAAATTGGTATCGCGGTATGACGCGGTCCTTAAGTTGGCGGCATTAGCAAAACGGTTACGGCTCCATTTGGAGGTTAAGTACTTTGAATAATATGTTAAAAAATTTACTTTTATGGTTAGTCATCGCGATTGTACTGATTACGGTTTTTAGCAATTTCAGTCCGCAACGCGGCGATGTTCAGCAATATACTTATTCTCAATTTATCAGCGCCGTCAATAAAGGTGAAGTAGATCGGGTCGATATTCAAGACCAAACCATAGATGGTGTTACTAAAAACAATCAACGGTTTACTACCTACTTACCGGTGCAAGATCCCTATTTTTTGGGTACCTTGATGAAACAAGGAGTCACTGTTCGGGGTGTTCCTCCTAAGCAGCAAAGTTTGTTAATGCATTTCCTATTGAGCTGGGGTCCTTTCTTATTATTAATCGGAGTATGGATTTTCTTTATGCGCCAGATGCAGGGCGGAGGCAGTAAAGGCGGACCTTTGTCTTTTGGGCGCAGCAAAGCCCGGTTACTGGGTGAAGATCAAGTCAAAGTGACTTTTGACGATGTCGCGGGGATAGAAGAAGCTAAAGAAGAAGTTTCAGAATTAGTCGAATTTCTCCGTGATCCGGCCAAATTTCAAAAATTAGGCGGTAAAATGCCTTGCGGTGTTTTATTGGTAGGGGCTCCAGGAACCGGTAAAACCATGTTGGCTAAAGCTGTGGCCGGTGAAGCCAAGGTGCCTTTTTTTACCATTTCCGGTTCTGATTTCGTAGAAATGTTTGTCGGCGTTGGCGCTTCCCGCGTGCGCGATATGTTTGATCAAGCTAAAAAACGCGCCCCTTGCATTATTTTCATTGATGAAATTGACGCCGTAGGCCGCCATCGCGGCGCGGGTCTAGGCGGCGGTCATGATGAGCGTGAGCAAACCTTAAACCAATTGTTGGTTGAAATGGATGGTTTTGAAGGCAAAGAAGGCATTATAGTAATGGCGGCTACCAACCGGCCCGACGTTTTGGATCCAGCCTTGTTACGGCCTGGTCGTTTTGATCGACAAGTGGTCGTGCCATTACCAGATATTAAAGGCCGCGAAGCCATTTTAAAAGTCCACATGAAAAAATTGCCTTTAGATAAAGATGTGAAAGCTGCAGTTTTCGCTCGTGGCACTCCCGGTTTTTCCGGCGCGGATTTGGCCAACTTGGTCAATGAAGCCGCATTATTTGCCGCACGCGCCAATCGCCGCGCGGTGACTATAGCTGATTTTGAAAAAGCCAAAGATAAAATCATGATGGGCGCTGAGCGCCGTTCTATGGTCATGAGTGAACAGGAAAAACGTTTAACTGCCTACCACGAAGCCGGACATGCCATTGTAGGTTTATCCGTTCCTGATCACGATCCGGTTTATAAAGTCAGTATTATTCCTCGTGGCCGCGCCTTGGGCGTGACTATGTTTTTACCCGAAGAAGATCGCTACAGCTATAGCCTAAGACGTCTCAAAAGCCAAATGAAGGGTTTATTTGGTGGCCGTATTGCCGAAATATTAATTTTTGGTGTAGATCATGTGACCACTGGAGCTTCTAATGATATTGAACGTGCCACCGAAATTGCTCGTAATATGGTTACCAAATGGGGGTTATCAGAAAAACTAGGCCCGTTGACCTATGGCGAAGAACAAGGCGAGGTTTTCTTAGGTCGAACCATGACTCAACGTAAAGAAATTTCTGAAACCACCAGCAGCCAAATTGATGCCGAAATTCGTAAAATAGTGGATGAAGCATATCAATGAAGCTAAACAAATACTGGAAGGCAAGGTAGATAAATTACATATTATGGCTGAAGCGCTTATCAAATATGAAACCATTGATGAGAAGCAAATTAAAGAAATCATGTCAGGGCAAACTCCTTCTCCTCCGGCAGATTGGACCAGCGAAGAAGCGGCAGCGGCTATAAAAGCTGCAGCTACGCAAAAAGAAGCAGGAAAACGCATGCCCGCGGATTTTGAAACCAGCGAGTAATTTATGGCGGCTTTTACTCTGAGTTTAGCTGATGACCAAAAAATCTCATTACCTAAACCCAGTGTAATGGGCGTTATTAATATGTCGCCGGATTCTTTTTATCGTCCTTATACTTCTCGTAGTGAAATCTTAAAAACGATAGAAATCATGGTTGAAAAGGGCGTAGATATTATAGATGTTGGAGGCGAAGCAACTAATCCTGCGGTTAATCTAGATTCTGCTGGAGTGGTGCAACAGCAAATTGACCGAGTGGCTCCTATCGTCGAAGAAATCGCTCGCAATTTTCCAATTTTGATTTCTGTGGACACCAGCCAGCCGGAAGTGATGCGAGAAGCTGTGGCGCACGGCGCGCACATCATCAATGATCAGCGAGGATTACAAGTTCCAGGAGCCATGTCGACTGTTGTTGAACTAAAAATGCCCGTTTGTTTAATGCATTTTTTTTCTACGCCACGGACGCCCGGAAGCTGTTCTTTGCTAAACTTACTGGCAATGATAAAAGCCGATTTATGGACGCTAGGTACTCGCTGTCAAACCGCAGGGGTCAGCCATGATCGCATTATTATTGATCCAGGTTTTGGTCAAGGACATTATTGCAAAAATGCTCAGGAAAATTATTATTTGCTGGCGCATTTGCAAGAATTTAATGAATTGGGATTCCCTGTTCTGGTAGGTTGGTCTCGAAAATCCATGATTGGAGAAACTTTGGGTGGAGTTCCACCAAAAGAACGATTATATGGCAGCATTGCTGCAGCATCTATGGCGGCGATGCATGGCGCAGCCATTATCCGAGTGCATGATGTAGTGGAAACCATGGATGCGATTAAAGTGTTTCGAGCAATGCACGAGCATTATATCAGCAGCAGGCAATAAACAAAGTAGGCAATGATCCATGAGTATAAAAAAATATTTCGGTACAGACGGTATTCGCGGCAAAGTGGGCAATGAATTGATCCACCCTGAATTTATGCTGAAATTGGGATGGGCTGCGGGACGTGTTTTAGGTAACCATAATGCCACAACCAAGGTGTTGATCGGTAAAGACACCCGCATTTCTGGTTATGTTCTAGAATCAGCGTTACAAGCCGGCCTTTCTGCTGCGGGCGCTCATGTGCAATTATTGGGGCCTATACCTACCCCTGCGGTCGCTTATTTAACGCACTCACTACGCGCTACCGCTGGCATTGTCATTAGCGCTTCGCATAACAGTTACCAGGATAATGGCATTAAATTCTTTGACCGCAATGGCATGAAATTATCCGATGACTATGAATTGGAAATTGAAGCCGAACTGGCTAAACCAATGGAGATGATTACTACTCATCAATTGGGCAAACTGACTCGTATTCATGATGCAGGTGGACGTTATATCACTTTTTGCAAAAGCATCTTCCCTTCAGCACTTACTTTAAATGGTTTAAAAATTGTCGTCGATTGCGCACATGGCGCCGCTTATCATATCGGTCCTTTAGTTTTCAGCGAATTGGGTGCAGAAGTGGTCACTCTCGGGGATAAACCCAATGGCATCAATATTAATCGATCGCTGTGGCGCAACCGACGTACGCGCTTTGCAGCAAGCTGTACTGCAAAATAGAGCAGTGGTTGGCATTGCTTTGGACGGCGATGGTGACCGTTTAATAATGGTAGACCATAATGGTGAACAAGTAGATGGGGACGAATTGCTAGGGATTCTAGCTTGTCATAACGGCAGCAAATATCAGGGAATCGTTGGCACAGTGATGAGTAATTTGGGCTTGGAGCAAGCGATTACCCAGCGTGGCATGGAATTTTTACGCACGTCAGTAGGAGATCGTTATGTGTTAGAAGGTTTGCATGCTAAAAAATGGCAGTTAGGTGGCGAATCTTCAGGTCATATTGTCAATTTACAACACGCCACTACTGGAGATGGTATTATCAGTGCATTACAAATATTAGCCATTATGCAGCGTACTGAAAAATCTTTGGCTGATTTAAAAAAAGTCGTGATTAAAAGGCCGCAAATTTTAATCAATGTCCCTCTAGAAAAACAATCCGTTATCAATTTAGGACCTAACTCTAAAATTGGGCGGGCTTCGTTACAGATTGAACAAGAATTTGCTGGTGAAGGAAGAATTTTATTGCGCGCTTCCGGTACCGAACCAGTCATTAGAGTTATGGTAGAAGGAAATGACGCTAAAAAAGTAGAAGAAACTGCTAAATCATTAGCAGAAATGGTGCAGGCTTTAGCCAAGGACCCCTCATGAGATTAATTTTTTTAGGAACAGGCGCGGCCTTTGTCACTGATCCTAATAATTATCACTCAAACTTATTGTTAGAGTCGGCCGACGGCAAATTGTTGTTAATTGATTGTGGTGGAGATGCTCGACGGTCCTTGCATGCCATAGGATTAAATCATCAAAACATTACCGACGTTTATATCAGCCATTTACATGCTGACCATGCGGGTGGATTAGAATGGTTGGCCTTTTCCCGTAAATTTGATGAAAATTGTCTTGCGAAACCTAAACTTTATATACATGAAAATTTAGTATCTTCCTTATGGGAACATAGTTTGTCAGGTGGTCTAACTTCACTTTCAGATGAACCTTCCACTCTTCAAGCTTATTTTGAAGTACACAGTATTGCAGAGGGTCACATTTTTAGCTGGCAAGGCATTCCTTTCCAATTGCTAAAAAACAAACATATTTATTCGCATTTTGCAGAAATGCCGAGTTACGGGCTTTTTTTTCCAATAGCCGATCAGTGCTTGCTGTTAACTACTGACGCCCAATTTCAATTAAATCATTTTGCCCCTTACTACCAAAAAGCAGACATCATTTTTCAGGATTGTGAAACCTCGACTAAACGCTCGGGAGTGCATGCGCACTATCAAGATTTAAAAACTTTGGATGCGAAGATTAAAGCTAAAATGTGGCTTTATCATTACAATTGCAATCAACTACCCGATGCTCAAGCAGATGGATTTTTAGGTTTTGTAAAACCCGGCCAAATCTTCACATTTTGATGGTAGAGCTAAAGTTTGTCATCCCGCGGCGTTGTCCATTTCTGGATTCGTTGACGCCATTAACCCGGATATTTCACACTCAGGCGTAGATTCAGGTCTTTTCGCGTTCGCAGTAGCCTAAGTGTGAAATATCCGGGTTAAGGTTGGGATTTTTTTCGTCGCGTGATAAAAGCAATACAGACCAGAATTATAAAAACTGGCATAATTAATGGGAATAGGAATGGGAAAAGTATAATAGCCAAAACAACCCAACCCAAAGCAAATAAGCTGATTAAAATAATTAGAATCCCCGGCAGAATAAAAAATAATAATGCGGCGATAGCAAACAAGGCAATGGTGGCTACGCTTATGCCCCAAGCAGCAGCACCCATTCCTAAGGCAAGACCAAAAATAAAAGAATATAAATGAAATCCAATAACACATAAAAGGATCAAAACAATCGCAACTATGAGTAGTTTATTGGTTGATGAAGACGAATTGTTATTGGTCATAAAATCTCCATGTAAATCTGCGTACGCATTAGGCATATCATGCGCGAACAAAAGGTTAATGACAAGCCTCATCCGTTTACTACGAAATGAGAAGGTAGTTGACCGCCAGACATTTTTTTAAACATGGCAATAAAGGCGCTATCACTTTTATACCCTAGTTTATGAGCTACCAAACCAATATTTTTATACTGTTGCAATAATTCAATCGCTTTAACAAAAAGAAATTGTTGTTTCCAAACTACAAAACTCATACCCATTTCTTTTTTAAAAAGACGCAGCAAAGTTCTAGTGCTGACATGAATATGCCGGGCCGCTTCATCCACCGATGGGTAGTGATCTTTAGACGAACGGAATAACTGATATATTAAGTATAATTGTCGATTTTCCGGCAAAGAGATTTCTGCACATTTTGTGATGGGTAGTTCTTTAAGTTCATCCTTCAATACAGCTAAAAGACGCTGACCCGCAAGGCTGGCTAAGTGTGCTGAATCCAGGTTACAGATTTTAGATATGGCTGCTTTGGCCAATTCTGTCAATTGCAGCAATTGTACTGATTTTGGCAGGCCGCTCACATAGCTGTCAGGTAAATACAAACTTTTGACGGTTAAATCTTTGTGCATTTCGTTTTTGTGAGCGATTTGTTTAGGAATCCATATCGCCCTATTGGGTGGTACAATCCATAGTTTATTGGCAACAGTAACGTACAAAACTCCTTCAACCGTATAGGATAATTGCGTTACAGGATGAGTATGGAACGACCTGGCTGTCGTTTTTTTGTGAATACTATACACGTGACTTGCAACGGCGGTGATTTGTTTTTTCTTTATCATGAGAATGTCCTTTGTCTGAATAAAGCAACAAAATGTCCTATTTGACAAAATAAATTTCAAAAAAGGCGAATATAATATAGTTATCTTTGTAACTTACTAATGAGGTATTCACATGAAAAAACAGGGTATCACAGCAGAGGATCTATATCCAGATCACATAGATCATCATGAGTTTAACGGTGTTGTTGCCCGGAAAGGGACAGTATCGGCTGTTATGGCTAATATTGAAATTTTCGAATCAGAAAATGCTTCGCCTGATGAAAAAACTGCAGCCTTAGAACAAATAAAATTGTATGCGCCCGTACTGATAGCGACGGGTCTGCATCGCCAAGTTACTTGGAAAAATCCATGGATTCAAAAAATCATAGATGAGGTTGCAAACAAATAACTGAGAAAGCTTAAAGCATTGATCCAAAACGAAGCGGGCCAATCGGCAATATAGGTTAAAATTACGTGCGAGAAACTGCGCTGGTGGCCCCCCCGATTCTATGCAATAACACAATTGCTGGGTTTCAGTTGCGGTGGATACAATAATTCTAAAATTTTTTCATCCTTCATCTCGATCGACTGATCGAAAGTAAGAAGCTTTTTTGCAATCGCTTCCGCCTTAATACGATTAAATCTTGGGTTTACAATTTGGTTAAAAGTTAATCCCAGCTGATTATAAAAAGGCAGGTCTTCTTGGTGAATATGTTTAGGAACACGATGTGAAAAAATTTTATGTTCAAAATCTAGCGGTAAATTTGTTATGCGAAGAACAGAGTGGTTTATTTCCCATGGTGATTGGTAAGTTTCAATGCGCTTTTGTTCCAATTTTGGAAAATCAGAAGTTAGGGGTTTAAACGAATGTGGATTTGTTAATTTTAAAAAATTAGATGTCATGAGCTTAAACACAGTCGGGTCCTTCATTAAAATGTTGCAGGTGAGTGGAAAGTTTGTAGATAAATTATGTAATAAAATTTCTTTAAACGTATTTAAGTTTGTAGTAATTCTGAATAATTTCTTGTTAGTTAATATTACTAAAGAATTTTTAGATAACCCTTTCTTCAATGAGAAATATAAAAAATAAATAGGATCTTTTAATAATGCAGTAATTTTATTTATTAAGGAAATTTTCTCTTTTAATATTACAGATTTTTCTTGAAAATTCTGGTCGAAGCATTCATCCAAAATTTGTATGCTGTTGAATCTTGCTAAATCCGAGTTAAATTCAGTTATAAGTAAATAATAATATTCAATTTTGTTTAATATTTTACAGTCATAAGAAAGCCATTGGTTTAAAAAATTTTCCAAAGGAAAATAATCTGTGGTGAAAACTGCTTTAACAACTGGAGCTCCTCCCAATTCTATAAAATCTAAAATCTCTTCATTGAGTAAAAATAAAGTTTGCTTTGTTAAATTAAGGTGTAAATCTGATAATTTATAATTTAGAATCATTAATTCAAGCCGAATTAATACCAACCAAATACAAGATATTTTTGTTTCTTTTAATGGTAATAAGTCATTCAAATCTAGCAGAATCTTAGATCCAATGAAGTATTTACTTTTTAATTTATTTAACAACTCGCCGGTCATTTTCAGCATTCTTAAAGCAGGCTCATCTACTAGTAATAATTTCAAGTAATTAACTGAAGTAGGCCATGGCAGAGATCTACTGGATTGCAACGAAAGCGATTTTATGAAACAAACTCGCCCATATTTATTGACGATTTGTTTAAGATCTGAACAAACAGTTGCCAATTGCATTATTTTTTTTTGATTAAGAAATTCGAAACAAATTAATAAAATAGATTGTGGAATTTTGGTTGGGAATATTTTTGGCATCGCGTGATTGTAAATATCTTCTTTGTTTAAAAAATCGGATCTCAGGAGAATAAGTGAAAGCGAAGGCTTCATCGATAAATCATTTAATAAAGTTTCTTTAATCATGTTCAGATTAACAATAATCTTAAATAATTCCTTGTTATCTAGCAGCACCAGAGAATTTTTAGCCAAATCTTTTCTTAGTGAAGAATATGAGGCATAAATAGGATCTTCAAATAGCACAATGATTTCATTTATTAAGGCGATTTTTTCTTTGATCAAATCCTTCGATTCAAAACCCTCGGAAGGTTGAATCAAGCTCTGCATGCTATTGAGTCTTACTAAATTTGAGTCAAGTTCAGTTATGATTTTGTGTAATATACTATAGTCGTAGTATTTGCAATGGTTTAAAAAAATTTCCAGAGGAAAGTAATCTGTGGTTAAAACTGCTCTAACAACTGGAGCTTCTCCCAATTCTATAAAATCCAGAGCCGCTTCGTTGAGTAAAAATAGAGTTTTCTTTGTTAAATTAAGGTGTAGAGCAGAAAGTTTATAATTTATAATTATCAATTCAAGTCGAACTAATACAGACCATAAGCAAAAGATTTTTGCTTCTTCTAACGGTAATAAGTCATTCCAATCTAACAAAATTTTAGATCCAATAAAGTATTTGCTTTCTAATTTTTTTAACAAATCACCTTTTGATTTCAGCAATCTTAAAGCAGGTTGATCTACTGATAACAATTTCAGGTAATTGATTGAAATAGGCCATGGGAGGGATCTACTAGAATCCAACGAAAGCGATTTTATGAAATAAATTCGTCCAAATTTATTGACGATTTTTTTAAGGTATGAACAAGCAATTGTCAATTGTGCTAATTTATTTTGACTCAGAAATTCGAAACAGAGGAGTAAAATTGATTCAGGAAGTTCTTTTGGAAAGACTTTTGATTGGGTGTGATTATCAAATAAATAAGGCTTCCTTTCTTTAAGCCTTCTTATCGAGGTTGTGAGAATATCTTCCTTCATTTTCACAAAGTACCAATGGTGATTGTTTTTGTCAATAACTGCCGACTAACGTGTTTC
This sequence comes from uncultured Pseudomonadota bacterium, assembly GCA_963795715.1. Classification (GTDB taxonomy): domain Bacteria; phylum Pseudomonadota; class Gammaproteobacteria; order Coxiellales; family Coxiellaceae; genus JAFEDN01. Next base: position 1,100,404 of record CAWCIY010000003.1, read on the forward strand.
ATAAGCCGGTTCGCCTATAAAACTGACTAAAGGTCAAAAGTAACTGATTCTTTCACCCCACAGCGTTGATATAGTTTCTTATAATCAATAGGGATTTTTTTAAGTACGAGTTTGTTGTTTAAATCCACATAATCCAATTGCAAATCACCATTTTGTAGAAATTTTGTTTTCACACCAAAATCTGTGTCTGGATAAATTTTGATTTTATAAGTGAGTGGATTTGAACAGTTTTGGAACATGGGTGTCACAACTATCAGATCTTTACTGAGTACTTGATAAGCGACCACATTTTGCTTGGTATTTGCATCAATAGCATCATGAAAAATCGTGCTCATCTGACTGGTACGTCTATTGAAATACCTAAAGCAATAGTCTAAGTCTTTTTCTTGATTACCGCAGGGAAATCCTACTGATATTACATCAGAACTTATTGGGCCGATAGCAATAGAATCATTTTGTTGATAAATGTAATTTGATTTATACAGCTGAAAATATTTATTTTTGTAGTCTGGAATATAAATTTCAGTGGAATCTTGCTTATTTTTTAGTTTTAAAATTTTATAATAATTCGATCCTTCAAATTCAACAGCGAGGGCTTGTGAAGATATGAAAAGCAGTATCAAATAACAGATATTTTTTTGCATTTTATCTCCCCATTATTTATTTTTTACCGGCTCGTCTGCTCACTCGAGCAGGTATGTGATACAGTATTATATCATTATGTTCCAGGCCCGGTAAGCGCACTCTATATTGTTCTGGATTATCTATGCCAATTAAAAAAGAAGGCGTTTTGCCGTGCATCCCTTGGGCTGTAGTAAAAGTTAGCTTTAGTTACTATTTTATTTTGGTAATAAATTGGATGGAGTACCCTTTTCATGTTATCGATCAATTTAAATTCTTTTGGTGTCAATGACATACGGTGCTGAATAAGCTGAAGATGAAACCCAGCGAAAGCCTTAACAAATTGTTCATGTCCTTTAACAGGTGGAGTTTCAAAAAAATCCTTTTTATTCCAGTCTTTAATTTTTTTCGAATTCAGGTAAGTATCAAACCCCGTGTGCCTAATCACAGCTTCAGGAGTCGGATATCGCCACCATATACCGGTAGCTACCCGGTTCATGATTACGGAACCGACAGCTTGCCAAGCAACTTCGCATGAATGATGTACTCCGGCCACTTCGCCGAAGACGGTGGCTACAAAAAGATGAAATCCTTCCTCGGTTCTTTTTTGAATCTGACGTCGCATGTAGGTTGCCGGACTTGGACAGCAGCCGACTTGGCGACAGATGGTTACGTTGTTGCAGGGTGTGTAAAACTATAGTCAAACAGCCTTTCTTCTAAACAACAAATAGCTTAGAAAGCTTAAAGCACTGATCCAAAACGAAGCGGGCCAGTCGGTAATATAGGTTAAAATGATCCCCAGCCAAACGATTATAATTCCTAATATTACCGACAAGGTCAAACCAGCCCAAACAGTATGAGTGCAAGAAACTGCGCTAACCAAGTTACAGCGATGGCGACCAAAATTAAAAATAAAATGGCTAGCAAAGGTAGAGAAACACCTTTGGCTTCGGCCAGTTCCGGTTCTAAAGTCGAAAATAATAATGGTCTAGCAATTACAGCCAATCCGATTAAGCTGACTAAAGGTCAAAAGTAACTGATTCTTTCACCCCACAGCGTTGATATAGTTTCTTATAATCAATAGGGATTTTTTTAAGTACGAGTTTGTTGTTTAAATCCACATAATCCAATTGCAAATCACCATTTTGTAGAAATTTTGTTTTCTCTCCAAAATCACTGTCTGGATAAATTTTGATTTTATAAGTGATTGGATTTGAACATTTTTGGAACATGGGAGTCACGACTATCAGATCTTTACTTTTTATCTGATAGGCTACCACTTTTTCCTTGGCGTAATTATCAATGATATTAGAAAATATTGGACTCATTTGATTAGTGCGGCGATTGAAAAAACGGTTGCAAAAGTCCAAATCCTCTGATTTTTTGCCACATGAAAATCCCACATCTATTAAGTCAGGAATATTTTCTAATACTCCAACTGTATCTTCATCTTGATAAAGATAATTTGATTCATAAATTAAGAAATTCTTTTTTTTATTATTGGAAACATAAATTTTGGTTGAATTAATATTTTCTTTCAATGTTATTATTTTATGATCCGCAGGCCCGGAGTAATGAATAGTAATTGGTATAGCTTTTTGATTGACAAAAAGCAGCGTTAAAAAAGAACTGATAAAAATACATTTTTTCATCTTTTTTCCTTCTTTATTTTTTCACCGGCTCGTCTGATTATGTTTGCCGGTATGTGATATAAAGTAACATTGTAAGGGTCTAATCCCGGTAAATATACTCTATATTGCTCTGGCTTATCTATGCCTAATAAAAAAGAAGGTGTTTTACCATGCATGCCTCTTGGGCTGTAGTAAAAATTAGCTTTGGTTATAACTTTACGTTGATAGTAAATAGGACGAAGAATCTTCGTCATATTATCAATTAATTTGAATTCTGTATTATTTAATGCTGAATGTTTATTAATGGATTTATCATGGAAATAAGCCCAAACCTTAACAAATTGTTCATGTCCTTTAACAGGTGGAGTTTCAAAAAAATTCTTTTTATTCCAGTCTTTAATTTTTTTCGAATTCAGATAAGCATCAAACCCCGTGTGCCTAATCACAGCTTCAGGAGTCGGATATCGCCACCATATACCGGTAGCTACCCGGTTCATGATTACGGAACCGACAGCTTGCCAAGCAACTTCGCATGAATGATGTACTCCGGCCACTTCGCCGAAGACGGTGGCTACAAAAAGATGAAATCCTTCCTCGGTTCTTTTTTGAATCTGACGTCGCATGTAGGTTGCCGGACTTGGACAGCAGCCGACTTGGCGACAAATACGATTACTGGCTGTTGGTTGATGGTTGGAATCATACTGAATATAACTCATTTCAAATTCGGTATAATTAAGAGCGATCAGTTCTTGGTGGTTATCTTCATTCAAGGTAAGCCCCTAATAATCCCATCTTTTTAGAATAAGAATAATTTGATTGAATGGTTTTACTGATTAATTAAAGGAGGTAAAACCTGATGACTGACCAAAATGCTATTATTTCTAATTTAGAAATTACGCACCGTAAAAAACCTCAATACAGTGAGGAGCAGCGCAAGAAACACTATCAAGATTACCAAGCTAGCAAATTAAGCATAGAAAAATATTGTGAGCTTCGCCAAAGATATGGCTGGCCACTCAAGCGGTTGATTTTCGATTGTCGATAGATGGTTTATGCCAAATGATTCAATCCAAATTTAACCTGAATTTAAAAGAGGGTCTATTTATTTTTTATAACAGAACCCGGAAGAAAATAAAGATATTGACCTGACATCAGAATGGATTTGTGCTGGTTTATAAGCGTCTTGAGCATGGTTGCTTTTCTATTCGCACTTCTGAAGAAAGATTAGTGAGCGTTGATGAAAGGCAACTGAGTTGGTTATTGGTCGGGTTAGATTGGGTATCGATGTCAGCCTGGAAGGAACTGGAGTTTGATGATTATTTTTAGATTAATCCAATGGATGCTTCTTTATTTACAGCAATTTTGGTATCATTTCTTTATGATAAAGAAAGAAAATGACCTTGAAATGACGGCTATTTTAAGCAATGTTCCTGCTGAGAAATCCGCTATCATTGAATCTCTACTAACAGAAAAAAATTCCAAGATTTTAGATCAGGAATCAAAAATCCTTGCTCTTGAAAAAGAAATCGATTGGCTTAAAGAACAATTCAAATTAGCGCAACAAAGAAAATTTGGCCGTTCTTCGGAGAATAGTCAAACCCTGCAGATGGAGATCGTTTTTAACGAGGATGGCTGTATCACACAACCACCCGAAAAAGAAGAAGTTGAGCATATTAGCTACACACGTAGAAAAATAAAACCTGTGGACGTAAGTTAGATACTTCAAAACTTCCTCGTGAACAACAAATTCATGATTTACCGGCTTGTGAAAAAGTCTGTTCCTGCGATTGCCAACTTAAAAAAATAGGTGAAGATATTTCCGAACAAATTGAACGGATCCCCGAACAGGTTAAGGTGATTGAACATATCAGGCCCAAATATGCTTGCCCTCGTTGTGAAACCGTTAAAGCGGCTGAGAAACCCGAATGTCCACTACCTAAATGCATGGCGACATCGGGATTTATTACCGATGTCATTATTAAAAAAAGTGAATGGTAACAATAAGGCTGGCAAAGCGGGAGAATTATTGGGAATCATAGATAAACTATATGAAGTAGAAAGAGAAGCTAAAGATCAAAGTTTTATTAAACGGAAAAGCATTCGTCAGGAAAAATCTAAACCTTTACTCGAATTAATTTATTTAAAACTACAAAAAATCAATGCGCCCCCGCAAAGTGCATTAGGGAAAGCGGTGCGGTACGCATTAAATCAATGGCCTTATTTATCAAACTATATTGATTACGGTGAGATCGAGATTAGCAATTGTTGGATTGAAAATCAAATTCGTCCCTTTGCCCTGGGCAGGAAAAATTGGTTATTTGTTGGAAATGAAATGAGTGCTAATAAATCAGCCCTTCTTTATAGCCTTATTCAGACCTGCAAACTAAATCAGATCGACCCCCGTAATTATTTAATTTATGTCCTTAATCAAGTACACAAAATGCGCCGTAAAGAAATTGACCCTGAGATCTTGTTACCACAATTTATCAACAGAAAATTACTCGGTTAATGAATTCTTCAAGATGGGATTATTAGGGGCTTACTTTCTAGCGGAGTAAACCCTTCGTGATCTTTAGCTTCTAAATTTGCACCGGCGTCAATCAGCAATTTGGCGATTTCTACTTTGCTGTGCGCCGCTGCCCAATGTAAGGGTGAAAATAAAAGATCATCTTCACACCCATTGGGATCAGCGCCTTGTATCAACAACTGCTTCACTTTTTTTGTTTGATTGTGGGTGATCGCATTGATCAACGCGGACAGTAATTTATCTTTCTTTGTCATTCTGACTTCTCCAAAATCAACTGGAGGCCAGTATGCATAATGCTAAATCACAAAAACAGGCAAAATGTTCACGACGTGACTGCAAAAATCCGGCAAAAAATTCACGAGAAAAACATATTGATGAATAATATAGATTTTTTATTTCGGCTAGAAATTAATGATAACTGGATGTAGTCGTGAGGTGTGAATCCGTAGGTTGGGCTGTTCTTGCTGCTGTTTTCAGGGGTAAAAACGAATAAAAATTGCTAGCAGTGTTTAAAACATCACGAGTTCTATCAAAGCCGTTTTGTAATAATCGGCAACTGGTATTGACGGCGGATCGAACAAAAGTGAAATTCTTATAGAGTAAAAGACTTAATCCCACCATACCTACAATCATAGCTCCGGCAACGGTAGGAGTGAGTAAGGACTGTGTTGATTCGCCAGAAATAGAAGCAGGTAAAGCTGACAGAGTTAAGTTAGAGAGAAAATCGCCAGAATTAAAGCCTACAGAATAAGTTCTAATATCTGTTGTTGTTGCTTGATGATCATCATCAATGATTTCGATGAAGCTACCCTCACCCCAGGTTATTTCCTTAGAAGACTCTTTCCTAACATAGCTATCAAAAACACCGTATCTGTAACTTGGTTTTAAGTGATTTCGTCCACGATCAGTGGGACGGCGACGCATTGGCGATGAATCGCTTGATGTTAAGGTAGCCGTGGAACTATTATTTTGGGCGTTGGCATGACAGAGTTGATCTTGGCAATATACTTGCCATTGATAATTTTCAACTTGATATAGTATATCTGCAGAAATATTATTTCCCATTAAATATACTACCTCCAATGCAGTAGTGGGATAAACATCTGCTAATGTTTTAGCACTTTTATCAGTGATATAATTATTTAGTAATTGCAGAGAAGTAATTTTCGTATCTGGTAACACTTTCGCTAAAGCTGACATACCGTCGTCACCAATTTGGTTGGAGCTTAACCACAACATTTGCAGTGATGAATTTGGCAAAAAAGAGGTGAGAGCAATGAGATCAGCATCAGTTAAATTACTATTTTGAATTTCAAAATCTTCAAAATTTGGGTTTGAAAAAATAGGCCCCAATAAAGCCACTGAATCAGTCATATTGTTTCCCCATATAATTAGCGTATCCAGAGACGAAGCGGCTATTCCTTGTGCTAACTGAGTCAATGACTCGGGATTGTTTAGATTTCCATTATAATCTAATTCTAGGTAAGTAATTTTTGTAGTAGGCAAAACACGGGCTAGCGCTGCCATACCGAGTGGGGTAAAGACATTAAAATCGATTTCAAAATACCATACATTCGTTTTGTTGAGTTGAGCAACTAAGGTGATGATGCCTTCATCACCACTCCGGCTGCCTATACCTAACACTTGGAGTTTAGGTAGTGTCATTATCGCATCTGTTAATGCTATTACACCCTCATCTGTTATATTGGTGCTGCTTAAACCCACTCGAGGTAAAGAAGAATTTTGAATCATCCGAGCAAAAAATATGGCGCCAGCATTAGTAATGAAATTACCATCCACCCATAATTCACCTAAATTTGGAGTATTCTGAACCACAGCAGCTAACGCATGAACCGTCTCATCACCTATTCGAGAACCTTCCAACACTATGCGATCGATAGCAGGCATAGTTGCCAAAGCTTTAGCTAACTGGGTACCTCCTTTATCTCCCATATTGGCATGATGTATATGTAAGCGATTAATTTGACTGATATTCAGTACATTAGCTAAACTTTCCATGCCCGCATCAGCTACATTAGGAAAACAGATATTTAAAACCGTCAGTTGGTTCATAAAAGGTAAAACTTGAATGAGATACAGTAATCCCTGATCGGTCAAACCCAGCCCCCCTGTCAAATCTCCACTATAACATCCCAGTATGATTGTTTGTACTTTAGATGTATTTAAATAAACGGCTAATGACTGCATATCTGAATCGGCAAAATAGTCGTATATATTTAGCTCTGTAAAACTAGCACCACGGTTCTCAGCACTTTGAAAAAGAGCCACCATTTCATTTCCAGTTAAATGCTTATAATACAATATTAATTTATTCAATCCTAATAAGTTGAAGTATTGAGTTTGATCCACTAGCTGTTGGATAGGCTCACTAATATTAATTGAACGAAACTGACTGACCATCTGTAAATAACAAGGAATGGTAAATAAATTAGCATATTGGGAATAACCAAAACCTAATTCAAATCCTGGTTTGTCTGGACAACGAATGGCTTCTAAAATACTGATCACAATCATTTGAAAAAAATAGAATTCTATCGCTAACTTAGCCGCTTTCAGCAATAAGGCTGGTAATTGTTGTTTCAATACATGTGTCTTTAAGCCCAATAACCACCACAATAAATATTGACGATATAAGCGTTGTGGGAAAGAATAAATTTTTTGAGATCGTGATGGCTGACTTTCTTTAACTTCTGATAATGTCGTCAGCAACTCCAATGCCTTGCCTTTGGTGTATAAGATCGTAATCAATTCTTCTGTCAAATAACCAGCTTTCTTGAGACGAAGTAAATCTTTAAATCCTACTCCGTGCGCAATCTTAGCTAGATATTGTAGCGCATTGAGTTGAGTGCTTTTTTTTCCTTCTAGCACCACTCGACACAAAGCATCAAAAATTTGTCTACGCTGCTCACTGGATATACGACCATCCCAACGCACCAGACTTTCCAATGTTTGTAATTTTCCGCTTAATGACAAAATACGAGCACTGGAAATGCCAGGGAGATATTCATAAATACCATCCCGTAAACAACCGCCCTCTTTTTGTAAATGGGCATCAATGGCTTGAGTATAATCTTTTAAAACGGTCGGAGAGATGCGTCGTGCTCTCCATAGACTAGAGATACTTTGTAACCCACCAATGATGAGAGGACTGGTTAAAATCAATTTCAGCCACTGCGCTTCTAATCCTGCTAACAAACGCACCAAACTATCAATGCCTTTCTGATCTGAACCGATAAATGAAATACGGAATTCTTCAAGACTAGTAGAACCGATTTGGATCAGTTTAACCAAACGATACAGCAGCATGGAATAGATAAAAACATGAATGGAAGTAAATAATCCTAATTCCAAACCACGAACAAATCCTTGTACCGCATACGCTTTAACCAACCCCCAGGTACTTTTTAACAGAATAGACCGCTCTGCCGGTCTGACTCGCTTCCAAGTACTCTCTTTAGTTTCCAGTCCAATATCGTGGGCAGAAAGTAAAAGCCATTGTAATAATTTTTCTAAGGCATGATCCAAACTGCTCCATTTCATCCAAGAGCAAGCGCTGATTTCCTGTTGAAACAGCGTCATCAGATATTCGTCTTTAACCCCAATGTCTTTACGCTCGATGTCCAGACCAGATAAAAAGCTATCCAACTCACCGTAATTCGGCTCTTCGCGCAGACGAAAATAACTACCGTCTTCTTTACTTTGAATACTGATTGATGGCACTAAGGGGTGGTTGTCGGTATTGGATGTTGTTGTGTCTTCAAATTGCATATCGGCCTCCTTTAATTGAAATACAAAGTTATCCAGGTTTTTACAACCATTCTATCCGCTGGGTGATCTATCAGCATCTGCAAAACTTTTCAGAGATGGCATGAATTGATGTCAACGATTAGCTGGAGGCGAAGGGTATACAAACGATTTGTAATCCACTTCATTGAACAACCACTGGATAACATGGTTAAAGATAAAATAAGTTTCTACCAGCGTTCCAGAAACCAACACGCTGATAACCACTGAAGATGTTGTAAGTGTTCGGTATCTCGAATGGATAAAAAAACGATTAGAGCATACAGTAGGGCGTTTTGAACGAGTAACAACCCGCTAATTAACCGCCCGTATATTTTTCGGCTTTTGGGGCGACCCCGATAATCTTCCAAACACAGCGCCAAAAATTCCTGGATATTTTTATTTCGATTGATTTGTTCCGGTTCTTGAGGGACATACACCGGTTCTCGACGCTCAAAACCCATGGGGGACTTTCGAGCGTGAGATTTTTGAATTGTCTCCTCCTGGAGAAGGGTTTCGTCCTGAATCACAATCAAATCATTCCTAAGTTTTTTAACCGATAATAACAAGCCGTTGATGATACCCCAAACCGTTGAGCTAATTCATCTATGTCCCGAATCAGCATCCAAAATCGGCTAAACACCATTTTGGGCATTAATAAGCTAGCGGTGAACCAATTGGCTTCTTGTTCCTGGTCTTTTTCATCACCGTCTACCAGAGAATCCAGGTCTTGCCGATAAAAAATTTCGGAGGGTTTATTGGTGTGCAAATAGAAGTGACCTAGCTCGTGGGCTATGGTGAATACTTTACGGAACCAGGGGTCACTTTTTTTAACGATAATCATGCGTTCTGTGCGATCATAAGAACCGGCAATATTCGGATTATCCCCTTCCCCTGCCATCAGCGTTAAACCCGCTTTCTCGATAATTTTATTCAAATCAATCGGAGGAATGATGTCTTCGCTACCTCCCATAGACCTCCCTAAGTAAATCCATGGTCAAACTTTCTATCGTCAGGATGCGTTCTTTACTTAAGGACATCGGGTGTTCTCCGTCGTCAATTCGTTTTGCCGCTCTCACCATGTGTTTTGTTCCTTAATTAAGTATATAAATTATACGCTTATCCTTTGACTTTTTTCTTTACGCATTTCCATTAATATATAGACTTCTATCTTATTCTATTTAAGTATACAAAATTTCCTCAGAGTGTACAATTCGTCGGGACTTTTTAATAAATGTTCACTTTAAAACCATTTGCCGCAAGTGCTCTATCGTATCAACCTCTAATTTCTTAAAGCCACTGGATTTCAGGTTAAAGACGGTGCGTATGCTCAAGTGCATGATTTCCGCAATTTCTTCGCTAGTTTTTCCGCGCACTAATAATAACATGACCTGGTACTCACAATCTGATAATTGTTTCAAGAGAGGGATTGCCTGTTTTCTGTGTAAATGCAGCCACTCTAAACCAAGATCGGGTTGCAAGTAGGTTCTGCCGCCATGAACGGTTTCAATCGCTTCTCGAAGAGAATACACGGAATCTTTGGCTAAAAAACCTTTGGCAGACGTGTGCATTAGACGTTGGAGTAAATGGTAGGGGTGAGTGGGCAGTAAATAAATCAAAGGCGTTTGGGGGAAATGAGTAGAGACAAAATCACCGAGCGTCAGTGACAATCCATCTGGCAAGTCGGCGCTCAATAACACCATATCCGGTTGTTTTTGTCGAATCAATCGCTGACCGGATAGTCCATCTGCGGCTTCACCAATCACTTCGATATCAGAATTAACCAAACAGTTTTTTAATCCTAAGCGAAAGATCGTGCTTTCATCAATCAAAACCACTTTAACGGTCATAGGGTTCTCCTTGTATTTTTTGAATACCGGCTGTCGAGATAAAGAAATTTGCCAACTCCGGTGGGAATGGGAAGTCCGTATTCCTGAACTGGGAAATGTTTCGGTATTTATCATACCGGGAACCTGGGTAAAGAATGGTGATGACCGGCTGATTGTGTTAAATGATCAAGCCCAGGAAATCATCGAAAAAGTGAGGGGTGCTGATCCGCTCTATGTCTTCACTTACAGAGACAGACCACTTTACCGCATGTTGAACTCAGGATGGAAAAAGGCACGGGAAATTGCGGGATTGAATGTGAGAGTGCATGACTTGAGACATACCTTTGGAGACGTCTACGTTCTGCGAGAATGAGTTTTGAGTATCAGCAAGACTTGCTGGGTCATCGCTCAACTAGAATTACCGCACATTACTGTGCTGCTGAGATAGGTGATCTTACTGGCGGCGGTCAATAAGATTTGCCGTACTGAACGCATGCTCAGTACTCCGATCTTGGGGGCGCTGAAAAGGGAAAATCATGTAGCTGCACATACCTAGTGCAGTAACAATGTGTCGGGATGAAGCGGATGTCCTGCAAAAGTCCCTGCGGTAAATTATTGAACAGTTGGAAAATCGCGTAAGTACTTGATTTTAAATGGGCCGGCCGAGATTCGAACTCGGGACCAACGGATTAAAAGACAGGAGACCCCAACATAGGGTTTTCGATTTTAATCCAGTAATAGTGCTGTAACTTTTTGTTTTTAAATTTATTTTTTTAATCCGGACGCCCTTCACAATTTTGTATATTTTACTATAAAATCACTAAATCGCGACCTCTTATGACCCCTTGATTCCGGCAAAATTCCGGCAGGCATTTTTTGAACAATTCTTCTTTTTTTCAAATTTTATCAAAATCACTGATTTTATGTCAGCGGTTCTGCGACACGATCAAGTACCCACCCAACCATAGTATGGACAGCATTATCTCAAAACTGGATGATGAGACCAAGGTGTAACTCGGCTGACTATCCGCATCAGCATCTCGGCTCGATCCTTCTTCAAAGAGATTGGTAGTTATACTATTCAGCAATTGAGGCGCTGAACAAAAGAAATAATTATCTATTAAGACTATGTGAAAGATTTAAACTTTTAGCAGCCAGCCCCAAAATGGATCACTAATGTTATGAAATCCACAAAGGTTATCAACGTCTTAGAGAAGTAGAGCTTGATATTGTCCGCATACTTCTTAAAATATGGAAATTGAAAACTAACTACCTCCTAATTAGCTAGCCAGAAGGCACCATGGGTAAGGTAATAGAATGCTTATTTATAAATTACAAAAATTCACCTATAAATGGAACTAATGTAAGTTACGAGGCATAAAAATGGTTTTTGAAAACAACATGTAATAATTCTTAACAAAGGAATTATGGATAATTTTATATATCGATTTCGCTCGATACAAAATTTAATTGGCAAACACCAAGAACTTGAAAAACAAGAAATATATTTTTCCCCTTTTACCGAATTAAACAATCCCATGGAGGGATTTAAAGAAATATTTTGGAGGAACCCACCCTAGATTTTCTATTTTACCCAAAATTCTATACAATAACCCAAATAATGAATAGCAAAAAGCAGAATTAATAAAATAAAAAAATAAAGAGAAATAATACAGGTATACGAGACTACTCGTTCAATTTTACTAGCCTGAGATTTAAAATCGTAATTATCAAAAATTTTATTATGAGGAGCCTTCTTACGGTCAAAACCTATAGGAGATGAAATTTTTATAGCGTATAAGAAGCTTCTAGAAAGTGGCTTCATCCCATACAGCATCCTTAAAGCACTTGAGAATTTTTTATCAAATTTAGGCGTCAAAAAAAATCTTATTAATAAAACGCAAAATATACAAAGGGCCATAGATAAAACTATACAACCGATGAGAACTAAGTCGATAGTAACTCTAGATGAAGAAGGATCAGGATTATAAGCTGGAAAGATCACGAATTTTTTCCTTTAGCCAATCATATCCTTTTCCTCCCACCCATTCACCACCGTATTCAAAACTAACTGCTAATGCTGTACTAACCAAAATTATGATCCAACCTTCTGGTCCAAGGCAAAATAACCCAACCACCACGGGTTCACCTAACCAACCTCCTATCATGCTTGCTCCAAATCCCACGCTCTCTTCAGATAATTTCCTCTGCCAATCCCCATGCTTTTGGTAGGTGCTCCACACTTCCTCTGTTGCTAATCCAATATGTATACCTATGACACCTCTATCTAATACTGTTGCTCGTTGCGCCATTTTGGTGATAGATTTAAATACTCCGATATCGACTACACTGGAATTAGGAATACCAGTTTTCCAACGTAGCAACCATTTCTCGCGGTTATTCACAAATTCCAACTTGCGCATTCCTTCTCGAGTAACACGATCTTCTTTTAAATAGTGAGCAAATTTTTCCTTCAATTTACGATGCGCTATTACATAAGCTTCTTTGGCCGCCGTCTTCAGTCCCTTCGGCGCTTCCAAGAAAGCTTTCAGCTTCTCCTCCACTTCCAGCATAGCAGTGGTCACTTCTTTGGCATTTTCCGTTACATAATCGGCTACTTGTTCTACTCCGGTCAGCCCTATACCTTCAGCAGTGATTTTTGGACGATTTTCTTTTTCCATTTCTTGCAGCAACAAAGCAACACTTCCGGTTGTTTCTAAATCATGATCCTGAACTAATGAAGCCACTACATACGCCGCTTTAGTATTAGCCCAGTCTTGGCAAGCTAAGGGTAAAGGCTCTCCTATTCCGTTCCATAATTTCTCTATTAAATTTCGAAATCTCTTTTAAACGCTCATCCGCAAATCGGCAAGCCGATATCTCTTTATCTAGCCAATCCTGAGTCATTTCAGCATCTTTGATCGCTTTCAATTCTGAAAAACATGTAACTATTCAGCCCTTAATTGAGGTAAAGGTATAGCCGAAGAGGCTTGGATGGCATTTTCTAATGTAGTCAGCAGGTTAAGACCATTTTTCCGAAGTGTCGAAAGACAACCCCGGATTCTACAAAAAGCTTTTATGCCCTGCCAACTTCTGTAGCATCCCGATATTTTTTGCTGCACCTTAACCATGCGAATATCCCTTTCTGCCTGATTGTTATCAAAGGGAAGCGCGGGATCATACATGAAGGCTAAAACAGACTGATTAAATTTCCTTAACCGCTCTAATAAATTTCTGGATGTGGATTGTTTCTGACGCCCTTTTTTCTTCTCATCAATTGCTGCTGGACATTCTGTGCGTCCTCTGTAAAGAATTCCCATATAACGCGAGCGGGTCCCTCTTAAAATTCGATCAGGTAATCGAGTCAATGTTTTCTGATAATGAATCTCTACTTTGTGTTTTAAATTTAGTAATAATTTTTCTAATTTTTTCGCCCACTGCTGATTCTCTTGCTCCTGAACAAAAGTTAACTCACGCAAATGATGCGCATTACAAAGACTATGGCCACTACCATAATGAAAATAAGGTTTAAAGTGATCATGCACTAATATTCCTTTAAAATCCGGCAATAAACCTATTTCATCCAATGCTTCAGTACCGCGCTTAGTGTGAATATCGTAACAAGTCAATTGATTCGTGCTGGCCACATGCAACCAATTTCGCTGCTTCATGACACGTAAGCTGGTTTCATCCACATGTAGTTTTTTCCCGGCCTTTAATAGGTTTCTAATTTGTTCTTCCATCAGACTTAATTTCTTATAGGCGTGTTGTTTTGCATTAACAAAAGTCCCTACACTAATCCTTTGATGAAATACATCTTTAAAAAAATCATTCAATCGGTGGAACGGTAATAATTGATATTGATTCATGTAAACCATTAACGCTTTAATTCGATGGCCATATTGAGTCAGTTGGTTAATGCTTTTTGGCAAATCTCCTTGCGTCTCATAGCCGCAGCATGCACACATCTTCCTTTGTACTCGATGTTCGGTTACTTCCACTCGTAAAATTGGAATATCAAATACTTGGCGTCGATCATATTCTCCCGCAACCTTTTCTAAATTTTCCCCACAATGCTCACAATGGTTCACTGAATATTCCACTATGTAATCCGGTGTGTCCGTAGGATTAAGACGATGGCCTACATGACCCTTTTGGCCACCGGCTTTTTTGCCGCTGTTTTTTCGACGAGATTTAGGATTCGGCCTACTCCCATGATCACTTGATGGGGGTTTACTACTATTTTGACTGTTCTTTGATAAACGATCTTTGAGGGCTTTAATCTGGGTTTCTAATTGCGGTATCTGGGCGCGTAATAGTCGGCATTGTTCCCAGAGTAAGGATAATAATTGATCCTTCTCTGCGTCCGTTAATTTTGATAAATCAGGTAGCTCATCCATTGCCTGCACAGTATCTCATTAACATAGTAAATATTCGTTAAACCTCTCTTCCTCTTGAAAAAAACTCAATAATTGAATAAGTTTACAACTCACAAAGCAGTGAAGTGAGTTGTAATATATGGAAATTGCAAACGAATTGCCCGCTCTACCATCGGAACTTACCGTGCCCTATTTCCTGCACGCCCGACTTGCGAATTTATATTCTGATCTCCAATTACGTCATAAAGAGCAAACATTAGAGATGATTGACTATAAGCACAAGGCTAATTACTGGGAAGCACAATTTCAGCAAGTTAAGAAGCGAGAAGTGGAATTGAATGATGAGCTTGAAGAATTAAAAGCAAAATTACGCAAAAGGGAACAGCAATTATTTGGCAGAAGATCAGAAAAAAATACCACGACACCCGAAAATAATCCTAATACCAGCCAAACAGAAAAATCTAAAAAGAAGCGTGGACAACAACCGGGTAGTCCAGGCCATGGGAGACGTGATTACGATCAGTTACCGACGACAGTTGAAGCAGTGCGTCTATCTGAAAAAGAAGCGCGCTGCTGTTGTTGTGGTTTATCCTACCAGGAATTACATGATGACGAGACATCTGAAATATTAGAAGTCATCCATGTTCAGCCCCATCGTCGTATCATCAATCGAAAACGATACAAACGCCAATGTCGTTGTAAACAAAATCCTGATCCCCAGATTTTATTAGCGCCCAGTGCGGATCGATTAATCCCCAAGAGCAAATTGGGTCTATCGGTTTGGGCGTTGCTGTTGATCAATAAATATGAATATCAGCATCCCCTCTATCGGACCCTGGAACAGCTATCGAACCATGGGTTATCGCTGGCGATGGGAACGGTAACCGATGGTATGAAAAGAATATTACCGCTGTTAATGCCGGTGTATGATGCCATAACGGAGCATAATGTGGCAGCGCATCATTGGCATGCCGATGAAACGGGTTGGAAAGTATTTGAAACCAAAGAAGGCAAAACCAATCACCGATGGTTTTTATGGATTTTTAAAAACGCAGAAAGTGTTGTCTTTAAAATCAGTGACAGTCGTTCCTCGTCAGTATTGATTGAACACTTTGGGGAATCCCATGAAGGGGGGATATTGAATGTAGATCGGTATGCGGCATATAAAGTGATTGCGAAATCAGGATTATTTATTTTGGCTTTCTGCTGGGCGCATGTCAGACGGGATTTTTTAAATCACGCCAAAGGCTATCCAGAGCAGGAAGCCTGGGGATTGTTGTGGGTTGAAAGAATTGCTCATCTTTATCACATCAATCATCAACGGATAGAACACGAGCCCAATTCCAAACTATTTTTAGAGCACGATAAGCAATTACGGGCTGCCGTAAAAGAAATGGAAAAAATCTGTGGTGAAGAAATGAAGGACATGATGAAGCCCCCCTCTGCGCGCAAAGTGTTAGAGAGTTTACATGCGCACTGGTTTGGGTTAACTGTTTTTGTTGATCACCCCGAAATTCCGATGGATAACAACCCGGCAGAGCGCGGGTTGCGTAGCAGTGTTATCGGCAGAAAGAATTATTATGGATCAGGCGCGGTTTGGTCGGCACAATTGGCTGCCTGTCTGTTTACCCTATTTGAAACATTAAAACTGTGGAAGATTAATCCACATACCTGGTTGCTGACCTATTTTTATGACTGTGCAATACAGGGAGGAAAGACGCCTGCTGATATCCGCGGGTATTTGCCATGGAACATGTCAAAGAAAGTCACAGCGGCTTTCTCATCCCCACCCGAACACCAACAACCTATTGAATCGGGTTGAGCGAGAGGTTTAACGAATATTTACTTAACATAGTAAATATTCGGTGAACCCGCCCGCCCTATTGCATGCTGAGTAAAATAAGGTTAATTTTAAGGCTGAAAAAATGAGCAGCAGAGTCAGGGAGACATGGATACAGCGATTGCGCACATTGACCTTCAAAATCAATTAGTGGATTTATACCGACAAATCAGTGTGTCGTATAAGTCATTGAAATTGGCGTATGAACAGCAAGGACAGGCATTAAAAGAATCAAAATTATCCGTGATCGATTACAAACACCAAGCCCATTACTGGGAAGCGCAGTTCAAACAAATTAAAACCCGGGAAGAAGAACTGAAAGCGGAACTAGAGGAATTACAAGCTAAATTACGCAAACGAGAACAGCAACTGTTTGGCAAGCATTCAGAAAAACAATCGACATCATTGGATCAGAAGAAAGTGGATCAAGAGGCAAAGAAAAAGCGTGGTCAACAACCTGAGAATGCTAGTCCAAATCGAAGGGACTATAGCGATTTGCCTGAAGTTGAAGAGGTTGTTGAACTCAATGATCAAGAAAATTATTGCCCCTGTTGCGGATTAAAGTATCAGGAACTGGCGGGGACAGAAGATTCAGAAGTGTTAGAGCTGATTAACGTTCAAGCCTATCGGCGAAGGATTTGTCGTAAGCGTTATAAACGTGCGTGTCGCTGTAAAAATAATCCAGCTCCGCAAATCATCACGATGCCGCCGATGGAAAGACCATTTTCCAGAAGTAAATTGGGGATAACGATCTGGGCACATCTATTAATACAGAAATATGGCTACCAAAACCCATTGAATCGAATATTATCGAATTTGGAATTGAGTGGCTTATCATTGTCTATGGGGACAGTGACTGGCGGATTGGAATATCTTTTACGGTTATTCATACCGGTATATGATGGGATTGCTTTACATAATTGTGCAGCGCAGCATTGGCACGCGGACGAGACGGGTTGGAAGGTATTTGAAAAGATAGATGGGAAAGAAAGTACTCGATGGTTTTTATGGATATTCCAAAATAGTGAATCCGTTGTTTACAAAATAAGTCCCAGTCGCTCATCTCAAGTGGTTAAAGATTATTTTGGTGAGGATCACGGAGGGGGTATTTTAAATGTAGATCGCTATGGGGCCTATAAAGCCATTGCGAAAGCCGGTTTGTTTATTCTGGCTTTTTGTTGGGCGCATGTGCGTCGTGACTTTTTAGACTATAGCAAAGCCTACCCTCATCAAGAAAGTTGGGGGCTTGAATGGGTAGAAAGAATTGGGCGACTTTATCATATTAATAATCAACGTATTGAACATAAACCGAGTTCTAAACAATTTCAATTAATGGATACAGAATTGAGAAAAGCCATCAAAGAGATGGCTGATGAAATGATAGTAGAATTAAAGGATTCTCAGATACTACCTTCAGCAAAGAAATTACTGAAAAGCCTATCCAATCATTGGAAAGGGTTGACTGTATTTGTAGATCATCCTGATATTCCCATGGATAATAATGTAGCTGAAAGGGGATTGAGAACGAGTGTGCTGGGTCGAAAAAATTATTATGGATCAGGATCAGTATGGTCTGCAGAATTAGCAGCGGTGATGTTTACAATACTGAGGACGATGAAGCTGTGGGAGATTAATCCGCATACCTGGTTATTGGCCTATCTTCAAGAATGTGCAATGCGTGGCGGCAATCCTCCAGACAACATTGATCCTTTTTTGCCTTGGAATATGAGTAAATCTTTACGGGAGTTAATGGCTCAGCCTCCTAAACATGAACCATTCTGTACTTCTTAATACGGGTTCACCGAATATTTACTTAACATATGATCATGTCATTGATTTCTTTACTTTTAATTCTTCTCTGAATCATAACCGATGGGAATAGGGCTGAATAGTTACAAAAACATTCCATGTCTCTTCATCCTGTTGAAAAAATTATATTTTTTAACAGAAATTGTGGGTAATTGAAAGATTGCCAGAACGCTTACTTATGAACAGGTAATATTGTACATACCAGTCTCGTTCAATGTGTTTGATCATAAAAATATAAGCTATGGATAAAATTCTGATGAAAAATTATTAGCAAACAAAAGTAGTAGCTACTCACACAATTTAGAAATAAAGTAGATCAAAAATTGTTATCTGATTTAAGTTAGTTTCTTTGACATTTTTACAGACAGTAATCTTATTCCTGAGCTAAATTTTGTTATCTTTTTTACTGTTCCTACATATCCCATATGACGGTAAAATTTTATTGCATTCACAGTAGAATATAAAAATAATTCCTTAATCCCATAGCTTTTCGCTATGTCTTCTAGTTTATGTAGAAGTTGCTTTCCATATTTTTTTCCAATATGCTCAGGATCAATAAAAAGCCCAGTTATGCATTGTTCCTCTATGCATAGTCTACCAAAACCAATTATTTTTGTCTGGCATTCACCTACAATTAATAATGTTACTCCAGGAATATTTTTGTAATATTCAAGCTTTCTTGTTGCTATCCATTTAGAAATACAATCTTTCGAATAATATTCGGAGCATAAAGTTTCAATAGAGTTTTTATGCAAGGCAAGTATTTCAGGGCCATCAACCAACTCAGCTTCTCTAATGTTCATGGTTAGTTCTCCTATCTGTTAGAATAAGATTATATTTAAATCAAGTGTAGTTGAATACAAATAATATTTTGTTTTTTTATAACATAAAAAATTATACAAGCAAATTTATTTTTTTATAAAAAAAAGAAAAGTAGCGAGCTAAAAAAAGTAGCAAGCTATTGACAGGTTTGTGTAAACCTGATATTGTAACGCTGCTAGGGAGTGTAGAAATGGACAAATTGTTTTCACAAGATTTGGTCGTGATTAAGAAGTCTATTGATACTGTTGACTTAAACTCAACAATTAATAGATTGATCGAAATTCATAATTGGAAAGAAAAATGGGCATTTAAAGCTGTCCAACAGTATCGTAATTATCTTTTTTTGAAAATTAAATATGGTAATTCCCATATTTTACCGCCTTCATTAGATATTGATGAAGTTTGGCACGCTCATATTTTGCATACTGAGGAATATTACGAATTTTGTCATAGAGTTTTTGGCTTTTTTTTACACCATCATCCGCATCATGGTAAAGACAACAATTTAACAGACTTAGACATTACCAAAATTTTTGAACATGAAACACAGAGACTATATTATTTAGAATTTGGTGACTATATTGAAGCTGTAAGACCGTTACCTATTAAGATAATTATACAGAGGCTTTCAAGATTGATAACCAAAAAACTAACTGAGTGCTTGCATCCGTTTCGTATAAAACAAAATATCGATTCTTTGCAATAACGAAGAAAAAATGTCTTTATCATTTTATTTTTTAATTTCTTCATCAATTTTATCGAGTATTTCTACTTTAATAATAGTTTATTTTTTTATTAACTGAAACTAAATCATTAAAGAAATGAATAAAGTTTTAAAGAATTTGGTTATGTTAACCAAAAATAGGAGGCTCATTTGAAATGAGTTTTTTTTGTACTTATCAGGAGAAAACAATGAAAAAATTATTAAAATTGTTAAACAGAGCAACAACTGCTTTGTGTAGATAAGAAATAAAATTTAAATAGATGGCACTAATTTTAGTGTCATCTATTGTAAAATTTTTTTACAACGCTGAGGGAATTTGACTTTGCATTTGTGTTCAAACTAACAGAGAATCAATGAGCTAATCTTATGTTTTTAGATATCTGAGGTAATAAGTTTAATCTTCTGGATATATTGAAAATTATCATCATCGTTCCTCAATTCACAGAATACTTACAATATACACAAATTTAACCTTAAAAAAGCACTATAACTTTATATTCAGCCCTATAGGTTCAGCGCGTACCAAAATATTTCACTTTTTGTATCATCTGACAATACTATATTTACTTTCATTTGAAAAATTTATCTCCCCATATTCATTTATGAGATTGTCGTTAAGATTTTTATCTAGTTCCTGTTTAGTTTGATTAGTTTCTTTCAACATCATAGAATTAATATCACGAAATTGTTTCAGCCAATGAGAAGGAGGTGGTAAATAGCTTGGACAATTATTTCCTCCTCCTGTTGTAACTACTTTTTCAACATCACTAGTGAATTTTGTGAGCAAACTATAAACTTTTGAACTAAATATAATTTGAATACCACCAATTGATTTATGTAAAATTATTCTATTTTTTTTTAATTCAGATTTCTTTATTTCTAAGTTTTTCAATTTCTCAGGGTTGAGGGTTTTAGAACATATATTAGAAATATCTAAAAGATTATCCCGAACGTCGAAAATCGGAAATTGAATCTCTTTATTTTTTTTATCTTGATCGTAGTATTTTGTTTTTAGGATTTCAAATTGTCTATTGAGTTGAGACTGTTTTGCCTGCTCTTTCCTATTCTGTTGAGATTGGCTAGCTTGCTCTTTTCTATCAATATTACTATTGTATATGTAAAACATACTAGTCATTACTTGAATAAATGTAGTAATACAGAAAAAAATTACACCGTACTTTACATTTTTTTGAGTATGTCCCGGAGTAATTTCTACCATATAGGTTCAGCGCGTACCAAAATATTTCACTTTTTGTATCATCTGACAATACTATATTTACTTTCATTTGAAAAATTTATCTCCCCATATTCATTTATGAGATTGTCGTTAAGATTTTTATCCAGTTCCTGTTTAGGTAGTATTTTGTTTTTAGGATTTCAAATTGTCTATTGAGTTGAGACTGTTTTGCCTGCTCTTTCCTATTCTGTTGAGATTGGCTAGCTTGCTCTTTTCTATCAATATTACTATTGTATATGTAAAACATACTAGTCATTACTTGAATAAATATAGTAATACAGAAAAAAATTACACCGTACTTTACATTTTTTTGAGTATGTCCCGGAGCAATTTCTACCATTTCTTCTCTTTTTTCTGATATTATTTCAGGTTTCATTTTTGTTACCCTCATTTTATATATTTTATTTTTGATTTTTTTATTATTATTTGTTATTTTTTAATAATTTAAATTATGAAATCCAGCTTTCGCTTCGTTATAAATGCTATTCTCTAAAAAAGGCTTAAATTTAACCGCAATTTTTTTCCAGGAATGCGCCTGCTTCTGTATCTGCCCGTGATGAGTCTCATTCAGAGCTAATACATAGTCAGCCATATCGCTTCCATTGACTAAGAGAAGACAGAAATGGCTGAAATCTTGGTTCAGCAGGGTTAAGCTTCTGACTCTTTTGGCTTCCTCGGCTATAGCCTTAATGTTTTGAACAGAATTCATTAGCTGTTCTAAAGGGCATACTTTTAAACTTCTACTTGGCTTTGTGTTACAGTGAGTGTCCAAAAGCTTCTGGAAATGGGTTAATTCTTGTACTAAAATCCGTAGCGGCTTTAAATAGTGATTATTTTTCATGGGCTTACCTCTATCTTTTTTATATTGTTTACTCTTTTCTACTTTTCCATGAAATCCATCGCCCTAATTGGGTATTATTTAAACATTTTCTGTTTAAATATTATGCAGGGCAATTCTCATACGTTTTGTAGGAAAAGTCTGCATTAATAAAACATTTCATATTTCAAAGGCTTATGGCTAAAAATGAGCATATTTTATATATTTTAGAAGTAACTATTCAGCCCTATTCTCATCGGTTATGATTCAGAGAAGAATTAAAAGTAAAGAAATCAATGACATGATCATATGTTAATGAGATACTGTGCAGGCAATGGATGAGCTACCTGATTTATCAAAATTAACGGACGCAGAGAAGGATC
The DNA here is from genome assembly GCA_963795715.1 of uncultured Pseudomonadota bacterium. GTDB lineage: Bacteria > Pseudomonadota > Gammaproteobacteria > Coxiellales > Coxiellaceae > JAFEDN01. The sequence continues at coordinate 1,122,827 of CAWCIY010000003.1, forward strand.
AATTATTATCCTTACTCTGGGAACAATGCCGACTATTACGCGCCCAGATACCGCAATTAGAAACCCAGATTAAAGCCCTCAAAGATCGTTTATCAAAGAACAGTCAAAATAGTAGTAAACCCCCATCAAGTGATCATGGGAGTAGGCCGAATCCTAAATCTCGTCGAAAAAACAGCGGCAAAAAAGCCGGTGGCCAAAAGGGTCATGTAGGCCATCGTCTTAATCCTACGGACACACCGGATTACATAGTGGAATATTCAGTGAACCATTGTGAGCATTGTGGGGAAAATTTAGAAAAGGTTGCGGGAGAATATGATCGACGCCAAGTATTTGATATTCCAATTTTACGAGTGGAAGTAACCGAACATCGAGTACAAAGGAAGATGTGTGCATGCTGCGGCTATGAGACGCAAGGAGATTTGCCAAAAAGCATTAACCAACTGACTCAATATGGCCATCGAATTAAAGCGTTAATGGTTTACATGAATCAATATCAATTATTACCGTTCCACCGATTGAATGATTTTTTTAAAGATGTATTTCATCAAAGGATTAGTGTAGGGACTTTTGTTAATGCAAAACAACACGCCTATAAGAAATTAAGTCTGATGGAAGAACAAATTAGAAACCTATTAAAGGCCGGGAAAAAACTACATGTGGATGAAACCAGCTTACGTGTCATGAAGCAGCGAAATTGGTTGCATGTGGCCAGCACGAATCAATTGACTTGTTACGATATTCACACTAAGCGCGGTACTGAAGCATTGGATGAAATAGGTTTATTGCCGGATTTTAAAGGAATATTAGTGCATGATCACTTTAAACCTTATTTTCATTATGGTAGTGGCCATAGTCTTTGTAATGCGCATCATTTGCGTGAGTTAACTTTTGTTCAGGAGCAAGAGAATCAGCAGTGGGCGAAAAAATTAGAAAAATTATTACTAAATTTAAAACACAAAGTAGAGATTCATTATCAGAAAACATTGACTCGATTACCTGATCGAATTTTAAGAGGGACCCGCTCGCGTTATATGGGAATTCTTTACAGAGGACGCACAGAATGTCCAGCAGCAATTGATGAGAAGAAAAAAGGGCGTCAGAAACAATCCACATCCAGAAATTTATTAGAGCGGTTAAGGAAATTTAATCAGTCTGTTTTAGCCTTCATGTATGATCCCGCGCTTCCCTTTGATAACAATCAGACAGAAAGGGATATTCGCATGGTTAAGGTGCAGCAAAAAATATCGGGATGCTACAGAAGTTGGCAGGGCATAAAAGCTTTTTGTAGAATCCGGGGTTGTCTTTCGACACTTCGGAAAAATGGTCTTAACCTGCTGACTACATTAGAAAATGCCATCCAAGCCTCTTCGGCTATACCTTTACCTCAATTAAGGGCTGAATAGTTACCTTTTAGAAATCTTCTTCTCATAACCTTTTGATTTTAAAAATAAATAATTTTTACTTCCATACCCATCACGTCGCGTAAATTTCCTACATATTTATGCATGTAAAAATGTTTAAATAATGCATATTGGTTGGGACGATATAGTCAGGAGGGCATAAGAAGTAGAAAACAGTAATAAACAATATAGAGGTAATATTATGAATCAGGAATATAAAAGCAATTTACTTCAGAGAACTAAAGCAACACTTAAAAAAGTACTATCAAACGAGATTTACATTTCAGTTTTGACGATCAGCCTATCATTAGGATTGTCTAGTTACTTGTTTTGGACTAGCTATACCACATATAAGAATACCAAAGAAATGACAAAGGCAACTTACCTAAAAATTCAGTCGGAAATAGCTCAAGAAGCATTGCAACATAAAATAGATAGCTTTATCCGTTTAAATGATAACATAGTTCAATTTATTATCACTCAAAAAGATTTACTATCGCGTTGCGAGACCTTACCTCCTAGCCCCTATGAACAAGCAAAAAAACGCTTTCCGCCTAGAGATTTTTTAGAAATCGAAGTTCAGAATGGGCAGCAGTTGGGTTATTTAAACAAAGATATTAGCAATGCAATCCAAAGAGCAATTGATAAAGATCGTCTTGCAAAGGATAACCGCCAAATCAGAAGATTTACAGCTATAATTAATAAATAAGCGTCTGGTTTAGTGGGAGGAATAAAAATGAATAATAAAAAAGGGACGGAAAAAAGTCTGGTAAACTCTACTCGAGCAATGGTGCAAAAAATAGCTTTGCATGGATATCGCATTTCATCCGTTTCTATTTTAGCTCTTTTAATAAACCTATTGGTGCTTGGATCCCCAAGTTATTTAATCTGGTCTATCCCTGTCACTAATAAAATTAGGACTGTATCTCCCACCCATTATGAACAAGTTAATCTACAGTTTATGTTTAGAGAATCCTTAAACATCAAAGTCCAAAACAGGAAAAAATTACAATATTTTGATAAAGATATTAGCACTGGTATTCAACTTACTATCGATTTAGCTCGAGAGCAAAAAGATATTTGTTCCAAATATTTGCCTTCGGTAGAGCTTTGGAAAAAAAAATATCACGATATTATTGAGATTATGGATCAATCTATACAAGTAGACTTAAAGAAATTACGTGATTTATAATCAAAAGTACTAAAATTGACAGTTTACAATTTTCTTTGACGGAAGCTGATATTTGCCAAAAAGCTATTCTGCAGTTTCCCACATATTTCTTTCAAAGTGGTTAATAAGTGTTCTCCCTGTTAACAGTAAGTTATATGAGATCATTTGATAGCGAATGGGTAAAAACGAAAAGTCCTCAAGGAAGCCAAAAAAAACGAAAATATCCAGGGACAACCAATCCTTTAACAAATTATCAGAGCCCACAGACCAGAAACAAGACCTTTATTATTCTTTGTATGGAGTGTTAGTCGACAAAATACATGAAGACATCAATAGAAAGATTAAAAACTTCGATGCCTTATTTCAACTCGATCAGTCATTAAAAATTATAAAGAGTCTTCTCTCCAATGCTAGCTCTTCAAATCAAACCATTGGAGCAGTAAGCTTAGGCGGTTTCACTGGAACTGAACCCTTAAATCAAGGTTATTATTTATATCCTAACAATTATACGATAGGCCTTGGCCGCACGGAAATGTTAACTTGGGTTACAGTCCCAGTCCCCAGGTAAATTTAAATTCAAGTAGACTTGGATCATCCATAACTTCGAATATCTTAGAAATGAACGATTACTGCAATCCCTTAAGGTTAGGCAGTTAATTTTGGTACATTTGATGTGGTATGGGAAAAAATAGCCCTGCTGACCAGAGAACAAATAAAATTGTATGCGCCGGTACTGATAGCGACGGGTCTGCATGGCCAAGTCACTTGGAAAAATCCATGGATTCAAAAAGTCATAGATGAGGTTGCAAACAGTTAGTTTTTTCTTCTTAATAACAAATAGCTTGAAAAACTGAGTGCACTGATCCAAAACGAAGCGGGCCAGTCGGTAATATAGGTTAAAATGATCCCCAGCCAAACGATTATAATTCCTAATATTACCGACAAGATCAAACCAGCCCAAACAGTATGAGTGCAAGAAACTGCGCTGGCGGCTGGACCAATGAGTAAAGTAAAAACCAATAAAATGCCGACTACTTGGCTGGCTTCGGTTACAGCGATGGCGACCAAAATTAAAAATAAAATGGCTATCAAAGGTAGAGAAACACCTTTGGCTTCGGCCAGTTCCGGTTCTAAAGTCGAAAATAATAATGGTCTAGCAATGACAGCCAGTCCGATTAAGCTAATCAAAGAAAAAATCCACATTTCCTTCAGTAATTGTTCAGAAACACCTAATAGATCACCAAATAAAATAGACATGGCATGGGAAGCATAGTTCGCGTAAAAATGTAAAAATAAAATTCCCAAACCCAGCGAAAACGCTAAAGTAATACCGACTGCGACATCGCTTTTAGAAGCTCGTTCACCTAAACCACCCATACCAATAGCGGCAAGCATAGTAAGACACAATTGCCCAACCGGAGGCGCCAATCCGATTAAACCAGCGCCTGCCGCTCCAGCAAACCCAATATGGCTTAATGCGTGGGCTGCAAAATTCTGCGCCCTCAATACCACAAAATAACCCATAATGGCTGCTACAATTGCCGCCAATGTGCCGGCGGCAAAAGCGTTACGCATGAAATCATAACCCCATAAATCTTTAACAAAATGGATGATGTTGAGCATTGATATTACTGCCTGATTTTGCATGAATAACAAATAAATGTTGATCGTGTTTGACTACTTCTATCGGTGCATCGTATAGCCAGCTGAGCTTTTCGCTATTGACTACTTCTGCCACAGTACCGATGGCTGCTTTACCATGCGCAAGATAAATCACTTGGTGCATTACATTCAGCAATGGATTCATATCGTGCGCGGTAAAAAGCACTGCTAGATTCAATTGCTGTTGAATTCTTTTTATTGTTTGTACTATTTTCTCTTGCTGTGAGGGATCTAGACCGCTCAGTGGTTCATCCAAAAGCAAGATTTTGGGTTGACCTATTAAACTTTGGGCTAAAGCAAGCCGCTGTCTTTCTCCTCCCGATAATTGCAGATAAGGACGATCCACAAATGATTCGCTTTGAGTGAGTTGAATCACATGATCTAACTCTTGTTTTTGCGCTTGAGAGTGCCAGGGTAAACCCCATTGATATCCTTTGTAAACCGAGGCTAAATAAGCTCTGCCACTCAATTGATTAGAGAGCGCGAATTGCCGGAACTGGCTGAGATAACCAATATGAGGATGACCTTTTTTAGGTGGTTTTCCTAATATAAAAATACGTCCCTTTTGAGATTTTATTAAACCTAATAAAGCGCGCAATAAGGTACTTTTGCCAGCACCATTAGGTCCGAAAATGCCCACGAATTCACCGGCGTGAATTTGTGCAGAAAAATCTTGGATAACACGTTTGTCTTTGAATCCAAGTGTTAAATTTTCAAAAACAATGAGTTCCTCTTTCATTGATTTTTACTCTAAAGCCTTGGCTAAATCAGTCAATTGTTTGCTCATCCAAGAGCAGTAGTTTTCTCCTGTGGGTTCAGTTTCGCTAACGCCCACGATAGGAATATGAGATTTTTGAGCCAGGGTTTTCATGCGTTCTGTGGACGGATTATTAACCTGGTTATTGTAAATGAATACTTTCACTTGCCTATTTTTTAGTTTGGTTTCGAAATTTTTCATATCGCTAGCGCTGGGCTCAGTATCATTCATAATGCTAATTTGAAAACCCTGTCCGTTCATTTTTAAATTTAAAGCGTCAGCCATGTAGTTGAACACGGGTTCAGTGGCGATAACTTCAGTACCTTGATCTTTATTTCTAATTTCGACAATTTGCTTCTCAAGAGATTGAAAGTCTTTTATGAAAGCAGCTAATTGCTGGTGATAGTAATCTGCATGCACAGCATCCTGCTGACTGAGTTGTGCAGTTAAGTAATTAGCGAAAACTAACATAGTTTGTGGATCGTACCAAATATGCGGATTATCACCCGCTTTTTTGCCGATTAATTCCCCAACATTGATAATATGTTGATTTTTTCTCTTTGATACGGCGAGCAAATTTTCAACCCAGGAATCGTAACCCACTCCGTTATAAATAATGAACTGGGCATCCGCTACTGACTTAGCGGTTTGAGCTGAATTGGTAAACAGATGCGGGTCTTGTTGGGGATTTGTGAGGATGCTGTTTACTTGTACATATTGCCCGCCAATTTGTTCAGTCATTTTCCCGTAAAAATTTTCAGCTGCTACCACATTAATAGACGCCGCCGAGGCATCTAAACAAAAAACCAGTATTAAGATACAGAATATTTTCTTAAACATTTTACAACTCCAGTCCACTAACAGTTTGCAATGACAAGACAGAGTAAACGATATAAGATAGCAGCAATTCTCCTCCACGGGAATCGGCTTGGCAATCTCGTTATGAGCCGCTATAATATTTATACCTTACCTCGCCATAATCTGAGCTTTTTAGCATCCCATCTACGGGCCATCTTGAGTTGTAAAAAACACTTACATAGTGATACTATGCTCGTGTTTTTTACAACTCAATCTGGCCCATAGCTGGGCGCTAAATAGCCCAAATTATGGCGAGTTAAGGTACAGATAATTATTGATAAGGTATAGGCTATGATAAAATCTATCAAAACTGCAGTTTTTCCGGTGGCTGGTTTGGGCACTCGTTTTTTGCCTATTACTAAAACTGGACCGAAAGAAATGTTGCCCATCGTGGATAAACCATTAGTACAATATGTAGTGGAAGAAGCTTTGGCGGCTGGCATTGAACAACTTATTTTTGTCACCAACAACAGTAAGTACGCCATAGAAGATTATTTTGACCGTCAACATGAGTATGAGCGACGCTTAGAACAGCAAGGCAAATTAGTAGAATTGGACATGGTGCGTAATATCGTACCTTCCTACGCCAGTGTTGTTTATATCCGCCAGTCGGCGCCAGCTGGTTTAGGAGACGCGGTTTTACGCGCCAAACAAGTGGTAGGTCAAGAACCTTTTGCGGTTTTGCTGGCGGACGATATTATTGATTGTCCTCCTGACGGTTGTTTGCAAAGAATGGTAGAAATTTTTTCTCAAACTCAATCAAGTGTTATTGCTGTGGAGCAAGTGCCGCCTGAAAATACCGATCAATATGGCATTGTTTCTGTAGGAGAAAATAATCGGGTACATGCCATTGTCGAGAAACCTAAACCGGTTGTTGCTCCTTCGTGTTTGGGTGTGGTGGGCCGTTATATCTTAACTCCAAGGATTTTCACCTTATTGGAACAAATTCCAGTGGGCGTGGGTGGGGAAATTCAGCTCACCGATGCCATTTCGGAATTGCTCAAAGAGGAAACTTTGACCGCCTGTACTTTTAAAGGCAAACGCTATGATTGCGGTAGTAAACTTGGATTTTTGGAAGCCACCATCGCTTATGCTTTACGTAGACCTGACCTAGGGCCTCAATTGCGTGAACGTTTGAATGGTCTTTTAGAGGAAGAAATATCGACTTAGAAAGGAGGGATTTCCTATGAAACTATATTATACTAAAGGAGCTTGTTCTTTAGCGGTACGTATCGTAATCAACGAGCTAGGGCTTCGTTGCCAGTATGAATCTGTGGATTTGAGCACTAAAAAAACAGAAACTGGAGAGAATTTCCTAAAAATAAATCCAAAAGGCTATGTACCTACTCTGCTATTAGACAATAAGGAAATATTGAGTGAGAACTTGGTCATTCAGCAATATCTAGCGGATACACATCCAAAGGGGGGGCTATTACCACCCGTAGGAGAATTTTCCCGCTACCGGGTTTTAGAATGGCAAGCTTTTATTAGCACTGAATTACATAAAGGTTTTAGCCCCTTATTTAACCCCAGTATTGACGCTAAAATTAAAAATGAAATTTTTATGTCTATCTTACAAAAAAAGTTTTCTTACCTTAATCAGCAGCTCAATAACAAAAAGTTTCTGGTGGGAGATCATTTTACTCTTCCTGATGCCTATTTGTTTGTAATGCTTTTATGGGGACAAAATTTAGCTGTGGATTATTCAGGTAATGATAATTTACTTCGATATTTTAATGTATTGAAAAACCATCCCTCAATCAAAAAATCCTTACAGGAAGAAGGCATATCATTAGCCTAAGTAACCTTCTGGTAAGAAAACGGACCGCGTCGTACCGCGCGGACAAGCCGCGGGATGACGAAACTTAAGTTGACGCCATTACTTAGACAAAGAGTTTTACTTTATAATCTGCTTGGGTTATAATCTGCGGCCTTGCCTGGGTCTGTCTGTTAATGACAGTGGACAGATTTAGGGGGAAATTTTGTTAACTAAGAACACCATTAGAGGAAAAAGAAATGTCATTGACTGCTAACGATAAAGAAAAAATCATTAGAGAATATCAGTCTGCTCCTGGCGATACGGGTTCTCCAGAGGTGCAAATCGCGTTACTAACAGCCCGAATCAAGAGTTTAACCGAACATTTTAATATTCATAAACAGGATCACCATTCCCGTCGCGGGTTATTACGTTTGGTCAGTTTACGCCGACTTTGTTAGATTATATTAGACGAAAAGACATTGCCCGCTACCGCAAACTAGTACAACGTTTAGGTTTACGTGGCATGTTGAATAGGAAAGATATCACGTGAAAGTAGTAACAAAAACATTTAAATTTGGTAATCACCAAGTCAAGTTAGAAACAGGCCGTATTGCTCGCCAAGCAGACGGCGCGGTCTTAATCAGTATGGATGATACGGTTTTATTGGTGACTGCAGTAGGTCAAAAACAGCTCCTTCAGAAAGAGATTTTTTCCCGTTAACTGTAAACTATCAAGAAAAAAGCTATGCAGTGGGTAAGGTGCCTGGCGGTTATTTTAAACGCGAAGGACGACCAACTGAAAAAGAAACATTGGTTTCCCGGTTGATTGACCGTCCTTTACGGCCGTTATTTCCCGAAGGTTTTAATCAAGAGGTGCAAGTGATAGCCACTGTGCTTTCGGTGGATCCGCACGAACAAACCGATATTCCAGCCATTATCGGCGCCGCTGCCGCTTTGGGTTTATCAGGCATGCCATTTAATGGCCCTGTGGCTGCTGCTCGGGTGGGGTACAAAGATGGACAATATATACTAAACCCATCTTTTAAAGAATTAGAAAATTCTCAACTCAATTTAGTGGTTGCCGGCACTAAAGAAGCAGTGATCATGGTGGAATCTGAAGCGGATCAGTTGCCTGAAGCCGTGATGTTGGGAGCAGTGATGTATGGCCATGAGCAAATGCAAGTCGCCATTAAAGCCATTGAAGAATTAGTGGCGGAAGCGGGCAAGGCTCGGTGGGATTGGCAGCCGCCACAAATTGATCAGGCTTTGGAACAACGCATTGAGGAATTAGGTTATTCGGCGTTGGCGACGGCCTATCGGATCCAAGAAAAGGGCGCCAGGCAAAACCGTTTAGCTGAAATACGTAAAGAAATTATTGGTCAGACTTGCGATGCAGCTAACCTTGCCAATCCTTCTTCCAGCTGTAGTCACTAAATTGATTTCAGATATTGAATACAGAATTGTTCGTCAACGTATTTTAAATGGTGAGCGGCGAATAGATGGCCGTGATACCGTCACTGTGCGTCCGATTACCATTGAAACCGGTGTTTTACCACGCACGCATGGTTCGGCGTTATTTACTCGCGGTGAAACTCAAGCGTTAGTCATCAGCACTTTAGGGCACTGAACGTGATGCGCAAATGCTGGATGATTTAGAAGGTGATCGCAAAGAAACCTTTATTTTCCATTATAATTTTCCTCCATACAGTGTGGGCGAAATTGGCTGATGAGTGGTCCAAAACGTCGAGAAATTGGTCATGGCCGTTTAGCGCGACGAGCTTTAGTTGCGGTGATTCCGGATATGAATGAATTCCCTTACGTATTACGTGTAGTGTCAGAAGTGACTGAATCCAACGGTTCCAGTTCTATGGCCAGTGTTTGTGGCAGCAGTTTAGCATTAATGGATGCAGGTGTGCCGATTAAAGCGCCGGTTGCAGGCATCGCTATGGGTTTAATCAAAGAAGAAAATAAATATGCTATTTTAACCGATATTTTAGGGGACGAAGATCATCTGGGCGATATGGATTTTAAAGTGGCTGGTACTTTATTAGGTGTGACTGCTTTGCAAATGGATATTAAAATCTTGGGGATTAATCGGGAAATTATGGAACGGGCTTTAGAACAAGCGCGTCAAGGCCGCATGCATATTTTGCAAATTATGAATCAAGCCATAGGCCAAGCCACGCACTGAATTATCTCCTTATGCTCCGCGCATTACTACCATGAAAATCAGTCCTGACAAAGTACGTGAAGTGATTGGTAAAGGCGGCGCGACCATTCGTAGCTTAACTGAAGAAACCCACACGACTATTGATATTAGTGATGATGGTGTGATTAAAATCGCCGCGGTTAATGTGGAAGATAGTCAAGAAGCGCAACGCCGGATTGAACGAAATTACTGCGGAAGTAGAATTGAATCAAGTTTATGAAGGAGTCAGTCGTCAAAATTGCTGATTTCGGCGCGTTTGTGGAAATTTTACCAGGCCGCCAAGGATTATTGCATATTTCGCAAATTTGCAATGAACGCGTCAATGACGTTCGCGATTACTTAACCGAAGGCCAAACTGTACGAGTGAAAGTGATTGAAATTGATCGCCAAGGACGTGTGCGCTTAAGTATGAAAGAATTGGGCAATGAGCAGCCCCCTACAGCCACAGAGCCATAACTCTGGCGCGGTACTACCTTCTCAGCCCGGAGTGGTTTTGCTCCATGGGCTGAGTCGGACATTTCACGTGATGTCCAAATTAGCAGAACATTTTGAAACGCTTGGCTTTCGTGTTCGTAATATTGACTATCCTTCTACCAGTTATCCCATTGAAGAATTAGTAGAGCGATTGGCTCCCTTAATTCAGGCACGGTCAAAGCTAACTGCACGTCAGTACAGTCAATCTTCGGGATGGGCAACCATTACTCATCCTTTTCATCCTTTAAGAGGTCAGAAATTTAAGATTCTTGCTTTAAAGAGGTACAGTGAAGACATTTTAAGTTTGCAAGGATCCCTTCAAGGTACGTTCGGCATTCCTCGAGAATGGACTGATCAGGCTGATATCAATCCTTTGCAATCGTTATCTGAACACCCGCCCATTTTGTCTTTCACACATCTTCAACAATTGGCTGATTTGATCTCTACTTTAAAACCAGTTAACTCAAAGAAATAGAGATTGAATGATGAAACATTTCATAGTAGAATCTGGACAGTTTTACAACTGTCCAGGTTTTTATGAAAAATTTGACTTCTGCTCATCTACGCCAAAAGCGAAAACGCTTATTAAAGCAACTGAAAAGTATCGAAGAAAATATGATTCGAGGGTCACTCATCGAAAGGTACAAACAGTGTGGGAAATCCAATTGTCATTGCAACGAAGGGAGCAAGCATGGGCCGACTTATTACCTTTCTGTCAGTATACCGGATGCAAGAACTGTTTTAATCTACGTGTCTATGGAAAACAAGGTAATCGTCGAAGAGGCGTTGGAAAATTATCGAAAAACCCAAAAAATTATAGGAGAAATCAGCGATATCAATCGCGAGCTATTGTCACGAAAAGTCAATTTTTAAAAAGGAAATTAGAGTATCTGAAATGGATTCATCCTCCCTGACATCATTGAATACGGCTCATGCCGCCATCATTGTAGCGAATATGCTACAAGACTATTTGGACAAAAATAAAATGATATCTACTCAAAGGGAGAAACTGAATCATGATGATAGAAACCAAAATTCAACCCCAACACACGGCCAAGCCAGCGTATATTTACCTTCGGCAATCGACGATGGCACAAGTACGCTTCAATCAGGAAAGTACTCAGCGCCAATATGCTCTTCGAGACAAGGCACAACAGATGGGATGGCCTCAACAAGCGATCAAAATATTGGATGGGGATTTAGGATTATCGGGGAGTCAAGCGAATCACCGCGAAGATTTCAAACTGCTCGTAGCGGATGTTTCGATGGGGAAAGTCGGCGCAGTCTTTGCTTTGGAAGTTTCTCGACTATCACGGTCTTGTACCGATTGGCATCGGTTATTGGAATTATGTGCATTAACGAATACATTGATTATCGACGAAGATGGTTGTTACAATCCTGCCGATTTCAACGACCAATTGTTGTTAGGAATCAAGGGAACCATGTCGCAAGCCGAGCTCCATTTTATTCGCGCGCGCCTCCAGGGAGGGAAAATGAATAAGGCTAAAAAAGGTGAGTTGCGATCACCTTTGCCAATAGGATTATGCTATAACGAAGAAGGCCACGTCATATTAGATTGTGATGAACAAGTGCGCCACGTTATTCAGTTGTTATTCAAAGTATTTAAAGAGAAAGGCACTGCTTATGCAGTAGTTAAATACTTTCATGAGAATGAAATTTTATTTCCTAAACGCGCCTACGGCGGAGCTTGGAAAGGAAAACTAGTCTGGGGAACCTTGACGGATTCTCGAGTATTAGGTGTCATAAAAAATCCTAATTATGCGGGTGTTTACGTATATGGACGTCACCGTTTTAATAAAAAATTATCGAGTACTGGTCAATTACAAATAACCACTCAGCGTTTGCCGATGGATAAATGGCATGTCATGATAAAAGATCATCATGAAGGCTATATTTCTTGGGAAGACTATTTAAACAATCAAAAGAGCCTTGAAAAAAATAAAACGAACGGATTAGAAAACTTAACCTCTACAGCGGCAAGAGAAGGACATGCTTTATTACAAGGATTATTAGTCTGTGGTCGTTGTGGTTATCGGCTGACTGTGCGTTATACGGATCATAATGGGATTCGCCCTGCTTATCAGTGTAATTGGCAAAAACGTAATGGTGTTCATCTTAAATCCTGTCTTTCTGTATTAGCTACTCCATTAGATCAAACTATTTCAAAAAAAATATTGACCGTCATGAATTCGAATCAAATTGATATTGCAATTAAAGCATTTGAAGAATTGGAACAAAGAGGCGAATCTCTAGAAAAACAGTGGAAAATGAAGATCGACAGAGCAGATTATGAAGTGCAAATCGCCCAACGACGTTATGAGGAAGTCGATCCGTCTAATCGACTAGTCGCCGCAACCCTTGAAAAACGTTGGAATGAATCGTTAATAGCGCTGGAAGAAATTCATAAGAAATATGCTGAATATCAAGAAAAAAATGCGCTCATTCAAATAAAACAACACAAGGAAAATATTGTGGCATTAGCCAAAGATTTTAGTGTTCTCTGGAATGCTGATTCTACCAGTTCAAAAGATCGTAAACGTATTTTGCGACTGCTTATTAAAGATATTACGGTGGAGAAATTAATTAACGCTAGAAAAAGCACATTGCATATTCGCTGGCAAGGTGGAGCCACGGAAAGCATAGAAGTAGAATTACCTCAAAAATCACATGAAAAATGGCGTCATTCTCCTGAGTTGATTGAACAAGTCCGGCAATTAGCATTGACGATGACTGATCAGCAAATTGTTGGGCAATTTAATCAAATGGGATTGAAAACCAATAAGGGAAATTCTTTTACGATAGAGGGTGTTCAATGGATTCGATTTAAGCATAAAATCCCTGCGCCACGACGGCAAAAAGAAGGAGAGATATCCGTCAAGGAAGCCGCCGAAAAATTTAACGTGAGCCAGTATGTGATTTATGACTGGATTGAACGTGGTATGATTAGCAAGCGACGCAGCGGCTTGAAGTTCTGGTTATTTATTGGACCAGAAAAAGAGCTTGAACTTAGGAGGATAGTTGAAAATTCAACCAAAATTGCTATTGCGCGATCAAAATCCCAAAATAAAATTGAAGGAGGTGTATTATGAAGTCACCGTCGGAGTTTAACACCAGCCATATTAGTACGCTTCACTTTGTTGGTCATTCTTTAGGCGCAATTCTGAGCCATTTTTTTATAAAAAAATATCGGCCTCACAATTTGGGAAGAGTGGTTGCCTTGGGTCCGCCTTATCATGGCAGTGAAATTATCGACCATTTGGGGAAATATCGTTGGTACCAAAAGCTGCACGGTCCGGCTGCCTTGGAATTATCTACTTTGCCTACCGGAATCTTTCCTCGTTTGGGCGAAGTAAATTACGAGCTAGGGGTTATTGCGGGTGACCAGCATGTATTTCTTGATTGGTTTTTTGCTAAATTTTGGTTAAGGCAGATGAGTGATGGCAAAGTAACAGTAGCCAGCACTCAAATACAAGGTTGTAAAGATCATATTGTTTTGCCTGTAAACCACGTTTTCTTACCCACTTATCCTGAAGTCATACAGCAAACCAGCTATTTCCTAACCCATGGCGACTTTAAGAAATAATTTTAAGCAATTTTTTATTCATATCTTTACCGTATCTTGATTTAAAGATACAATTGTTCCTGGTTTTAGGGAGAGAACAATGGCAAAATCACCTGCTCGATTGAGCGATCAAACAAGTCACAGTTCGCATGGTCAAGGAACAGTGGTTGTTACGGATGCATCGACCACCACTTTTGAAGGTTTGCCTCCTGCTTGCGAAGGGGACCTGATGCAATACTCCGGAGATAAACCCCCTAAAGAAAATACTTATTTCTGTGTTAGAAACAAGCATTTTAGGAATTGGCGAGAGAAAGTTGGTAAAGGAGGAGATATGTTAGTTTTCTCAAATGGACAATCGTTCAAGCCTACAACAAATCAGCTGTTTGAGGGCATCCAAGAGACCAATCTACAATTTGTTATATAGATGAACTTAGTATGAAATTATTATTATTTTTTTTAATGTTCTTATTCTTGTTAATTATGATTCCTGTTTATATTTTATTTATGCCTCAGCCTATAGAAGAAGGAAATTGTGAAGTTATGGAAATTTCTCCAGATAAAGGTTATAAAGTAATCACATGTAGTGCTAATTATAAAATTTTATCTACTCGAAATTTGTATTCTCTAAAAATTTACAACGAACGAACCGGGGAACTGGTGTATAAAGATGTTTTTTATTTTATGGAAGCAAGTAAATTTTATTGGGGATGCCAAGGTAATATTTGTCAGACTTTCTTTTATTTAGATGGTAAAGGAGGCGTCACTGTTAGTCTTCCCCCTAATTATTGGCATCGATTACGAGCTAAAATTCCATTGTGGTCAGGTGAATGATCATCATTAGAAAAAATCCCGAGGATGCAAGTTCAAGCTTTTTTGCTTTAATAAGCCATGCTTTTTATCTTATTCGGTTTTACCTTAGGTTTAACACTGGTTTCATTTCTTCCGGTTGCACCCAGTATCTGGTTGCTAATTACTAGTGCATCGCTGGGAATTTTTTTAATCACAATCAGCTGTTTACTGAGTCTAAAAAAAGCAGGGTTGAAGACCAGCTTACAAAGTTTGGGAGTTTTACTGCTGGCGTTTTCTTGGTTAGGTTTGCAGGCCCATGAATGGTGGCAGCACCGATTAAGCGCTGATTGGGTGGGAAAAGATATTACCGTAACCGGTGTGATCATTCAGCTTCCGATCGAAGAAGAGCACTATAGCCGGTTTTTATTTCAAACGGAGCAATTTGCAGGCAAAAAAGAAACCAAACGTCTGCAATTGTCTTGGCAAAAACCACATCCTGAAATCCACATAGGGGAACGTTGGCAATTACAGGTTAGACTCAAACCCCCGCATGCTTTAGTTAATTTTAATCTCTTTAACCGCTTACGTTGGTTTTGGATACAAAATATTCATGCAACTGGATATGTCATTGCTAAAAAAAGCAATCAATTTTTAGCAGTTGCAGATGGTTTTTGGTTAGGACGTTGGCGGCAAAAATTACAACAAGAAATTAGGTCTTCGGTCCCGGACCCGAGTGCTTCAGCCATAATTACTGCGCTTACCATAGGAGAAGAAACTGGATTAAACAATGCCGATTGGCAGACGCTGCAACGCACCGGCACCGTGCATCTGGTAGTGATTGCTGGGTTACACATTGGTTTTATGGTTTTAGTAGTCTATTTTTTGGTAAATCATTTGTGGCGCTGTTTTCCTGGATGGATGCTAAGAGTCCCGGCTCAACAGGCTGCAGCCTTGGTCACTTTAATTTTTGTGATTGGTTACGGGTCACTGGTCGGTTTTGGCATTCCTACGCAAAGAGCAGTGTTCATGACGGTCTTGCTCAGTTTGGGACAATTGCTGTTCCGGGAGATCAGCGCCTGGAGAAGGGCCGGACTTGCTTATATACTTGTATTAATAATCGATCCTGGCGCTATTTTCTCTGCTGGATTTTGGTTAAGCTTCGCAGCCATTTTTTGGATCACTTACAGTTTAGAAGGTGAATGGCGTCAGACACCGCATTGGCGTCAATGGCTCCGAATACAGTGGGCGCTGTTTTTAGGTTTAGGTCCCCTCACTATTTATTTTTTTCAGCAATTTTCACTGATCGCTATTTTTGCCAATTTACCAGCCATAGTATGGATTGGATGGGTCATTGTGCCATTATGTGTCATAGCAGCATGCTTAAGTTGGATCAAATTATCGGCCAGCCAATTTTTATTTAAATTTGCGGCCTACTTACTAAAACCTTTATGGATTTTTTTACAATGGCTGGCTTCATGGCCCTGGGCTGGGCAACGATTTGCTTGCAGTAATATAGAGTTATTGCTGATTGCCTTATTGGGCGCAGCTTTATGTTTAATGCCTCGGAAAAAAATTTACCGCTGGTTTGGCCTAGTTGGTTTTTTACCTATTTGGCTAATCCATCCTACCAAACCACCTCCGGCAAGCTATTGGTTAACCATGTTAGATGTCGGTCAGGGATTAGCACTTATTGTCCAGACAAAAAACCATCTTTTAATTTATGATACCGGGCCTTCCATGCCGGATGGCTTTGATGCGGGGAGAGATGTTTTATCACCCTATTTGTTAAACTTGGGGGCCAAGAAGATTGATATTTTAATGGTGAGCCACGGTGATAATGATCACAGTGGCGGCGCCAAGTATTTACTTGCTAACTGGCCGGTGGGGCAAATGTTAACCAGTATTCCTTCATTATTTACCGGCGCCCAGGCGCAATATTGTACTGCTGGTCAGCAATGGCAATGGGATGGAGTCCCTTTTCGTGTTTTATGGCCTCCCGCGGGTAGCGAATATCAAGATAATAACAGTTCCTGTGTGTTACAAATCGGAGTTTCAGGGCAACGAACCTTACTAACTGGTGATATTGAAGGGATTACCGAACGAGCATTGGTGGAAAAATATGGTTCGGAACTAAATGCTCAAATTTTAAGTGTTCCTCATCACGGCAGTAAAACGTCCTCCACCTTGAATTTTATAAATTTAGTAAATCCAAAAATTGCTTTATTTTCATTTGGTTATTTCAATCGTTTTCACTTTCCTGCTCCTACAGTTTACACCCGATACCGGGTTTTAGGAGGTGAGCAGAAGTTTACTGCAAATAATGGGGCCGTACGAGTAAATATCACTACTGATTCCATTACTTTGTATAATGCCAATAATCAAAAGTTTTTTTGGCAAAAAGTACCTGTAAAATAATTACAGTAATTCCCGCTGAATTATAAGCCATTGAAAAGTATGATAATAAATGATTAAAAAAATTATTTTTTCGTAGAAAAACCTAGTCCGATGAGGGATCGTAAGTTCGATGCGAGCGGAGCGACCTTTCCCTTCATTCCTGGGATCTGGCTTTGCCAGAGCCCAGGATTCAAACCAGGAAGCAAGTCCCGCTTCAGCGAGTTGCTGAAATAATCATCAAGCCAGTGACCAGGAATTGCTACTGTTGTATAATATGCCACTTATGAAAAATGAGAAGAGTTTAGATACCTACCGGCGGCTGCTACAAGTCTCGAAAAAATACTGGGTTTGCTTTTTGGTAGGTGTAGCGGCGACAGCAGCGATGTCTTTGGTGGACGCCGGGTTTGCATGGTTAATTAAGCCTATCATTGATAAGGGTTTTATTAATCGTGATCCACATTTTGTACGAATTTTACCAATAATGGTTATTATTCTTTTCATTTTCCGTAGCGCTTTTGTATTCATGTCCAATTATTGCGTGACGCGGGTTTCACGTAATGTGGTAATGGATTTTCGCCGTCGTTTATTTGACCATTTATTGAAATTACCTGCTGCATTTTATGACAGAAGTAGTTCCGGCCAATTGATATCCACCATGATTTACAACGTAGAGCAGGTCGCTCAAGCCAGTTCCACTGCTTTACTGACTATTTTACAAGAAGCGACTTTAGTGATTGGGTTGGTTGGGGTCATCGTCAGCGTTAGTTGGAAGTTATTCCTCCTGTTCATAATCATCTTGCCATTAATGGTATGGATTCTAAAACACAATGGCGTTCGGCTAAAACGCATCAGCACTTCGGTGCAAAAATCAGTGGGAGAGGTAACCCGTGTCGCGGCTGAAGGCATTAATGCCCATCAAGTAGTCCGTTTATATGGCGGTCAAAATTACGAGCGCACTAAATTTCATCGGGCGACACAGGCTAATCAAGAACGAGAATTAAAAATTGCCATTGCCAACAGCATCGGTACATCCATGGTGCAGCTTTTACTGTCCGTGTTGATCGCGGTGGTACTGGTTTTTGCGACGATGCCTTCTTTACACATCACCGCAGGTGCTTTTGGCACAGTGATTTCTTCCGTTATTATGCTGCTAAGGCCTATGAGGCGACTCACCACAGTCCATAGCCTTATTCAGAAAGGGGTGGCCGGAGCAGAAAGTATTTTTATCATCCTAGATGAAGACGAAGAAAAAGATACTGGAACCAGGGTTATTCCTCGGACGAAGGGAGAAGTCGTTTTTTCACATGTTCATTTCGGATACATGACTGGAAAAGAGTCTGTGCTTCAAGACATCAATTTTACTATTCAGGCAGGTAAAATAGTCGCCATTGTAGGGCGCTCAGGCGCCGGTAAATCTACACTCATCAATTTGCTGCCTCGATTTTATGATCTACAAAGTGGTGCCATCACGATTGACGGCATCGACATTCGGGATTATCAATTAAACAATTTACGCCAGCAGTTCGCTGTGGTTTCTCAGCATGCGGTTTTATTTAATGACACATTTGCACACAATATTGCTTATGGACAGCAAGATGGCACGGTTACGCGAGACCAAATTGAAGCAGCGGCAAGAGCCGCCTATGCTTGGGAATTTATTCAAGAGTGTCCACAGGGATTGGATACCATTATTGGGGAAAACGGAGTTTTATTATCTGGAGGACAGAGACAGCGGTTGGCTATAGCGCGCGCTTTATTAAAAAATGCTCCTATTTTAATTTTGGATGAAGCGACTTCTTCTTTAGATACTCATTCTGAACGGCAAATTCAGTTTGCATTAGAGAACTTAATGCAGCGTTGCACCACTTTTGTAATTGCACACCGGTTATCGACTATCGAACATGCTGACTGGATCTTGGTGATGGAACAAGGCAGGATTATTGAACAGGGCACCCATACGGAGTTACTTGCTAAGAAAGGCGCATATACGGCTTTACATCACTTACAATTTAAAGAATCTGCTTCTGAGATCACAGAATTCGTTAGCCAGTTATGAGCATCTATCCATTCATATCACGTTCTGTCGAAGTAATTTGGTACCAAAAAAAATTTTTTTCTTATTTGCTATATCCGTTTTCTTGGATCTACCGGCTTGTGTTAGTGATATGCCGTTGCCAGTATCGGCTTAAATTCAAAAAAAAGAGCCAATTTCCTGTTCCGATAGTAGTGGTAGGTAACATCACAGTGGGTGGCTCTGGAAAAACGCCTTTGGCGGTTGCTTTAGCAAAATGGTTTAAACAATGTGGTTGGCAGCCTGGCATAGTCAGCCGTGGTTATAGTGGCATTAGTACTTCCAGTCCAAGGGTTGTTTTGCCTACTACAGATCCTATTTTAGTAGGGGAGGAAGCGGTTTTGCTGGCCTCAAAAACAGGTTGTGCTGTGGTCGTGGCCAAAGATCGTGTAGCTGCAGTTGAATATTTACTCACACAGTTTAATTGTAACCTGGTTATCAGTGATGATGGTTTACAACATTGGCCTTTGAGTAGAGATGTAGATATTGCGGTAGTTGATGGCCAACGACGTTTCGGAAATGGTTATTGCTTACCCGCAGGTCCATTAAGAGAGCCGATTGAAAGATTAACCGAAGTCGATTTTATTGTTAATAATGGCGGAGAAAGCGCTGGTGAATGGAGCATGTCTTTAATTCCGGGGCAAATTTATCAGCTAAATCGGCCAGAGCGATCTATAACCGCAGACGAGCTAAAAGATCGGTCTGTTCATGCAGTGGCCGGCATAGGTAATCCGCAACGTTTTTTTGATAGTTTAAAAAAACTAGGATTCAAAATTATTCCGCATGCTTTTCCAGACCATTATTTTTTTAAAAAAGCAGACCTGGAATTTGCTGACGATGCTGTCATCATCATGACGGAAAAAGACGCTGTGAAATGCCGAGACTTTGCCAATGACAGAATGTGGTGTTTACCGGTACATGCGGAATTACCAGAGTTATTTTTACGAAAATTGCACCAAAAAATAAATATCAGTCAGAAAAACAAATCATTGGAGAGTGCAAAATCGTGACTTGCCGGATATTCACCACCTGGTCAAATTGGTAGTAACTGTACACCTAATCGTTCTGCGGCTTCACGCAATAATTTGTCTTTGGTTGCAAGCGGCAGTCCCATGCGAAGGGCCAGTTCTAAATAGGACGCATCATAGGTGGTCAGCTTTTCAGTATAGGCTAAAGATAAAATTTCATGGAAACTTTTGCTCGTAGTCTCTAAGTCTATTTCAATGTTGATATGATTAAACAGCTCTACAAATTGAGTCATATCGGCGTAAGTAATTCGTTTGCGCCGCTGTGCGGATAATAAAATATTGCTGATTTCCAATGGCCAGATTGCTGGGACCCAGGCTGTTTCCAGTTCCAATCTGTCTAATAATTGCGTGGTTTGGGCTGTCGCTTCATCGGCGAAGCACCATGCAAGAGCGATAGAGGCATCTAAAACAAACCCCATTATCTACGCCCTTCATCGCGTAATGTTTTCCAGTCCAGTTCGCCTAAAGTATGCAGTTGAGCTAATTGCTTAAATCGTTGAATCGTTAATTTTATCTGTTCTCGATCAGAACCGGTAACAGGTACTAGCCGTGCAACGGGTCGGCCATGTTTGGTAATGATAACGGATACACCTTTCTCAACCTCGTCTAGAATGGAAGAAAAGTGAGTTTTTGCCTGAAAAGCGCCAATAGTTTGCATAATATTTTTCTCTTTCAACTAGTCTAAAACTAGCATTTAATTGGATTACAGTCAAATTTTCAATCAGGTTAAAATTTTGACTACGGCGCAAGGGCAGTGTGGATGAGCAAATATTCGGAAGGTGGCTTGCAGCTATAAGAGTGTTTTAAATGAAGGCTATTCACTTGATAATTTTTTCTTCAAAAGCTCATTCACTTGTTGCGGGTTGGCTTTGCCGCGAGTCGACTGCATGACTTTTCCGACGAAGAAAGCGAATAATTTTTCTTTACCGGCTCGATATTGGGCAGTTTGTTCCGGATTTTCTTGAATGATTTTGTCGATCACTTGTTCTAGCGCACTGCTATCAGTAATTTGTTTTAAGCCCTGTTTTTCAATAACCGTGTCAGCATCGCTTTCTCCTTGCCATAAAGCGAGAAAAACTTGTTTAGCAATGTTGTTAGATATGGTGCCATCATGGATGCGTTTTAATAAACCACCCAGTTGGGCTGGAGCAACAGGACTATTGTGGATGTTAAGATTCTCTTTATTTAAAGCCGCCGCTAATTCACCAGCAACCCAGTTCGCTGCCATTTTAGGCGGAACTTCTGGCGCCTGCTCTAAGACAGACTCAAAATAATGGGCTGTTTCACGCGACATAGCTAATAAATTGGCGTCATAGGTATTCAGTTGGTAGTCTTTTAGGAAGCGCGCCCGCTTTTCCCAAGGTAGCTCAGGGAGGGAACTGCGGACGGTATCAATAAAATCGTCGTTGATTTCTACTGGCAGTAAATCGGGATCTGCAAAATATCGATAATCATGCGCTTCTTCCTTACTGCGCATTGAACGGGTGATGCCTTGTTGGGCGTCATATTGGCGGGTTTCTTGGATAATTTTGCCACCGCCTTCTAAAATTTCAATTTGGCGTTGAATTTCATAAATAATGGCTTGTTCGATAAACCGAAATGAATTAAGGTTTTTCAATTCGGTACGAGTGCCGAACTTGCTGGAACCTTTAGGCCGGACCGATACATTCACATCACAGCGAAACATGCCTTCTTGCATGTTAGCTTCGCTTACCCCTAGGTAACGCACCAGATTATGTAGAGTTTTTAAATAAGCGACCGCTTCTTTGGCTGATCGTATATCGGGTTCAGAAACGATTTCTAATAACGGCATACCGGCCCGGTTTAGATCGATTCCAGAGACCCCAGCCATGCCCTCATGTAGGGATTTGCCAGCATCTTCTTCTAAATGGGCGCGAGTAATACCGATACGTTTTTCAACGCCATCATCTAATACAATATTTAATGAACCAGGGCCGACGACAGGCAGATCATACTGACTAATTTGATAGCCTTTAGGTAAATCTGGGTAGAAATAATTTTTTCTAGCAAACACGCATCGAGGTAAAATTTGAGCGTTGATGCTTAATCCAAACCGTACTGCGAGCACTAGGGCCTGGCTATTGAGCACGGGCAAAACTCCGGGTAGGCCCAAGTCAATGGCGCTGGCTTGGGTGTTCGGTTCTCCGCCAAACACACAAGGTGCTCCAGAAAATATTTTTGATTTAGTGGCTAGTTGTGTATGTACTTCTAAGCCGATAATAGGTTCCCATTCCATTTGCTCAATTTAACATAAACTTTTTTGATCAACAATACGGGTGTGATTTTTTCTGTGGGGCGCTAGGATAGCCCCCCATTGGCAATCATCGCTGGGCCTCAGTCTTTAATTTTACTGATCGCTGTTTCTGTCCAAGTTTTTTTGTTAATATAACCATTAGCCGCCGGTTTTAAGTATCTAATGATTGACTTCCTAGCCCTAACTAACTATATTTTTACACTTCTATTTTCGTAACCCTACATATGATATGGATTGTTTTTTATGTTGTTTCAAGGATACGTGAGTTACGCTTTAGTGGGTGCAGTGTGTACGCTTTTAGTCGGCATGACTGGATGTGGCGGTGGCTCTTTAATGACGCCTCTGTTGATCTTGTGCGGGCAAAGTCCTTCTATGGCCGTGGGTACGGATTTATTGTATGCTTGTCTAAGTAAAGGTATCTTTGTGTGGCGCTACGGACGATTAGGCATAATTAACTGGCGGGCAGTCAAGTTATTATGCCTTGGTGCTGTGCCCATGACCGTAATCATCACTATCCTCTTGCACTGGTTACCCCATCACAATAGTGATCAATTAATAGCGCATATTTTAGGAGTAATGCTGGTTATTTCGGCTTTGCTGATGCTCACCAAAAAACGGCTAGTTGCATTCATTAAAAAAAATGAGCCAAGATTTAAAAAATATAACCCGCGGCTTACGGTTATCTGTGGCGGATTATTAGGGTTCTCTATTAGCTTAAGTTCGGTGGGCGCTGGCACTATCGGTGTTTTATTGATCTTAATGCTCTATCCTTGGTTATCTTCCATTGAAATAATAGGAACGGATTTGGCGCAAAGCGTACCGATCACTTTAGTAGCCGGGATAGGCCATCTGACGGTAGGCGACGTCAACTTTCCGGTGCTGGGGGCATTATTGGCAGGTGCAGTGCCTATGGCTTTTTTAACGACTTTTATCACTCCACGTATTCCCGAAAAATTGTTGCAGTTTGGTATGGCTGCCTTATTATGTTTTTTAGGATTGAATTTTTTAATTCCCTTGTGAGGCTGAAAAAGGAGGTTAGTAATGACAGATTTATCATCTCAAATAAGCCAGTTGGCATTAGAATTACGTACCCAAGAACCGTTGAGCATTCTACGTTTCGCCCTGCAAAATATAAAAAATATTGCGATTGCTTTTAGCGGGGCTGAAGATGTCGTGCTGATTAATATGGCGGTACAACTCGATAAAAAAGTTCGCGTATTTTGCATAGACACTGGCCGCTTGCATTCTGAAACCTACCAATTTATGGAAAAAGTCCGACAACATTACCAGATTAACCTGGAAATATTATTCCCTAATGCCAAAAATGTTGCCGATTTTGTATTAAACAAAGGTTTATTTAGTTTTTATGAAGATGGCCACACGGGCTGTTGCCAAATTCGCAAAGTGCAACCTTTACAACAATATTTATCAACATTGGATGGGTGGGTTACCGGACAGCGTCGTGATCAGAGTCCCGGTACGCGTTCGCAGGTGGAGGTGATTGAAAAAGATATGTCTTTTTCTACTGACGAACGTTCGCTGATTAAATTCAATCCCTTGGCCTTATGGACATCTAATCAGGTTTGGGATTATATCCTAACCCAGCAAGTGCCTTACAATACACTGCATGCCCAAGGTTTTAAAAGCATTGGCTGTGCGCCGTGCACGCGTGCTGTTTTACCTGGTCAGCATGAACGTGAAGGCCGGTGGTGGTGGGAATCTACTACTGCCAAAGAATGTGGTTTACATCAAAATACACAGTTAGTTAAGGAGAGTGTGTAATGTCTTTAATCCCACATGGCGGTCAATTAGTCGAATTATTTCCTAGTATTCAGGAGCGGCAAGCTGTTTTGCAACAAGCACAGTCTTTAGTTGCCATTACCTTATCAC
Organism: uncultured Pseudomonadota bacterium; assembly: GCA_963795715.1. Lineage (GTDB taxonomy): Bacteria > Pseudomonadota > Gammaproteobacteria > Coxiellales > Coxiellaceae > JAFEDN01. The sequence continues at coordinate 1,147,146 of CAWCIY010000003.1, forward strand.
CGCGGCAATTATGTGATATTGAATTAATACTCAATGGTGGATTTTCCCCTTTAACCGGATTTTTGAGTCAAAAAGATTATGTTTCCGTATTGCAAGACATGTGTTTAACCTCGGGAACTTTATGGCCTATCCCCATTACGCTAGATGTGAGCGCTGCAGTTGCAAATTCAATTGGTATAGGTCAACGCATTGTGTTGCAGGACAATGCGCAAAGAGTAATAGCGTTGATGGACGTGACTGACCGTTGGCAACCCGATAAGCAATACGAAGCACAAATGGTTTTCGGAACTGCAACAGACGACCATCCGGGTGTCGCTACATTGATGCACCAAACAGGCGACGTTTATCTGGGTGGGTCTTTAATTGGCATGCAACTGCCACACCAGACTGACTTCCTGGACTTACGCAAAACCCCGCAAGATTTACGCCATGAATTTCAAACCCGTGGCTGGCAGAAAATAGTAGCTTTTCAAACGCGTAACCCAATGCATCGTGCGCATATCGAATTAACTTTACTGGCGGCTCATCAAATTGGCGGTCATACGCTTATTCATCCGGTGGTGGGAATGACTAAACCCGGCGATATTAATTACATTACGCGGCTGCATTGTTATCAACATATTCTTAAATATTATCCAGCGAACAGTACACAATTGAGTTTATTACCCATTGCCATGCGCATGGCTGGTCCGCGTGAAGCGCTGTGGCATGGTATTATTCGCAAAAATTATGGATGTACCCATTTTATTGTTGGGCGTGACCATGCAGGTCCCGGAAAGGATCGTCATGGAAAAGATTTTTACAATCCTTATGCAGCGCAAGAATTATTTACCCAATATCAGAAAGAATTAGTCATTGCCTTAGTGCCATTTAAGGAAATGGTTTATATCCAACAAACGGGAATTTATAAATCAGTGGATGAAGTTAATGCTAATGAAGTTGTGATGAGTATTTCTGGCACGGAAATACGTAAACGGTTACAAGAAGGGCAAGAAATCCCAGCGTGGTTTTCTTATCCGGAAGTGATTGAGGAATTAAGAAAAGCCTATCGTCAGGGAGGCGCTACAGTGAGTATTGTTTAATGGATTGGTTACCTCTACAGATTAACGTGCGAAAACGCAGGTGTTTAATTGTGGGTGGCGGTGAAGTTGCGGCGCGTAAGTGTGAATTACTGTTACGTGCTGGTGCTATAGTCATGGTCATTGCACCGGAACTGTGTATCATTTTGCAGGAACGTTTGCACGCAGGTGAATTCATCTATTTTCCAGGCACTTTTGCGCAACAACAGTCATTGATCAACTCTTGTTTTCTGGTTATTGCCGCTACGAACCAGAAAACCGTGAATCAACACATTGCTGAATCTGCGCAAAATCAGGGGATATTAGTTAATGTCGTAGATGATGGAGCGGTTTCTAGCGTTATTTTTCCCGCGTTGATCGATAGAACACCGGTAACGATAGCGATAGGTAGTAGTGGCTATTCAGCACTGTTGACTCGCGCAATCAAATCACTCATTGAAATTCAATTACCTGCTAATCTGGGGATTTTCGCGCAAACGCTAAAAGCATTGCGCAAAAAGGTGATGCATTTATTGCCCTCGCGTCAGCAACGCCAAGTATTTTTACAAAAAACGATGAACGATTTTTTAACGGCTAAACTGGTGCTGGGTCATTCATCCACACAGGCATTGAAAACTGTAGAAAATGCGTTAACCTCGTGGGCGTCAAACATTGCTGTGCCTATCGGTCAAGTTTATATTATCGGCGCAGGTCCTGGCGATCCTGAGTTGCTGACGCTTAAAGCTTATCGTATTTTGCAAAATTGCGATGTTGTCTTGTACGATCATTTAGTGACGCCCGCTATTTTGGAATATATTCGCCGTGATGCAAAAAAAATTTTAGTGGGTAAACGCGCTGGAGACCATCACTGCACACAAACCGATATTCATCAACAGTTGTTGCAGTATGCGCAAGAAGGATTACAAGTGGTCCGTTTGAAGGGTGGTGATCCGGCACTGTTTGCCCGCTTTGGCGAAGAAGCTGAATTTTTAACAGCACAGCAAATTCCTTATGAGGTAATTCCTGGTATTACTGCGGCATTAGGGTGTGCAGCGTCATTAAAAATCCCCTTGACTCATCGTGATCTGGCCAGTGGTTGTCTATTGGTTACTGCCCATCATTGCCGCGAAAAAAAGCCGATCGATTGGTCAGCGTTAGCCAAGAGTGATTATACGTTGGTATTTTATATGGGCGTGAAATCGATTCCCGAAATCAGTACACAATTGCTGGCTGCCGGAATGTCACCGCAAACTCCACTGGCGGTTGTGATCGATGGTACTCGCCTGGATGAGAAAGTGTGGATGACTACTTTAGCCGAAGCGCCGCAAGTAATAATGGAGCAATCTTCGTCAGGTCCAGGGTTAATTATTGTTGGTGAAGTGTTGCGATTATTCAACATGAATCAGAAAAAAGATGAGATGCCTATCTCACAACCACAAGAGGAAAATGCATATGGTCGCTAAACTAGGTTTGACACCCTTTGAAAAAGATAAATTAACCATTGATCCTAATTTTGATTTTCAGGAAATGGGCGCACGCGCTTTTGCAGACATTACCAGCAATGAGATCGGTCTTTTTAAATGGTCGGGTATTTACCATCAATTGCAGAAGGGTTTTTTTATGATGCGCGTGCGCATTCCCGGTGGATTATTACAAGCGACGCAATTGCGGCAATTAGGCGAAATTGCCGAACAATATGCGCAAAATGAATTATGTCTCACCACACGGCAAACTTTTCAATTTCACTGGTTACGTAAAGAGGATCTGCACCCAGTGATTGAAGCATTAAAAAACATTAATATTGCCACAACCAATTGCTGTGGCGATGTAGTGCGCAATGTGACTACCTGTCATTTGCAAGGGGTTTGTCCGTATGAGGTGACGGATACGCGCAAAGTCATTGAGTGGATTGATAAAGACCCGGAATTTTTAGAAGAACAACGCAATCTCACCCGCAAACATAAAATCACCGTTAGTGGTTGCGGTTCTGCTTGCGGTTTGCAATTAATGAATTGTCAGGCGTGGTCGCCGATCACACGGCACAATGATGCTACGGGGATAAAAGAAACTGGATGGGTGTATTTTGCCGGTGGCGGCTTAGGTCAAAGTCCTTTTTTAGCAAAGCAAATTTTTTCTTGGGTGCCGGAAACCTTAGTATTAGAAGTAACCCGAGCGGCAGTGGAAGCTCACAACCGCTTTGGCGATCGGCAAAAACGTAAATTTGGCCGGTTAAAATATATTGTGGATAAATTTGGTCAAAAAGGTTTTGCATTGCAATTATTAAAAATTCTGCAAGAACGAGGCATCACGGATTGGGAACAGATTGAAATTGCAGAGCAGGAAAAACCGAATATTGCTCTGGCGCCCTTTATTGGTCAAACCGTGATTCCACAACGGCAAACCGGTTTAAATGTAGTGCGGGTGATGATTCGCCGTGCAGAAATTTCCGGCAAAGAAGCGCGTTTTTTTGCGGCACTCGCTGAACAATACGGCAATGGTGAAATTATGTTAAGCGTGCGTCAGAATTTGTATCTCTATGGCGTGCCGGATGAAAAAGTGACTGCGTTGCTAACTGCGCTTAAAAATAACGGCTATCGCCTGCAAGGTTTGGAACAATTACCAGACGTTGTCGCTTGCGTTGGCACCACGTATTGTAATCTCGCGGTATCCGATACCCCTAACGGCTATAAACAAATCATGGATGCCTTTGCGGAAAATGCAGAATTTTGGGCGGAAGTAGGTCCATTAACGATTAATATGAATGGTTGCCCCAACTCATGTGCCCATCATTGGGTAAACGATATCGGGCTGCGCGGCACTAAGGAAATGCGTACGGTCGGTAGTGAAGAAGGTTTTACGATTTATGTTGGCGGTAGTCTGGAAGGCGCCGGTCACTTGGGTGAAGATTTGCAGGATGTCGCTATCCGTGAATTGGTGCCGACACTGCGGCAGTTATTACAAATTTATCTGCAGTATCGCCGCAGTGGCGCCGAGCGTTTTGGAGATTTTACCCGGCGTGTCGGCATTACGCAACTCAGACAACTATTAGCAGAAACTCCAAAGGAAGAATCTATTAACACAGAATCGATCAATCAACGTAACCTGAAATTAGCAGCTACCTTTCAAGCCGTGTTGCAAGAGAGTGTGAATCATGAGTAAAGTAGTGGATGATAACGTTCTTGAAAAAGAGCAAGCATTATTTCAGCAACAGCCAGCGAGAAAAAATATTTTTCAGCAAGCACAGCAATTGCTAGAACAGCAACAACCGGATGCTGCTATTGAATTATTGCGCACGCTACCTGAACCTGCGCAAAATCCCGAGTGTTGCGCTTTACTAGCACGCTGTTATTTTCAACGCGGCGATGTGCGCGGTGACGTGCATGCCAGCACTTATTTTGCCAAGCAAGCAATGGATTTAAATCACGTTAACTCTGAAATGATTGCTATTTTAGCGATAGGCCAGTTTCGTAAACAGAATTATGCCGAGGCCGCTGAAAGCTTTGCACGCTACGTCACTGCAGATTTTCCATGCGAAACTCACTATTTATACGGGCTGGCGTTGCATTATAGTGGCGATCTTACCGCAGCAAAAAAATGGTTAACGCTGGCGGCAGCAGCCAAGCCGGATCATCCTGATTATCAAACTGCTTTATCCGCTCTTGAACAGCAGCAGCAACAACCTCTTGCAACAATTAATTTTAAAAAACCCGGATTGGGAGGTATGCAAGATGTGCGGCCACGTGGTGAACCGACACCTTATCGCTCTAATGCACTGTCGCGTTTAGCTGGTTTCGGTACGGCGGCGAAAGATTTAGTGTGGCTGGATAAAAATATTCCCTGCCAAAAAAAATGTCCGGCGGGTACGGATATCCCGGCTTATTTAAGTGAGATTTTAAAAGGAAATTTTGGCGCCGCTTATGAAATTAATCTACGCGATAATGTTTTTCCAGGCGTTTTAGGCCGTGTGTGTTCGCGTCCGTGTGAATCCGATTGTCGGCATGGTTGGGATAAACTTGGTGAATCTGTCGCTATTTGTTTTTCAAAACGTGCTGCTGCCGATAACCGGGTGAATGATCAGCCAGTGGTGTTGACCCCGTTATTTCCGCCAACGGGAAAGCGTATTGCCATTATCGGCACGGGACCTGCCGGATTAGCAGCAGCGCGTAATCTGGCGTTATTCGGCCACAAAGTCACAGTATTTGAAAAGCAGGCTGAGCCGGGTGGAATGATGATTCAGGGCATTCCTGAATTTCGTTTACCGCGGGAGGTCATTGCCCAGGAAATCCGCCAGATTGAACTGCTGGGTGTTACTATCCGCTGCGGCATGGATATCGGCAAAGACATTCCTTTAGGGGATTTATTGAAATCGAACGATGCAGTCATTTTAGCTGCCGGCACCTTGCGCCCTAATTGGATTGATATTCCCGGTCAGCAGCTTGCTGGCATCGTGCACGGTTTGGATTTTCTGCTGGAAGCCAATCAAGGTCATCCGACGCAGATCGGTGAAAAAGTCGTGATTATTGGCGGCGGTTTTACGGCAATGGATTGTGCGCGCACTGCCAAACGTCTGGGAGCGCATTTAATTCAGATGGTAGAACCGCAGCTTGCACGTTCCTGGGAAGATATTCCATTAACGGAGTCCAAAGCGGATGTGCAAGTGTTATACCGACGTTCTCCCGATGAAATGTTGATTACTCCAGGAGAATTGGAAGAATTGGGGCATGAAAATATCCCCATGAAATTTCTGGCAAGCCCCATTGAATATATCGGCCATCATGGCAAAGTAACGGCAGTACGTTTTATTCAAAATCAACTGAGTGATCCTGATGCGAGCGGACGTCGGCGTCCGGTTGCAATTGCCGGCAGTGAATTTACAGTACCAGCAGATTTGGTTTTATTAGCGACTGGGCAATTTCCTGACGTTCATTGGTTGGAACCTGAATTAAAACAAGCATTGGTACAAGAAAATCAATGGTTCAAAGCCAGCCCGGGCTATGAAACTGAGATAAAATCGTTATTTCTAGCTGGAGATTTTTCCACGGGCGCCACCACGCTAATTGAAGCCATTGCTCATGCCAAAGAGTGCGCGTTACGCGTCGATCATTTTCTGATGGGAGTCGCAAGAACTCAGGAAGTCGCGATTATTGAAGACGCGCCGCGCGGTTCACAACGCATTCGCGAAATGGATGCCGTGCCATTGCAACCGATGCCTACTATTTCTTTAGCAGGAAGATCATTTCGCGTGGAGGTGGAAACGGGGTATCCACCGGATGCCGGGGTAGATGAAGCGCAACGCTGTTATCAATGTCATTATAAATTTGAGATTGACCCTGATAAATGCATTTTCTGTAACTGGTGTTTAAAAGCGAAACCGCAGAAAGATTGTATTGTCGAAATCAGTGCGTTGAATTACGGCGAAAATAACGAAATTATCGGTTTTGAGCGGGCCGCAAACAGTGAAGCCGTCACTCAGGTGTATATTAATCAGGAAGAATGCATCCGTTGTAATGCCTGTGTCGATGCCTGTCCTGTCGATTGCATTAGTGTGCAAAAAGTCAGTAAAGCCCGGGTGCGTTGTTCCGACTTGGATCATAATACAATTGAAAGGGCGCCAAGAATTTAATAATATGCTTAAATCCCGCTGCCATGAATAAAATCATTGACTTTGGTCAGTATTGCAATAGGCGTAGCTTCATGCTCTTCAACGGTAACACCCTGGATAATTTTGCTTTCCAAGGTATTGAGTTTCGATTCTAACTGATAAATGCGTTGCGACATGGCCTTAATAGCGGCAGCTTCTACCCCAGAGGCTGACCCTCTTTAAATACCACACGGCCAGGAACACCGATCACGGTGGCATAGGCCGGAACATCACGTAGCACCACTGCATAGCGCCAATACGGCTGTGTTCACCGAGAGTAATATTTCCTAAAATTTTAGCGCCGGCATTTAGTTAGTATTTGTCCATCAGGGCTGTTTCGTAAGCGATCCAGGAAGTGAGCCATAACAATGCCGATTCTGGGCAAAGATGAGTCCAGGATGGGATGCTAGTTGCCGGAGTTATTCCGTGCGCGTTCCTATGTAAGGCTAAAATTTTTGCATTTACAACGAATTTAGTAAGTGTTTTATTTGCATTGATTAAGGTATTAGCTAAAATCACTATAGGACTTGATTGTTTTTAAAGGAGTTTATTTATGAAGTTAAAGGGATTTATTTGTGGATTTTTAGCCTTGGGTTTATGTATGCCGCTGCAGGGTTTTGCACAGGCCGGCGCGATGGATAAAACTGAGCAATCGGCTGCTACTCAAGAAAAATCCAATTTAACTGTTCATATTGTAGGCATTCGCAACAATAGTGGTGTAATCCGAATTGCAATGTATAACAGCCGTCAAGCTTATGAAGACAACGACCCCACCGGAACAGCCGCTTTTAAACGCCATATTCTGCCTATTCAAAATGGTGCTGCGGTTTGGCGCCTCGATGGGATTCCTTATGGAGTTTATGGGATCAAATTATTCCATGATGAAAATAACAGCGGAAAATTGAAAAGAACCTTTATTGGCCGTCCAGCGGAAGGTGTGGCTTTTTCAAGCAATCCTAAATTAGGAAACCATGCCCCGAGATTTGATGAAGTAAAATTTGTAGTTAATAAACCTGAAAGCAGCATTACAATTAGAATGATTAATCCATAAGGAATTGATGCAATCCAGTGCAATGTTTGTACTGGATTGTTCCCTACCGCGCTTTTCTCAAAACAATTCGCTGTCAATCTTGTGATATCTTCGATTTTAGGTTAATTTAACCGTTTCGAGGCTGTGTCTGTGAGGAAAAAATATGAGTCTAACTGCCGATGAGATTAAAAAAATAGCCCATTTGGCGCGCTTGTCTATCAATGAAGAGGAAATTCAACCACTGAGCAAAAACTTGGACAACATTTTAGCTTTAGTGGGTAAAATGAATGAAATTCCCATTGAAGAAGTAGATCCTATGGCGCATCCTTTAAACACTACTCAACCATTGCGTCCCGATGTGGCGACGGAAAAAAACCAAAGAGATTTATTTTTGAAACTCGCACCTCAAACCATGATGGGATTATATATCGTCCCCCAAGTTTTAGATACCGAAGAATAGGGAGTTTATGCATAACCAAACCTTGATTGAACTGAGCAATGCCCTAAAAGCCAAAAAAATTTCCAGTGTAGAATTGACTCAGCAATATTTAAAGAGAATTAAACAATTTAATTCGCAATTAAATACTTTTATTACCGTGACCGAAGAAGTCGCTTTGGAACAAGCCAAAGCTGCCGATGCTCAGATTGCTGCTGGAAAGGCCGGGGTTTTGACCGGCATTCCTATCGCTCAAAAAGACATCTTTTGCACCCAGGGAATCAAAACCAGTTGCGGCTCCAAAATGCTGGATAATTTTATATCACCCTATAACGCCACCAGCGTAGAGCAATTAAACGCTGCCGGTATGGTCTTGCTGGGAAAAACCAATATGGATGAGTTCGCCATGGGCTCATCCAATGAAACCAGTTACTACGGGCCAGTTAAAAATCCCTGGGATGTTACCAAAATTCCAGGCGGATCTTCAGGCGGGTCTGCAGCCGCTGTGGCGGCTCGAATTACGCCTTGTGCAACAGGTACTGACACCGGGGGCTCTATCCGTCAACCTGCAGCATTGTGCGGGATCACGGGATTGAAACCTACTTATGGCCGGGTATCTCGATATGGCATGATTGCTTTCGCCTCAAGTTTAGATCAGGCTGGCCCAATGGCGCAGTCCGCTGAAGACGCCGCCTTACTCTTAGGCGCCATGGCAGGCTATGATCCCAAAGATTCTACCAGTATAAATGTGCCTGTGCCGGATTATACCAAGACCCTCAACGAAGATTTAACTGGCTTAAAAATCGGTTTACCCTATGAATATTTTGGAGCAGGATTAAATCCCCAGGTAGCAGCCGCAATAGAAGATTTGATTAGAGCTTTGGAAAAACTAGGCGCCAGAATTTTAAAAATCAGTTTGCCTCACACTGACTTAGCGGCTTCGGTTTATTATGTTCTAGCGCCGGCAGAATGTTCTTCTAATCTGGCCCGTTATGACGGCGTCCGCTATGGCTATCGCTGTCAAAATCCGGTCGATATTGAGGATCTTTATAAGCGCACGCGCAGTGAGGGTTTTGGCAAAGAAGTCAAAAGACGGATTTTAATAGGGACTTATGTGTTATCTTCGGGATATTACGACGCTTACTACCGAAGGGCGCAGAAGGTTCGCCGTTTGATTCGTGATGATTTCTTAAATGCGTTTCAAAGTGTAGATGTCATTTTGACACCCTCCACGCCCACGCCTGCTTTTGCTATTGGAGAAAAAATGACGGACCCTGTGGCTATGTATTTATCAGATGTGTATACCATCGCAGTCAATCTGGCAGGTGTACCAGGGTTGTCGTTTCCGATTGGTTTTTCCTCAGCCGGACTGCCGATAGGTGGACAATTGATCGGGGGATATTTTTCTGAACCGAAATTATTAAACATCGCCCACCGCTATCAGCAGGTGACCGATTGGCATCGTCAGACACCACCTTATTTTTGATGGGGGTGGCGAGGTACTAATTGGGGTATTAAGTGTGTCGACTTACGTTGCTCTTCCAATTTTTCGGCTAAACTTTTTTGGGCGGCAAGTCGCAACACTGGATAGGTTGAAACCTGTAAGCCATGGGTAAGGCTTAATTTTCTAATTTCAGCCTCAGTTTCAGGTTTTAAGTTATTGGGAATTTTAAATCCGATTCCACCCAAAGCTTTGGTCAGCATGATAGCAGCCAGTATGTTTCTGGGATTGGTAAAATCAATAAATAAGGAAGGGTATTTACGCATGAGGTTTAGTTTCACCCAACCTAAGTTGTGGTTTTGTCTATCCAGTACAAATTCGTAAACTCCTCGTTTTAATGTCAGAGTGGGCAGTTTAATTAAGATTCTGGAAGAAGCCACCAAACGGGGCAGAGTCCAAACGGGACGTTGTTCCGGGGATGCCACCAGAGCGCAGTTAGGGGCATTGATTCTTAAGACTGTCAATAACGCTGGTAAATCGGTCTCTTTGGGCTGAACTAATCCTTTTGCCCGGTATTCCGTTTGTTTTGCGGGCGTGTTTATCGATTCGTAAGCTTCTTGTACCGCTTCTAATTCTATGATGTCCTCAATGTCATCGCTTTGCTCCAATTGAGCGGCCCGTTCTCTAAAAGCTTTATAAATTTCTTCAGATGTTGCTTCCGGGGTCAGACCCAGGACTTCAAACGCATTTCGCATACTTGCTCCCAACCAATAATAAGAAATATCTTTATTCTAACCTCCAATCCTTAAGCAAATATTAAAAAATCCACTCAATCCCTGATGGGGGATCCAAACTAGGAAGCAATTTCCGCAAAGCGGGAATTGCTGTAGAATTGTGAGGGTGATTCGTTATAATGGCCAGCAATTGTCCTTTGGGTTATGGAGTATAGATGGCAGAGGCCGTATATCAAATAGTTTTTTATTTATTTACTATCGCCTTATTGGGTTCAGCGGCGATGGTGGTATTTATGCGTAACCCAGTGCGTTGTGATATTATTTTTAGTGCTGGCGTTTTTCTGCAGCGCCGTACTGTGGATGTTGCTGCAGGCAGAATTTTTATCCTTGGTATTAATTTTTGTCTATGTCGGCGCGGTCATGACCTTATTTTTGTTTGTGGTCATGATGCTGAATATCGATTTAGCTCCCTTCAAAGAAGGTTTTGTCCGTTATTTACCTTTGGGTTTGTTGGTTTTGGCTGGTTATGGTGGGCGTTATGTTGTTTGTATTGAATGGCAAACAATTTAGTTCGGCGACCATGGTTTACCCTCATGGCCCCAATTACAATAACACTGCGGCCATTGGCAACGAATTATTTACTCATTATCTTTATGAATTTGAAATCGCCGGATTGATTTTATTAGTGGCGATGGTGGCGGCAATCAGCCTGGCTTTTTATGGCCGCAAACCCGGCACCAAAGCACAAATAGTATCCAAACAGCTGGAAGCGCGGATAAAGCCACCGGCTTGCGTGTCGATTAAAATGAAATCGGAGCCATGATGATACCACTGAATTTTTATTTGATAATCGGCGCTATTTTATTCGGATTGAGTTTTGCCGGAATTATTATCAATCGCAAAAATATCATTATCCTTATTAATGTGTTTGGAATTAATGTTATTGGCGGTCAATACCAATTTTGTGGCGTTTGCGCATTACTTAAATTTAGTCGCTGGAGAAATTTTTGTATTTTTTATTCTGACCGTTGCCGCAGCGGAAGCCGCGATCGGTTTGGCGATTTTAGTTTTACTGTATAGGCAACGCGGCACAATCAACGTGCAAGCGATGGATTTATTAAAGGGGTAATTGTGATTCATCCACTCATATTAGTTGTTGTTTTTGCGCCGTTACTGGGCGCGCTCATCGCCGGCTTTTTTGGCAAAGTCGATTGGCCGTAATGGCTACTCATCGAGCTGCGATTGGCTTAATGATCTGTTCTTTTGTTGCCGCGCTGGTTGTTGCTAAGCAAGTGCTGATCGATGGCCAGACTTATAATGGCGTTTTATATCACTGGGTTTTAGATGGAAATTATGCCTTCAATGTCGGTTTTTTAATTGATCAGACTTTCCGCAGTGATGATGGTCATTGTCACTTTTGTGTCGCTTTGTCGTGCATATTTATACCATTGGCTATATGCATGATGATCCCGGTTACCAACGGTTTTTCAGCTATGTTTCGCTATTTACATTTGTGATGTTGATGTTGGTGACCGCCAATAATTTCGTGCAATTATTTTTTGGCTGGGAAGGCGTCGGTTTAGTTTCCTATTTACTCATCGGTTTTTGGTTTAAAACCGAAGCCGGCCGCTAACGGCAGTTTTAAAGCTTTTTTAGTGAACCGCATAGGGGATATGGGTTTTATTATCGGCATCGCCGCCATGTTGACTTATTTTGGCACTTTGGATTATCAAACCGTGTTTGCCCAAGCTGCTCACAGTCGCTCATCTTAAAAATCAATGTGTTCGCCCACACACCTTGGTCGGTGATGTCACTTAATTTGCATCGCTTTATTTGTCGGCGCGATGGGTAAATCCGCGCAAGTGCCATTACATATTTGGCTGCCGGAATCTATGGCCGGTCCTACGCCCATTTCGGCATTAATCCATGCCGCCACCATGGTGACGGCAGGTATTTTTATGGTGGCGCGCATGTCGCCGTTATTTGAGCTTTCGCCGGTTGCGCTGAGTCTTAGTTTTAGTTATTGGCGCAACCGGCGCTTTATTCTTGGCTTACTGGCGTTTGTCGAAAATGATATTAAACGAGTGATTGCTTATTCGACCATGTCGCAATTAGGTTATATGATGGCGGCTAATGGCGCCTCGGCTTTTTCAGCCGGTATTTTTCATTTGGCCACTCATGCTTGTTTTAAAGCCTTATTATTCTTGGCGGCAGGTTCGGTCATTATCGCCATGCATCATGAACAGGATATCCGCAAGATGGGTAATTTACGCAAATATATGCCGATTACTTATATTACTTTTTTGATTGGCGCCTTGGCGTTAGCGGCAATTCCGCCTTTTTCCGGTTTTTATTCCAAAGACGCGATTATTGAAGCAGTGCATCTGGCCACTATTCCGGGCGCCCATTATGCTTATATTTGTTTATTATTCGGTAGTTTTGCCACGGCTTATTATATTTTCCGGGTATTTTTCTTAGCTTTTCACACCCACGAGCGAATGGATAAACATACTCGCGAACATCTGCATGAAACCAGTTGGACGATGACATTGCCTTTAATATTACTGGCGATTCCTTCGGTATTTTTAGGCGGTATTGTTTGCCCAGAAAATGTTATATAGTCAGATCCCCTTTATTGGGCAATAGTATTTATGTTGCTCCGCAATATGATGTACTAAGCAGTTTAGCCGAAGAATTTCCCGGGGTTTGGCGAGCGATTGTCGAATCTTTTTACATCTGCCGTTTTGGTTTGCACTTGCGGGTATTGTTTATGGCTTGGTTGACTTGCGTCCAAGCGCCGGTGATTCAGAACTGGTTTGTCGAAACATTTACCGACCGTACAACGGATTTTAATCGCTAAATATGGATTTGATACATTTAATAAAAAGTGATTGTGCCGGTTGTGCGAGGGTTGAGCGAATTTTTTTATCGCTGGACTGATCGAAAAATAATAGATGCTTGGACGGTAGATGGTTCAGGCCAAAACAGTATCGCGAATATCGCAACAGATTACGTCGTTTGCAAACGGGATATTTATACCATTATGCATTTGTCATGATGATGGGTTTACTTGGCTTATTGTGCTGGTTTTTATTTTAGAGGAGACTATGTTGAAAAGTCTTTGCCTATTTTAAGTTTATTAATTTGGTTGCCGGTTTTTGGCGCAATGCTAGTGTTGTTCTGCAAAGAACAGCGTGCCAATTTAGCGCGCGGTAATTGCTTTAGTGGTCATGTTGATCAGTATGGTCTTGTGCATTCCCTTATATGGCCATTTTGACTACGGCACCGCCGCTTTACAATTTACTGAACATTTAAATTGGATTCCTTCGCTGAAAATAAATTATGATTTAGGCGTAGATGGTATTTCCATGCCTTTGGTGATTTTGACTTGTTTAACTACTTTATTGATTATTTTGGCGTCGTGGACCATGGTCCATGAAAAAGTAGTGCAATATTTAGCTACTTTTTTAGTCATGCAAGGCATGATGGTAGGAGTATTTGCGGCGGCGGATTCCATGTTATTTTATTTCTTTTGGGAAGGCACATTGATTCCCATGTATTTAAGCATAGGCATATGGGGTTCGCAAAATCGTTCTTACGCGGCCATTAAATTTTTCCTGTATACTTTTTTTGGTTCGGCGTTATTGCTGGTTGCCTTACTGTATTTGCGGTTTAAAGCGGGCAGTTTTTTGATTACCGATTTTTATATTCTAAAAATTGCTTTGACCGCGCAAATTTTAATATTTATCGGCTTTTTCCTCGGCATTTGCCATTAAAGTGCCGATGTTTCCTTTTCACACCTGGTTGCCTCACGCGCACACCGAAGCGCCTGCCGGTGGTTCAGTTATTTTGGCTGCGTTAATGTTAAAATTGGGCGGATATGGATTTCTGCGCTTTACTCTGCCGATTGTGCCTGACGCCTGCCGGACCTTGGAATGGGTGATGGTGGTGTTATCATTAATAGCCATCCTATATATTGGTTTGGTGGCCATTGCTCAAGTGGACATGAAAAGGCTGATTGCTTATTCATCCGTGGCGCACATGGGTTTTGTTACCTTGGGTTGTTTTTTGCCATTTATTATTATTCAAAAGAACCATGAATCAGCACTCGCAGCGGTTTTGGAGTGGAAGGCGCGGTGGTGCAAATGATCGCTCACGCCTTTGGCTCTGGCGCGCTCTTCTTGGCGTTTGGCGCTTTGTATAATCAAATGCATACCCGGTTGCTGAAAGATTTTGGCGGGGTCGCCAATACCATGCCTATTTTTGCAGCTTTTTTTATGTTATTTGTCATGGCCAACGTCGGGTTGCCGGGAACTTCAGGATTTGTCGGTGAATTTTTGGTGATTACGAGTTCTTTTCAGGCCGGCTTTTGGGTTACTTTTTTCGCGGCGTCTACTTTAATTACCGGAGCTGCTTATAGTTTGTGGATGTATCGGCGGGTATTTTACGGCGAAGTAGTCAATGAAGACGTGCGCCAATTGCGATGATATCGGTAGTGTTAATAAAGTCGTATTTGCCTTATTGGCCGTTTCTATTTTATTGATTGGGATATATCCCAATGCATTATTAAATGTGGTGCATGCCTCTGCCGGCCATTTGGTTGAGTTGACCATGCAGTCGCGTTATGGTTGAGGATTCAGTATATGACATTTGCAGATTTATTGCCTATTTTACCCGAATTATTTTTAACCGTGATGACGGCAGTCATTTTATTAAGTGGTGTGTTTGCTCCTGCGCGACGGCAGTTGGCTTATTATCTGGTGCAGTTGAGTTTAATTATTGCGCGCCGGTTTAACTGTCTATTGTTATTCCGCCTTAGGCCATGTCGACTACATTTTACATTTAATCACAGTTATGTGCTAGACCATTTTGCCGTCGTGCTGAAATTATTTGTTTATTTAATTGCTTTTGTGGTGTTTTTATATGCCCGCAATTATAATCAGGAACGTCATATTCTCAATAATGAATTTCATGTTTTGGCGTTATTGTCGATTATTGGCATGCTGGTGCTAATTTCAGCATATAATTTATTAACTTTGTATTTAGCTTTGGAATTATTGTCTTTACCGTTATATGCTTTGGTGGCATTGCAACGTGCCAAAATGCGTTGTGTTGAAGCGGCCATGAAATATTTCGTCGTCGGCGGCTTGGCTTCGGGGATGTTGCTGTATGGTATTTCTATATTATTCGGCGTCACCGGTAGTTTAGATCTGGGTATTATTGCGCAAGCGATAGCCAATTAAACGGCTCGCATAATATCATGCTGATTTTCGCCTTGGTATTTATTATTGCGGGCATGGCCTTCAAAGTTCGGGGCTGTGCCGTTTCATATGTGGGTGCCGGATGTATATGATGGTTCACCGACTTCAGTAACCTTCTTAGTCAGCGCCGCTCCTAAAATAGCTGGGTTTGCTTTATTTGTCCGTGTTTTAGCTCGTGGCTTTGCCTGCGCTTTTTGTTGAATGGCAGCAAATATTATTGGTGATCGCTTTACTTTCGATCGCCTTAGGCAATATCGTCGCGATTGTGCAAAGCAATATCAAACGTATGTTGGCTTATTCTTCGATCGCGCATATGGGATTTACTGTTGTTAGGTTTGGCCGCGGGTACTCCCGAAGGCAACGCCGCTGCAATTTTTTATGTGATTACTTACAGCCTAATGGGATTGGGCGCTTTCGGAATGATCGTTTTAATGAGCCGGGCCGGTTTTGAGGCCAATGATATCGAAGATTATGCCGGCCTTAATCACCGCAGCCCCTGGCTAGCTTTTATGATGCTTATTTTGATGTTTTCTATGGCCGGTGTGCCTCCGTTGGTTGGTTTTATCGCTAAATTGGGTATTTTAAATGCCCTGGTTGCTGTCCATTTAACTTGGGTTGCTGTGGTGGCCATCATTTTTTCCGTCGTAGGTGCATATTATTATATTCGAGTAGTTAAGGTGATGTATTTTGATCAGCCTCTTGAAGCTGAGCCTATTATCTATCCGCGTGACTCAAAAATTGCTATAAGTTTCAATAGCTTGGCTATCCTGGTATTGGGGGTTTTTCCTGGTGGATTATATGCGTTATGCCAGGGATTATTTTAGGTATAAAGACATTGACATAATGTATAGTTTCTGGTAAACTGCCTCTAATTAAGGCGGATTTTCATATTAAATTTTCACGAGGTGTACTATGAGCAGAAATAATTTGACGGAAGCAAATCTTCAAGAAGCAAATGTAAAAAAGACCAACAACACAAAAGTTCAGAACGTTGCAGTCAGAGAGGTTGTAGCTAATGAAGAAGCTTACCAAAATCTCTTAAGACGGTATTGGGAATTAGAAGCAATCGAAGCTGCTTCAAAAGGGAAACCTGTTAAAACTGAAACTACCAACTTTACTGAAGAACACGTCAAGATCAAAGAAGAGAATCCCTCCACTAAATATCCTGCTCATCTATTGGAGAGTACTCCTTTCGAACAAATTCTGGCTGGTTTGCAGCAAATTGAAAATCCGTTGCACCGCGAAATAGCAATTGATATGGTTAACTCTATCGGCCCGCAAGGTTTCCAAAAATTGGTGCAAGACGCCAATAAGGCTGCCGCGGCTAATCAGGCTAATGCGAATACACAGCCTTCACAAACCCCGCAAGTTGATTCTGTGTCCCCTCAGAGCGGAAATGACGCAAGCAGCTCTAACAATGATTCATTCGATAATGAGGATGATTTCAATCAATCAGCTGATAACTCTGAATTTGATGACGTTCGTACAGACCAAAACCACAGTTCTGATTCCAATCAACTTCCCTATAAAGATTCAGGAAGGACTGAAAACAGGTCTGAGCAGAATCCTTCTTCTAAGTCCTACTTTTTGGATGATTTACGTGCTTTATTGGAACCCAAATGTAGAAAAGCATGTAAGCAGTATTGTTTAGATTATGCAGAGTTGAGGAAAGATACAGTAGTAATTATTTCTAAATTATCAGTGCGGGCATATGGTCCTTTCCTGATAGAAAGAAAATATACTTTAGTAACCATCAGTGACAAGCAACCGGCGTTTGTTAGTGAAGCGCATAAACAGCACTCTAA
The DNA here is from genome assembly GCA_963795715.1 of uncultured Pseudomonadota bacterium. Lineage (GTDB taxonomy): Bacteria > Pseudomonadota > Gammaproteobacteria > Coxiellales > Coxiellaceae > JAFEDN01. Next base: position 1,164,552 of record CAWCIY010000003.1, read on the forward strand.
ACTACGACGAATTAAACAAATGGATTTCGGTCGTACTAATAGGCCCTCTCTTAGTTTTGAAGACTAATTAATTTTTTCCGGGGCGCAAAGCCCCGGTTTCATTTCTGGTTCCATTCATCTTGATTTTCACCATCCATTAGTATATGATTGTTTTCCTATTGCGGGGTGGAGCAGTCTGGCAGCTCGTCGGGCTCATAACCCGAAGGTCGTAGGTTCAAATCCTGCCCCCGCTACCAAAAATTTGAATTATAAGGGGAAAGGGCCATAGGCCCTTTTTTATTGCGTAGATGATGATAGGCGAGCTTCAAACGTTGATCGAACCTGCGGTCACGGCCTTTGGCTATGAGCTATGGGGATGCGAATTGGCGAGCTTGGGTAAAAATCGCCGTCTGTTGCGGGTATATGTCGATAGCGAACATGGCGTTAATATCGACGCCTGTGCAAAAATAAGCCGGCAAATCAGCGCCGTTTTGGATGTAGAAGACCCTATCGCAGGACAGTTACACTGTTAGAAGTTTCTTCTCCGGGTATTGAGCGGCCATTATTTACATAGCCAATGCCAGCGTTATATCGGCCAGCTAAATCATGTCCGGTTGCGCATAGCCAAAGAAGGACGGCGCAATTTTAGCGGTATTTTACAGTCAGCTGGAAGAAGATCGTATTGGTCTGCAGTTAGATGACCAGACTACAGTTGGAATTGGCGTGGCGAGATATCGACAAAGCCCACTTAGTGGCAGAGCTTTGAGAGGAAATACTATGAACAGTAAAGATATTTTATTGATGGTGCAGTCTCTTTCCAATGAGAAAGGCGTTAGTTCGGAAGCGATTTTCCAGTCGATTGAAGCTGCTTTCGCCACCGTTGCCGCCAGACGTTACGAGGATGAAGACGTGTCATATTCGCGTCGCCATCGACCGAAAAACAGGTGATTATGAAGCTTATCGTTGCTGGACAGTAGTCGAAAGATGAAGACGACTTGGAAGATTCCTGCCCGAGAAATTATATTACCGAAGCCCATAATATTGATCCCGAACTCAATGTCGGCGATGTTGATAGAAGAAAAAATTGAGCGCCCGGAATTTCGGCCGCATTGCCGCGCAACAAGCCAAACAAGTGATTGTGCAAAAAGTCAGCGAAGCGGAACGTGGCAAGATCATAGATCAGTATCGTTCTCGTCTGAACGAATTAGTCATGGCGTGGTGAAAAAAGTCACTCGTGAACATATCATCTTGGATATGGGCGAAAATGCCGAAGCCTTATTACCGCGAGAAGAAATGTTGCCTCGCGATGTATTCCGCGTCAACGATCGGGTACGGGGTTTACTTTATGCCGTGCGCGAAGGTAAACGCGGTCCGCAATTGGCGGTGAGCCGAACCCGCCCTGAATTTTTGGTGGAATTATTTAAGATTGAAGTGCCGGAAATCAGTGAAGAAGTGATTGAAATTAAAGGCGCCGCCCGTGATCCAGGTTCCCGAGCTAAAATTGCTGTTAAAACCAATGATGGCCGAATTGATCCGGTGGGCGCTTGCGTAGGAATGCGCGGTTCGCGCGTGCAAGCGGTTTCCAATGAATTGGGTGGAGAGCGAATTGATATCGTATTATGGGACGATAATCCTGCGCAATTTGTTATTAACGCCATGGCTCCAGCAGAAGTTTCTTCCATCGTAGTGGATGAAGATTCCCATAGCATGGATATTGCCGTCACCGAAGAACAATTAGCCCAGGCCATTGGCCGCAACGGTCAAAATATCCGTTTAGCCACTGACTTAACTGGCTGGAAATTGAATGTAATGACCGAAAAAGAAGCCGTTTCTAAACATGAAAGTGAAACTGAACGCGCCAAAAATATGTTTATGGAAAAATTGGACATCGAAGAAGATGTCGCTGAATTATTGGTCAGCGAAGGATTTACCAATTTAGAAGAAATCGCCTATGTTCCAGCAGCTGAATTGGCTCAAATTAGAAGGTTTTGATGAAGAAACGGCCAGCGAATTACAGCAACGCGCCAGCGATGTTTTGCTGACCCAAGAAATTGCTACAGAAACAGCGCGCACCGGCGCCCAACCAGCTGAAGATTTATTAGGAAGTGAAGGCATGACTGAGCAATTGGCTTTGCGTTTGGCGGAAAAAGGGGTTACCAATCGAGAAGAATTGGCCGAACAGGCAGTGGATGAACTGATGGAGTTGCTTCCTGATATCACCGAAAAAGCTGCCGCAAAATTAATTATGCATGCACGTGCGCATTGGTTTGAAGAAAAGTAAGAGGTTTTAATGGCTGATATCAGTATTATTGAACTTGCAAATTAATTCATTCGACTCCTGAGCGATTGCTGGAGCAATTGCAGGAAGCTGGAGTGGCGGTGAATAATATTAAGCAAAGTATTTCACCCGATCAAAAACGGCAATTGCTGCTTCATTTACAAAAAACCCGCGCAGCCAAGGGAGAGACGCCACACCCGTAGAAACTGCTCAGCCACGGCAAAAAAACGCGGAAAAATTACCCTACAACGCAAAAGCGTTGGAGTGGTCAAACAAGGGAAAAAAAGTGTTAATGTCGAATTTCGCGCCAAACGAACTTATACCAAACCTGTACTGACCGCACCAGGTCGAAGCCCGCTGCCGAGCCGGAACCCATCGTGAAACCGAAGAGTTTGCGCCTCAGCCATCTGCAGCTCCAGAGGTAGAACAGCCAGTAAAAGTCACTCCTTCGCCACGGCGTCTGAAACGGCTGCTGAGACCTGCTCCCCCCAAGGTTGAAGAAGAAACTTCGGCGCGCGGCAAGAAAAAGGAAAAACCACGGCGTGAACCTGGTCGAGAAAGCCGTAAGGCTTTCCGTCCCGAATTGGCTCTAGGGAAGAAGAAGGCGAACAAGAGGTTTTTCTCGGAAAACCCAAATTGGCAACCGCAGAAAGAAGCCAAAGAAACCATAGCGCCTCAACCTAGAAGCACGGCCGCCATCGAACAAAGCTTTGCCAAACCGACTGGTCCGGTGGTACATGATGTGCCTATTCCTGAATCCATCACCGTGGCTGATTTAGCGCAAAAAAATGTCGGTAAAAGCCGCCGAAGTAATTAAAGTGATGATGCGCATGGGCGCCATGGCGACCATTAACCAAATGCTGGATAAAGACACCGCCACCTTAGTCGTTTCCGAAATGGGCCATAATCCAGTGCCGATGCAAGCCACTTTAGAAGAAAATTTGGCTTTAACTGAAGAAGCATCGGATGTCGAGCCGGTAACCCGAGCGCCAGTAGTGACCATTATGGGTCATGTCGATCATGGAAAAACTTCTTTACTGGATTATATTCGCCGCACTAAAGTCACCACCACAGAAGCGGGAGGAATCACTCAGCATATCGGCGCTTACCGGGTGCAAGTGGAAAAAGGCACTATTTGTTTTCTGGATACTCCAGGTCACGAAGCGTTTACCGCCATGCGCGCCCGAGGCGCACAATGCACTGACATCGTGATTCTGGTGGTGGCCGCCGACGATGGCGTTATGCCCCAAACCATTGAAGCGATCCAACATGCTAAAGCCGCCAAAGTGCCGATCATTGTGGCTATTAATAAAATGGATAAACCAGGCGCCGATCCGGACCGTATTCGTACTGAATTATCACAACATGGAGTGCTTGTCAGAAGAGTGGGGTGGAGACACCATGTTTCAGCCCATCTCCGCAAAAACCGGTCAAGGCGTTGCTGATTTATTGGATCGAATTTTATTGCAGGCGGAAGTGTTGGAGCTCAAGGCGGTTCCCACCGGCCCGGCCAAAGGCATTGTGATTGAGTCACGTTTGGATAAAGGATTAGGGCCGGTATCAACGGTGTTATTACGCGCGGCGAATTGCATAAAGGCGATATTGCATTAGTAGGCCGTGAATATGGCCGGGTCCGGGCCATGATCAGTGATCAAAGCCAGGATTGTTCAGCAGCCGGCCCATCCACCCCGGTAGAGTTACTGGGTTTATCAGGTACGCCGACTGCCGGTGATGAAATGCATGGTGGTCAAAGATGAACGCAAAGCCCGTGAAATTGCCCAATTTCGCCAAGGCAAATACCGGGAAGTTCGATTGGCTAAGCGCCGAACCGCTCATTTGGAAGGCATATTCGATCAATTGCAAGAAGGCAAACGAGCAGTATTGAACATAGTCTTGAAAGCGGATGTGCAAGGTTCAGTAGAAGCCATCAGTGATTCTTTAAATAAAATAACTTCAGATATCGCTAAAATTAATATTATTTCCAGTGGCGTTGGCGCGATCACCGGGTCAGATATCAATTTAGCGATTGCTTCGCAAGCCATTGTCGATTGGTTTTAATGTGAGAGCGGACACGGCGGCTAGGCAAATAGCCGCTAATGAAAACGTCGATTTGCGTTATTACAGTATTATTTACACCCTATTGGATGAAGTGAAATCGGCGCTGAGTGGTTTATTATCACCGACCCGGCAAGAAAAAATTGTCGGTATGGCGGAAGTCGAGAAGTATTCCGCGCCACCAAACACGGCACCATCGCCGGTTGCATGGTCACTGAAGGATATTTACGTCGCAATTTACCGGTGCGAGTGTTACGCAATAATGTCGTGGTTTTTGATGGTCATTTGGAATCTTTACGTCGGTTTAAAGACGATGTCAGCGAAGTGCGTCAAGGCAATGAATGTGGTATTGGGATCAAAGGTTACAATGATATTCGAGTCGGCGATCAAGTTGAAACTTATGAAATCGTGACGATTAAAAGAACGCTTTCCTAATTAGAGTTCACACAATATGCCAAAATCTTCCAAGCGGATCTCGTCAAGTGGCCGATATGATTCAGCGTATCATTATCCTTAGCGTTACGGCAGAAAATCCAGGATCCGCGTCTAGCGGATGTGGTCATAACCGATGTCAGTATTGTCTCCTGATTTCGCATCGCCAAAATTTATTTTACTCTAGTTAAAGACAGTGAATTAGCAGACAGTGCAAACGGCCTTGGACAATGCTGCCGGTCATTTTCGCCATATCATCGCCACCCACATTGATTTACGTTATACTCCGACGTTGCCTTTTTTTTACGATGAAACCATTGCCCATGCTGAACAATTGAATCAGTTACTATTGCAAGCCGAGAGGAAAAAAACAGATGATGAATCCGCAGAACGAACAATTAAACGGCCTGTCAACGGAATTTTATTATTAGATAAACCCCTACATATGTCTTCTAACCAGGCGTTGCAAACGTCAAACGTTTATTTGCGGCGCAGCAAAGCGGGACATACTGGGAGTCTAGATCCTTTGGCCAGCGGTTTGTTGCCGATTTGTTTTGGTGAAGCCACCAAGTTCTGGCTCAATATTTATTGAGCGGCGGATAAAACTTATCTCGTGACGATGAGATTAGGTATTCGCACGGCTACGGGAGATACGGAAGGAGAAATTATCGTCCAAACGACCGGTTGCCTAATTTTACTGCGACCGATTTAGAAAAGAATATTCGATCAATTTCGCGGTGAAATCGAGCAAGTGCCTTCAATGTATTCCGCTTTAAAACATCAACGGCCAGCCACTTTATAAATTAGCACGCCAAGGAGTGACCGTGGAACGAGAAACCCGGCGTTTAATGATATATCGCTTTCGGTGCTTAACTTTACCGCGGACACGATAGAATTTGAATTGCATTGCAGCAAAGGTACTTACGTTCGGACTTTAGTGGATGATTTTGGCGAAGTATTTGGCTGCGGGGCGCATGTAATCAGCTTACGGCGCATTCAGGTGGGTGATTTCGAGCCTGAGTTTATGATCGATTTAGATAAATTAAGATCTGAGCGCGAAAACATTTCGATTGAAAGTTTAGATCGTTACTTATTGCCGATTGAATCCATGCTGGGTCATTGGCCGGCATTAACCATTGCCGAAAATACTCTTTTTTATTTACGCCAGGGCAGTCCGGTAGTCGTTTCACAAGCGCCGTTATCCGGTTGGGTGCGTCTTCTAGATAAACGAGGCCAGTTTATCGGTTTAGGTGAAGTGCAAGAAGATGGCAAAGTTGCGCCGCGGCGATTATTCGCTTAAGCGACTAGTAGCTTTTGTACCTGCAATTCCAGTTGGCGCAAGTCATGATTAAATGATCGAATGCCTTCTGCCAGTTTTTCCGTGGCCATAGGATTTTGATTTAGCAGCCAGCGAAAATCTTTCTCATGCAGTGATAATTTTTCAGGGATATCAATACGGGTGTCATGCGGCTGCAACTTTCTTTCCAGTTTCTCTGAGGAATTTTGTAGCTCACCTAGCAAGGCTGGACTGATGGTTAAAAAATCACAACCCGCTAATTCTCGAATTTGGTCGATATTCCGAAAACTCGCACCCATAACGATGGTAGGATATTCATAATAATGTAAATAATTGTAAATCTTTGAAACCGAAGCCACCCCGGGGTCACCATTTTGAAAAGCTTCCGGTTGATTCTTCTTGTACCAGTCGTAAATTCTACCCACAAATGGTGAAATAAGAGTGATACCCGCATCGGCACAGGCGACTGCTTGGGCGAATTCAAACATCAGAGTCAGATTACAATGTATTCCTTGGCTTTCCAGAATAGCGGCTGCCTGAATACCTTCCCAAGTCGAAGCAACTTTTATCAGCACCCGTTCGCGGCCAATGCCTGCAAGATGATACAGATGAATGAGTTCTTGCGCTTGATGCACTGTCGCATGGATATCAAAGGAAAGTCGGGCGTCTACTTCCGTTGAAACACGCCCAGGGATGATTCCTAAAATTTTAACGCCAAAAATAACCAACAATTTTTTAATTGCCCAATGCAATTGATTTTCAGCATCCGAGTAATTTTTTTTAGCCCAACCAATCGCTTCATGGATAAGATCTTGATACTGCGGCATAGCAGAGGCTTTTAAAATCAGCGTTGGATTGGTAGTAGCATCCTGAGGTTTATATTGAGCAATAACATCAATATCACCGGTATCAGACACCACGGTAGTCATTTGCTTGAGTTGTTGCAATTGGTTCATAGTTTTTCCCTGCTGAAGATAGGTCAATTATAGTAACATTATATATTCACTATAGACCATAGTTGTCAGGGTTCGTATGGCTGGGTACAAAAATTTTGGCTACAATTCGACAGGGAGAGGCCAGATGGGCATAATAGGCTTTATGCCTCAAGTAAAAACCAAAGTCGCCTATTTTTGTCAAGAATGTGGTAATGAATTCCCAAAATGGCAAGGTCAATGTAGTGAATGCGGGCAATGGAATACTTTGACTGCAGCACCGGTCGCCAAAAAATCTTCTTCAGCCAGAGCCCAAAATGGTTATGCTGGAGAAAAGGCAAAAATTACCCCTTTATTATCAGTGTCTGCTGAAACCCAAACACGGTTAACTACTTCCTTGGCTGAGTTTGATCATGTTTTAGGCGGCGGATTGGTTTCTGATTCGGTCGTTTTGATTGGCGGCGATCCTGGGGTAGGCAAATCGACTTTGTTGCTACAAATTTTAGCGCAAATGCCCTCCGATTATCGTCCGCTCTATGTGACTGGTGAGGAATCTTTGCAACAAGTGGCGCTTCGCGCCAGACGCTTAGGTGTTGCTGCGGATCATTTGACTTTATTAACTGAAACTCAAGTCGAAAATATTTTAGCGTCAGCTGAATCGCATCAGCCTCGAGTTATGGTCATCGATTCAGTACAAACCGTTTATACCGAAGTGGTTCCTTCTGCCCCGGGAGGAGTCAGCCAGGTTCGTGAAAGCACCGCCCAGTTAGTCCGTTTTGCCAAGCAAAAAGGCATTGCTTTGTTCTTAATTGGTCATGTCACCAAAGAAGGTGCGATAGCCGGTCCCCGAGTGCTCGAACATATGGTGGATACCGTATTGTATTTTGAAAATCAAAACGACAGCCGTTTTCGGATTATTCGCGCTATTAAAAATCGTTTTGGAGCGGTGAATGAAATAGGGGTATTTGCCATGACTGACCAGGGTTTGAAGCAAGTCAGCAATCCTTCAGCTATTTTTCTTTCTCGATATACGGTTCCGGTTGCCGGCAGCGTGGTCATGGTAACTTGGGAAGGGAGTCGACCTTTATTGGTGGAAGTACAAGCTTTGGTGGATACCAGTCATTTGGCTAATCCACGACGATTAACTTTGGGCCTGGAACAAAACCGGTTGTCGATGTTGTTTGCAGTGCTGCATCGGCATGGAGGAGTGGCAACCTACGATCAAGACGTCTTCGTCAATGTGGTCGGTGGGTTAAGGGTGATGGAAACCGGTGCTGATTTGGCGTTGATTTTAGCGGTGTTATCTAGTTTAAAAAATAAGCCGCTTCCAGTAGAATTGATTGTTTTTGGCGAACTAGGTTTGGCCGGGGAAATCAGACCAGTCCCGAGTGGGCAGGAGCGTTTGAAGGAAGCGGCAAAACATGGTTTTAAACGGGCTATTATTCCAAAAGCGAACGCACCGAAAACAGCTCCGCCTGGGATGACGGTGCTGGCAGTAGAAAGACTGAGTGAAGTGTTGGAGGAATTGTATGTACGAATATGAATTATCAGTAGCAGGTTTCGATCCTGAATTATGGGCTGCAGTTGAAGATGAAGCCAAGCGTGAAGAGGAAGTCATGGAACTGATTGCTTCCGAAAATTATGTCAGCCCATACGTTTTAGCGATGCAAGGATCGATATTAACCAATAAATACGCTGAAGGCTATCCCGGAAAGCGATATTATGGAGGCTGTCAATGCGTAGACCGAGTTGAACAGTTGGCCATAGACCGCGCCAAAACTTTATTCGGTGCAGATTATGCCAATGTGCAACCTCATTCAGGTTCTCAGGCCAATGCTGCCGCTTATATGGCATTACTCAAACCAGGAGAAACCATCTTAGGAATGGCTTTGACCGAAGGGGGCCATTTAACGCACGGCGCCAAGGTCAGTTTTTCCGGCCAATTATATGATTCTGTGCAATACGGCCTGAACGGTAACGGTGAGATTGATTATGATCAAGTGGCGGATTTGGCTAAAGCGCATAAGCCCAAAGTGGTGGTTGCAGGTTTTTCAGCTTATTCCCGTCATGTGGATTGGCAGCGTTTTCGAGAGATAGCGGACAGCGTAGGAGCTTATTTATTCGTAGATATGGCGCATGTAGCAGGATTAGTGGCTGCAGGGTTGTATCCCTCACCCGTGCAAATTGCCGATGTAACTACCACCACTACTCATAAAACTTTGCGTGGACCCCGCGGTGGAATAATCTTAGCTAAAGCCAATCCGGAATTAGAAAAACGCTTAAATATGGCGATTTTTCCAGGCACGCAAGGGGGGCCGCTGATGCATGTTATTGCCGCCAAAGCGGTGGCATTAAAAGAAGCCATAGAACCCGGTTTTAAAATTTATCAGCAGCAAGTGATTCATAACGCCCGTGCTATGGCTCAGAACATCATTCAGCGAGGATATCGAGTGGTTTCCGGCGGCACTGATAATCACATGTTCTTGGTGAGCTTTTTAAATGAAGAATTTACCGGCAGAGACGCAGAAGCCGCATTAGGGCGCGCCAATATCACCGTCAATAAAAATACTGTTCCGGGAGAAAATCGTTCCCCATTTGTGACCAGCGGAATACGCATTGGTACGCCGGCGATTACCACTCGCGGATTAGGAAAATTAGAATCGGAACAGTTAGCGGGGTGGATTTGTGATATATTAGACAATATTAACAATGAAACTGTAATAGCCGATGTCCGTTTAAAAGTGTTAGAGCTTTGCCGCAGTTTTCCGGTGTATAAGATAGATTGAGGTAACGGTGTTTTGTCCCTATTGTTCAACCCATGAAACCAAAGTGATTGACTCCCGTTTAGTGGATGAGGGCACCCAGGTGCGCCGCCGGCGAGAATGTGTGAGTTGTGGCGAACGGTTTACTACTTTGGAAACCGCTGCATTGGTTTTACCTTTGTTGATAAAACGGGATGGGCGCCGATGCGCTTTTGAAACCGAAAAATTGCGCAAGGGTATTTTGCGGGCGGTGGAAAAAAGACCGGTTACTTCTGAGCAAATTGAAGCCGTCATTCGCCGTATCATTCATCAATTGCGAAGCAGTGGAGAACGGGAAGTCACTTCAGAGAGATTGGGTGAGCTTGTCATGAACGAATTGCGTCAACTCGATAAAGTCGCCTATGTGCGTTTTGCTTCGGTTTATCGCAGTTTTCAAGATGTAGACTGCTTTTCAAAAAGAAATACAAAAATTATTAAAGCATTCCGATGAATGAAAAAACACGACATAGCAAGCATTATTCACGTTGTTGCGCTGTGCAAGCCTTGTATCAATGGCAGCATACGCAACAATCTGCAGATGAAATCATCGAGAGTTCATTGCTGAACAACATACCAAAAATGCCGATCGTAAATATTTTAAAAAATTGGTGCGTGGCACAATTACCGAGCAAACAGCCATTGATCAGAAATTTATTCCCCATTTGGATCGAGATATCGCAGTTTTAACTCCGGTAGAATTAGCTGTTTTACGGTTGGCGACCTATGAATTAGTCTATTGTCCGGAAGTTCCTTATAAGGTGGTCATTAATGAAGCTCTGGAAATAGCCAAAGATTATGGCGCCGATCAAAGTTATAAATATGTGAATGCAATTTTGGATGTGTTGGCTGCGAAGCTTAGGGAAATTGAAATCCCTGCCAAGTAAGCCTCACTAGTCTAAAATTAGCTAAGATGGATTTTTTAAAATCCCTCCCAACCTCCCTTTTGCAAAGGAAGGGGGCTTTCAACTTCCCCCTTTGACAAATCGGCAGGAGAGCCGATTTGGACGCGCGTAAGCGCGGGGCGAAGCCCCGAGGAACAGGATGTTCCGAGTCAAAAAAGGGGATTGAGGGGGATTTTTTAGGAGATAAAAAAATATGCCTAAGTACGTTGCCAAAAAGCCGGACCAGAACGGTAACATAGCTTTTACTTCAGAAGAAAATGCGGTTTGGAACACTTTATTAACCAGGCAACTGAAAATTGTTGAAAACCGGGCTTGTGATGAATTTATCCAGGGGCTTAAAAAACTGAACTTTCCCCCGGATAGAGTTCCGCAATGCCATGAGGTCAATGCGGTTTTGCAGGCTGAAACTGGATGGTCGGTAGTCCCTGTGGATGCAATTATCCCATTGGGTGAATTTTTTCGACTGTTGGCGAATAGGCAATTCCCTGCCGCTAGCTTTATCCGTCGCCGTGAAGATCTAGATTATTTACAAGAACCGGATATATTTCACGAATATTTTGGTCATTGCCCATTGTTGACACATCCTGCTTATGCCGACTTTGTTCATTGGTACGGCAAAACTGTTTTAACCATGCCGCCTAGTTCACAATCTTTATTGGGCCGCATGTTTTGGTTCACTATTGAATTTGGTCTGGTGGAAACAGAGAAAGGATTACGTGTCTATGGCGGAGGAATTCTTTCTTCTTTTACTGAAACGGTATATGCCCTAGAAGATAAAAAAGTGCAGCGTTTAACTTTTAGTATAATGGAAATTTTAAATACGAGTTACAAATACAATGAAATTCAACCCCGTTATTTTGTACTACAGAATTTGGATCAACTATTTAAAATAAAAAACGAACGCATTGTTAAAATCATTAATGCGGTGGCTTCAGGAGCTGATCCCGGTGAAGATTTTGTGATTTGTTAATCTACAAATTTTATTCTGGCGACAATTTCCTTAAAAAAAGACTTAGACCAACTCAACACTGTCAGTATCTTTTAAAAAAAGTCGTTACCTAGATACGAAGAAGTAGTAGGTTTATTATCGCTTGCTTCAGATTTTGGCTGTTCATACAATCTTCCAAATAAAGTTGTGCTTTTTAATATAGCAAGGAGTTCCTGGTCTATTTTTTTATTAAATACTGTACCATCGAGTAATAAGGGATGTTTATCAAAAAATGGGGTAAAAGAGAACCCTCTAGACTGAGTATTAGGCAGTATTATTTGGACAATCGCCAAAAGATCATCGTTAAAATTTTTAATAATACTCTCTTTTTGACTACTTGCGGTTAGTTTTAAAAATTCAGGCAAACTCAACAGTAACTTCTGGTTATTCTTTGAGATTTTCTTAATTCTACTTAATAACAATTTTAAAACGTCATTATCTTTGGTAGTTAAAGATGCTTGTGCTTTAGTTTGAAACTTGGTTACTACATATCTTAGCTGTGCTTCTAGCTGTTTAGATGCTGTCGGTTCGCGCCATAATGATAAGAGCAGTAATAAACCTGACGCTACGTAGGATTTATGTTTTTGGAGCCATTCGTTAATATCACTTTCTTCCTCAATGAGCCAAGAAATAAGCGATGTAATCCCATCTGTAAGGATAAGATTCTGGTTGCTTTCGCTGGCTATGATCTCATAAGGTAGGCCGTTGCTACCAATATTTTTCCCAAGATCTTTCATGAAATCATCATATTTTTTCTTAAATTTATCGATGACTTCTTGCTTATTAGTGTTTTGATTTAACAGGTCCAGCTTTAGCTCATAAAACATATTGTCTAAACTTTTTTTCCATGGTTTAAGAATGTCTTTAGTTTCACCTAGAAAGGCCCACTTTGATGGCGTAGGTACTACTTTATTTTCAGCTGGGCTTCTTCTGATTAGCGTGAATTTAAACATATTTACTCCCACAGTATATTTTCAAATTTCTTAAATATACGCATTTTATCACCAACAGAGAATTTTTCAAGTTAATATTCCGTTAATGACGGCATTGTATAATAATAAATACATTACGAATTACCGGTTTGAATAAATAAATTATAACCATATAAGATTGTTTTAATCCAGGTGATATATGAAAGACCATGATATTCAGAAACTGCTCTATATTGAAAAACCCTTAAAATCCAAACTAGACAAAAATAGCCATTCTTCCATCAAAAGTCGCGATGTTATGGTGCTACAGGCGAACGAAGGGGGTCTTCGTTTCTCTGGAGAAATTCACGAAATGAGTGAGGAACCCACTAAATATATACTAGAACGTATGATTCAACATATTAAAAATATGGCTGAAATTGCTATTAAACATCATATTGCCGATAATTTTAAGATGGTTGACAATCAAGCGGTAATGCGACCAGAGGCTGAGAATAATATTACTCGATTAATTTTTACTGAATTTAGCTTTTATCCAAGCACAGAACGGGGTCCGCTGACAGAGCTTGAGTTTAAGGAGTTAATGGAACAATTGGTAGAATTTGCTAAAACCCTACCTCCCAACCTACATTTGGTACTCTCTTCCTTTCCAGTAGTCGAGGCCAAAGGTAATGTACACAATGTGGCAAGTTATATTCAATGTAATGGTAAGTCTGCTGATCCCATTATTACCAACTTCGCCAAAGCAGTCCCTTCTGACGAGGACGTTGTTTATCCTGGCACAAAAAATACATATTTTACCCAAGGCCATAGAAACAATGCTTTCACTTATAAACTTAAAAGACATGTCAGCAAGTTGGCAAAAGAATTAGGTGAATGCAAGGATTTTCAAGAATCAGCTATTGATTTAATTGATATTACTTTATCACATTGCGCCTCTGACTCAAGTCTTTCCCTAGGTGAACTGATATCTAAACTAAACGAATTACGTAACGCAATTAGAGAAGGATCATTTACTATAGACCAAGCGACTCATTTCGCTAGGGAATTGATCCAATTGGAAAAAGAATTTCGAGACACTGTTGAGGAACAAGATGAAAAAACCTTGGCATTCGTTAAGACGCAAGTTGATAATTTGCCCTTAACCTCCCGCCGGGATGAAAATTTTATGTTAACAGAGCTCTCTAAGCAGTTGAAAACGTTATTGAAGGATTTAAACGAAACACCTCCGATCATTGATAGCGCCGCCATTGCTTGGCATTATACTCGTGATATTCGTGATTTTCCATCAAAAGCAAAAACAGTAACGCTACTGACTAGTCTTTTAGGAAATGAATATAAATCATCGCGGGAACTCAGTGACCAGATCAAAGAATTACACGCTATTATCCCAGAAATTGATAGCGCTATTGAAAGTAATAAAAAACGGGCAGTAGATTATAGTTGGTCGCACGGTGGTAATTTGCGTTGTGTTACACAGGGTGGTGTTGAGTTCACTACTGCAGTCGATATTTGTTACGATCATTCAGTTGGAGTGGCAAAACGCAGTCATCAGCAAAATATTTTAAAAGGAATGCAATCTTTAAACCAAGCCATAGATAGTCAAGTCAATCATCTCATTACGTCTAATACAGTTTTCCATTATTCTGAAAATATCATATCGCAAAGTTTTACTCATGTAGATGCAAACCCAGTTAGGACTGGTGTTTTCGACAGATCTTCTATGCGAAAGCAAGATCCAGAAGAAGAATTTAATGTTCCTACTGCTTTTGGATCTACTGCACGCGTACACGTCGCCATACCAAGAGAAATAGGCAGACCTAGCAAAGAAGTAGCAACCTTGATCGATAGGCATAATCAATTATTTATAAAAGTTGAAGCGCTCCGGATCCTCGATAAACAAAAACAAATGTCTCCAATAACCGGTGAGATTAATCAAAAACTCCGACAAGTCCTTGGCGAATTTGCGGTGAAAGATTTTGAAAGGTTTCTGCTTAAAAATGAAATAGCCCAATTGCGGAGGCTTGCTGAGAATGAATTTAAAAAAGAGGGGGTTCACATCCATTCAGATTCTTTGGGAACTGTTTTTTTAAAAGTACAAGATCGCTTTAAAGACTTCGCGCAACTTTTACAATTACTTTCACAATTATTTTCAGACGCCAAGCCTCAAGCTCCGCTTAAACAACTAATTGCAAAAATGATGTTAAACAAAGTGATTGCGGGATGCGAGCATTGGAGTAAGGTTTGCCCCAAAACACAAGAGAAAGTGCTTAATCTCATGGGTCATGCACTTTTACAAAATGATCACATCAACTTTTCTAATTCTCAACAGCTTAATAAAATTGTTACAGGGCTAGAAAAGCAGCTTCAAGAAGCAATAGTTGAGAAAAAGAGCTGGAAGGCTGCTTTTTATAAATCAGCAACTAAGGAATATGATATCCACTTTGATAATCAAAAAGGCCTATCAAATGCTCGTGTCAACAGTTTGATTACAACCACCGCCGATCTGGTTATTGAGTCTTCGGCCCGCATGTAACAGCGTCTTTTTATTTGGGCAATTTTTCAGGGCGAATCATCATCCAACTACTAATCAGGCCTATGGTGGCTAATATAAAGCAGACCAGCATACTAATCCCCATCCCGTGCACGAAACAAGTCCGCAAAATATCCAACAACGCCGGTATGTCATGGCTATTAAATTGACTGAGCTGTTCAGCAGTATAATGCGGAGTGCCGATGACTGTTTTTAAAATTTGTACGTGCGTATGGTCTAACTGACGCCACTCAGTTTGCGAGATGATCGAACCCAGTTTCATCCCGCCAAAATCAATAATGATCACAGAACTTAAGATAAGTCCTATGGCATTACCCACACAGCCAAACATTGAGAAGGCACTGGAAGCAGATCCCAATAACTGGTTGGGCACACTTTTCATCATAACCGTATTTAAAGCTGGAAAACCTAATCCGCCGCCCATACCAAATAAGGCCAATCCCAACAGAGGAATCCAAATAGGACTTTGTTGATTACAAAACAAGAAAACTATGAAGGACGCCATGGTCACAGCCCATCCGGAAACAATCGGAACTCGGGGGTCGATGCGGTCGATTAGTTTACCACTATAAACAGATAGCCAAGCAAACATCGCGGTCATGATGAGAAAAATAAAACCGGTATTCAATGCGGAATAATTTTGGGCATTTTCTAAAAAGAGCCCAATGATAATCAACACCGTAGCAAAATTAAAACCCATAAAAATATAACCGATGCTGCAGCCTAAAAAAACAGTGTTTCGAAACATTGCCAATTGAATTAAGGGATATGTTTGCCGCCGTTCAAACCAGATAAAAACACTTAACAAAAGTAAGGAAATAATAATCCCAAACCAAAAATAGCTAGAATGTATTCCCCAAGTATTTACCTGATTCAGAGTATACATCAAAATAGTTAAGGCAAGAGCGATTAAAAAAGCCCCTGTAAAATCCATATTTTCTTGAGACAATTTCCAGGGCTCACGTTTGACCGCCCAAAGAATAATGCCCAACACAGGAAAACCTAAGGGTAGGTTTAGGAAAAAAATCCAGCGCCAATTTAAAAGATGCAGCACCACGCCACCGAAAGTGGGGCCTATCGCCAAACCTATGGCAATGGATGAAGTAAGGACTCCCAGCGCGTACCCGCGCCTGTTTTCGGGGAAGGAAGTGAAAACCAAAGTATATAATCCGGGAAGGAACAACGCTCCGCCCAAACCTTGAACGACCCGGCCAAGAATCAGAAACCAAGGTTGAGTCGCCGCTCCTGTCAAGGCCGAGCCAATCATAAATAAAGAAGTACCGGTTAAGAAAGTGCGGCGTTTGCCATATAAATCAGCGCAACGGCCAGCGGTCAAGAGAAAGGCTCCCCAGGCTAGAATATAGGCGCTTAACGCCCATTGTACGGTGCTTAAATCAGCATGCACGCTTTTACTGATGGCAATCAGCGCCACATTAACTGCAGTGAAATCAATTTGGATCATGGCGCCCAAAATGCATACTGCGAATAAAATCCAACCTGCTTTAGGGGCAGACTGAGCTTGTTCTAAAATAGGTTGTTCGTTTTGTGTGGTTATCATGTTGTATTCAGCCAGGGCGCCACGCGAAGCTGAGCCCATCTTATAGGTGGAAGTCCTATTGGTCAAGAGGAACCAGCCTCAGACAGCGCCTTCATGGCCCATTCAATGGCTTCAGTATGTGATACTAATAATAGATCCTTTAGTTGGCGCATAACGCCAAGAAATAAAAATAACTTTATTTTCTGAAAGGACGTTGTATTATTTTATTGGCCTTGGCGCTAATTTCTTTTTCTAGTTTATGGATTTCTTCCTTGAGATTTGCAGCAGTGAGTTCGATTTTTGAGTTCGAAAAAAATATTGAGGACCCATTACTGGATGGTTGAGGAACCCAAGGGTATTGGTTATGCAAACTTGTCATCACTTCTGTCTCATTTTGACCAGGAAATTTGTCAATATGATTTAACTCCATTTGCTTGATGATGGCGTCATGGACTTTTTTATGAGAACCTGTGGTCCTCAAGATTTTCTTACCATCATTATCTAAAATCGTTTGACGGCTGGTCGAAGACGGTGTTCTAAAGTCTTTATATTCATCTTTAGAAATTAATCCTTGATATAACTGCGCTAGTTTTTTATTATCTTTTGTGCGAGAGACTCTATGGAATAAATATAATGCTGTATCATGGTTTTTTTCAATAGATTCTGTTTTCGGATACAAGCTATTTAGGATATATTTTTCATACTTTAGTAAAGCTTTTGTAGTCGGTTTTTTTAATAAAGCAGCCTCTTTTAAATCCGGCAAACTGTCTAGCGTAGAAAAAAGTGACGTCTGACATTCTCGGTATCGCTTAATGGTGGTGCAAGTTTGAATGAGCCCTAAGTTATTCAAAATAATCTGAATTGGGTCTGGCTTTGACTTGTCTATTACCTGAGTGGTGATAGCCGTAGATAACTTAATAAATTCATTGTACAAATCGAATAATGCCAACTTTGGATTGACTCTTTTAAATAATCGAATGCCAGTCTGTATGTCTTTAGGAGTGACATAAACATTACCGCTGTTGGTCACTTCAATGTCTAATGCGGTTTCCCCCAAGGCGTGGAACATGCGACACAATTGCTCATATTTGTCTTCATTATTTAATGGTGTGGGGAGGGGGATTTTCGCTTCTATAGCCAAAACCTTCTCCATAGTACTCGTTAAATATAAAGTAGGCCATAAAGAGATGTCAGGAGCCTTCCCGGCAATGATAACTAAACTCTCGATCAAGGATTTAGCTATATAGAAAATATGAGGAAGTTTCTCTGCTACGTTTGATTCTAGAAGATAAGAATAGATAAATAAATATTCAAATAAAGTAAATATTGGTATTTTTTTGTGTTTTTGATCATACATGCATTTCGTGGTAAAAAACACAGCCATGACATCTAAGTAGGTTTTTGCATGCCAAAGGGGGTCTTCGGAATTTCGATAACTGCGAATATATTCTATTACCTCTTGAGGCAAGTCAGCGGTTGGATTTTGATATAAACCGGGAATTATTTTATCTACTAGAAGTTGCTCGTAATGGAAGTTTTGCAGGCCATCTGAGGCTAGTATTTGCTTTTTTATAAGCGATTTTAAAAAATTAACCAATTCCTGTAAAACTTTTCGCCTGCTACTTTTTGAGGATTGACTCCTGCCTTCTGCTATCAATTGCCGGGTTAAGTGGTCATACTGACGAGAAGGTTCATAAGGGAAATATAAATCGGCGCTCTTATTTTCATACAACGTTGCTAAATATAACTGCTTCCAGCTATGCTTTTCTTCCGAAGCAAGTTCCTTATCTGTTTCTTTGTAAATTGTTTCTACCTGTTTTTTATTGAAATTCATTTTAACTATTAATTTAGCCAGTGATCGCTTTGGGGTATTTTCTGCCTCAACGGGAAAAAGCGGGGATTTGTCTTCTCTTAATAATACTGTTGGAATGTGGTTAATTGCCTCGAAAGGTAAAATGGGGATCACTTGAAAATTTTGATCTTCAGGGTCAGATAACCAATAGTCAAATATGATACGGATAAGACCAGGGTAAAGGTTGATCTCATATTGGAATACATTAAAAATAGGGAAAGATATCACGCGATAAGGTTTATCTGACTGTTCTGTAGATTGAAGTTTTAACTCATCATTTGTTCTAAAGGAATATGCTGTTGGCTCTATTTTTTTTTTCACATTAATCTTCTTTTTTTGTGTGATTTGCCCGCTCGACCATGCCAATACACCACATAATCAGACCAATGTCAACCCAAAATTAATACCCCACCGGTTAGGGTCAAGTCCTTAATCCTGAAATTCTTATATTAACGAATAGTAAATACCATATTATTTAATTCAGGATTAAGGACTTGACCCTGTAGGCCATTACTGCAGTAATTCCCGGTGAGTTTTAACTATTTGATTTAATAAAATAAATCACCTTTATAAAAAAATAATTTTCGTAGAAAATTATCCCCGCGATGGGGGATTGTAAGGGGGAGAATCGCGATTCTCCCCCTTCATTCCGAGCATCGGCTCCGCCGAGCGCAGGATAAAAACAGGAAGCAATTTTCGCTGTACTCAGCGGGAATTGCTGCCATTACTGCTAAAAGTTTGTAATCATTTGCATGTTGCGGTAATATGGGAAACAAGCAGAGTTGCTACTAAAAACAATTTTAATAAGGGATTCATGTATGAAAACAGAAGGAAATCAAATAGCTAATATATTAACTAGATTGATAGTTGAAACAGTAAAAAACTCCATAAACTTGCCTTCACCCCTGATCACCATGATTGCTAAATATTATGGTTATTCTTTTATGGATAAAACACCTGATGAAAAAGACGAAGATATTCGCAAGCTTCTTTCCCCGAGTGATTGGAAAAAAGAATTAACCTTCCTAGATGAAAAGGGGATGTTGGGTGAAATTGACGTCATTGCTGAGCACCTTAAAGCGGATAGTCAAACTCTATCTCAAAAGTACGGAAAAGACCTATTCCGGAGGGTACACAGCAATTTAACTGAGATGAGGATGGTTGCATTTTTATACGAGAAGAGAACTTATCTACGGGATTTCACCCAATACCCGCAGTATAATTATGATAGTTCACAGGAAGATTTGCCGTTGATATCCTCCAACGAAATTGAAATTAAACAACAAGAATTATCACAAAAATTATTTACTAAGGGAAATTTTTATGCTGCAGTAAAGTATTCAGGCCCTGACTCATTATTGATAATGAAGTCAGGGCCATTTTGTTACTACATGGGCGGTGAAATCGACAGTGCGTGGGGAAATATTAATACTCTTAGGTACCTAGCACTATATCATTACAATAGTGACGAAAAAAAATCTACGCAACTGCTGCTAATACGTTGCAGACCTTGGTTATTTACTGTACTAAATAATTTCTTGCATTGGTTTGCGCCTTACAACATAAAATTTAGAGTAGACAATCCTGTGTTTAAATTACCCTCTGAATTACTACATATACATGCACATGGACATGCGCTTTACCAACTGATGCCGCCCATATTATGGTTAGGCGAACAGTTGAGAAAACAACTTTTTGATCTTACGAATCCTAAGAATAAGAATGATATTAATTTTAATCTCGCAGAGCTAAATAATCTATTGCGCACGTACGTCTTTGAGTTAAATTGTTTTTTAGAACTTTATTCAGAGATACTAAAAGTAGATACAGGATGTGTGGTTAGCTCTTTGCCGCCAGTGAAAACTAAAAAAGAGGCGTCACTTGTATATCAACAAGCCTTTTTTTCTCCCACCAGAATAAGTAATTATGTCTCTTATTCCCGTGAAAAAAATAATGCCTCCGGAAACTTCGTCAACAATTGCATATTAATGTAACCGGTTTTCATTGGTAATTTTCGACCGGTTAGGACCGGTTAGGGTCAAGTCCTTAATCCTGAAATTCTTATATTAACGAATATTAAATACCATGTTATTTAATTCAGGATTAAGGACTTGACCCTGTAGGCCTACGCAATGCAGAATATCTCTTGCCGTGTCGTAGTATCTTGCTTACAGCCGGTAGAATTCTTTTATGACCTTAGAGTATAATTGTAATTGCAACTGTGATAGTGTACTTGTACTCGGCGTGAGCTAGTAACCAGTACAAAATGATTAACAATTGAAAAAGAAGAGATAATACAATGAGCAGATCACCAGCCTTGCCCCCATCCCCAGAATTTATTAATTTAGATGCACGAGTGCAACTCAGAAAATTTTTAGAAAAAGTTAAAAAAATGATTGAAGATCAAGCGATATTACACTTAAATCAGCTTGCTAAAGAAGAACTCCAAGCAATCACAAAACCACAAGTTTTTATCAGTTACGCTTGGGAGCAGGAAAAAACTTTAAACAATAACTTACAAACTCTTCTCAAAATTATAAAAGAAGACCTTGAAAGTGCGGGACTGACAGTTTGGCTTGATCTCTCGCAAATGACAGGCAGCCTAGATGAAAAAATGCGTTCTGGAATCCGTAGGAGCCAGCACGTATTACTGATGGGCACCAAGCGTTATGCTGAACGTACTAAACTTGAAAGCAAGACGAATGTTAATACAGAACTTGAGTTTGCCCTAGAAGAACATAATACGAGATCTAAGAATCCCAAAAAGTATCCCGAAAGTGCTGATTTTTTATTACCTTTAATGCTGGAGGGGGATTACATATCCACTTTTCCTAGACTACTTAATTATCTGATTCGTGATGTGAAATCTTGGTATAATTTAGAACAAAATAAATGGAAATCTATTGATGCTTATATTGAGGGGTTAACACAATTTGAGCCGGTGGGTATTTTACCCTGCCTTCTCGGATTAAGCCGCCTTAATGATTATCCTAATTACCGGAAAGCCTGTATAGAAAAATACCAAGATTATCAAAAACTGCTCATGTTAGAATTAAAGCTGGAAAGAGGCAAAGTTGAAAAGCTAGAATTTGAGAGACAAAAGCAGGAATTACAGAAAAAACAGGAAGAATTAACTTTATCTTTGAAAAAATCGAAAGAAAAACCCCCGCTCTCTAAAAAAGAAATCGAGCAATTATTCCTGAAATTACAGTTTGCAGAACGCTCAGAGAAGCACTGTTCTGATGATTTGGTTCAATTGCAAAACGATCGATCTTCAAAGGCAGATCTAATTAAAGAAGCAGAAAAAGAATTAAAAAAAGCAAAAAATAAATCAAATACACTGCGAAGCCAATATGAGGCAGCGAAATCAAAAATAGAATCAGTCAAGAAACAAGAAAACGATCTGGCTTCTATTCGGGCTCAACTGGCTTTACAACAAAAAGAATTAAGCCAACGTGAAACAGCTGTTACAAAATCAGAGGAATTACTTAAAGAACATCAAAAAAGTTTAGACCAACAAGCTGCTGAACAGGTAGATCTAGGAATGGCAATCCAAGAACAGCTAATAGAAATTAAAAAATCAATCGAAACACCAGGAAAATTGGAATCCGTTTCTGATGTCAAGGAAGAGAAAATCTCCGAAACTTTGGAGTTGAAAAGTAATTCCTCTCACCAGCCGGGAACTAGAAATTCAAAGGGTACAACTGATTTAGAACAACGCCCCCCAGAAAATAAATCTAATAAATCTACTGACGAAAATAAACTTGAAACATTGTTACCTGGCAGTGGTGTCGTTTCAGATCAGCCGCAGTCAAAACGGAGATTAAGAATTTCACAGGTATCGTTTATAGCGCCAAAATTGCAAAAAGATTTTGACCAGTTGATGCAATTTGTCGTTGAAGGTGAACAAGACAAGGCTGAAAAATTGATTCAGGAAAATGAGTCTTTGTTATTATTTTCAGGAACAGTGAAAGATTTATCTGGACGGGAATTTGAGCAAATTAAACCCTTTCAATATGCCTTATGGGCAGTAGATTGGCATATGTGGACAATGATGCTGAAATATTTGTCAGGGCCAGAAATAATAGAACAATTGCAAGAATTAGAAAGGGAAAGTACAGAATATGGTAAACATTTTACGTTAAAATGGTTAATGGATGCAATGCAGTTTTATGTGGATAATGCCCAAAATTGGGGCTTTGATCAGCGAGCGATAACGCATTGGTGTGAAACAGTAGGCGGAGAACAAAAATTATTACCAGCGCACGTGGTGAATGAGTATTGCCACCCCGAAAGGGGGTTTGATCCGTGTCCACAGGAATGGAAGTCTAAGTTACCACGGACACGTGACACTGAATTGATATCGTGGTTTACCATCATCCCTGGAGGGGAACTCGGACGTAATTTTGGTTTTTACAGATATAATTCCGATAAATGTGTCTCTCATGAGGCTCCTCAATGGCCATGTAGTAGCCCTCATTTTGAGCCTCCTAAATGGCCGTGGAGTGGCGCTCCCGTAAATCTCAGGGGAGTGACTGCTACCAAGGGTGTGGTCGCAGACCTCAGAGCGCTCCATTCTTTGTGGAAACAGCGCATGCAGCAATTAGAGTCACTCAAATCTCAATTCTTATTTACTAGTTTGCAATTTGCGTTGCAAACAATGATGATCAGGGCTTGTAAAGAAGGAAAAGATGAACAAATCCAGAATCTGTTTTATTGTGGTGCGCTTCCGGATATGCGAGATGCAAAAGGCGAGCACCCATTAGGCGCAGCTGTTTGGACAATGTCTCCTAATGCTGTCAAAATCTTGTTGACACGAGTCGATGGGACTGTGCCGATGACATGGGCTCAATGTGAAGAACATAATCAGGAATATTATGGTAGCATTTTTATGCCGACTCAAACGACAACATCTTCTGAATGGCTTGATTTATTAAAAAGAATAAAATCCAATGCATTTATTAAATTATTTTATTTACAGAAAGCGAATGAGTACTACAAGCAAAACTTTAATTGGGAAGGTTTGGAGAAGTTTGTGCAGAAAATTAATCAGAGTTTGGATTTTAGCCCAAACCATTTGACGTTCTGCATAAAGACAGAGCAAGAATTTGAAAGTTTAAGAAAACAGATTAAACAAATGATAGAAAAGCCGCAGCCAAAGGTAGACTCAAAACAGACACAACAAGACTCAAAATATGAATCACCGAGTCAACCTTCGAAATCAAAGTCACCACTGCCGCCGCTATCTGAGACTGGCACACAACGATTTATGCCGCCGAAAATCTACTCTAGTCAATTCTCGCCCAGCATTATCAAATTTCTATCTGACATTCCGTACAAAAGCGGGATAAATAGAAAATAAAAGGACCGGTTAGGGTCAAGTCCTTAATCCTGAAATTCTTATATTAACGAATAGTAAATACCATATTATTTAATTCAGGATTAAGGACTTGACCCTGTAGGCCCTGAGGCCCTTAAAAGGCTCCTTAAGTAATCCCATAAGGGCAATACAATGTTCCGCCGGACAGAGGTTCAGAGATGCCAGTCGTGCCAGGTAAACTCAAAGGTTGATTCTGCAGACTGCGAATCGCCAAGTAAGCAAAGATTTGCGCTTCCATCGCTTGGCTAGACCAGCCGCAATATTCTGCGGTATGTATTTCCGGATCAGTTTTGAGTCGTTTTTGTAATCGTGTTCTCAGTTCCCGCAAAATAATGGGGTTGTACCAACCCCCGCCGGCCAATATCCAGCGTTTGGGAGGGTTAACATCTAGTAAATCTAAACTGCTGACAATGGCGTCTGCAGTGAACGCTTCCAAGGTGGCGCAAGCATCTTCTAAACTAAGATCGGCTAATTGCGGAATCAATTGCAGATCCCCAATGTCCAATGATTTTGGAGGCGGTAACAGAAAATAATTTTGATTATTTTTTATAATTGCAGAAGCGTACAAGTCAGCTATAAGTTGCTCGGAAATCTTACCTTTAGCGCCGTATTGCCCATCTTTATCCATTGATTGTTGACCCTTGGTGCGCTGTTTTACCAGTCTGTCTATTAAACCATTGCCAGGACCGGTGTCGTAGGCAACCAAACTCTGTTCGTTTTCAGAGGAGATTAAAGTGATGTTAGCAATGCCGCCGCAATTGACTATGGCTGATGGAATTTTATTATCACGTTTGGCCAAGGCGAAATGGTACAGAGGTGCGAAAGGAGCTCCTTCGCCGCCATGGGAAATATCACGGCTGCGAAAATCATTGACCACTTTGATTTTTAAATTATCGGCGAGCTGTTGACCGTTGCCGACGATAACCGAAATTTTTTGTCTGGGTTGGTGATATAAAGTTTGGCCGTGATAGCCTACAACATGGATATCGCTTGCCTGGCGTCCAGCTTTTACCAATAGTTGGTTGGCTGCCAATCCGTGTAAATAGGTTGAATGTTGGATCACATCGTCTAAATTTAAATTTCGTAATTGAAGTAGCTGCTCAGGAATTTCATCCGCGCTAAGCGAAAATTCCTGTTGCAAAAAGATAGGCACATCTTGCTCAAAATGAGCAGCTGCAAATTTTAAATTTCCTGAATATTTACGAACGCTGTACTCAGCCGCTTTTAATAAAATTTTGAAGGTCGAGTTGTAGGGAAGAAAAATACTTTCTAACATTTTTAAATTTTGAGCGGTACCATCAGTTTCCAATAAGGCGGCGTCGATTCCATCCATCGAAGTGCCGCTCATTAATCCTAGGCTCAAAAACATGTTAAAGGCTCCTAAGAACGACAGTTATTCATTTGAGGGTTTCGCCGCCATCGACATAAATAGTGCTACCTGTGGTATAAGTATTGCCCATTAAGTAGAGGGCAGTCAGCGCTACTTCTTCAGGATTGCCAATTTTTTTCAAAGGTAGAGCTTTAGCTGTCTTCTCAAAAAAAGCCTTACGTTCTTGTTCCGAGACGCCTGAAAATAACGGTGTATCAATAATACCAGGTGAAATAACGTTGACCCGAATCGGTGCTAACTCTACCGCTAAAGCGCGACCTAAAGATTCAACAGCGCCGTTAATAGAACTGGGTATGGATGCCCCAGATATCGGCCGATGGCTCCAGCATCCAGCGAATAAAATAATAGTACCACCTGGTTTAATATTTCGAAAACTATACTTGGCGCAGTAGTATTGTCCCCAAAATTTACTTTGAAAAGAAGACAATTCATCTTGTTCAGACATGGTGCCGAAGTTTCCCAAATAAACGGTGGCGCCAGGGGTGATCAGGTGATCAAAAGGACCTATTTTTTTAAAAAAAGATTTAATTTCTTCAAGATTGTTAATATCCAAGGTCTGAGTGTTCACTTTGGAACCCAATTCTTTTTTGCTTTGGGCTAATTTTTCCCGACTGCGGCTGGCAATAACAATGTCAGCGCCTTGAGATGAACACGCTTTGGCGATGCCAAAGCCGATACCGGAGCTGCCGCCGATAATGATGATTTTTTTTCCATTCAAATTAAACATGCAATGTCCTATGGCTTAAACTTAAAGGACATTCTAAATTAATTGCTATAATTATTCAATGCAATCCACTATAGCTAAACCCAAATATTGTTTAACGCTCGCTGCGTTAGGCGTTGTATTCGGAGACATCGGCACTAGCCCTTTATATGCAATGCCGGCCAGTTTACACGGATTACTCATCACACCGGCAAACGTTTTGGGAGCGCTGTCACTGATTTTTTGGTCTTTGATATTGGTTATTTCAACTCGATACGTAACCGTTTTTTTAAATGCAGATAATCACGGTGAAGGAGGCGTATTAGCCTTGCTGGCGCTTCTGAAGAGCAAAAGTAATCAGCTTTATCGTTATTTATTTTGGTTGGGAGTGTTAGGCGCTGGTCTGTTGTTGGGTGATGGAATTATTACGCCTGCAATTTCTGTTTTAAGTGCTGTGGAAGGGCTCAAAGTAGTGGCGCCGCATTCGGCTGATTTAATCTTACCCATTACAATAGCTATTTTACTCGCTTTATTTTTAGTACAGCGCTTTGGTACGGGTAGACTTGGTTATTCATTTGGACCGGTATTGTTGTTGTGGTTTATCGTCATAGCAGTCGTAGGGTTATTGCGAATTTGGCAAAATCCAAAGGTCATTGCAGCCATTAATCCTTACTATGCTTGGCAATTTTTTCACAATAATGGTTGGGCTGGTTATAAACTATTGGGAGGGGTTTTTTTAGTGCTTACTGGTGCGGAAGCACTTTATGCTGACTTAGGACATTTTGGCAAAACTCCCATTCGAATGGCTTGGTTTTTCATAGTGTTGCCGGCTTTAGTACTGAATTATTTTGGCGAAGGAGCGCATTTAATTCGTTTTCCGAATGCGATTATAAATCCTTTTTTTGCTTCTATACCGGCTTGGTTCTCCTATCCATTGTTAATTATCGCAACTTTAGCAACCATTATAGCATCACAAGCGGTTATTTCTGCTAGTTTTTCACTCGCAAAGCAAGCGATATTATTAAATTTGTGTCCTAAATTATCAGTTGTTCATACTTCCACCGCAGAGTATGGGCAAATTTATGTGCCAAAAATCAATTTGATTTTGGCAATAGGAACTATACTTTTAGTGGTTTTATTTAAATCATCCGCCTCATTAACCGGTGCATACGGTATGAGCATCAACTTAGTAATGATAGTAGTTGCTTTATTGATCACGGTATATGCACATCAAAGTTGGCACTGGTCTATCACTAAAATCATCTGTGTATTCAGTTTATTTTTATTGATTGATTTAATTTTTTTAGGAGCAAATTTACAAAAATTAAACGAAGGAGCTTGGATTCCTTTGCTTTTTGCTTTATGTTGTGCGGTATTGATGTTAACTTGGCGTAATGGTATCAATTTCGTTAAGCAGTCTTGTTTCTTAAACAAAGCGAACTTAAAAGAAGTTATCGACGAATTTAATCATACTGATTTATATTATTTGCGGGGTTCAGCTGCCATATTTATTACTGATTCGCAAGATCACAGTGGAGGCAATTTTTTATATTTTTTAAAGCAAATTAAAATTTTACCAGCTAAAAATATAATTTTAAGCGTTGACATTGCTTCCTGTCCTCGAGTACCATTAGATCAATCTTTTAAATTAGAGATTATTTCAAAAAGAATTTATCGTCTTATTTTGAATTATGGTTTTACCCAAGAAGTAGATGTGCCTAAATCGCTAAAAAAAATAATGGATCGTAATTTA
The DNA here is from genome assembly GCA_963795715.1 of uncultured Pseudomonadota bacterium. Classification (GTDB taxonomy): domain Bacteria; phylum Pseudomonadota; class Gammaproteobacteria; order Coxiellales; family Coxiellaceae; genus JAFEDN01. The sequence goes on from CAWCIY010000003.1 coordinate 1,192,317, forward strand.
TTACCATTCAAGTTAAAGTTAGATCAGGTTTTATATTTTATTGAAACTGTAGATGTAAATATTTCCAAAAAAAAGCAGGCTGAGTTATGGTTTTGGCAAAAAATTCTATTTAAATTGTTGTTGCGTAATTCAACTTTAGATTTAAAATTTTTTCATTTACCCCCCACTCGCACCATCAGTATCGGGATCTCCTGTGATATTTAAATCTAAGTTATTTGAAGGGCCGTTGCTTTATGTTAGGAATTCAAAACAAAAAAAAGAGAAAGAAAAAGCATAAGGGGAAGACTGTTGCTGTTTCTTCATCATCTGTGATAGGTGCTGGATCTTTCTTCCAGAATCCTAAAAAACCTCAGGTGAATGCAAGCCAACCATCGAGTGTTCAAGATTCAGTTGTGGATGAGACCAAACAGGAAGTAATGCTTGCGCCGGTTCGATCGTGGCCACTCATAAACAAGGCAAAATCCACTAGCCTGATGCAACAATACCTTGAGAGTCGTCGTAAAATTAAATCAATGAGCAGTGACCCTTCTCAAAGTCTGTTACAGGGAGCAATAGATCATTTTGATCAGCAATGTAGTGTAGCTCTTGATTTGCCGCCCGCGATTTTTTCTGCCAAGAGTGCAGAAATGATAACAATGAGCCATGCCATTTCTAAAGAACTCACATCATATTATCGCGCCGTGATGCAACATAGCCGAGAATGTGTTATCATTCAAGCTATTGAGTGTTTCGACCAACTCTGCTCCGACGATTTCGATCTTGAACCACTGGTAAATACACAGGGACATTACTGCGAACGCGAATTATTATTTAAAATGTTGGATCAGTGTCTTGAAACTGCAGATACAGGTGTTTTTCTGCCGTTGGAACCACTCAAAGCCAAAATGATATGGGAAAAAAACCGTTGTGATCCATTAGTTTTGACTATAAAAGATTTGCAAGATAGTGAAACTATGTTTGGTATCAACGAGAAAATCCTCAGAGGTCAGGGATTGTTCGATCATCAACTAACGGCAATGGATTTGAGAAGAACGCTTTGTTTGATGCAATTGCAGGATAAGATATCCGTTAGTCGTCTCAGTGTCGAAGATATTGGTTTGTTGTTGCATTCTCGCCGCATTGAACAGTCTCAGACAACAACAACTTATACCATTCCAATGTTGTTGAATTATTTATGGGGTGAAAAACAAAATTCCAGAAATAACGCTTGGTTATCTGCTATTTTTACAATAACACCTCTGATTACAGCTGATGCTAAGGGCTGTGTGAGTGTGTTGATAGAACATAGCTTGCCAATGACTGAGAAAACAAAAAATGGGATGACTACTATTTTTGAAAAGGCGCTGAATGGTGTTGATAGAATTTACTCGGCTTATCCTAATTTGTTTATTCCTGAAGGCGGTATAAAGTTCATCGCTGCCGAGACTAAATCAAAATATGATTGGAGCAGTGGTGATTTAGCTTTGTTTAATGTCGTTCGTGATTTTAAGTTGTCTGGAGAATCAAATCCACATCTACAAGCGTTTTTAGCGGTAAAAAAACCTGGCGTAGTCAATTTTGAAAAATTACGACGCACCCTCATCGAGATGAATTTAGGCGCCTTAAAATTTACTACTAACGATCTGGAACAGTTGGTAGTGCCTAAAGTGATTACTGAGTATTTCTCGCCTGAAGAAAAATCCTTATATTACAAGTCACTACCACGTCGTTTGACGAAAGAGTTTCTGGCGAAAATATTGTCCTCCTGTATGTCACCGGGCAAGGAAAATCATTTGTTGGTGACGGTTATGAATTTAATGCCTTTGATCGGGTGGTATGCGTGCCAAGAGGAAAACCGATCTGATTTTCAAGCTGATTTTGAAACTCGAATGGGAGTGCAACTAGCCGAAGTTCGGCTTAGGCAAGCCTTACGCTGGTGTCGTGTTGATGAGAAGAGCGTATATCTGACTGTACGCCAAGAACAGCAAAAATATCAGCTGGTTTGGGAGCAAGTGAATGACAGTTTGTTAGCAAGAATTCGGGAAGGCCTAGATGGATTAATCCGCAAGAATAATAGCTATCAATGTCTCTACAAAAGAATTTCGGGAAAACACACCAAGGAACTCGCAAATGAAGGGTTCTATCGAATCAATTGGGAGGAGTTAGCTCAAAAGATTTATGGAGGCGTGACCGATTTAGAATGCTCGCCGCATAAAGATAGCACCCTGAATGAGTTGCCGGCGATACTGCGTGGAGATGTCATAGTGACAGATCTAGCGGTTAACCATCAACAATTAACGCCTATCATGATTAAGAATATTGCCACCATTGTTAGGGAAAGTCGATCGATCAGAAAATTAACCTTATATAATGACTTTGGTTGCGAGATTGAAGTCTTGGCTGCAGCATTAGCAAAAAATCAGTACATCTATGATGTAGAGTTTAATTTTTTGATTGATAATAAAAGCATGCAAGCGATAGGTGATATACTCGCCGTCAATAAATCCATAGAGATGCTGGAAATGCTAAAAGCCGATGATAAGTTTGATTCTGATAAACACCCATTGACTGCAGGATTGTTAAAAAATTCATCATTGAAATGGTTACGTACTCGCGCGTCCAATTCCAGAGTGAAAGCGATTTTTTTAGCATTAATAGGCAATCATTCATTAGTAGATTTAATGTTTTACGATGGAAGCTTAGATGCTAAGCAAAACAAAACTATTTTTGACGGGCTGAGCAAGGCCGCCGCTTTAAAAACCTTGATATTTGAGCACTGCAAGATCGGAGCAGAAGAAGCATGCTGTCTGGCGGCTGCATTGACAAGCAATAAGAGCTTGGAAACACTGGATCTTGGCTTCAGTAACATAGGAAATAAAGGGGCAAGCGCCTTTGCCCAAATGTTGTTATCAAATAAAGCATTAAGATCATTAGTTTTATGCAGGCTATGGGGGGACGACAATAAAATGGCTGACGAGGGACTAAAAGACTTGGCTCGGGTATTACCTAAATCCAAATTAGAATCATTGAGCTTGGGTGGAGATTTTTCAGAAGACGGGATGAAAGCATTAATTAAAGGTGTAAAAGGAAATTCCTCATTAGTAAAATTAGATATTTCAGGCTCGAGACTTGACAGAGACCAATCGAAAAATGAATTACAACGATTATTAGCGAAAAACCGCCTAGCATTAGCCAAAAACCAACTCACTTACCTGATTTCTATTCATTCTCCTTTGTATTCGCCTATTGATAAAATAGTTGTTGATTATGTTGTCGATAAAAAAGATGAGAAAGATGTGGGAAATTATTTGCCGAAACTGTAACTTCTATAGAATAGAATCTATGGGGCGCCCTTTTCGCAAGGCGTACCTGCCGCTGTTGGCACGGCGCAGTCATAAGTGCAAATAAAGCCGGTTTTTTGAGGATTGATTTTGCAGTCGGTATAATTCCATACATTGGTTCGTGGTCCTACATCTAAATCTGCGGAAACACATTTTAAATACCAGGTGTTGGTGCTAGCAAAAAAGTGCGCCGCTAAAGGATTGGTATAAACACGAGTCGTTTTCGGGGTGAAATAAGAGTCACCGTTGATCCAAAGACGCCAATATCCCGTATTCCAAGCGCCTTGCTCGATTTTATTGCCATAAATATCCACCCATTCGAAAGGAAAGTACATTTCATTGGCATGAAGGGTAGGGCATATATATTCTGCCGTCGCCGTATTTGCCGTATCCTCCGCATACACGAGCGGGCAGCAGGACAAAAAACCCATCATGACTAAGGAATTAATAATACTTTTACGCATAATATTCTCTTCTTATATATTTAGAAATATAGCAGTGATTTGGTGAATGCTCAAATTTTAGACTTATGTTTGCGGGATATCAGGTTATTTAAAAATTCAATAAATAAAGAAAAACACACTGCAAAGTAAAGGTAGCCGCGAGGAATATCAAAGTGGCATCCGTCCGCAATTAAGATAATCCCTATCAGCAAAAGGAAACTCAAAGCCAATATTTTTACAGTGGGATGGCGGTTAATAAAACGGGTTAAAGACTCTGTAGCCAGTAGCATAATGATGATAGCAACGGTAATGGCGGTGGCCATAATCCAATATTGTTTGGTTAAGCCGATAGCAGTTAGAATGCTGTCAATCGAGAAAACAATGTCAAAAATTGCAATTTGCAGTATAACTGCTAAAAAATGGGCCCTTTTAGGGATATGTTGGGGTTTTCCTGCTAATTCAATTTCAGTGTGAATTTCTCTGGTGCCTTTATATAGCAAGAATAACCCGCCGGCAATCAAAAAAATATCATGCCAGGAAAGGTGCAATGAATAAATTTTTAGAATAGGTTTTGTAAGCGTTATTATCCAAAAAACTCCAGTTAAAAAGGCCAGTCTAGTGACCCAGGCCAAGATCAAGCCGAGTCTTCGGGCATTTTTTTGTTGATTTTCAGGCAGACGGCTGCTGAGAATGGCAATAAATACCAGATTATCCACTCCCAAAATGGCTTCTAAAATAATCAGAGTAAATAAGCTAAAAAGATTTGCAAGCATCACAGTTTATTGAGAATCGTCATGATCGATATGACAATGGCGGATATTGTGTTTTTCATTGTAATTTTGGTGATATTCTTCTGCTGGATAAAATTCTGTTGCCGCAGTAATTTCAGTTACAATGGGTTTATTAAATTTTCCCGATTTTTCTAATTCCAGTTTGCTTTTACGAGCAATTTGCTCCTGCTCGGTATTGTGGTAGAAAATAGCTGAACGATACTGAGCGCCAATATCCGGCCCTTGTTTGTTTAAAGTAGTGGGATTGTGATTTTCCCAGAAAATTTTTAATAATTGTTGATAAGTAATCTGTTGCGGGTCAAAAATAATTTCTATGGCTTCGGCATGGCCGGTTTTATCTGTGCAAACTTGCTCATAAGTTGGATCAGGCAAGTTTCCTCCAGTATAACCGACTTTTGTGGAGATCACGCCGGGCATATGACGGAATACACTTTCCACACCCCAGAAACAACCCGCTGCGAAAGTAGCTTTTTGCGTTGATAATGCACTCATGCTTTGATAGTATATTAAAAATTTGGAGTCGGCAAGATTTAACAATTCCCGGGTCAACGCATAGGCGTCAGTTTAAGGGCTTTTGCTTCGATTCCCCCCTTTGAAAAAGGGGGGTGAGGGGGGATTTTTAAACCAGGCTTGGGTCTTTATGGTTCAAAAAATCCCCCTCAATCCCCCTTTTTCAAAGGGGGAAGTCAGAGAAAATTCCTTAAACTGACGCCTATGTGGGTCAACGGGAATTGCCCTACGCGATGGGGGTTGGAAGGGGGAGAATCGCGATTCTCCCCCTTCATTCCGAGCAATTGGCTTCGCCAATGCACAGGATATAAACAAAAACAGCAATTCCCGCAGGGAATTGCTGGGCAAGGTCAAGATGACAGCTGCAGCGATCAGATTAAGCCAAGATGGTACAACCTTAATTTGCTCTGGAGAATGGACGCTTCCAGGAGTCAAAAAATTACCTCTCAATTATAATAAGATCCTCCCACCGGTTAAACAGTTTCGTATTAATCTGGAAAATATCACAACTTTAGATACTGTCGGCGCTTTTCGATTAAGACAGCTTATTGATGCTTCTGAGAGAGCGGGCAAACAAGTGACATTAGAAGGTTTAAGCGAACGTCATCAGGCGTTCCTAGAATTAGTGCAGTCTTATGCAAACCAGCTGCAACCTAGTCGCGCCGAGCCGCCGCCACAACCCGTGTGGCTGATATTATTAGGCCGCTGGACGGTAGTCAAACTCAATCATATATGGCTTTTTTTGGCTTTTGTTGGCGAAATTGTCGTTCGGTATTTGAAAATCAACCGTAACGGTTTAAGAAATCTATGGCAAAGTGGTCTAAAAGTAATTCAAACAGCAGGTTGCCAAGCATTGCCAATCGTAGCCACAATGAGTTTTTTAGTCGGTATCGTTTTAGCGTATCAATTGGGAGTGCAACTGAAGGTTTACGGCGCAGATATTTATGTGGTGGAAGCATCAGGGATTGCGATTTTAAGAGAATTTGCTCCGTTAATGACTGCTGTACTAATTGCGGGTAGAACCAGCACTGCGTTTGCTGCATTAATTGGCACTATGAAAGTAAATGATGAGTTAGATGCTTTATCTACCATGGGAATTTCAACCGTTGAAAGACTTGTTTTACCTAGAATTGCCGGTCTGCTGATTGCACTGCCTTTATTGGTAGTTTGGTCTAGCCTTTTCGGTCTCTTAGGCAGCATGATTACAGTTAAAGGGCAATTGCATATTGGATATCACAATTTTTTAAGCCGTTTTGCAGAGCAGGTTAACGTTAAACAATACATTTTGGGGTTAATTAAAACCCCTTTCTTTGCCTTAATTATTTCTATAGTGGGTTGTTTTCAAGGTTTTCAAACAGGGATTACAGCAGACAGCGTTGGTTTAAGGACCACCGCCGCTGCGGTTCAGGCGATTTTTTTAATTATAGTGATCGATGCTTTTTTTTCTATGCTCTACAGTTGGTTTGGTTTATGAGTCAACAAGATATCATTTCAGTTCAAGGTTTAAAGAATTTTTTAGGGAGTCAGTGGATCCATAATGATCTAAATATGAATATCCGCAAGGGCGAGATTGTTGCAATCATTGGCGGTAGCGGTTGTGGTAAAACCACCTTGTTGCGATCTATTTTAATGTTACAGCGACCAACCGCAGGTGTCATTACAGTTTTCGATACTGATGTCACTCATTGCACAGCAGCGCAAGCTTTGCAGGTGCAAAAAAGGTGGGGGGTGTTGTTTCAAAATAACGCCCTCTTTAGTTCACTCACTTTATTAGAAAACGTTTTATTTCCATTAAAAGAACATGTCAGACTCCCTTTGGCGATGCAAAAAAATATCGCTTTATTAAAAATTTTGCTGACTGGTTTAGAAGCAGAAGCCGGTAGCAAATATCCTGCTGAATTAAGCGGGGGTATGCAAAAACGGGGCGCTTTAGCCAGAGCGATGGCGCTGGACCCCGAAATTTTATTTTTAGACGAGCCAACTGCAGGGTTAGATCCAAACAGCGCCGCTGACTTGGATCAGTTGATTTTGAACTTGCGCGAAAGTTTGGGATTAACTATTGTGATAATCACTCATGATTTAGATACTTTGTGGAGGGTCACGGACCGGGTCATATTTTTAGGTGAGGGGAAAGTATTGGCTTCTTCGGCGATGACGGATTTAATTCAGGACCCACATCCACTGGTGCGTGAATATTTCAGCGGCCAACGTGCACAATTTGCTCGTAGGAGAGACTAATTATGGATACTAAAGCCAATTATGCGGCGATAGGAATTTTTGTTGTTTTTTTAAGCGCTGCAGCCGTTACCCTTTTTATTTGGTTATTAGGTTTTCAACAACATGCTACTTATAACACCTATTTGGTATATGCCCGCGGTGGTGTTGATGGATTAGCCAGTGATAGCCCAGTGCTATTCAATGGAGTGCGAGTGGGGAAAGTATACGACATTGTATTGGATAAAAATAATCCGCAACTGGTTAAATTATATTTGAAAGTGGAAACTAAAATTTCAGTTACAGAAAGTACTGTTGCTACCCTGGTGCCACAAGGCATTACCGGTATAGTTTATGTCGGTTTAGAATCTGAAAGTTCTGAAGCCCCTGTTTTAAAAGCGGAGAAGGGGCAACCCTATGCGATTATCCCCTACAAAAAACCTTTACTGATGCAAATAACAGAAGTCTTACCGCAGCTTGCCAAGGATATGGGAGATATCGCTGAAAAATTTAAAAAATTAATGAGTGCACCGAATTTGGTTAATTTAAGTGATTCTTTACAGCACTTAGCCAAAGTGACTGGCACATTGGACAAACAGTCTGATAATATCCGGCAAAGTTTAATATCGCTCAACACGACGCTAAAAAATACCGCTTCCGCAAGCCGATATATTAAAGGCACATTATTGTCCGCTCAACAAGCTACCAAACAGCTCAATAAAACCAGTGATCAAATCAGTCAAGAGGTCAGTAACATAGGTCAACAAACTATGCCGAGTGTGCAAGAACTAATGACTAAAATGAATGATGCGGCTGCCAATCTGCAACAATTAACTCAGGATTTGCAAACCAATCCCTCTATATTGCTACGTGGTAAGCAGCAACCGCCTCCCGGCCCTGGAGAATAACTGTGAAAAGAATTTTAACAATTACCTGTTTGACCATTTTGTTGTGTGCTTGTGCTGTGAAACTGCCATCAGTTGCCACCTATGTACTTACAGTACCGGTGTTACCGATCCATCCTGGAATTCCGAAGACCCATAAGGTCTTATTGGTCAGTAATATGGTTGCGAATCCAGGTTACAAGACTGAGAAAATGATTTATGTGACCTCTCCAGGGCATTTGGGAGAATTTACCCGGCACAAATGGGTGGCGCCTCCTGCGCAAATGCTAACTCCCTTGATTGTGCAACGGATTGAAGCTAAAAATTATTTCCATGCGGTGATTATGCCGCCATTTGAGGGAAATAGTGATTTTCGATTGGAAACTCGGCTTTTGGTTTTTCAACAAGAATTTATCCAGTCAACCAGTCAGGTACGTTGCGTTATCCAAGCAGTTTTAATCAATAGCAAAACCAACAAAGTACTGAGGAGTGGCCAATTTCAGACCGTGGTTGCTTCCTCTGCCAACAATCCTCAAGGCGGTGTGCTGGCGGCAAATCAAGCGGCTGAACAAATCAGCGAGCAAATAGCGCAATTTGTGGTTACCGCTTCTTTGTTTTAATGCTGCTTCAAAAAAACCATAGAAAATGCTATCGTCTGGTTTCTATGACAACTTATTTAGTTTTTATTGCTGGCTTTATCGCTTTAGGCGCCTTTGCTGGCTTAATGGCCGGACTGCTGGGTATCGGAGGTGGTTTGGTGGTAGTTCCAGGGCTTGCCTTTTTGTTTCATTATGCACCCATTCCAAACGAGCATTTGATGCAAATGGCCGAAGGAACCTCTCTGGCCATTATGATTCCAACGACAGTGAGGGCTTTACTGGCTCATCTACGGCATGAGGTCAGTGTTTGGCCGGTATATTCGAAAATGCTGGCTTCTGTTATCTTTGGGGCTGTGGCCGGTGCATTTCTAGCGCATGTAGTTAAAACTCAGGTGTTGGAAGTGTTATTTGGTTTTTTTGTTCTCTATATGGCGTTTCGGTTGTGGCGGGAAAGCAAAAGCGAAACTCATAAACCGTTTCCGGGCCCCGTTATTTTTAATATATTTGGAACCATTGTCGGTTTAAAATCAGGTTTGCTAGGAATAGGCGGCGGGGTGCTGACAATCCCGTTTTTGACTCGGTGGAGCGTGTCGGTTCGTGATGCAATTGCGATTTCCAATGCCGTGAGCTTTACCGTGGCAATCATCGGAACACTGAGTTTTATCATCAGTGGATTGATGGTGCGGGGTATGCCGGCGTGGTCAACAGGGTATGTGTACTGGCCAGCTTGGCTGCCGGTAGCGTTGGTCAGTATGCTGGTAGCGCCCTGGGGGGTTAAACTGGCTCATCACTTATCAGCTAAAATATTAAAGAGAATATTTTCGATTTTTTTACTCATTGTCGCCATTCAAATGTTGAAGGTGTTGGTATGATTAATTATCCAAACATCAATCCCGTAGCTTTCCATATCAATCAATTTAAAGTTTATTGGTATGGCATCATGTATTTGCTTAGTTTTGTCCTTGCCTGGGGGTTGGCTACTTGGAGAGTCAAAAAACCCGGCGCCTTACTCACTGTGCTGCAGGTCAGTGACTTAATTTTTTATTGCGCAATTGGTGTAGTAGTCGGGGGAAGATTGGGGTATGTATTGTTTTATGACCTGCCTTATTTTCTGCATCATCCGGTCCATATTTTTGCCATTTGGCAGGGGGGAATGTCATTTCATGGCGGGCTGATTGGAGTGATATTGGCATTATGGTGGTGCAGCCGGCAATTTAACTGCTCTATTTTTGATTTGGGTGATTTTATTGCTCCGCTAGTACCTATTGGTTTGGCGGCTGGCCGTATTGGAAATTTTCTCAACCAAGAACTGTGGGGACGGATTACGGATGTACCCTGGGGAGTGGTTTTTCCAGCGGCAGGATTTGAGCCAAGACATCCTTCTCAATTATATGAATTTATGTTGGAAGGGGTGTTATTGTTTATCGTGTTGTGGTGGTTTTCTTCTAAACCTAGACCTCGATTTGCCACGTCCGCTTTGTTTTTACTGGGTTATGGAATTGCCCGAATTATTGCTGAATTTTTTCGACAACCTGACCCGCAATATGGTTATTTGGCGTTCGGCTGGTTGACTATGGGGCAAATACTTTCTTTGCCGATGGTTTTGATAGGAGGAATCTCCTTATTGATTATTTATTCTAAAAAGAGGGTGACCGCTTAATGCAGCAGTATCTACAATTTTTGCAGGGTATTTTATCCAAAGGCGTAAAAAAAATGGATCGAACCGGTACTGGAACCCTGAGCGTTTTTGGTTGTGAAATGCGCTTTGATTTAAGTGCGGGATTTCCTTTACTAACGACTAAAAAAATACATATTAAAAGTTGGGTTCATGAGCTGTTATGGTTTTTACAAGGAAATACCAACATTCAGTATTTACACGACCATGGCGTGACGATATGGGATGAATGGGCGGACTCAGCAGGAGATCTGGGCCCCATTTATGGTAAACAGTGGCGTAGTTGGCCCTGTGCTGATGGTCGAAACATTGATCAAATAAGTCTTTTATTAGAGCAAATACGGACTAATCCCGATTCTAGAAGGTTGATCGTGAGCGCCTGGAATGTAGGGGCTATTGACCAGATCGAGATGGCTCCTCCTCCTTGTCATTTATTATTTCAATTCTATGTGGCGAATAAAAAACTATCCTGTAAATTAACTCAACGTTCTGCGGATGCTTTTTTGGGGGTACCTTTTAATATCGCCTCATATTCTCTTCTAACCCACATGGTAGCTCAGCAATGCGATTTACTTCCGGGAGAATTTATTTGGTCAGGCGGTGATTGTCATATTTATCTGAATCATTTAGAAGCGGTAGCTGAGCAATTGCGACGTACGCCTTTACCTCTGCCGATTCTGAACATTAAACGCAAGCCGGATTCATTATTTGATTATCAGTTCAGTGATTTTGAGTTCTGCAATTATCATCCGCATCCAACTATTCGAGCCCCGATAGCGATTTGATTGACAGTTCTACTGGCGGTAGGGCGCTGTCGTCCATCCCTGCTTCCGGTCGAGGGTGTGTGCAGTATTTTCCCGTATTGCGAATTTAAATATTTTACCGCAGACTATTTCAGTCCCATATAAGGTTTTAATTTAGGATGTTTTTAAATGGAGGTAACTTATGCGGACCGGCGTTGCAACTCCCAATCCATCTTTGTCAAATTCTTCAGCGATTTCAATTATTCAAGATTTAATGGAAGGGTTTGGTTGGCAAAACAAGAGTTCAGAAATTTACCAGGCCGATGTAGAGCAGGCGCAAGCAGAGCAAAAGTTAGCAAGTGCTATGCAGTTTTATATGGAAGAACAAAACAGTCATACCCGCGCTCAATTAATAGTCGCTTTAAATGAAACTTTACAATCCACACAAGCTGAATATGATCATGCTGTGAAACAACTTCAATATCATCGAAAGCAAGCTGAAATTGAAGCTGAACAAAAAGCCACAGGAAAGCCTGGCTATTTAAGCCAGTGGACTTATTGGATCTTTGACGGTGTCAAAAATTTTTTTGGTTCTACTACAGAGCAGCAGGTTGAGAAGTACCAGAATTTGAAATCCAAACATCAAATCAAGATAGAAAAATTGTCTGATACTCTAAATGCTTTTCAAGTGAACGATGAAGAAACGGAGTATGATGTAGAAATCCTTAATTCAGAAAATGTTTCTTTAGCTCACTTTCCCCCTGTTTTTAATTTATCTATGTTGAATCCTCAAACCGGGTTTAAGATAGTAAATTCCACAGATGGTAATAATGTTGTCACTTCCATTAGAGTTAGCGATGTTGGAGATAGTAACGGAGATGGATATGACGATATTATTACTGGTCTCTTTGAAGTTTCATCATGTTTTGTAATTTTTGGAAGGCCGAATATAGGCGACTTGAATGTTTTAGATTTGCCTAACCTTAATGGAACAGATGGTTTTCAAATAAATAGTAACAATTATAATGATTTTGTTGGAATCGCTGTTGGTGGGAAAGGTGATATTAATGGTGATGGACTTGCTGATTTTGCCATCGGATTTTTGCAGGGTTATGGTGGTGGGTATGCCGTTTTTGGTTCTACAGAATTTAGATCAAAACCTTTAGCTTTATCCAGTATTAACGGAACCAATGGTATTAAATTTTTGGGCGAGCGTCCATATTACAGCGGATGCGGATGGGCAGTAAGAATAATTGATGATATCAACGGTGATAAATATGATGAATTTGTTATTGGGGCCCCGTATTATCAAAAAGGATATTCAACAGATGGACGTATATACATAGTATTTGGCCAAAAAAATCTGGCAAGTATTGCCAATCAAGGTGTTATTGATTTAGGTAAATTAAACGGTACTTACGGTTTTATATTAAATGGAGAATCGAATACTACTAGTGGAGTTTCGATCAGTGGATTGGGGGACGTTAATGGAGACGGACGTTCAGATTTCGTAATTGGAGCGCCTTCATCATATTTAATAGTTCCTCGCATTTCCGGCCGAGTGTATGTCATTTTAGAAGTACCTCCTGTAAATGAGAACGGTTTTTTTGATTTAGTAAACTTAAATGAAAGTTATGGTTTTAAAATTATTGATGATTTAAATGTGACATGCAATACTGGTAATGCAGTCAGCAATGCTGGCGATGTCAATGGCGACGGTTATGCAGATATTATTATTGGTACAAATAGTGATTATGAATGTCCCTGGGCCTATGTTGTGTTCGGAGGTCCGAATATTAGTCAAGAAAATCCGCTGTATTTATCGCACTTAAACGGGAAAAATGGTTTTAAAATTCTGGGAGAGCAAGATACTTGGTTTGGTGATTTTATCGGTAGTGCAGATTTTAATGGGGACGGTTATAGTGATTTAATAATTAGCTCTCCTCATGGATTTGAGGTTGGTTATATAGGTAGCACGTATATTTTATTTGGGTCTCCTAATCTTGGCATAAGGGGTCTAATTACACTTACCTATTTTGACGGTGTGATGGGGTTTAGAATTCAAGACATGCCAGATAGCGAAACAGGCTATGCCGTTAGTAATGCCGGAGATATCAATGTAGATGGTGTTTCAGATATCTTAATAGGAGCTCCTAATCCTCAGTTTCCTAATAATTTTCCTCCAGTTTATGTTATATTTGGTGATATTCCACCGCAGATGGTAAATAACAACTTAAATCTATATCGAAGCGAACAGATATTGCTTAACACCACTCATTTAGCAGCCTTCGATAAAAACCATGATAATAATTCTCTAATATTCGTTTCCACTAATATTACTCATGGATATTTTGAGGATATAAACCAACAGAATATTCATCTGTTTAATTTCACTCAATTACAAATTAAAAATCAACAAATTCGATTTGTCCATGATGGCAGTTTAGATACTCCGGCTTATGAAATAACCGTACGATCTTCAGGTATCGCTTGGACTGGTCCTAGTGCAGCGACAATCCATTTTAATCCCATGCCTATTGTTTTGGTGAATAATCAACTTGTCGTTAATCAGTCTCAAACCATTAAAATAACAACACTAAATCTATTAGCGACATGTAATATCTCTTCTAATTTAACATTTACAATCACTAATATCACTCATGGATTTTTTAGTGTCGAAGACATAATTTTGCATTCTCCAGTAATCAGTTTTTCTCAACAGGCAATTTACGCTAAAAAAGTTTCTTTTACGCAGGATGGCAGTCCCTATACTCCAAGCTATCAAGTATCCGTGAATGATTCTTGGATTCAAACAGCACCTGATTTTGCAAACGTAACTTTTAACGTCGTCCCATTTAATTTAGTGAACAATCTATTAAATATTAAGCAAAATGAAACTATTTTATTGACTAGTAAAGAATTACTGGCCACTCGCAATGGTTACGCCGATCCTAGTTTTAAATTAGTAATTACGAATATTACCCACGGATTTTTTGTGGTGAACCAACAAAAATCAGTTAGCCAAATTACTTTTTCGCAACAAGCCATTTTGTCAGGGAATGTCAGCTTTACTCAGGATAACAGTATAAGCTCCCCTATTTATTGGGTGGCGGTGAATGACGGCTGGAACCAAACTGATCCACAGAAAGCGAATATTACTTTTATTGCAAAGCCTATATTTTCTGTCAACCAGTTTCTCGTCGCCTTGGGTCAATCTTTAGTGTTGTCATTAAATAATCTGTGCGCCAATGATTGCTATAGTGATGATTCCGATGAATTGCAATTTAATGTAATTGGAACTGTTATCGGCGGTCAATTTGAAAATAACAGTATTCCAGGTACGGCGATTACTTCTTTCACTCAAAAGAGTATTAAGAAAAACCAAGTGAAGTTTATTTCTAATGGCGTGCCGGAAGCGCCGCGCTATCAGTTGCAAGTCACTGATCCTGTTTCTTTGCTTTCGGATTTTAGTGATGGAAGCACCCTACTCGTCACTAAAAATTATCTGCCTATTAATCAAAATCAAACTTTTTATCTCACCACTGAAAATTTAAATATCACCAGCAGCAGCGGTTCGGCTACCGATATTATTTTTAGTCCGGTAACCGTGCAGCATGGTTACTTCTCTTTGATTTCAGACATTAGCGTTCCAATCTCTACTTTTAAACAAGACCAAGTTAATAAAAACCAAATGGCTTTCGTCCCTGACGGCGGTTCCAATGAACCAAGCTGTATTTTGGGCGTTCGCGATAGTCAACCGGGAGGAGCATCCGGCTCTTTTCCTTGCCAAATCAATTTCGCCAGCTATCCTCGTTTAGATCACGCCTTTTTGAAAATTAATCTGCCGGATTGTATCCCTTTGACGATGAATAATTTGGAAGCATCCGATGACCGAGTCCCGCCTGAGCAACTCTATTTTATGGTGAGTGATGTCGTAAATGACCATTTTGCTTATAGTAACAATTTTAGTAAACCGATTACTAACTTTACTCTAGCAGAAATATCGGCAGGCAAAGTTTATTTTAACGCCACCACTAATCAACTTCCGGCGTTTATGGTTACGGTCTGGAATGGCCGACTGTATTGCCAAGAGGATTGCCCACGAACAGCGACTATTATTGCCTCTGATGTGGGTAATGATTCAGGCGGAATTAACTCTCTCTTGATCGGTTTGCTGAGCAGCTTTGGCACCTTGGTGTTATTGCCGTTAGTAAAATGGTATGTGGAAAAAGCCATTAAATCCTGTTTTAGTTCCAGAGAGGATACGCCCGATAGTCAAGTGACCAATGAAGCCTTGGCGCAATTGTGGATCGGATGTTGCGGCGTCATTACTCATCGGCAGCATGAAGCATTTGTTATTGCTTTTGGCCATGTAGTCGATAAATTAAACGATTCCAAGCAAACGATTTCTCTGCGGAAAGAATGGCAGCATTTAAGCGATCGCCAGAAAAGAGAAATCAAATCCATTATTGCTGAGAAATCCCAAGAAGTTTTAGTGGGAGAACAATCCCGGTTTTGCCATTTTTTCAAAAGCTTTTGTTCTTCAGAAGCCACTCCGGAAATGGTTGAGCGTAAAGCGGAGCAGATTGCTATTAAAGCCGCTCCTCGCCTATCCCAGCTTTTCTCACCAATACCTACTATTCCGAGATCATCCTCTATAAATAGTTCTCCAAGCACGCCATTATTAACTGGAGACGGAAGCGGAATAAACCTGACAAAAAATTAAATTCGACAATTTTGCACTTATTTGCGGAATTATCTTGACAATTCCGCAATGGGATGCATAATTGTCAATATATATGGAAAGAATCCAAAAACAAGCCATTGTTAACGACTTGAAGAAAAAAATGGTTTTCTTAGCCGGTCCTCGTCAAACAGGAAAAACTTGGCTTGCCAAAAGTATAGCCGCTATGGAGCCGAATACGGTTTATTTGAACTACGATCGCGCCGGGGATAGAAAAATAATGCGTGATGAAGGTTGGCTCACCACTACCAAGCTGCTGATATTAGATGAAGTCCACAAAATGCGTGGTTGGAAAAATTATCTGAAAGGGATCTACGATACCAAAAATCCAGAAATGCAAATTCTAGTAACCGGCAGCGCCCGACTAGATATCTTCAATCAAGTCGGTGATTCTTTGGCAGGAAGGTATTATCTTCATCATTTACTGCCGCTATCACCGGCGGAGTTGTTTCAATTAAACATGCCCTTTGAATTAGATCGTTTTACTGAAATGGGTAACTTTCCCGAACCCTTTTTAGAAAAAAAGCTGGTTGAAGCCCAAAGATGGCGGCAACAATATGTCGGTAGTTTGTTACGTGAAGATGTGCTGAATTTTGATAATATTCATAATTTTCGAGCTATTCAACTCGTTTTTGCATTACTACGTCAGCGTGTTGGGTCTGCGGTTTCTTATCAGTCCATTGCTGAAGATGTGGGGATTTCTCCTAACACAGTAAAAAAATACATACGAATTTTAGAAGCACTTTATATTGTATTTACAGTAAGGCCTTATGCCAAGAATATTTCCCGTAGCCTGGCCAAAGAGCCTAAAATTTATTTTTTTGATGCAGGCTTAGTAGAAGGAGATGCCGGCGCTGTGTTTGAAAATTTCGTAGCTGTTTGTTTACTTAAACATGTTTTCGCCAAGATAGATTATGATGCTGAAGAATATCAATTACACTACCTTCGCACTCGCGAAAAAAAAGAAGTTGATTTTGCTTTGGTGAAGTCCGGGAAAATTGTCCAAATCATTGAAACAGAACTCAGCGATCATGAAATCAGTAAATCTTTACAATATTTTCAATCTACTTACCATTTTCCTGCCGTTCAAGTAGTTAAAGACCTAAAGCGAGAATATCAACAAAATGGAATCGAGGTATTAAAAGCCGATAACTTTTTAACGGGACTTAGAGCATAACTTTTCTCCTCACTTAGGCTTTCATCACGTCGTATCATTTTTTCAAGATACTCGCCCAAATACTGAATAAGCCTTACATAAATTTCAGCGGAATTGTTTTCTACATTAAATTCAAAGTCCAGGTCTTGTAATTTTGATTATAATTCCGCAGACTATCGGAGTCCCAAAACAGGAATTTAATTAGGAAATTTTAAATGGAGGTAATATGCCAACTAATGTTTCAATTCCCAATTCATCTTTGCCAAATTCTTCAACTATTTCAATTATTCAAGATTTAATGGAAGGGTTTGGTTGGCAAAACAAGAGTTCAGAAATTTACCAGGCCGATGTAGAGCAGGCGCAAGCAGAGCAAAGGTTAGCTAATGCCATACAGTTTTATTTAGAGGAACAAAACAATCATACCCGCGCTCGATTAATGATTGCTCTGAATGAGACCTTACAATCCGCCCAAGCTGAATACGATCATGCAGTGAAACAATTTCAATACCATCAAAAACAAGCTGAAATTGAAGCCGAACAAAAAGCCGCAGGAAAGCCCGGTTATTTAAGCCAGTGGAGTTATTGGATTTTTGATGGCGTCAAAAATTTTTTTGGTTCTACTACGGAGCAGCAAGTTGAGAAGTATCAAAACTTGGTATCCAAACACCAAATCACTATAGAAAAATTATCCGACACTTTGAGTACCTTACATAATGAAGAATCGGAAAACTATGTAACAACTCAGCGCTCAGAAAATGTTTCCTTAGCTCATTTTCCGTCGATTTTAAAATTATCCGATTTAAATGGTTTGACAGGATTTAGAATAAATGGAGAAGTCATTAGTGATAAGAGCGGGTGGTCGGTAAAGGGAGGCAGTGATATCAATGGTGATGGTTATGATGATTTGCTGATTGGTGCGACAAATGTGTCAAATAGCAGCTCTGATAACTATCATCAAGTAGCCCGTGGTTACCTAATATTTGGAGGAACTCATACCGGCAATAAGGGTCAACTTGATTTGGCTGCATTAAATGGTACCAATGGATTTAAGTTATTACAAGACGGGGCGGTTAGTAATGGTATCTCAGTTAGTTTTGCCGGAGATGTTAATGGAGATGGTTATATCGATCTGATTATTGGAGCTCCTAATTTTAATGCGGATTATCATGGCCAAGCTTTTGTGTTATTCGGTAATAAAAGCCTAGGAAAAGAAGGCGATATCAATTTACTCAAGCTGAACGGCTCTAATGGTTTTAAAATAATTAATAGTGATGATGATTGTGGAATAGGTTATTCAGTTGTCGGTTCTGGAGATATTAATAGTGATGGGTATGATGATTTACTTCTTGGATGTGAAAATTATAATGGAAGAACTTTATGTGGATATGGTCTCTTTGGAGGTGCAGACATAGGAAAAATAGGTTTTATCAATACCAAAAGCTTAAATGGAACTGAAGGGTTTAAATTATATTGTGAAGAAATGATGTCTGAATTTAACTCTGTATCTGGTGCGGAAGATATCAACGGCGATAGATATTTAGATTTTTTGGTTAGCAGCCCTGGTTTTAATTCATCAGAAGGCGGGTGGACATATGTTAAAGGACGCACCTATACAGTTTTTGGCGGCTCACAGCTGGGTGCGAATGGAAATTTAACTCTTTCAAATCTGAATGGCACGAATGGTCTTAAAATTGACGGTGAAATCTGTAGTCAGAGTGGTGTCTCAATCGATGGGGTAGGTGATATCAATAATGATGGTTACAATGATTTTTTAATTGGCGCGCCAAATATAAATTCTGAAGGTTGTGATGGTATGTCGTACTCTGGGCGGATTTATACCGTTTTTGGTGGGCCAACACTAAATAGCATCAATAATGGCCTTCTAAACGTATCATCTTTAAATGGCAATAATGGTTTTACTATTATCGGCGATAAAAGTTTCAATGGTGATGCGGGTTATTCTCTTGGGAGAGCTAAAGACGTAAACGGCGATAATATTCAGGATATAATAATTGGATCGCCGCTCGGTTGTGTTCGGGAGGGTTGTAATTATGGTCAAACTTATGTGATATTTGGGCATTCCAAATTAGGCGATCGAGGGTATCTAAATTTAACAGACGTAGATGGTATTATCGGTTTTAAAATGGATGGTGACGTCAATACTGTTAGTGGCTTCTCAGTTAGCGGAGCTGGAGATGTAAACGGTGACGGTGTAGCGGATCTCCTTATCGGTGCTCCAAATACTTTTTTTGGTAGTTCTAATCCACCTCCTGATCCTCCTCCCCCTCCCGGTCACAGCTATATTGTCTTCGGCGATATTCCCCCTGTTTTAGTAAACAATACTTTAAATCTTTATCGGAGCGAACAGGTATTGCTTAACGCCAGTCATTTAGCTGCCTTTGATAGAAATCATGATAATAATTCTCTAATATTTGTTCCCACTAATATTACTCACGGATATTTTGAGGATATAAACCAACAGAGTATTCATCTATCTAATTTCACTCAATTACAAGTTAAAAATCAACAAATTCAATTTGTCCATGATGGCAGCTTCGATCCTCCAACTTATGAAATAACCGTACGATCTTCAGGTATCGCTTGGACAGGTCCTGGCGTGGCGACAATTTATTTTAATCCCATGCCAATTGTTTTGGTGAACAATCAACTAGCCATTAATCAATCTCAGACCATTATATTAACAACGATGAATCTATTGGCAACATGTAATCTCAGCTCTAATTTGACATTTATAATCACTAATATTACTCATGGATTTTTTACTGTAGAAAAGACTACCATGCATTCTTCAGAGATTAGCTTTCCTCAACAATCAGTGTATGCTCAAAAAATCTCTTTCACACAGGATGGCACTCCCTATGCTCCAATATATTATGTATCCGTGAATGATGTTTGGGCTCAAACTATTCCTGCCTCTGCGAACATTACTTTTAACTCTGTGCCAATGTATTTAGTCAATAATCAATTAAATACTAAGCAAAATGTAACCACCTTATTGACGAGCCAAGAGCTAATGGCCAGCCGCAGTGGTTACGCCGATCCTAATTTTAACTTCGTCATCACTAATATTACTCACGGTTTTTTTGTGGTAAATCAACAAAAATCAAGCAATCAAATCACGTTTGCGCAACAAGCCATTTTGACAGGGAATGTCGGTTTTACTCAGGACGGCAGTATGAATGCGCCTATTTATTGGGTAGCAGTGAATGACGGTTGGAATCAAACCAATCCGCAGCAGGCTAATATTACTTTTTTTACTAAGCCGGTGTTTGCTGTCAACCAGTTTCTAGTTGCTTTAGGTCAATCTGTAGCATTGTCACTGAATAATCTGTGTGTTAATGATTGCTATAGCGATGAGGCTGACGAATTGCAATTTAATTTAGTGGGGAATGTTACCAGCGGTCAATTTGAAAACATCAGTACTTCTGGTGCAGCAATTACTTGTTTTACTCAAAAAAATATTAAGAAAAATCAAATCAAATTTGTTTCTAATGGGATGCCGCAAGCCCCGCGCTATAAATTGACAGTAACAGATCCGGCCTCTCTGCTTTCTGATTCTAGTGATGGCAGCACCCTGCTCGTTACTAAAAATTATTTACCCATTAATCAAAATCAAACTTTTTATCCCACTGCTGAAAATTTAAATATAACCAGTAGTAGCGGCTCAACTACCGATATTATTCTTAGTCCGGTAACCAACACGTTGAAGCATGGCTACTTCTCTTTGGTTTCAGATATCAGCGTTCCTATTGTCACTTTTAGGCAAGATCAAATCAATAAAAACCAAATTGCTTTTGTCCCGGACGGTAGTTCCGATGAACCGAGTTGTATCTTAAGCGTTCGAGATAGTCAATCGGTAGCCTCAGGCTCTTTTCCTTGCCAAATAGATTTTGCCAGCTATCCTCGTTTAGATCACGCATTTTTGAAGATTAATCCGCCGGATAGCATCCAATTGACTGCCAGTCATTTAGAGGCATCCGATGACCGAGTGCTACCAGAGCAACTCTATTTTATGGTGAGTGATGTCGTAAATGACCATTTTGCTTATAGTAATAATTTTAATAAACCGATTACTAACTTTACCCAAGCAGAAATATCGGCAGGTAAAATTTATTTTATCGCTACCAGTAATCAACCACCTGCATTTACGGTTACGGTTTGGAATGGACGGCTGTATTGCCAAGAGGATTGTCCTCGAGCGGCGACCATTGTTGCCCCAGATGTGGGTAATGAAGGTGGGATCAACTCCCTTTTGATCGGTTTGCTCAGCAGCTTTGGCACTTTAGTATTATTGCCATTAGCCAAATGTTACTTTGAAAAAGCAGTTAAAGCCTATTTTAGTTCACGAGAGGACACGGTCGATAGTCAGGTGACTAATGAGGCCTTAGCCCAATTGTGGATTGGATGTTGCGGGGTCATCACGCACCGTCAGCATGAAGCCTATATTATTGCGTTTGGGCATGTGATTGATAAATTAAACGAGTCCAAGCAATCAGTTTCCCTACGAAAAGAATGGCAAAACCTAGGCGATCGCCAAAAGAGAGAAATTAAATCGATTATTGCCGAGAAATCAAAAGAAGTTTTAGTGGGTGAGCAATCACGGTTTTGCCGATTTTTCAAAAGCTTCTGCGGTTCAGAAGCTACTCCGGAAATTATAGAGCGCAAAGCGGAGCGAATTGCGGATAAAGTAGCGCCTTGTTTAACCCAACTTTTCTCACCCGTGCGTACTATTCCGCGAGCGCCCTCTATAAATAATTCTGCAAGCATGCCCTTATTAACTGGAAACGGAAGCGGAATAAATCTAACTTGAATAAGTTACATTTGGATTTTTAATGTTTATACCACACAATTTTAAGAAATTTATCCGTGATAGGATTAGGGCGTTCTATCCCTCTTCCTTCTAACGAAGTTCCCTTGGGAAGTTCGTTCCTTGGGTATTTACCGGAGGTATTAACAAACTCGCTACGGTGGCAACTGATTAATTTAGGATTATTTGATTATCAGTTCAGTGATTTTGAGTTCTGCAATTATCATCCGCATCCCGCTATTCGAGCTCCGATAACGGTTTGATTGACAAGAAATTTTAATATGCCATAATATAGAAACTATGGTTTATATTGGAATTTATGACAATGCAGCAGCAAAATACTAAAATTGGAGAAGGTGGCCGACTAGTTATCCCGGCGGCTTATAGGAAAGCCTTGGATTTACATCCTGGAGATGAATTAATTATTCGAATTGAAAATGGTGAATTACGCCTTTTTCGTCAATCTCAAGCACTCCAAAGGATACGTGCTGCAGTTAGAAAAAAAATCACCAAAAAAGTAAGCCACGTTGATGAGTTTTTGGCTGAGCGTAAACGAGATTCAGAATGACCAATATGCCAAAACCAGTCGTGCTGGATGCATCAGCGCTTATCGCTTTAATTTACCAAGAAAAGGGTGCAATTTTAGTAGAAGAAAGTTTGCCTCATGTAGAAATTTCAACTGTCAATTTGGCTGAAGTAGCTTCATTTTTAGTAAAGAGAGGTCTTACTGTAGGAGATGCCACATCATTGTTGAATGATTTGGCTATTCCCACAATTCCTTTTGATGACACTCAAGCTTTCTTGTCGGCGCATTTAGTTAATAAAACAGCAGATAAGGGTTTATCTTTAGGAGATCGCGCCTGTTTAGCGCTAGCAATCCACAAAGATCAATCAGTACTTACAGCTGACAAAATTTGGAAAGAGCTGGATTTGAATTTAGAAATTAATCTCATCCGTTAAGAGTCTCAATCTTCCGCGCAATAGGTCTTCGCAGTAGGAGGCATCTTACCTTTAAATTTGATGCTTTCGTTCGAATATTGTCAGCCTTTTTATTCATTCTAATTGTAAAAAAACCGCTTCTATCGGAATATGAGCTGCCTTTTCAGCGTTCTCAATGAACTGCTCTATTTTTACAGGAGTAAACCGTTCGTGGAGTCCTTGCCGGGTGATCTGGATGCCTCTCAGATTTTTGATACATTAGCGTCTTGCATAGAGTTCCTTTCTGATTTTTCGGGCGAAAAATTTTCTCGGTAACTCTATGCAACTTTATATTATTTTTCAAGCCCTTATTTAATAAAAAAATTCCTTAGCTTGACGCCTATGCCCAATCTAGGTAGCTCCCTCTTAGAACTCATGCGGCTCGCACTATTTGATACAAATGGTTTTAACATTGGTAAATTCTCGAATACCGTATTCTCCCAGCTCACGGCCAAATCCTGAGTAATTAATGCCGCCAAAGGGGAGACGAGGATCGGAAGTAACCAAATCGTTCACAAAACAACTGCCTGCTTGGATCTTGTGGGCGGCAATTTGTTCTCCTCGTGCGATATCCTGAGTAAAAATTGCGGCAGATAAGCCGTATTCGCTGGTATTGGCAATGCGAATTGCATCCGCTTCGTCCTTGGCGCCAATTAATGCTATCACCGGGCCAAATATTTCCTCTTTCATTGCGGGCATATTGGCAGTGATATTTTTTAATACAGTAGGTGGATAATAGAATCCGGGTTGAGCCGGAATTTTCCCTCCTACAAGGACTTCTGCCCCTTGTTTTACACATTCTTCAACCTGTTTATGCACGGTATCACGCAAATCGGCTCTGGCTAGAGGGCCTAGCTGGGTGTTACTATCGGCGGGATCGCCCAGGCGATAGTTATTTAACTCTTCTAATACCAATTTTTCAAACTGCTTTCGTACTGAGTCAACCACGATAATGCGTTTCGCAGCAATACAAACCTGCCCAGAATTATTGAGCCGGGATGCTACACAGGTTTTAGCCGCCGCAGATAAATCAGCATCTTCCAAAATGAGATAAGGATCACTGCCGCCCAATTCCAAAACGACTTTTTTTAAAGCGGCCGCGGCTTCGCTGCCGACAATGCTGCCGGCTCTGGGACTACCCGTCAAAGTGACACCTTTGACCAGACGATGGCGGATGACATGGGCGGACGTGTCATTATCGATGACCAAAGTTCGAAACAGATTTTGTGGAAATCCTGCTTCTTGACAAAGTTTTTCAATGGCTAAGCCTGTTCCAGTAGAAATAGCGGCATGACGCAGTAAAGCCGCGTTTCCTGCCATCAAGTTGGGGGCTGCAAAACGAAAAACCTGCCAAAAGGGATAATTCCAAGGCATGATGGCAAAAATAACGCCCAAAGGCTGATAGGTCACATAGCTTTTCGATTTTTCAGTTTTTACCGGCTGAGGAGCCAGCAGTCTTTCCGCATTTTCAGCAAAATATCGACAGGCCCATTGGCATTTTTCAATTTCAGAAATGCTGAACCGAATGGGTTTGCCCATTTCCTGTGTCATTAGTTGAGCATAATCTTGTTTGTGTTTCTCTAATAAATCAGCCATTTTTTGTAAAATTTTTGCACGATTGTTAAAACTGGTTTCTCGCCATTCAAGAAAAGCGGTGTGAGTGGCATTGATTATGGCGTCTACTTCCGCAATATCCATTTCGGTGTAGGTTTTAATGACTTTGCCATTGGTTGGATTAATAGTTTGTATAGTCATGTCAACTTCCTGGAAACTGTATTGTGCGTAGGCTAATATCATAATATAGCGTTTTTCAATTCGGAAGCAAAGCTGCATGGACCTTACAGAACTTCTCACGACTCATACATTATTTTCTCATCTCGATCAGGCTGCGATTTACCGCCTGGTAGCATTGGCACAAGTAAAGACGTTCCAAACAGGTGATTTGATATTACAGGAAGGACAGATCAGCGAAGGATGCTTCATTCTTTTGAGCGGCGAAGTTGAAGTCATGAAGGGCCTCAATTCTTCAATACCTAGGAGCATCGCCCGACTGGGTAAAGGAGAAATTATTGGTGAAATGTCGATCATAGATGATCAACCCCATTCGGCATCCGTGCGTGTCTTACAGGAAACACAATGCATTATGATAGAACGCTGGGATTTTAAAGCACAGATACAAGCTTATCCGGAAATAGCGTTGCAATTGTTGCCTATTCTTGCTAGACGCCTACGAAGAGTACTTGAGGAGCAAGGCAGGAGTTTCTGATGAAGAGAACTCCATTTTGCGCGATGGGGGATCGCAAGGGAGAGAATCGCGATTCTCTCCCTTCATTCCGAGCAATCGGCTTTGCCGATGCGCAGGATATAAATCAGGAAGCGATTCCCAAGGAATCGATGGCAGCAAGAAGGTAATTATGTCGGATGAAGAACAAAAAAAGCAGTCTATTTTTAGACAGCAAGCATTAGAATATATTACTTCAATCCAAAGTGCAGATGATTTAATACCGGCGACGACTTCATTTGCTTGGTTAACACTGTTAGCGCTTGGCATTTTTTTACTGGCTCTTATTTTTTGGCTTTTTTTAGGGGTGGTGCAATTGCACGTGCAAGGCAGAGGGCTTTTGTTAACAGAAAATCTGGCAATAGTGTATGTTCCGGCTGTAGAAACACCCCCTTTGCACACAGGCATGGTTGCCTGGTTAAGTCCAATTCGGAATGGTAAATTACACACGCCACATTTTTCTGGAAAAATTGTTAACGTTGACAATATCCCTGTTACACCCAATGAAATGCTAAATCAGCTTAAAAACCCGAGTTTAGTCAGTTATTTTTTGCAAACAGGGCCACAGCTAGCGTTGTATATTCAGTTAAATAAAAGCGTTTATGATTCCCTGGACAAAGGTTCCTTAATTGAAGCACGCATAGTAATACAACAGGAATCGCCCTTTGCTATGATGTTGTCAGGTAGCAAATGAACAATTTCCATAGAGAAAAAACACCTGTAATGCTGCAAATGGATAATGCTGAATGTGGTGCAATCGCATTGGGAATTATTTTAGCTTATTTTGGACTGCACTTACCGCCATCTCAGTTGCGGGAAGCCTGTGGTGTGAGTAGGGATGGTAGTAAAGCGATTAATATTATTAAAGCTGCGCGGCAGTATGGTATGGAAGCGCATGGAATACAGCGTACTTTAGAAGAAGTAAAACAATTGCCGGCCCCTTTTATTGTCTTTTGGGAATTTAATCACTTTCTTATCGTCGAGGGGTTTGGGAAGCATAAAGTTTTTTTAAATGATCCTGCTACTGGACCGAGAACAGTCTCTCATCAGGAATTTAATCAAGGATTCACCGGCATCGTTTTGTTTATGACTCCCGGTGAAAATTTTAAGCCGGCAGGTGAACCAGAGCCTTCCTTATTGGTCTCATTTTGGCGGCAAATAGCCAATATGCGTTGGAACTGGATTTATATCTTAACTATTTCAGTTTTACAAATTTTTCCAATTATTAGTTTGGCTTTTTTAACAAAAATATTTTTTGACTATATTTTACTGGAAAAAAAAGTTGATCTTTTAATAAATGTGTTATTAGGAATAGGTGTGTCCGGTGTATTTTTTGCTGGTTTAACTTGGTTACAGCGTCATTACCGGTTATATTTATTTATTAAGATCAAATTAGAGCAAATGATCCAATTTTATTGGAGATTATTACATTTACCGCTTGATTTTTTTGAACAACGCGCCATCGGTGATTTAGCTGAGCGGGTCGAAGCCAATAGTTCATTAGCAGATATGTTAGTTAATAAAATTCCCGCGCATATAGCCGGTTTGATCAGTATGGCTCTACTAGTCATATTTATGTTTTTATTAAATAAGATTTTAGCGGTGATCAGCATTACTTTGGTGCTTTTAAATTTTGCGCTACTATCCTTTATCACCCTACGTAATCGTGATTTAGGAGGTCGTTACAAGCAGATGCAAGGAAAGTTAGCAAGTATCGAAATAAATGGTGTTAAAATTATTGAAACGTTAAAAGCCAACGCCATGGAAAATGATTTTTTCAACCAATGGTCGGCAGCGCATGCTCAGAAAACATTATGTGCACAGCGGCTGGCCTTAAATAGCTTTTTTTTGAAAATTTTGCCGTTTTTTTTTCAAGTGATCAATACGATTATAGTTTTAGGTTTGGGTGGTTGGTTTATAATGCATCAACAACTTTCTCCTGGTGGATTAATTAGTTTTGAAATTTTACTGATTAATTTTACCTTTATTTTGTTAGAATTACTGAATATAAATGAGAATTATGCCAGATTTAAAGGAGATATCGCTAGGATAAATGATATCAATGAACAACCTATTGAACAAAAACCAAGTGTTCAAAATCGCCCTCTTGATTTTTCTAAACCGCAATTGGAATTTAGCAATATTCTTTTTGGCTATTCACGGCTAGAACCCCCGATATTTGAAAATATTTCATTTTCAGTTAATCCAGGTGAAAGAATTGCTATCGTTGGACCCACCGGTGGTGGAAAATCTAGTATCGCTAAATTAATTTGTAGGTTGGCGTCGCCATGGTCGGGTGAAATACGCATTCATGGTTCACCTCTGGTACAATTCGCTCGTGCTGATTTGGCGCGAATGATTGGTTTAGTCGATCAAAATATTTTTCTTTTTTCAGCCTCGGTGCGGGACAATTTAACATTATGGAACAAAAATATCCGAGATCAAGAGATATATCATGCCTTGTCATTGGTAGAGATGGCCGATATTATTAGTAAAAGAGGAGGTTTAAATTATAAAATTGAAGAATATGGGAGAAATTTCAGTGGTGGTCAAGTTCAGCGTTTAGAAATAGCTCGAGCTTTAATCCAAAGCCCGAAAATACTTATTTTAGACGAGGCCACATCTGCTTTGGATCCACTGTTGGAACAAGAAATTTATAATAATTTACGACAAAAAAATTGTACTTTAATTATTATCGCCCACCGGTTAAGCGCTATTAAGGACTGCGATCAAATTTTGGTAATTAAAAACGGCAAAATTGTACAACAAGGCAGGCATGAAAAATTAATTCAAGACAGTGGCTTATATCAGGAATTAGTGAGTTTAGAAATCCAATGATGGATAATTTAACCGAATTTGATAATGTATTCGCTGTTTGCGAAATCGTGGCTAAAAGAAAAAAAATTCATTTAGTACGCCCGCCTGTTTCGACTGGAGGGGATAATTTATTTGATTATATCAAAGCCATTGCTGAAACTTCAGGCTTTAGATGCCGTCAAATTAATTTATCATCTCAGTGGTGGAAAAAAGATGTTGGCAGCTTGGTGGCATTTTATCGTGATGAACCTTGTGCTTTGCTTCCCAAAAAAAATCGCGGTTATTATTTACTGGCTTTGAAGACTCGAAAGCGGATTACCATAGACCCTGCAATAGCCAAAGATATTTCGGCCACCGCATTTTATTTTTATACTCCCTTATCTTCGCATATCCATAAGATTCCCCTATTTGAATTATGGCGGTTTGTGGGCGTGCAAATATTATTAACTATTTTTTTATTATCGGCACCGTTAGGATTTGGATTATTATTTAATAAAATTATTGCTAATGTAGATTTTTTGTTGCTTTGGCAAATGATTATCTTCTTGTCTATAAATGCCTTGGTGGTAACGCTTTTTCGCACAACACAATTGGCCACTCAAATGCGGTTACAGTTTAAATTATCTTCCAAGTTCGCTCCTGCTATTTGGGATAAAATTCTTAAACTACCTCAGAAATTTTTTAAAAATTTAAGTGCCGGGAATATCGTTTTTAAGGCGAATTTAGCACAAGAAACGCAAGAATCATTGCTAAAATCCGTTTTTTTGTTTATTTCCGGAACTATAACATCCATTATAGTTTTAATTTTTTTGTTGTGTTATAGTTTTACCCTCACTTTGGCCGCAGTTTTTTTGATTATACTGATGGTTATTACTATTTCCCTGTTAAATTTAGCGCAATTAAAGAATAATACCCTGTTTTATTTTCGTTATGGCGGACTATCCACCTTTGTCTTCGAATCCTTAGCAGGCTTAGGTAAATTACGAGTTGCTGATGCTTTAAATAGAGTTTTTAAAATATGGACTCGATCTTTAATTAAAAGAACTGAAGCGGAAACAAAAATAAAGAAAAATTTTATGTATTTAGAAGTTTTTCTTGCGTTGTTTTTATTTTTAAGTCCCTTGTTATTGTATGCTCTTATCATAACTTTACACATCAAATTGAGTTTTGGCAATTTAGTGGCGTTTAATACCGCTTATTCCTTATTATTTATCATAATTTTTGAAATGACATCTGAATTAAGCAATGTGGTGCGTACAATTCCTCTTTGGAAACAGTCTAGAATTTTTTTTAAGACCAAAGTCGAACATGAATCTGGCTTTACTGATCCTGGAATACTCACTGGAGAAATTAAGCTTGATAAAGTCGTATTTCGTTATCATGCCTCTGATCAGCCCTTATTTAAAAATTTATCTTTAGAAATTTCCTCCGGAGAATTTGTTGCGATTGTAGGTCCTTCTGGCTCTGGCAAGACCACTTTATTCAAATTGTTATTAGGGTTCGAAACTCCAGAGTCGGGAGAAATTTATTTTGATGGTATCAATTTACAAAGCTTACGGCTTTCCGAAGTGCGTAAGCAAATTGGTGTGGTCATTCAAAATAGTACTTTGATTCCAGGTACCATTTTTGCCAATATCGCCGGCAGTTTTGATAAAATGACTCGACTAGAAGCTTGGGAAATTGCTGAAAAAGTAGGATTGGCAGAGTTTATTCGGCATTTACCAATGCAAATGGATACTTTAATAACTGAAGGCGCAATCACTTTAT
Organism: uncultured Pseudomonadota bacterium; assembly: GCA_963795715.1. Classification (GTDB taxonomy): domain Bacteria; phylum Pseudomonadota; class Gammaproteobacteria; order Coxiellales; family Coxiellaceae; genus JAFEDN01. Next base: position 1,222,067 of record CAWCIY010000003.1, read on the forward strand.
CGGGCGGCGAAATTCAACGCTTGGTGTTGGCCAGAGCTTTAGCAAAGCGGCCTAAAATATTACTTTTAGATGAGGCTACCAGCGCCTTGGATAATACGACTCAAGCCATGGTTCATAATTATTTAAAGCAATTAAACGCTACACAAATTATCGCAGCACATCGTTTAAGCACTGTAATCAACGCTCATCGAATCATAGTGGTAGACCAAGGGTCTATTGTGCAAGCCGGGACTTTTAATGAATTAATGAATCAACCTGGTTTATTTGCGCAACAGGCTGCACGGCAGTTGTAAATTCCCTGTTTTTACGCGATGCTCGGCAAAGCCTGCGCTCGCGCGCTCAGGGGGGAGAATCGCGCCCCCCTCGCTTCACTCTCCCCTCCTTGAGAATCCCCCATCGCGCAAGAAAAAATCCCGGGAATGCAGCAATTCCCGCTGAGTAAATATTCGGTGAACCCGTATTAAGAAGTACAGAATGGTTCATGTTTAGGAGGCTGAGCCATTAACTCCCGTAAAGATTTACTCATATTCCAAGGCAAAAAAGGATCAATGTTGTCTGGAGGATTGCCGCCACGCATTGCACATTCTTGAAGATAGGCCAATAACCAGGTATGCGGATTAATCTCCCACAGCTTCATCGTCCTCAGTATTGTAAACATCACCGCTGCTAATTCTGCAGACCATACTGATCCTGATCCATAATAATTTTTTCGACCCAGCACACTCGTTCTCAATCCCCTTTCAGCTACATTATTATCCATGGGAATATCAGGATGATCTACAAATACAGTCAACCCTTTCCAATGATTGGATAGGCTTTTCAGTAATTTCTTTGCTGAAGGTAGTATCTGAGAATCCTTTAATTCTACTATCATTTCATCAGCCATCTCTTTGATGGCTTTTCTCAATTCTGTATCCATTAATTGAAATTGTTTAGAACTCGGTTTATGTTCAATACGTTGATTATTAATATGATAAAGTCGCCCAATTCTTTCTACCCATTCAAGCCCCCAACTTTCTTGATGAGGGTAGGCTTTGCTATAGTCTAAAAAGTCACGACGCACATGCGCCCAACAAAAAGCCAGAATAAACAAACCGGCTTTCGCAATGGCTTTATAGGCCCCATAGCGATCTACATTTAAAATACCCCCTCCGTGATCCTCACCAAAATAATCTTTAACCACTTGAGATGAGCGACTGGGACTTATTTTGTAAACAACGGATTCACTATTTTGGAATATCCATAAAAACCATCGAGTACTTTCTTTCCCATCTATCTTTTCAAATACCTTCCAACCCGTCTCGTCCGCGTGCCAATGCTGCGCTGCACAATTATGTAAAGCAATCCCATCATATACCGGTATGAATAACCGTAAAAGATATTCCAATCCGCCAGTCACTGTCCCCATAGACAATGATAAGCCACTCAATTCCAAATTCGATAATATTCGATTCAATGGGTTTTGGTAGCCATATTTCTGTATTAATAGATGTGCCCAGATCGTTATCCCCAATTTACTTCTGGAAAATGGTCTTTCCATCGGCGGCATCGTGATGATTTGCGGAGCTGGATTATTTTTACAGCGACACGCACGTTTATAACGCTTACGACAAATCCTTCGCCGATAGGCTTGAACGTTAATCAGCTCTAACACTTCTGAATCTTCTGTCCCCGCCAGTTCCTGATACTTTAATCCGCAACAGGGGCAATAATTTTCTTGATCATTGAGTTCAACAACCTCTTCAACTTCAGGCAAATCGCTATAGTCCCTTCGATTTGGACTAGCATTCTCAGGTTGTTGACCACGCTTTTTCTTTGCCTCTTGATCCACTTTCTTCTGATCCAATGATGTCGATTGTTTTTCTGAATGCTTGCCAAACAGTTGCTGTTCTCGTTTGCGTAATTTAGCTTGTAATTCCTCTAGTTCCGCTTTCAGTTCTTCTTCCCGGGTTTTAATTTGTTTGAACTGCGCTTCCCAGTAATGGGCTTGGTGTTTGTAATCGATCACGGATAATTTTGATTCTTTTAATGCCTGTCCTTGCTGTTCATACGCCAATTTCAATGACTTATACGACACACTGATTTGTCGGTATAAATCCACTAATTGATTTTGAAGGTCAATGTGCGCAATCGCTGTATCCATGTCTCCCTGACTCTGCTGCTCATTTTTTCAGCCTTAAAATTAACCTTATTTTACTCAGCATGCAATAGGGCGGGCGGGTTCACCGAATATTTACCCCGCTGAATTATAACACATTGAAAAATATGGTAATAAAGAATATTGAAAATATAATTTTCGCAGAAAAACCCCTCCAGATGAGGGATCGCAAGTTCGATGCGAGCGGTAGCGACCTTTCCCTTCATTCCGGAGTTCTGGTTTTTGCCAGAATTCCGGATAAGAACTAGGAAGCAATTCACGCAGAGCGGGAATTGCTGCCGGGAATGGCTGTAAATTGATAAACCCTTTCGGTATCGTTATACTAACTGCTTAACGGATTAGGGAGTAGTTGATTGAGTAGAAAGCTTTATTTTACTCTTTCTATTGTGATTGTTGTCATTTTAGTAGGGTTAGCATGGTATTGGCGTAGTGCTCACAGCGCCACACAAGCCAGTATTGCTAGGGAATTGAGTAAGATTGATCAAGATCCGTTGCACTATGTCAATGAAAAGGACCACCCAGTCCAATTAAGTACAGCCGATGAGGATTTTCTAGCAAAAGCTTTTGTAGATCTTTATTTTTCTCCCTGGAAAAGCGCTGCTAATTTAATAAACGTGCTTAAATTTAGTCAAGACAGTGTTAAAGATTTGCAGAATCCTCTTTGGCAATACACCTATCAGCCATTTACTCCGGATCAGCTCAATAAAATTGCTGATAACGTTAACGCGACCGCCCTCAGTGGAATCAATCGCTCTGGAATGATCATTCAGGTTACACAAGCCAGAAGTTTTCCTAGTATACTTCCTGCTTATAATGATCCTAATTTAGTGGGGGAAGGATATCCATTTGACAATTGGTTAAACACCTACCTTTATCCTGGTATGCCGATTCGAATTATCCAAGAATCAAAAGATAGGCTTTGGTACCTTATCCAGGCGCCCAGTGCTTACGGTTGGGTGCCTAAAGCCGATGCGGGTTTTGTTTCTGATGCATTTATGGCTGAATGGTTGAGGCATCCATTTGTGATGACTGCCAGAGAGGGTGTTCCATTAGTAAATAATAACAATGTGGTAATGGGTTTTCTCCGTAAAGGCTTAATTTATCCTAAAGGGAATGAACAAGGTCAACAAACCGGAATTTTATTCCCATTTTTAAATGCCAATGGGGAAGTAGAGATTCAAACTTTTTACGCTGCTAGCCAAGAAATATTTAATTTTCCGCAAATGGCTACTCCTAAAAGTATTGCTCTCGTGGCGCGAACCTATATGGGTGGACAATATGGTTGGGGAGGGTTATATCAGCTTCGCGATTGCTCTGAAACCACTTCGAGCATTCTTGCCAATTTTGGTTTTTGGTTGCCAAAAAGTTCCTCAGCTCAAGCGCATGTTGGTAAATTTATTGATTTGAAGGACTTAAGCAATGCACAAAAAATTAAAATTATTTCTGAACAAGGAATTCCCTTTTTTACTTTGATTCATATGCCCGGTCACGTTGGAATTTATGTCGGCACTCAGAAAGGGCATGTTTACATATTGCAGGATGTATGGGGTATTCATACCAGTGACATTTTTGGTAGGGAAGGGCGTGAAGTGATTGGCAAAACTATTATTGCTCCCGCAGATTTTACTAATAAATTTAGTAACATAAAAATATCCCAATTGGATCGAATTGATAGAATTAATATTCTTGACCCAGGTGCATATAAAGATGAAAATCAAATTCTGCAAGCAGTTTGGCGCCCTTCTTTAGATCTGAATTAGATTAACTTATTGAATTTAAAGATAATTTGGATTTTAACCGGTCGTATGCTATATTTTTATAGGAACAAGAATGCAGGTAGTTTAGAGGAGGATTTATGGCAGAAACACCTAATAGTCTACTTAGAAAACAAGTTATTGAACGAATTATGTCGGAAACTCATATTCACAATGAAAAGTTGGTGGAAAAAGCGTTTATGGAGGCGCATATTCCTGAATACCAATGGAAAAATATTGCTGGCGGAACTGCACCTATACCAAATTCTTTAATGAAAAGTTTAGAAAGTTTAAAGGAATCTGGTAAGTTCTAAGTTGCTTACTAAAATAAAAAAGCCGCATTTTTGCGGCTTTTTTTTGGACAGATGAGCTAGAGCATCAGGATAGCTCAACTATTTTATCCCATACCCCGCCAATATTTTAAAACCACTCAGTGGATAGCGATGAATCACTCGCAGGAGATGCCGGAGGAGGTTTTGGCCAGCTCAGTTCCGATAAAAGTCACTGCGCTGGCCAAAACCTCCTCCGGCACTGAGCTTCGTTAGCGCCTGTGTGGTTTTGGTACTGCTGAGCCAATGTTTTAAAAAACCGTCAAGGCGTGAATGAGCCGACGGGTGACAGACGGAACTTTTTATTTTTTGCTCGTTTTTTCGAGCAAAAAATAAAAAGTGGAGTCTGGCAGGCCCCGGCGAGTGGTTGACCCGCTATCACTTGACGGTTTTTTAAAATATTGGCGGTGTATGGGATAAAATAGTTAAGTTAACGTCATTACGTGAACACTAGCTACTTGGAGGCGACTGAGGAAACCCCTTTTAACATAGTGTAAGCGGCGAATAATTGGTAGTCCTCTTTAGCCAGTGCAATTTCAGTTTCTCGCTCTTTTTGATACTGCTTGAAAACATTTTGCTGCGAAGTTTCATTCTCGTCGCCATTGGCTAAATGGTTCCGGTAATCTCCCTCATCAATATTTAAGCCTGCGTTGACGTTTTTTTCATCTACCAATAATGCCGGCACTACCACATCAGGTTGAATTCCTTTGGCTTGAATCACCCTGCCCGAAGGTGTGTGATACAAAGCCGTGGTCAGTTTAATGGCTCCGTCATCCAAAGGCAGTACGGTTTGTACTGAACCTTTGCCAAAACTAACTGTTCCCATAATGATGGCGCGGTGATAATCCTGTAAAGCTCCGGCCACAATTTCTGATGCGGATGCAGAACCATTGTTAATCAGCACCACTAAAGGTAAGCCGTTAGTGATATCGTGGCCAGTCGCTTTAATTTCCAAATCTGATCCTGGAATGCGTCCTTTGGTATAGACAATTAGGTTATGAAATTGTGTAGTTTTATCGACATCCAAGAAAGTATCGGCAACCCGAGCGCTGACTTCCAATAACCCACCCGGATTATTGCGAAGATCTAAGATTAGACCCCGTAGATCATGCTTGGCTTTTAAATCCTGTATGGCCTTGGTGAGTTGAGCGTCGACAGGTCCTTGGAAAAAGGTCAATCGGATATAACCATAGTGGTCATCCAGCATTTTGGATTTTAAGGTGTCCATTTTGATGGTTTCACGCTTAATCGAAACTTTAATAGGTTTATCAGTACCTTTACGTAGGATAGTTAAGCTGACGTTGGTATTTTTTTTACCTTTTATTCGGTTCACTGCCTCACGCAAGCTCATATTTTGCACGATTTTATCATCTATTTTGATGATAATGTCGCCTGCTTTTACCCCAGCATGGTCCGCAGGGGAGCCTTCAACGGGGCTAATGACTTTTAAAACCCCATCCTGAGACGATAATTCCACTCCAACGCCAACAAATTCACCAGAAACCGCAGTCTCTAACTCTTTTAATTCATCAGGGTCTAAGTATGAAGAATGGGGATCTAAATTTTCAACCATGCCTTTAATGGCGTTATCAAAAAGAGTTTTATCACTGGGATCAGTAATGTAATAATGTTTAATAAGCGCTATCGCGTTAACAAAACGTTGGACATCATCTTTAGATAAATCAGGTGGTTTAGAAGATTCCGAGGAGGGTTGAATTATTTTTACAGGATTATTAACAGGAAGATTTTCGGCCAAAGCGCCAACAGAAAAGCTCCAACTGCCTATGGCAAATAGAACCAGTAGACGACTCGCTCGTAATTTCATTTTTTTCTCCTATGCGCACCACTGATTAGGGTCGAGAGGTTTTGCATTGTATCGAATAGCGAAATATAGCGCAGGTTTGTCGTATCCGCCACTTTGACCTACTGTGGCAATTAGATCCCCCGCAGAGACATTGTCTCCCTCGTGCTTATATAAGCTGTGATTACGTCCATAAAGGCTCATGTAGCCATCTCCATGGTTGATAATAATCAGCAAGCCATATCCTTCCAGCCATTTGCTAAAAACCACCGTGCCCGAGGCGATCGCATAAACCGGCTGTTCATCTGGTGCAGCTATTAATTCCCCACTCCATTTTAATTCGCTGTTGGCGATTGAAGTGTTAAAATAATGCAAAATAGCACCTTTGGTAGGCCAAGGAAGATGCCCACGCAAGGACATAAAAGGCTTATTATTATTATTGTAGACAATTTTTTGTTGCGTGGCCGTGGTTTGTAAATTTGCTAAAGTATGCTCAAGCTGTTGTTTATTTGCGGTTAAGTGAATCAGTTGTTGTCGTTGGTCATGAATGGCAAGGTTAATGGATGCTATCAGTTGAGCACGGTTGTTTTTCATTTCTACCAACTTCTGTTCTTGCTCTTGCTGTTGTTGTTTTAATTTTTTTAGTTCCTGAATTTGAGAAAGTAGATCTTGTTCACTACTGTTAATCTGGTTTAAATTTTCTTGCAATTGCTGAATTTGGGAAAATCGATAACGGTTCAGTGTTCGATAATAATTAAGCATTCTTTGTGCATGCTCCCAATCTTGTTGATTTAAAAAAACCTTAATAGGGTCTTGTGATTGTAAGAAATAAGTTAAGCGAAGTTGTTGTAGGAGTGACTGTTGATGATTTTGAATTTGTTTTTGATTAGTCAAGGAACTTTTGGTTAGTTTGGTTACTTTTTGTGTTCGCGCATTGATTTCTTGTTCGGTAACCTGAAGCTGCTTAGAAGCTTCACCATATTGAGTTTCGATTTGATCTAATTGTTGTTGTAGGCTGTTTCTATGATGATGATTAGCTAATAAATTTGAGCGAATATTTTTTATTTGTTGAACGATATGATCCAGTTGATTTTGCTGATTATCAGCATATACTGCACTGCAACTAAAAATGATCAGCAAAAAACTTATAAAAATCCGCATGTGCTACAATAACTGCAATAAAATTTTCCCTGTCATCTCTTGAGGTGGTTTAAACCCCAGAAGATAAAGCACTGTAGGTGCGACATCTTTCAAGCTGGGATGAGCAATCACTCGCCATTCCGCTTTCCGGCCCATATATAAAAATGGCACCTGGTTGGTGGTATGAGCCGTATGTGGCTGATGATTTTTTTCATCATACATCATTTCCACATTACCATGATCAGAAGTTATCAGCAGTTCACCGCCGATTTTCTGTAGACTATCCACTATTTTTTTTATGCATTGGTCTACCACTTCAATCGCGCGATTTGCAGCGGTTTCCACTCCAGTATGACCCACCATATCGGGATTAGCGAAATTACAAATTATGATGTCATAATCGCCATTATTAATTGCCTTGACTAACTGATCTGTTAATTCGATAGCACTCATTTCTGGTTGTAGATCGTAGGTAGCTACTTTGGGGGAGGGTATTAAAATACGGTCCTCGTTTGCAAAAGGCGTTTCATTACCTCCGTTCAAAAAATAGGTTACGTGAGCATATTTTTCAGTTTCTGCAATTCTAAGCTGCTTTAAACCTTGATTTGCCAAAAACTCGCCTAAGGTATTTTTGAATGAAAGCGGGGGAAACGCTACCATCACTTCAAGTTCTTCGGAATACTCAGTTAAAGTGATAAATTCATCCAACTTAACATGACGTGAACGTTCAAAGCCGGTGAAATGAGGATCGGTAAAGGCAAAGCACAATTGCCGGGCCCTATCTGCACGGAAATTCATAAAGATAATCACATCACCGTCTTTCACTGTATGTGGTTTTTCTCCAGGAGCGTGGATAGCAGTTGCTTTAACAAACTCATCATTTTCATTGCGTGCATAGGCTGCAGCCAAACCGGCAGCGGCTGTTTCGGCAGTATATTGCGCTTTGCCTGCGGTCAGTAGATCATAAGCTGCTTGGGTTCTTTCCCAGCGGTTATCTCGATCCATAGCGTAATAGCGGCCAATAATGCTGGCAATTTGGCCGTTTTTAAGTTTTTGATATAGCCCTTCTATTTTATTGAGTGATGCCTGGGCGGAGCGGGGTGGTACATCACGGCCATCTAAAAAGGCATGCAAATATTGCTGTACACCTTGATCGCTGATCATTTGCATCAACGCCAAAATGTGATTTTCATGACTGTGCACACCTCCCGGTGAGACCAAACCCATTATATGAATGGCGCGATTGTTTTTTTGAGCATGTTCAATCGCAGCCATCAAAACTGGATTTTTTTTAAAAGAACCATTAGCGATGGCGTCATTGATTCGAGTCAGATCTTGCGGCACCTCCCGTCCTGAACCAATATGTAAATGTCCGACCTCCGAGTTTCCGATTTGACCGTCAGGTAAGCCGACTGATTTACCTGAAGCGTCAAGCAGAGTCCAAGGATAATTCTTAAATAAGTGGTCCATACAGGGAATAGTGGCGTTTTTAATTGGATTGTGGTGATTATCTTCACGGTGACCCCAGCCGTCCAAAATAATTAATACCATTGGTTTATTAGAATTTAAATACATAAGATCTGCTTTGCTCCCTTATGACAAACGAACAATTATGATGACATTTTATCAAGGCCATAGCAATATAAAACTTGGGATAGCTTATTTACTAAATTGAGGAAAAGAGGTATGTTGTAAAAGTAAAGTAGTGATTTCTATATGGGAGGTTAAATAACATGAATTCATTTTTCCAAGAAACGTTCACAAAAGAGATCAAAGGAGACCTGGTACGTCGGATATGTTCTACAAAAAAAATGCCAGAAGATATTAAGCAAGAGCCTGAAAAATTAAAACTTTTTACTTTCGATGATTTATATCGTATAGCAAATAGCGCCATTATTATCCCTCTTTTGCAATATGACTCGCTGCGAAAACTGATTGATTCTCAAGAAAAATTTTTAAGGCTATGCTTGCTTTACAACCTTAATCTAATACCGGAATTGTTAAAAGATGAAAGAATTAAGAAGATGATGTTGCCCGTTTTAAAAGATTTGGAGCATCATTACCAGGATTATAATTTTAATCAATTGGAAAAAGATGATAAAAATTTAATTTCTCAGTTTCCCACTGATGTATTACGAGTGATGAAACTGAAGAATGAAGAAAGAAATTCTATTTCAAGATATGAAGATCCAGATCAAAAAGTATTATTACAAACCTTTCCGCCAGTAAAAAAATTTATTGATCAGATTTTGTATGGTGATTCTGGGTATTATACTTTAGGAACAGTAGATTTAACGAAGCATTTTAGCACTCACGTAACTGACAAAAATTTTTCTTCCCCTTTATCAGCCGCATTTGCGTTTCAAATTTATCATGTTCGATTAAAGCTATTGAAAGAGAAAAAAATAAGCCATGAAGATAAATTTATGGTCTTAGAGTGCGGCGCCGGCAACGGCATTCTATGTAAAAATATTCTAAAAATTATTGATGAAATGGCCCAGTTAGATGAAACATGGGCTGAATTAAACAGTACCATTCAATACAATATCATTGAGATATCTCCTGTGCTCATGAAGATTCAACAAAAAACGACTCAAGAATTTGTAAAAAAAGTGAATATCCAATTAGGCGATGCAAAAAATGTTAACGCCAAATTTGGTAAAAATTCTATTGCAGTCGCTATTTCCAATGAGTTGATAGATAATATTATGCCGGAAGTGGTAGTACATCATGAAAAAAGAGGTTTAGTCATTCGGCAAGTTATTCCAAGAATGCGATCTAAAGATTTAAAGGAATCCAAACTGAGCCAAAACCTTAAAATTGAATTGGAACAAAATAGCGAAAAACTTATAAAATTATTAGAAAAATATGGATATTCTGAAAAAGACTGGGTAGTGCTTTCAGAAAAAGATTTTTTTATGCTTCATAATTTAATACTCAAAAAAGAAATTTCTATTCCTAAAGTTAGTTTCATCCCCCTTAATGTACTAGACATTAAACTGGATTCAAAAATCCATAATTATGTAAAGGAAAATCCGGAAATTTTCAATCGTAAACAAAAAACCGATGCTGGATTTCATTTGCAAATAGGGGCTCGTGATTATTTACTTAATCTTCACGATTGCCTGCTTGCTCATGGGGAAGTGATCACCGTCGATTATTGTTATGACTTAAATAATTATGTTTTATCGGGAAAAGATAGGTTCCTAGTTATTAATCATCAAATTAAACATTCAATTGTACATGACGATATCTTCTTAGGTATCGGCTCACATGATATATCTGTTTACGCTGACATGACTAATTTAGCAGAAACAGAAGGTTATCAAGTTTTATTTTACGGTAAAGAAGAACAATTAAAACTGGATAAAATTCCTAATTCCATTTTAACTTCGAACGAAAAGCTAAAGTTTAAGGAATTAAACGCTTCAGAACACTTCGTTGTTTTAGTTCAGCATAAGTTAGATGCAGATGAAAAAAAAGCTCAATCTGAAGTGGACTCGGAGCGTTTTGAAGGCAAATGCTTACCAGTAACAAAGCAACAAGTAAAACAACATCTACATAATTTATTTGCAACCGCTGCTGACTATCCACATCAAGAACTTTATAAAGAGGCGTTACTCTTGTGTAAAAATGAATCATTCTTAAATGAAATTAAACAAAAGCATTATGCAGCGGCGCTTAGAAAAGCGGCTGCTGCAGGTTCAGTTGAGTTAGTGACATTGCTGTTAAAATATAAAAGTTGGCTAGCTCAAAGTTTCGATGTAAATGAATCCTCCAAGAATGGTAAAACTGCTTATGATTGGATAGGGGTAGCAGCGGTTTCCAATACCATTAAAGACAGGATTAAGCAACTGTTACGTAACGCTGGCGCGAAAGAGAAACCGCTTACTAACGAGAGTGCTCATCCATAAAACAAGATAGGGGGTCGAGCGGTGCACCACCTCTTCTGGACCTGTTCGTACCGGACTCGACCCGGTAAGGGCGGGACGACACTTCTACGTCCTGTTAGCCCATCTAGTATACTGTCATTTTAACTTGTCTTGTGCTACTCTATTTTGAATAATTCCGTTTCAAAGTGAGTAGAACGTGCAAGACATCGTGCAATTTATTGTTCATCACTGGCTATTAAGCAGTGTGTTCCTGGTATTGTTGATTTTATTGTTGATAGAAGAAGCCCGCTCCAAAGGTATGCTGGGACAAATCAGCCCCCAGGAGTTGATTCAATTGATGAATCATGAATCGGCTGTGGTCCTTGATATTCGTAATCGCGAAGCGTTTCAAGAAGGTCATATTGTCGGTGCAGTGAGTTTTCCCCAAATTGATTTAGAAAAAGATATGATTAAACTCAATAAATATAAGGAACGACCTATAATTATTGTCTGTGCAACGGGTCAAAAGGCGGGTGAAATTGCTACCAAGCTGAAAAAGCTAAATTTTGAAAAAGTATATGCTTTGTCCGGCGGTATGCAATCTTGGAAATCGGCCCAAATGCCGGTAGTAAAAAAATGACAGTGAGAAAAGGTCGTTATGGAAAAGACTTATGTTGAAGTATACACTGCTGAATATTGCAGTTATTGCCAAAGAGCTAAACAACTACTGGATAAAAAAGGAGTTAATTATACTGAAATAAGAGTTGATTTAGATGCGGATAAGCGGGAAGAAATGATTCAGCGTACAGGACGCCGAACGGTACCAGAAATTTTAATCAATGGTGAACTGATAGGCGGATTTGATGATTTATGGGCTTATGAGCAGTCAGGTAGATTAGACCAGAAGCTCGGAAAAGCTAAACCTAATGAGTAAACTCCAGGAGAAAAAACATGGCTCAAGATACAACTAAAGCACCGAATGGCTCAACCGATCAACGTCAGTTTGGCATTCAAAGAATTTATGTCAAAGATATGTCGGTAGAAGTTCCGAACAGCCCAAAAATCTTTTTAGAGAATTGGGAACCTGAACTCAATATGGATATAGGAACTAAAGCTGAACCCCTTGATAAAGATACCTATGAGGTGATGCTTACTTTAACGATCACTGTCAAAATTAAAACTACAGTTGCTTTTTTGGTGGAAGTAAAACAAGCGGGTATTTTTACGTTACAAGGTTTTCCTGAAGAGCAATTAAGACCGATGCTGGGCGCCTTCTGTCCCAATATTCTTTATCCTTACGCACGCGCTACCGTAACCGATTTAGTTATTCGTGCTGGTTTCCCGCAGCTTTATTTAACTCCCGTGAATTTTGATGCTTTATACGAACAACATGAGCGTGATCGTCAAAAACAAGAGGAAAGTGGGGAAGGTAAGCAAACTGCCCAATGAGTATAAAGAGTTCGCCCGTTGCCGTGTTGGGTGCTGGGGCTTGGGGTACGGCGTTAGCTTTGTTGCTGGTAAAAAACGGTAATGATGTCAGACTCTGGACACATGATCCTGAGCAAGCAGCATTGATGCGCAAAGAACACGCCAACCCTGAATTTTTACCTGGTTTTGCGCTTCCCTCCAAATTGCAAATAGAAGCCGATTTGTCAGCAGCTTTGTCCGGCGTGGACGATGTCGTCATAGCAGTTCCAAGTCAAGTTTTTACTTTAGTTTTAAGAAGAATGAAGGCTTTAGGAATCAATAATCGCCGGATACTCTGGGGAACCAAGGGTCTTGATCCGGAAAGTGGTCGTTTACTGCATGAAATGGTTGCTGAAATTTTAGGTGAAACGACTCCTGCAGCGGTTATTTCTGGTCCTAGTTTTGCCCATGAAGTCGCTTCTGGACTTCCCACTGCAGTTAGCCTCAGCGGTAATCAACCTGACTTTGTACAAGATATGATTCTACGTTTTCATGGAGAACTTTTCCGTGTGTATGCGAATAATGATTTTATTGGCGTGCAGTTGTGTGGCGTGGTTAAAAATGTTTTAGCTATCGCAGTCGGGATTGCCGATGGACTGGAATTAGGTGCGAATTCCCGTAGCGCGCTGATCACTCGCGGAATGGCAGAGATGGCCCGTTTGAATCATGCGTTAGGCGGAAAGCCAAAAACTTTAATGAGTTTGGCGGGAGTAGGTGATTTGGTTCTTACTTGCACTGACAATCAGTCTCGAAATCGCCGTTTTGGGTTGGCCATAGGACAAGGCGCCTCTCCACAACAAGCACTTCTTCAAATCGGTAAGGTAGTGGAGGGATTAAGCAATACCGAACGGGTACGCGATTTAGCGCGCCGTTTTTTGGTGGAAATGCCGGTGACCGACGAAATACATAATATACTTTATCATGGCCATCCGCCTAAAGAAGTCGTATCCAGCCTTCTAGGTCGTGAACCTACAACAGAATAAATTTTAAACTTTGTATATTCATATTAGTTACTAATATTGTCTACGGAAAATTTTTCAAGTAAAAAATCAATAAATAAGCGAGTTTTTTTAGGTAAATAAGAATTTCCATAAGAATGAATCACCCAAATATCTTGGGCCAGAGTTTGATAAGATTTAAGGCAGGTCACTAAAGAACCATTTTGTAACTCTTTTTGCACCATAAAATCAGGCAAACAGGCAATTCCAGCGCCGTTTTCTGCAGACAGCTTGATAAAAAAAGCATTATTAGAAATAATGCATGGATTAATAGGCACAGTTATTTTTTTCCCTCCTTTAAATACTGCCCAGACTAAACCATCTTCCCGATAGTTATAATCAATTGTTTTATGGTGAGCAAGGTCAGCAATTTTATTAGGCAGCGGATGATCTTTAAGATAAATCGGGGAGACCACATACAAGAAATGAATAGTGGTTATTTTCCGAGCTTTTAAAGTGGAATCAGGTAATTTGCCACTACGTATAGCGACATCATAATTATCGATTTCGGGTAATTTTCTAATATCATTCAGCTCTATTAAAATTTTAATTTCTGGATAAATTTGTGTGAATTCAGTGACAAGCGGAGTTAAAACCAAATTACTAAAATTTGTGGGTGAAGATATTTTGAGCAGACCCATAGGTTTATTATGTAGATCTGTTACTGCAGTTAAAGCTTGATTAACACTGGTATATATTTTAGAGCAGTATTGGTAGAAAAATTCACCGCTTTCAGTTGCGAAAACTTTGCGGGTAGTACGCTTCAGCAAGGTTAAATTGAGGTTTTTTTCTAAAAAAGAAATGTGCTTACTTACGGCTGCGGCGGTAATATTATGCTTAGTTGCAGCTTTGGTAAAACTGCCTAGTCTAATTACATCTACAAATAACAAGATATCATCTAGGGAAATACCATTCATTTGATTACCACGTTTTTGTTAATAATTATATTCCCATTATACTACTACTCAATAACTTTTAAAAAGCTATACTGATTTTAAGCGTGGATGACACGCCTGGGTTTAAGAACTAAGTATTAAAAGGAGAACATAAAATGGAAAATTATTTGTATGTTGTCGGTGACAAATATGAGACATTTGCTATTGTTCCTCATGCTATCACTATTTCTCAATTTGAGCAAAATTTTGAACAAGACTCCGTGGTCAAGATAAGTCCATATAAATGTTTGGTAGGTCAGGGGTTGACGCAGAATCAGGTTACTCGGCTCACAAAAACAAATAAGCTGATTAAGAAATCTTTCGAGAAAGAAGAAGGTAAATTTGTACACAAAGTTCGAACAGAAAATGTGCTCGTCGCAAAACCAGAAAAAATATCAGGAGATGAGCACTCTTTTATCAGTCAATTGATGATAGATGAAAATTGTGACTTAATGAGTGATCACACCACAGGATGCCATATTCAAGGTATGGTTCTGGTAGAGGCCAGCAGACAAATGGCTTTATCAGTCAGTGAGCGTTACTTGTTACCTGAGCTGTTACAGTTAAATAATTACTTTACCTTAAATAATATCGAAGTTAAGTTTAAAAACTTTCTGTTTCCAATAGATGTGGAAATCCATTGCACAGTTTCAAAATGCGAACTGATAAAAGATAAGCGCTTAAATGCACAAATGAAAATTGAATTTTATCAGAACAATCAATTGGCAGTGGAGGCCACAGTAGAAGTTTCCGCATTTGAAAAAATGCAGTTGGTTAAAACTGAGCAAACTTTGGCAAAATTATGCGTGGTGCAGGCCAGAGAAAAGCAAACCAATTTAATGGGATTAGACAAGGTCGCCAATTTTTAGTTTACTCGGAGTCAGCAAATGCAAGCTAAATCATATAAATTAGCCATCACAACGCAGGGTCCAACTTATCCACCCAGTGAAATCTTGAACGAAAAAGGAGATTTTGTGGTTATTGGGCGCTTGAATATGGAGAATGACCAAAAGACATTATATCAACAATGGGGGGCGGCTGTTGTTTCTAAGGATTCCCCCCTTCCTCCTTTTGGTGAGAATGTTCCTTATAAAATAATAAAGCATTTTAATTGTGAAAAATTGGCTAAAGAAGAAGATTATGTACTCTATACTTTGCCTCTACCTTTGCCTTGTAACAATTACCCTATGATATTTGCTCCGGAACAGAATGTTTCATCTAAGCCTCGTCCAAGTTACCCATTGCACGAAGCGCTGATCCCTGATTTAAGACCCAGTGATGGGAGGAAACAGCTGCAACCTATTCGATTGTCGGATTGGATCAAAGCGGAAGGTGAGTTGGGCGTCAGCCTTACTCCCTGTGGGCGAAATGCCAAGTTTGAATTTAGCTTTAAAAAAATGATACCCAATAGTTTATATACAGTGATGGCGTTAAGAGAATTAGATTTAAATCCTAAATTTGGCCCGACCAGGCCTGGACCTTTAGGAGTACCCAATGTTTTTATTACTGATTCAGAAGGCAAAGCAAATTATACAGCGATTATGCCCAATCCATTCCCTGTAAGTGAAGATTTAAGCCGAAGAAACCGAATAATCAATGTGGTGGTTTTATGGATGAGTACTCAAATGAGTTATGGTGGTGCAATCGGTCATTTTGGTTTGGGTGGTGATATTCATGCTCAGTTAAAATTGACCGAACTATCTTTTAGTGAATTTACAACCTTTTAAGGAGAATATTATGCCTATTGTGAATATAACAACTTGGCCAACACCCTTGGAAAAAAAGCAAAAAATGATGAAAGAAATTACCCAAGTGATACACGAGACTACCGGTGCGCCTTTAACTAAAATCACGGTTATTGTGCAAGAAATTGATAAACACGATTGGTCTGAGGCTGGGATTACCGGAGACGATCCTGATTTTGCTAAATTAACCCAAAAAATATTGCCTGTAACATAAGGAGAATGATATGAATGCCGCTAAGTATTTACTTACAACCGAACTTGAAGTCAATAAAACCTATATCCCACAATGTCTTCAGCTTTGGCAAAAATTTTTAGATGACGACAGTCGTCTTTACCTCGATGAAAACAGTGGTAGCTTGCTGCAGCTGAAGGCCTTACACAGTAAAAAGGATTTATTGAAAAACCTTAATCAAACCAGTTTGAAAAAAGAATTAACCCCTTTTGCTAATTCAGATTTGAGGCAGGAGCTATTAGAATTCAAAGAAACCGTGGTTCCGCAAGAATCAGTTTTACCTTCCGGGCAGTATGTGCAGTTGCGCCATATTGAAGTCCCTTTGAATGTACACAATGAGTATCTTACTTGGAGGAACCAGACTATTTTTCCTCATGTTAAAAATTTGCCTCAAGTACAAAGTTTTTTGGCTTATCATTCTTTATTAAGCACTGCTCCAGGCGTTATGTTCGTGAGTAGTTTTTCCTGTAGCCCAGAAGAGTATCTACAAGGTTTCAACAACCCGGCCTACCAGGAGATTGTTAAACAAGCGGGCCAACGTTTCATTACTGGTGGAGCTAAAGGTCTATTTACTAAAATTTATAAAAAACAAGGAGAGAATGCGTGAATGTACCTATTGCCATCATTCATGGAGCCTCGGGCGGTATCGGCTCTGCGATTGCTAAAAAATTATTGCCCGACTTCGATTTATTTTTATTAGGTCGTAATTTACAATTGTTACAGCAATTAAGAGATGAACTACAAATCTATCGCCCTAAAGCGAATATTGAATGTTACCCATTAGATATCACAGAAATGCAAGATTATATTGCGCTTGCCAATAATTTAAAAGAAAAAAAATATTACGTAGCGGCTTTAGTGAATTGTATCGGTGTTGTTCCCATTGGAACAATAACCGAGGTAAAGGAAGAAGATTGGGAAATGACTTTTCAAGTCAGCTTTATGAGCGCCGTTCGTTTTATCAAGGCGTTAGCTCCGTTGATGTATCATAAAGGCGGAAGCATTGTCTTAGTAAATGGTGTTTTGGCATTGCAGCCAGATCCTAATCTTATCATTAGTTCCAGTATTACTGGAGCTTTGAGAAATTTAGCTAAAGGGCTATCTAAAGACCTGATACAGTACGGTGTCCGTGTTAACAGTGTTTATCCTGGGGCTACTAAAACTAAACTATGGCGTCTCATCGCTGAGGATTTTGGCAAGAAGCTTAAAATGGGTGCGGAGCAATTCACAGCTAATGTAGCCCTGAGCAATCCTATGAAAGATTTAGCAAACCCTGACGATATTGCCAACATGGTCCATTATTTTTGTTCTGCCGAAGCTCGTTATATCAATGGTTCTACAGTAGTCATCGATGGTGGCGCTTGTATGGTTGCTTAGGAGATTTTTTTATGAAACAAACGGCAAACTTAGGAATATTTTTTATGTTGATTGTGGCATTACTACAATCCATTATGTCAGCACAAGTAAAATTGATATCTCCTCATATCACTACCGCAGTGCAAGTGCTCACTTATTATCTGGTTCCGTTAGTGTTTTTAACGCCTATTTTAATAAAGAATCAACTGTCTTTGAAAACGGAATACATACTGCTGCATCTGCTTCGAGGTATGTTTGCTGCGGGATCTGTATTCTGTTTTTTCTACGCTTCACAAGCTGTGCCTTTGGGTGTCGCCAATTTGCTTTTCAACTGCTCGCCCATATTCATTCCATTGCTGAGCGTTTTATTTTTGAGCGAAAAAACTTCTAAAATAGTTTTATTAGGTATAGCCATTTCTGTGGTGGGTGTGATTACAGTGATTCATCCTAAATTTGATAAAATATTAACTTTTGGTAATTATATCGGTCTTGCTTCAGGAATATTGATGGCTTTTGCACAGATAATGCTGCGTAGATTAGTTCAAGTGAAAGAACCTACCGATCGCATTGTGTTCTATTTATATTCCAGTGCCGCTACTTTTTCGATCTTATTTATATTAGTCGAGCAGATTTGGGGTGGGCATCAGCTTATAAAGATTCAAACGAATCAACATGCAATGTATGTTTATAGTTTACTACTCATTTTAGGAATAACCAGTTTGATCGCCCAGCGTATATTAACCATGGCTTTTCAGTACATGCCTGCGGCTAAATTGGCGCCGTTTTTATATGTGAGTATCCCCATTTCAGGTTTTCTCGGATGGTTTTGTTGGGGTCAAGGGCTTAGCGCCTGGTTTTATGCTGGTGGAGTCCTTATTTTGTTGGGAATGTTGATTATTGTTGTTGATCAAATGAAGGAGGCACGATGCGATACACTTTTGGTACGTTCTTTAAAAACGGGAGAAATTCGGTGAAATTAGGTAAAACAAATATGCAGATTTCAAATTTGGGATTGGGTTGTATGTCAATGTCAGAGTTTTACGGCAAACCACTGGATGAAAAAACTGGCATCCAATTGATTGCTGAAGCTTATAAAAGAGGGATCAACCATTTTGATACTGCGGATGTTTATGGTTATGGTAGAAATGAAATTCTAGTTGGTAAAGCGGTAGCTACTTTAATTAAGCAAGATGTCCCCAGAGAAAAACTAGTCATAGCCACTAAATGCGGTATTTTAAGAGATGAATTTGATACTACCAAGCGTGGGGTAGATAATTCTTATGAATATATCAAATCAGCATGCGCCGCCAGTCTAAATCGATTAGGAAAAAATGTGGAATATATTGACTTATTTTACATTCATCGAATTGCAAATAAGGGCGCTCAAATACAAGAAGCAATGAAAGCGATGGCCGAATTACTGGCTGCAGGCAAAATTAGAGCTGTGGGTCTATCGGAACCCAGTAGTGAAATCCTTATAGCAGCAAATAATGAATTACTGAAATTGACCCAAGGAAAACATCAAATAGCAGCCGTGCAATCTGAATATTCATTGTTGACGCGCGTTTCTGAAGAAAATGGTGTTTTAAAAACATGCCGGGAATTAGGTATAAGCTTTGTAGCTTACAGCCCGCTTTCACGCGCTTTACTTACTGGAGAATTTGATACTCAATCTCTAGAAAAAGATGATTTTCGCAGATCTTTACCCCGTTTTCAGGAGGAAAATTTGGAACACAATAAAGCGATAGCAGCAAAAGTAAAACAAATAGCTGAAAAGAGAACTTGTACCACGGCGCAAGTCGCTTTAGCCTGGTTGATAGCGCAAGGAGTCTCACCTATTTTTGGAACTACTAAGGAAGATAACCTCAAGTCTAATATTTTGGCTATGTCTTTGGAGCTCAGCGCGCAAGAATTGACTGAATTAAATAGCTTAGCTGGAGCAAAAGGGTTGCGTTATACCGAAACAGCTATGAAGGCTTATGGGTTTGACCAGGAAATTCATAATGAAGTTCCAAGATGTAAATTATAACAAATGGTGACCCAATGAAGTTACAATCAACAGCCATGATGAAAGAAGATAAACATTATATTTTACAGGTGGGTTCTGCAGGCAGTTCCAGATTGGATCTTTTGCAAGAGTTACACGCAAAATATAGTTTTGATTTATGGTGTAATATCAAACTGAAGCCAGGAGCGGTCATCCTTGATTTAGGTTGTGGAACAGGGACCATGACTCAATGGTTAGCTGAAAAATATCCTCAATGCAAAATTTTAGCCTTGGATAATAGTGCAGAGCAAATTCAAATGGCTCAAAGACGTATTCATAAGAAAAAAATCAATAACGTTGAGTTTATCAAGATTAATATAAACCATATCCATCAAATTCACAAAACCTTTAAGCGCATAGACATTATCTATGCTCGATATTTTTTGATTCATATTCAAAATCCGGAATTGATACTTAAAGAATTAGTGCAGTTACTAAAGATTAAAGGTAGGATTATTTTAGAGGAACCGACGATGAGTACAGCCTTCTGTTATCCTTATCGTCCTCATTATGAAAAATCTCGAAATTTGTTAGCGCAGTTAGCCAAAGTTCGTGGTTTAGATTTTGAGATAGGAGTCAAAGTGCAAGCTATGTTGCAACAACTAGGATTGTCTATTGAAAGAAGCAATTTAATTCAACCTTTATTACGCTCACAGAGTGAAAAAAAATTATTATACATGCTTATGGAAGAGTCTGCCGATGCCTATCGAGCAGAGAAACTTATTACTTCAGACGACCTTAAAGAAATGATAGCAGGTTTAAAGCATTTATTAGCAGAAGACATTGTTCTTATCGGTTTTCCACGTACTACTCAAATCTGTGCACGGAAAATCAAGGAAATTATATGAGGAAGTATTTAGTTCTTTTTGATTTGGATGAGACTTTAATAACTTGTAAGAGCTTATTTGAAACTTACTTCCATTATTGTATTGCAATTTCGACCAGCTATCAGGAAGGACTTGCCCGATATAACCATGTGATTGATACTTTACACCAAATGCAGGGCAGAGTAGATCGTAATGAAATAAATAAATGGTTTTATCGAAATTTCCAAGGTATTTCTAAACAAAAAATGTCCCAGATAGCGAATGATTGGTTCCACAAGAGTAAAAATAAACCTGGATTTTATAATAAAGTAGCAGTTAATGAGTTAATAGATCATCGGAATAATGGAGCAGAAATCATCATTGTTTCTGGTTCATTTTATGAATGTGTTTCCTATATTTCCAACGAGTTAGAGGTATCCCATACTTTATGTATTCATTTGGAAGAAACTTCCGGAATATATACTGGTAATATTGCAGGTATCCAAACTATAGGTGAAGGGAAGTTATTAGCGGTAAAAAATTATTTGCAAAAATTGAATATAACAACCTATGGTAGTTATGCTTATGGAGATCACGAAAGTGATTTATCTATCTTAGAATTTGCCGAAAATCCTGTCGTGGTTGGTAATAATGCTGTTCTAAAGCAAATTGCAGCGAAGCGAGGTTGGCGTGTTTTGAATTAACTTTAAGGAGAAATTTTATGGATAATCAATTTCTGTCGCAATTTTCGGAACTAATCGAAGTTCCCCCAAATGAAATTCACTCTAATTATAATCTTAAAAATAATGGCGCTTGGGATTCTCTTGCCAGTATTTGCACTATAGCCTTAGTTGATAAATGTTTTGGGGTGTTGTTAAATACAGAGGATTTACAAGAAGTCAACTATTTTTCAGATCTAGAATCCGTAATTAACCAAAAAATAAAAAGCAAGCAAGCAACTGGAGTGGAAAAATGAACTGTCATCTGAAGGCAGTTAGCTATACGCTGCCAAAAAATAAACATACTTTAGCAATGTTGGCTGAGGAACAGCCCGATTGGAATGTGGCCAAAATAGCAGCCAAAACAGGTATTCATGCTAGGTTTATCGCCGATGCAAATGAATATAGTTTGGATTTAGGTATTCAGGCTGCGCAAAAGTTATTAGAGCGGTACCCCGAAGAACGTGAAAATATCGACAGTTTAATTTTTTGTACCCAAACACCGCAATATTTAATTCCTACCAACGCCTGCATTATTCAGAATCGCCTAGGATTGTCTACCAACACCAGTGCTTTCGATATCAATTTGGGTTGCTCTGGATATGTTTACGCTTTAAGCGTTGCACAAGGTTTGGCTGTTTCTAATCAGGCAGAAAATATCTTGGTAATTACTGCGGATACTTATACTAAGTTAATTGCTAAAGACAATCGGCAGTTAAGAACCATTTTTGGCGATGGAGCCAGCGCCACTCTTGTTAAAAGAGATCAGCGCGCAGGTGGGATTGGCCGATTTTGTTTTTACACAGATGGTGGTGGTGCAGATAAATTGATATCCAGGAATAGTGGTCTAGCAGGAATCTGTTCTGGAAGGAGTTATACTCCCGATTTAGAAATGGATGGTCCCGATATTTTTAATTTCACTCTGCGCTGCCTCCCGGATTTAATTGCTAAAACTTTAGAAAAAAATAATTTGAAGAAACAAGAAATTAATTATTGTATTTTCCATCAGGCTAATCAATATATGTTAGAAAGTTTGCGTGAAAAAATCGGTTTTTCCCAGGAACAATGTATCATCGATCTCAGCGATACCGGTAATACCGTATCCTCAACCATTCCTATTATTTTGAGCCGTCTATTTAGTAAGAATCTCATTCAGAAAAATGATCTGCTTCTTCTCGTGGGTTTTGGCGTCGGTTTATCTTGTGCAGCAACCGTGTTGAAATATACATGACAATAATAAAAATTAAATCTTTATTGTTTTGTGGCATTGGTGAATTTTTGAGTATGTATGATTTTACCGTGTACGCTTTTTTAGCGCCTATTTTCGAAAAGTTATTTTTTCCAACAGTAGCATCACAATGGCAGTTGCCATTGGTTTTTTCTATCTTTTTCCTAGGATTCTTAGCAAGACCCATCGGTGCATGGATATTTGGCCATTATGGCGACACCCGTGGCAATATTAATACTTTATCATGGACTATCATATTAATTGGACTGCCGACTTTTTTATTGATCTTTCTACCGGTTTACCATTCTTGGGGTTGGGTGGCGCCTGTGTTATTACTGATTTTTCGCATCACCCAAGGAATTGCTGTGGGCGGAGAGTTTACTGGTTCAA
Organism: uncultured Pseudomonadota bacterium; assembly: GCA_963795715.1. Taxonomy (GTDB): domain Bacteria; phylum Pseudomonadota; class Gammaproteobacteria; order Coxiellales; family Coxiellaceae; genus JAFEDN01. Next base: position 1,245,044 of record CAWCIY010000003.1, read on the forward strand.
TACTTTTTCTGTCTCGAGTAGCCAGCAGCCATAATGGTGGTTTTATCTGTAGTTTCAGCTGGACCGGAGCGTTGCTAGGCACTTTATCAGCATTATTATCTGTATCCTTTTTATATCAATTTTTGTCTGAACAAACCCTACTGACGATTGGATGGCGTATTCCTTTTATTTTTGGGTCTGTTGCTTTAATTATAGGTATTTATATTAGATTCAAACTAGTTCGAAAAATAGATGATAAATTATTGGTTATGAACAACGAACTGCTACCTATTTTAAGTGTGTTGGCGCAAAAGAAAAAATTTCTTTATCTGATGGCGATTAACGCGCAATTGGCGGTTTTGAGTTATTTTACGATAATTTATTTCCCAGTTTTTGCCGTTAAATTCTTATCAGTGAGTAGTCTGTTTTCTTTAAGATTATCCATTATCTCTTTAACAATATTAATTCTAATGGTTCCTATTTTTGGGATTGTAAGCGATAGAATAACCAGTCAGCGGCTATTATGTTTTTCTTCGGGTGGGTTAATTTTACTTGTGGCGCCTATTTTTTTCTTATTTGTTACCAAAACATTCGTATCTATTATTTTAGGCCAAGCACTGCTGCTGGCTTTATGTGCTATGGCTATGGCTGCAATACCCAACTTAATGATTGAATTAAATGCTGCGAAAAATCGTTATACTGCCATTTCGGTCCCTTATAATATTACTTACTGTCTCTTAGGAGGCAGTACTCCATTAATAATAACCTTATTAATACACTTTACTGGCACACCTTTTGCGGCCATAGTTCCTTTGCTGCTGACCAGTGTAATTACTTTCTGGGTGGTAAAAGGACGGACAATAGAGCATGCATTAATGACCTCGGGGCCATCATTGCACAGCAGGGTTGAGCAACTGTAAAAAGCCATTGTCTGTATCTAATTGCACCTCTGCACCTATGGGAAAGGTATACATTTCAGGCTGATGTCCAAAGGTCATATTTACTAAAACCGGGATAGCTAAATCCTGAGCATAACGTTGTTGCACTTCCAAAAGCGTGAAAGAATTTGGCGTGCGTTCGGGGCAGTCATTAAAACGCCCAAAGATCAGCCCTTTTATTTGGCCCAAAATGTTAGCCAATTTCAATTGCATTAACATTCTATCAATTCGATAAACATCTTCATGCACATCTTCCAAAAATAAAATTTTGTTAGACCAATCTTGCGGTAAGTAATTTGAACCAATGAGGGAAGATAATACACTTAAATTCCCGCCGATCAATTCGCCTTGGGCTTTGCCTTCTTTTAAGATATTATTCTCAGATTTGTCTGTTAAAAACCTGTATTGAGAAGAATTCCCTAAAAATAAAATTTCTTGCAAAGAATGATGGGTAATGTCTGGCCAAGTTATAGCAGCGCTGGGGCCGTGAAAAGTCACTAAGCCGGTTTGTTGATGAATAGCAATGAGTAAGGCTGTTAAATCGCTAAATCCAATGACTACTTTTGGATTGGCGGCGATCAAATTCCAGTTTAATAAAGGTAATAATCGTGCGCAGCCGTAGCCGCCCCTGACCGTGAAAATGCCCTTAATTTTTTCTTCCTTAAAAGCCTGATGAAGTGTATGCACAATTTCAGCTGCTGAGGCTGCAAAGTAGCCGTCACCTTGATCATTTTTAGTGAGATCAATCACTTTTAGTCCTGTAGCTTCCAAGCGTTGCTTGCTTTGTTTGATTTTGTCTTCACTGGCAGCGAAAGCGGGGGTTATTAGCGCTACGTGATCGCCTTGTTGCAGACGCTTTGGTAAGATAGTTTTTTTCATTCAAATATCTTAAAGAATTATCCATAAAATGAGTAGCATTATTTGGCGAAATGAACTGCCCTCCCTGATCCATAGGAATGAGGTGCATATTTGGAAAGCGGATTTATCACAGTGGCAGCCCTCTGCTGTGGAGATCCTATCCGCAGAAGAAAAACATCGGGGTGAGAAATTTGTACGGCTAGAACATCAGCGCCGTTTTATGTTAGCCAGGAGCTTCCTGCGTCAAATTTTAGCAAGATATTTAGGCTTAAAACCAGCTCAGATTTGTTTCCGGGAGAATAAAAACGGCAAAATTTATTTGGAAGATTATTCGCAGTTACAATTTAATTTGTCCCACTCTCAAGGCCTAGCTTTATATGCAGTGAATATGGAAAATGATATCGGGGTAGATTTGGAATGGGTCAATCCAAATTTGACTGTTCAGCCTTTGTTGGAACGTTTTTTTTCTGCGGCAGAGCGGCAATCGGTTCTGGACTTGCCCAGCTCACAACAACTTTTCGCTTTTTATCAGCTTTGGACGCGTAAAGAAGCCAGCTTAAAAGCGTTGGGAATTGGTTTAAGCGGTCTCACAAGCCCAAATTTGCAGCTACCGCAAGCTATAAACTTGGAGCTGGAGTCAAATTTTGCTGCGGCTCTATCACGCACAGGGCAAGATGTTCAAAAGTCAAAAATATTATACTTCAGTTAGGTGTTTTTTTTCTCGCCAGTTGACATTAGTAATTAGTTAGGCGAAAATATCCGGCTTGATTTCGTGGAGGGGTTCCCGAGCGGTCAAAGGGATCAGACTGTAAATCTGACGGCTCTGCCTTCGAAGGTTCGAATCCTTCCCCCTCCAAAAGTTGCGGGTTCGCATAACTTTGCGGGTGTAGTTCAATGGTAGAACTTCAGCCTTCCAAGCTGATAGCGTGGGTTCGATTCCCATCACCCGCTTCGAAATGCTAGGGTTAATTTGGCCCACATAGCTCAGTCGGTAGAGCACTTCCTTGGTAAGGAAGAGGTCACCGGTTCAATTCCGGTTGTGGGCTCCAAGGAATCGTAGGTCAGTAGCTCAATTGGCAGAGCGGCGGTCTCCAAAACCGCAGGTTGGGGGTTCGAGACCCTCCTGGCCTGCCAATGTATAAGGTGATTTGTAAAGGCATGAAAGGAAAAGTAAATGTTACCGCAAAAATCGGTACGACCTTCAAGTGGTTTAGACCGCTTGAAATGGTTGCTTATTTTAGTACTGCTATTAGCAGGTATTTGTGGCGAATTTTTATTTTGCGCAAGTACGCTTGGGCCGATTCGTGCCGCCATTGGCATTGTTTGGTTAGCGGTTTTAGTGGCTATTGCCTTGTGGACTGCCCAAGGGCAGAAAGCGTGGACATTTATTAAAGCAGCCCGCGTAGAATTACGAAAAGTAGTTTGGCCAACGCGGCAAGAAACCACGCAAACCACATTGGTGGTGATGGCCATGGTGGTTGTGACCGCCTTAGTGTTATGGGGTTTAGATACCTTATTTTTTTGGGCCATGAGTTTAGTGACCGGCCAAAGAGGTTAAGATAAGTATGACAACAGAGCGCACCAAACGATGGTATGTAGTCCATGTGTATTCAGGCTTTGAAAATTACGTTACGAATGCGCTGCGTCAACGAATTAAAATGCATGGAGTGGAAGCCCGTTTTGGGGAAATTATTGTTCCTACCGAAGAAGTCGTCGAAATGCGTGGCTGGCCAAAAACGTAAAAGCGAACGTAAATTTTTCCCGGCTATGTCTTAGTGCAAATGGAAATGGATGAACAAACTTGGCATTTGGTTAAAAGTGTGCCGAGGGTTTTAGGTTTTATCGGTGGCACTGCAGATCGTCCTGCGCCGATCAGTGATCAAGAGGCGGCTTCTATTTTACGTCGAGTTGAAGAGGGCGAATCCAAACCGAAGCCCAAAGTCTTATTTGAGCCTGGAGAAGTGGTGCGTGTCACAGATGGTCCTTTTGCTGATTTTAATGGTGTAGTCGAAGACGTCAATTATGAAAAAAGCCGATTAGGCGTCGCAGTTTCGATTTTTGGCCGGACCACTCGAGTCGAATTGGAGTTTGGTCAGGTTGAAAAAGCATAATTCTGCGGTTTCCCATCTCGCATTGCGCGATGGGGGATCGCAAGGGGGAGAATCGCGATTCTCCCCCTTCATTCCGAGCAATCGGCTTTGCCGATGCGCAGGATATAAGGGGAGCTCAGTAGTTAGCGTTATAACCCAAGAGGTAGAAAAATGGCAAAAAAAATAAATGCCTATATTAAACTGCAAGTAAAAGCTCAAGAGGCAAATCCCAGTCCGCCAGTGGGTCCTGCATTAGGTCAACATGGCGTCAATATCATGGAATTTTGTAAAGGCTTTAATGCCGCTACTCAAGGCATAGAAAAAGGCTTGCCTATTCCTGTTATCATCACAGTTTATGCAGATCGCAGCTTTACTTTTATAACTAAAACCCCACCGGCTTCGGTCTTGTTGAGAAAAGCGCTTAAATTGGAAAAAGGCAGCGCTGTTCCCAATAAAGACAAAGTGGGCAAAATTACCCGCGCGCAATTGGAAGAAATTGCCAAGATTAAGCAACCCGACCTAACTGCTAGTCGATTTAAATGCCGCCGTACGCACTATTGCCGGCACCGCACGCAGCATGGGCATTGAAGTGGAGGGAGTAGAATAATGAAACTCTCAAAAAGAAACAAGCCATCGCAGCAAAAGTAGCTGCGGGCAAAATTTATCCTATCAATGAAGCAGTGTCAATTACTAAAAGAATGTGCTACCGCCAAATTTGTAGAAAGTGTAGATGTTGCGGTTAATTTAGGTGTGGATCCTCGTAAATCTGATCAAGGCGTGCGAGGCTCGATCGTATTACCGCATGGCACCGGCCGACAAGTTCGAGTTGCAGTATTTGCTCAAGGTGATAAAGCGGCTGCGGCAAAAGCTGCAGGAGCGGATATCGTGGGTTTTGAAGATCTGGCTGAAACTATTAAAGGCGGTGAATTTGGTTTCGACGTATTGATAGCAACCCCGGACAGCATGCGCATCGTGGGTACGTTGGGTCAAATTTTAGGCCCGCGCGGATTGATGCCAAATCCTAAAGTCGGCACAGTAACAGCCGATGTCGCTGGCGCAGTTAAAAATGCAAAAAGCGGTCAAGTTCAATATCGAAATGATAAAAATGGTATAGTTCATTGCCTAGTGGGCAACGTGAAGTTTGAGAACAAAGCTCTAGAAGAAAATATAAAAGCTTTGATCGCCGGTTTAATAAAATCCAAACCGGCTAGCGCCAAAGGGGTTTATTTTAAAAAAGTAACTATTTCCTCCACAATGGGCCCAGGCCTATTAGTAGATGTAGGAACTTTGTTGGAATAGATAGTGAAGATCCCTTCCTTTCCTGAGGGGGTTCGAATCATTCCTGAGTTCTGGCTTCGCCAGGACGAAGGATCAAAATAGGAGCAGTTCTACGCTGTAAGCGAGAACTGACTGGACGGTAGAGTGTGTTAACACTCCGCCGTCTAAGACCGTAGGTGCGTTGTTAAAGATGCTTAATTTCCTACGCAGACGGTGTTGCTGTCCTGGGTTACAGAAGACAGCCACCTCAAGGGGGAAAACCGTAAGGTTTTTCTGAGGTTAGCGAACTAAGAGAGGTGAATGTGACATTAAAAATCGACGATAAAAAGGCGATTGTCGCAAAACTAGCAGAAGTCGCGTCTAATTCTATGTTTGTGATTGCTGCGGAGTATCGCGGATTAACAGTAGGTGAGATGACAGAACTACGCAATAAAGCCCGTAAATCGGGTGCGGAAGTAAAAGTTGCTCGCAACACTTTATCCCGAAAAGCAGTGGAAGGCACGCGCTTCCAATGTCTCCAAAAAGCATTAGTCGGTCCTGTCATTTTGATATTTTCAAAGATGAACCGGCTGCTGCCGCAAAAATGGCACGAGAATTTGCCAAAGATCACAGTAATTTTGTGATTCAAGCTTTGGTGTTGGAAGGACGTTTACTGACTGCGGAGCATATTAAAGCTGTGGCCAGTATGCCTTCACGCGATGAGGCGATTGCGCAATTGATGACGGTTATGAAAGGACCGGTTGTTAAATTCGCGCGTACTTTAACGGAAACCTATGCACAACTCGTAAGAGTCGTGTCTGCGGTAGCCGAAAACAAAACAATAATTATTGACCCTAGGAGAAAAAAATGGCTGTTAGCAAAGAAGAAATTTTAGACGCAATTGCAAATATGAGCGTAATGGATGTAGTTGATTTAGTGAAATCCATGGAAGAAAAATTTGGTGTTTCTGCGGCTGCTGCAGTAGTCGCTGCTCCCGCTGCTGGTCCGGTGAAGCTGCCGCCGCTGAAGAAAAAACCGAATTTAACGTAGTGATGACCAACTTTGGCGCCAACAAAATTGGCGTGATTAAGGTGGTTAGAGAAATCACTGGCTTGGGCTTGAAAGAAGCAAAAGATATGGTTGAAGCTGTACCTGCCACTGTTAAAGAAAGCGTTAATAAAGACGAAGCTGAAAAATTCAAGACAAAACTGGTAGAGGCTGGTGCGACTGTTGAAGTTAAGTAATTTTTTGATGACGGGAAAATCCCCCCTCCTTTGAAAAAGGGTGGGTTGGGGGGATTTTCCTATTTGCCGTTAATTTAAATGAGGTAGTTCATGGTGGCAAAGCACAAAACTGAAAATGTTTATACCGTAAAGTCCAACACAGAGAAAAAACGTATACGGCTTCGGTTAGGGAAAGGAAAAGAAGAGGTATTAACCGTCCCTTACCTATTAGCCATGCAAGTAGACTCTTACGAGCAGTTTTTGCAAGCCGATATACCAGCCAATCAACGACAAGATATTGGATTACATGCTGCATTTAAAAGTGTGTTTCCAATTACCAGTTATTCCGGTCATGCTCAAATTGAATACGTAGGGTACAATTTAGGAGAACCCTTGTTCGATGTGCAAGAATGCCGTCTACGAGGCGCTACTTATGCAGCTCCATTAAGAGTAAAAATGCGCTTGGTGGTGTTTGATAAGGAAAAATCACTTGAAAATCCGGTAATTAAAGATATTAAAGAACAAGAAGTATTTATGGGTGAAATACCCTTCATGACTAAAACCGGAAGTTTTATTATCAATGGTACAGAACGGGTCGTCGTTTCTCAATTACATCGTTCGCCAGGCGTGTTTTTTGAACATGATAAAGGTAAAACCCATTCTTCCGGCAAGTTGTTATTTTCTGCAAGAGTCATACCTTACCGTGGTTCTTGGTTGGATTTTGAATTTGATCCTAAAGACGCTATTTTTGTGCGTATTGACCGTCGTCGTAAATTGCCCGCTACTGTAATCTTACGGGCTTTGGGTTATACCACCGAAGAGATTTTGGCGATATTCTATGAAGCCAACATTTTCCATTTAAAGAACGAAAAAGTCGTTTTAGATTTAGTGCCCAAGCGCTTACGTGGTGAATTGGCGGTTACCGAAATTAAAACTAAAAAAGGCGAAATCATTATCGAAGAAGGTCGCCGTATTTCGGCTCGACATGTTCGGCAGATGGAAAAAGCCGGTTTAACTGAATTAGATGTCCCAGTTGAATATCTGGTGACTAAAGTCATAGCCGAAGCCATAGCTGATCCTGCTACCGGTGAGGTTTTAGCGCAAGCGGGTCAAGACGTTACATTGGATTTGATTAACCAGTTTAAGAAAGCCGGCATTGAAACCATTAAGACTCTTTATATCAATGAGATCGAATGCGGCCCTTATATTTCTGATACTTTGAAATTAGATACTACCCGCAATCAGTTAGAAGCGTTAATTGAAATTTACCGCATTATGCGTCCGGGTGAGCCGCCAACCAAAGATGCGGCTGAAACTTTGTTTAACAATTTGTTTTTCTCTATTGATCGCTATGATTTATCGCCAGTCGGTCGCATGAAATTTAATCGTCGAGTGGGAAGAGAAGAGTTGACCGGCCCGGGTGTGTTGTCGAAAGAAGACATTGTAGCGGTATTAAAAGTTCTGGTTGCTATTCGCGACGGCCAAGGTGAGGTCGATGATATCGATCATTTAGGTAACCGGCGTGTACGAAGCGTTGGTGAAATGACCGAAAATCAGTTCCGAATTGGCTTGGTTCGCGTCGATCGAGCAGTAAAAGACCGCTTAAGTTTAGCCGATATCGAAAATATGATGCCTCAAGATTTAGTAAACGCCAAACCAGTGGCTGCGGCGATTAAAGAATTTTTTGGCTCCAGCCAGCTTTCTCAATTCATGGATCAGAACAACCCACTTTCAGAAATAACTCATAAACGCAGAATTTCTGCTTTAGGACCTGGTGGATTAACTCGAGAAAGAGCCGGATTTGAAGTTCGAGACGTGCATCCTACCCATTATGGCCGCTTGTGTCCGATTGAGACGCCTGAAGGTCCAAACATTGGTTTGATTAATTCTTTATCTGTGTTTGCCCGTACCAACCTGTATGGCTTTTTGGAAAGTCCCTATCGGAAGATTGTAGATGGCCAGGTGACTGATCAAGTAGATTATTTATCTGCCATTGAAGAAGGAGATTACTACATTGCTCAGGCGAACACTCCTATTGAACATGGCCGCTTAACCAGCGATTTAGTCCTATGCCGATATAAAAACGAATCGACTTTGGCCTTACCGGAAAAAGTCAATTATATGGATGTTTCGCCTCAACAGATGGTTTCAGTGGCTGCTGCTTTGATTCCCTTCTTAGAGCACGATGACACCAGCCGTGCTTTGATGGGTTCAAACATGCAACGGCAAGCGGTCCCCACCATTAAACCGGAAAAACCACTGGTTGGTACAGGTATTGAAAGAATAGTGGCTGTAGATTCTGGAGTCACTGCCAGCGCTGTTCGGCCAGGAGTAGTGGATTCCGTGGATTCAGGCCGTATCGTGGTGCGTGTGGATTCAAAAGCGGTGAATGATAAAAATGGAGCGGTTGATATTTATAATCTCATTAAATTCAATCGTTCCAACTACAATACTTGTATTAATCAACAACCCATAGTCAATGTGGGTGATCGTGTGGAAGTCGGTGATGTTTTGGCGGACGGCCCATCCACAGATTTAGGTGAATTAGCTCTAGGGCAAAATCTGTTAGTCGCCTTTATGCCCTGGAATGGTTATAACTATGAAGATTCTATTTTAATTTCGGAAAAATTGGTAGAAGAAGATCGCTTTACCACCATTCATATCCAAGAACTAACCTGTATCGCTCGCGATACCAAATTGGGGCCGGAAGAAGTGACAGCGGATATACCCAATGTGGGTGAAAGTGCCTTAGCTAAATTAGATAAGTCTGGCATTGTGTTCGTAGGTGCTGAAGTGGATGCGGGTGATATTTTAGTGGGTAAAGTCACACCCAAAGGTGAAACTCAACTTTCACCCGAAGAAAAATTACTACGTGCTATCTTCGGTGAAAAGGCTTCGGACGTAAAAGACAGCTCTTTGCGAGTCCCCTCCGGTATGAATGGCACAGTCATTGACGTGCACATTTTTACTAGGGAAGGCATGAAAAAAGACGTCAGAGCTTTAGAAATTGAAGAAGCTAAGTTTGCAAAGCTGCTGAAAGATTCCAACGACGAAATGCGCATTCGTGAAGAAGCTTTGTTTGGTGGCTTGGAAGAATTTTTGGTAGGCAACTTAGCCGATGGCGGTCCTGCTAAATTGAAAGCCGGCTCCAAGATTACCAAAGCTTACTTACAGGAATTGCCGCACGAAAAATGGTTTGAAATCCGAATTCGTGATGAAGAGATCCATCAACGGCTAGAAGCAGCCCAAGATGCTTATAAAAATCTGCGTAAGGAAAGAGACGACAGGCTGAAAGATGCTCGTCAAAAATTAGCTCAAGGCGATGACTTGGCGCCGGGTATCATTAAAATTGTTAAAGTTTATTTGGCAGTTAAGCGCCGTATTCAACCTGGAGATAAAATGGCCGGACGCCATGGTAACAAAGGAGTTATTTCTACCATTGTACCCATTGAAGATATGCCTTATTTAGAGGACGGCACTCCGGTGGATATCGTTCTTAATCCCTTGGGCGTACCTTCTCGTATGAACATCGGGCAAATTTTAGAAACTCATTTGGGTTGGGCGGCAAAAGGGTTAGGCCAGAGAATAGGTGATTTGTTGCAACAACAACCCTCAGTGGAACAACTGCGGGGATTATTAAAGCCTATTTATGAGGTGAGCAATGAGCATAATATCAACTTGGACGCCTTGACCGATACGGAGATATTTGAATTGGCGCAAAACTTGAAGCATGGTGTACCGGTGAGTACGCCTGTATTTGACGGCGCCAGCGAGGCAGAAATTCGCCGGTTACTTTCTTTGGGCGGATTACCAGAATCAGGCCAAACAAAACTGATTGATGGTCGTACTGGTGAACCGTTTGAAAGGCCGATTACGGTTGGTTATATGTATATGCTGAAATTAAATCACTTAGTGGATGATAAAATGCATGCACGTTCAACCGGCTCTTACAGCTTAGTCACGCAACAGCCGCTAGGTGGTAAGGCTCAATTCGGAGGTCAACGTTTTGGAGAAATGGAAGTATGGGCGCTGCAAGCATACGGTGCGGCCTATACCTTACAAGAAATGTTGACGGTGAAATCTGATGACGTTAACGGACGTACACGTATGTACAAAAACATAGTGGACGGTAACCATAAAATGGATGCCGGTATGCCCGAATCTTTTAACGTATTAGTAAAAGAAATTCGTTCTTTGGGTATTGATATAACATTGGAGAGTGAATAATGATCCGTCATCCCGCGACTTGATCGCGGGATCTAGTGAGAATCCGCGACCAAGTCGCGGAATGACAGATGCTAGATTAAGCGTAAACCTAACTCCTAGGAGAAATGCTTTGAGAGACTTATTAAAACAAATAAAAGTGGACCACGCGGTCGATGAATTTGATGCTTTAAGAATTCGTTTAGCTTCACCGGCCGATATTCGTTCGTGGTCATTTGGTGAAGTTAAAAAGCCTGAAACCATTAACTACCGTACATTCAAACCGGAAAGAGATGGCTTATTCTGCGCGAAAATTTTCGGACCGATTAAAGATTACGAATGTTTATGCGGTAAATACAAACGTCTTAAACATCGTGGTGTGGTTTGTGAAAAATGCGGAGTCGAAGTCACTTTAGCCAAAGTTCGCCGCGACCGTATGGGACATATCGAATTAGCTTGTCCGGTAGCACACATCTGGTATTTAAAGTCGCTGCCATCCCGCATCGGCTTGATGCTGGATATGACTTTGCGCGATATCGAAAGAATTTTATATTTCGAAGCATTCGTCGTAGTTGATCCTGGTATGACACCTTTGGATAAAGGCCAATTACTCTCGGAAGAAGCTTATTTAGATGCGATAGAAGAGTACGGTGATGAATTTGAAGCGTTGATGGGGGCGGAAGCGATTGAGCGTTTACTGCGGGAAATTAATTTAGAAGAAGACGTCAAAAAACTACAAGAAGAATTATTTACCACCACCTCTGAAACTAAAATCGTAAAACTGCGTAAGCGGTTAAAAATCATGAATGATTTTATTGCTTCAGGAAACAAACCTGAGTGGATGGTGCTGACAGTACTGCCAGTTCTACCTCCCGATTTGCGGCCCTTGGTGCCATTAGATGGTGGACGTTTCGCCACTTCAGATCTCAATGATTTATATCGTCGAGTCATCAATCGTAATAATCGTTTAAAACGATTGTTAGATTTAAATGCCCCAGACATCATCGTACGAAATGAAAAGCGTATGTTGCAAGAAGCCGTGGATGCCTTATTGGATAATGGACGGCGCGGACGGGCCATTCTCGGCTCCAACCGCAGACCGCTGAAATCCTTATCCGACATGATCAAGGGTAAAGGCGGACGCTTCCGTCAGAACTTATTGGGTAAACGCGTTGACTACTCGGGACGTTCTGTAATCGTAGTAGGTCCGGAATTAAAACTGCATCAATGTGGTTTACCAAAGCGTATGGCCTTGGAATTATTCAAACCGTTTATTTTTAGCAGATTACAACGTCGTGGCTTGGTCACTACCATTAAAGCTGCCAAGCGCATGGTGGAAATGGAAGTACCTGAAGTGTGGGATATTTTAGCGGATGTCATCCGTGAGCATCCTGTATTGCTAAACCGTGCACCCACATTGCACCGCTTAGGTATTCAAGCATTTGAACCTGTTTTGATCGAGGGTAAAGCAATCCAGTTGCATCCTTTAGTCTGTACTGCTTATAACGCCGACTTTGACGGTGACCAAATGGCGGTACATGTGCCTTTAACTTTGGAAGCACAACTAGAAGCGCGATCTTTAATGATGTCTACCAACAACGTATTGCACCCAGCCAATGGTGAACCCATCATTGTGCCAACTCAAGACGTGGTGTTGGGCTTATACTACATGACTCGTGAACGAGCTGGAGTAAAAGGCGAAGGCATGATTTTTGCCGATGAACAAGAACTTGCTCGTGCTTTCCAAAATAAACAAGCAGACATTCACGCTAGGATCAAGGTCCGACTCAAGATTAAAGATAAACTAGAATTAATGGATACTACTGTGGGCCGTGTTTTGTTATGGGAAGTGATTCCTAAAGGATTGTCTTTTAGCTTAATTGATCGTCCCATGACGAAAAAAATGATTTCGCAGTTGCTTAACGAATGCTACCGGCAATTAGGATTAAAAGAAACCGTGATTTTTGCTGACCAGCTCATGTACACAGGTTTCCGTTATGCAACCTATTCTGGCGTATCCATTGGTATTAACGATATGGTTATTCCGAAAGAAAAAGCGGAAATTATTAATCGCGCTGAAAATGAGGTGCGTGATATTGAGCAGCAATATGCTTCCGGTTTAGTAACCCGTGGCGAACGTTATAGTAAGGTAGTGGATATTTGGGCGCACACCACAGAACTGGTCGCTAAAGCGATGATGTCGGAAATTTCTGCTTCGGAAAATTCTTTTAATGCCGTGTGGATGATGGCAGATTCCGGCGCTCGTGGTTCAGCTACACAAATCCGCCAGTTAGCTGGTATGCGTGGTTTGATGGCGCGACCAGATGGCAGCATTATTGAAACACCGATTACTGCAAACTTCCGCGAAGGCTTAACCGTAGGTCAATATTTTACATCTACCCACGGCGCCCGCAAAGGTTTGGCTGATACCGCTTTGAAAACTGCAAACTCGGGTTATTTAACTCGCCGTTTAGTGGATGTGGCGCAAGATTTGATGGTAACAGAACAAGATTGCGGAACAACAGCCGGTATTGAAATGCGTCCGCATATTGAAGGCGGCGACGTGGTCGAGCCATTATCCGAGCGTGCTTTAGGCCGCGTGCTGATAGATCCAGTAGTGGATCCTAAAACCAAAAAAGAGATTTTACCGATTGGCACGTTGTTAGAAGAAAAAGAAATCGCTATTTTAGAAGCGCATAACATAGACTCTCTTAAAGTACGTTCTACCATTACCTGTAAAACACGGTATGGTGTTTGCGCATCGTGCTATGGTCGAGATTTAGCGCGTGGTCACTTAGTGAATGTGGGTGAAGCGGTAGGCGTTGTAGCGGCTCAATCCATCGGTGAACCAGGAACGCAGCTTACCATGCGTACCTTCCATATCGGTGGTGCAGCTTCTAGGACCACCGCGATCAATAACATCCAAGTTAAAGTGGATGGCACAGTGCGTTTACAAAACTTAAAAACAGTCAAGCAGCCTGACGGCACGGTGGTGGCGGTTTCTCGTTCCGGAGCTTTAATTGTCCATGACATTCATGGTGCAGAACGTGAACAGTATAAAGTGCCTTATGGCGCAGCGCTCAGTGTCAAAGACGGCGGCAGCGTAAAAGGAGGTCAAGTGGTTGCCCAGTGGGATCCACACACCCATCCAATTATTACTGAAGTCGCTGGTCGATTGCAGTTAGTCGATTTGGTAGAAGGTGTTACAATGAGCCGCCAAACGGATGAACTCACGGGTTTAAGCAGCATAGTAGTTACCGCCAGCCGTCAACGCGGTGTCAGTGGTAAGGAATTGCGGCCGATGATTAAGTTGATTGACGAAAAACGCAAGGATGTATGCCTGCCAGGCAGCAGCATTCCAGCTCATTATTTCTTATCGGAAGGCACCATCATCAATAAAGAAGATGGCCAGAAGGTGGAAGTAGGTGATGTGTTGGCGCGTATTCCTCAAGAAGCTTCTAAAACTCGCGATATTACCGGTGGTTTGCCCAGAGTAGCCGATTTGTTCGAAGCTCGCAGACCTAAAGACGCTGCTATATTAGCAGAAATTACCGGCGTCGTGAGCTTTGGTAAAGACACCAAGGAAAAAGGCCGCTTGATTATTACCGCACCTGATAATACCAAGTTTGAACAATTAGTGCCGAAGTGGCGGCGTATCACTGTATTTGAAGGTGAAACGGTGACCAAAGGTGAAATGATTGCCGATGGTTCCACTGATCCTCACGATGTATTACGGTTGTTGGGTGTCAACGCCTTGGCGAACTATATTGTAGACGAGGTACAAGAAGTTTATCGCTTACAAGGTGTAAAAATTAATGATAAACACATTGAAGTCATTGTTCGTCAAATGTTGAGAAAAGTAGAAATTAAAGATCCGGGTGATAGCGGTTTTATCAAAGGTGAGCAGGTCGAGCATTATAGAGTCGATATTGAAAACGAAAAATTGGCTCAAAGAAAAGGAATTTCTGCTACTTATGAACCTGTGCTTTTGGGGTTAACTAAAGCTTCTTTGGCAACAGATTCATTCTTGTCAGCCGCCTCCTTCCAGGAGACTACACGCGTGTTGACGGGTGCTTCTGTAGCAGGCAAGCGTGACGAATTAAGAGGTTTGAAAGAAAATGTCATGGTAGGTAGGTTGATTCCTGCTGGAACTGGGCATGCCTATCACTCTTCACGCCGTAAAAAGGAAGTTGCTGTAGAACCAGTGACTCCTCCGCCGGCGCCGACTTCTGAGGAAGTGGCCGCGGAAGCAGAAAAAGCTCTTAGCGAAGCGTTAAAGAAAGACGCGGGCGAAGACGAGTAACGGATACAATCCGTCATATCGCGATACCCATTCCGTCATACCGCGGCTTGACCGCGGTATCTGGGAATCTGTGCGGTTCATGGACCCCGCGATCAAGTCGTGGGCTAACAATACTCGCTGTTTTAATGATTTCGTGCTTTTTTAGCACTTTTTTCTTGAAAAACCCGTTGACAAACGGATACTAGCTTATTTAGAATGACCCACCCTGTCCACTTGGGCAGATAGATAATTATTTGTTTGGAGATTGCAACTGAATGGCAAGAATTAACCAATTAGTACGTAAACCGCGTAGAAGTCAACCGAAAAAGACTAATGTACCTGCATTGGAAGGTTGTCCTCAAAGACGTGGAGTGTGCACCCGTGTTTACACCACCACACCGAAAAAACCAAACTCAGCTTTAAGAAAAGTAGCTCGTGTTCGGTTAACAAACGGGGCAGAGGTAACCTCATACATTGGCGGCGAAGGTCATAACCTACAGGAGCACTCTGTAGTATTAATTCGCGGTGGCCGTGTTAAAGATTTACCTGGTGTGCGTTATCACGTAGTACGTGGTAGTTTAGACACCGCGGGCGTATCTGGACGTCGACGTGGACGTTCGAAATACGGCGAAAAGAAACCGAAGGAATAAAAAAGAGAAAGATTATGCCTAGAAGAAAAGCTGCTCCTCGACGTGAGATCCTTCCAGATCCGTTATTTCATAGTATTTTGCTAGCTAAATTTATTAATACAGTGATGAGAAATGGCAAAAAATCCATTGCTGAAAAAATAGTGTATGGCGCCTTAGATCATGTGGCTAAACATGCCGTAAACATCAGTGGTGACGGCGAGGGCGACGGCGGCGATCATGGTGGACAGGGCGGCGGTTCTCATGGCGGCAGAAAGCTAGCTAGCAGCGCTACCATTCGAAACAGCGAAGATGCGCGTGCTGCGGCGCTAAAGGCTTTTAGAAAAGCTTTAGAAAACGTAACCCCTCTGGTAGAAGTCAAATCTCGCCGTGTGGGTGGTTCTACCTATCAAGTCCCGGTAGAAATTAGAGAAACGCGTCGAGTGGCTTTAGCAATGCGTTGGCTGGTTGAATTTGCAGGCCAGCGTAGTCAAAAGGGCATGATGATGCGGTTGGCGCAAGAAATTTTGGACGCCCTTGGCGGGCGCGGTGGCGCTGTTAAAAAACGCGATGATGTACATCGCATGGCTAAAGCAAACCAAGCGTTTGCTCACTATCGCTGGTAAAAAAACATGTCAATAGATTTATCAAAATTACGTGATATCGGCATTATGGCGCATATTGATGCGGGTAAAACCACATGTACCGAACGTATTTTATTCTACACTGGAAAGTCTCATAAAATCGGAGAAGTCCACGAAGGCGCTGCGACTATGGACTGGATGGAACAAGAACAAGAGCGTGGAATTACGATTACTTCAGCTGCAACCACCTGTTATTGGAGTGGCATGAGTAAGCAATTTCCACAGCATCGCATCAACATTATTGATACGCCTGGGCACGTAGATTTTACCATCGAAGTAGAGCGTTCTCTCAAAGTGCTTGATGGCGCTTGTGCCTTGTTCGACGCAGTCAGTGGTGTGGAACCGCAAAGTGAAACAGTTTGGCGCCAAGCTAATAAATACGGCGTGCCAAGACTCTCATTTGTCAACAAGATGGATCGCGCTGGTGCAAACTTCCTATTTTGTGTTGAGCAAATTCGTAAACGCTTAGGCGCCCGACCTATTCCGATACAGTTGCCGATCGGCGCTGAAGATGAGTTTAAAGGGGTAGTCGATCTCGTTTTAATGAAAGCCATATATTGGAACGAAGATGATTTGGGTATGACCTTTGAAGAAAAAGAAATCTCCTCTGATATGGTTGCAGATTGTCAAGAATGGCGCGAAAAAATTGTTGAGGCTGCTGCTGAATCTGAAGATTCTTTGATGGAAAAATACCTGGAGACAGGTGAATTATCTGTAGAAGAAATTAAACGTGGTTTGAGAAAATTAACGATTGCAAACCAGATAGTCCCAGTTTTATGTGGCAGCGCGTTTAAAAATAAAGGAGTTCAAGCACTCTTAGATGCTGTTATTGAGTATTTACCTTCACCCTTAGATATTCCTCCGGTTAAAGGAGAGGATGATCGGGGTAAGGAAATCTTTCGTCATCCTTCAGAAAAAGAACCTTTTGCGTCGCTGGCTTTCAAGATCATGACTGATCCTTACGTAGGTACTTTGACCTTTATCCGAGTTTATTCAGGAATACTCCGATCGGGTGATGCCGTTTACAATACTGTTAAAAATCGTAAAGAGCGGATTGGTCGTTTGCTGCAAATGCATGCTAACACCCGAGAAGAAATCAAAGAAGTGCGTGCGGGAGATATCGCAGCCTGTGTAGGCTTAAAAGATGTCACTACCGGTGATACTTTATGCGATCCGGACAATTTAATTCGTTTAGAAAGAATGGAATTCCCTGAGCCGGTTATTTCAGTTGCGGTTGAGCCTAAAACCAAAGGTGACCAAGAAAAAATGGGCGTCGCTTTAGGTAAGTTGGCTCACGAAGATCCTTCTTTTAGGGTGCATACAGATCCTGAGTCTGGTCAGACTATTATCGAAGGTATGGGTGAACTGCATCTTGAAATTATTGTTGATCGTATGCGACGCGAATTTAAAGTGGAAGCCAATGTAGGTAAACCTCGCGTAGCTTATCGTGAAACGATCCGAAAAACCGTTGAATATGAAGTCTAAATACATCCGTCAAACGGGTGGTAGAGGTCAATATGGCCATGTTTGGTTACGAATTGAACCACAAGAGCGAGGCGGCGGTTTCGAATTTGTAAATGCGATCGTAGGTGGTGTTATACCAAGAGAATTCATTCCAGCGGTCGGAAAGGGTGTACAAGAGCAGATGGAAAATGGTATCCTTGCCGGCTACCCTGTTGTAGATGCAAAGGTCACATTATTTGATGGTTCATATCATGATGTTGACTCTAGCGAAATGGCGTTTAAAATTGCCGGTTCAATAGGCTTCAAAGAAGGAGCGCTTAAGGCGAGTCCGGTACTACTTGAGCCTATTATGAAAGTTGAAGTAGTGACGCCTGAAGACTACATGGGTGATGTGGTAGGCGACTTGAATCGTCGTCGTGGCATGATACAGGGTATGGATGAAAGTCCGGCGGGTAAAATCGTTAATGCAGAAGTGCCTTTAGCAGAAATGTTTGGTTATGCGACAGACTTACGTTCATTGAGTCAAGGTCGAGCGACTTATACAATGGAGTTTCTAAAATATTTGGAAGCTCCAGCGAATATCGCGGAAGCGGTAATTAAAAAGAAATAGTAGGACTTCTAACGGAGTTCTTTTTGGGGTTCTCAAGGGGATTGTGATTTTCCCTCTGAGTTGAAATTCACATACGAGGTATTTTATGGCAGAAGCATTTGTAAGAAATAAAACACACGTTAACGTGGGAACTATTGGTCACGTTGACCATGGCAAAACCACCCTCACTGCGGCCATCACTAAAGTGTCCTCCGAAAGAGGTAAGGCCCAATTTAGAGGCTATGACACGATTGATAACGCGCCTGAGGAAAGAGCTCGTGGTATCACAATTAACACTGCACACGTAGAATACGAAACTGACAAACGTCATTATGCCCACGTAGATTGCCCTGGCCATGCTGACTATGTTAAAAACATGATTACCGGGGCTGCGCAAATGGATGGAGCCATATTAGTAGTGTCCGCTGCTGATGGTCCTATGCCCCAAACACGTGAACATATCATTTTGGCTCGCCAAGTGGGCATTCCATACATCATTGTATTTTTGAATAAAGCCGACATGGTGGATGATAAAGAATTATTAGATTTGGTTGAAATGGAAGTTCGTGAACTGCTCAGCAGCTATAATTTTCCTGGCGATGACACGCCAATAGTTGTCGGTTCTGCTTTAAAAGCATTGGAAGGCGATAAAGGTGATTTAGGTGAAAAAGCAATTCTCAAACTCTTGGATACTTTGGATTCATATATTCCAGATCCAAAGCGTGAGATTGATAAACCTTTCTTAATGCCTATTGAAGACGTATTTTCTATTTCTGGTCGTGGTACTGTGGTTACTGGCCGTATTGATCGTGGCATCATCAAAGTAGGTGATGAAGTTGAGATCGTTGGTATCAGAGATACTCAAGTAAGCACCTGTACTGGTGTTGAAATGTTCCGCAAATTGTTGGATCAAGGTCAGGCTGGTGATAACGTAGGTATTTTATTACGCGGTTTAAAACGCGAAGATGTCGAACGCGGTCAAGTGTTGGCTAAGAAAGGCTCCATTAAGCCCCATACTAAGTTTGAAGCGGAAGTGTATGTCCTTTCTAAAGAAGAAGGTGGCCGTCATACTCCATTTTTCAAAGGGTATCGTCCGCAATTCTATTTCCGCACAACTGACGTAACAGGTGCAGTAGAGCTGCCAGCGGGTGTAGAAATGGTAATGCCGGGCGACAATATCAAAATGAACGTGGAATTGATTGCTCCTATTGCAATGGAACAAGGTGTTCGCTTTGCTATTCGCGAAGGCGGACGAACTGTAGGCGCTGGTGTTGTTTCGAAGATAATTGAGTAATAGAGAACTATAAATGGCTGCTAATGAAAGAATTATAATTCGGCTGAAGGCGTTTGATCATCGATTGTTAGATCGTGCAACTGCTGAAATTGTGGATACAGCAAAACGAACTGGAGCACGCATCAATGGTCCAATTCCTTTGCCAACCAAAATTGAGCGTTATACTGTATTAATTTCTCCGCATGCTGATAAAGATGCGCGAGATCAATATGAGATACGTACTCATAAACGTTTGGTTGTCATTGTGCAACCCACAGATAAAACGGTGGATGCGCTGATGAAACTGGATTTAGCAGCTGGAGTCGATGTTCAAATCAGTGTGGAATAAAATTCCCACGAAGTGAAATAGTTGGTTGGAGATAAAAAAATGCTTGGGTTAGTGGGTACTAAATGCGGAATGACGCGAGTTTTTACAGACTCCGGGGAATCAATTCCGGTAACGGTGATTGCAATTTCACCTAACCGCATTACTCAAATTAAAAATATTGCAAGTGATGGTTATTGTGCTTTGCAAATTACTGCTGGCCATAAGAAGGCTTCGCGGTTAAACAAACCCATGACGGGTCATTTTCGTAAAGCCGGTGTTGAAGCTGGAAATGTCACCTGTGAATTCCGTGTTTCTGAGAAAGAACTGGAAGGTCGAACAGTCGGTGACAGTATCAAGGTAGATCACTTTAAGCTAGGCCAGGCTGTCGATGTAACGGGTATATCGAAAGGTAAAGGTTTTGCTGGCGGTATTAAAAGGCATCATTTTGCTAAGCAAGATGCCACCCACGGTAATTCTTTGTCTACTCGTGCGATTGGTTCTACTGGTCAAAGACAAACACCAGGGAATGTATTTAAAGGCAAGAAAATGCCTGGTCATCTGGGTAGTGTCAAAAGGACCTTACAAAATCAAGAAGTGGTTATGGTAGATGTTGAACGTAATCTACTGCTGGTTAGAGGGTCTGTTCCTGGCGCTCCAGGTGGTACTGTAACTGTTTTACCGTCCGTTAAAGAACGGGGAGGTGAATGATGGAATTGCCAGTGATTACCCAATCGGGCGCGCCATCAAAAACAGGCGTGAATGTTTCAGAAGATCTTTTTTCATGTCCTTTTAACGAAGCGCTTGTGCATCAAGTCATTACTGCCTACTTAGCTGCAGCTCGGGCGGGCACCAAGGCTCAGAAGACTCGCAGTGAAGTTCGCGGTGGCGGTATTAAACCTTGGAAACAAAAAGGTACTGGACGTGCGCGTGCTGGATCTATCCGTAGTCCTTTGTGGAGAGGAGGTGGTAAGGTTTTTGCTGCTTCTACTCGAAGTTACCAGCAGAAAGTGAATCGCAAAATGTATCGTCAAGCATTGAGAGCCATTTTTTCCGAGTTAATTCGTCAAGAACGCTTTACTATTGTTGATGAATTTACTGTGAGTACTCCTAAAACTAAAGATTTGGTCACTAAGTTGAAAAACCTAAATCTCAAAAAAGTTTTAATAATTACGGATTCTGAAGATCCTAATTTACTTTTGGCTTCCGGCAATGTGCCTTACATTAATATAAGTGCTTTAAATTATGTCGATCCAGTAAGCTTGATTGCTTCTGATCACGTTTTACTAACTATTGATATGTTGAAGAAACTTGAGGAGAAGCTGCAATGAGCGAAATCCGTTTATTAAATATTCTCCAGGCTCCGCATGTCACGGAAAAAACATCGCAAGCTTCGGGACCTTATAGGCAATATGCTTTTAAAGTTTTACTGAGCGCCAATAAGTTTGAGGTACGTCACGCTGTTGAACAACTTCTCAAAGTGAAAGTTCGTTCAGTGCAAATTTGCAGAGTGAAAGGTAAATCTAGAAGATTTAGCAAGACTCCTGGGTCTACCCAAACCTGGAAAAAGGCATATGTGGTGTTAGAAAAAGATCAAGAGATTGATATTAATAAATAATTAGGTATTTTTATGGCGTTAATAAAAGCAAACCCGACATCCGCAGGACGCCGCTTTGTTATCAAAGTGGTTAACCCTGAGTTACATAAAGGTACACCTTATGCACCTCTGGTGAGCAGTAAGCAACGTATTAGCTGCCGAAACAATCAAGGCCGCATTACGGTAAGACGTCGCGGCGGCGGACATAAACATCATTACCGTCACGTAGACTTTATCAGAGATAAAGAGGGTGTTGTAGGCCGCGTTGAGCGTTTGGAATATGATCCCAACCGTTCCGCACATCTGGCTTTAGTACTATACGCAGATGGTGAAAGACGTTATATTATTGCCCCTAAAGATTTGCATGCTGGTTCAGAAGTTCAATCCGGCCCGCAATCGCCAATTAAACCTGGCAATTGTTTACCGTTGCGAAATATTCCATTTGGTTCTCCTATTCACTGTGTTGAATTAAAACCAGGTAAAGGTGCGCAATTGATGAGAAGTGCAGGAACTTCTGCCCAATTAGCGGGTATAGAAGGTTCTTATGCTCTGATTCGTATGCGTTCTGGGGAGTTGCGCAGAATTTTGGCTTCTTGCCGTGCTTGCATTGGTGAGGTGGCAAACTCTGAACATAATTTACGTTCTTTGGGTAAGGCAGGTGCTAACCGTTGGCGAGGAATTCGCCCCACCGTGCGAGGAACAGCAATGAACCCTGTAGATCATTGTCATGGGGGAGGTGAAGGTCGTACTCGTGGCCGTCATCCAGTGTCACCCAATGGCTTACCTACGAAGGGTTATAAAACCAGACGGAATAAACGCACTGATAGTATGCGAGTGCGCGATAGGCGTGTTAAATAGAACTACTAGGTTGAGAGAATAAACCATGGCAAGATCGATTAAAAAAGGCCCCTATGTAGACCACCACCTTCTAAAAAAAATACAGGAAGCAGTGGCCACAAGCAGTAAACGTCCGATAAAAACTTGGTCGAGAAGATCGATGATTTTACCTGATATGGTGGGTTTAACTATAGCTGTACACAATGGTAAGGATCATGTTCCTATTTATATTTCTGAAAATATGGTAGGGCATAAGCTGGGTGAATTTGCCTTAACACGAATATTCCGTGGGCATTCTGCCGCAGACAAAAAAGCTAAAAAACCGGGAGGGGCTGAATAATGCAAGCCATGTCAATATTGAAATATGCCGGACTTTCCGTGCAAAAAACACGCTTGGTCGCTGACTTAGTGCGCGGCTTGCCAGTGGGTCAAGCGGTTAAAATTTTAAAATTTAGCAATAAAAAAGCTGCCGTCATTGTTAAAAAAGCAGTTAGTTCTGCAATTGCCAATGCTGAGCATAATTTAGGAGCTGATATTGACGATTTACGCATTAAAACAATCTGTGTTGACCATGGTCCTAGATTAAAACGTATGCGTACCCGGGCGCGTGGCCGTGGAAATCGTATCATCAAACCGACTTGTCATATTAAAGTCATTGTTGCAGATGCTGAGGGGGAGAAATAGACAATGGGTCAAAAGGTAAATCCAAACGGTATTAGGCTCGGCATAACCAAAGATTGGACTTCTAAATGGTATGCACATAGTAAAGACTATGCTAATTATTTGAATAATGATATGAAAGTTAGAAAGTTTCTATCTAAAAAATTAAAGGGCGCTGGGGTTAGTCAGATTTTAATAGAACGTCCAGCTAGAAACGCTAGAGTAGCTATCTATTCAGCTCGTCCTGGTGTCATTATTGGTAAAAAAGGTTCGGATGTTGAAACACTCCGGAAAGAAGTAGCACAAATCATGCAGGTGCCAGTCCATTTAACCATCGAGGAAGTCCGCAAACCTGACTTAGAAGCTAAGTTAGTTGCTGAAAGCATTGCTGGTCAATTAGAGCGCCGTGTTATGTTTAGAAGAGCCATGAAACGCGCTGTCCAAACCACTATGCGGCATGGGGCTCAAGGAGTTAAAGTTTCATTATCAGGTCGCTTGGCCGGATCTGAAATTGCTCGTACTGAAAAATATCGCGAAGGTAGGGTGCCATTGCATACTTTCCGCGCCGACATTGATTATGGTACTGCAACTGCTGAAACTACCTATGGAAGTATCGGTGTTAAAGTTTGGATTTTCAAAGGTGAAACTCATTTGCAGCAGAAAGAACAACCGAAAAAAGTGGGTCAAGAAGAATCTACTGAGAATAGTGAGGAATAGATATGCGTCAACCGGCTCGTACTAAATATCGTAAACAATTTAAAGGCCGAAATCGCGGATTGGCTACTAGCGGTTCTTCAGTTCATTTTGGTGAATATGGCTTAAAAGCGATAGATCGAGGCAGGATTACCGCTCGACAGATTGAAGCGGCTCGACGGGCTATTACTCGTCATGTTAAAAGAGGGGGAAAATTATATATTCAAATTTTCCCGGACAAACCAATTACTAAAAAGCCCTTAGAAGTCCGTCAGGGTAAAGGTAAGGGGAACGTAGAATACTGGGTTGCTGAGATTAAACCGGGTCGTGTCATGTTTGAAATTGAAGGTATACCGGAAGAATTGGCGCGTGAAGCATTTACTTTGGCTGCAGCAAAACTACCTTTGAAAGTAGTATTTGTGAAGCGTGAACGGGGATAATATGAACGCTACTGAATTAAGAGAAAAAAATATTAACGAATTACGTCAGCTTTTGGTTGAACAGGCAAATGAACAGTTTAAATTGCGACTTGAAAAAGGCATGGGCGAAACCCCTAAGAGGAATTCATTTCAAAATATTCGCAAGAATATCGCCCGAATTCTCACCATTATTAATGAAAAGGAGCGGAAAGTATGAGTGAAAAAATAACCCTGCCGCGGACTTTGACTGGCGTCGTGGTGAGTGATAAAATGCAGCAAACTATTGTTGTTTTAGTCGAAAGACGTGTTCGTCACCCTAAATATCAAAAGATTATTCGCCGCTCGACCAAAATCCATGCGCATAATCCTGACAATTTAGCGCGTCATGGCGATGTGGTCGTAGTTAAAGAATGCCGGCCTATCTCTAAAACAAAAACGTGGGTTTTGGACAATATTAAAGAAAAGGCTGAAATTATTGAGGGGACGGGGCGATGATACAAACTCAATCTATATTACAAGTTGCTGATAATAGCGGCGCTCGTAAAGTGATGTGTATTAAAGTCTTGGGTGGCTCTAAGCGTCGGTATGCCCGCATCGGTGATGTGATTAAGGTCAGCATTAAAGAAGCGATACCACGAGGTAAAGTTAAAAAAGGCGAAGTAATGAATGCTTTAGTGGTTCGTACTCGTAAACCTATGCGAAGAGCGGATGGTTCTATCATACGTTTTGATAGTAATGCTGTCGTATTATTGAATGCGCAGTTACAACCCATTGGAACCCGTATTTTTGGACCGGTCACTCGTGAGTTGCGCTCTATTGCTCAATTTATGAAAATAGTATCGTTAGCGCTCGAGGTGTTGTAATTATGCAAAAAATAAGATTAGGTGATACTGTCGTTGTCATTACTGGCCGTGACCGCGGACGTGTGGGTAGAGTTTTAAAGGTATTTCCCACCGGCAAAATTGTCGTTGAGGGGATTAATTTAGTAAAAAAACATACTAAACCCAATCCTCAAAAAAAAATTGAAGGTGGAATTGTTCAGAAGGAATCTAGCATACATATTTCAAATGTTGCGTTGTTAAATTTAACTACCAATCAACCTGATCGTATTGGGTTTAAATGGGTGGGTGAAGAAGGCAATAAACGTAAGGTGCGTTATTTTAAATCCAATAATGAAGTCATTGATGTGACAGGCAAGTAAAGAGAGAAGCATTACACATGAATACTTTACAAAGTTTATATGTGGAAACATTAATTCCACAGTTGCAAAAAGAGTTTAATTACACCAGTGTTATGGAAGTTCCTCATATCACTAAAATTATCTTAAATATGGGTGTAGGTGAAGCGGTTGCTGATAAAAAAATCTTAACTCATGCTTTAGACGATATGACACGTATCAGTGGTCAAAAACCCGTGTCGACGATCGCAAGCAAGTCCATTGCCGGATTTAAAATCCGAGAAGGCATGCCAATCGGTTGTAAAGTGACATTACGACGTGAACGCATGTATGATTTTTTACAGCGGCTGATCATGATAGCTATTCCACGCATCCGGGATTTTCGTGGCTTTAGTGTTAAAGCATTCGATGGTCGGGGCAATTATAGCTTAGGAATTAAAGAACAAATTGTTTTTCCTGAAATTGAATATGACAAAATTGATACAATACGTGGTTTAGATATCAATATTGTGACTACAGCCAAAACTAATAAAGAGGCTTTGGCTTTATTAAAAGCCTTTGGGTTTCCGTTTAGAGAATAGTACAGAAGGGTATTTTTATATGGCAAAAACAAGCGTGGTTATGCGTAACTTAAAGCGCATTCGTCGTGTAACAAATGGTAAAAAGACTCGTTTTGCGTTGAAGGAGCAGGTACGGCTGAATCCAGGTGATGCGGACGAAGCAATACTCAAACTTCAAAAAAGACCGCGGAATGAGTCAGCAATACGCATTAGACTGCGCTGCCGCTCCTGTGGCCGGCCTCATGGCACTTTAAGAAAATTTGGTTTATGCCGTATTTGTCTGCGTCAAGCAGCAATGCGTGGAGACGTTCCTGGTTTAAGAAAAGCGAGTTGGTAACAATATGAATATACAAGATCCGATAGCTGATATGTTTACTCATATTCGAAATGGGCAAATGGTTGGTAAAACTATAATTACAATGCCCTTGTCGAAATTGAAATTGCACGTAGCAGAAGTTTTAAAAAATGAAGGTTACATTGAAAATTTCGGCGTGGATGAAGAAGCTGAGAAGCCTACTTTATTTATTGAATTAAAATACTATAATGGCCAACCGGTTATTGAAGTGTTGAAACGCGTCAGCAGACCAGGATTACGGGTTTATAAAAAAGCCAAGAGTTTACCCCAAGTGATGAATGGCTTAGGTATCGCTATTATTTCCACTTCCAAGGGAATCATGGCAGACCGTTATGCCCGACATCTTAAATTAGGTGGGGAAGTTCTAGGTGAAGTCAGCTAAGGTTGAGGTTTAGATCATGGCGATAAGTAGAGTTGCAAAAATCCCTGTCACGGTTCCTAAAGGAACTGAAGTTCGTGTATCCGGACAAGAGCTTGTTATTAAAGGCAAGTTAGGTGAAATCCATCATGCAGTTCATCCTCTTGTGCAAGTAAAAGTAGTGGATAATATCCTGCAAATTTTACCAGCAAATGACTCAGGAGAGGCCAACGCCATTGCTGGGACCACCCGTGCGATCACCAATAACATGGTCGTAGGTGTCAGCAACGGTTTTACAAAAAAATTAGTGTTAGTGGGTGTAGGTTATCGTGCCAAAGTACAAGGAAACATTATTAATTTAAGTTTAGGATTTTCGCATCCGGTTGATTTTACTTTACCCAAAGGCGTTACCGCTGAGATTCCCGCTCCGACAGAAATCCTGTTGAAAGGTGTGGATAAGCAATTGGTCTCTCAGGTCGCTGCTAATATTCGTTCTATACGTCCGCCTGAACCTTATAAAGGTAAAGGTGTGAGATATCATGATGAAGTAATCATTTTGAAAGAGGTTAAGAAAAAGTAAATGATTAATAAAATTCTTAAACGTGCTCGGCGCTATACCAAATCAAGAGGTATTATTCGCCGGTTGGGTGCTAACCATTTGTGTGTACACAGAACATCACAACATATTTACGCCCAGGTGATTTCTCCTTGCGGTTCCAAAGTGCTTGCGCAAGCGTCTACCTTAGATAAAGATTTACGCAGTGAAGTGACCTATGGCGGCAATAAGACAGCCGCTGCGAGGGTGGGTAAATTGATTGCTGAGCGCTGTTTGGCGGCAGGGATTAAAACAGTTGCATTTGATCGTTCCGGCTTTAAATATCATGGTCGGGTTAAAGCATTGGCTGATGCTGCTCGCGAAGGCGGGATTGAATTCTAAGTAAGAGGTAAGTATGAAAATGGAAAATGCAGTTAGCGACGGTTATATAGAAAAACTAGTAGCGGTTAATCGCAATGCAACAACTGTAAAAGGTGGTCGAAGAATGAGCTTTTCAGCTTTAGTGGTCGCTGGAGATGGTGAAGGTAAAATCGGTTTTGGCCGAGGAAAGGCACGTGAAGTTCCAGTGGCGATACAAAAAGCTACGGAAGCAGCTCGTCGCAATATGCTTCACATCCAATTAAAAGACAAGACCATACAACACGAAGTTTCTGCTCGCCATGGTGCAAGCAAAGTGCTCATGCTTCCTGCTTCTGAGGGAACTGGTGTGATCGCTGGAAACGCCATGCGTGCAGTTTTCGAAGTCATGGGTGTGCAAAATGTATTGGCAAAATGCTTGGGTTCTTCAAATCCAATTAATGTAGTCCGCGCTACCATTAAAGGTCTTAAGAAAATGGCCACTCCGGAATCGGTAGCAGCCAAGCGTGGAAAAACAATTAAAGAAATTACAGAAGCAGTGTAGGTGAGCCATGGCAAATGTAAAAAAAATTAAAGTAACACTTCTAGGTAGTAAGTTTGGCAGAAAGCCAGGCCATCGGGAATGTGTTGAAGGTTTAGGCTTACGCCGCCGTCATCATACTGTGTTGGTGATAGATACACCTGCTAACCGGGGTATGATCGACAAGGTTTCCTATTTACTCAAAGTTGAGGCGGAATAATATGGTTTTGCAATTAAACAAAATTAAACCTGCCAAAGGTTCAAAATTCTCTAAAGTTCGCGTAGGTAGAGGCATTGGATGTGGACTGGGAAAAACCTGCGGAAGAGGTCATAAAGGGCAACATGCTCGTAAAGGCGGTTACCATAAGGTAGGCTTCGAGGGAGGTCAAATGCCCTTACAGCGCCGGTTACCTAAATTTGGTTTTAAATCCCGCACGGCCCATCAATGTGCTGAAATTCGACTTGAAGAGTTAGCCAAATTAGATTCGGATACGGTTGAGTTGGCAACCTTAAAGGCTGCAAATTTGATTTCCTCTATCCATAAACAAGCTAAGATATTTGGTACTGGAGAGATTAAGAAAAAACTCATTATTCGGGGTGTGCGTGTGACCCGAGGTGCTCGTGCTGCGATTGAAGCCGCAGGTGGTAAGGTCGAATAATGAAACCTAAATTGGGGGGAGGCCTTTCTACCGGGGGTTTAACAGAACTCAGAAACCGTTTACTTTTTGTGTTAATCGGTTTAATTGTATATCGGTTAGGAGCTTATATCCCCGTTCCTGGACTGGATCCTCACAAATTAGCGGATCTTTTCCAGCAGCATGAGGGTGGTATTTTAGGCTTATTTAACATGTTTTCCGGAGGAGCCTTAAGCCGTCTTACTATCTTTGCTCTTGGAATTATGCCCTATATTTCCGCCTCCATTATCGTGCAGTTGTATGCCACTGTTTCCCCCAAGATGATTCAGTTAAAAAAAGAAGGCGAAGCCGGTCGTCGCAAGATAAATCAATATACCCGTTATGCGACAGTTATTTTATCCTTAGTGCAAGGCATTGGAATTTGTAAATGGTTAGTCAGCAGCGGTGTTGCTATTTCACCTGGGTTGAATTTTTACTTTGTCGCCACCGTTACATTGGTCACCGGAACGATGTTTTTAATGTGGTTAGGTGAGCAAATGACCGAGCGGGGTGTGGGCAATGGTATTTCGCTCATTATTTTTGCAGGTATTGCGGCACGCTTTCCAGCGGCGATTGGACAAGTATTTACCCAAGTAAAACAGGGTCAAATGCAGGGAATCACTTTGATATTAGTGCTGGTGGCAGTGGTTGCTGTTACGGTAGTGGTAGTTTATTTTGAACGTGCTCAAAGACGCATTAAAATTGAATATGCTAAACGGCAGCAGGGAAGAACCATCTATGCGGCACAAACTAGCCATTTACCCTTAAAAATTAATATGGCGGGCGTTATTCCTCCTATTTTTGCCCAGAGTCTTATTCTTTTTCCCAGCACCATTGCACAATTTTTTGGTACTTCAAAAGGTCTAGGTTGGTTAGACGATTTGGCCTTAGCCTTATCGCCGGGACAACCCGCTTTTATGATAACTTTTGCCGTATTGGTAATCTTTTTCGCATTTTTTTATACTGCTTTGGTGTTTAATCCAAAGGAAACAGCGGATACTTTAAAACGTTCTGGCGCTTTTATTCCAGGTATTAGACCTGGAGAACAAACTGCAAACTACATTGACGGTGTTATGACTCGCTTAACATTAGTGGGTTCTATTTATTTGGCCTTGGTGGCTTTACTACCACAGTTTTTGATTTTAGCTTGGAATGTACCGTTTTATTTTGGTGGTACCTCTTTGCTCATCGTAGTGGTGGTCATTATGGATTTTATGGCACAAGTTCAAGCACACTTAATGACTCATCAATATGAGTCAGTGATGAAAAAAGCCAAACAGCGCGGCTCAAAAATGAGCTTATTATAAGGTGGGAGAAAGTAATGAAAGTAAGAGCATCTGTAAAAAAATTATGCCGAAATTGCAAAATAATTCGTCGGCATGGTGTTGTTCGTGTGATCTGTAAAGATGCGCGTCATAAGCAACGCCAAGGTTAATAAAAACGCTTGAATTTATACAAGCTTAAGGTTAGACTATTTAACTTTTTATAATATTTGGGGAGCATAAAACATGGCGCGTATTGCCGGAGTCAATATACCTGTTAATAAACACACTGTAATAGGTCTAAGAGCTATTTATGGTATCGGTCCAACACGTGCGAAAGTAATTTGTCAAGCTGCTGGAATTGAGCCAGATACAAAAGTAAAAGATTTGACAGAAGAGCAACTAAAAAAAATTCGTGATGCTATGGCTAGCTATTCCGTAGAAGGTGACTTACGTCGTGAAGTTTCCATGAATATCAAACGAAAAATTGATTTGAGTTGTTACCAAGGAATTCGTCATCGACATGGGTTACCGGTGCACGGTCAACGAACTAAGACCAATGCTCGCACTCGTAAAGGCAAACGCAAAGCAGTTCGTGTTTAAGAGGAATAGATAAATGGCAGTTAAAAAACGCACTAAACGAAAATTTTCCGAATGTGCCGTACATGTTCAAGCTACTTTTAATAATACCGTAGTTTCAGGCACAACCCTTTCTGGTGATTTATTAACCCAAAGTTCTGCGGGTAAATGTGGTTTTAAAGGCTCTAAAAGAGGGACGCCCTATGCTGCGCAAGTGGCTGCTGAAGCTGTCGCTAAAGGATTATTGGACGAGTTTGACACTAAGCGTGTTGTGGTTTATGTAAGCGGGCCTGGAGCAGGCAGAGACTCTGCCATCCGCAGCTTATATAACTCTGGGTTGGAAATTATCAGCCTAACCGACCGCACAGGGATACCCCATAATGGCTGTCGTCCACGTAAACGTCGCCGAATCTAATATTAAGAGGTTAAAACATGGCAAGATATTTAGGTCCTAAATGCCGTTTATCCCGGCGCGAAAAGACTGATTTATTATTAAAAAGTGGTATTCGTGCAATTGATACCAAATGTAAATTAGATCGTACGCCCGGTATGCATTGGCAAAGACGTGGTCGGACTACCGACTACGGCATTCAATTGCGTATGAAGCAATTGATCCGTCGTTATTACGGTGTTTTAGAAAAGCAGTTTCGTAACTATTATAAAAAAGCTGACCGTACCAAAGGATCTACTGGTGATAATCTTTTGTCCTTATTAGAGTCACGTTTAGATAACGTAGTTTATCGAATGGGTTTTGCCGCGACTCGTGCGGAAGCTAGACAGCTGGTTAATCATAAAGCAATATTGGTTAATAATAAAACGGTAAGTATCCCTTCTTATCATTTAGCGCCTGGCTCGATTATCTCAGTGAGAGAAAAAGCCAAAAAACAATTGCGAATCAGTGCAGCTTTAGGTTTAGCTGCAAGCCATACACCCGTTTCCTGGATCGAAGTGGATCCAAAAGAAATGAAAGGAACTTTTAAAGCCGCTCCTCAAGTGAGCGAGTTGCCGGCTGAATTTAAAGTCAGCTTAGTTGTAGAATTGTATTCTAAATAAACATTGAGGCCCAACCTTATGCAAGATGTTTTTAAAAATTTTTTAACTCCTCAAAACATTCAGGTACAGGCCGTTACGCCTAGCCATTTTCGTATTGTTCTTGAGCCTTTTGAACGGGGATTCGGATATACGTTAGGGAATGCACTACGCAGAGTCTTGCTTTCCTCAATGATGGGCGCTGCGATCACTGAAGTTCAGATTGAAGGCGTGGTCCATGAATATAGCTCCTTAGAAGGCGTGCACGAAGATGTGGTTAATATTTTGTTAAATCTAAAGGGCGTGGCCATTAGATTGGATGGGCGTGAACGAATTGAGCTCAATTTAAATAAAAAAGGCCCCGGTATTGTTACTGCGGGAGATATTGAGTTAGAGCCAGGGATTGAAATCATTAATCCCCAGCACGTCATTGCTCATTTAACCAAAGAAGGCGTTTTAAATGCTAAATTAGTGGTAGAAATTGGACGTGGTTACCAGCCAGCATTGACTCGAGTTTCTGAAAAAAGCGCTAAAAGGACTGTCGGCTCCTTGTTGTTGGATGCTTCTTTTAGTCCAGTTAGAAGAGTCAGTTATCAAGTGGAAAATACTCGTGTAGAAAAACGCACTGACTTAGATAAGTTGATTATCGATTTGGAAACCAATGGTACACTCGATCCGGAACAGGCGATAAGACGTGCGGCGACTATTTTACAGCAACAATTATCAGCCTTTGTTGATCTTCAGCATGCTGCTAAAATAGGTTCGAAAGAGGGGTTCCAGGCTATTGATCCCATTCTGACGCGTTCTGTGGATGATTTAGAGCTGACCGTTCGTGCAGCTAACTGTCTAAAAGCGGAAAATATTTATTATATTGGCGATTTGGTTCAACGCAGTGAAAGCGATTTACTGAAAACACCTAACTTAGGTAAAAAATCTATGAATGAGATCAAATCTGTATTGACTCAGCATGGATTAAGTTTAGGTATGGCTATTAAAAATTGGCCTCCTGCTGATTTACCGCCGCCTGAAAAAATTATTGAAGAGGAGTAATCATGAATCACCGAAAATCTGGCCGCCGTTTAAATCGTACGTGCGCCCATATTAAAGCGCTAAAAAAGAATTTAGGTTTGGCTTTATTTAAACATGGACAAATTAAAACCACTTTGCCCAAAGCCAAAGAGTTACGTCGGTTTATTGAGCCGTTGATTACCTTAGCAAAAGAAGACAGTGTAGCCAATCGCCGCAGGGCGTTTGCTCAATTACGTAATGATGAAGTAGTGGCTAAACTATTTACTGATATCGCTCCCCGTTTTAAAGATCGGCCCGGCGGTTATTCCAGAGTGCTAAAATGTGGCTTTAGAGCTGGCGATAACTCACCTATGGCTATTATTGAACTCTTAGGCTGGAGAGAAGCCAAAGCCCGTGCTGCTAAGGGCTGGACGCCTCCACAAGAAATTAAGAGATAAAATACGTCATAAGGAATTTTCTCTGACTTCCCCCTTTGAAAAAGGGGGATTGAGGGGGATTTTTTGAATCAAAAGACTCAGCTTGGTCTAAAAATCCCCCCTAACCCCCTTTTTTAAAGGGGGGGGGAATCATAATGACTGCAATTGGAACCATCCATGATCGATTTATATTACTGGCCGACTCCAAATGGAGACAAAATTGTTATTTTTTTGGAAGAAGCTGGATTAGAGTATCGTCTTATCCGCGTTAATATCTTTAATAATGAACAATTTTTTCCCGATTTTTTGCGTATTTCTCCCAATAATAAAATTCCGGCCATTGTAGATCACAATCCGAAAGATGCGAGACAACCTATCGCAATTTTTGAATCAGGCGCAATTTTGTTTTATTTAGCTGAAAAAACCGGGCTTTTTTTAGCACAAGATCTACGTTTAAGAATGGAAACTTTACAGTGGTTATTTTGGCAGGTAGCGGGATTGGGTCCAATGGCCGGCCAAAATCATCATTTCTCCCGTTATGCACCTGAGCGTTTACCATATGCCATCAATCGTTATGTTAAAGAAACGCAACGATTATACGGTGTATTAGAAAAGCGCTTGGCTGGCCGGGATTTTGTGGCAGGAGAATATTCCGTTGCCGACATGGCGATTTATCCTTGGATAGAACTATACCAGTGGCAATCACAAAACATAGACGATTTCCCGGCCATAAAAAGCTGGCTGCAAAGGATAAAAAACCGTCCAGCAGTGCAGAAAGCTTATGCGAAAGGCGGCCCCGGCGGCAGCCATCCTGAATAAATTCAGTGATTCATCGCTATCCCTGGGCGGTTTTAAACCGTGGTTTCCAAAATCTCTTTAGCGTGCGATATACTCTGTTCAGTAACGGTTTCACCACCTAACATACGGGCAAGCTCTTGGGTTCTTTCAGAAATATCTAAAAGTTGAATCTCGCTGCGAGTATTATTTTTAGATAAATGTTTGCTGACGCGATAATGATGATGGCCGTAAGCGGCCACTTGAGGCAAGTGGGTTATACATAAAACCTGAGTTTTTTCAGACAATTGGCGTAATAATTTACCCACCATGGCGGCTGTAGAACCTCCAATACCCACATCTACTTCATCAAAAATTAAAGTAGGTATTTGTTCCTTTTGCGCAGTAATCACTTGCAAAGCCAAATGTAACCTAGAAAGTTCACCGCCAGAGGCAATTTTTTGTATCGGTTGAAAATCTTGACCCGGATTCGTGCTGACCATAAAACGCACCCTTTCATTGCCGAGTGAATGAATGCTTTCCGGTATTTTTTCTAATTCAATTTTAAAACGCCCACCTTTCATTCCCAGTGGTTGCATCCATTCTGTCACTTGGTTGGAAAGAATTTGAGCGCATTTTTCCCGGCTTTGAGTCAGTTCTTTAGCCAGGAGATTAAACTCAGATAAAATTTGGGTTTTACGTGTTTCCAACTTATACAATTCACTTTCAGCGTTTTCCAAGGTATGCAACCTAGTGAGCAAATTTTGGTGAGTATCAAATAAAGATTCAGGAGTCGTTTTATGTTTCCGCGCTAATTGATGCAACAAGTTTAATCTTTGCTCAATTTCGGCCAGTGTTTCTGGATCAGAATTTAAATGATCACAGTAGTCGCGCAACTCAACAGCCACTTCCTGCAAATTGATCGCAGCTTCATTCAATAATTTACCAATAGTGGTCAGTTGAGGGTTATCACTTTTAATGGCTTGTAGAATGTGAGCTGCGCGGTAAGTTTGATTCAGTGCAGCAGCTTGCGAATCATCTCGACTGATCAATGACAGAGCTTGTTGTAGTTGTTGTTGCCAAAGCGCAGCATGGTGAAATTGTTTATGAGATTCGCTGAGAGATTGCCATTCACCTGGCTTCAAATTCAATTGTTCCAATTCTTCAATTTGGAAACGTAACAAATCCAACTCACTATGACGGTTCACCAGCGCCTTTTCCAAAGTTTTCATTTGGGCAATACATTCTTGCCAGCTTTGATACAATTGGCGAATTTTGTCTAACCATGCCTCATGATGACCAAAACGATCTAATTGTTGCTGTTGGCCGTCGCCTTTTAATAAGTCTTGATGTTGGTGTTGACTGTGAATCACTAAAACGGTTTCACTGAACTCTCGTATTAGATGAAGAGGGCAGGGAGTTCCATTGATGGTGCTGCGCGAGGGCCCTTCTAATTGGATAGTTCGCCGAATATAGCATTCGTCTTGTGCCAGTTCTAACTGATGTTCAGCCAACCAAGTTTTTGCAGCTGGGATACGGCTGCAATCAAAACAAACGGTGATATCGCAACGAGATTGACCTTGGCGGATCACATTGGTTTCAGCTCGTCCACCCAGCGCCAATGCAATGGCGTCTACCCAGACAGATTTACCGGCGCCGGTTTCTCCCGTCAATACGTTCAAACCGTCGGCAAAATCTAGACTGAGTTTTTCAACCAGTACAAAATTTTGTATGTCGATGTGAGTTAACATGCTTTCCCTCTTGCGTGTTTGTTTATAAATATTATAGTTCAATATATTCAATGTGCGTTTAACTGTGCAAATCTTATCCAGGATTATGCGGTAAATTTTCCCATTTGAGTTTTTCCCGCAAGGTTTTGAAATAATTATAATCTTCAGGATGAACCAGCTGCAATAAATGCTCGTGTTTATTAACTCTTACTTTGCCGTCAGGCGGTAATTCAATCCGATTAAAACCATCACAACTGATATGAGGACAAACTAAATTTCCGCGTGAGATATGAAGTTCTATTTGACTGTGGCTGGAAACTACGATGGGCCTGCTGCTCAGCGTGTGCGGGAACATCGGCACCAATACCACCGCATCTAAATTGGGGTGTAAAATGGGTCCTCCGCCTGACAAAGCATAAGCAGTCGAACCGGTTGGGGTGGCGATGATTAGGCCGTCGGCGCGTTGGCGGCAAACAAATTGGCGATTAATATAAATTTCAAAAGCAATCATGTGCGCGATATCACCTGGAAGTAAAACCACATCATTTAGCGCAACATTTTTACTATAGGGCGTATCGCTGTGGGGTTGAAATAACTGTGCTTGCAACAAAAAGCGTGGCTCGATAAAGTAATTGCCGTTGAGCACGTCCGCGACTTTTTGCAGATCTTTGGGGTGAATGTCTGTTAAAAAACCGAGTTTTCCGCGGTTAATTCCCAAAACAGGAAGATTATATGGCAAGGCTAAATGCGCCGCATTCAATAAACTGCCATCTCCACCAACGACAATGATTAATTCAAAATTCCGTAAAATATCGGGGTTAGTGGACAGTGGCTGTTGGTCGCCTGACAGCATTTGTGCGGTTTCACTGTCCATGGCGACTTGTGCGCCCAGTTTGTTTAAAAACTCATATAAAGCGTTGACTGTTTCCGGAACTCCAGAAATCTTTGTACGGCCAATTAAAATAATTTTACGAATTTGGTTCATGCTTTAGGATAGCATGAGTCCGAATGGAAAAATAAGCCCCTGCGAATGCAGGGGCCAGTTGACTAATCAAAGCCCCAATAACTCAAAGTATTATTCACCTTTTTTGAGCTGGTAGACGAAGGTGTAGAAGCTGCGGTGCTGCTAGTGTTTGAACTCGAAGGTGGATTGGTAGTTGTACGAGCAAAAGTACTGCTTGAAGTGCTACTAGTCAGTGGACTGGGGGCGCTGGCAACACTCGAACTTCTAGACGAATTACTGTTGGAGGTGGAGCTTGAACTACTGATTGAAGAGCTGCTAGAGCTAACAACTGAGGTTGCAGTAGCAGAAGTAGGATTCTCGACGGGTTTACCTGTTACAGTCAAGCCCTGCTGGAGGTTGCTCTGTGTAACTTGACTTTGGCCTACTATCATAGCAACCGCGGTGATTTTGTCCTTATCTACTTTTTTGATTTTGAGAGATTCCGTTCGATTGTGTGAACTATCGGAGGGGGTTCCAATTGTTTTATTTTCCCACTTTTGAGCAAGCACACTTTGCCGTCTAATAGGGGTTGCTTTTTCTGGAGTTTTATTCTGAGTAGAACTTTTAGGCGTTGTTTCTTTTTCGTCATTGTTTACAGGATTCGTAGTTGGTGCAGTGGCAGTCAGTGTTCGATTATTCCAGGCTTTTGCAAGCGGAGTTTTTAGTGCGCCTTCTACGTTTTGACCGACTACGCTAGAGACAACTGGTTTTTCTGGAGTTTGCTTATTCTCAGCAGAACCTTTACGCGATGTTCCTTCGTCTTCTTTGTTTACAGGATTTGAAGTTGACGTGGACACAATATTTTGAGTAGATTCTTTTTTAGGTTCTTCTTTGGTTTCAATTGTCTTATCCGTTGTGGTTTCGTTTGTTAGCGGAGTATTGATTGTCGTCGTAGTTGAAGTAGAAGCACTGCTGGAAGAAGTTTTTGAAGGTTCAATTTTTTCGGACTTGATTTTAGGTATAGATGTACTCACTGGAGTGCTAGCTGAACTTGGACTGATGGTAGAACTCGTGGTTGAAGTGACTAGCTCGCTCTTTGAAGCATCATTCATCAATTGTTCTGTTATAGAAAAATTACTTCCTGAAGAAGCTTTAAGGAAAGGATTGTTGGTGTCGTCAGTGTCCGTCCATTCCGTAGCGATATCTTGCATAGTGCTAGAAGTGGTTGTTTCGCTCCGCGAGCTACTAGAAGAGCTACTTGAGCTACTGCTAGAAGAGCTTTCTATAGTTTCAGTCGATTTTCTACCAAGATCGAGACTGCTGCTACTTGATATAGAATTCGAAGGAGATGATTTTTTATAAGTCGTTTTCTTATGAAGGAATATCTGAAAGGATTCCAATTCGGGAAACGCCTTTTGGATTGCCCCGGCAATGACAGCGTATCTTGCTTCTGAAGCATGAGATTTAATCACATAAGGAAAATGGTATTTAATTTCTTTGCCGCATTCCACAATCGTTCTATAAGCTCGATCTATTGCTGCCAAGTGAGTCAGAAGAGTTTGGCTTTCTAGTGAAGGAGATTGCTGTAGTAACTTAAGTGCTTCTTCCAAATCTGTCGTTTTTTCTTCTTCTACGTTATCATATTTATGGTCTTTTTCTTTTTTATGGTAAGCTTCAAAAATTTCCTTTAATTTGTAAATGTTTAAGATTCTGTCAAATAGTGAGCTAAATCTTGCTTCAAAAATTTGTAATCCTTGGGTATATCCGGGAGTACTACCGCAAATAGAAGCCATTTTTTCAAATAATTTTGAATTTTGTATTCCGGAAATGATTGTAGGCGTTGCAGACATGGTAGGAAAATAAGGTAATCTTAATTGTTTCAGCGCTTCCATATCTTCTTTGGCAATAGTTTTATTGCTTGGATAACCATGTTCCAGCCATACTGCTTTAATAGTAACTCCATTCGTAAATGGATCATTTTCATTAGCTAAATAAACTTTTTGAGGGGTAAGAACTTTAGGAATATATTTAGCATCTGAATACATATAAATGCCGTCAAAGGAGTGTTTTATCAGCTTATCGAGTTCTTGATTTTGTTTGTCTTCTTGAGTTAGAAAATCATAGATGCCACAAATCCGGCCAGAAAATTGGATGTGTTTATAATCTTGAAGATATTTCAAAACTTTAGCGTCATTTTCAAATTTTGTAGAAAATAAATCTAATAAACTTAAAGACTTGTCTTTTTCAGTTACTTTTTTAAATTTTTCCTCTTGCTCTTGTACTGATATAGCTAATTGCGCAAATTGTTGTGATGTCTCAAGAATTGCCTGCCCTTGTAAATCGATTCTCAATAAAGGAATTGAAAATAAAAGTCTTAGGTGCTCTAAACTAATTTCAATACTATTAATTAACGTCGGAAACTGAGAATCTTTTAAAAAAATCTCTAAATTTTCATTTAGTAAAGTATCACAGAGCATAAGTAATTTTTTTCTACTATCAAAATCTTCCGAGGCTGAATCAGACTTGTGATTTTTAATTTGTTTTGCTAAGTGAGTATTTAGTCGACTTATAATACGTTTAGCACTATCAATTGATAAATTTTTGACTTTTTCAAAAACTACTTTTTCATCAGCTTGAATATTCAACGATCCTGTTAAATCGATTTGTTCTTTTTTTGCTAAAATCGCCAATTGATAAGCCATGAATCCATACGAAATGATTCTGGCAATGTACAAGTCAAAATCATCTTCGTTCATGGGGGTAGGTAAAGGGTAATCGGGAGTGCGGAATATTCCGTCAATGGTTTTTAATACGTCAATTCTTTTCAAGTTCTTCATGATTTTCATCTCCATTTGTTAAATTATGCTTGTACTATATCAATTCGGAAATAGAATGTAAATATTGTCGGTAATTGTCTCTTAGAACAGTAAGATAAAATTGTGCGAATTGACTTTTAATTTAAAAAAATTATCTTGTATTGTTGCAGGTGTTCTTGCTAAACTTTTCACTTTCAGATTGATTGGGAGGCCAATATGAGCGGTAATCATCATTCCAGCAAAAATGATAAATGGCAAAAAATTGCCGAGGAAGCACACAAAAATGAGCAATCCGATTCTCAAGAAAAAAATGCATCTGAAGGGCAATTAGAGTTTCCCAGCCGGCAGCAGCTGGAAGACCAGCTGACGGCTATGGAGCGTCAACTGAATGAATTCAAAGAGCAAGCCACACGTGCGCTAGCAGAATTAAAAAACGTGCAATGGCGTGCGGAACGCGAAATCGGCAACGCTCATAAATTTGGCGTGAAAGAAATCATGAAGTCGTTACTACCGGTAGTCGATAGCTTAGTTCGGGGCTTAGAAAGCGGTGATGCTGCAGATCCTAAAGTACAGGCGATGCATTCAGGGATGCAACTCACTTTGGATTTATTAAATAAAGCCTTAACTAAATCCGGGCTGGAAATCATAGATCCCGCGGTGGGCAGTGAATTTAATCCCAGTCTGCATGAGGCCATGGGTATGCAGCCTGGCGGAAAATCAAATACCATCGCACAGGTGCTGCAAAAAGGATATCAGCTGCATGGCCAGGTTCTACGGCCTGCAATGGTTATGGTTTATAGCTAAGTTGTTGCAGCCCTTGAAATTGGCAGTAGTATCCCCATTTACACTGTAAGCAGCTTATAGCGCTTTTATCACAGTTTTTATTTAAAGAGGAATAAAGAATGGGTAGCAAAATTATTGGTATTGACTTAGGCACCACCAACTCCTGCGTGGCAATTATGGAAGGTGGCAAAGTAAGAGTGATTGAAAATGCCGAAGGGTCCCGCACCACACCTTCTATTGTCGCTTATAAGTCAGAGGGTGAAATTCTGGTAGGCGCCTCAGCTAAACGCCAGGCGGTTACCAATCCCAAAAATACCCTTTATGCCATTAAGCGGTTAATTGGCCGCAAATTCAAAGATGCCGTTGTAGAAAAAGACATCAACATGGTGCCCTACAAAATTGTCGAAGCCGACAATGGCGATGCCTGGGTGGAAGTCAACAGTCGAAAAATTATCGCCGCAGCAGATTTCCGCGCAGATCCTGATTAAGATGAAAAAAACCGCCGAAGATTATTTGGGTGAACCGGTCACTCAAGCGGTGATCACCGTACCTGCTTATTTTAACGATTCTCAACGCCAGGCTACCAAAGACGCCGGCAAAATTGCCGGATTGGAAGTCAAACGTATCATCAATGAACCCACCGCTGCGGCTTTGGCTTATGGCATGGATAAGAAAAAAGGCGATACCAAAATCGCCGTGTACGACTTAGGAGGCGGTACTTTTGATATTTCCATTATTGAAATCGCCGAAGTAGACGGTGAGCATCAGTTTGAAGTGTTGGCCACCAACGGCGATACCTTTTTAGGCGGTGAAGACTTCGATTTACGCTTAATTGATTATCTAGCCGACGAATTTAAAAAAGACACCGGCATCGACTTGCACAAAGATCCCTTAGCGTTGCAGCGTCTAAAAGAAGCCGCGGAAAAAGCCAAAATTGAACTGTCTTCAGCACAGCAGACAGATGTGAATTTCCCTTATATTACTGCTGACGCCAGTGGTCCAAAACATTTAAATATTCGCGTCACCCGCGCTAAATTAGAATCATTGGTGGAAGATTTGATTCAACGCACTATGGAGCCCTGCAAAATCGCTATAAAAGATGCCGGCTTGAAAGTTTCAGAAATTAACGACGTAATTTTAGTGGGTGGTCAAACCCGTATGCCTAAAGTCCAAGAAGTGGTTAAAAATTTTTTCGGTAAAGAGCCACGTCACGATGTTAATCCCGACGAAGCAGTGGCCATCGGCGCTGCGATTCAAGGTGCGGTATTATCGGGTGAAGTCAAAGACGTGTTATTGTTGGATGTGACGCCGCTATCTTTGGGTATTGAAACCATGGGTGGGGTGATGACCAAGCTGATTGAGAAAAATACCACGATTCCCACCAAAACGTCGCAAGTATTTTCCACTGCGGACGATAATCAAACAGCGGTGACCATTCACGTGCTGCAAGGTGAACGGGAAATGGCTTCTGCCAATAAATCTTTAGGACGGTTTGATTTAGCAGATATCCCGCCTGCGCCGCGCGGCATGCCGCAAATCGAAGTGACTTTTGACATTGACGCCAATGGTATTTTACATGTTTCGGCAAAAGACAAAGCCACCGGCAAGCAGCAATCGATTCAGATTAAAGCTTCCAGCGGTTTGTCTGAAGAAGAAATTCAGAAGATGGTGAAAGACGCTGAAGCGAATAAAGAAGCCGATCGCCGTTTCCACGAATTAGTCGATGTGCGCAATAAGGCAGATAATTTGATCCATTCCGCCACTAAATCACTGACCGATTTAGGTGCTGAAGTCAGTGACAGATGAACGCAAGGAAATTGAAAAAATCATTGAAGAACTGAAGGGATTAGTGAAAGGTGATGACAAAGCGGCCATTGAAGCTAAATCTCAGGCCTTGTCTGAACATGTCGGTAAGCTGGCCCAGCGCGCCGCAGCCAAACAACAAGGCGGCGGAGAAGCTGGCGGTGGAGAAGCCGGTGGCGGCGCTGGCGGCAGTGCAGGTGGACAAAGCGCGGGTGGTAAAACTACAGGTGGTAAGGAAGATGTGGTTGACGCCGAATTTGAAGAAGTTAAAGACGAAGATAAGAAAAAGAATCAATAATTATGGCTCAATCCACAGATGATGATGATTATTATGAAATTTTAGGTGTTCGCTCGAAACGCCAGTGCTGCAGATATTAAAAAGGCTTATCGCCAGCATGCGAAGAAATATGCATCCAGATCGCAATCCTGACGATAAAGAGGCTGAAACTCAATTTAAAAAAATCAACCAAGCCTATAATGTTTTATCGGATGAATCTAAACGAGCAGCTTACGATCAGTTATGGTCATGCTGGAGTAGATCCATCCGCGGCGGTGGCGCCGGCGGTTTTGGTTTCCAAGACGTGGGCGATATCTTTGGCGATATCTTCGGTGATATCTTTGGCGGTGGGCGTGGCGGCCGGCAGAGATCGCAACGAGGTTCAGATCTGGTTTACGAAATTGTTCTCGATTTAGAAGAAGCGGTCAGCGGCATCACTAAAACCATCAAGATTCCTACCTTGGTGAACTGTGAAGAATGTCATGGCTCCGGCGCCAAAAAGGGCAGTAAGCCCATGACCTGTAAAACGTGTAATGGCAGTGGCCAGGTACGAATGCAGCATGGTTTTATCGCCGTGCAGCAAACCTGTTCTACCTGTCACGGCCAGGGCCAAGTGATTAGCGATCCTTGCCGCAAATGCCATGGTCAAGGCCGGGTTCAGCAAGAAAAAACTTTATCCGTCAAAATTCCCTCGGGAGTGGATAACGGCGATCGGGTGCGTTTAGCGGGCGAAGGTGAAGCCGGTGGCGCAGGCGCTCCGGCGGGTGACTTATATGTCCAAATTCGTGTGCGTGAACATCCTATTTTTACCCGTCAAGATAATGATCTTTATACCGAAGTGCCGATTAGTTTTATCGTTGCTGCTTTAGGCGGTGAAATTACGGTGCCCACTTTAGATGGCCAAGTTAATTTATCCATTCCTGCGGAAACTCAAACAGGTAAATTATTTCGGATGCGCGGTAAAGGAGTTAAAGCCTTGCGAGTGGCTCAATAGGTGATTTACTTTGCCGGGTGGTAGTTGAAACTCCAGTGCATTTAAATGAGCGTCAAAAAGAGATTTTGCGGGAATTGGAAGAGGAGATGGGCAAAGACGGTAAAAATCACAGCCCCAAAGCCCAAATCTTGGTTTGATGCGGTGAAACGTTTCTTTTCCCATGCTAAAACTTAGTGAAAAGATCTGCATTTTGTCCCATAACCCGCCAATATTTTAAAACCGCCAAGAGGATAGCGATGAATCACTCGCAGGAGATGCCGGAGGAGGCTTTGGCCAGCTCCGTTCCGATAAAAGTCACTGCGCTGGCCAAAGCCTCCTCCGGCACTGAGCTTCGTTAGCGCCTTGGCGGTTTTAAAATATTGGCTAAGTAAATTTGTTCAAACTCGAAAGTACTGCAGAGCCAATGTTTTAAAAAACCGTCAAGGCGTGAATGAGCTGACGGGTGACAGACGGAACTTTTTATTTTTTGCTCGTTTTTTCGAGCAAAAAATAAAAAGTGGAGTC
The DNA here is from genome assembly GCA_963795715.1 of uncultured Pseudomonadota bacterium. GTDB lineage: Bacteria > Pseudomonadota > Gammaproteobacteria > Coxiellales > Coxiellaceae > JAFEDN01. The sequence goes on from CAWCIY010000003.1 coordinate 1,288,497, forward strand.
TGGCAGGCCCTGGCGAGTGGTTGACCCGCTATTACTTGACGGTTTTTTAAAATATTGGCGGGTTATGGGATAAAATGATTAAGTAGACGCTATCACCGAAGCGGACAATGGGGCTTCCAAATTTTGGGGTGCATTTTTCGAAAAGATCGGTAATAGATCTCCCAAGAGCAGAGATAATGTTTCTGATTGCAAATAAAAATCCGCCATTAACCTTTGTTGCTTGGTTTCGGCTTCCATCTCTCTCACTTGCTCTTTCATTTCATCGCCAAAATTTAAATTACGCAAGGTAAAATCATCCGACAGTATAAACTTGACTGTATCTCGCCAGGTTAAGGCCAATTGTTTTACTTCACAGCCGTCTTTTATAAATTCATGAATGCCATTCACAGCTAGACTTTGTTGTTGGCAACGGATCATCCTGGCTTTTTCATTTACGCCCTGTAAAAGACATTTTTTTTCAATATTAAAAGCAGAAGGAAGATTCTTTCGGCTAAGCCAATGCGTTAAGATGGTTGAGACATTTTTGACTTCAGAGGCATGCGCACTTTCATTCAAGCATTTTTTAAAAAGCCCTAAAAATTGTTCAGTTCGTTTTTTCTGCGTAGTTCCTAAAACCAGCCAATGATGCTTGGTGTCAATATAAGCATATACTCGGGCAAATTTACTAAAGGTACGCGGCAGTAGGGTCATTATCACTTCATCTTTCAGCGCATCTTTTTCTTTTTTGCCGATTTTTCTGCCTGCAGTCATTTCCAACTGCTTGATCTTATCATTGAGTGTATGTCGCACCACAGAAGCTGGTAAAATACGCTCTTCCACACGCATACAAATCAACAAGCGTTGATTGACCTGCTCTACCAAAGGATAACCTTCTTCCTCCACCGGAGAAGTCCAGCCAATACTGAAAGGCAATGAAGGCAGACAGGGTTGGAACGACAACTGCTGCATTTGCTGCATCAATTGATCATAAAAGTAAGTTTGTGAAGGCGTTAAGTGCCATAATTGTATTTGTTTAAATAGCATGGCAAAAATTATATCATTAATTTACAATATACCAAACATGAAAATGAATCTTACGGCGTCGCAAAAAAAAATACTCAGTCGAATTATAGCTGTAATCATGTTAATGGAAATGCTGGATGCCACGGTCCTTAATACCGCCCTCCCGCAAATCGCCATGAGTCTGCATGTAAACCCCATTCGCCTCAAAGAAGTCTTGACGGTTTATTTTTTATCTTTAGGGGTGTTTGTTCCAGTCAGTGGCTGGGTGGCGGATCGCTTTGGCGAAAAGAAATCAATGTTATTCGCTATTGTTTTATTTACATTCAGCTCCTTGGCCTGCGGCTTATCCGTTAATGTTCCAATGCTCATCTTCTTTCGGCTATTACAAGGCATTGGTGGCGCATTTTTAATGCCGGTGGGACGACAGATTTTAGTGCGCGTTTTTCCTGGCTTAGACAGGGTAAAAGCCATGGCGCATATCAATGTGATGACGTTGTTGGGTTTACTGTTGGGCCCGTTAATCGGCGGAGCGTTGACAACTTATGCTAACTGGCGTTGGATCTTTTTTGTCAATCTACCCATCGGAGTCAGCGGAATATTTTTAATTAATAGATACTTACCTATGATTCGTGAACAAGTAAGGGCGCCCTTTGATTGGCTTGGCTTTATTCTAATCGGTGCATCTTTAGGCGCCTTGCTGTTTTTATTAGACATTGCCGTAGATCAAAATATTCATAGTTTAGTGAAGTATAGTTTATTAATTACCAGTTTAGGGGCCATCCTTTTGTATATTCCCTATGCTAGACAAACCGAAACACCGCTGATTAGTTTAAGTTTATTTAGTCAGGGCGGATTTTCCCGGGCTGCCATCAGTAGTTTTTTATCTAGATTAACTTCAGCAACCCATCCTTTTTTAATACCGTTGTTATTACAAGCCGGATATGGTTTTAGTGCGGTGCGAGCGGGTCTTTACACGGTCCCGGTCATTTTTAGCACTTTGTTGAGTATGATGATCCTGCCAAAGTTAGTAAAGCATTTGGATAATAAGATGCTCTTGATGACTTCCTCCGTCTTACTAATCTTGGTATATATGAGTTTTTCTTTTCAGGCAATTTCGTTAAATCTGGTGATTTTAGTTATTCAGCAACTTGTGATGGGTTTTGTGTTGCCGATACAAGTCAGCCTGATGAATTCTCAAGCTTACCAAAGCTTAACGGACGCCTATGTTAGCCAAGGCACCAGTGTGTACAGTGGGATTATTCAAGTCAGCGGTAGTTTCGGTATTGCCTTAGCGGCTTTAGTGATGATTGCCATCATTGGTCCGAACGACTTACAGCATCATGTTCCGCTCATCGCTTTTAAGACGGTATTCATCATACAAAGTATGTATTCTTTGCTGGCTCTGGGTGTTTTAGTTAAGCTACCTTCAGGAAAACTGAGTTAAAAACGATGGGGATTGATTCCAATATCCCAAGGATTTCTGTTGATACTTATCCGTTCGGTCGCGGGTTCTTTCCGTAAAAGCGGTTGTTTTTCAGGTGAAGGTGAATTCCCCCAATTAAAAAGGCAGCACCAACAGCTGGATGGGGGTTCTAGTGGAACAGGCGGAGGTAGAGAGGGTTCCTGAATGTGATCAACTGGAATTCCGATGATTACAGGATTCCTGGGTGGCAGTTCAGTAATAGGGCTCAGTGAAATGGTCGAAGGCAAGCCCACATTTGAAGAATCTGATATTAAGCTAATGAACGAGTGCGATGATGGTAAGCTAGAAGTGGTTCTGGTTGACGAACCCAGCTCGTCCAAATGTTTAGTAAAACTTTGTTCCAGCTCTACAATTTTTGATTCTAACTCAGCTATGAGTTCAATTACTTCTTTAATTTTAGGTGGTGGATTTTGCCTTATTAATTTTAATTTTTTTATTTCTTCATTTAATTCAACCAAATATTTTTCAAAATCTTTTAATAAATTTTGATATGTTTCTTCATAATGTTTTATTCTTAAAGCTGGATAGCTACTTGCTTCAAATTCTTTAAAGTCTGAAGGGCAAAATGTTGGATATAATTCATAATAGAGATCATAAAAATCTGCTAAAGCAATCAAACTTTTGTCTAATTCAGAATAGAAAGTCAACCATTCACGTGTAACATACATTTTTCCAAATGAAGTTTTTGGTAATTTTTTTTTAATTGTAGCAAGGGATGCTTTTATTTCTGCATGTTTATTTTCCATTGATCGATATGTCTCGAAAGAAAGAGTGCTTGCTCGATCTGAAAAATTGATGTCATCTATTGCGTTTTGTTTATTATCCCCGGCAGTGATTTTATCTTTGGCAGCGGATTGTATCTGACTAATAGAAGACGCTATTTGTGTTCTGATGATTTCGCCAGTTTTAAATTCCACTGTCATTTCATTTTCTATCTTTTCAAGCGGGGTTAGTTTGGGTAAGACAGACCTTTCATTGGTAATATACTCTTGCCAGCGGGCTTTAATTTCTTGTGGTTTTTTATCGCTATCTTTTAATAACTCAAGAAATGCATTTTTTTTATTTTGGAGTAAGGGAAAATAGCTTTGTAAAGCGGATAACTTCATTGTTAGAGTATCTAATTCTGATTCACTTGTTTTATCTTCTTGAGCACTATCTATACGGCGCTTATACGTAGATAAACTTTTTTTAAACTTTTCATTATACTGTTTTTTTTGATCTTCAACAGCGAAATATTCGGCAGTCAAAGAGTAGTGATAAGCTAAAAAATTGAGTGAACTAATAACTTGGAGTATGGCTTCAGCTACTAGAAATAAAAATTCCTGATAGGCGGGATCGAAAGAGTATTTTTTTCTAAAAGATTTATCAATATCATCTAACATAAGTTCAGTATTTTTTTTGGCTTCTGTTTCTAATGCTGGCTTGATGTTGTTCTCAATTACTTCATTGTAATCAGTGGGAGTTATTAAACTTTTGTTATATTTATTATTACGTAAATAAGCTTTAATTACCTGATTAAAAGCAGTAAAACCTTCTTGGGAAAGCATTTCTTGGAATAGGAGACTGAGTTTTGTTGTAGAACTTGAACGTAAGCCAAACCATGGCTTGCTTGAAATTTTTTGTTCCGGTGGTTCAGCCAGAGTTTCATCTCGTAATTCTCTAATTATCTTAGCCTTGTGGTTAAGACTTTCTATTGCTGAAGCAAGTGGGATTTCTGGGGGGGAGTATTTATGATCACCGTCTTCTACAAATTTCGGATCATCCTCGATTTTCCTTCTTGTCATACATTGCTCCATTTTTTTTAAAAAGTATCCGTCAATTTAACAAAGAGCCAATGAAAAAACAACACTCTAGTAATAATATATTTAGCGCAACTGCTGCAAAGAAATTGTTTTTTTTGCTAAACCAGGATATTGTTTGCAACGACAAATTGAGGGACCCATACACAAGGAATTAAATATGCATCAAAGTAAAATTTTTATCACAACGGCTCTGAGAATTTTAGAACCTTTTTTTAAAAATGAAGCAGAATACATAGAAGATAGTTTTATTGCCAGAAGACGCATCGTAAGTCAAATACAGAAAGACCAAAATGAAAGAGAAAAGAATCACCTTTTTGGATTTTCTTTAGGAAAAGTGTTGTATCAAGATTTGTTACTTCAGGTGGCTAATCTGAGCGGTGAGCAAGAAATTTTAACTGTGGATCGGCTACATTTGTTTTTGACACAAGATTTTAAAGATGCAGGCACTCAGACGTCCGATTCATTAAAACAAAATTTTAAAAATATTTTTTTTGATCGGGTTCCTGATAAAAATGAGTTGAGTTACCAACTTTATTTAGCTTCTTATGAAAAGCAAATAGAGGATATTAAAGATGATAAGACATTTGCAAGTTGTTTTTATGATGTCCTGCGATTAAGGCCGGCTTTAAATAAATTATTTAAAGTAACTTTATCTCCTTTGCAGGAAGAAGTTAAAAATGAAGAAACACTGAGTGAAAGTATTACTGAAGAGGATTATACTAAATTTAATATTTATAATTACCCAAGCACTCTAAAGAATTTTAATATAGACCATTCAATCGAAATTGAGGTGTTAAAGCATGTGGCTGTTCTTAAAAAATATATACATAGCTTAACTGAACATTTAGACGATGTTTCAGATAGAACCAGCCGTTATACTCAGGAACTCATTAAATTTTTAGAATTAGCGGCTAAAGAGGGTATGAGTCGCTTTGATCCCGAGTTTAAGGAATTTTCACAAATAAAAGAACATACTCAAAGTACATTGATTTCTGAAGTCATTGAATGGCAACTAATGCTGTTGAAATTTAGCGCCCGCTTCGATGAATTTAAACCTCAGCTCGGCGATTATTTTAAAGTTGCGGCTTTAGAAACTTTATTATTCTTAGACCAAGGTTTTTTGTTTACAGAAAATCTAAGCGGTGAAATTTATAATCAAGTTAAAAAAGGGAAAAGTAAATACCTTTCTACCCAAGAAGTAAATAAAGCCGATAAAGATCAAATGAAGCTTATTGCGAATTTAGAGGCGTGCTTACCTGACGAATTAACCATCAGCGAAAGGAGTATTCGTATGCTAGATAGAATACGGATCGATCCCGAGATCAAGCTTGTGCGGGATTTCGATTCGGTGCGGGAAGAGGTGAGTCAATCCATAGTTTCGGCTGCAGAGTCTGAGGTTAAATCTGTAACACACCCATCGAAAATTATTTCGCAGGCAGGCCCGTTGAGTTTCTTAATCAAATCTGCTTCTAAAGTACCGGTGCAAAAACCACCAACTTTTCAGGAACAAGAACAAAAATTGATAAATGAAATATCCGCATTACAAAATGAATTAAACAAGGTTGCTGAGCGCACAATGAGTCAGGCTGAACATGTTGCTTTTATGAAAGGAGTACTTAGACAAACGAGTCGTATTAATTCACTTGTTACCCATGAAGAACTGGCTCTCCAAAAGGAAAAAAGAGTGGTAGAAGAAGGTGCAAATCACGAAGATAAGCTTCGGCAATTGACAAATCAAGAACAAAATTTGCACCTGCAAATTCAAGCAAAAAAATATGAGTTAGAGCAACTGAGAAAGACACGGCAAGAAACCATTGCGGTCTTAAATTAAGGGCTTTCGTAATGACGAAGTCGAAAGTGCGTCGCCAGAACGTCTGCCTAATGGCCGATAGCAAAATGGTAACAAGGTAAAAGCGATAATACCTGCAATTAAAATAATTTCATACCATAGAGTATTACTGATTGGCACATCCGCGGGAGGAATAAAACCCAAAATCATGGCTCCAATGCAGGTTAATAAACCCACTCCGCCAACCAAGCTGATGCCAATTTTCCCGCCTGGAATTCGATAAGCAGCAGCGGAGGGCGGTGTAATTTGTCGCAGTTTAATGGCTGCAGCAAATAAGCATATGTAAAACAATAAAGCCAATTGCGCAGTCATCACACTCAATATCCAATAAGCAGTGCTCATCGATTTAAAACATAAAAACAAGCAAGATAAAATGACCGTCATAACCGCTTGCAATATTAAAATCTGGTTAGGTGCACCTTTTTTATTTCGTTTGCTCAAAAATTTCGGTAATAATCCATCTTCCGCAGCAACGACTAAACCTTTAGTAGGGCCAATCACCCAGGCAGCCATCCCGCCGAATCCACCGATGAGAATCATTAAAGTCATCACTGGATTCAACCATTGTAGATGGAAATTACTCAAAAACACATTGAATGCATCATTGAGTCCGCTGATGATATTTAGAGTTTTGGTAGGCGTCACCATCACAACGGCTAAAGAACCCAACACCATGCTCAATACAATAATAATTCCGGAGTAAAATAATGCCTTGGGAAAATCGCGCTGTGGATTTTTAACAGCTTCCGCATGCACTGCTGACATTTCAAAACCCATCAAGCTAAATAAAATAATGATCAAGAAAGCGATATTAGGCATTTGCTTTAAATTAGGCAACCAATTCTGAACGCTGGTGTGCATTGCCAAAGGCTTGCCCTGAATAATCCAAACCGCGCCTAGCACGATAATGGCCATCATCGGAATTAAAGTACCTGCCACCGCACACACCGTACTCACCAGACTGGAAACTTTTATTCCGCGTGCGTTCAGAGCTGTGGCAATGATAAACATGGCAGTAATGACAGGTACAATAAACATCTTTTGATTAGACCACGCAGGATGAATTAAATAGGCGATATTGGTGGCGAGGAAAGATAAAATCGTGGGATACCAAAAAACATTGTAGACCCATTGTAGCCAAATGGCTAAAAATCCCCACTTGAGGCCAAAAGCTTCACGCATCCATACATAAATACCGCCGGTTTTTGGGTAATGGGTGGCTAATTCTGCAGTTACCAAGATACAAGGAATTAAAAATAAGAGTGTGGCGATGGCATAAAGTAATACCAAAGCATACCCATTGGCGGCGTTAGCCGGTAGATTACGCACACTGTCAATGGCGATGACATTGATCATTACCAAACTAAATACACCTAAACTACGATTTTTTTTTACTTTGAATTCCATATAAATTTCCAAAATGAAAGAGTTTAACAACTAGAAAAAAACATGCCTGTCATTCTGAACCAATCAGAATGCAGGCTAAATATGATGATGGGAAGAAAAAACAATTTTAGCAGCAACCATGTTGCCGAAACGAGCAGATTTTAGAATCATACTTTGCATAGACATAATAGATATAATAACATAGCTGTTCATTTGAGACAAGATTACGTAGAAGTGTCATCCCGCGACTTGATCGCATATAGGCGTCAGTTTAAGGGTTTTTGCTTCAATTCCCCCCTTTGAAAAAGGGGGGTGAGGGGGGATTTTTAGACCAGGCTTGGGTCTTTTGGTTCAAAAAATCCCTCTTAATCCCCCTTTTTCAAAAGGGGAGATGGTATGTTCAAGCTTAATATGATGGTGTTGGGATTGATGGAAACTATTCTTAAACAAGCAAAAGCACTTAAAAACTGGAGCATAGCTCATCGTAGACACCTGCATCAAAATCCAGAGTTAAGTTTGCAAGAACAAGAAACGGCTCGATATTGCAGTCAAATTCTAAAAGAGCTGGGTTATGACATCAAACTCAGTTGGGGATTTGGTTTTACTGCGGATTTGCAAAAAGCGCCTGAAAAACCGCTCATTGCATTGCGTGCTGACATGGATGCTTTACCTATCCAAGAAAAAAATACCCATCCATTTGTTTCTAAAAACGCCAACAAAATGCATGCCTGCGGCCATGACGGCCACATGGTGATTGTTTTGACGGCAGCAAAAATTTTAGCTGAACAATCTCAACCTGTTAACGTCCGATTGATATTTCAACCGAGCGAAGAAACGCCACCGGGCGGAGCCTTGGGCATGATTGCACAAGGTTGTTTAGAGGGAGTCACTGAGATTTATGGTTTGCATAATGATCCAGGCACAGAGGTAGGCCGTGTGCGTATTTGCCCCGGCGCGATTTTAGCTGCCGGCGATCGCTTTGATTTAACCATACGAGGGCGCGGTGGTCATGCCGCCAAACCGCATGACAGCTTAGACCCCATTATTGCCGGCGCACAACTCGTTACTGGTTGGCAGTCCATCATTTCTAGAAGAATTAATCCGGTTCATCCTGCGGTGCTCAGTGTGACCCAATTCAAAGCCGGTGATGTTTTTAATGTGATACCGGATACTGTTTATTTAGCTGGAACAGTACGCACTTTTTCACCACAAGACCGCGAGTTAATTCAAAAACACATGGAAATTTCACTGCAAAATTTACATAACTTCGGTTACCAAAGCGAATTTAAATACACCCGTGGTTATGATGCAGTGATTAATACTAAAAGCGGTGTCGACCGAGTCAGTAAAACAGCAACCTCTATTTTAGGGCCGGAAAATGTAGACAGCGCCACTCAACCCGAAGGATGGGCTGAAGATTTTACTTATTATTTACAACAAAGGCCGGGAGCGTTTTATTTATTAGGCAGTGGTAATTCCCAAAAAGGAATTACAGCGTCCTTGCATTCTTCTGTGTATGATATGGATGAAGATGTTTTAGTTTTTGGGTCTGCAATTATGGCAGCAATAGTACTGGCATAGGGCTTTCTTATTTTGATCATACTTATTTGGATATTTAGTCTAGTGATCGCTGCGTTGATATTAGCCTATCAACGTGCATCTTTATCGGTGGCAACCATAGGCATTACTGTGTTGCTGTTGATTTTATCTATTCTAGTTCATCCGCATTTTATTTTCTTGGGCGTTATTTGGTTTATTTGGATAGTACTCAGCTTGATATTGAATCTTACCCCTTTACGCCGTTGGTTGATCACTCGATCTATTTTAAAAATTCTGGCTCCGCACGCACCGCACTTTTCCGCCACAGAACAAGCTGTGGTGAATGCTGGCAATGTCGGTTGGGAAGCGGAATTATTCAGCGGTATGCCGGATTTAAAGCATTTGCTGGATCTACCGTGGGTAAGATTATCTGCGCAAGAACGCGCTTTTTTAGATGGACCGGTTAACGAATTATGCCGCATGATTGATCCTTGGTGGATCACTAGCCATCAACAAATTCCTGAAAATATTTGGCTTCATTTAAAAGAACAGGGATATTTTGGCTTGGGAATTTCTTCCCAGTATGGTGGTAAAGGCTTTTCAGCTTTTGCGCAAGCACAAATTATTATGAAAATCGCCAGCGCCAGCACCGCGGTAGCCACGATCGCCAGCGTTCCCAATTCATTAGGACCCGCCGAGTTATTATCGCATTACGGCGCCTCCGAACAAAAAAATTATTTTTTGCCGCGATTGGCCCGAGGTGAGGAAGTACCTTGCTTTGCATTAACCAGTCCAGTGGCTGGATCAGACGCTAGCGCCATAGTCGACACAGGTGTGGTTTGCTATTTTGAAAAAAATGGTCAAAAAACGCTGGGAATTCGCTTAAATTGGAACAAACGATATATCACTTTAGCGCCGGTGGCGACTATTTTAGGTTTAGCATTTCGATTGTATGATCCTGACCACCTGCTAGGAAATATAGAAAATTTAGGCATAACCTGCGCCATTGTGCCAGTAAATACCGAAGGCGTTACCATTGGACGGCATCATAATCCTTTAAATTGCGCTTTTCCCAATGGCCCGACTCAGGGTAAAGATGTGTTGGTAGAATTAAACGCCATCATTGGAGGTATTTCCCAAGCTGGAAAAGGCTGGCAGATGTTGATGGAAAGATTGGCGGCAGGCAGAAGTTTGTCTTTGCCCTCAATTGCAGTCGGCAGTACCAAGATGGTCGCCGCCAGTTGTGGTGTATACGCGCGCATTCGGCGGCAATTCAACACTTATATTGGTGAATTTGGCGGAGTGCAAAATATTTTGGCTGATATTTTTCAAAACGCTTTCACCGCTGAGGCCTTGCGGTTATTTAGCGTCAGTCAAGTAGATCAGGGAATTCATTCCGCCACTGCTGCAGCGATTAGCAAATACCATACCACGGAATTAGGTCGAAAAGTCATTTGCGGTGCAATGGATGTGCACGGAGGCAAGGGAATATGTCTGGGACCCAACAATTACCTGGCGCAGAGATATATTGAATCTCCGATAGCGATCACAGTAGAAGGGGCCAATGTATTAACACGCTCTCTGATCATCTTCGGGCAGGGTGCGATGCGCTGCCATCCGGTACTATTACAAGAAATTACTGCCATGCAGCGAAATGATCTAGAAATGTTTGATAAAGCTTTTTTTAAACATGTTGGCTACTTGATGAGTAACCAAGTGCGCGCATGGTTTTTAAGCCTAACCAGCAGCAAGAAAAATGATCGCAGGCTTTTACGTTGTTCAGCTGTTTTTGCTTTGACTACGGAAATTGCCTTAATTACAGTAGGCAATGCTTTGAAGCGCAAGGAACAACTGTCTTTGCGGTTGAGTGATATGCTCAGTGATTTATACATGATTTCTGCTATCTTAAAATATCATCGCGCTGAGAACCAAAATCCGGTGTTAACACCTTTAGTCGAAGGAAGCTGCTGCCGGCTTTTTCAGCATTTTGAGCAGCAATGTTCCGAGTTTATCAGTAACCTTCCGTGTCGCTGGGCGCGTCTATGGTTACGATTGAGTATTTTTTCTTGGGGTAAAAAACGTGGTTGGGTGACTGATCATTTGATAACTGAAATTGCTGAATTACTGATGACGCCTGGATTAGCTAGAAATATTTTAATAGCCGATGCTTATTTTGGCCCGCCCTTAACAGGATTAGAAAATATTTTGGAGCAAATCATATCAGTCGAACCCATATTACATAAAATAAACCAAGCGGAACGCCGCCACCAAATCCGTGGTTATAATCTAGAAGAATTGATCAATTCAGCCTGCAAGTCCCAAGTGATTACCGCAGAAGAAGCTAAGCAACTACGAGAAGTGGAGGAGTTAAGAATGCGCATTATCCAGGTGGATGATTTCAAACAGTTGTAAATTTTGAACACGTCAAGGATTAACCAGGCCTTCCTCCTATTCCCTCTCCACGTACTCGGGGAGAGGGTTAGGGTGAGGGGTCTTTATTAAATTCGCTGTTCTTAAAATTTCATTCAATACTTCTTCCATCTCTTCAAGAATCTGGTTATTCCAAAATCTCAATACTGTAAACCCTTGTTGATTTAAATAAAGCTTTCTTTTTTCATCATAGGTTAATTGTTCTCCATGCTGTCCCCCATCCACCTCAATGATTAACCCTATTTCATGACATAGAAAATCGGCAATATAATGGCCAATAATGACTTGTCGACGAAATTTTAAATGGCCTAAATTCCTGTTTCTTAAGTGAAACCACAATTTATTTTCAGCATCCGTTGAATTTTTGCGAAGTAATTTTGCTCGCGCCCTTAGTCGGGAGGAATATGGATCATGTGGGTGGTGAATAATTGTAACCATGCACGCAGATTACAGGGATTTAGTAAGCAAAAAACCTCGGAAGAATAGGTGTCTCCCCCCCCTCACCCTAACCCTCTCCCCGAGTACGGGGCGAGGGAATAGGTCAACATCAAAATGTTGTTTTCTTTTTAAAAAAGATTATACCATCTAAACGCGGCATCCGAGTGCAGAAACACTCGGGGCCGCTAACCACATTAACAACAGGAACTTGTTAACATGGCTGAATACATTTTAACTGATCGTTCTTTTTGGTGTCGTGGGGCCAAGGGTCATAGAAGATTCTGAACAAGTTATTGCTGTCAAGTGCTAGCAGTTTGGGTCAGGGGGGCTACAGCTTAGATTCAAATTAGGAGCTTTTTTTGGCAGCGCAGGATTGAATAAGCCTAATTTATATTGGCTACGTTGTGAAGCATAGTTAAAAGTAGGTGAGCTTATACCGGATTTTTTGAGATAACTGTCAATCTCTATTCTTTTTTTATGATATGGAATACCGTTTTTCTTCACTGAATTTTGTTCTTGGAAATAGATACGTAAAGATTTTTGTAATCCTGTTTTGCGGATTCGATCTTCTGGCCTAAGCTTTATGGCAGATTCCAGCCTATGAATGATCAACACTTTTCGCAAATTAGCTTGGCATATTAGTGGGCTTAATGAGCAGTTCTCTTGTTGCGCCAAGAGGGACCAAAAATCTTTTTTCTTTTGATATACCCAAGTTAACCATTGACCCAGTGCTTTATATTTTGCTAACGGATTCCCTATTTGCTGCAGGGTTTTTTCATCTTCCTCTCTATAGTTTATTTGATCTAGAATTTGATTCAACGCAGCATTCATAGAAACAGTAACAAAATCTTGCAACAAGGTTAACAAATTTTGTGGAAAATTTTCTGGGGATTGGAAAAAACCCATTAAAGATTTGAGCTTTAAAAAAAGATGATAAAAATCATCAATAGGGTTGCGTCTTCTGCTCAGATATTTTTCTTCTTGTAACGTCCCTGTCATTAATCGTTTGGCGCTTGCTTTGAATTGCTCAAGAAAGCTTCTTAATAAGTCATTTTTCTCGAAAGCGGGTATTTCAGTAAAACATTTGAAAATTTTATCTATTTCATTTTCAGTCAAGAACTTATGCGCTAATTCCCTGCTAAGAAAACGATGACAGGCATCGTGGGCTTTATCTTTGGGACTTTGAATAGCTTCATTTTCTTGCTGAAATTTAATTTCAGGGAATGTTGAAGAAGACATGGCCTGATGTAAGGCTGAGTCAAAAAGAAAATTTTTTTCTAAATCTTTAGATAAAGTTTGGAACTGTTGAATCTCTGCTGTGATGGCTGCTATATCTTTCTCATCCTGCTCTGTTTCCTCGGAAATGGGATTCGTTTTTATTTCATTCAGTTCTTGTTCAAGTTGTTGGATATTTGTTAGGGCGGCTTCTTTTTGCTCGACAAACTTGGGCGCTTCCTTTTTCAGATTAAACTTACTGATTTTTTGCTGTATTGCTTGCGGCATTTTTATAACCATTTCCGCAGTAATTTCAATTTTGGGATTTGCCATAAATTGCTTCTTGAGGATTTCATATAACGCATATTTAACTTTTTCACCATTAAACGCTTGCATTACTGCATCATGCAGCCGGTGATTGAGAACATCTTTTTGTTTTAATTGTTGGGCAATTATACCGTCAGCAGCGAATAAAGCTTTCAAGTGTTCTTGTTCAGATGCGGGTGCTCGTTTGAAAAAATTGACCAGCTCCGTTAGAACTTGAATTTGATTTGGTAAAAGTGGATGCTTTTTTGCTAAGGCTTGGACAGGATGACCCGTTGTTAAAAAACAATGATAAGCAGCAGCCAGCAGATTTTTACTAATTTTATCTTGATATTGAGTCAGCAGCTGATTAATTGGAGTGTTGCTAAAAGGCTGGAAAAATTGTTTCCATTCCTGGCCATTCAAAACGGTTACAGAAATGATTTTCTCCGCAGCGATCAGTCTTTCGTTTTCAGAGAATTCAGGATGGGCTTTTTTTATGATATTCTTTACTTGTTTTTGTAATCTGGAAATTAAGTTAAACCGATCGGTTGTGAGACTGGAAGTTGCTTGGGCAGCCACCAGTATATCTCTTACTTGATTGCTCTTTTTTACTTTAAGTCCCGGTTCATTTCCGGGGGTTGCTGGAATCAAAAGTGGATGTTCTTTTATAGGTAAAAGTTTGTTTCGCTGTTGGAATGATTTGTAGACGCGAACCAATGGAGCCATAGAACAATCCCAAAGCAAGTGGCCAACACTGTCTATCACGCCGTCGATAAATCCATTTGCTGCTCCAGGTATCGCGGAAATGACGACGCCTGCTTTAGCTAGTTTTGAGTCCTCTGCATCAGATAATTTTTCTTTGATCACTTTTCCGGCATTGAGAAATGGTCGCGCAACCAACTTCACGCCATAAGAAAGCAATTTAAGACCTCCACTTAAAGCTCCAGCCGTTGCACCCAAGGCCGCGGCTGGTAGCGTAAGCAAAAGTGCAGCAAATTTTTTAGGTTTAGAATCGGCTGTAGACCAAAGGTAGCTAACCGAATCATATATTCCCAGAAAAGGAGAAATAACCGCATGGCCAATCGGATCTTCATCATGCTGCAGAAACGCTGCAAACTTTGCAATTCCTTTGATGATATAGTCTAATCCTTGATCCAATTTGTCCGGAGTAGTGATCATCCCACCCTCAGAATCCCGATAACTTGCTTGGAAGTTAACTTCGTGCATTCGATCTAAGTCAGCACGTTTGGTTTCCATACTGCTGTCTTTTGCCGCGTCCGTACCTTGCTGCAGAGTATGAAATAATTCACGGGGAGATTGCATGGGTGATTGGTTTGCCAGTGGGCGACTGGCTAACTGAGTAAAGTAACTTTGCACATCAGGATGCTGATGTAACAATTTAGCGTATATTTTGGCGTTTTTTTGAATTTTTTGCGCAGTTTCTTCACCAGGTACAGGGTAAAATGAATCAATTAGCTTTTGTAGGTATTCTACGTGGCTTTGATACTCTGGATCAGCCAATTCATTTTTCAACGGAGGGTTGACGCGCAAGGTACGAATTATTTTTTCAAAATTCTCTCGGCTTGGGTTGCTTAGAAAATCAGGGTCTTTTATTAAACGATGATAGTAAGTTAAAAATCGAGTATCTTCTATAGTGGTTGTTCGTAAAGCATAAACAATATTTTTGAAAAGTTTAGTTAACCTTTTTAGGCTGATTTTGAAATTTAACCGTTCTAGATCATCTTCTTCTGACTGAACTAAGCTTTTTCGGAGCTCTTCTAATTTTTCCTGCAGCACTTTTCTTTTTAGGCGCTCTTGCTCTTCCAGAGTTTCATTTTCTCGAAGTGTAAGTGGTAAATCAGGTATAGCACTTGCCTTGGGTAAAAAATTCGCCATTAAGCGGTTTCGGGTTTCACTAAATGTGGGGCAGTTTATTTCGATGTTAGAAGAAAGCAACATGTGGATCACGAAGGAAGCACAAAGCTCTTTATCCTTGTCAAAAAAGATTTTATCAAAATTTTTAGGCATAACACCGGTTAGAATGGTGTAAGTACCATCCTCGGCTTTTAGCACTTGGCCTTTGTAGATATCCGAAATGAAACCATCAGGGCCAATGGGATTATAAACATAATCACCCCGTTCACCCATTTGCATCGCTTGCGCAAATTGCAACTGTTTTTCAGCCAGAGGGTTGCCACTACTGCCCCTGGACGACTCACAAATACCGGGATGTTCCCTGACAAAAGGGAAAATATCCACCATCCCGGGGGGTTTATAGGCGGGTACGATGACGAGATCATCCTGTTTAGATTTTGAGGGGTTCTTGCTTTCTTGGGTTCTAAAGATACCGCTAGCACTGGGTTTTGCGTAAGAAACTAATTTTGTTTGGTGTTTCTCATCTTGAACTAAAATATGATGTTTACGATATTTTTGATATCGGGTATTTTCAAAGAAATAAGGGTGCGGCAGCAAATCAGACATTGTATTATCGATCAGCCCTCGATAAATAATATCAAAATATTCTGAAGGCTGAAGCTGTGTCATTTGTTCTAATTCAGTCAGAAAACCAGCAGCCAGCTCATGTGCAAAACCTTTTGAAGCATCCATGTAAGCTTCAGCAGGGCCTTGCCGGTGGCGACTAAGTTGTGCAAAAAGTTCAGGCCATGCAGATTCTTCTTTAGCAAATTGATAAAAATAATCACGTGCATCATTGGAAAAGCTGATCGTACCGTCCTGGTTGGCGCCGATTCCTAAAGCAATACTGAAGTTAAACAGCATGCGAACTAAGGTATGACTGATATGCTCGCTTAAAATCGATACGTCTTCGTCCGTTAATGGATACTCTTGATCTTTTGCAAATTCAGTCAACATCTGTTTAATATGAGGAGGGGTCATTAAAGCTTGACGCTGGTTACTAAATGGATAGATATAATTCTCTTCGAGATCAGAGTTTTCATTCGTGGACTCAATTTCCATACCTAATTTTTTTAAGGTAGTTAACAGCACCACTTTTACATTCGAACCCTCTTTTTCTTCTTTAGGCAGTTGCATCCATTGCAACAGCTCCTGACATAAAATTGAATAGAAATCCATAATAGGAATGAGCTGAGGAGCATTGACTTGAATGCCGTCAGAATGGCCGCCGAATTTTAAGCCAAAGGCATTCAAAACCAGCATATAATTTTGCAAGCTAAAGCGCCCGGCGCTATTTATTTGATAGGCGCTTTGTTTGATAAAAGGCTGAGCAGAAGTGACTTTGTTCGGTTTTTTGGATGCTATGACTCGGGGCATTAGTGGGGATGGAGCTGTTCTAATCCAGGGGCTATCCTCTGTTGTTCGCGCTACTGGGGTTAGTTCTATTTCCAATAGCTGAGATTTTTCAGGTTTTTCAATACGCTCATGACTACTCTTAATTTCTTTAACCTCTTCCTTGATCTCCATTTCCACACTTATACATGACCACCCACGCATCATCGATATTAAATCTGCTAACGATTCTGGGCAGCAATGCCCGCCATGTGCTTTAAGCTGATTAACAATTTCAAGAAAACGTTTATTTATTTCCATTGCATCAAGCGTTTTCTGTGGATCAGTATTTTTATGGTAATGCTCGATGAGTTGGTTAAAAGCTTGAATGGCTTTATTAATAGGTTTGGTGTGAAGTGGATATTCGCCCAGAATTAAGGGCAGGCGATAATAATAAGGGTTAGCGATTGCTTCTTTTTCATCTAGAATGCCGGCTGCAAACTGAGTACAAAATGTACCGAGACGAGAAAGCGCATCGCCAGGCTTTAGATCCAAATCATATTGGGTTTGCAACCCGGCAATGAGTTGCCGATCCGTGGCAATCTTAACAAGTAGCGGAGCCGCATGTCGCCAGGATACATCACTACTCGATTTAACACTGGGAAAATAATGACCCAGCGTGAGTGCTAATGTCTCTTGGGGATCTTGAACCTTGGTATCATTACCTTTTTGCTTCATGATTACGTATGAATGATTAGCGAATCTTGGCTTGATGTATGGGGTGTTCCTGTTCCTTGTATAGATTCATCCGATCTAATCCTGAATCTGTTTTGCCTACGTATTGCGCGAATGTCTCTAGCTTTCTGACTGTCGCTGATTGCTTTTTCTACCGGGGTTTGCTGTTTATATTCTTGGCCTTCTATGTATTTGCTGGTAAATTTGTCGACAACAAACACGGGGCCACCCTCATTCCAAAAAGCCCTCTTGCTAAGATTCCTCGCCTCAGAAACCTTACTAGCGATGCGATTAACAACATAGGTATGCACCTCTTTTGCTTTGGGTGTGAGTTCTCTTTCTATAAATGCATCCACAAAAGTATCCAGCGGTGTTACCCCTTCTTGGTCCATTTTCGCTAAGTATTGACTAAACATGCGCTCAATAAACTCTTCTAATAATTCCTTGACGCCGTCAATTCCTTTTAAAACAGGTGGTAGACGAAAAGGTTCTTGACCTGCTTCAACCGGTATCAGCGGTTCATTTAACTGTTGGCCTTCAGCATAAGGAAGTATTCCTTGTCCCAAGGGCTGACTGTGATAACTCGTTAATCCTATACCACCATGATTAAATATTTTAACAAGTTTCGCGCATTGCCAATCTTCTAGACTAGGAGCTAATGTTTTAATAACCCTATGAATATATTCCTTTAGACCCATTGCGCCTTTTTGTTCTGAGATATCACCTTTATACTCTTCTCTTATATCATCCAATTTCTTTATACTAATTATTTTTTCATCCGCTTTATTCTGCAATGATTGAAAACTGCTTTTTAAAGTAGAATCAATAAACGTGACCTCTTTACTTTCTGATGCTTGCCCAGTACAAACTAAACTGGCTACACTTGAACCGATAGTGACATCCGTTACATTAGACATACAGAGCGCTTGCCATTCATTCCTGAGCTCACGCATTGGATCTTCATGAGATAAGATCTCTATTAATTTTGAGACTGATAATAAAACGTCTGCGGATAAAGTAGCAGATTGCAAAAGCATCCTAATCAAATTAACTGTGGTATCACACACCAAAGTATCGACGAGAGTCGCCGTAGATTGAGTGATTTCCTTGGATTCTTCGCTTTGCGTTTCTTTAACGCTAGGTCCACTGCTCTTTCCTCGTCTCACTCTCAATTCATCAGCACTTGAATGAATGAATTTCCGGACTGAATCAGCGTTATCGCGCGAAAAAACATGAATCAATGAGATACCGCTGCTGATAGCGACTGATTTGGAAATAATACTTAAGGTCTTCGTTATTACTGACTTTAAGGTTCTTAAGAATGCAACTTCGCTCTGATGCATGTGTAAACCATCTTTTAGGATATCGTCATCAGTACGCTCACCCAATTCTTTTGCCAATTGATCAGCACATCGCTTTAAAGTCTCAGTGACTCGAGTAAAAGATGAGCGCAGACTATTTTCTTTTATTTGCGCGGTAAATAATTGGGTATTGAGTTTTGACTCTTCGCCTGTGATATCTAGAGTTTCTTTCGAAGTTAGAATCGCTTTTTCTTGATCGATTAAAGTCAGCGAACGGCTTAATCCAGTTCCGATAATTAATACATCTAGCGCTCTACACAAATGACTGCTACATTCTGCAATCAATAGATTTCCATTTTCGGTTGCGCCGTGTGAGTCCTGAAAAGACCAATCGGAATGATTTGAATCCGTACTTTGAACGGGTTCTCGCTTTTTTGCCTCAGCAATACAGGCTAAAGTAAAATTCTGGATGATGTTAGAGAATTGGAGGGTATGAGCTGTGCCAGAAGTGCCGGTAATTGCTTCTTTTTTATGTTCCTCACTATTCTCACTACCGGCCATCCAATTTCTATGTGCAGTGAAAAAAGATTCAATAAAAGTGCTTTCAGATGCTAATAATGAAGCAATACCGGTTTGGCCTAAAGATTGAATTTGGTTCGCCATGTCTTGATTTAAACCGGGAATTGACGCTTTATTTTCTTGCGCTGCTTGTAATTCATTTAGAATGGCTTGGGCTAGATGACCACACACTTCTGGATTGATCGAGGCGATGGTAGATCCACGAACTTGAGTCGTGCTCGGAGGTTGTTTTTGCTGCTCGGTCAAGTTACGCCATGCTCGATAAATCACACCTGCTTGACAAAGCGCAAAGGTGAACCATCGACTTAAAACCACTTCGGAGGTTTTTACACCTGATTGAATAGTACCCGCCACAGATAGACCAGTCTCCCTGCAGCCGTCTTCATTCTCCTTTAGTTCGCGGGCGCTTTGCTCAGTTGAATTAGCTAATAAGCGTAAAGCGTTACTTAAAAAGCTTAGGTTTGTAGATCCCGTTTTATCGGGTCCTTCACTTAAGGTTTGAATGTTACTCAGTGAACCGACCAATGCTTTGAGTGTGTCGTACAAAGCTAGGACTAAAGTAGATGCGCTGATCCCAGTTTCAAAAAGCACCAAAATCGGTAGAAACAGAGTGCCGGTTATAAATTCTCCAGATTTTTGTAAGCCGGATGACGAATGGTGAGAAGCCTTTATACTCGATTTGCCCACGCTATTTAAATCACCACGGCCTTGTATCTCATTTAATTCTATCAAGGGTGCTGATCGGCTAATTCGATTGCTTAAAATCACTTTTTCTAAAATAGTTTGAACTGTATTTTCTAAAGATTCAGATGGCGGGGCAAAATTGAGGGAAGAGTCAGACTGACCTGTATCATCCATAGAGTTTTTAACTTTATCTTGTTCCTCTTTAATGAGTTGGCTGTCAGTTGCTTTAACTCTTTTCGCAACTACTTCAGAGAATGCCATGGCTGCAGACAAACCGCCCAGCACAAGGTTGACCGCGCTTACTGTACTCCCTGAAACTACCGACCGAGTGAAGCCGGTGACTACAGGTGAGCTGACACCAAAATCCCGAAATAACACTAAAGCATCTTCTAGGGCACAAGCTACTTGCTGTAATTGATCTAATTCATTCCCCCTCTGTTTTTCCTCAGCCTCTGTAACCACAAAGCTTTGATCGCTAATATCCTTGCTACTAACAGAGGTAAAGCGGGATGTTATTTCCGATTCTCGGCTAGCGTAACCGCTGAGAGCCAAGACTAAAGAAGGTAATAAAGTAAATGTCGCCGTTAAAAGATGCGAGACGCTGACTTCATAAAGCGCCGTGTCTTTATCAGAGGACCCTTGTTGTATCAGTGGTTTTGCCCTAATTAACCCGATCAGCGCAGCATTGACTGCTTCAAAATAGTGGGTTAACTCAGAAATATTTTTTGAATGAGACTTGATTTTGACTTCTCTTCCCTGGTCATCAACCACTTCTAGGCTGCCGGCTTGAGCGGATGAATCTTGCATTCTATCCGATGTACCTTTCTCTTGATTCACTTGGTGAAACGCTTGTGCAGATAAAACTGTAGCCAGTCCGCTCAAAACAACCAGCTTGAGACTGGAAACAACTGGCGCAGAGATCAGAGAGGCCAATTTGGTCACAGGTCTGGTACCCGTGAGTACTTGTTTGTTTTGTTCATTACTAATGGGTTGAACTTTAATTAATTCATCGATTAGGCGATTTAGATTTTGTAGCGACGCCCGCAAAGTTTCTTCTGTTTGTTGTGTTTTACTGAGAGAAGCAACGCAGTCACAAAGTGCGTCATATACACCCTGTTCATTTTTAGAAAAATCTCTGGTATCTGAGGCTATCTTCTGAATAGATTGTAAAAATGAGCCGACTACATCCCATAATCCACTAGAAACAAAGCCCATGATAGCTGACGGAGCTAAAGATGTCGCCGTCATGCTGGATACTACTGTATGATGAAGACTCTGAAAAGAATTCTTTTTTTCATCAGGAAAGCGTTCGTCGATTTTCTGATTGAGATCTCTCATTTCACCTGGAATAGTTTTTGTGAAATGTTTCAGACAAGCGAAAAAATTATCGGCGGGTTCACCTTCCAAAGCGGGTAAGGTGCTGGCTTGCCATTGGGTTGCTTTTTCATCAGAGCTCTTTTTTAACTTGGGTGCAGTGACTTGACTGGCAATGATTCCGTCAGATAATGACTGCAATCCGTTTAAACCCACAATCCCCAACGCCTCCGAACCTTGTCCCAGTGGCGCGGCAGCTACTTGACGGGTTCCCTGGATATTTTCATGGGATTCCGGTCCTAAAAGGTTCTCATTTCTAAAAGTTTTTAATCCAGAATCCAGTTCAAATGGATCTTCTATTTTACTATTAAATCTTTTAATTTCTTCTCGTATGGTATTAAGGGTATCACTTTCCAGGGAATGATCGGTCAAACTCCGAATAGTTTCAGATGTTCTTGCGGTTGAGTGGGTTCCCCCTTGAGCAGAGCCGGTGACCGTTGCTGAAACTCCCGCGGTAGGACCAAAAACAGTTAAAGAGGTGGGTCTAGATGATCTCGACATATTGATACTCCCTTAATAATTTTAAAATGTTTAAACACAATAGTTAAAAGATATTAAGGTTTTCTTAAATGAAATGCAAAAATTTTGGGCATAATGATGAGGTGTCTATTTTATGCGCAACTGGTGTATCAGTGATTTTTTATCTAGAATGAAGACATGGAAAAAATATGGTTGCAAACCTATCCCCCGAATGTCCCACAAACAATTAATCCTGACTTATACCCGTCATTGCCGGCTGCATTAGATGATTTTTGTTCTAGCTATTCGGACAAACCCGCTTTTGTTAATTACGGGACGTCTATTACTTACCGCCAACTTGCCGATTATAGCCGGGATTTAGCCGCTTATTTTCAGCAACGAATGGGGCTGCAGCCTGGTGATCGCTTAGCGCTCATAATGCCTAATTGTTTGCAATACCCTATTGTGATTATGGCGGCGCTACGTGCCGGTTTAATCGTAGTGAATGTTAATCCTTTATATACCGCTGTTGAATTGAAGTATGAGTTACAGGATTCGGGCGCTACCGCCATCGTGGTTTTAGCCAATTTCGCTCATTTGGTAGAGCAGGTGTTACCTGAAACTGCTGTGCGGCAGGTAATGGTCGCTGGCTTGGCGGACTTATTTCCTCTTATTAAGAGGCTAGGTTTTACTGTAGGCATGAAACTGATTCTGCGGATGATTCCTTCTTGGAATCTTCCCGGTGTTCACCACTTTCGCCAATCTTTAATGGCGGGAGTAAAATTAACATTTCACCCTCCCTTGCTGAAGCCGGAACAAGTTGCTTTTTTACAATATACGGGCGGAACTACCGGTGTACCTAAAGGGGCCATGTTAACGCACCGTAATTTAGTGGCCAATGTTTTGCAGTGTACAGCATGGGTGCGTAGCAAGTTAGAATTAGGTAAAGAGACTCTGCTGACGGCTCTGCCACTGTATCATGTTTTTTCTTTGATGGTTTCCGGTTTTACATTTTTGGCCTTGGGAGGAACTTGTGTTCTGATCACTGATCCCAGAAATGTACCTGGATTAAGGCGATGCTGGAAACGAACTCGGCCTACGGTTTTTATTGGCCTAAATACTTTATTTTTGCATCTCATGCACAACAAACAATTTCAAAAAATGAATTTTAAATCCTTAAAATTAACCGTGGGCGGAGGGATGCCGACGCAATCTAATGTGGCTGAACAATGGCAACAACTCACCCAATGTGTGGTGACGGAAGGTTATGGATTAACTGAAGCGAGTCCGGTAGTGTCAATCAATCTGCTGGATAGCCATCATTTTAGTGGCAGCATTGGTTTGCCGGTTCCTAGCACGGAGATTAAGATTTGTGATGATCATGACCAAGAATTGCCGATAAATGAAATTGGCGAATTGCAGGTAAGAGGTCCGCAAGTCATGAAAGCCTATTGGCAAAATCCGAAGGAGACTGCTGCGGTGCTAGACCCTCAGGGATGGCTAAAAACTGGGGATATGGCGCGCATAGATAAGCAAGGTTTTCTTTATTTGGTTGATCGTAAAAAAGATATGATTATTGTTTCAGGTTTTAATGTTTATCCTCATGAAGTTGAGTCGGTCATTGCCTCACACCCAGGAGTGGCTGAGGTTGCCGTCCTCGGAGAATCTGACCCTGCTACTGGGGAAATAGTAACGGCTAGAGTTGTTAAAGCCGACCCAAACTTAACCGCAGAAGAAATTACCGAGTATTGCCGACGCCAACTGACCGCCTACAAGATTCCGAAAAAAATTGTCTTTATGGACCAACTGCCCAAATCTCTGTTAGGAAAAGTGCTGCATAAGAAGTTGCGCTGATTTTGGCCAAGATATGAGACAAAGTTGCAGCTTTAGCCAAATTTTGGTAGATTTAGCCATGAATACCGATTATCTTGATTTTGAACGTCCCATTGCGGATTTAGAACAAAAAATCGAAGCATTGCGCCGGATTGCCAGTGAGCAAAATCTTAATTTAAACGATGAGATTTCACGCTTGGGCAATAAAAGTAAGGCAATGACCGAAGAGATTTTTTCATCTTTGACCGCCCAGCAAGTAGTTCAGCTTGCCCGGCATCCGATGCGGCCTTATACCCTTGATTATATTGAATCTATTTTTACCGATTTTGATGAATTACATGGAGACCGTCATTTTAGCAATGCTCCGGAAATCGTCGGCGGCATAGGGCGTCTAGAGGGTGAACCAGTGATGATTATTGGTCATCAGAAAGGCCGCACTACCAAAGAGAAATTCGCCCGTAACTTTGGCATGCCTTCTCCAGAAAGTTTTCGTAAAGCCAAGCGATTAATGGAATTGGCAGAACGTTTTCACCTTCCAGTTCTCACTTTTTTGGACACTACTGGCGCTTATCCAGGCATTGGCGCGGAAGAACGAAATCAAAGTGAAGCCATTGCCCGTAATCTAGCCGTAATGTCAGTTTTGAAAACGCCGATTATTTGTACCGTGATTGGTGAAGGTTGTTCCGGTGGCGCTTTGGCCATTGGCGTGGGTGATGTCACTCTAATGTTGCAATATAGCTATTATTCAGTGATTTCTCCCGAAGGATGCGCTTCGATTTTATGGAAAAGTGCTGCCAAAGCGAACGAAGCGGCAGAAGCGCTTAATTTAATTGCTGAACGTTTAGCTTCATTGGGATTGATTGATGAAGTAATTGAAGAGCCTTTGGGCGGCGCTCATCGTGATCCGCAAGAGATGGCGATGCGGCTAAAAGATCGGTTGCTCCACTATTTAGCTATTTTGAAAAAGAAACCGACCAATGTTTTGTTAGAGTCGCGATATCAAAAGCTGCTAGAGTTTGGCGCTTAAAAATCCCCCTCAATCCCCCTTTTTCAAAGGGGGAAGCCCCTCCCTTTGAAAAAGGGAGGTTGGGAGGGATTTTTATATACCTCCTCGCAATAACAACTATATGTTGATAAATTACTTATTTAACCAATTAGACCTTACCAAAAATTCCGGCCCATATTGGGTTGCTTACAGTGGCGGTTTAGACTCCCATGTGCTTTTGCATGCGATGGCGCAACTTCGTCAGCAAAATCCCGGTTTGAAAGTACAAGCGATTCATGTGCACCATGGTTTAAGCGAACATGCAGAAGAATGGCTGCAGCATTGCCAAAACATTTGCGCACAATTAAATATCCCGTTGTATTGTCATTATCTTAAAAACAAGCCAGATAAGGGTGAGAGTGTTGAAGCTTGGGCTCGAACTGAGCGTTACCAAATTTTTTCTCAACATTTAGTGGAAGGCGATATGCTGTTAACCGCTCATACCCAAGATGATCAAGCAGAAACCGTTCTATTGCAATTATTACGTGGCGCCGGCCCCAAGGGATTGGCTGCTATGCCGGTTAGCCAAGCTTTTGCCTCGGGCTTTTTAATTCGTCCGTTGTTAAATTTAACCCGCGCACAATTACAAGAATACGCGCAACAAAATCACTTGATATGGATTGAGGATGAAAGCAATGAGCATTTGCGTTTCAATCGTAATTTTCTGCGTCATCAAGTGATACCGCTTTTACGTCAAAGATGGCCACAGTTCAGCAAAAGTATCGCTCGTTCAGCGCACAATTGTGCCGAGGCCGCCAATGCTTTAGCGGAATTAGCCGAGATTGATTTAAAAGAGCATCAGGCAAAACCTGCTTTGCCTATTAAAATTTTACAGGATCTGCCGCAACATCGGCAACGAAACGCCATCCGTCATTGGCTTAGTAATTTAAACTGTAAATTACCTAATAGCAGTCATATGCAACGTATTCAGAAAGATTTAATCCAAGGCCGGAGGGACAGCCGTGCTCAAGTCTCTTGGCAAGATTTTATTTTACGTGGTTTCAAACAAAATTTAGTATTAGAAAAAAAAATTGCAAAACCCTCTCTTCCTGCGGAAATTCCGTGGGATTTAACTTCTCCTTTGCAATTGCCTGCTCAGTTAGGTTATTTGCAAGCCGAAAAAAATGAGCAGGGTGGTTTGATTTTAAATTTGGATACAACCAGATTGAACATTCGTTTTCGTCAGGGTGGTGAACGTTGTCGGCCTATGGGGAAAAAACATTCGGTTTCATTAAAAAAATTATTTCAGCAATGGGCCATTCCTGAATGGCGCCGCTCATACATTCCTTTATTGTTCTATGATAATGAACTCATTACAGTGATTGGATATTGTGTGTGTGAGCCTTTCGCAGTGATTAATCAAATGGGTTGGAAAATTAACTGGATAACGCAGCAAGAAATTTTTCTAAAATAATATAGTCAAATATTATTGCAAGATAATGAGTGATGAGCTGGATGATGCAGCAGAATCGTCTTGCCTAGTATACTCAAAACCAGGAGGCAATTCCCGTTCAGCGGGAATTGCTGAAAAAATTATTAAATTTGATTAGCAATTTCCAGCCACAGTCTTTCTACAGATTTTATTTTTTCTGTCAGTTGTTGTTGCTTAGCTAATAGATCTATTAACTTCGAGTTATTCTGAGTTTGGTAAAGCGTGTTATCACTCAATTGCTCGTCTATTTTTGATTTTTCTTCCTGTAATTTTTGCAATTGGCGTTCGTATTTTTCTGCTTGGTCTTTTAATTTTCTCTTTTCAGCAGGGTTGATAATTTTAGCAGCCGGTTTTTCTTCAGCAGACAGCAACCATTTCTGGTAATCATTTAAATCTCCAGAAAAACTTTGCAGGGTTTGATCTGCTACCAGAAACAATTCATCTGTGGCAGTTTGTATTAAGTAGCGATCGTGTGATACCAACACCAGCGCTCCTTGATAAGTTTGCAGCGCCAAGTTCAAAGCATTTCGCATTTCTAAATCAAGATGATTGGTCGGTTCATCTAGCAACAGCAAATTGGGCGCCTGCCATACCAGCAGCGCTAAAGCCAAACGAGCTTTTTCGCCGCCAGAAAACCTTTCTATGCTGGATAAAGCCATGTCTCCAGAAAAACCAAAGCCGCCTAAAAATTGCCGTAATCGGCTGGTAGTGGCAGTAGGAGCGATTTGCTGTAAGTGCCAGAAGGGACTTTGGTTAATAGTCAGTTGCTCCAGTTGATGCTGAGCGTAATAACCAATTTTTACTTTATCAGCACAGTAAAAGTCGCCCTGCATGGGTTTTAATTGCCCGGCTAAAACTTTTATCAATGTGGATTTGCCTGCGCCATTGCGTCCCAGTAAACCCATGCGCATGCCTGGATATATTTGTAAATGCACATGCTTTAAAACCGGTTTATCTATCTGATAGGCAATGTTTACATCGGTTAAAGTCAGTAGTGGGTTGGGTGGTGGGTCGCCGGCAGGGAATTCAAAGTCGAAAGCTGAATCGACTTGCACCGCTGCAATCAGCTCTATCTTTTGAATGGCTTTTAGGCGGCTTTGAGCCTGTTTTGCTTTAGAAGCCTTGGCTTTGAAGCGGTTAACAAAACCCATCATGTGGGCAATTTGCCGCTGTTGTTTCTCGAACATTTTTTGCTGTAGCGCCAACTGTTCAGCGCGAATTCTTTCAAAATCGGAGTAATTACCTTGATAGAGTTTAAATTGTTGATGTTCTAAATGTAAAATTTGATCAATACAATTATCGAGAAATGCTCGATCGTGGGAAATAATTACTAAAGTGCCTGGATATTTTTGCAACCATTTTTCCAGCCAGATAATGGCATCTAAATCCAAGTGGTTGGTGGGTTCATCTAACAGCAGCATGTCTGAGGGACACATTAAGGTCTGCGCCAAATTCAAGCGCGTGCGCCAACCACCAGAAAAGTCTTTGACTGCTTTTTGCTGTGCTTGTGCGTTAAAACCCAGGCCATGTAATAGTTTGGCGGCTCTAGCCGGCGCAGTATAACCGTCTATTTCAGCAAATTTTTCATGGTAAAAAGCGATTTTTTCTTCCTCATGGCGGTGTTCTGACTGATATAATGCTTGTTCGATTACGCGAAGCTCTTTATCTCCATCGAGGACGTAATCCAAAGCCGATTTTGCCAAAGCAGGAACTTCTTGTGACAAATGTGCGATTCGTAAATTTTTAGGAATATGAACCTGACCGCCGTCCGGTTGATGTTCTCCCAAAATTAATTTAAAAAAACTAGATTTACCGGAGCCATTGGCGCCGATAAGACCTACTTTTTGCTGATCGAAAATGGTAAAGGTGACATTCTCAAATAGAACTTTCGCACCTAAATGCAGACTGATATTTTTAAAATTAAGCATAACTGAATTATTTCATCATGAAATGCGTCATCGTGCAATGCTTAGCTAGCTAAAACCATTACTCTTGTCCGGAGAATTTTCACAGAGAGCCGTTGGCTTTGAGGGTGCTTTATTAGATGAAAATAAATTATAAACGTTTTGACCTATGCATCTTAATGCCATATCATTGTCATCGTTGATGGCATTCAGTATCGCATCATTGAAGCCCGGATTCACGGTGATTTCTTTTGAAACATCACTGATTTTATTATTAATTTTATTATTAAATGACTGCTCTAAATCCATCTTAAAATTAGCATAATCTCCCAGATAGCTTATGACAACATTACTTAAATTTTTGAGAAGGAATAGATTAAAAATATTTAAAATTTCATTATAACAGGCATAACCAGTCAGAGCAGCATAAAAATACATTTGGTCGTAACGAGTAGCTATTTGCCAAAGATTTTCACCCTGTCGATTTTTATAATGAATATCTGCTTTAGCGTCCAGCAATAAAAATGCGATTTTAGGTGAAATAATTTTCCGGCCAAAACTATTGATGGCTTTATAATGGTAATTGTGTGAATCAGGATTTTGAATCTTTTTCCATACTTCAAGTTTTTCTCCAGCCACGGCGGCTTCTAAAACAGATATGGAAAGTCCTTTAGTATCTTCAAAATGAATGTTTGGATCCGCTTTTAACTCTAATAGTTGTTTCAAGGTTGGTAAATAATCATTACCATAAGAAGACGCCAAGCACAATGGTGTCGGCCAACCGGGACGGCGGTAATTAAGCATTTCTTGGGTAATGCTAATCTCAGGAATTAATCTTAAATCATTTTGATAAACCAAAAAATAAATCATAGGCGCCAACGGATTTGAAATATGAACATCCGCCTTAGCGTCTAGTAATATTTTTATCACTTTTATCCCTTGCTCTTGGTCTTCTTTACAATGGCCTCTGGGTACGGCTAAAGCAATTTGCAAGGGTGTGTAGACAATATCCTTACCAAATTGATCGGAATAATAGGTGAGAAGAGTGGTTTTATTCACGTCGGCCTTGGCCATCAATAAGGATTGAATGCAGTCTATATTTTTGAAAAATACCGCCTCTACTAACGGAGTGGCCATTGCTTTTAACTCGGGATCAGCTTTGAGCTCTAAGAGTGTTTTGGTGATATCAACTGCTGGAAAAGAAGCTGCTATTGTTAAAGCGGTGTGCATGTATATATCGTCTTTATCATAAACTTGATTTATATCCGCTTTAGCATGGATTAACAAGCGAATAATTTCTTTATTTCCTTTTTTACAAGCGGCGATTAAAGGATAATTATTGTTATAGGGCCTCACTTGTAAAGAAGCCTGTTTTTCTAATAAAAGCCGGACTACGTGTTCGTTCCCTTGAGTGATAGCAGTCAATAATGGAGAGGTTCGATAATTATAGTACTTATTATCAAAATCCTCAGTAATGGAGTTAATATCAATTTTAGATTCGATCAATGACCTTATTTGCTCTAAGTTACCCTCTCTACAGGCTATATGTAACGAAAGTTCTCTAACTTCTTTTGAATCTTGCATATTCGACCCAGTCAATTAATAAAGCTTAAAATTTTAGCTTTTTGCAGAGGATTTTGCAAGATTTTGCCAACGGCGTTGAGTGTTTTAGTAATCGTGCAATGCTTAAGCTAGCCAAAACCATTCCTCTTGTCCGGAGAATTTTCACAGAGAACCGTTGGCTTTGAGGGTGCTTTATTAGATGAAAATAAATTATAAATGTTTTGACGTATGCATCTTAATGCCATATAATTGTTATTGTTGATGGCATTCAGTATCGCATCATTGAAGCCCGGATTCACGGTGATTTCTTTTGAAACACCACTGATTTTATTATTAATTTTATTATTAAATGACTGCTCTAAATCAATCTTAAAATTAGCATAATCTCCCAGATAGCTTATGACAACATTACTTAAATCTTTGAGAAGGAATAGATTAAAAATATTTAAAATTTCATTATAACAGGCATAACCAGTCAGCGCAGCATAAAAATACATTTGGTCGTAACGAGTAGCTATTTGCCAAAGATTTTCACCCTGTCGATTTTTATAATGAATATCTGCTTTAGCTTCCAGCAATAAAAATGCGATTTTAGGTGAAACAATTTTCCGGCCAAAACTATTGGAGGCTTTATCATGGTAATTGTGTGAATCAGGATTTTGAATCTTTTTCCATACTTCAAGTTTTTCTCCAGCCACGGCGGCTTCTAAAACAGACATGGAATGTCCTTTAGTATCCTCAAAATGAATGTTTGGATCCGCTTTTAACTCTAATAGTTGTTTCAAGGTTGGTAAATAGGCATTACCATAAGAAGACGCTAAGCACAGTGGTGTCGGCCAACCGGGGCGGCGGTAATTAAGCATTTCTTGGGTAATGCTAATCTCAGGAATTAATCTTAAATCATTTTGATAAACCAAAAAATAAATCATAGGCGCCAACGGATTTGGGATAAGAATATCCGCCTTGGCTTCTAGTAAGATTTTTATCACTCGCTTTCGGGTTTGAATTTCAAAGGATTTTCTCGGCATTGCTAATGCAATTTGCAAGGATGTGTAGACAATATCCTTACCAAATTGATCGGAATAATGGGGGAGAAGAGTGGTTTTATTCACATCGGCTTTGGCGTCCAATAATACTTGAAGGCAATTTATATTTTTGAAAACTGTCGCCACGGCTAACGGATTGATCATTGTTTTTAATTCGGGATCTGCTTTAAGTTCTAGGAGTATTTTGGTGATATCACCTGATCTCAAAGAAGCCGCTTTGGTTAAAGCAGTGTGCTCATTGAATGCATCGCCTTGATCATACACCTGATTCACATCTGCTTGAGCGCGGATCAATAAGCGAATGATTTCTTCACTACCACTTTCACAAGCGGCGATTAAAGGATAATTATTGTTATAGGGCCTCACTTGTAAAGAAGCCTGTTTTTCTAATAAAAGCCGGACTACGTGTTCGTTCCCTTTAGTGATAGCAGTCAATAATGGAGAGGTTCGATAATTAAGGTGTGTATTATAAACATCCACAGTAATGGAGTTAATATCAGTTTTAGATTCGATCAATAATCTTATTTGCTCTAAGTTACCCTCTCTACAGGCTATATGTAACGAAAGTTCTCTAACTTCTTTTGAATCTTGCATATTCGACCCAGTCAATTAATGAAGCTTAAAATTTTAGCTTTTTTCAGAGGATTTTGCAAGATTTTGCCAACGGCGTTGAGCGTTTTCGTAATCGGACATTACGATACACCAAAATGCCCATAAATAATCACAGAGTATCTTATAACTGCGAAAACGTAGCATTTCTTCAGCCGAAGGAGTGTTGAAGTAATAATTTAAAAACAGCTGATCTTGTTGTGGATTGAACTTTGCCTCTACAGAAACAGTGGCCAAATCCCAACAGGGATCATTATTACCAGCATATTCCCAGTCAATCAGATAAAATTGTCCAGTGTTGGTTTGCAGAAAATTACTTAAAATAGCGTCGCCGTGACAAGGTACTTTGGAAGCTGGTAATTTCTCAAGCTGTTGTTGAAGTTGTTGAATGCGTTTATCGTAATTGAAAATATCATTCAATTCTACGGGCAGATTTTGCCGTGCTCTGGTTTTATAAGTTTTAATGACTTTAAAGATGTTGATATTTTCCAAAAATTTTTCAGGAAGACCATGAACTTGCTTTAACAACAACGCTACGATTTGGATATTTTTTTCTTGCTGTATCAAAGATGAAGTTAAAACCTGACTGCCGGATAGATAGCGAGTAATGTTGACTCCAGAAGCGAGATCAAAATAATAAAAAGGCAAACTGATACCGGCGGCAGCAGCCAGTTGATTGGCGAAATATTCATTTTCGCGATTGATTAATCCGAGTAGCGGAGTTTTAGGAATTTTAATGACAAATTGTCCTTGCTGACTATTGATTAAAAAAACATGATTAGTGGCTCCAGCCAACCGCGTCATTGCACTAGCTTCGATGCCACTTTTTTTTAAATGTTCATTAAGTAAGGAATAAACCATTAGAACAGACTGATACCAAAAAGAATGATCCAAGCAAATATTGCCGCCAAAACGTCGTCCATCATCACACCGAAACCGTTGTGCCAATTTCGGTCTACCCATCGTATGGGCCAAGGTTTTAAAATATCGAAGAAGCGAAATAAAATGACACCCAGAAGCAAATGCCACCAAATTGCAGATATGTGAAACATTACAATTGGGAAACTGGCCATTTCATCCCAAGCACAAGCGGGGTGGTCATCGGTGCCGAAATCCCGGTTGGTCACGCCGCAGACCCAAATACCTAAAATAATCATCCCAGCAGTGATCATAAAATAAAACCACTCAGGAAAATGTTTAAGAGCTAAAACAATAGGAATACAGGCGAGGGTGGCCCAGGTGCCAGGCATCCAGGGCAAAGCGCCAAACCCAAAAGCGCAAGCAATAAAATGTAAAGGATTAGTCCAAATAGTTCTAGGTAAAGATTGCATGTATACCTTACCTCGCCATAATTTGAGCTTTTTAGCGCCCAGCTATGGGCCAGATTGAGTTGTAAAAAACGCGAGCATAGTATGCACTCTGTAAGTGTTTTTTACAACTCAAGATGGTCCGCAGATGGGATGCTGAAAAGCTCAAATTATGGCGAGGTAAGGTATACGTCTCAAAAATGCTGATATCCTTTATGGACCAATTGCCAAAATCCGCCTTGGGGAAAGTGCTACATAGAAAGTTGCGCTGACAGCAATTCAATCTAACCCTCCCTGAGGGATCGTAAGGGGGAGGGGAGCGGAGCGGCCTTTCCCTTGATCTGGCTTTACATAACTACTTGAAGATAAAGATGAGATAGAAAATAAGGTACAGCACGAGTTAGCCACGCTAGGAACATTTTTAATATTCTGCTCATCCTGACATTTTTGATCTTTTGGGTTCTGCATGTCTGATTGATCTGAAAGATTATTTAGGGGAAAAGATAAGCCGTCCCGACTTGGGATATCTGCATTTCCTTGGTCGCTGCCCTTGGCAAGGTAAGTAAGAACTTGTCCTCTCAGTAGTTCTGCCATAGCTGTGTCTGTTACAACCCCATTTCCACTCTCGTAATTATTAGCTAACTCACTGAACTCTAGGATAAGCCTTGGCGTAACAGCTAAGTTATCCATATTCAACATGTGCAAAAATCTACACAGTTTATCTACAGCTTTATTTCTAATAATAAAGTCAGCATTTGGATGCGTCATTGCTGCTCGATACCATACTATGGCGCCTTTAATATTATTTATCTGCTCATATTGTTCACCCATTTTGTACTGCTCCATGGCTGAAGAACCTGGAAAAGACTGCGGGGATAAAAATAGGGAGGATATATCTTGCAATATCTTGCTTTCCGTTGTAGGTGAAATATTCATAGCAGAAGTGCTCAATGAATGGTTTAACATGTTTGTAGAAGGAGAGACTGAGGTACCAGTATTTGGATTCGCAGATGAAGACACGAGCATTTTTTGATTAAATTCATTATATATTTTTTTTGCTCTTGCATTGATTTGACTAATAGTAAATGAATGAATCAATTCACCATATGCGCTTTTTGCTCTTTCATGGCCTTGCCCAATAGCTAATAAATAGTAATATTTTGCAGATTCAAAATCCTTTTGCAATGCATACCATTGACCTAGTTGAAACTGAACGTCTGGGTCTGGGCTTGCACGCAAGCTCGTATACTGATTTTGTGCTTTTTTATAATTTTTTGCAGCAGCTACGCTATACCAATTTATTGCTTGGCCATAAAGCTTTTTAAATTCATACAATGTACCCAGTTGATATTGAGCGTCTGCATCGCCTTTCGCCGCAGCTTCATGATACCATTCTAGAGTGCGTTCAGGAGGCCATAACGGATCGCTCAATAAGTTGGTTGGGCTTGCTGCTGGCAATTGATTTTTATTCTCCGCAGTGGTATCCGAAATACGCATAGTAGAAGTGCTCAATGAATTCTCTGGCATGCCTGAAGAAGAAACTGAGGTACTAATACTTGAATCCGGGCTGGTTGAGCTTGCTGATGGCAGTCGATCTTTATTTTCAGGAGATAATGTTTGATTTTTCTTCCTCTTGTCCTTCGGATTTTTTGATGCTCTTGATTTTCTTCGAGCCGATGGCTGCTTGTGTCTAGGGGCCACTTGCTGTGAGGTCGAGGGAGGTAGGCGATTTAGCTGACTTGAAGGATTATTTTGGAGCGAAGAAGTGAGTGGTAAGCCTTGCGGTATCCCGTCTCCCACTGAACACTGAGCGACAGTAGAAAAAATGCCAAATGAGCTGCTTGACATGCTTGAAGAAGATAAAGTAATAGCATTTGAATTTAAGGATAAATGCGGACTTGTTGCTGGCAATTGATTTTTATTTTCAACAGGTGATGGCTCTCTTTCATTACCGTCATCCTGCTGATCTTCCAATCCTTGTGCATCATTTAATGTTTTTAATGCATTTTGCGCCCTGGAGTGATTTCTTATCCCAGCCGCTTGATACCATTGCTTTGCAAGTTTAGGCTTCCCTGCATACTCATCATACAGACGGCCTATTTGGTATTGGGTTTCTGCAGATACGTTGGGATAAAAAGCCGGTCCTGGAAGTCCAAAACAATTAAAAGAATCCGGCGTGACCAGAATTGCTTCCAAAGCAGCCACTATGTGTTGATCATATACTATTTGTCCAGTGAAGCTCGATGATGATTCGCTAGAGCTTGCAGCATTAGAATTTGACATTGCAGATGAGCTGTCCGAGGTATTCGGGTTTACATTTTGCGTTGATGATTTTTCTATTGCCAGCAATAAAGATGTCAATGGTGACTCAAAGCTTAAATCTGAGGTATCAACCTGTTTTTTCTCCTCATTAGTTTTACTTTCGATTTCATTTTCAAAAATCTCAAGAAATAGATCAAGTTTCGGCCTAATAGACGGAGGACTAGAGGTGAGCATAACGCTAGGGAACACGCTAGAAGACGAGCTTGGGCTTGAACCTTGAGTTACTGGATATTGATTTGGTTTCGTCCTTTTTTGTTGTTTGTTCTTTGAATCACCTGTCTCAGGTTTTCTTTTCTTGTTAAACTTTTTTCTTGGCATAACATAACCTCAATTTAATCTTCTATTGCATTTACCCATCTTTTTTGGAATCTTATAGCGCTAATTTTAAGAAAGTATTAAAGCTGAGCCAATAGTATACATCAGTTAGTTGCCTGTAATCCACACTTGAAATTTTTGATGAAGGAATGTTAGAACAGTATGAAGATTTAGAACTGGAAACGTTTAACCAAGAAGATGTTAATCGCTTCAGTGGCCCAGGTGCCAGGCATCCAGGGCAAAGCGCCAAACCCAAAAGCGCAAGCAATAAAATGTAAAGGTTTAGTCCAAATAGTTCTAGGTAAAGATTGCATACGTCTCAAAAATGCTGATATCCAAGTTTAGTAAGATTCAAAAGAGCGCCATTTTCTTGATATATTTTTAAACCACTGCCTGGTTCCACAGTACCTAGAAAATGCAGCTCACAATCTAAATCTTTAAAAATTTTTTTGACGTCGTCTTGGTTATGGCGAGACGACGTAAAACACAATTCATAATCTTCACCCGCGGTCAGCGCCAAAAGATTGGCCTGCTCAGGATTTCGTAATCGATGCATGATTGCCGATAGAGGTAAATTTTGCGTTTGGATACTTCCGCCTACACCACTGGCAGTGAGTAACTTAGTTAAATCGGCGGCTAAACCGTCCGAAATATCAATGGCGGCGGTAGCAATTTCCCGTAGCGCCAAACCCGCTTTAATTCGAGGTTCGGGCTGAAAAAATCGTTGATGTAAACTGGGTGGCAGAATAGCACCCTGTTGAATTTGTTGCAGCGCCAAACCGGCGTCACCGAGTGCTCCGGTGACATAAATCAGATCACCCGGTTTAGCGCCGCTGCGCCGCAAAGCTTTTCCAGCAGGAGCGCAACCATAAGCAACCGTATTAATAGTTAACGGCCCCTGCGTTATATTTCCACCTATGAGTTCCACTTGGTAGCGTTCAGCTAAGCTAAAGAAACCGCTACGAAACTGTTCCAGCCAATTTTCATCGGCGTGGGGCAGGGTGAGCGCCAGTAAAGCGGTGAGCGGTTCAGCGCCCATGGCAGCTAAGTCACTTAGACTAACCGCTAAGGATTTAAAGCCAATATCTTTGGCCTCACTGTTGGCAGGAAAATGCGTTCCTTCTACTAAAGTATCCACGGTGCAAGCCAATTCATATCCTGGCGGAACTGTCATTAGCGCCGCATCATCACCAATACCCAAGGAAATTTGTGCAGTATTTTTTACTGGGCGAAAAAAATACTTTGTGATAATTTCAAATTCATGTAATTGAGTCATTGTTATCGTTTTTCTACGGGCACAAAATCACGTTGTTTTGGACCAACGTAAAGTTGTCTCGGTCTGGCCAAACGATAATTGGGATCACTGATCATTTCCATCCAATGGGAAACCCAACCTACGGTGCGAGCCAGGGCAAAGATAACCGTAAACATATTTTTAGGAATGCCTAAGGCGCTTAAGATAATTCCGGAGTAAAAATCGACATTGGGATATAATTTTTTTTCGACAAAATAAGAATCTTCTAAAGCGATTTGTTCCAATTTCCGCGCCAATTTAAAAATGGCTTCATCTTGGCGGCCAGTCGCAACTAACACTTTGTGACAAGTTTCTCGCATCACTCGGGCACGCGGATCATAATTTTTATACACACGATGACCAAATCCCATGAGTCTAAAAGGATCATTTTTGTCTTTAGCACGTTTAATATATTCATTGATGTGGCGCTCATCACCAATTTCCTGCAACATGTTCAGGCAAGCCTCATTCGCTCCACCATGGGCAGGTCCCCATAAGGTAGCAATCCCTGCAGCAATGCAGGCGAAAGGATTAGCGCCAGTGGAACCCGCCATGCGTACGGTGGAGGTGGAAGCATTTTGTTCATGATCGGCATGTAAAGTAAAAATCCGGTCCATTGCTTGGCTAAAAATGGGATCGCAGGTCCAATCCTTAGAAGGGGTAGCGAACATCATATTTAAAAAATTCTCGGAGAAACTGAGATTTTGTTTTGGATGTACGAAGGGTTCGCCAATGGAAAATTTATAACTCATCGCAGCGATGGTCGGCATTTTGCCGATCAATCGAAATGCTGAAGTGAGACGATGTTCAGCTTGGGTTATGTCCAAGGAGTCATGGTAAAAAGCTGAAAGAGCGCCTACTACGCCTACCATAATCGCCATGGGATGGGCGTCTCTGCGAAAACCATTAAAAAAATGGGTAATCTGTTCATGTACACTGGAGTTATCTTTGATATTTTGAATAAATTCTTCTTTTTGTTGTGAATTAGGGAGTTCACCATTCATCAGTAGATAACAGACTTCCATATAATCGCTATGGTCGGCCAGCTGTTCAATGGGATAGCCGCGGTATAACAATGTGCCTTCATCACCATCGATGTAGGTTATTGTAGATTCGCAGGCAGCTGTGGAATAAAAGCCTGGATCAAAAGTGTAATATCCATGATTTATAAGACTCTTTACATCAATAACATCCGGCCCTATAGTTCCTGATAGAACAGGAAAGTCAATTTGTTTATTTTGGATTTTGAGTTCTGCGGTTTTGCTACTCATGATTTTAGTGCTCCGGTTATCAACATGGAAACAAATATTAACGTAAAATCAGATGAAGTGCTACCCTGATTTAGGTTACTATCATTATCTAAAAATGATTAACTTAGCTGTTGGTTATTTTTTCATATAGAAAAGCAGGAGAAAGATCGGCTCCATTTTTCCAACAGATAGTGCCAATTTCTGGATTAACATAAACAGAATTAAAATATTGTTTGTCCTTTAGCG
Source organism: uncultured Pseudomonadota bacterium (assembly GCA_963795715.1). Taxonomy (GTDB): domain Bacteria; phylum Pseudomonadota; class Gammaproteobacteria; order Coxiellales; family Coxiellaceae; genus JAFEDN01. The sequence goes on from CAWCIY010000003.1 coordinate 1,326,491, forward strand.
GTTCGAAAATTCCTTGAAAGGGGATTAACAGAGAAATATCGACTTGCCCTGTTTTACCATCTTCAAATTTTAAAGCAAGGTTATAATCATTAATGACTTTAACTTCAATAATGTCAATACCATAGTGTATCATTTTGTTTACTCCAATGGCTGTATAGGTTTTAACGGTTGGAATTGTTCAGCCAATTTCCAATCTGATAATAATTCTTGTTGGTGTTGGCTCGCCCATTCCATGACTAAGCCCAATACTTTGGGTGGAAGTTTGCCGTTTAATAAAGCTAAATCACGGATAGAGATCACAGCCTTATATTCGTTATAACGAACATGAAAATGAGGCGGATTATGTTCTTGATAATACATTGCAATAATAATGCCTAAAAATTTAGATATGATTGGCATATTCAAATTATCTTTAATAATAGTTGGTTGTTAGTGCTAAACATATCTATGATATCTTTTTTTTAAAAATTATACCATACTTTTAAAAAAATGCGGCAGCCGCTACCCATTGGGACTCTATCAGAGAATAGCTTATTTTGTTAGAATAGGAATTTTAAGACAATCTAAGAGTAACTTTCATGAAAACTCGTTTTTGCCCAAGTCCAACTGGCTTACTTCATTTGGGAAATTTACGCACGGCCCTATTTTGTGCATTATTGGCAAAAAATAATCACGGCGTTTTTTTATTAAGAATTGAGGACACCGACCAGCAACGTTCCGATGAACGTTATACTGAACAGTTACAAAAAGATTTACTATGGTTGGGATTAGATTGGCAAGAGGGTCCAGGGCATGACTTAGGACGTGGTCCCTATCATCAATCCATGCGTGCGCCTATTTATGACGATTATTATCAACGATTAGAAGCGATGGGAGGGGCGTATCCCTGTTTCTGTACCGAGGAAGAATTGGCTTTGGCGCGTAAAATTCAGCGTTCAGCCGGAAAGCCGCCGCGTTATCCAGGCACATGCCAAAATTTAACTACTCAGCAAATTGAGGCTAAACTGGCTGAGGGTAGACGTCCGACTTTGCGATTTCGGGTTCCTTTACATAGAGAAATCCGTTATCAAGACTTGGTCCGAGGTGAACAGCATTTTAAAAGCGATGATTTGGGTGATTTTATTATTAGGCGGGCTGATGGCACTGCCCCGTTTTTATTTTGCAATGCAATTGATGATGCCCTGATGGAAGTTACGCATGTTCTCCGGGGTGAAGACCATGTCACTAATACCCCCAGACAAATCTTAATTTTAGAAGCGCTCGGTTTACCGATTCCGCATTACGGACACATTTCGTTAATTGTTGCTTTGGACGGAAGTCCGTTATCAAAACGACACGGCAGCCGATCCTTAGTTGAATTGCGTCAGGAAGGCTATTTACCGTTGGCCATACTGAATTATTTAGCTAGGCTGGGTCATTATTATGGCCATGATGAACTGCTTTCATTGGCGCAATTGGCAGAGCAATTTAAATTAAGCGCTTTAAGTACTTCTCCGGCCAAATATAATCCTGATCAGTTGCTCTTTTGGCAAAAACGGGCTGTTGAGCATATGACTTCGGATGCGTTGTGGGATTGGTTAGGTATCGAATTCTACAACAGTATTCCAACAGCGCAGAGAAATGCTTTTATTGAAGCCATTAAACCCAATATCTTGTTTCCCATAGATGCGCATCGCTGGGCCAAAATTATTTTTGCTGATGAGATTGCGATCAGAGATATTCAAGTATTAGCTGATCCACGATATTTCGCAGAAGCGCTTACCGCTTTTACCCAATATGGTGCAGATGCAGTAAAAATTCTAGAGCATTTAAAAATAAATCTGCAATTAAAAGGCAAGACGTTGTTTCAACCGCTCAGGTTAGCGTTGACCGGAGAAGAACACGGTCCCGAAATTGCCAAGTTAATGATGTTGATAGAACCAGAAAAAATTAAACAAAGATTGTTAGAGGCCAAACAACGTGCTGAAAATCTATAATAGTCTCACAGGTAAGAAAACAGAATTTACTCCTTTAAAACCTGGGAAAATCGGTATTTATGTTTGTGGCAATACGGTTTATGATTACTGCCATATTGGCCACGCCCGAGCCATGATTCTGTTTGACGTCATTGTTAATTTTCTCAGAAATGAAGGATATGAAGTAACCTATGTGCGTAATATCACCGATATTGATGATAAAATTATAAAACGTGCATTGGAAAATAGCGAAGCCATTGATTCGCTGACGCATCGTTTTATAGAAGCGCAACATGAAGACGAGAAGGCTTTAGGAATTAATCCTCCAGACTGGGAACCCCGCGCAACCCAATATATTTCCCAAATGATTGAATTAATTGAAAGGTTAATTGCCACCGGTCATGCTTATGTGGCTGGCAGTGGAGAAGAGAAAGGGGATGTATTATTCAATGTGAAAAGTTTTTCGCGTTATGGTGAATTGTCTGGAAATACAGTAGAAGAATTATTATCTGGCATTAAAAGCAGTCAAAAAGCACAACCCTTGGATTTTGCTTTATGGAAAATTTCCAAACCAGGCGAGCCGCATTGGCCATCGCCTTGGGGTGAGGGCCGTCCGGGCTGGCATATTGAATGCTCGGCGATGTCTACGGAATTATTAGGTCAGCCTTTTGATATTCATGGGGGTGGCATGGATTTAAAATTTCCCCATCACGAAAACGAAATTGCTCAATCTGAGGCCGGTTGCAATAAACGCTTTGCCCAGTGTTGGATACATGTGGGTTTATTGCTGGTAAACGGCGAAAAAATGTCAAAGTCATTACATAATTTTGTTACCGTGCGTGATGCTTTGTTGAAATATCATCCCGAGGAATTGCGTTTTTTCATGTTAAATAGCCATTACAGCAGTCCGGTGGATTTCTCAGAAACCACTATGACCGAAAGCAAGCGCAGACTATTTCGTTTTTATAACAGTTTGCAACAGCTACCAGAAACCCAAGAATTGAATGCCCAGTACTGGGAGCGTTTTAGGGAAGTGATGTTGGATGATTTTAATACCGCTTTGGCGTTAACTGTCATGAGCGATTGTGTCAGTCACATCAATTTAGCCATCGCTCAAGGCAAGACTCAGGAAGCTGCCGTTTTGGGTAACACTGTCAAAAAAATGGCAAAAATACTGGGGATATTGCAAGATGAAAACTATTTAAAAGGAAATTTTACTGAAACCGAAACGATTGAAAATTTACTAGACCAAAGAGAAAAGTTTCGCGCTCAAAAACAATGGGCAAAAGCGGATGAAATTCGTAAACAACTATCAACCATGGGTATAGTAATCGAAGACAGCTCTACCGGAGCCCGCTGGCGAAGAGAAAAATAGGATTTGCCTCTGCCCTGCGGACTGACCCGTTCGGACTTGACGGCGATAGCTTGATAAGGATATATTAAACTAGATTGGTTTAATATAACAGAAGAGAGGGTTCCATGACACGTAAAGGAATAGAAGAAAAATCGAAAGAATATTCCTCATTTTATGATGCCTTATTAAAAACCAACATAGTTCCACAAGCTAGTGAGCACGGCTTCAGTTATAAAAATCCAGAAGACAGTATTGTGCCTGTTGCTGATCATAAGCCACTACCGGTTCAAATTGTAAAAACATTTCTTTCTCAAACTGGAACTTTAGGGACAAAAAAATTAGAGATAAATGAGTTTCCAGTTAAAAAATTTGAAGAATGCGAAGCAAAAAAAAGAGGGCTACCAAAATATACCTGGAGCTCAGTCAATTTCATTCCCTATAACATAAAAAAAAAGTGGGATTTTCTTTATTCCATGCAAAATAAGGACAATCCCAATTCAAAGCACGTCGAAGCACTTCTTGAAAACCAAACGCCAAATCTCGCCTTATTACATAGGGGAAAATTGGGGTCTGGGGTGGTGGCTCTAGAGGATGTTAAGGAGGGGAAACCCGTGGTTACTTATTCAGGTGTCCTTACCCCATTTACAGATGAATACCTCAAATCAATAAATCATTATGTGAAAGTTTCTCCCACGGAGTGCCAATTATTTAAGCCGGTTACTATAATAGATTTAGGAAATTCTTATCGATTTAATTTTTCGAAAATGCCACATTCACTGAATAAGATGCTCATAAATGGTGAAAAAGTGGGTAATTATGGATCATTTATTAGCTTCGCTCCACGCCTAGACCAACTTCCCCTTGATTTTAAACAAAAGGACATAGCCACCGCTAACGTAGATATGGTGGCGAACTCTGTCTATAATAACTATCCCGTGGACTATTTTATCGCTACCCAAAAAATAAGCTATGGCGATTTACTTGTTTCTTCCTATGGGGAAGACGTAGAATCCCAGAAAGCTTTTTTTGAACCAAAAGAAATTAAACCTGCGCTATTCACTAAATCTGGCAAATTTACGCTCTTTTATGTCGACTTCCAAGCTAATTCGAAAACAAACTCGAAAACTCTTCATATCAAAGATTGGCTGCAATCAAAATGGCAAGAATCAAAATTATCTACCCAAACTCGGTACGGATTCTTTTTGCCTCAGGAACTGATAAATTTAGCAAGGGCTTCTAAATTCTTTGGTAAGGAAGTGAATATATTAAGAGAAAAGCTAGCAGAAGAATTATACTCTTCGCCCAATCCGTACAACGCACAATGAGTGGCGGACAATCGGTCAGACGGGCACGGTTAATTTGGGTAAGACAACAACCTGTTTGCCACGGAACGCCAGGCCCATTTGCAGAATGTTGTGAATGCCCTGCTGCTGCAGTTGCGCGGCGTATTGCCGCTGAATAATTTGTTGCAGCGCATCCTGAGCGGTCTGCTTCAGCGAGGTTTTTTTTCGCGTCCGGTGGTATCGAAAATGCTGAGAGTTTGGATTAAGTAGCTTGCAAAATAATGGAATTTCGGGGGAGGGAATAGAAAGTTTGAGTCAATCGATTTAAATTAAATTGAAAAAGTACTGGTTATTTACCTTTAAATACCGGTTTGCGTTTTTGATTAAAGGCTTGGATGCCCTCAGCTCGATCTGTCGTGGGCAATAATTGCTGGTAGTATTGAAGCTCTTGGCGATAACCCGTAGGGATGTCTAAAGTAAGAGAAGCTTCCATGGCTTTTTTTACCGATTTTACCGCCAAAGGCGCATTCTCAACGATTTTATGAGCGGTGGTTAAAACTTCTGTGAATAATTCGCTGGGTTCAACCATCTTATTAATAATCCCCCAATGGTAAGCTTGTTCAGCTGAAAAAGGTTCGCCGGTAAATCCGAGTTCTTTGGCTCTGCGCAATCCGCAGGCGCGTGGAAGATTCTGCGTCCCCATGGCGCCCGGCATGAGTCCTAATTTAACTTCAGATTGAGCAAAAACCACGGTTTTTGCTGCATAAATAAAATCAGAAGCCAATGCCAGCTCCAAACCGCCGCCAAAAGCTGCGCCATTGATTGCGGCAATGATAGGAATAGGGCATTGGGTTTGAGCCAACATCGCTTGCTGTAGCGACAGATGTTGTTGGCGCCAGACTTCCAAATTCAAATCCGCTCGTTCTTTTAAATCTGCACCAGCGCAAAAAGCCTTATCGCCGGCGCCGGTTAAAATAATACATCTGAGATCAGGATATTTAAAAATTTCTTCTTGCCAGAGGCTTTGCAATTCTTTCATCATGTGTGAATTGATGGCGTTTCTCACCTCCGGACGATTTAACGTCACAACCAGAATATAATTATTTTCAAAATTAAGTTGTAATGTTTTCATAAAGGCCCCAGTCGCGAAATCAATTGCTCAAAGCCAACAATAAACACCATCCAAACTCCAATCACAATGTGGGAGACGCACACTCCAACTAAGGTTTTTTGTCTGGCATAAAGCCATCCCCAAAAAATTCCTGGAATGAGAACTACTAAGGCGAAATAAACTGAGTCATATAAGTGCGGCAGTGAGAAAATCAGGTTAGAAAGAACAATGGCGGTCCATAATTTTTTTTTGCCACTTCCTGGCAAAAAGGTATTAAAACCAGATTGTAACGCGCCGCGGACAATGAGTTCTTGCAAAGGAACCAGCAAGACGTAGCATGCTAAACTGATAAAATAAAGCTGCCAGGAAAAATTTTCTCGAATACTGCTACGAGGATCGATCAGCGAAGTGGAAGTATGAAGCACCCAATGTATCATAACCCATTTCGCAGCCATTAATATGAGAATAATCGGTATCGAGTATAGGATTGCCTCCAGTGCATGACCGCGCCAGTTTTTAATGCTGATGCCAAAGGTCTTCCAGGGAAAGCCGGTTTTTTTCATTACCGCCAGCATAATAGAGACGATGATGATAACCATAGGTGCTGAAATAATGGTGGTGATGGGAAGATAATCTCTAAGATTTTGTAGAAACTGTAAGCTCAGAATATATATGGAAATCAGAGTTAACACAGTTACCATAAGCGAACCTAATGCACGGTGCTTTTTGGCTTCATCTAATTCTTTCTGCATAGACCTTACGGTGACATCACTTAAATGCCGTAAGCGTGTGGCGGTTCTTCTGCCTAGATATAGGATTAATTTATTATAAATTTCAGGATGGGTTTTTATGAACTCGATATTGAATTGCAATAAAACTGATTTTTTTACAGCAGTAAGTGTAAAACCTCTGGGAAAATTTTCGATTAATGCCATTTCTCCAACGGTTTCACCTGGTAGCAAGTGCGCCAGGGTATGTTCGATTTTATGATTTCGAACGTGTTTGGTGACACGTAATCTGCCGCTTAAAACAATAAAAAAAGAGTCAGCAGGATCGCCTTGCCTGACTAGAATTTCATTTTTGTGTACGGTAATTTGTTTGGCATGAGCCAGTAAAATTTCTCGTTCTTGTGGTGTCAAAAATTGAAATAGCTCACCATTCGGAATTAACATTTAAATCCTTAAGAAATATATTATGCAAGAATTTTCTCTGACTTCCCCCTTTGAAAAAGGGGGACTGAGGGGGATTTTTTTAACCAAAAGACTCAAACCTGGTTTAAAATCCCCCCTAATCCCCCTTTTTCAAAGGGGGGAACTCAGAATATTAGATTGTTTACCAGAGAGAATCAACGAATCGCGGGCTTGTATAGCAATTCCCGCTGAGTACAGCGAAAATTGCTTCCTGTTTTTATTCTGCGCTCGGCGGAGCCGATGCTCGAAATGAAGGGGGAGAATCGCGATTCTCCCCCTTGCAATCCCCCATCGCGGGGATAATTTTCTACGAAAATTATTTTTTTATAAAGGTGATTTATTTTATTAAATCAAATAGTTAAAACTCACTGAGAATTTCTGGGGCTTGTATTTCGGTAATGGATTATTTATGCTATATTTGTTTAAGAGGGATTAGCATGTTCAAGGTTCGAATTTTGTGTTTACTGTTAATGATATTTGTTTCTTCAGCTTCTGCTGAAAAAACGTCTATCGCATTGAGGCTATATATAAATGGAGCGATCGGGCCGGCTACTCAGGATTATATCCACAGAGGACTGGTACAAGCGCAAAAAAAGTCAGCTTCAGTGGTTATCATACAAATAGATACTCCCGGCGGCTTGAGTGAATCCATGCGGGGAATTGTAGAAGATATTCTTGCGTCCCCTTTGCCAATCTTGTGTTATGTGGCTCCCGGTGGGGCCAGAGCAGCCAGTGCCGGAACCTATATCTTGTATGCCTGTCATATCAATGCGATGGCCCCGGGTACTAATCTGGGAGCTGCCAGTCCTGTAAGCCTAGGCATGAAAAATGAAGCGCATTCCACTGAAGAACTGAAAGCTTTTCATGATTCGCAAGCCTATATCCGTAGTTTAGCTGAGCTGCGCGGGCGCAACGCAGCATGGGCGGAATTATCGGTCAGTAAAGCGGCCAGCTTAACTGCACAACAGGCATTGCAACAAAAAGTAATTGATATCATTGCGGTCGATACTCAGAGTTTGTTAAATCAGTCCGATAACAGGCCGGTGAATATTTTGGGGCAGAAACAAATTGTGCACACGCAGGGAATGACTGTTCAAGATTTTCCGCAAGATTGGCGCACGCAATTTTTGTCGATTGTGACTCATCCCAGCGTTGCATATATCTTGCTCATCATTGGTATTTACGGGATATTTTTTGAGTTGATGAATCCGGGCTTTATCCTGCCCGGCATAGTAGGATTGATTACCCTTTTGGTGGGTTTGTATGCTTTACAACTATTGCCGGTTAACTATGCGGGACTGGCTTTAATAATCGTAGGTATTGGTCTTATCGTAACTGAAATTTTTTTTCCCACTGTAGGCGCTTTAGGTATAGGAGGCGCCATTGCTTTTTTAATCGGCTCCATTTTGTTGATAAAACCCGGTGCTGCCGGTTTTCACTTACCCTTGGCTTTAATAATTAGCGTTACGGTATTCACTCTTTTGTTTTTTTTGGGTATTGTGGGCTTCGCTATACGTGCCAGAAGAAGGCCGGTGGTGACTGGTCGAGAAGGCATGATAGGCCAAATTGGCGAAGTGGTCGCTGGCAACGGCGAAGTTTGGATTCATGTGGCCGGAGAACGTTGGCGCGCATTAAATAGCGAAAAGCTTGTTCCCGGCCAAAAAGTGAAAGTAGTGGGAATTAAAGGACTGAAATTAATTGTGGAGTTGTTATGAATGTTTTACATATTTTTTTATACGTACTGGCGGCCGTTGTGGTCATCATTCTATTAGGTGCGATTAATATACTAAAAGAGTATGAACGAGGAGTTATTTTTTTATTGGGCCGTTTTTGGAAGGTCAAAGGACCCGGATTGATTTTAGTGGTTCCTATAGTTCAGCAAATGGTTCGCATACAGCTACGGACAGTAGTGATGGATGTGGCGACCCAAGACGTCATCTCTCGTGATAATGTGTCAGTGAAGGTGAATGCAGTCATTTATTTTCGTGTGGTGGATCCGGAAAAAGCAGTGATTCAAGTAGAAGATTTTTATGAGGCCACCAGCCAATTGGCACAAACCACTTTACGCTCAGTGTTGGGGCAACATGAATTGGATCAAATGTTGGCAGAACGAGAAGTGCTTAACAATAGCATCCAAGCCATTTTGGACAAATCGACAGACGTTTGGGGGATAAAAGTGACCGCCGTAGAAATAAAACGAGTCGATTTGGATGAGAGTATGATACGCGCCATCGGCAGACAGGCTGAAGCGGAACGCGAACGCAGAGCCAAAGTGATTCATGCTGAAGGTGAGTTACAAGCCGCCACCAAATTGCAAGAAGCCGCTTTGATATTATCCAAGCAGCCGCAGGCCATTCAATTGCGCTATTTGCAAACTTTGGTGGATATTGCCGGAGAAAAAAGTTCCACCATTGTGTTCCCGTTACCAATCAATATTTTTGAAAATTTCATTAAAGGCAACTAAATTCCTTAAGTTGACGCCATTACGTGAACGTTTATCAAAAATTGATGGAATCTATAGTTGACATCAATAGGGGAGTAGTTATTGTGACCTGATCTATCCTGGTACTTTGATTGTTTCCAATCCCTGTGATTTTGACAATTTTCTTTTCGTTTTCCTCTTTAAAAATACCATGTAAGTGTTTTGCTGAACCGTCCCCGATAAATATTTTATGATTTAAATTTTTCTCTTCCTCAACACTTCTGATCACCATACTAAAATTTTCGAAATTTGATTTTTGGAAGTCAGCTTCACTCTTTATTTCTTCATAGAGTCTTTGTAAATATTCAAATCTTTTTTGTTTTTGTGTGAGTTTGGTTCGCGAAGGAGCTGAGCAAACGTAAGTCAAAATAGGTGCGATAAACACAGTCATTGTTACAGCGGTGGGAAGAGCAATTTCAGTGGAAACTTTGGCAATTTCTTCTAAAGAATAATCAATATAATATCCAATCGTCAACGCATAGTACACTGTAATTGCTCTGGTTAGTTTGTTAGAATTTTTTAATATTTTACAAAATTTGATGAAAAATTTTTCTTGTTCTTCTTTTTTGTCTTCTAAATTTTTTAAAACAATCTTATTTATAAATTCTTGGCTGCGATCAGTTGGAAGGGTTTGTAGATTGCCTGTCAATGGACTGGTGGATGTTGTTTTGGGAATTATAGAAGAAGACCTTGGGTTTGATAATCTTGTATGCGATGATTTTTTGGGCTCTGATTTGTTATCTTCAGAATATCTTAAAAATGTATCTTCCAGGTATTGATTTCTTTTTCTAAGAAAGGAATCACGCAATTGTTGCTCAGCCACCATGCCCATTTTTCCAAAATAGAAAGAATATTGAGTGAGTGATTCTAAAAGGGCTTTTTGGATATCCTCTATTTGTTTAGTGACCTGTTGGATGTGTTCTAGATTTTCTTTTTCAACGCCGTAAACGGAAAAAAAACCAACCAATAGTCCTAATCCAGTGCCAAGACTAAAAGCGGGAATCCCATCCATAAATCTTTTAAGTAAGGCTCCGGTAAAGTAACCTGCTGAAAAACCGGAGCTGAGTCCTGTGGCGACTTGTCCTGTAGACCAATTCCAAATATAACTAAAAGTCTGGGTTACTCTTGCTGTACAACCCTTTTGTTCACTATTTCGCATTTTTTCTTCCTTTTTAAGACTCGTTGAAAATCCCGGTATATCCTAAGCCTACAAATTGTTTTAACTTGTTATGGCATGTTAGTAAAACAAAATTATATTATGACTGGATTCAGCTTGCTAGAGGTATTGGTTGCGATGTTAATTATTTCTAGTTCTTTATTGGGAATATTCGGCTTACAAAATCTGGCGCTACGCCATACCCAGTCCGCGTACTACCAAACGATCGCAGTTAATCAAGCACAAGCATTGATGGAACGCTTGCGCGCGGATTCATCTTCTGAAGGTCAAAGACAAGAAATGATTTTGGAACAGAATTTAATAGCGAACTGGTTGCCACAAGGCCATTGTGATTACCAATGCTTGGGTGCTCCACCGGCTTGTGCTGTTAATGTGTATTGGCAGGATCATGGTTCGCAACATTTTACTATTAACTCATTGTTATGAAATCTGTTGGATTTAGCTTACTGGAATTGATAATAGCGGGGGCGATCAGTGCTTTCGTGACGTCAGGCTTGATCATGAGTTATGTGGGAATCAAAGGCAGCTATATTCAGCAAAATGCGCTACTAGAAATGCAAGATTCAGGCCGTTTTGCAGTGAGTATTTTGAATGAGCGTTTACGTATAGCAGGATGGATTGGTTGTGTTGATCCCGATAATCCCGTGCATCAGAATCAAGCGGTTACCGGTTATGATAGCGATCATTTGCCAGATTTTTTAAAGAACCAGGTAGTTCCAGATACGGATGTGGTCGTGGTGTATAGTTGTGTTGCCAATTCGCATCTTTCGGAAGATACAAAATTGCTGACCTTGGCCTACTACATTGGTGATACAGGTCGTAAAAACGCGGAAGGTCAGCCTGTCTTAGCTTTGTTTCAAAAACCATCGGATGGCGACAGGGTGGAATTGGCCTCCGGGGTGGAGCGGATGAAAATAATGTATGGTGTTAACATTGCAGCTAATTTGCCTTTGCAATATTTTTCTGTCGCGCAAATCAGTAATTGGGAGCAGGTTCGGGGTATCCAAATTGATCTATTGATTAATTCTATCGATGCAGTTTTGAAAAAACCTTTGGGTTATTATTATCAGAATCAATTTATTGTTCCCAATGATAAAATGCTGCACCGGGCTTGGAATACTTATATTGATCTGAGGGAACGAGTATGATGCTGGCCCTCAGCGTCATTTTTTTAATAGTAGATTTATTCCTTGTTTTAGGGTCAATGGAAAACCATTTACTTAATTTAAAAATGTCATCCGCTTATCAAGCGCAAAGCATTTCTTTAAACAGTGCGGAAGCGGAAATTGTTGCATTGGAAGCGCAAACCAATGGTCAGCACGTTGATCTAAGTCAAATTGTAGGAACAGTTTCAGGTCAGATGATTTTTATTGCAAACAATGATTGCCAGGAGAAAGTTTTCGCTTTAACTGCTGTGACTTACTATCAGAATTCAGGAGCCAAGATAACAACGACCTACTTGGTGGCACATCAGCCGCCTTTGCCGGGCTGTTCAGCAGTTTCGTATCAGGTTTCATGGCAACATCTTGATTTAGATTAGATTTCCTGGATTCATTTGGGAGGTTTTCTTTAGTTTTTTCGGGTTGCTCTGCCTTTTTATCTCCAGTATTATAATTTGCGGCGGGCGATTGCATTTTGCTTGCAGTGCTAGCACTATCATTGGCGCGAGATAAAGTTGTGGCTTCCTCAAGATTTAAGATAAATTCTCTTTCATTTAATTTTTTTGTTAAATTGAGCTCAAATTCTTTTTCAAAAAGAGCTTTTTCTTGCTTTTCCTGGCTATTTAAAACTTTGATTGGCTTTATTTCCAATTCAATTTCTCCAGTGTGGAGTTCTTTAGCAGTTATTTCTGCTACTTTAAGTTTCGATTCTAATTGTTCTATCCTTGCTTTTTTGGCCTCCATCAACTCAGCCGCTAGCTCATCTTTTTGTATGTTGCTTAAATTAGAATATTTAATTAATTTATCAAAAAAGCCTTCCAATTCATGAACTGATTTTGCACTGTCTTTGATATGCTTAGGCCATTCTATTTCCTTAGCTAAGTAATATACGTCCAGAAGTGAGCTGCAAAGCCCTAGCCCTAGGGTGACATAAGAGCCTACACCGGATAAGTTAGCTAAATATAACGGAAAGGATGCTAAGCTATTAAATTTTAAAAAATACAGAATTGGAAATTTCTTGAAATTTTTTTTAAGTTCTTTATTAGAAATTTCATTGCCAAAACTTTCAGCGGTTAAAGTGGATTCAAGTTGAGCAAAAAAATTATCCATATTCGGATATATCCCACTGAAAACGCCTGCAGAAGTAAGCATCAGTGAAACCCAAATTTCGCAGAGTTCTCGTGTATTATATTCCAGGGGTTTTAAGGATTCACTTCTCACTCCAATGATTCCGGCAAGATCTTCTAAAGCATGGTTGATCGAGTAATTATTTAAGTTTTGGTTTTTGTAACTTGAAACATGGGTAATTTTTTCACCAGTCAGTAAAGCTTTCAGTTTCATTTTATTCTGATTCTCGAAGAAAAAGAAATTTATTTGTTCCTTATCTTCTTTCTTAAAAAGTTGATTATTTTTTTTCATTAAAATGACTATTCTTTCAATATCTTTTAGCCGTTTAATCGCTTTTTGGAAAGTATCTTGGTGATTGCCATTAAGATGACGGCTAAAGTCTTTTTGTTTTTTTCTAATTTTTTTTAAAAATTCATCAAATTTTTCATTTCGTTCATCTTTTATTTTTTCCAGTTCTGAATTCTTTTCTTTTTTTAATTTTAATATTAATTTATCGCAAGCATCTACTTTGTCACGATATAATTTAAAATTTATATTAACTTTTTTTTGTTGCGCTAATTCAATTTCATTTTTTAAATCCTTCCTTAGCAAGGATAAGCGATCAATTCTTTTATCTAATTTTTCCATTTCGGGTGAAGAAAGGCTTTCCAAAAAATGATCTATCTCTAAAAAATCACTATTTTTTTGTTTTAAACTTTCCAGCATGACCGCTAGCATTCCGCTATGATGAAGTATTTCGTCAGTGCTGGTTGATTTTGAAATGAAATCGATTAAAGTCAACAAATGCTTTTCCATTCCTGGAATAGGCATTTTAATTTTAGCAATATTAGATTTTAGGTTTGCAAGGTACGTAGCTAATTTAATTTTATCGTGGTCTTCTTTTCTCTTTGAACGCTTCCAAATTGAACTCAAATTAAAGGATGGCATATTATTTTCTTCTTTTTTTACGGTATTCTTTGCTGGTATTCTAAGCTTCTATTATTAATAAATTATTAACTCTGGAAGAGTTTTGAACCAAACCTGATGGATATACTGAACATTAGCTATGGTGTTGGAAACATGATACAATATTGCCCAGTTTAGAAAACATGAACTGAGGAGTCGATGACGGTAAGTACGTTAAATCAATCCCTTTTGCCCGCTGTGCTCGCCTTAGCAGATGGAAGTTTATTTCATGGAGTGGCTATTGGCGTTTCAGGGCAAGCGGTAGGAGAGGTTGTTTTTAATACCGCAATGACCGGCTATCAAGAAATTCTCAGTGATCCTTCCTATGCCGAACAGCTCATTACTTTAACTTATCCCCATATTGGTAATGTCGGAATCAACACCGAGGACCAAGAGTCTAGCCGTATCTGGGCCAAGGGCTTAATTATCCGTAATTTGTCCCCCTTGGTTAGCAATTGGCGCGCTGAAAATTCCTTATCTAATTATTTACAAAGCCATCAAATTGTCGCCATCGCCGGGATTGATACTCGAAGACTCACCCGAATTTTACGGGAGCAGGGCGCGCAGCACGGTTGTATCCTGGCAGGAGAAAATCTAGATTCTAACCTCGCTATTCAACAAGCACAGGCGTATCCTGGATTGGTAGGTATGGATTTGGCTAAAGTAGTTGGAACCAGTATTATCCAGACTTGGCCATCTCCTAAAAATCCCCGGTTTAATATCGTAGTGTATGATTATGGTGTGAAATGGCAGATCTTGCGGCTTTTGGCAGAACGGGATTGCCGAATTACCTTGGTCCCACCGCAAACTTCAGCCAAAACAGTGTTGGCCTTAAAGCCTGATGGCGTAGTGTTGGCCAATGGCCCTGGCGACCCTGCCGTGTGCGATTACGCCATCCGCCATTAAAGAATTTTTAGCTGCTGAAAAACCGCTGTTAGGGATTTGTTTAGGATTTCAATTATTGGCATTGGCTTCCGGCGGAGCCACCCAGAAAATGAAATTTGGCCATCACGGCGCCAATCATCCGGTGATCGATTTAAGCAGTGGCCGGGTGATGATTACCAGCCAGAATCACGGTTTTTGCGTAGATGAAAACAGCTTGCCTTCTTGCTGGCAAATCACCCATCGCTCGTTGTTTGATAATTCCTTGCAAGGAATCCGCCATCACGACAAGCCAGTGATTGGGTTTTCAGGGTCATCCCGAAGCCAGTCCGGGACCCCATGATATCGTTGACATTATTTGATCGAGTTTATTCAATTTAATGAAGAGATCTGTCGCGCATGCCTAAGCGAACTGATATTAAAAGCGTTTTAATCATCGGCGCGGGGCCCATCGTCATCGGCCAGGCCTGCGAATTTGACTATTCCGGCACTCAAGCCTGCCGAGCGTTACGGGAAGAAGGTTATCGGGTGGTTCTGATTAACTCAAATCCCGCCACCATCATGACCGATCCGGATATGGCTGACGCCACTTATATTGAACCGATTCATTGGCGGGTAGTGGAAAAAATTATCGCGAAAGAACGTCCTGATGCTTTATTGCCGACGATGGGTGGGCAGACCGCGTTAAATTGCGCCTTGGATTTAGTCAGAGAAGGCGTGCTGGCCAAATACTGGCGTGCAATTAATCGGCGCCTCGCGCGAAGCGATAGACAAAGCTGAGGACCGAGAATTATTTCGTAAAGCCATGACCAAAATCGGTTTAGAAACCCCGCGTTCAGGTTTGGCGCATAACATGGAAGATGCTTGGAAAATTTTAGAAGACATTGGTTTCCCGGCCATTATTCGGCCCTCGTTCACGATGGGCGGCAGCGGCGGCGGCATTGCTTATAATCGCGAAGAATTTGAAGAAATTTGCCAAGGTGGTTTGGAATTATCACCGACTTCCGAATTATTGATCGATGAATCCATCATCGGCTGGAAAGAATATGAGCTGGAAGTGGTGCGTGATCGCAAAGATAATTGCATCATTGTGTGCGGTATTGAAAATGTTGATCCGGTGGGAATTCATACTGGTGATTCGATCACCGTCGCGCCGATCCAAACCCTAACCGATAAAGAATATCAACGCATGCGTAACGCCGCGATTGCGATTTTACGAGAAATCGGCGTAGAAACCGGCGGCTCCAATGTGCAGTTTGCCATGAATCCGCAAGATGGCCGGATGATGGTCATTGAAATGAATCCGCGAGTGTCGCGTTCTTCTGCTTTGGCTTCTAAAGCGACAGGATTTCCCATCGCCAAAGTGGCTGCGAAATTGGCGGTGGGTTACACTTTGGATGAATTGGCCAATGAAATTACCGGTGGCAAAACCCCGATTTCTTTCGAACCCACCATTGATTATGTGGTCACTAAAATTCCCCGTTTTAATTTTGAAAAATTCCCGCAGACTGATCCCCGCTTGACCACCCAAATGAAATCAGTCGGTGAAGTGATGGCGATTGGCCGCAATTTCCAAGAATCACTGCAAAAAGCCATTCGTGGTTTGGAAATCGGCGTTTATGGTTTGGAATCTAAAATTGATTTTACTGATCCGGCCTGGGATGAAGAGACGCTCAATAACCGTTTACAGCAGGAATTGCGCATTCCCGGCGCCGATCGCTTTGGTATATCGCCGATGCTTTTCGTTATGGCTATTCTGTAGAAAAAGTGCAGACGTTGACTCAAATTGATCCTTGGTTTTTAGTGCAAATTGCTGATTTGGTGCAGGCTGAATCCGCGTTAACAGAATCTTACTTTAACATGATCTAACGCCCGAGCATTTATTTCATTTAAAACAACAAGGATTTTCAGACCGCCGCTTAGCGCAATTATTGCAGGAAACTGAAGCTGCGGTGCGTGAATTTCGTCATCATCATCATATCCGTCCGGTTTATAAACGAGTGGATACCTGTGCCGCAGAATTTGCTACCGATACCGCTTATTTATATTCCACCTATGAACAAGAAAATGAATGCGCGCCCACTCACAAAGAAAAAATTATGGTGTTAGGCGGCGGCCCCAACCGGATTGGCCAGGGCATTGAATTTGATTATTGCTGCGTGCATGCCGCTTTAGCCATGCGTGAGCAAGGTTATGAAACCATTATGGTCAATTGTAATCCTGAAACCGTTTCCACCGATTATGATATTTCCGACCGGTTATATTTTGAATCTTTGACTTTAGAAGACGTGCTGGAAATTGTCGCGATTGAAAAACCCAAAGGCGTTATCGTGCAATATGGCGGTCAAACTCCGTTAAAATTAGCGCGAGAATTGGCGAAAGCCGGCGTGCCGATTATTGGCACTTCACCGGATGCGATTGATTGCGCCGAAGACCGTGAGCGTTTTCAGCAACTGATCAATGAACTGGGCTTGCGCCAGCCGCGCAACGGCACCGTGCGCAGCCGCGAAGAAGGCTTGAGATTGGCCAAAGTGTTTGCTTACCCAATGATCGTGCGGCCTTCTTATGTGTTGGGTGGGCGGGCCATGAAAGTTATTTTTAATGAACAGGAATTGGCGCGTTACATGAAAAGCGTTACTGAAGTTTCTGCGGATTCACCTTTGTTACTAGATCAATTTTTGGATGACGCCATTGAAGTGGATGTGGATGCAGTTTGCGATGGCAAACAAATTTTAATCGGCGGGATTCTCGAACATATTGAGCAGGCGGGAATCCATTCAGGCGATTCTTCTTGCACTTTCCCGCCGCACAGTTTAAGCTCTACCATTCAGCAGCAATTAAAAGATCAAATGCGTCTGATAGCCAAAAAATTAGGCGTGGTCGGTTTGATCAATGCGCAATTTGCCATTAAAAATAATGATATTTATATATTAGAAGTCAATCCGCGGGCTTCGCGTACCGTGCCTTTTATTGCCAAAGCCACTGGATTATCCTTGGCAAAGATTGCCGCCCGGTGTATGGTGGGCATCAGTTTGGCGGAGCAAGGAGTTACTCAAGAATGTTTATCCGCCTTATTTTGCAGTAAAAAATGCGATTTTTCCTTTTGCTAAATTTCCGGGAGTGGACCCTATTTTAGGGCCGGAAATGCGTTCCACTGGAGAAGTAATGGGTATTGGCTCGAGTTTCGGCCAGGCGTTTGCTAAAGGCCAATTAGGTGGCGGCCAGATCATGCCTAAATCCGGACAGTGCTTTTATCAGCGTACGTGAAGCTGATAAAATAACGGGCGGCTGCAGTCGCGCAGCAATTGGTTGAGCAAGGATTTACCATCATCGCTACCAGAGGCACGGCAGCGTGCTTTACAGGCGGCTGGGGTGCCTTGTCAAATTGTCAATAAAGTCACTGAAGGCCGTCCTCATATTGTCGATATGATTAAAAACGGTGAAATTCAATTTATCGTTAATACCACTGAAGGTGAGCAAGCCATTGCAGATTCTTTTACGATACGCCGCAGTGCGGTTTCGCAAAAAATTTGCTATACCACAACCTTGGCGGGGGCTGAGGCAGCCTGTTTAGCATTGCGGTTTAGCGATATTGGTGACGTCATTAGTTTGCAACGGTTGCATCAATTGGTGCAGCATATTGGTTTAATTGTATGAGTTTTCTGGGAGAAAAGAGATGAAAAAAGTTCCGTGACATTCAAGGCCATAAAAGATGACTGGAAGAATTGGAAAAATTAAAAATTCAGAACGTCCGCGGATTATTGCAGCTATTTCCGAAGCGCGGGCGCATGGTGATTTAAAAGAAAATGCTGAATATCATTCCGCCAGGGAGCAACAAGGTTTTATTGAAGGCCGCATCCGAGAGCTTGAATCGAAATTATCCCATGTGCAAGTCATTGACATCAGTAAATTCAAAAATGAAGGCAAAGTCATTTTTGGCGCTACCGTCACATTATGCAATATTACTGATGATACGCGAGGTGATTTATCAGATTGTCGGCGAAGATGAAGCGGATATTAAACATCGAAAAATTTCAGTGACTTCTCCCTTGGCGAGAGCGTTGATCGGTAAAAACGTCGAAGAAGAAGTAGAAGTAACCACTCCACAAGGCAAAATGACTTACGAAATAGTTAAAGTGGAGTATTTAACTTAGATAAAAAATTTATTTTATTCCAGACATCGAGAATATTTCTAAATTTCTAGGAAGGTGTTACTTGAACGGACCCGAAAAAATTCTCTCATTAGCGGCATTAATTGAAGTGTTGTCTCGACATCGGCAGCAACACCAAAAAATTATTTTTGCCCACGGCGTTTTTGACATGTTGCACCGGGGTCATGTCACTTTATTGGCTGAAGCCAAAAAACTGGATGGAATTTTAGTGGTTGGAGTGGAAAATGATCGAAATGTTAAAATCTTAAAAGGCCAAGAACGTCCAATCCATTCGCAAGAAGCCCGTTTATTTGTTCTTTCTTATTTATCTCCGGTAGATTATTTATTTTTATTCCTGAATATGAAAATACCCACGAACTGAATGCCTTTTATACTCACATTTATAAACAATTGCAGGCAGACATCCTAGCGACCTGTGTGGAAGCCGGGCAATACGGTCCACTGAAAAAAGCGCATGCCCGAGATGCTAAAATGCAATTTGTATAATATTCCTGAGCGTTATGACCGAACTACCACACGAGTGATTGAAATACTAAAAGCCCAGAAAAAATGAATGATTCTTTTGATTCTTATGATTATTTTGATCATGAGGCTGATATCGGAATTATTGGCCGCGGCGCAACTTTAGAAGAAGCCTTTGTTCAGGCGGCGAAAGCAGTTTTCGCTTATATGGTGGATATTAATCAAGTACAAAACAAGCGGACCATCCAAGTTCAATTTAAAGAAGAAGATATTGAATTGGCTTTAGTAGAATGGCTAAATTCTCTATTAGGCGAAGCGCGCCAAGCCGGTTTGGTTTTTTCACATTTTAAATTACACCGGGAAAATAATAGCTGGTACGGAGAAGCGAGTGGAGAACCCTGGAATGATTCTTTGGAACGGGGCACTGAGGTAAAAGGCGCGACATTGACAATGCTATCGGTGAAGCAGAAGGAAGGAATGTGGGATGCCAGATGTGTGGTGGATGTTTGACTGCAAGCAGCAATTCCCGGTCAACGGGAATTGACCCTACGCGATGGAGGTTTGAAGGGGGAGAATCGCGATTCTTCCCCCTCATGAAAACCATGTAATTTAGATTATTTAGGTGTTTAAAATGAATTTACAACAACTCGAAAAAATGAATGATTATTGTTGGACAGCGCCTTTACGTTCAGGAGAACAACGCGCGGAAGTTTGTTTTTACGGCAGTGAGTCCTTAATAGCAAACATGGACGAAAAAGTTTTGGAACAAATCACAAATGTTGCCAAATTACCTGGTTTGGTAGGCATGGCCATGACTATGCCCGATGCGCATTGGGGCTATGGTTTTCCGATTGGTGGTGTGGCTGCGTTTGATCCGGATGAGGGTGGCATTATATCAGCGGGCGGAGTGGGTTTTGATATTTCCTGTGGTATTCGCTGCTTGCGAACAAATCTAATTTGGCACGATATTGCCAGTGTCCGGCATCATTTAGCAGACATCTTGTTTCAAAAAGTTCCTGCCGGGGTTGGGCGCGAGGGCTTAGTGAAATTATCCGTGCAAGAATTGGATAAAGTGCTCACGGGTGGTGCGAGATGGGCGGTAAAAAAAGGGTTCGGAGTAACCCAGGATTTAGAATATGTGGAAGAAGGCGGCCAGATGGCAGGGGCTGTAACGGAAAATGTTTCTGATTTAGCAAAAAAACGCCAGCATGGCGAAATGGGAACCTTGGGTTCCGGAAATCATTATTTAGAAGTGCAGGTAGTTGACACTATTTTTGATCGTGACGCAGCGGCGGCTTATGGCCTTCATGAAGGCGGCGTTTTAATATCCATCCATTGTGGTTCTCGCGGTTTGGGACATCAAATCGGTACGGATTATTTGATTAGCTTAGCAAAAGCCGCCCAACGTTTGGGCGTACAGTTGCCGGATCGCGAATTGGCTTGCGCCCCCATTCAATCTCCCGAAGGTCAAAAATATTTAGGCGCTATGAATGCAGGCATCAATTGTGCCTTAGCCAATCGTCAAATCATCACCCAATTGACACGTGATGCCTTTGAAACCGTTTTGCCGGGCGTCCAAATCGATACTTTATATGATGTTTCTCATAACACTTGCAAGTATGAAACACATTGGCATGCAGGCAGAGAACGCCATGTCTATGTGCATCGAAAAGGTGCAACCAGGGCTTTTGGACCTGGGCATAAATCTTTACCTGCCAGTTATCGTAAAATAGGTCAACCGGTGGTGATTGGCGGCAGTATGGGTACCTGTTCTTATATTTTGGCAGGCAATTCTCCGGAACAGAACCATGCATTTGCTTCTGCCAGCCACGGCGCCGGACGATCTATGAGCCGGCATCAGGCTATGAAGCAATGGCGGGGCACTGAATTAATAGATCAATTGAGCCACGAAGGAATTATTATCCGTAGCCGTTCCATGCGTGGAGTTGCCGAAGAAGCGCCCGATGCTTATAAAGATGTGAATGCAGTTGCTGAATCTACTGAAAAAGCGGGGTTAGCACGTCGAGTAGCATTGTTAAAACCCAAAATTTGCGTCAAAGGCTGAGTCACTCGCCATGACAATGCGTTTTATGTTAAAATAATACTTTATGAAAAAAATAACATTGCTTGTTGTTGAAGATGAAGAAGCGATCCGTGATTTATTACGATTTTCTCTACCTGCCAATGAATTCATTTTAAGAGATGCAGAAACAATTAGCCAGGCAATGCGTAGTTTGTCGGATCATATTCCGGATTTGATTATTTTGGATTGGATGCTGCCAGACAAGAGTGGCATTGAACTTATTAAATGGATTAAGCATAAAGAAACATTAAAAGATATTCCAATTATTATGTTAACGGCTAAAGCCGAGGAAGCACAAAAAGTACAAGGTTTAATGGCAGGTGCGGATGATTATGTCACCAAACCATTTTCTACTTTAGAATTAACCGCACGAATTAAAGCGGTATTACGTCGTGGTTTATTGGCTTCTCCGGAGAATGAGGTATCCATCGGCAGTCTGACTATCAATACCGTGAAACACACGGTACTGGTGGGCAATCAATCACTTAAATTAATGCCTTTGGAATATAAATTACTCTATTTTTTTGTAACCCATCCCAATAAAATTTACAGCCGTGATCACTTACTGACTCATGTTTGGGGCGGTGACGTATACATAGAAGATCGAACCGTAGATGTGTTAATCAGAAGAGTGCGCAGTAAATTAAAGCCTTATAATTTACATACCATGATCAAAACAATACGTAGCTCAGGCTATATTTTCTCCCCGGAAAAAGATGAAAAAAAAGAAGCATGAAATCTCTTTAGAAAAATTACCTGACGCTGTTAAATCGCATATTGCACATTTGGAGCGGGTGAGACGAGATTTTGTTGCTAACGTTTCGCATGAATTAAGAACTCCACTCACAGTGATACAAGGTTATCTTGAAACTTTGCTCGCGCAAGACCTCGATGAAACCAAACCTTGGCGGAAAATTTTCACGCAGATGTACCAGCATAGCATTAGAATGGGAAATATCATCGAAGATTTATTGTTATTATCGATTTTGGAAACGGATGATTATCCCTTAGATGAAAAGCCAAAAATAAATATAGCGGCTATATTAAAAGAATTAGTTAAGGAAGCAAGAAATATCAGTGGTGAAAAGAAGCACCAAATTAGCTTAAAAGCTGATTCGAAAGTGTTACTGGACGGCGCGGAAAATGAGCTGAAAAGTCTTTTTAGCAACATTATAGTAAACGCCATTAAATATACCCCGGCTCAGGGGAAAATAAAAGTTCAATGGGGTGAGCAACAAGGCAAGGCATTTTTTACAGTGAGTGATACTGGAATTGGTATTACTAAAAAACAAATACCGAGAATCACTGAACGTTTTTATAGAGTAGATAAAGGCCGTTCACGCGAAAGCGGAGGCACCGGGTTAGGTTTAGCCATCGTAAAACATATTCTGTTAAGGCACGAAGGAGAATTAATCGTGGAAAGTGAATTGGGCAAGGGCAGTAGTTTTACATGTATTTTTCCACAACAAAGGACTACTCTGATTAAAGTTACCCCTGATTCAAGCGGCTAAGCTCACACTTTCAAAATTTAACGCATTTGCGAGTGAATATTTTCCGCCTACGCCAAGGCGCTATGGGGTGGATACGGAATGATTACGATCATTTTCGTATTTTTTTGAATGTCTGTAACAAAGATGATAACGGTTGGGTATTAATTACATTGTTTGGCTCCAACCAGCCTCTGCGTGCTTGGTTAATTCCAAACTGCATAAATCGGAGTTGGTCATAACTGTGCGCGTCAGTAGAAATGGCTATTTTAAGGCCCATTTCTTTTGCCAGCCTGCATAGCTCATCATTCAAATCCAGGCGATTGGGTTGAGCATTCAGTTCCATAATACATTGCCGAGCTTTAGCAGCGGTAAAGATAGTTTCAAAGTTAATTTCATAAGGTGGTCTGTGATTGATTAAGCGCCCACTGGGATGTCCCCAAATGGTAAAATAAGAATTATCCATGGCTCGCAGCATACGTTCTGTTTGTTTCTGTGCAGATAAATTAAATTTTGAATGAATAGAGCAAACGCAAAGATCTAAATTTTTGAGCACTTTGTTAGGGAGATCCAGACGGCCATTTTCTAAAATATCCACTTCCGCCGATTTTAGTAACAAAAAACCCGGAAATTTCTTAGTTAATTTTTCATTCAGTTTATCTATGGCTGCAATTTGCGCCAACACCCGTTTAGAGTCCTGGCCGCTGACCATTGCTAAATGTTGTGTATGATCGGTAATGGCCAGATATTCATACCCCAGCGAGATAGCGGTTTTGGCCATGGTTTCTAGCGTGTTTCTACCATCGGTAGCGTTGGTATGACAGTGTAAGTCACCTCTGATGTCTTGAATACGAATTAATTGAGGTAATTGTTTCGCCATGGCTGCAGCGATTTCACCGCGATTTTCTCTTAGCTCAGGTTCTAAATAAGGTAATTTCAAACTATGATAAACATCTTCCTCAGTTTTTCCGGCAATTTTTCGATTATTTCGGTAAACGCCGTATTCATTCACTTTGAGTTTATGTTTTAATGCTAATTGCCTTAAAGCAATATTGTGCGGTTTGGAACCGGTAAAATAAGTCAGTGCTGCACCGTAGCTGCTTTCTTTTACTACCCGTAGATCCACTTGCAAGCCAGAAATCAGTTGAATGGTTGCTCGAGTTGAGCCATGCGCCAATATTGCAGCAGTTTTTGGAAATTGTACAAAATAATCAGTGATCTCTTTTCCTTTCGGAGCAGTTATTAAAATATCTAAGTCACCAACCGTTTCTTTTTTTCTGCGAAAGCTGCCGGCGATAGCCAGTTGCTCGGTTCCAGGACATTTTTTTAAATAACTTAGCAATTCCTCAGCAATTTCTTGTACTGTAGCCAAAAGATAACGGGATTGGTCGCCGGTTTTCTTGGCGATTTCTTGCAGTATCGCTTTTTCTGTTTTCGAGCTAAAACCTCTTAATGCGGCAATTTTATGGGCTTCTGCAGCTGCTTTTAAATCACTAAAGCTTGTAATTTGTAGATCTTGAAAAAGAGTTTTTACTTTTTTTGGACCCAAGCCGGGAATTTTGAGTAGGGCGATCACTGTCTTAGGAATGCGTTTTTCTAATTGTTTTAATTGTGGCAAAGTCCCGGTTTTAACAAGGATAGCAATTTTTTCAGCTAAGTCTTTACCAATTCCTGGTAAAAGAGTAAGGTTTTCCCCATCGGCAACCATTTTTTCAATGGAGCGAGAATAGCTTGAAATGAGTTGGGCGGCGCCACGATAGGCTCTTACACGGAATGGATTGGCGTTGTCTATCTCCAATAAATCGGCAATTTCTGAAAAGATATCAGCGATTTCCTGGTTGTGAACTGTCATTTTAAAATTATCCTAAATTAATCAGTTGCCACCGTAGCGAGAAGACCTAGTGCGCTAGGTCTTCGCAGTAGGTGGCAACTGATTAATTTAGGATTATATATTATATTTACATAAAGGGAACTATACTTTTGAAATTCTGTCATTGCGAGTGATCAGAAAACTTAGGACAGCCTAGAAAATGGAGTGAGAATGGAGCAAGTTGCAATTTATGTAGGATTTTTTTGTTTAATTGTGATAATAGGGCAAATATTTAGCAATTGGTGGGTGCCTTTGGCTTTGTTACTAGTCATAATTGGAATGTTACTAAGCTTTATACCTCATCTCCCAACGCTGACGCTCCAGCCTAATTTGGTTTTAAATATTTTCTTACCCAGCTTGGTTTATCAAGTTAGCGCGTTTTCTTCATGGAAAGATTTTAAAAAAAATATCCGGCCCATTAGTTTGCTTTCAATCGGACACGTCATTTTTATCACCCTTATTGTAGCAGTCATATTCCATAAATTAATAAATGGCTTGAGTTGGCCGTTGGCTTTTGTGTTGGGAGCGATTATCTCACCGCCTGATGATGTGGCTATTGTATCTATTGCTGAAAAGATAAAGATACCTTCAACGGTTATTAGTATCTTGGAAGGCGAAGGCATGTTGAACGATGCCGCTGCTTTGACGATATTTCGATTGGCATTGGCCGCGGAATTAACCCACCAATTTTTGTTGCAGCACGCAATAATGACGTTTTTGTTAATCCTAGTTGGAGAAACACTATATGGTTTCTTTATAGGCTTTGTCTTAGGTAGGGTGCGTCAAAAAATTACCAGTGCACCACTGCATTTTTTAGCATCGTTACTAACCCCTTTTATAGCCTATTATCCACCGGTGATGCTGGGTGGCAGTGGAATTATCTCTGTGGTACTAACCGGTTTTTTAATTGGCAATGTTTATTCTCCTGGCTTTACTCCACAATTTAGACTGATTGGCAGAGCCATGTGGCCGGCTTTGGCTTTTGGTATTCAAAGCTTTCTGTATTTATTAGTAGGTTTGGATATGCGGACAATTGTTAAAAATATTACCGCGATTCCTTTCGGCCCGTTGTTTTCTTATATTGGTGCGTTGCTGGGTGTTATCATTATTGGTCGTTTTGTTTGGGTTTATACCATAGGTATTTATATTCCTAAAATATTTTTCAAATTAATTCATAAAAAACCCGCTTATAAATATTGGCAACTTCCATTCTTAATTTCTTGGGCAGGCATACGGGGAAGTATTTCATTGGCTGCGGCTTTAGCAATCCCTTTTTTACCAGAAACTATCAATGGTGCTAATGCCCGCGATTTACTAATATTTTTAGTTTTCAGTGTCATTGTATTCACCTTTGTGGTGCAGGGATTGGCTTTGCCTGGAATTATAAAACTAATTGGTGTTGAAAAAATTTCGCAATGTGAACAGTTCAGTGAACATGTTGCTGAATTAAAGACCAGAAAGAAAATGATTGTAGCTGTTTTACGTTGGTTAAAATTTTATAAAAAACAAATTAAACCGGATAAAAGATTATATGAAGAAGTTAAAATCCATATTGATTATTATCAAATGCAAAAAGTTAAGTTGAAAGAACGATTATTTGAGCATACTTATAGTGAGGAACATGATGAAGAAGCCGAATTGATAGAAGACGCCTCACTACAGTTTCAAATTTTGGAAATTGAAAGAGCAGAGGTTTTGGGATTGTGGCGCAAGGGCGAAATTTCTCTTGCAGTTCGAGAAAAGTTATTGGATCAGTTGGATCATTTTGCCAGAAACATCAGATAGTGTTACCGCATATTGCCGGTATGTCCTAAAGAATATCTTCCCGGTTGTGGCCAAACAGTTAAACCATGTGGCCCACGCCCGACTCGTATTCGGTGTATCAACTGCCCTGTCGTAGTGTCGAATACATAAACTTCTGAATCATATCGACCAGATAACCATAATTCCTTACCATCTCCGCTAACATTACCCATATCAGGACTGCCGCCGCCGGGGATGGGCCAATTGGCAATCACTTTTTGAGTATTGATATCAATAACACTCACACTCCCGGGTCCGTGTGCAGGACAGTATCCAACCATCATGTCTGCTTTGTGATTGCTACAGCCACGATTACCTATATAAAATAATTTGCCATTTCTACTGGGATAAATACTGTGAGTACCAATTCCTGTTGGAATAAAGCCAATTTTATTAAATTTAATCGGATCAATTAAAAATACTCCGTTATGCACCATATCTGCTACGTAGAAAATTTTTCCGTCTGGAGAGGATCTAATATCTTGCGGCATAGCGGGATTATCCAGCTTCAAATAGCCTATTACCTTGCGGTTGGGAATATCCAGTTTTAGTAATTCTCCGGAAAATTCGCAGGTGGCTAGCGCATATTTGCCATCCGTCGTAAAATCCATGTGATTGACGCCTTTACAATTCACAGGAACTGAGCTGATAAGCGCCATGGTTTGAGGATTACGAAAATCAAAACGTTTATATGCTTCGGCAACAACAATGGCATACTTGCCATCGGGCGTAAAATAAAGGTTGTAGGGATCATCTACGTGTATCCGAGGCCCCGGTTGGCCAGTATTAGGGTCTATAGGAGTAACGCTGTTGCCTTTATCATTCAGCACCCATAAAGTTTTCAAATCATACGAGGGTACTACATGCTGAGGATTGCGCCCGGTAGGAAATGTATTGATCACTTGGTAGCGTGATGCGTCAATCACAGACACTGTATTGTCTAAACTATTGGGAACATACACTCGGGGTAAAGCATTTTTTACTATTTCTGAAAACATCCCGGCTTCAGTATATTGGTAAATATTAAGGACTATGGGCTGAGGCTTGTGTAGTCGCGGTTTCTCTTTGCAACCAGAAAGAAAGAAAATAACACTGATTAAAATAATCAAACTGAATCCAATTCTTTTGCTAATCATTTTCTTTCCTATTTTTTGAGCTATTCAGTTATTTAGCAGCATTTATGTTAACCATCAGGTAGGAAGGGCGTACCCTTCCTAACCAGGACAAGTTGAGATTAATGAGCTTTTTCTATTTTAAGGTCTCGAGATTTTTTGGAGGCATCCGCTTTTTTAGGAATTTCGATCCATAACATCCCTTTTTTAAAAGTAGCTTTGGCTTTTTCGATATCAGCAGATTCAGGAAGGCTGATCATACGTTCGTACCTGCCATAACCAATTTCCCTCATCAGATAGTTTTTGTTTTCATCTTTTTTCGAGACTTCCTTTTCGCCGTGTATTTTTAATACCCCGTCCTCAATACTGACTTTGATATCTTTTTCATCCAATCCCGGCATTTCTGCTTCAATTTTGAAAGTTTTACCATCGTCGACGATATCGATTGCTGGATTTATGTTTAAGTTTTCAAAGTCATACATGCGATTAATGGCTTTATCAAACTCTTCTTGCAATGTTAAAAAAGGATTTCCCCGATGGTGAATTGAAACCGGAGTAGATTTCGTTTGTCTGCCCATATTTCCCCCTTTTAAATTTTAATGTTTCAATAATAATAGTACAAATATTGCTCATTTTACAATGAATAAATTATGATATTTGTAACATCATCAATAAAATGTAAACTACTTATATGAATTTGAAAAATCTCCTATCTAAAATGGCTTGGTACTTTTCACCTAAAGTCGTCAATGGTTTAAAAACAGCATTGGCTTGTTTAATTGGCTATTTACTTTATTTGTGGACACCTCTACCACAGGCACAATGGATCGTAATCACTATTTTAGTAGTGATGAGCGCACAAACCAGTATTGGTAGTTTGTTTTTAAAAGCCAAAATGCGGTTTTGGGGCACTGTTTGCGGAGCCTTAGCTTCATCGGCTATTATCTTAATTTCTGGGGGTCATCCTGTAGGACTTGCGATTTCTTTATTTGTAATGACGGCTATATTTGCTTACATCGCTGGGACTCCCGGTGATGTGAGTTATCTCGGAACTTTAGGTGCTGTCACCGTTGCAATCATTATTTTAAATCCAGTAGCCAATTTGGTTACTGTAGCAGAGCGGTTTAGTGAGATTATGTTAGGAATAATAATCTCTTTTTTGGTTTCGTATTTGATTTTTCCAGTCCGTTCACACACGATATTTTTATTAAATTTGGAAAACACCCTCATCTATTTACAAGAGTATTTTTTAAGTTGCTTTAAAGAACTCATTCCGGATCTCAACACTCCTTTGCATGATTTAAATGAAAAAGTTTTAGGGATTTTTTCCCAACAGAGAAGGCTAATACAAGAAACTGGTTTGGAATTGGGTAAAAAACGTAAAGATAAAGAAAACTTTCAGAGAATAATGAACGCCGAAAGAAGAGTTTATCGAGGATTAAATTTAATTTATTATAGCCTGCATGCCACGCCCAGTACTCGTAAGCTAATTCAATCACTCAATGGATTCGAGGAATTTAAAAATGAAGCGTCTAACCATTTTGTAGTTCTAGCTAATAAAATAAAAAATAAAGAAAGCCCAATAGAATTCAATCTAAAAAACTATGACGTGATTATGCAGGCGAATATTCCGGCAAATTTATCAGATTATCCCGAAGTGGATATCACCATTGTGAATACTTTTTTATTCAGTGTCAGTTTTTTCCTTGCCGAATTCAAGAAGCTGCATCTTGAAGTGGTTCAAATAAGTTAATTTGACCTTAATTCAAGGAGAATTAATTAAAGCAAAATCTTGGGCGGTTAATTGAATATCGAGTGATTTAAAATTTTCTATCAAATGAGATACAGATAAAGTACCCGGTATGGGCAAAATAATAGGCGAACGCCTTAATAACCATGCAATTATTAATTGAAAAGGGGTTGTGTTGTATTTAATCGCTAGCTTATGTAGGGTGTTTAGTTTATTTGCTGAAATGTTGCCTCGCTCTAAAGGAAACCAGGGAATAAATACCAGGTTATTTGCTTGACAATAATTGATCACCTCTTCGTGTTTACGCTGGGTAAGGTTATATTCGTTTTGTACTGAAACAATCGGAGCGATTTTTTGTGCTTCTTTTAATTGAGTAATGGTGACTTCGGATAGTCCAATATGTTTTATTTTACCTTCAGCCTGCAGTTTTTTTAATGCCAATATGGACTGTGCCAGAGGGACTTTGGGATCGACTCGATGGAGTTGATAAAGATAAATCTGATTTAGTTTAAGTCTCTCTAAGCTGCCGGCAACTGCTTTTTGCAAATATTCAGGGCTGCCATCCACCTTTCTTTCATCACGGGTCATCCCGCCTTTAGTTGCGATAATCACATTCTGAGGATAAGGAGACAATGCTTGACCAATGGATTTTTCGCTCTGATGGTCCATGTAAATGTCGGCGGTGTCTATAAACTGAACCCCCAGTTCCACTGCCCGTTTCAGAACTTGTGTAGCTTGAGGAATAGGGGTGATGCGATTTGTGCCGAGGCCGATGCGGCTAATCTGCAACTCGCCAATGGAAATTTTTTGTGTGGAAGCGGAGCCATAATCCTTCATAAAAACCTCCTTAATGTGAGATCTTATACTACAGTCCTTCAGATAAATATTCAAACTTTAAGCATCCCGCTAGCCGTCCATCTTGAAACGATTATCGGGCGCTTAAAGTCCGAATATTTATCTGAAGGACTGTAGATATCAGTTTAAATCCAGGTTATCTTATTGAATATGATTCGATGCGCCTGGGCCAGCAGCGACCCGCTTAATATTGCTTACCATGATCAAGAATGGGGTGTTCCCATTTTTGATGATCGTTTATTGTTTGAATTCTTAGTGCTGGAAGGTATGCAAGCAGGCTTGAGTTGGCTTACGATTTTAAAGAAACGTGAAAATTACCGGGTTAGTTTTGACAATTTTGACCCTTATAAAATTGCCAAATATAACAACCGCAAGATTGCTTCATTGTTAGTCAATCCAGGTATTATTCGCAATCAATTGAAAATACTTTCCATTATT
Source organism: uncultured Pseudomonadota bacterium (assembly GCA_963795715.1). GTDB lineage: Bacteria > Pseudomonadota > Gammaproteobacteria > Coxiellales > Coxiellaceae > JAFEDN01. The sequence goes on from CAWCIY010000003.1 coordinate 1,357,190, forward strand.
GAAAATGCCAAAGCTTATATTCTTTTAGAGCAAAAAGGGGATCATTTTGCCGATTACCTGTGGCAATTTGTTAACAGCAAACCGATACAAAACCAGTGGCAAACCCGCCAGGAAGTGCCGGCAAAAACCGTTGTTTCTGATGCGCTGACTAAAGATCTCAAAAAGCGTGGTTTCAAATTTGTCGGCAGTACTATTTGTTATGCTTTTATGCAGGCTGTGGGTATGGTTAACGACCATACTGTCGATTGTTTTAGGCATCAAGAAATTATGCGTTTTTCGAAAAAAACAAAGCCCAAATTATAGCCATAAGGGATAAACCGGTCGGTAAAAATAATGCGCGCATACCAAAAGCATCTTGGCAGACTGCGCCTAAGGCGCAACCCAAAATAAAACCGGCAATGGCTGGCCAGATATTGCGTGCGTTTCTGCTTGCCGTCGCTCTCCTTTCAACGGTGGTTCCTAAAAAGCGATCCATATATTCTAAAACAAATCGAGTGACATTGGTGGTCATGACGGCGGTGGTGGGCAGGCCTTTAAGGGATAGCTGCATCAAAGCGTTCTGTACCGCCATCGCTGCAACCCCAAGCATGCCGGCAAAGATGCCCAGGCTGCTGCTGTAACTCAGATGTTTTCCATCGATCAACGCAAAAATAAGATAGCTCAATAAAAAAAGGAAGTGTAATGAAAGCAGCGGGGTCAAAGTTTTTACGTTTTTTTGCTGTAAAAAATAAACTAAAAGCTTGGTAAGCGCTAAAACAATAACAAATATTGGAATAGAAATTATTAAGGCGATGGGCGCTTGTTTAACATTAACTATCCTTACTGCGAGTATCACCAAGTTTCCAGTGATATGAGAAACAAACAAACCATTTAGACCCAGAAAACTGATCACATCGACGCTTCCTGCTATCAAACTTAAAATGAGGGTTAGATTTCCGTCCATATTTTATGTACGACTTCTGGGAAGAGAGCAACAATCATAGTTGCCTATTTTGCCGGCTTGGGATTCTGGCACGTAGGAAATTATGGTATACATTAAACCATTTTTTCATTTCTTAACTTAAAAGTCAAAGTCTTAGTTTGTCGTTCACATTAAAAGTCCCGATCCCCTCGACGTAATGACTTATTTTTTGAATGCAATTTTTTTTCGGTTAACCGGCGCTCCTTAGCCGCTCGTGAAGGTTTGGTTTTTTTACGTTTCTGAGGGAAATTTTCAGCTTTTTGAAGAATACTTCGTAGACGCTCTAAAGCATCATGCTTATTCCGCTCTTGGGTGCGGTAACGACTTGCTTTGATAATTAACTCGCCTCGCTGTGAAATCTGATTGTGCGCCTGGGATAATAAACGATTGCGCACGTCCTCCGATAGACTAATGCAACTAATAACATTAAAGCGCAATTGCACCGCCGTTGCTACTTTATTAACGTTTTGCCCTCCCGGACCGGGCGACCGAATAAAACTGAATTCGATTTCTGATTCATCCAGTACAATTTTTGGCGTCATTTTAAACATGTTTTATTTTTTTTCTATTGTCAGCAAGTTATTACCCGCTTTCATCGCTGCATGTCACACCTTTTTGATCATTGTAGCGTAATACACAGCCAACACCCGCATCACTTTGAACGGAAAATAGCGGACTAACTATAATTCCACCATTACAAGTTTTTGAAAGAAGCAGAAAGGTCACCGGCGTTACTATTTTCCATTTTTAAATTAAGTGCCGCTGCAACCCTAGTTCTTTGTTCCAAGTTCCAGAGTGTTTTTTTAATTCTTCCGAAACTGGAATTAATGAAGGATTTGTTCTTGACGACGGACTCATTTTTAGCATTTAAAATTTTTAAAACCTTAACATCTTATTATTTGTAAAGCAATAGATGTAGTTTTGGCAGCCTGTCTCTCTTGCTTCTCTTGGGTTTTTATGGTGCAATCTTTCCATTGTAATTCTATGGAAGGAAGAATGAAAAAATCAATCTCGATTTTAGGCAAATGTACATGGGTTCTTGTTTAATCAATGGAATTAAATATCTCTTTCAAGCCGGAATTATCGGATGGGCTGCTTTAGCTATCTACTATTCAAATCTACCCTGGGGTTGGTTACGTTTGGTGCTGGCGCTTGGTTTTGCAGTATTTGGGATTTGGGCATTATGGATTGCGCGCAAAAGATTTTCTTATTTGTTTTTGTAGCGCTGTTTGCGATCGTGTTAGTGTGGTGGTTGAGTATTCAGCCTTCCCATCATCGTCACTGGCGGCCTGAAGTTGCAGTTATGCCGCGGGCAGTCATTGCAGGGGATCGAGTGCGTATCACGGGTGTCCGTAATTTTGATTACCGAAGCCGGGATGACTTTACCATTCGCTACGAAGAGCGTGAGGTATTGCTCTCACATTTGATTGGGGTGGATTTCTTCATTTCCTATTGGATGCCTGGGCCAGTAGGGCATACTTTTCTTGAGCTTTATTTTCGATAATGCGCCGCCTATCAGCATTTCTATTGAAACAAGGCCGGAGATTGGCCAAGGATTTTCGCCGATTGCTTCGCTCTTCAAGCAATTTGAATTGATTTATGTCGTGGGCGACGAGCGGGACATTGTGCGGGTTCGCACCAACTATCGAAATGAGCAGGTTTTTCTTTATCATATCAACATATCGCCTGAAAATGCCCGCCAGCTCTTTCTGGTCTATCTCAAGCGAATTAATGAACTTGCCGACCATCCAGAATTCTATAATTTACTGAGTAACAGTTGCACTATTAACATTATTCGTTATGCAAATGCGGCTGGTCGGGTTAGACGTTTTGACATCCGTCATTATTTAAATGGTTGGATTGATGGTTATCTTTATAATGCGGGCTGGCTAAACACGTCCATACCTTTTGAAGAACTGCGCCGGCTTTCCAACATTGATCAGGCTGCACAGGCTGCTGGTGACTCTGCGGATTTTTCCCAACGTATTCGCGCAGGATTACCGCCGGCACGGCCTTAGAGAAAAAGATGCGACCAAAAAAATTATACCTGGTCATTCTTGCTATATTAACACTGGTAATTTTTATTGCTGTTTTTGCATTTATGCCGAGAATTCCTCAATGGAGCGGTTATCATCAATTTAGCGATACGCGGAAAATAGCAGGCATTCCGAATTTTGCCAATGTTATTTCTAATCTACTTTTTATTCTGGTGAGTATTCTTGGCTTACTGTCACTTTGGCAAAAATGGCAAAATAAAAATTTGACTGGCAAAAGAAGCCATCATTTTTTTAACTTTTTTTATGGGTATTTTCATGACGGGTATTGGCTCTGCTTATTATCATTGGTCGCCTGACAACGATACTTTAGTGTGGGATAGACTACCAATGACTATTGTTTTTATGTCATTACTTTCGTTAACTATCATGGCCAGAATCGATTTTAAGCTAGGATTTTGGCTATTAATCCCGCTGATAATATTTGGAATTTTTTCAGTTTTATACTGGCATTGGACTGAATTATTGGGGCGTGGTGATTTAAGATTATATGGAATAGCGCAGTTTTATACAATTTTTTTGATAATATTTATTCTTTGTTTCTTTCCAAAATCTTATCCGCCATTAAAAATTTATGTCGGTATGTTTATTTTTTACGGGTTGGCGAAACTGTTTGAACATTTTGATTTAGCCATTTATAGATTAGGTGAAATAGTGAGTGGACATACTCTAAAGCATATTTTTGCTGCGGTAAGTACCTATGGGGTGGTTGTTATGTTAAAGTACCGGGCACAATTATTTCACGAAGTCTCGCCCGCATATCCGCCTCATTCACATGAGTAAAAGCGCTAGGAAGCACTGCCACCATAACAATGGTAGTCAGTAATCATGTCTGTTAATACAGTAGGTATACCAATGCCATCATTTTTTAAAATTGAATATGTAAAGATACAGAAATCACAACCTAGCTTAGGGTTCTTGAGCATAACCTGATAATTCTGATCACATAGTGTCTGATCGGTAAATTTAACCTCTTTTTCATCTGCTTTTAAAATAAATTCGGGTGGGAACTGCAATAAACTAAGAAAATTTTCTCGTATTTTTGAATTACCGAAAATTGCAAAAAAATAACCGTTTTTAATATAGGCTGGAACCATGTTGCGTTGCAACGAGCTTTTGATTCCAGGATTGCAAATAATTTTTGTTATGTTTTCTGTGTGCTATCAAAATAATTACGAGTGCCTTGTGCTACCACTGCTTCGACATAGCGATTCAGTGCGTGCACATAAGCAGCGATGCGCATATCTGTTTTATGGCTCTCCATAAGTTGATAAACATTTGAAAATTCACGTACCATCATTTCCTGCAGACGTTGATAAACTTGTTCCAGAGTCCAATAAAATCCGGCTCGGTTTTGAACCCATTCAAAATAACTGACGACAACTCCACCGGCATTGGCTAAAACATCAGGAACGATTAAAACGCCTTTTTTTGCTAAAATGGCGTCTGCTTCTAAGGTGATGGGCCCGTTGGCGATTTCCACAATCACTGGAGCTTTTATGTTGGCCGCATTATCCTTGGTAATTTGATTTTCCATTGCCGCCGGTATTAATAAATCCACGTTTAATTCTAATAATTCCTGGTTCGAAATAACGCTGGCGTCCACTGACTCGCAAACAGATTGCGTGCAGTACACCGCTTGAATTTTTTTACTACTGTTTTTTATGTGAATAAGACTGGGTATATCAAATCCCTCAGGACGATAAATACCACCTTGGGAGTCGCTGATGGCGACGATATTATATCCGGCTTCATGTAGCAATTGGGCGATGCTTTGTCCGGCATTGCCAAATCCTTGTATCGCTACTCGAATGGATGGTTTTTCCCAATTCTTTTTCTTGGCTAATTCTTCGATACATATAAAGGCGCCACGACCGGTAGCATCGTCCCGGCCAAAACTGCCTCCAAGTGGAATCGGTTTACCGGTAATGACCGCTGGGGTATATTGTCCAGTAATTTTAGAATATTCGTCCATCATCCAACCCATAATAATGGAATTAGTATAAACATCCGGAGCGGGAATATCTTGATTGGGTCCAATAAAACTATGAACAGCATCTACATAATTGCGGCTTAAGCGTTCTAATTCTAATCGGGAAAGTTCTTTGGGATTGACGATAATTCCTCCTTTAGAACCACCAAAAGGAATGCCTAAGACTGCACATTTAATTGTCATCCAGAATGCTAACGCTTTTATTTCTTCTAATGTGACATTGGGGTGATAGCGAATACCTCCCTTCGTGGGCCCTCTAGTATCGTTATAGTGCACGCGATAACCGGTAAAAATTTGTAAACTACCGTTGTCCCTTCGTAAGGGAATCGATACTTGTAATATGGCCTTGGGATATTTTAATTTTTCCAACGCCTCAGGATTAATATCTGCATATTGGAATGCTTTATCTAATCGAACTAAGGCCTCATCAAAAGTTGAATTTTTCATAAAGGGTCCGTACCTTGTGTTTTTGTTTAATAATAATTATAGTAAATTTTCCGGTTATTGATAAGGAATTAAAAATGAATCCGAAGGTGGATGTATTTTTAAGTAAAGCCAAACGTTGGCAAAAAGAATTTCAGAAATTAAGAATGATTCTTCTTGATTGTGGGCTGACAGAAGAATTGAAATGGGGGAATCCTTGTTACACATTTAATAATAGTAATGTAGTGTTAATACATGGATTTAAAGAATACTGCGCACTGCTGTTTTTCAAAGGCACTTTATTAAAGGACGTCAATAATATCCTAATCAAACAAACGGAGCATGTGCAGTCGGCTCGTCAGATTCGGTTCACTCATATTCGAGAAATAGTGGAGATGAAGCCTATCTTGAAAGCTTATATTGATGAAGCCATTGCAGTGGAAAAAGCCGGCTTAAAAGTGGATTTTAAAAAGACTTCGGAATTCACCATTCCAGAAGAATTTCAAAATAAGTTAGCTGAAAATCCTGCCTTGAAAACAGCTTTTGATGCATTGACTCCGGGACGGCAAAGAGCCTACATTCTTTATTTTTCTGCAGCCAAACAATCTAAAACCCGGGAGTCAAGGGTTGAGAAATGGATGCCGAAGATTCTCAATGGGAAGGGATTAGATGACTAGTGATTCGATTTTTATTCCCGTTACAGCCATTTTTTACGGCGATAAAACTGCAACATCCACAGCACGATCACAACCATTAAGCCAAGCACCGCAGGATAAGCCCAACGCCAATTTAATTCAGGCATGTAATGAAAATTCATGCCGTAAATACTGGAAATAAACGTGATTGGCATGAAAATAGTGGCGATGACTGTCAATACTTTCATGATTTCATTCATACGATAACTTAAGCTAGAGAGGTAAACGTCTAACATATTAGAAAGCATATCACGAAAGGTCTCGACGATATCCATGGCTTGGCTGGCATGGTCTTGCACATCGCGTAAGTACAGTTTTGTACTGTCAGAAATTAAATTCTTTTCGGCATTTAATAAATGGTTCAATATTTCGCGCAACGGCCAGATGATTTTGCGAATTTGAAATATTTGTTGTTTTAACTGATAGATACTGCGAGCGTTGCGTTTACTCGGATTGGTAATGATTAAATCTTCCATTTTTTCTAGCTGATCACTTATTTTTTCCAATACAAAGAAATATCCATCGACAACGGTATCGATAAGTCGATAAATCAAATAATCATCACTGCCTTTTTTCAGCCATTGATCAGGGTGCCGCTGAATACGCTCACTGATGGAATCAAACAGAGTTGAGCGTTCGTCTTCAAACGATAATACAAAATCTTTCCCCATCACTAAGCTTAAATTCTTAGCTGTAAAAGTTTGTTGTTTTGTTTTAGGTTTTAATATTTTTAAGGTAATAAAAATATAATCGTCAAATTCCTCAATTTTCGGGCGCTGTTGGACATTGAGAATATCTTCCATAGTTAAGGGATGCAAGCCATATTGCTGAGCCAACTGTTCCATCAAGCCAATGTCTTGCAAACCTTGGACATGCACCCAAGTTACTGCCCCCTCTTTCGGCGGCAGCATGACTTCGGCCAACGTCGCCCCCGTTTTCTGTTCACAGCCTTGCGCTGAATAGCGAATCAAGCGAATACTAGGTGGCAAATCCGGATTATCACCAGTATAGACCAAAGTCCCCGGCGGTTGATTAGCTTTTAAGGTTCTTACTTTAATCTCAGATAACACAGTCTTCCTTTAGTAGGTCTGATTTAGGATTAAGTTAACCGATCGTACGTTGTCTTTCAAGATGGTGTTTTTTAGCTGATAGTTTCGTGTAAAGTTTCCAGTTGGAGTGACAATTGCTGCCAGGCATTTTTTTTGAGTTCCTCGTTATTGAAGCGGACGCCTAAGCCTATTAGTCGAATGGGTTTTTGACAACGAAGAAATCCTTGCATTAGTAATTGCTGAAACAATTTTAATTTTAGCCCGGGGTTCACGCATTCTGCAGTAGTTTGCGTGAAATCGTGGAATTTAATTTTAACAAACTGTCCTTTGATGAGCCGGTTGCTGTGACGTGCTAATCGAGTTTGCAAAGACTGAAATAAATCAGGTAAAACCGTTTGTGCAGCACCCAAGTCTTTTAAGTCCATTGGAAAAGTTTGTTCCACGCTAACCGAACGGTGAATTCGATGAGGTTCCACGGAACGTTCATCCACACCGCGGCATAAGGTATAAAAACGCTCTCCTAATTTTCCCCATTGATCACATAATTGTGACCGTTCGTATTGTTGTAAATCCCGGCAAGTCAAAATGCCTTGTTGCCGTAATTTGTTCGCAGTGACTTTACCTACACCGGATAATTTCTCAATGGGTAAAGCGGCGACAAAATCGGCGACCTCCGCCGGGGTAATGACCCATAAACCATCCGGCTTGCGCCAATCGCTCGCCACTTTGGCTAAAAATTTATTGGGGGCCACGCCGGCTGAAGCCGTCAACGCTAATTGTGTTTTAATTCGGCGTTTAATTTCCATGGCAATTCGCGTGGCGCTGCCGTCAAAGGCAGAGCAGGCGGTGACATCCAAATAGGCTTCATCCAGAGACAGCGGTTCAATCAATGGTGTGAATTCTTGAAAAACTTTGTGAATTGCTTGGGAAACCTGCCGGTATTTATCCATATCGACGGGTAATAAAACTAACTCAGGGCATAACGCCAAAGCACGGCTGGTCGGCATGGCGGAGTGAAGGCCTCGTTGCCGAGCGGGATAATTGCAAGTACACAAGACCCCGCGTCGATTCGCCGCGCCGCCGACCGCCAGTGGTTTGCCGCGATACTCGGGCTGATCTCGTTCTTCCACTGCGGCGTAAAAACAGTCCATATCAATGTGAATGATTTTACGGACGGGCTGGAGCGACTGAGAAGTCATTCTTTTGAGCCTTCTTTTATCCACTCTTGTAAAGTCGAATGAGTTGTCATACTTTCTCGAAATTTCTAATCAACACATTGTAATAATTTTACCTTGGAATATCCATTTAACACTAAAAAAATAAGCTTGAAATTAAGTGAAGCATTTTGCTTATAACAAATAAGCATAAAATATGAATTATCATTCTAAGCTGTACGCTCTCCCTAAAATCTCTTATTATGTGTTGCATTACAGCCAGAATAGAACATTATCAGGCTAGGCAAATGCAATAATTTAGCAAACGGAACAATCATGGCTTTAAAAAAATCAGAACTTTATTCCTCTCTTTGGTCTAGCTGTGATGAACTGCGTGGTGGAATGGATGCTAGTCAGTACAAGGATTATGTTCTTGTGCTGTTATTCATCAAATATATTAGTGATAAATATGCCGGTGTGCCTTACGCTCCAATAACAGTTCCTGAAGGGGCAAGTTTCAAGGATATGGTTGCTCTAAAGGGTAATCCAAACATTGGTGATTTTATCAATAAGAAAATCATCGCACCGCTTGCCAATGCCAACAAACTTTCCGATATGCCTGATTTCGATGATGCGACCAAGTTGGGAAGTGGCAAGGAAAAAGTTGAACGTCTCACTAATCTTATCGCTATTTTTGAAAATCCTTCGCTTGATTTCTCAAAAAATCGTGCGGACGGCGATGATATTCTGGGCGATGCCTATGAATATCTGATGCAGCATTTCGCAGTCGATAGCGGCAAAAGTAAAGGCCAGTTTTATACACCTGCTGAAGTTAGCCTCGTTATTGCAGAGATCATTGGTATTCGCGATGCACTGACAACCAATGACACGACTGTCTATGACCCGACTTGTGGTTCCGGTTCATTATTATTAAAAGTAGCTGATCAAGCCAATGCACAAGTCACGCTTTACGGGCAGGAAAAAGACGCTGCTACGGCTGGCCTTGCTCGAATGAATATGGTTTTGCATAACAACCCAATGGCGCTAGTAGCACAAGGTAATACGCTGGCCGATCCGAAATTCAAAGAAGGAGACATGCTTAAGACATTCGATTATGTAGTCGCCAATCCGCCTTTCAGCGACAAGCGCTGGAGCACTGGTATTGATCCGCTTAGCGATTCATACGAACGCTTCAAGCTTGGCGTGCCGCCAACCAAACAAGGGGATTATGCTTATTTACTGCATATCGTGCGATCGCTCAAAAGTCACGGGAAAGGTGCGTGTATTCTGCCGCATGGTGTGCTGTTTCGCGGCAATGTGGAAGCTGACATTCGCCGTAATCTTACTCGCAGAGGTTATATTAAGGGCATTATTGGTTTGCCGGCTAATCTTTTTTACGGTACTGGTATCCCTGCCTGTATTGTTGTCATCGATAAAGAAAATTCTAATACGCGACGAGAGATTTTTATGATTGACGCCAGTGCGACCTATATGAAAGAGGGTAATAAAAACCGCTTGCGTGCGCAGGATATTCACAAGATTGTCGATGTCTTCAACAAGCAACTGGAGATTCCCAAATACTCGCGTGCGGTTTCTTTCGATGAGATTGAGCGCAACGAATATAACCTCAATATTCCACGCTACATTGACAGTCAGCAAGCTGAAGATATTCAGGACATCGAAGGTCATTTGCGTGGTGGTATTCCTGTGACAGATGTGGAAGCGTTACAGCAATATTGGGATGTTTGTCCGCAGCTTAAGCAAACGCTTTTCAAGGGTAATCGCCTAGGTTATGTTGATCTAGCCATCACTAAGGATTCGATTAAATCAACTATTTATGAGCATAAGGAATTTGTCCGCTTTATTGAGAGCATGAACGCCCTGTTTGCTGAATGGCGTAAGAAAAGTGGAATGAAGCTTAAGAATTTGCAGATTGGATTTCATCCGAAATTATTGATTCACGAATTGTCCGAAGACTTGCTTGCCCACTATTCCGGCAAACCATTGATTGATAAATACGACGTTTATCAACACTTGATGGATTACTGGGTTGAAACCATGCAAGACGATAGTTATTTGATATCCAGCGATGGATGGAAGGCTGTAACTTCGCGTGTGCTGATAAAAAATGCTAAAGGCAAAGAAGTTGATAAAGGCTGGACTTGTGACCTGGTCCCCAAACTGCTGGTTATAAATCGTTATTTTTCTGCCGAGCAGGCAGAACTCAATAAGCTGGAAACTGAATTGGAAACTGTCATCACTCGCATGAGTGAGATGGAAGAAGAACACGGCGGCGACGAAGGTATATTTTTCGAATTAGATAAAATAAACAAAGCGGCAGTCACGGCACGGCTCAAAGAATTGCGATCTGAAAGTGGCGAGTCGGTGGCTGACGAAAAGGCAGTGCTGAAAAAATATTTAGAACTTTGTAATCAGCAAGTTGAATTAAAGCACACTCTCAAAGAAGTTGAGGAAAAATTTGATGCATTGGTCTACGCCAAATATCCCATGCTTACTGGAGATGAAATCAAAATTTTGGTAGTTGATGATAAATGGTTGTCTGAACTCGATGCACGTATCCATGGTGAGATGGATCGCATTAGCCAAGCGTTAACTCAGCGAGTGAAAGAACTTGTTGAACGTTATGAAATTTCGTTACCGGAAATAACCGCGAAAGTTTCTGACTTGGAGGAAAAGGTCAATTTTCATCTCAAAAAGATGGGGTTTTTATGGAAATGAAACCAGGATATAAGTTGACTGAGGTTGGATTGATTCCACAAGATTGGAAAGTCAGTCGCTTGGGTCAATTGACAGATATTGACGCGGATAATTTAAGCGCAAGCACTCCAATTGATTTTGCATTTAATTATATATCTCTTGAGAATGTAGATAGGGGAGTTTTGCGAAGTTTTTCAAATCAAGTGTTCGGTTCAGCGCCCTCGAGAGCACGTCGAAAAATTCGCCGTGGAGATATTTTAATTTCTACAGTACGCCCAAATTTGAAATCCCATTTATTATTTCAAATGCAGCAAGGTAATTGGATTTGTTCAACTGGATTTTCAGTTGTTCGTTGTAATCATGATATAATTGCATCCGGTTATATTTATGCTCATTTTTTTGCATCCATAATTTCTAAACAAATAGAATCTTTTTTATCAGGATCTAATTATCCAGCAATAAATAGTAATGATGTTAAAGCATTATGTATCCCTTTGCCATCAATTCTCTCTGAACAACAAGCCATTGCTGAGGCTTTGAGCGATGCAGATGCTCTCATCGAATCCTTGGAACAACTCATCGCCAAAAAACGCCAAATCAAACAAGCCGCGATGCAAGAATTACTTCACCCGAAAGAAGGATGGTTGGAAAAGAAACTCGGGGATACATCAATTTTGAAAGCTCGAATTGGATGGCAAGGATTAACAACGGCAGAATATCTCGATTCTGGCAATTTTTTCCTTGTGACGGGTACAGACTTTAAAGATGGTTGCATAGATTGGAATAATTGCCCTTATATAGCAGAGTCGCGCTATAAGCAAGATAAGTATATTCAGTTAAAAGAGTATGACATCATAGTAACGAAGGACGGCACGATTGGAAAAGTTGCTTTAGTCAAACAATTGGAAAAGCCGGCCACACTTAACAGCGGAGTTTTTGTTATTAGGCCTATTGGGAATTCATTCTATCCTGTCTTTTTTTATTACATCCTCTGCTCTAATTTTTTCGTCGAATTTCTTAGTCAGTTAAGCGCAGGTTCTACAATTAATCATCTGTATCAAAAGGATTTCGTGAACTTTATGTATAAGACGCCAGCAACAATTGAAGAACAAACCATAATCGCCTCAACCCTCTCCGATATGGACGCTGAAATTACCACGTTGGTAGCCAAACTCAACAAAACTCGTCAAATCAAGCAAGGCATGATGCACAATCTTTTAACTGGAAGGATTCGTTTGATATGAATATTGGTCAACCCGAACGCATCACTCAGAATCGTGTTATCGCACTATTCCGTGATGAACTTCACTATCGCTATCTGGGCGATTGGCAAGATCGCCATAACAACAGCAATATCGAGGAAGGTTTGCTGACAGTATATTTGACTAAAAACAGTTACAGCTCAGCGCAGACCAGCAAAGCCATCCACATGCTGCGCATTGAAGCAGATAATCACAGTCGTGGCCTTTATGGCAATAATCAAAAGGTCTACGAATTGCTACGTTACGGTGTGCCTGTGAAAATTGAAGCGGGAAAAGTGACCGAAACCGTTCATCTGATTAATTGGTTAGAGCCCGAAAAGAATGATTTTGCTATTGCTGAAGAAGTCATGCTACGCGGAAACCTCGAACGGCGCCCAGATCTCGTGCTGTACGTGAACGGCATTGCCCTCGGGATTTTGGAGCTTAAAAATAGCCGAAAATCGATCAGCGATGGCATACGCCAAAGCCTTTCAAATCAACAATCACTATTCAACGCCTGGTTTTTTAGTACAGTGCAATTCATATTGGCGGGAAATGATTCCGAAGGATTGCAATATGGTACTATCCAAACAGAAGAAAATTATTTCCTCAAATGGAAAGAAGATGAAGAGGATAATACTCGCTACAAGCTGGACAAGTATCTACTCAAGATATGCCGTAAAGATCGATTAATTGAATTGATGCATGATTTCGTGCTTTTTGATGGTGGGCAAAAGAAGTTGCCTCGCGTACATCAATATTTTGGCATCAAAGCAGCACAACAACATGTTCGCGAACATAAAGGCGGTATTATCTGGCACACCCAAGGCAGCGGTAAGAGCATCGTCATGGTGCTGCTCGCTAAGTGGATTTTGGAAAATAATCCCCATGCCCGCGTGGCGATTATTACCGATCGTGATGAGCTCGATAAACAAATCGAACGTGTTTTCTGCGAAACAGGTGAAACTATTTGTCGCACTAAGAGTGGGCGTGACTTGATGAGTCAGCTTAGACAGGCTAAACCGCGCTTGCTTTGCTCACTGATACACAAGTTTGGGCAAAAAGGCGTTGATAATTTCGAGCGGTTTATTAAAGAACTAGAAACCCAACCATGCCACGCAATAGGCGAGATTTTTGTTTTTGTGGATGAATGCCATCGCACTCAAAGTGGCAAACTGCATCGCGCGATGAAAGCCATTATGCCTAATGCAGTTTTAATCGGCTTCACCGGTACGCCACTGCTCAAAAAAGACAAACAGAGCAGCCTGGAAGTGTTCGGCGGCTATATTCACACTTACAAATTCAGCGAAGCGGTGGAGGACAAGGTGGTGCTCGATTTAGTCTATGAAGCACGCGATATTGATCAGCGCCTAGGATCTGAGGACAAAATTGATGCCTGGTTTGAAGCTAAAACGCGAGGGCTCAACGACTGGCAGAAAGACGAATTGAAAAAACAATGGGGCACAATGCAAAAAGTGTTGAGTTCGCGTTCGCGTATGGATCGAGTGGTGAGCGATATAGTTTTCGATTTTAGTGTCAAGCCGCGCCTCAGTGACCATCGAGGCAATGCCATGTTGGTGGCGTCGAGTATTTATGAAGCTTGTAAGTATTACACTTTATTCCAAAAAACTGCTTTTAAAGGTAAATCTGCCGTAGTGACTTCCTATAATCCACAAACGAAAGACATCACACTGGAAGACACGGGTGCGAACACCGAAACAGACAAAGTATTCATCTATAATATTTATACTGAATTGTTGAAAGATGTCGTTGCTAAACGGGACATGACGAAGACCGAAACTTATGAGGAGTGGGCTAAGGATTTGTTTAGACGAGAGCCCGCCAATATGAAACTTTTGATTGTGGTAGACAAACTACTGACGGGTTTTGATGCTCCAAGCTGCACTTATTTGTATATCGACAAAAGTATGCAAGATCACGCCTTGTTTCAAGCTATCTGCCGCACCAACCGATTGCACAGTTATGACAAAGATTTTGGTTATATAGTGGATTACAAAGACCTGTTTAAGAAGGTTGAAAAGGCGATCAAGGTTTACACGTCTGAATTGGATTACAGCACTGGTGGAGTGGATCCCCACGTGATGATGAAAGATCGTATAAGCAAGAGTCGTGAACAATTGGATAATGCGATTGAAGCACTCGCGCTGATCTGCGAACCCGTAGAACCACCCAAGAATCCGCTGCAATACATACATTATTTTTGTGGTAATACGGAGATACCCTCAGATTTGCAAGAGCGGGAAACTTTAAGGTCTTCGCTTTACAAGGCCGTCGCCAACCTAGTACGTGCCTATGCCAATATATCCGACGAACTAGAAACTGCCGGTTATAGTGAAGCCGATGTTCGCTATATAAATCGGAGCATCAAAAATTACATTGATTTACGAGAAATTATTCGTAACGCCGCTAATGAAAAGCTGGATTTTAAGGCTTATGAAGCCGATATGCGTCACCTCATTGACACTTACATCGAAGCCGTCGAGCCACGTAAAATTTCGCCCTTTGATAATATGCCGCTGCTAGAATTATTCGTGAAAACTGGTATTGCTAACGCTATTGATACATTACCTAATAGCATCAAAAATAACAAAGAAGCTATTGCGGAAGTGATTGAAAACAACATTCGCAGCAAGATCATCAAGGAACAATTGAGTGATCCGGCTTACTACGAAAAAATGTCAGCATTACTTGATGAAATCATTGTCGCTCGTAAGGCAAAGGCAATTGAGTATGAGAAATATCTCAAAAGTATTGCCCAGCTTGCAAAAAATGTGGAAACTGGGCAAGGAGACGATACGCCAGAACCACTGAAGAATAATCCAGCGATGCGTGCTATTTACAATAACTTCAAGAAATTTGCGGTAAGCGAAGTAGGGGGAAGAGGGATTGCAGAAGAACGGGAAGTTTATGAGGTGGATGATGATCCGCTGCTGAATTTAGTATTGCGGATCGATCAAACTATTAAGCGTGTCCGTCCAGATAATTGGCGTGGGATTCAAGCCCGAGAAAACATCATCAAGGCGGAGCTATATAAGATCTTGCAGGATATGGACCAAGTTGAAAGGATTTTCCTTATCATTAAACAACAGAATGAATATTGATGGATGCAAGGATTAAGTTGGGTAAAATCGTCGTGGATGTGGTGAAGAAAGATATCAAGAATCTTCATCTCAGTGTTTACCCTCCTACCGGGAGTGTACGAATCTCTGCGCCGTTGTGGATGAAGCTTGAGACCATTCGTATCTTTGCCATTTCCAAATTAGATTGGATTAAGCGACAGCAAAATAAACAGTTGGAGCAGGAGCGTGAATCTCCGCGTGAATATCTCGATCGCGAAAGCCATTATGTTTGGGGAAAACGTTATTTGCTCAAGATAATCGAAATTAATGCCCTTCCTAAAGTTGAACTAAAACACAACCAAATATATCTGCGAATATGTGTAGGCGCAAGTGAAGAAAAAAAACGTGCGATTATGGAAGATTGGTATCGTGTACAACTCAAGAAAATCGTTCCATCATATATTTCTAAATGGGAATTGCTTATGGATGTGAAAGTGGAGCGGTTTTTTATTCAGAAAATGAAAACAAAATGGGGAAGTTGCAATCCTCGCTGTAAGAGCATTAGGCTCAATACCGAATTAGCAAAAAAATCTCAGAACTATCTAGAATATATAATCGTCCACGAAATGGCTCACTTGTTAGAGCCTACACATAACCACCGCTTCATAGCTTTGATAGATCAATTTTTGCCAAAATGGCGTTTTTACCGGGAAGAGTTGAATCGTTCTCCGCTTGGGTATGGGCAATGGAAATACTAATAAGAGGTGATAAAAATCCTCGTGGCACATCACTGAAGTTACTTAATTTAGTTGCTCAAAAAGGACTTCAGGAGTTACTTTAGAATTTTTAATCCTGGTGGTGTCACGAATAATTTAGCCAATTTGCGCGCGCAATCTGGTTTCATTCGTTAAACGGTTCCAGATAATCAGCGAATATTTTAATTCTAAACGCGCCGTTCTCATGGATTGTGAGCCTTTAATTTTTTCCGATTTTTGAATTGTCTCAATGCGAGAAACCAATTGTAAAATTCGATTACGAGCAGGTGTTAGATGTTCATTCACATACGCCAAGAATGTTTCAGAAGATTCCTTAAATTTTACCGATAAAAATTGTTCATCGGCTCTTAAACGATAGCGTGTCATGGGTCCCACACTCACTTTTTTTAAATCAGAAGCTAGACCCAAAAAATTTAAAGAACGAATAAGCCATTTCGATGGATCGTAATGGTAAAAACGAATGCCATTGCGATAATCCAAGGGAAATTGATGATGAAAATTATGAAATCCTTCACCATAAGTGAATAAAGCCGTTATCCAATTGTCTCGCGCGGTTTGCTCTTTCGAGTAAGAACGCTTGCCAAAAATATGGCAAATTGAGTTAATACAAAAAGTAAAATGATGATTTAAAACCATACGCATTACCCCGGCAATAATAAGACCGCCAATTGGATCATGCCAAAGCCAAGCAATCAAGGCTGGCATCACAAAGCCCATGCTGGCAGCAATCGGGGCAAAATATTTATGTTGCAATTTGATCCACTTGTCAGCTGCTAAATCTTCCACATTACTATAATCTCGACGACTGTTATCTAGCGTCAATAACCAACCGATATGCGCGTACCAAAATCCTTTTTTAATATCATAAGGATCTTTGTCGGTATCAGTATAACGATGGTGGTTACGATGGTCGGTACTCCATTCTAAAGCACTGCCTTCAAATGCAGCGGCGCCAAATAGAAGGAATAAGATCCTAATCAGAGGGTGAGCACGGTAGGTGCAATGGGACATCAAGCGGTGATATCCGGCGGTGATCGATAATCCACTGGCTGCTAGCCAAATAAACGCCAATATGAGCGTAGGAATGTGTATCATGCCATTGACAATGATAAAGACGGTTCCAGCCACCCCAATCAGGGGTGTAATCAGTAAAAATAGAGTATTGATCCAGTTTATTTTATTTAACTCGTTGATTTTATTCATTAAATTATTTTACCTTATTATTATTAAGATCTATTCTACCATAAGTTGATCAATAAAGATACGTTTAGTACAAAAAGTACATAATCGGTGCAGACACTTGCCAAAACCGCTTGTAAGTGTGTTATCTGACTGAGATTCAGCTATTTTCAGTATAGAATTTGATGGTGCATACGGGAAAAGCTGAGTATTATCAGCTTTTGATACAAGAAATGACTTTTAATTGATTTTTAAGCGAGATCATTTATGAATGATAAAAATTTTCCCAAGATTATTTATGGAACCGCCTGGAAAGAAAGCGCTACGGCCGCTCTTGTTGAAATGGCTGTGTCAGTCGGGTTTTATGGCGATTGATACGGCTAATCAACCACGGCATTATTCTGAATCTCTTGTTGGAGAAGCTTTGCTTAAATTGAAAGAGCAGGGCGTTTCTCGTGACAGGCTATTTTTACAAACTAAATTTACTTCGCCAGGTGGGCAGGATCAACGTATCCCCTATGATCCGCAGGCAGATATAGCAACGCAGGTTGAAACTTCTTTTCAATCTTCTTTAAACCATCTGCACACGGATTATGTAGATTCTTATCTTTTGCACGGTCCTTATTCTCGCGTTGGTCTGATCGAAGAAGATTGGCAAGCTTGGCGCGCTATTGAAAAACTGTATACTGCAGGTAAAACCAAGCATATCGGAGTCAGCAACGTCAATCTCAGGCAATTAAAATTTCTGGTACAAGAAGCACAAATTAAGCCAATGATCGTGCAAAACCGATGCTATGCGCAGTTAGGCTTGGGACAAAGCGATTCGTGAATTTTGTAAATCACATCAAATAATATATCAGGGATTTTCATTATTAACGGCGAATAGTAAGAGTACTGAGCTAGTAACAAGGTTAATACGATCGCTCAGAAGTTAAATAAAACGCCGGCGCAAGTTATTTTCCGATTTGCTACACTAGTCGGAATGACGCCTCTCACCGGTACCACTAACAAAATGCACATGCAACAGGACTTGCAAATATTTGATTTTAATTTAACTGCCGAAGAAGTTACCGATATTGAGGTTTGTGGTATTTCTGATAGTGATTTTTAATTCATCTTTTTCCTTATAATCTGCTATATTTTATTAAAAAGTACTTGTGTATATTGAACGATTATGGCGCACGATTAAATATGAGGCGATTTACTTGAATGTGTAGAATTTTTATATGACAACCATTTTTTTTAAAAATATTTTTTAAAAAAACTTGACTAGAAAAACGAATTATGAAATTCTGAGTTCTGGTGACAACACTCTCTTCATTTGATGTCGAAACTGTCTAGTCGATGGGGTGTGAATCAATTGGACTTGGAAGGATGGATTATACAGTTATACTTACGCCAGATGATCCAGGGGTTTTTTATTACGGATCACGCTGACCAGTATTGTTGATGATTACCAAATAAATAAATTTTAATAATAACATGGATATACGAATGCGAAAGCCTATAATTTCTACCAATCACATAACAATCTATAACTTAAGAGATGAGACAGTTAGAAATACGATTATCAATTCTCACCCTACCATCAAAATAATACAGAGTCCTCCTAAAAAGGTGGGCCTATTTTCAGTTTCAGGTATCGGATATGGTGTTTATGCAAAAAAAAAATCCTCGCGAGAGAAATGATAGGTGTTTATGGAGGAGAATTCGTCACACAAAAAATTAAAAATGGCGTAGTTCGTCCCCCCTTTGAAAAAGAAAAGGAGAAAGCTGAATATATAGAGAGGTTAAAAGCCAAAAGAACCGTAGAGGCAGAAATAACAGAAGAAAACGGATTAACTAAAGCAGAAAATGCTGAGCTTGACTCGTATCTCGAGGAACTAGAAAGGAGGATTGGAGATTATGCCTTTACAGTAGATGAAAGGCAGGATGAAATTGAATATTGCTTTGGTCATGAAAACGCTAGTATTTTAAATTTTGTTAATCATGGCCATGAAATTACAAATGTTGCTCCTGAGTATGATGTAGAGAACAAACAAATCGTTTTTTACGCGGAAAGGGACATTAAAGAGGGAGAAGAGCTACTTTTTAATTATGGCGCCACCTATGGCGTTGAAAAATTTGAGCATATTTTTCCAATTGGTATTAGAACGAGCAAGGAATTTTATCAACAGAACTTTGAAGAGTACGGCTGCATCATTTTACTAAGCAAAGAAAACCAACAGCTCTTAGGTACTTCAGCAAGCCACTTGTTAATCCCAAAAAATTATGGGGATTTGAGAAAAAATAATACATCCATGCGCATTAATTCTCTCCCCATCCTTGAGATGGCGCAAGAAGAAAACGGAGAACTTAACCCGCTTAAAAAACAAAATTTCATTACCCAGCTTATGTATGCTTTTTTAGAACAAGATGAAGAAATTATAGAAAGCTATATTAAGAAAGAAGTGAGTCTCGCTTTTGTAACTCAAGGTGGCAAGAGCGCTTTATCTATTGCTAATAAAAAAGCTAAAACAAATCCAAAGTTAGCAGGTTTACGAGATAGGCTTGTCGCTGCAATTAAACATTCTTTAAAGGGAGAGGGATGGAATGAGGAAGCATGTAGTAAATATCTTGCAGCTAATGGCACATCCATAGACGCCGGAAAAGATTTGCCGGAAAGCAAGGAAAATCAAATGGACCTAGAAAGAAGCCTGAGGATGCCTATAAATAAAAACCTTGAAGATGATGAAGCAAAATTGAATAAAAATAAGAACCGCAAAAAATATAAAAAAACAGAAATGGCAGTGTCCTCCAAAAAAAGGAGTCGAATAAAATCTAAAATTCCATCAGTCTCACCGAAGCGAAAAAAAACTACAGAGCTGGAGCTACCGACCGATTTACAAAATGCGCAGGATCAATGCGCCAAACTAAATACTCCCATTTCACAAATTAGCTCAATTTTAAATACAGGTTCTTTCCTAGAAAAATCAGAAGTAGGATGTTTAGAAAAAGACCCCGTGGCGCCAATGCAACTTAGTTCGGATTCCAATAATCGAAATAAGCTTGAAATTAGCTCATCGGAAAATAATAATTGCCCCCTCATAGATTTTGACTGGAAACAGATTTTGCATAACAGCACTCTGACTCCACAAGAAATCTATGGTTTAGCTACTATGCCCCTCATTTCAAATATGGGCGATGACACTAACAGCGGCACTACGCCATTATTACCAGTTATGGAAGATGAAATCCCAACTCCAATAGATAGATCGCCAAATCCTACTGCTATTCCTTCTCCAAATTTACCTTTATCTTCTTCGAGAAATTCCATTTCAGTAATGAAATCCAAAAAAAGAAAGCGATCAAAACCTAACGTAGTTTCTTCAGCAACGGACTCCAAAAAAAAGAAGCGAACAAAATCTGATGTTATATTAGATGATTTAAAAATTGACCAATATGACACTCTAAAAAAATTATTGCCCGGCATAGAAGAAGATGATTTCAAACCACTGCTTCGGAAATATAGCAGTGATAAAAAAATTGCTGCGTTAATTGAACATTCTAAGTGGCTTTGTGATAAATCGTTTACAAAAAAACAAATTATTCAAATGGTTTCTAAAAGGGGTGGTGATCTTATTTTGCAGGCGGTCAAAGACAATTTTCAAAGTTTGACAACAGACTTTAAATTTACACCTGATCAGATCTGCAAAATAGTTTCCCATCATGGTGGTTCTCATAACCTGAAGGCAGTCAAAAATAATTTTACTATTTTGAAAGGCATTGGTTTTACACCTGATCAGATCTGCAAAATAGCTTCTTATACAGGTGGTTCTCATAACCTGGAGGCAGTCAAAAATAATTTTACTATTTTGGAAGGCATTGGTTTTGACTGTGATTCAGTTACCAAGATAGCCTCTCAACCTGGTGCTTCTCTAATCCTTGAGTTGTTAAAAAAATATGCTGGGCAAATTGATACACATAAAATCAAACCTAAATTTTTTTTAAACTTAAGAGTGGGCGGGCGGTTACCTCCGGCTAAAAAAATGGAACCCCTTTTGGAGGAAGAGATTAAAAAACGAAAGAATTCTTTAAAAAATTTAGACAAAGTAGACCCCGAGGCAAAAACGCCAGTGCAACTTAGTTCAGATTCCAAAGACCTTTCCTCCCCTGAGACAGCTGATCCATCAACGCCAATACTTCCGCCTATTGTTATTTCCTCCCATAAAAAAAAGGGTCAAAAAAGCAAAAGGGAGTCTTCTTTGGCTAAGATTCTCAGAAAATCAACAAATAACAAATTGATTGAAAAAGCCAAGTTTCATTTTAGTGCTGATCAGATTGCCAAAATACTCTCCGCCCCTAAGAGTGGACAACTTAACCTGGAGGCAGGTTTAAAGTATTTCAATAACTTCGACTTCATGGGAAAGGAGATGCCCTTTAGTACTAATCAGGTTGTCAAAATACTCTCCCGTACTGCTGGACATCTTAACCTGGAGGCAGGTTTAAAGTATTTCAATGACTTCATGGGAAAGGAGATGCCCTTTAGTACTAATCAGGTTGTCAAAATACTCTCCCGTACTGCTGGACATCTTAGCCTGGAGGCAGGTTTAGAGTATTTCAGGGGAGAGAAGAAGCCCTTTAGTACCAATCAGATTACCCAAATGCTCTCCAAGGATTGTGGACATCTTAACCTGCGCGCAGTCCTAGAGTGTTTTAATGTTTTAGAGCAAATGAATATTCAGCCTGATTTGATGACCCGACTGGCCTCTAGTAATGGTGGGGGTTTAAAAATTAGAAAACTTACAGAATATCGTCAGAAGCTTGAGCCATATCAACCACTCAAGCCTGAATTTTATAGTAGTTTAAAAAGAGATATCAGTGGTACAGTGGGGGTTAACAAGATGGAAATAAGATTAAAAAATAAACTTAAAGAAATGGAAGAACAACAAGCCAAGGATGTATTAAATAAAGATAAAAGAAATAGTAAATTAAGTCCACCATCTGCTACAGCCACACCCAGTGTGAGTCAAACTGCAAGATACCGTTTTTTGCCGCCGCCCAGGCAAAAATCAAACGATAAAACTAATCTTGAAGGCTTAAATAAGAGTACGGATCCAACTGAAAAAAATGCATTATCAATAACCCATAATCAAGGAATCACAAAATAAACTACCACAACCAAAACAGTAATTACAGCAGGACTTATGGAATCTATTTTACGCTAGATTTGTGTCGGATAAATGGCTTTTTTTAGCCTTGGATTTAGTATTTCCCAACATTGTATCAAGCAAAAATAAAAATTTAACTTCCTTGTTTAAAATAACACTGGGAATGGGTCCCATTTTTTCTTTGGCTTCGTGAGCTATGGCATTATTTTCGCGAATTTCTTGTACATTAACAATAAATACAAATAACTGAACGATATCGTTGAAAGTTTTCGTAAACTTAGTCTGCCCCTCCGGGCCAAAATCTAATTGATCAAATTCTTCCGATTTTTCTAATAAAAATCGATAATGTGTATATTGAACGATTATGGCGCACGATTAAATATGAGGCGATTTACTTGAATGTGTAGAATTTTTATATGACAACCATTTTTTTTAAAAATATTTTTTAAAAAAACTTGACTAGAAAAACGAATTATGAAATTCTGAGTTCTGGTGACAACACTCTCTTCATTTGATGTCGAAACTGTCTAGTCGATGGGGTGTGAATCAATTGGACTTGGAAGGATGGATTATACAGTTATACTTACGCCAGATGATCCAGGGTTTTTTTATTACGGATCACGCTGACCAGTATTGTTGATGATTACCAAATAAATAAATTTTAATAATAACGTGGATATACTAATGCGAAAGCCTATAATTTCTACCAATAATAAAAAGGTAGTTTCTCCAGTATTAGAAGTAGGATGTTTAGAAAAAGATCCCGAGGCAAAAACGCCGGCGCAACTTAGTTCGGATTCCAATAATCGAAATAAGCTTGAAATTAGCTCATCGGAAAATAATAATTGCTCCCCCATAGATTTGGACTGGAAACAGATTTTGCATAACAGCCCTCTGCCTCCACAAGCAATCTATGACTTAGCTACTCGCATTTCAAATATGGGCGGTGACACTAACAGCGGCACTACGCCATTATTACCAGTTATGGAAGATGAAATCCCAACTCCAATAGATAGATCGCCAAATCCTACTGCTATTCCTTCTCCAAATTTACCTTTATCCTCTTCGAGAAATTCCATTTCAGTAATGAAATCCAAAAAAAGAAAGCGATCAAAACCTAACGTAGTTTCTTCAGCAACGGACTCCAAAAAAAGGAAGCGAATAAAATCTTATGTTACATTAAACAATTTAGAAATTAAGCAATATGACACTATAAAAAAATTATTGCCCGGCATAGAAGAAGATGATTTCAAAACACTGCTACGGAAACATAACACTCATAAAAAAATTGCTGCGTTAATTGAACATTCTCAGTGGCTTTGTGATAAATTGTTTACAAAAAAACAAATTATTCAAATGATTTCTAAAAGAGGTGGTGATCTTACTTTACAGGCGGTCAAAGACAATTTTCAAAGTTTGACAACAGACTTTAAATTTACACCTGATCAGATCTGCAAAATAGCCTCCCATGATGGTGGTTCTTATAACCTGGAGGCAGTCAAAAAGTATTTTCACAATTTGAGAGAGCTTGGTTATACGCCTGATCAAATCAGAAAAATAGCCTCCCATAAGGGTGGTTCTCATAACCTGGAGGCAGTCATAAACAATTTTCAAAGTTTGACAAAAGACTTTAAATTTACACCTACTCAGATATACACAATAGCCTCCCATGATGGTGGTTCTCATACCCTGGAGGCAGTCAAAAATAATTTTGATATTTTGAAAGGCATTGGTTTTGACTGTGATAAAGTTACCAAAATAGCCTCTCAAAATGGTGGTTCTCTAATCCTTGAGTTGTTTAAAAAATATGCTGAGCAAATTCGTACATATAAAATCGAACCTACATTTTTATTAAACTTAAAAAATGGCAAGTGGTTATTTTCGGCTAAAAAAATGGAACCCCTTTTGAAAAAAGAGATTAAAAAACGAAAGAATTCTTTAAAAAATTTAGACAAAGTATTGGATGATAAATCAAATAAACAGAGTAGGCATTCAACCCAACCAGTTACCTCATCCTTTTTTGGTAAAAATGCAGGACAGAGTTTTTTTCAACTACCGAAAGATATTAATAACCAAGAAATGAAAAACAAGACAAGCTCATTACTTCGTCAAATAACCCCCTCCGGCTCACCTCCACCAGAATTATCCCAAATTAACCAGCCACCTAATTTTTTTAAACAAAAATTTAAAGGAAAAGAGCTGAAAATTAAAGCGTCTTTTTACAACGACTCTACCCCATCACAAAATTAAATCAGACAAGTTATAGTCTCCGCGTATGCAGGCTTTTTTGTGAGGGGTGAAAACGAAGGGATGCCGTGAAGCAGCCGTAAAGCCAGCGGCGCTAAGAAAAACTGATCCACTTTTGCTAATAAAAATCGATAATGTGTATATTGAACGATTATGGCGCACGATTAAATATGAGGCGATTTACTTGAATGTGTAGAATTTTTATATGACAACCATTTTTTTTAAAAATATTTTTTAAAAAAACTTGACTAGAAAAACGAATTGTGAAATTCTGAGTTCTGGTGACAACACTCTCTTCATTTGATGTCGAAACTGTCTAGTCGATGGGGTGTGAATCAATTGGACTTGGAAGGATGGATTATACAGTTATACTTACGCCAGATGATCCAGGGGTTTTTTTATTACGGATCACGCTGACCAGTATTGTTGATGATTACCAAATAAATAAATTTTAATAATAACGTGGATATACTAATGCGAAAGCCTATAATTTCTACCAATAATAAAAAGGTAGTTTCTCCAGTATTGGAAGTAAGATGTTTAGAAAAAGATCCCGAGGCAAAAACGCCGGCGCAACTTAGTTCGGATTCCAATAATCGAAATAAGCTTGAAATTAGCTCATTGGAAAATAATAATTGCCCCCCCACAGATTTGGACTGGAAACAGATTTTGCATTACAGCCCTCTGCCTCCACAAGCAATCTATGACTTAGCTACTCGCATTTCAAATATGGGCGGTGACACTAACAGCGGCCCTACGCCATTATTACCAGTTATGGAAGATGAAATCCCAACTCCAATAGATAGATCGCCAAATCCTACTGCTATTCCTTCTCCAAATTTACCTTTATCCTCTTCGAGAAATTCCATTTCAGTAATGAAATCCAAAAAAAGAAAGCGATCAAAACCTAACGTAGTTTCTTCAGCAACGGACTCGAAAAAAAAGAAGCGAACAAAATCTTATGTTGCATTAGACAATTCAGAAAATGAGCAATATGACACTCTAAAAAAATTATTGCCAAGCATAGAAGAAAATGATTTCAAACAGCTGCTTCGGAAACCTCAAGGTAATAAAAAAATTGCTGCGTTAATTGAACATTCTCAGTGGCTTTGTGATAAATTGTTTACAAAAAAACAAATTATTCGAATGGTTTCTCAATATAATGGGGATCTTACCTTGCAGGCGGTCAAAGAGAATCTTCAAAGTTTGACAACAGACTTTAAACTTACCCTTGATCAGATCTGCAAAATAGCTTCTCATGATGGTGGTTTTTATAACCTGAAGGCAGTCAAAAAGTATTTTTACAATTTGAGAGACCTTGGCTTTACACCTGATCAGATCTGCAAAATAGTCTCTTATACAGGTGGTTCTCATAACCTGGAGGCAGTCAAAAATAATTTTACTATTTTGAAAGGCATTGGTTTTGACTGTGATTCAGTTACCAAGATAGCCTCTCAACCTGGTGCTTCTCTAATCCTTGCGTTGTTAAAAAAATATGCTGGGCAAATTGATACACATAAAATCAAACCTAAATTTTTTTTAAACTTAAGAGCGGGCTGGTGGTTACTTCCGGCTAAAAAAATGGAACCCCTTTTGGAGGAAGAGATTAAAAAACGAAAGAATTCTTTAAAAAATTTAGACAAAGTAGATCCCGTGGGAAAAACGCCAGTGCAACTTAGTTCAGATTCCAAAGACCTTTCCTCCCATAAAAAAAGGGGTCAAAAAAGAAAAAAGGAGGCTTCTTTGGCTAGGATTTTCAGAAAATCAACAAATGACAAATTGATTGAAAAAGCCAAGTTTCATTTTAGTGCTGATCAGATTACCAAAATACTCTCCCCTAGGGGTGGACAACTTAACCTGGAGGCAGGTTTAAAGTATTTCAATGACTTCATGGGAAAGGAGATGCCCTTTAGTACTAATCAGGTTGTCAAAATACTCTCCCGTACTGCTGGACATCTTAGCCTGGAGGCAGGTTTAGAGTATTTCAGGGGAGAGAAGAAGCCCTTTAGTACCGATCAGATTATCCAAATGCTCTCCAAGGATTGTGGACATCTTAACCTGCGCGCAGTCCTAGAGTGTTTTAATGTTTTAGAGCAAATGAATATTCAGCCTGATCTGATGACCCGACTGGCCTCTAGTAATGGTGGGGGTTTAAAAATTAGAAAACTTACCGAATATCGTCAGAAGCTTGAGCCATATCAACCACTCAAGCCTGAATTTTATATTAATTTAACAAAAGATAACCGTGGTACAGTGGGGGTTAAAAAAATGGAAATAAGATTAAAAAATAAACTTAAAGAAATGGAAGAACAACAAGCCAAGGATGTATTCAATAAAGATAAAAGAAATAGTAAATTAAGCCCACCATCTGCTACAGCTACACCCAGTGTGAGTCAAACTGCAAGATACCGTTTTATGCCGCCGCCCAGGCAAAAATCAAACGATAAAACTAATCTTGAAGGCTTAAATAAGAGCACGGATCCAACTGAAAAAAATGCATTATCAATAACTCATAATCAAGGAATCACAAAATAAACTACCACAACCAAAAGAGTAATTGCAGCAGGACTTATGGAATCTATTTTACGCTAGATTTGTGTCGGATAAATGGCTTTTTTCAGTCTTGGATTTAGTATTTCCCAACAGGGTACAAGCAAAAATAAAAATTTAACTTCCTTGTTTAAAATAACACTGGGAATGGGTCCCATTTTTTCTTTGGCTTCGTGAGCTATGGCATTATTTATGACAACCATTTTTTTTAAAAATATTTTTTAAAAAAACTTGACTAGAAAAACGAATTATGAAATTCTGAGTTCTGGTGACAACACTCTCTTCATTTGATGTCGAAACTGTCTAGTCGATGGGGTGTGAATCAATTGGACTTGGAAGGATGGATTATACAGTTATACTTACGCCAGATGATCCAGGGTTTTTTTATTACGGATCACGCTGACCAGTATTGTTGATGATTACCAAATAAATAAATTTTAATAATAACGTGGATATACGAATGCGAAAGCCTATAATTTCTACCAATCACATAACAACCTATAACTTAAGAGATGAGACAGTTAGAAATACGATTATCAATTCTCATCCTACCATCAAAACAATACAGAATCCTCCTGAAAAGTTGGGCCTATTTTCAGTTTCAGGTATCGGATATGGTGTTTATGCAGAAAAAGAAATCTTCGCTGGAGAAATGATAGGTGTTTATGGAGGAGAATTCGTCACACAAAAAATTAAAAATGGCGTAGTTAGTCCCCCCTTTGAAAAAGAAAAGGAGAAAGCTGAATATATAGAGAGGTTAAAAGCCAAAAGAGCCGTAGAGGCAGAAATAACAGAAGAAAACGGATTAACTAAAGCAGAAAATGCTGAGCTTGACTCGTATCTCGAGGAACTAGAAAGGAGGATTGGAGATTATGCCTTTACAGTAGATGAAAGGCAGGATGAAATTGAATATTGCTTTGGTCATGAAAACGCTAGTATTTTAAGTTTTCTTAATCATGGCCATGAAATTACAAATGTTGCTCCTGAGTATGATGTAGAGAACAAACAAATCGTTTTTTACGCGGAAAGGGATATTAAAAAGGGAGAAGAGCTACTTTTTAATTATGGCGCCACCTATGGCATTGAAAAATTTGAGCATATTTTTCCAATTGGTATTAGAACGAGCAAGGAATTTTATCAACAGAACTTTGAAGAGTACAGCTACATCATTTTACTAAGCAAAGAAGACCAACAGCTTTTAGGTACTTCAGCAAGCCACTTGTTAATCCCAAAAAATTATGGGGATTTGAGAAAAAATAATACATCCATGCACATTAATTCTCTCCCCATCCTTGAGATGGCGCAAGAAGAAAACGGAGAATTTAACCCGCTTAAAAAACAAAATTTCATTACCCAGCTTATGTATGCTTTTTTAGAACAAGATGAAGAAATTATAGAAAGCTATATTAAGAAAGAAGTGAGTCTCGCTTTTGTAACTCAAGATGGCAAGAGCGCTTTATCTATTGCTAATAAAAAAGCTAAAACAAATCCAAAGTTAGCAGGTTTACGAGATAGGCTTGTGGCTGCAATTAAACATTCTTTAAAGGGAGAGGGATGGAATGAGGAAGCATGTAGTAAATATCTTGCAGCTAATGGCACATCCATAGACGCCGGAAAAGATTTGCCGGAAAGCAAGGAAAATCAAATGGACCTAGGAAGAAGCCTGAGGATGCCTATAAATAAAAACCTTGAAGATGATGAAGCAAAATTGAATAAAAATAAGAACCGCAAAAAATATAAAAAAACAGAAATGGCAGTGTCCTCCAAAAAAAGGAGTCGAATAAAATCTAAAATTCCATCAGTCTCACCGAAGCGAAAAAAAACTACAGAGCTGGAGCTACCGACCGATTTACGAGATGCGCAGGATCAATGCGCCAAACTAAATACTCCCATTTCACAAATTAGCTCAATTTTAAATACAGGTTCTTTCCTAGAAAAATCAGAAGTAGGATGTTTAGAAAAAGACCCCGTGGCGCCAATGCAACTTAGTTCGGATTCCAATAATCGAAATAAGCTTGAAATTAGCTCATCGGAAAATAATAATTGCCCCCTCATAGATTTTGACTGGAAACAGATTTTGCATAACAGCACTCTGACTCCACAAGAAATCTATGGTTTAGCTACTCGCATTTCAAATATGGGCGGTGACACTAACAGCGGCACTATGCCATTATTACCAGTTATGGAAGATGAAATCCCAACTCCAATAGATAGATCGCCAAATCCTACTGCTATTCCTTCTCCAAATTTATCTTTATCCTCTTCGAGAAATTCCATTTCAGTAATGAAATCCAAAAAAAGGAAGCGAATAAAATCTGATGTTACATTAAACAATTTAGAAATTAAGCAATATGACACTCTAAAAAAATTATTGCCCGGCATAGAAGAAGATGATTTCAAACCACTGCTGCGGAAATATAGCACTCATAAAAAAATTGCTGCGTTAATTGAGCATTCTCAGTGGCTTTGTGATAAATCGTTTACAAAAAAACAAATTATTCAAATGATTTCTAAAAGAGGTGGTGATCTTACTTTACAGGCGGTCAAAGACAATTTTCAAAGTTTGACAACAGACTTTAAATTTACACCTGATCAGATCTGCAAAATAGCCTCCTATGATGGTGGTTCTTATAACCTGGAGGCAGTCAAAAATAATTTTACTATTTTGAAAGGCATTGGTTTTACACCTGATCAGATCTGCAAAATAGTCTCTTATACAGGTGGTTCTCATAACTTGGAGGCAGTCAAAAATAATTTTACTATTTTGAAAGGCATTGGTTTTGACTGTGATTCAGTTACCAAGATAGCCTCTCAACCTGGTGCTTCTCTAATCCTTGAGTTGTTAAAAAAATATGCTGGGCAAATTGATACACATAAAATCAAACCTAAATTTTTTTTAAACTTAAGAGTGCGCGGGCGGTTACCTCCGGCTAAAAAAATAGAACCCCTTTTGGAGGAAGAGATTAAAAAACGAAAGAATTCTTTAAAAAATTTAGACAAAGTAGATCCCGTGGCAAAAACGCCAGTGCAACTTAGTTCAGATTCCAAAGACCTTTCCTCCCATAAAAAAAGGGGTCAAAAAAGAAAAAAGAAGGCTTCTTTGGCTAGGATTTTCAGAAAATCAACAAATGACAAATTGATTGAAAAAGTCAAGTTTCATTTTAGTGCTGATCAGATTGCCAAAATACTCTCCCCTAGGGGTGGACAACTTAACCTGGAGGCAGGTTTAAAGTATTTCAATGACTTCATGGGAAAGGAGATGCCCTTTAGTACTAATCAGGTTGTCAAAATACTCTCCCATACTGCTGGACATCTTAGTCTGGAGGCAGGTTTAGAGTATTTCAGGGGAGAGAAGAAGCCCTTTAGTACCAATCAGATTACCCAAATGCTCTCCAAGGATTGTGGACATCTTAACCTGCGCGCAGTCCTAGAGTGTTTTAATGTTTTAGAGCAAATGAATATTCAGCCTGATCTGATGACCCGACTGGCCTCTAGTAATGGTGGGGGTTTAAAAATTAGAAAACTTACAGAATATCGTCAGAAGCTTGAGCCATATCAACCACTCATGCCTGAATTTTATATTAATTTAACAAAAGATAACCGTGGTATAGTGGGGGTTAACAAGATGGAAATAAGATTAAAAAATAAACTTAAAGAAATGGAAGAACAACAAGCCAAGGATGTATTCAATAAAGATAAAAGAAATAGTAAATTAAGCCCACCATCTGCTACAGCCACACCCAGTGTGAGTCAAACTGCAAGATACCGTTTTATGCCGCCGCCCAGGCAAAAATCAAACGATAAAACTAATCTTGAAGGCTTAAATAAGAGCACGGATCCAACTGAAAAAAATGCATTATCAATAACCCATAATCAAGGAATCACAAGATAAACTACCACAACCAAAACAGTAATTGCAGCAGGACTTATGGAATCTATTTTACGCTAGATTTTTGTCGGATAAATGGCTTTTTTTAGCCTTGGATTTAGTATTTCCCAACATGGTATCAAGCAAAAATAAAAATTTAACTTCCTTGTTTAAAATAACACTGGGAATGGGTCCCATTTTTTCTTTGGCTTCGTGAGCTATGGCATTATTTTCGCGAATTTCTTGTATATTAACAATAAATACAAATAACTGAACGATTCGTTGAAAGTTTTCGTAAACTTAGTCTGCCCCTCCGGGCCAAAATCCAATTGATCAAATTCTTCCGATTTTTCTAATAAAAATCGATAATGTGTATATTGAACGATTATGGCGCACGATTAAATATGAGGCGATTTACTTGAATGTGTAGAATTTTTATATGACAACCATTTTTTTTAAAAATATTTTTTAAAAAAACTTGACTAGAAAAACGAATTATGAAATTCTGAGTTCTGGTGACAACACTCTCTTCATTTGATGTCGAAACTGTCTAGTCGATGGGGTGTGAATCAATTGGACTTGGAAGGATGGATTATACAGTTATACTTACGCCAGATGATCCAGGGTTTTTTTATTACGGATCACGCTGACCAGTATTGTTGATGATTACCAAATAAATAAATTTTAATAATAACGTGGATATACGAATGCGAAAGCCTATAATTTCTACCAATCACATAACAACCTATAACTTAAGAGATGAGACAGTTAGAAATACGATTATCAATTCTCACCCTACCATCAAAACAATACAGAATCCTCCTGAAAAGTTGGGCCTATTTTCAGTTTCAGGTATCGGATATGGTGTTTATGCAGAAAAAAAAATCTTCGCTGAAGAAATGATAGGTGTTTATGGAGGAGAATTCGTCACACAAAAAATTAAAAATCGCGTAGTTCGTCCCCCCTTTGAAAAAGAAAAGGAGAAAGTTGAATATATAGAGAGGTTAAAAGCCAAAAGAGCCGTAGAGGCAGAAATAACAGAAGAAAACGGATTAACTAAAGCAGAAAATGCTGAGCTTGACTCGTATCTCGAGGAACTAGAAAGGAGGATTGGAGATTATGCCTTTACAGTAGATGAAAGGCAGGATGAAATTGAATATTGCTTTGGTCATGAAAACGCTAGTATTTTAAGTTTTCTTAATCATGGCCATGAAATTACAAATGTTGCTCCTGAGTATGATGTAGAGAACAAACAAATCGTTTTTTACGCGGAAAGGGATATTAAAAAGGGAGAAGAGCTACTTTTTAATTATGGCGCCACCTATGGCATTGAAAAATTTGAGCATATTTTTCCAATTGGTATTAGAACGAGCAAGGAATTTTATCAACAGAACTTTGAAGAGTACAGCTACATCATTTTACTAAGCAAAGAAGACCAACAGCTCTTAGGTACTTCAGCAAGCCACTTGTTAATCCCAAAAAATTATGGGGATTTGAGAAAAAATAATACATCCATGCACATTAATTCTCTCCCCATCCTTGAGATGGCGCAAGAAGAAAACGGAGAATTTAACCCGCTTAAAAAACAAAATTTCATTACCCAGCTTATGTATGCTTTTTTAGAACAAGATGAAGAAATTATAGGAAGCTATATTAAGAAAGAAGTGAGTCTCGCTTTTGTAACTCAAGGTGGCAAGAGCGCTTTATCTATTGCTAATAAAAAAGCTAAAACAAATCCAAAGTTAGCAGGTTTACGAGATAGGCTTGTCGCTGCAATTAAATATTCTTTAAAGGGAGAGGGATGGAATGAGGAAGCATGTAGTAAATATCTTGCAGCTAATGGCATATCCATAGACGCCGGAAAAGATTTGCCGGAAAGCAAGGAAAATCAAATGGACCTAGGAAGAAGCCTGAGGATGCCTATAAATAAAAACCTTGAAGATGATGAAGCAAAATTGAATAAAAATAAGAAACGCAAAAAATATAAAAAAACAGAAATGGCAGTGTCCTCCAAAAAAAGGAGTCGAATAAAATCTAAAATTCCATCAGTCTCGCCGAAGCGAAAAAAAACTACAGAGCTGGAGCTACCGACCGATTTACGAGATGCGCAGGATCAATGCGCCAAACTAAATACTCCCGTTTCACAAATTAGCTCATCGGAAAATAATATTTGCCCCCCCATAGATTTTGACTGGAAGCAGATTTTTCATAACACGTCCAGCCCTCTGCCTCCACAAGCAATCTATGACTTAGCTACTCGCATTTCAAATATGGGCGGTGATACTAATAGCGGCACTACGCCATTATTACCAGTTATGGAAGATGAAATCCCAACTCCAATAGATAGATCGCCAAATCCTATTGCTATTCCTTCTCCAAGTTTACTTTTATCCTCTTCGAGAAATTCCATTTCAGTAATGAAATCCAAAAAAAGAAAGCGATCAAAACCTAACGTAGTTTCTTCAGCAACGGACTCCAAAAAAAAGAAGCGAACAAAATCTGATGTTACATTAAACAATTTAGAAATTAAGCAATATGACACTCTAAAAAAATTATTGCCCGGCATAGAAGAAGATGATTTCAAACCACTGCTTCGGAAATATAATACTCGTAAAAAAATTGCTGCGTTAATTGAACATTCTCAGTGGCTTTGTGATAAATCGTTTACAAAAAAACAAATTATTCAAATGATTTCTAAAAGAGGTGGTGATCTTACTTTGCAGGCGGTCAAAGACAATTTTCAAAATTTGACAATAGACTTTAAATTTACACCTGATCAGATCTGCAAAATAGCCTCCTATAAGGGTGGTTCTCATAACCTTAAGGCAGTCATAAACAATTTTCAAAGTTTGACAACAGACTTTAAATTTACACCTGATCAGATCTGCAAAATAGCCTCTCATGATGGTGGTTCTTCTCACCTGGAGGCAGTCAAAAATAATTTTGATATTTTGAAAGGCATTGGTTTTGACTGTGATAAAGTTACCAAAATAGCCTCTCAAAATGGTGGTTCTCTAATCCTTGAATTGTTTAAAAAATATGCTGAGCAAATTCGTACATATAAAATCAAACCTACATTTTTATTAAACTTAAAAAATGGCTGGAGGTTATTTTCGGCTAAAAAAATGGAACCCCTTTTGAAAAAAGAGATTAAAAAACGAATGAATTCTTTAAAAAATTTAGACAAAGTATTGAATGATAAATCAAATAAACAGAGTAGGCATTCAACCCAACCAGTTACCCCATCCCTTTTTGGTAAAAATGCAGGACAGAGTTTTTTTCAACTACCGAAAGATATTAATAACCAAGAAATGAAAAACAAGACAAGCTCATTACTTCGTCAAATAAACCCCTCCGGCTCACCTCCACCAGAATTATCCCAAATTAACCAGCCGCCTAATTTTTTTAAACAAAAATTTAAAGGAAAAGAGCTGAAAATTAAAGCGTCTTTTTACAACGACTCTACCCCATCACAAAATTAAATCAGACAAGTTATAGTCTCCGTGTATGCAGGCTTTTTTGTGATGGGTGAAAACGAAGGGATGCCGTAAAGCCAGCTTATTCAAGGCTTCGAAGGCGCTTAGACGGCAAGTAGCACAAATGACAGTTAGAGAAAATTAGCTAAAAAGGTTGGCCAAGTGAGCATTTATGATGCAAGTAATCCCCTTTTAAAAAGAGGGATTGCGGAGGAATGGGCTACGTAATAGTAGCGCCAATTCACGATAGCTGCCGGTGTGAAAAAATTAACCTTGTAAAAATAACTAAAGTTCAGATAAAATAGCGTTATAAAAATAATACAGACCACACAAAGTCATTTATTATTTGCTTACAACTAATGGAGTTAAAGTATATGCCTGATAAAAAAAAAGAAAAATGCGGAAATTCAAGCTTAGCTACTAAAAATCCAACTGACCCAGCCATGTTAGCTAAGTTAGCAGAGGATTGGGAATCAAAGGCTAAGGCTTATAAAGATATCTCTGATTGGGACAATGCGGGGTTTTGTTTGCATAAAAAGGCAAAACTTACGGTTTCGCCAAAAGATTGGGAGAATGCTGCCCAAACTTATTGGAAAAATGTCAACTGGTGGTGCGCTGCATTTTGTTGGTGGCAAAAAGCTCGCCTTACAGGATCACCAAACGATTGGGGGAATGCTGCTCATTGCTATGATCGTGCTTCTAAATTTTGGCCTGCGGGAGAATGCTGGTATATAAAAGCTAATCTTACAAATTCAGCAGACGATTGGGAGAAAGCTGCTCAATGTTATGAAAAAATCCCTAATTGGAAACATGCTGCTGCTTGTTGGAATAAAAAGGCTACACTCACGGATTCACAGCAGGATCGGGAGAGCGCTGCCAAATGTTCAAGCAATATTAAACCTAGTGTGCGTAATCGTACTAGTATATGGGACGCTACTTTTATCGGCAAAAAGCGAAAAAAGCCGTCTAAAAAGCCATCTAAACAGCTATCGTCACAGCCGCCAGAGAAAAGTTACACTGAAGTTCCAATGCGAAAACCGTAGAGGAAGAAATAACAGAAGAAAACGGATTAACTAAAGCAGAAAATTCTGAGCTTGACTCGTATCTCGAGGAACTAGAAAGGAGGATGAAATTGAATATTGCTTTGGTCGTAAAAAAGCTAGTATTTTAAATTTTGTTAATCATGGCCATGAAATTACAAATGTTGCTCCTGAGTATGATGTAGAGAACAAACAAATCGTTTTTTACGCGGAAATGGCCTCTAGTTGTGGTGGGGGTTTAAAAATTAGAAAACTTACAGAATATCGTCAGAAGCTTGAGCCATGTCAACCACTCAGTTTTCGTTGGCGCAAGTGGGTCAATTCCGTTTAGCGCTGAGGATTATTTGGCGATTTTGCCAAAATTCGTACTGGCCATGGCCTCTAAAATGTCTGATTTTTCTATGCCTTTTTATATCAGCGGAATTGTTAGCCTAATCTTGGGAATCATTCTGTGTTATTACGGATTTGGGTATAGTTGATTTTTCTTTCTCAAGGCTTTTTTGTTTGATGAGATTATCAAACAGCTTTCTTTTTTCAGGAGGGAGTTCTGCGCGCCTGATTTTTAACATTTCTTCGTGTGTGCCTTGCAGACATTCTGGAGTCAGTCTATCAGTTATAAGTAAGCCATTTAAATGATCGATTTCATGCTGTAAAACCCGGGCATAAAAGCCTTGTTCTATTTTGGTGACTTCTTTACCAGTTTCATCCTGATATCTCACTTTTATGGCATTATATCTTGGCACTTTTCCCATGACACTTTTTACCGAATAACATGCTTCGAAGTCGCTATACATGCCTTTACTCTCAATGGGTTCATACGTCGCATTAATGATGACATGCATCGGCATTTCTTGCACATTATCGCGGAGCATTGCGGCGCTTTCTGGAATATATATAACAGCAATGTTTCTGCCAATGCCTACCTGAGGCGCAGCAAGCCCAACGCCGCCAAGCGCAAATATTGTTTCTTTCATCTGAGTAATTAATTCCTGATCAGCGCTTGCCAAAGGAAAAATGATTTTGGTGGATGGTTGTTTTAGTGCCGATTTTTTCTGATTAGGTACGCTTTCTATATTGATAATTTGCTCTTTCATTTAAATGTGCCTCCAAAAAATGGGTATAAACCCGTATACGTTACATTGATGAATTACGCCAAGAGGATGAACGAATTATGTCATAGTCCATTATGAGGAGCCAGGTGTATCAAGTTTAACCATTCCAAAATTCTAGAATTAAGAATGGGCTTATCGTTCGCAATTCGCGAACAGTAAACGTCATAATAAAAATTTTATTTTAAATCAATAATATAGTTATTCCGTATGTAAATATTCGGTGAACCCGCCCGCCCTATTGCATGCTGAGTAAAATAAGGTTAATTTTAAGGCCGAAAAAATGAGCAGCAGAGTCAGGGAGACATGGATACAGCGATTGCGCACATTGACCTTCAAAATCAATTAGTGGATTTATACCGACAAATCAGTGTGTCGTATAAGTCATTGAAATTGGCGTATGAACAGCAAGGACAGGCATTAAAAGAATCAAAATTATCCGTGATCGCTTACAAACACCAAGCCCATTACTGGGAAGCGCAGTTCAAACAAATTAAAACCCGGGAAGAAGAACTGAAAGCGGAACTAGAGGAATTACAAGCTAAATTACGCAAACGAGAACAGCAACTGTTTGGCAAGCATTCAGAAAAACAATCGACATCATTGGATCAGAAGAAAGTGGATCAAGAGGCAAAGAAAAAGCGTGGTCAACAACCTGAGAATGCTAGTCCAAATCGAAGGGACTATAGCGATTTGCCTGAAGTTGAAGAGGTTGTTGAACTCAATGATCAAGAAAATTATTGCCCCTGTTGCGGATTAAAGTATCAGGAACTGGCGGGGACAGAAGATTCAGAAGTGTTAGAGCTGATTAACGTTCAAGCCTATCGGCGAAGGATTTGTCGTAAGCGTTATAAACGTGCGTGTCGCTGTAAAAATAATCCAGCTCCGCAAATCATCACGATGCCGCCGATGGAAAGACCATTTTCCAGAAGTAAATTGGGGATAACGATCTGGGCACATCTATTAATACAGAAATATGGCTACCAAAACCCATTGAATCGAATATTATCGAATTTGGAATTGAGTGGCTTATCATTGTCTATGGGGACAGTGACTGGCGGATTGGAATATCTTTTACGGTTATTCATACCGGTATATGATGGGATTGCTTTACATAATTGTGCAGCGCAGCATTGGCACGCGGACGAGACGGGTTGGAAGGTATTTGAAAAGATAGATGGGAAAGAAAGTACTCGATGGTTTTTATGGATATTCCAAAATAGTGAATCCGTTGTTTACAAAATAAGTCCCAGTCGCTCATCTCAAGTGGTTAAAGATTATTTTGGTGAGGATCACGGAGGGGGTATTTTAAATGTAGATCGCTATGGGGCCTATAAAGCCATTGCGAAAGCCGGTTTGTTTATTCTGGCTTTTTGTTGGGCGCATGTGCGTCGTGACTTTTTAGACTATAGCAAAGCCTACCCTCATCAAGAAAGTTGGGGGCTTGAATGGGTAGAAAGAATTGGGCGACTTTATCATATTAATAATCAACGTATTGAACATAAACCGAGTTCTAAACGATTTCAATTAATGGATACAGAATTGAGAAAAGCCATCAAAGAGATGGCTGATGAAATGATAGTAGAATTAAAGGATTCTCAGATACTACCTTCAGCAAAGAAATTACTGAAAAGCCTATCCAATCATTGGAAAGGGTTGACTGTATTTGTAGATCATCCTGATATTCCCATGGATAATAATGTAGCTGAAAGGGGATTGAGAACGAGTGTGCTGGGTCGAAAAAATTATTATGGATCAGGATCAGTATGGTCTGCAGAATTAGCAGCGGTGATGTTTACAATACTGAGGACGATGAAGCTGTGGGAGATTAATCCGCATACCTGGTTATTGGCCTATCTTCAAGAATGTGCAATGCGTGGCGGCAATCCTCCAGACAACATTGATCCTTTTTTGCCTTGGAATATGAGTAAATCTTTACGGGAGTTAATGGCTCAGCCTCCTAAACATGAACCATTCTGTACTTCTTAATACGGGTTCACCGAATATTTACTTCCGTATTTTTGTAATTCGCGATTCGCGATTCGCGAATTGCGAATATCTATATTAAAAAATCTAAATAGGAATCAACATATGCTTAAACCACAAGATATAGTTATATTGCTAAAAATACTGGCGACTCTAACCCTATCAAAGGGTAAGTCTGATGAGTTGACTCAGAAGGAGTTGGCTACTTATTTGTGTATGAGTATTTCTGAAGTCCATGCGGGGATTAAGCGTTTAATTTTAGCTGGATTATTAGGGCCTGTTGATAGACAACATAAAATTATATTGTTGCCAGTAAAAGCGGCTTGTGAGGAATGTCTCATTTCAGCAGTAAAATATTTTTTTCCGGTGCAATTAGGTACATATACTCGAGGTATTGCCACTAGCTATGCCGCCCCTGTATTTGAAAAACATATTTTAATAGGCGATGATCCTATTCCAGTATGGCCGGATGCAGAAGGTGATACAGCGTGGCTTGGCTTTAGAGCCGCTTTATCGCTCAGTTCCCCGTTCACTTGCTCAGTTTCCAGATCCTATTTTTTATGAGTTATTGGCGCTGGTTGATGCAATACGTTCAGGTCGAGTCAGGGAGCGTAATATAGCCATAAAATTATTAAAGGAGAGATTGCATGAACAATAGGCGCATTCGAGCAACATCAAATTTAGCCATGTTAGAGATTGTGGCGAGAAAATTAGAAGAATTGAATGATGAGGTGGTTTATTTGGGCGGTTGTACAACTGCATTATTCATTAATGATCCTTTATCACTGGATGTTCGGCCTACCAAGGATGTTGATTGTATAGTCGATATTATTTCTTTAAGGGAATATCATAAATTTGGAAATGAACTGAGTAAGAAAGGATTTAGACAATCTATAAAAGATAATGTGATTTGCCGATGGTGTCATGATGATAATATTATTTTAGATGTCATGCCAACCAATGAAAAAATATTAGGTTTCGGAAATCGTTGGTATAAGGAGGCTTTAAAATATCCACTGACTCATCAATTTGCTGATGATTTGACTATCAAGTCGATCACTGCGCCGTATTTTCTAGCAACGAAATTAGAAGCATTTAAGACGAGAGGAAACAATGATTTTTGGGGTAGTCATGATTTTGAAGATATTATTACCTTAATTGCAGGCAGAGTCGAGATTGCCGAT
The DNA here is from genome assembly GCA_963795715.1 of uncultured Pseudomonadota bacterium. Classification (GTDB taxonomy): domain Bacteria; phylum Pseudomonadota; class Gammaproteobacteria; order Coxiellales; family Coxiellaceae; genus JAFEDN01. Next base: position 1,397,123 of record CAWCIY010000003.1, read on the forward strand.
GAAGTGAAATTAGCAAGCAATGAATTAAGGCAGCATTTGCAGATGAGTTTTGCGGAAATGATGAAAAATGACCAGTTTGAGCTTGCATTACCTGGGCATGTGAGTGATGGTCCCAGCGACAGTGACAATGCAACGTGTTCAGAAAGTCAAAGAACGCATCAAAAAAATAATAAGCAGTGAATAGTATGTATGAAATTAGCATGGCTAACAGATATTCATCTTAATTTTCTTGATAAAAGTGAACGGAAAAATTTTTATCAACAGGTTATAGATACACAAAGCGAAGCAATCTTAATCAGCGGAGATATTGCCGAAGCGCCTTGTGTATCGGATTTATTATGCGAGATGGTGGAGAAAATCCAAAAGCCTATTTATTTTGTATTGGGAAATCATGATTATTATAGAGGAAATGTAAAAGACGTTCGTGAAGAGATGGCTGGATTAAATCAAAGCTACCCAAATTTGTTTTGGTTGCCAGCTTCAGGGCTACAATTTTTAAATCATGATACAGTTATTGTTGGTGAAGATGGCTGGGCTGACGGTAGGCTAGGGGATTATACAAATAGCCGAGTATCTTTAAATGACAGTCGTATGATTGCAGGATTTATTTCAGGCAAAGATCATAGGTAAATTTCCATTGCTGGAAAAAATGCAACAATTAGCTGATGCAGATGCACTAAGACTTCAAGAAAATCTATATCTAGCCATTAAACAGCATCCTAAAAAGATTATTATTTTAACCCATGTTCCACTGGAATGTCGCTTCCTGTTTATCGGTGATCCCCACGTGGTGCAACGGGGGCTTCAGCGGATGCCATTGGTTAACCCGCCTCGAGGGGCTTGGGCTCAGCCTCTACGCGTGATTGGTCAAGAGATTTGTTGGAATGTAATGACTATTCCTGAGATATTGAAACCAGGTGACAGTGAGTTAGAAACTTTTATGGAGCAAATTGGTCTGCAAATCTCGCCTATTTTATCTACAAAGTAGTACACCTATGGCTCCGTGGCGGGAATGGTATCGTAAATGGTTTTGGACAGCACTGCAAATGTGGTGTCCTCGGAATTCTTATCATCTATATAGCGTGAAACGGTTTTGTCATTCTTGCTCATCCGTTGAATCATCAGCAGATATCTATTTATTTCAATAATTGACATATATCAAATAATGATATATCATTTAACAATGAAATGGATGGTTCAGTTTTCAAGTAAAGCTTATAAACAAAAGAAGCAGTTAAGTACTTCAATTGAGGCAATTTTGCGCTTATTAGTTGAGGACTTATCCCATAATGGCCCATTTCCAGGGGATGGATGGCCGAATTATGGAAAGCTTAGTGACAAGAAAAACATAGATAAAAGGCACTGTCATCTTAAAAAAGGGAAGCCAACTTATGTTTGCTGTTGGCAAGTTGTTGATAAGAAAATAAAAATTATAGAGGTGTACTATGTTGGCACGCACGAAAATGCGCCTTACTAATGATTCGAGGCCACAGTCGCGATAGAATGGGCAAAATTTATTTTAATTTTCAGAATAAATCTTATGCTATCCCGAGGCGAGTGGCTGAAAAATATGTAGTTGCGCCTGCTTCGGTTCGTTCAAAAAATCAGTTGCCCGTACCATCAGAAAAAGTTTTTGCTGAGATTGAAAATAAATTTACTAAAGCAGGAGTTTTATTAAAGGGACTGAGAGGACGGGAAGGTTTAACCCAAGTACAATTTGCTCAGAAAATCCATGTTACTCAAGCTAACCTTTCTAATATGGAAAATGGAAGGCGACCAATTGGAAAACAAATTGCGAAACGTATTGAAAAAATTTTCAAAGTTAATTATCGATATTTTTTAGATTAATCAGTTACAGGATAAGGCTACATTTGTGGCCGCTCGTTTTATGACTGATCCAGCTTGCAGTATGTTGGGTCCATACATCTTTCCTCCTACGCTGCCCATAAAGCTAAATAAAAAAGCTCCACAGGAAGCAAATATTATTGGTCCTCTATTTTCTATCCTATTTTGCATTATGAAGATTTGGATCTTAAGCGCACTTCTCAGCAGATTACTTCTTTTAAAAGTATGTCTAGGGCAATCTTACCTCATCCTTCCGAAACTAGTTTAAATGCTTTTGTATTTAATGGAGTAAAAATATTATATAATGATTTGACAAATTTAATAAAAAAATTAGAGCACTCTTAGCTTAGTTCTAGTTCTTCAAGTAATAGCTCTTACCGTCCATAATTTGCCTTCCACTGAAATGTAGAAGTCCCCAAAACACCTGAGCGGGACTGAAGGCATGCCAGTGGCTTTTGAGGCAGTTTATGGTATTATTTGTAGATAATGATATGGTCAATACTTGCCCCTTTCCTTATCGCTGATACAATTACTACCGTGGCTTGTTTCAACTCCCAACAACTGCTTCGTTTGAAATTCGGGATGGACACAAAACATGAAGAAACGTCAAATACAAAATACTGCAGTCATTACAGCTGCATTAGCGGCCTCTCTGGTTGCAATATATGCAAACACGGATTGGTTTTCGACAAGACCCAATGAGACAAAAGCCCAGGAACGTTGCTACGGTATAGTTCGTGTAGGAAAAAATGATTGTGCTACATCTAAACATTCTTGCGCTGCTCAAGCAACCACGGATCGTGACCCAGAAGAATTTATTATGGTACCAAAAGGATTGTGTGAGCATATTGTAGGAGGAAATAATAATGCTTAGTTATAAGGAGTTGCCTCTCCGCGTTAAAAAAGAAATTACAGCTCAGCAATATAACAGTGAATTACTGGTTGGCAGTGTACAATTCGGTGTTGTGGTATTGCTGAGTATTATTAACTTTTTTACTCCAATCAATTATGTTCCTGGCGCTCCAGTGCACTCTGCATCTTTAGGACTGGAATTATTTACCGTTTTGATATTGCTGCGTTTATGGTTTGCTTATACTCATCAATTAACTCGATGGTTACTTGGCATTTTTGTCATTGGTGAAATGCTGTTGTTGTTATTTATTATTTGGACTTACTATCTACAGTTTGAAACTACAGCAACAATTAATCTTAAAAATCCGCACATTTATTATGTTTTTGTTATGATAGCATTACGGGCATTGCGTTTTGAACCTATATGGGTCATCATTTCCGGCATCACAGCGGCAGTTGGCTGGAGCGCGATTGTTTGGCAAACCTTATCGAGTGCAGGTATGAATGTTATTACCTGGGACTACGTCACCTATGCATCCACTCGTAGTTTATATTTTGGGGCAGTGTTCGATATCATATTCACGATTTTGTTAGTAACGGGGATAATTAGTCTAGTCCTTAAGCGAGCACAAAAAACACTTTACCTGGCCGTGGGCCAAACTGCCGCAGCCAGAGATTTATCACGTTTTTTTGATTCAGGAGTGGCAGAAAAAATCATGCACTCTGAGTTAAAGTTACAAGCCGGTTACGGCGACAAGCGCCAGGCGGCTATTATGTTTACCGATTTACGCAATTTTACCAGGATATCAGAAAAACTTGAGGCTGGCAGCATAATGACCTTGTTGGTAGAGTACCAACGTTTATTGGTACCCATCATTCAAAAACATAATGGAGCTATCGATAAATTTATCGGTGATGGCATTATGGCCAGTTTCGGTGCGGTCACTTCTTCTGATAGCTATGCTGCAGATGCTTTACGAGCTGTCGATGACATAATGATTGCTGTAGCCAAATGGAATGAAAGGCGAATGAATCATGGGGATTTTTTTGTGAGCGTAGGTATTGGTCTTGCGGTGGGTGAAGTAATATTTGGGGTAATTGGTAATGAGAAGCGGTTGGAGTACACAATAATTGGTGAAACTGCCAATTTGGCAGCTAAACTTGAAAAACACAATAAAGTGGAATTAACGGGTGCATTGACTACTCCGGAAACTTTAGCAAAAGCCATTCAGCAAAATTATATGAACACGCAAGAAAGAGAAACACGTATGGCAAGAACCGTGGCTGGTTTGGAAAAGCCGATAAATCTGGTGGTTTTGTTCTTGAAAAGAATAAGGCGATTAGGGATAATTAAGCATGCACCATTTAGTTCAAGTTGGCATGGGCCTTCGTAGTCAGCACTATGCAGAAGTGGCTAATAGCCTTCCTCAGATTGGTTGGCTCGAGGTACACAGCGAAAATTTCTTTGCTCAAGGAGGGCAACCCCTGCGTTATTTAGAAAACATATGCAATAATTACCCGATCAGTTTTCATGGTGTCGGTTTATCACTAGGATCAGCCGCCGGTATCCAACAAACTCATTTGCGCAAATTAAAAAATTTAATAACTATTTTTTCCCCTTGCCTTGTTTCTGAGCATTTAAGTTGGTCTGCCGCGGGTGGAATGCAATTACCTGATTTACTGCCGCTGCCCTATACAGAAGAATCTCTCACCCTACTGACTGACCACATTAATCAGGTGCAGAATACTTTAAATCGCCAAATTTTGATAGAAAATATTTCCACCTACTTACAATTTAACCATTCGGTGATCCCGGAATATGAATTTATCAATGCACTGGCAGCAACGAACCCAATGCGGCGTACTATTGGATATTAATAATTTATATGTTAATAGCCGTAATCACGGTTGGCAAACCGATGTTTATTTAAACAGTATTGGCAAAAAATACATTAAAGAACTCCATTTAAGCGGACATATAGAAAAAAAAATCGCTGATTCAAGTATCCTAATCGATACCCATAGCCAACCTGTTTCTATGCCGGTATGGAGCCTTTATTCGCAAGCACTATACCGCTTTGGCCCTTTGCCTACATTGATTGAATGGGATGAGGATATCCCTGAATTAAATATTTTACTTGCCGAAGTCGAAAAGGCCAGACAACTCATGGAAGAAATTCATGCTCAGGCTGCTTGATTTACAAAATTGCTTCATCCGAGCGCTGGTGAATGATGAAAGCTTCGTTTCATTGAACCTCAAAATTTTTGAAAACGATTTTAGTGCCAAGCAACGATTGCAGATTTATCGAAATAATTCTTTAGCGACTTTAACCGAATCATTGAAAAATATTTATCCGGCAATTTTACGTTTAGTCGGCGAAGATTTTTTTAAGGCAACTGCCAGAAAATTTATAATTGCAAACCCTCCAGTCAATGGCGATTTGCATGAATTCGGTGGAGATTTTGCCGATTTTTTGGATAAATTTATTCCTGCGCAAACCATGGCTTACTTACCATCCGTGGCTCATTTAGAATGGGCGCTCCACCAAAGCTACTATGCGGCAAGTAGTACGGTATTAGATATCACGCGCTTGAAAAGTGTCCCACAGGAAAAATATAGTTTCATTCAATTTAAGTTACATCCCAGCCACCGGTTACTGGATTTTTCATTTCCTATTTTAGAAATTTGGCAAATGTGTCAAGAACAAAATACACCTGAATACAGTATCGATTTATCCTCGGGTGGACAAAAAATATTGGTGATACGTCCTGGATTATCTGTGGACATACTGAAACTGACCGCAGGTGAGTTTGCATTACTTTCGGCATTGTCTACAGGAGCAGAATTTGCAGAGGCCTGCGTTCTTGCGCTGACGGCAGAATCCGATCTATGCATTGATCATTACCTCCAGAAACACTTGCTTTGCAAACATATTGTAGATTTTTCGATTGCTGAGTCAGGACTCGGCGGCGATCACGAGCAGTGATCTGTGATTTGTACTAAAGGAGATTTTAACATGGAAAAAATTTATAAAGTTGTCAGATCGGCTATTGCCGGTATGTTAACGCTCGCGGCAGGGACTGTAGTGATGACCGCTTATTCCGCACCCGCTGAAACCCCAGAAATGGAAAAATGCTATGGTATAGCCAAAGCGCACCAGAATGACTGCAAAACCATGAATGCTTCTTGTGCGAGTTCATCTGTAAAAGACAGTCAGCCTGACGCTTTTTTATTCGTACCTAAGGGGCTTTGCGATAAAATTGTGGGTGGAAATCTGAAACCCCCGGCAGAGAAATAACTCAGCGAAACCAATCACTTTGTAAGGAGGCAATATGAAAAGATATTTTAATATCGTTAAATCACTTATAGTATGCAGCTTATTATTCCCAATGGAATTATTGGCAGATACGACTGCTTATACCGTTGATCCTGCGCATAGCTATGTATTGTGGCACATCAGTCATTTTGGTTTTTCTAATCCCTCGGGAAAATGGTTTGTCAACGGCAATTTGAGCATTGACGAAAAAAATCCGCAGAATAGTCAAGTTCAGGTGACTATTAATCTAGCGGATATGGTGACGGGCAATCAAGAGTTGGATAAACATCTTAAAAGTGCTGAATTTTTTAATACCACTCAATTTCCAACTGCTAGCTTTAAAAGTGATAAAGTCGTTATGACTGGAAAAACAACTGCGAAAATATCAGGTATTTTAACCTTGCATGGCGTTTCCAAACCAATGACTCTAAACGCCATTCTAAATAAACAGGGCAAAAATCCTATCACCGATAAAGACAGCCTTGGTTTTACCGCCCATACGCAGTTAAATCGATCTGATTTTGGGATGAATACCTTGTTGCCGGGATTAAGCAACCAGGTATCAATTGAAATCGAATTAGAAGCTTTCAAAACGAGTGAGAAAGGTTCACCTCAATGAAGATTAAAAATACAGCAAACCGATATGGCAGTGTGGCAATTATTTTTCATTGGCTGATGGCAGTGTTACTGATACTGCTCGTTGCTATTGGGCTATATATGACGCGAATTCCGGTCAGCCTGGAAAAACTTAAACTTTATGGTTGGCATAAAGAGTGGGGGTTATTAGCGCTGATGCTGGTGATGTTGCGTATTGTCTGGCGTATTGGCAACATCACTCCTTTATTAACGAATTTGCCGGTGTGGGAAAGATTAGCGGCGCATACTGTACACTGGTCTTTTTACGTGTTGATGTTTGCTTTACCGATAACGGGCTGGATGCTGACTTCCGCTGCGGGCTTAGTACCCTCATTTTTTGGATTATGGGTGTTGCCCGCTCTAGTCCAACCTAACCCGCATTTACAAAATCTATTCACGGAAATTCACAAGTGGTTATCGTACGCGCTAATTCTTATCTTTTGTGGGCATGTGGGTGCTGCGCTTAAGCATCACTTTATCAATAAAGATGATATCTTAAGAAGGATGTTATGAAATTCAGCACATTAATCCGCATATTATATGTTTTATTATGAATTATTAGCCTAAGATAATCAAATTTTTGTAAAAAAATTATTCCATACTAGAATATGTACATGTCATCTAAAAATTTTGGATAGATAAATAAACTAAAACTACTATAGGAGAATTAACATGAAAACCAGAAAACACATCGTTGGAATCACCTTAGCAACCGCAGCCGCTTTAGCTTTTTCTGCCGCGCCTATTACTTCTTCATTGGCAAACAGCATGTCACATCAGGTGAAATGTGTGGGTGTTAACGCTTGCAAAGGTCAAGGCTCCTGTCGCACAAAAAAGAATGCCTGCAAAGGACAAAACAGCTGTAAAGGCAAGGGCATAAAAATGATGAGTAGCAAAGAATCTTGCCAAAAAGCAGGTGGAACTGTTACTAAGTAATGAAGTAATCTTTCGTTGAGATTCGAGCACGCCACTAACCGGGCGTGCTTGCTCTCACATCCTGGCGGTATGAGCAATGAACACCGATATTCAAAAACCTCCTTATTTTGGCTTTGGCTTAGGATTACGAACCGAGCATTATAATACCATCCTTGAAGAAAAACCCGCACTGGATTGGTTGGAAATTCTCACTGAAAATTATTTGGTCCCGGGCGGCAAACCGCTTTATTATCTCGATAAAATTCGTGAGCTTTATCCAATGATGATGCATGGTGTTTCGCTTTCCATTGGTAGTCTAGACCCATTAGATTGGGAGTATTTACGAATGGTGAAAGGACTTTCGGAACGTATTGAAGCTAAGTGGATTTCTGATCATTTATGTTGGACAGGAATACAAGGAAAAAACAACCACGATTTATTACCGTTACCTTACACAGAAGAAGCAATCAGCCATATTGTCAATCGTATCCGACAAGTTCAGGACTTTTTGGGTCAAAGAATTCTAATTGAGAATGTATCAAGTTATCTCACTTATCAGCAATCTGAAATGACTGAATGGGAATTTTTAACAGAAATCAGCCAGGAAAGTGATTGCCTTATCTTACTAGACGTTAATAATATCTATGTCAGTTCCGTTAATCATGAATTTAACCCGCTAGAATATATTGCGGGAATACCTATCGACAGAGTATTTCAAATTCATTTAGCAGGTCATGAGCAAGCGGAAAATTATATTGTGGATACTCATGACCATGACATTATCCCTGCCGTATGGGATTTATATGCGGCAACGCTGCGTCGTTTTGGCTTAATATCAACCATGATCGAACGGGATGACAATATTCCTCCACTCTCCGCAATGCTGGAGGAATTAAATTACGCCCGCCAGATTGCCGCAAAATCAGTAGCCCAATCCATATGCTGCAAAACTTAAGTCAATTACAGAATTATTTTCAGGATTATTTACATCAGGGCAAAAATAACATTCAACAATACATCGTGGATACCCAAAAAGTATCCGCTGAGTCGCGATTGACTATCTATAGCGATGCTTATCGACTCCGTTTGCTCGAGGCGCTAACCGACACTTATCCGACGATGCTAAAATACCTTGGCGAGTCATCCTTTACAGAACTAGCCACCGCTTACATCGACGCACATCCATCGACCTATAAATCTATTCGCTGGTTTGGTGACAGTCTGGCGAATTTTTTAAGTCAGGGCGCGCAATATCAACCACTACCTTTTTTAATTGAACTCGCGCAATTAGAATGGACGTTAACTTTAGTATTTGACGCGGCAGACAGCCCGATTTTTAATCTTCAAGATATGGCAAATATTCCGATGGAATCCTGGGAGAATATGGTACTAAAAACTCATCCTTCTGTTCATCTGTTAAATTTTTCCTGGAATGTGGTGGAATATTGGCGCAGCATTGAAACTAAAACGGAATTGCCTGAACCAGTGCACAATTCGTTTCCTATTGCATGGGTATTATGGCGCAAAGAATTACAGAGTCAATCTTGCGCCTTGACTCAGGATGAGGGATGGGTCATTAACGCCCTATTAAACAACCTCACCTTCGGAGAATGTTGCGAAGGTTTATGTCAATGGGTTGATCCAGAAGCAGCGCCGGTTCGTGCTGCCGCTCTTTTAAAGACATTGATATTAAATGAGTTAATTTCTGATATTCGTTTTTGAAATGATGTTGCTGAGTCAGCGCTGCTCCAATTTATCACTTCACTGCAGAAATGGTAAAATCAATACGAACTTCATCTTTGATTGCTTTGGTGTCTGACCATTCACCCTGACCTACACCAAATGCTGTGCGCTTAATTGTGGTGCTGCCCTTAAAAAGGGCTTTGCTATTGGTGTATTCTTCCTGCGTTAACGTCAATGTAACCGGCAAGGTTTTATCTCGAATGGTTAATGTACCATCCGTTTGATAGGTCTTATCACCGGTCTTGGTAAACTTTGTGGAAGTAAAAATGGCTTGTGGATATTGCTTTACATTAAACCAATCGGCGCCTTTAAGAGTATCTGACAATTGATTGTATGGATCTGAAATAGAAGCCATATCTACCACTACTTTGACATTACTATTATTTAATTGGGCCGGATCAAAATTAATAGTTGCCGCGAATTTCTTGAATTCACCGGATACCGGCGCGCCATTTTGAGTTGCTGTAAAGGTGAGGTTGCTTTCACCAGGTGCAATTTTCCACGCAGGTGCTGCTGCTAGTGAAAGTATGGGTAAAAACAAAGAAAAAAATGCAACGAATATCCATATTTTTGCCTTGCCCATGATTCCCTTCCTTTATTGATTGCTTTTAAGTATAAGAGCCTTCCATTCATCTGGATTCACGAATGCGGTTGTTCTTGGGCCAATACCATCCACCTGAAAAATGGTTTCTCCTGTGGCCCAAACATAATGATGCTGCATAGCAGGGACAAGCTGATATCCGCCGGCCGACAAAGCAGTTGATTTTGATTTATCCACTTGATCACCCGAGCCTACATTTAATGTGCCTGACAAAACAGTCACTTGTTCATCTTTAGTATGCCAATGTGAAGGAATTACAAACCCATCAGGAAGCTTAAACCTCAGACTATAAGGCTCGGCTTTGGTTAAATCACCACGTAAGCTAACAATTTCAGCTCCTTTGGGGAATCCTGGAGCTGGATGAAATACAATATCGGACACATTCAACACAATAGGTTTAGAGTTAGTATCCGCCACAGATGTAACTGGTGTAATTACTAGTCCCGCCGATAATAAAAATATGGGGGCTATGGTTATTATTTTTCGCATCTCAAATCCTCCTGATATTCGTGCATATCCATTTATTGCTATGTTATATTAGCTTAAAGTCAATCATTTAGCAAAAAAATGTAAGATAACACCAAGAGGAGTCCATAGACATGGAGTCAGCTGAAGAAAACAAAGCATTGGTTTTGGATGACTTTCTGTATTTCTTTTGGGGGTGTGATTTTTTCTGTGGTGCGCTAAATTATAATTATTGTTTATTTTTTACAGCGGTTGTATCATGATGTTCAAGGGATCAAATCTTATAATTTAATAAATGTTAGAGGTATTTCTATGTTTAAAAAAGCAGGTTACTTTGTTTGTATTTTGGGATTATCTTTTTCGGCGGCTGTGTATGCGAATCCGGCAACAATCACATCAAATGATGGAACTTCCATATATGAATTCGTATTTTCAGGAGGAGCGAATTTTTCTAATGAATCGTCTTATCCTGTTACTCATGTTACCGCAGACAACGTCACAGCGATTACCTCCTTCCCCGATCAGATTAAATCTGGGCGTGATCTTGAAGCCATATACAAAATTACTACGGCTGAAGAAAATGCATCTATTTATACCTGGTTTGATCAAAATTCGACAACTGGTAATGGTGTTGAAGTAGGCATGGCTATAGATAGTACAGGAGCGCTACAAAGCACGCTATGTGAGTCTGATCCGAAAGCCCCTATATACTTAGTAAATTGTGATGTGACGGTATCAAATGGAGTGGCAAACATGAATATATTTTTGACAGATAAAAAATAGAGATGCAGCTGCGGCCCTATCGAAATTACTTGTGTCGATAGGGTACGCGAGAAATTATCGGGCCAGACCAGGCCATTTTTTTTATTTCTATATCGTATCTGGCCTTAATCATATCTTCAATCAGACTGCGCACTAAAAAACCATTTAAATATTAAATAGATTGAAAAATGAGACTCAATGCCACCCTAAGCTTGCGAGGGGAAAGCAATGGCAAACAGAGCCTAATATTTTTGATAAAATTCCTGTACAAATACATTCTTCTCATTTTGGTTTAAAGAGGAGGATGAAAGAATCATTTTAGGGGGTCCATATTGAAAACGAAATTGATTTGATCGACTTGGGGTTAAAATAGGTTTATCTAAAGGTACCAATTGATAGGTTTTAAACAACTCTTTTACAGTTTGAATATCCTTCTCGTATTCATTCAATGTATAGTACGGCATCCGTATAACTGCGGGCCAGCCTTCTGTTATTAGTAACTCGGAATTAAAGGAAGTATGTCTATTGATTTCCTGCGTGTTGTGTTTGTAGTGAGCGGGACCATCCACTTGAATGGCAGCGACTTCCCGCCAAGTTCCATTGTTATTTTTTTGAAATAAAGCCAGATCTATTCGGCAACCTGCCGTTGGATATTCTGGAGTGAGATGATAAGATGGATCGTTAGAAAATAAATCTTTAATTATCTGAGTAACATAAGTCTGAAGCCGGGATGGTTTTTTTATCGTGCTTTTTTTTGCAAACAGTTGATGACATGTTTTCATATAAGAAGGATCCAATTTAATTTCTAAACCTTTTGATTTTGAATAAAGGTAAAACTGATAAATTTGGGATAAATTTTCGACGGAACAGTGGCTTAAATTAAGTATTCTAAGATGCTGATCTAACTTTAAGAAAAGTTCGAGATTAATAATCCCTATTTTCGCCATAGAATGCGCTAGAGTAGATATTCCTTGAGGTTTAAACTCTTGCAAATCAGGCATCTGATTGACGTGATGAGTTAATTTTTTCATCAAAGTGATGCAGGTCTTATCTTCAGGAATGATTTTAGTCATTGCATTAGCTAAAAGAGATAAGCCTTGAGGTTTAAAGTTCTGCAGATCCGGCATCTGGTTGACGTGATGGGTGATTTTTTTCATCAAAATGATGCTGGCTTTATCTTTAGGAACGATTTTAGCTGTTGCATTAGCCAGAAGAGACAAGTGTTGAGATTCAAACTTTTTCAGATCCGGCATCTGATTGACGTGATGGGTGATTGTTTTCATCAAAATGATGCTGGCTTCATCTTCGGGAACGATTTTAGCCGTTGCATTAGCTAGAAGAGATAACTCTTGAGGTTTAAAGTTCTGCAGATGCGGCATCCGATTGAGGTGATGGATGATTTTTTTCATCAATGTAATGCTGATCTCATCTTCAGGAACGATTTTAGCCATTGCATTAGCCAGAAGAGATAATTCTTGAGGTTTAAAGTTTTGCAGATGAGGCATCTGATTGACGTGAAGAATAAATTTTTTCATTAACGTGATGCTAGCCTTATCTTTAGGAATGATTTTAGCCATTGCATTAGCTAGATTAGATAATTCCCAAGGCCTATACTCTTTCAAAGAACTTAGATTTATTTTCACAGCCATGTCAACCATTAATTGTGATCCTTGTGGAGAAAGGGGAAAATGTGAAATGGCATTAGAAATAGAGGAGAATCCTATGGCTCCCAGGTTCTCAAACACGCCATAGATATGATCAATAAGCCATGAGAAACTTTTCCCCTTTAAATGTTCGGACATTAATTTGATTTCTTGTTGGCATTTTTTTCTTGAGCTTGATGAACGCAAACCTTTATGCGCCTCTTTCCATAAGAAAGCCCATTGGTAAATAATGGCCGAAAGATGAATATGATTAAGGGAGCCGCTATATTCGGAATATAAAATATCACAAAGTTCGGAAAAATTATCGCATTTTTTAATATATTTTGTTATTTCTTTTGAAGAATAAATCCACTTATCATCATTCATCTGCATTCCTCTATTATCTATCTCTTTTAAAGACGCCGCTTGTAAGCTTTTATCTAATGAATTTTTTCATGGTATTCCCAAAAACTTTTTTAGTTGAGTTTTACCTAGCAAAAAGGTTACTCAACTGATCCAAAAAAAGCAATGGCAAACAGAGCCTAATATTTTTGAAAATTCCTGTACAAACCAACCCGACATCAAATCTTGCAAACGTTGATTAATCGTATCGACACAATCTTTACAAAAAGCAAATCGCGTCCAACTCAAGAAAGCATCCATGCTGATTCTCCTAAATGAAAAAACCAATTGATGTCAACTTAGGGCATAATTTAACTGTATGTTTGGTTTAAAAGCGGTGTTGTGAGCGAATCGGTATTGGTACTCACACTGCTATTCACTTTACTCAAGCGTATTGAAGTACTACTGTCTTCGGGCGCTAAGATGCCTTGATTAGATGTCCGTAGACAACAAAATACACTACTCCAACCGGTACGATTAAGTCGCGACTTTTTAATAGTGGATTCTCTTTTTTCGTCCCATTCATAAGGCCGAGCGTCGTGAATCTGAATTGCTTCATTCCTAACCGGTCTGGTGAGTTCCCCTTGATTCGTTGGACTTTCAAAAGAAAAACGAGGGCTAAATGACACTCTTTGACTTGAAATTCTTAAAGAGGAATTTAATGGGAGTTTCAGTTCTTGCGCAAGTTCACGCATTTCTTTTAACTCTTGATCTTTTTCGGTTAAACTAACTTCTAATTTCCTGATTTGCTCTTTCAATTGGCGAATTTCTTCAGATGGAGCCATCCCAAGATCATAAGGAGAAAACATTAAGCTCCCTTCTTTTTTTACCCTTAATTCTAAATTTCTAACCTTTGCTTCAGCGGGGGAAATATAAATAAAGGGCAAATGGGGTAGCATAGTATCCTGTTTTAGGCTGGGGTTTAACGGGAAACATTGATAATAGCCATCTTCTTTATGACTGATCATCGGGCTTTGCCGATAAAGCTCTTTAGCTCTCACCAATTTCCAACCTTCTCTCGTCCATAGACTAACGATGTCGTTAGCGCTATCTTTATCCAGCGCAGCATACTCATCTTTATCTTCATCGGCCTCCCATAAACAGCAATCGCTGACCAGTCGTTCTGCACGTTTGGCGATTTCATCGGAAGAATATGGTATTGAGGAAGTGGATTCTTTCAAGCCGTGTGTCAACTTGACTACTTCAGTCTTCACATTATCCACACCTCTTCCAATGGTCTTGGAAACTTGAGGAGGGCATAAACTAAGTTGATATTTATATAAACGACTCACCGTGGTTCGAGCAAAAATATCAATGGCGGCTGGTAATAAGTCGGCAATGCTTTGCTGATGACGTAGTACGAAATATTCCACAAATTTTTCAATAAAAATTTGGGCGTCACTGACTCTACGAATTCCATAGGATTGTGAAGCAGTTTCCGCGCCTTGTTGATAATGATCTTTAACGATATAATCACAAAAAAGACCTATCACGGTTGAAACGATACCAGGAAGTGATGCGGTTGCCAAACCCACCACAAACTTAAATCCACCCAAAGCAACTATTTCTGTCTTTGAAAGGTTTGGCACAGCTAATTTTTTGGTGATGACATAACATTTCATGATCAGGTCCGATAAGTGTTCAGTCAATAATTCCTTAAATATGGCAATTTTCTGCTTTTGCACTCCTGTCATTATGGAAATTTCTCTCCCAAAGACCATCTCGGATGATACTTGATGTGTTTGAGAGATAATTTCTTTGGCGTCAACCAGCTTTACCAATCTTTGATATGCAACATTTAACTTCTCCTGTCTCTTGCTACACTCTTCTAATAATTCTTTTGAATCAGATATCGGTGATAAACGCTCATATTTTTCCTCATGACCTAAAGAATGTGACAAAGATGCATGAGGTTTGCTTTTTTCTAATAATCTTAAAAAAGAAGATTCTGACTCTTGATAGAACTGCTGTTGCTCTTTGAGTTCTAATTTCTGTAATTCTGTACACTCATGTTCTAACCCCCGATATTTTTTTGCCTCATCTACCATTTTAAAAACAAGATTTTTTCTTTGAACTCGTTCTTTCTTTTTTTCCTTCTCTTCAATGGGCGTAGCCGTTCTAGGAGTAGATTTAAATTCCTGAATAGTTGTTTTTAACTTTTGTACATTTTCCGTGTCAGATTTCGATTTCACTGATAAATTTTTATTTCTCTTAACTTCGGTGGGTTTATCCAGATTTTTGGTTTTAGCAGCAACTGGAATCACTTTCTTTTCTTTATCAGCCAATTTTTTTTCTTTTTCTTGTTTTTTTTCTAGTTGTGGCTGTTTAACATTCAGTCCTGAATACCAGGATGCAACCGAATTAATTATGGCAGAGAAATAGTTTGACTTCCTGGGCTTACGCTTACCCTGTAAAGCGACCCGTATTGCCTGATCAAAAACCGCTTTTACTCCTTCTTGAGTAAGGGCGCTACATTCTAAATAATTCACAGCGTCAATTTCTTTCATTCTCTGTTCGCCTTCTTCGGTTGTGATTACCCGTAATCCTTTCGAAGCCAACTGACTGACTGTTGCTTCGTCATTCCTTAAATCAGCATTAGCACCCACTAAAATAATAGGCACCTCTGGAGCATGGTGTTTTATCTCAGGCCACCATTTTGACTTTACATTATCAAAAGAGCGAGGAGAATTGATGGAAAATACTATGAGAAAAACATCTGTTTGCGGGTAACTCAATGGCCGCAGACGATCATAGTCTTCTTGTCCGGCGGTGTCCCAAAGTCCTAAATTTACCGGTCTTCCGTCTACCATAACATTGAAACTGTAATTATCAAATACAGTGGGAATATATTCTCCTGGAAATGCATTGGTAGTGTACGAAATCAATAAGTCTGTTTTAGGAGCATTACCTACAAGAACACACTTGATATTCTGCATAAATACTCCTTTAAAAGTCTATATTGCAAAGCTCCGAAATGTTAAATCAACTCAAGCTGATGAGCTTTGATGTCAGATAACAATAAAACATCCATGTCGGCAAGAGAATTTTTCAGTCTCACATCGTTAGTGATAAAAAATTGACATTGATGTACCTGCGCGGTCACCAAATGAATGGCGTCCGGCAATCGAATCATATTATTTGCAGATTTTGCTCTAAATTTTGCAGCCTGGATTAAAATGTCGCGGTTAATAGAACAAACGGTCAGGCTACGGGTGGTTTGGATCGTGTTTTCGTAAAGGCTCTGTAAAGCCTGATTGTTGTCCCGGATGGGTTTGGCCAATGTTTCAGCGAGTGAAAGCTCACTGGTAAAGGACTGTAATTGACCTGAATCAATAAAATTCGTTAATTGCTGAAGGATAGCAGCGAAATCAGCATAACCTTCCAGCAAGTAAATAAAGATATTGGCATCCAGATAAATGTTCCCCTGCCTGGACAACTTTATTCTCATGTCTCTCTTTCTCTGCGAATAAAATCGTCTGCTTCTTCGGGAGAAGAAAAACTGCCTTTACCTGCGCTAAATAGGGAGCCTAGATTGGATTTTTTAGGCTCACTCTGACTGAGTAAGACGATCACTTCAACATGATCACCTAATTTGAGTTCAGGCGAAAAAATTTCAATCTGATGATCTTTTTGTACAGTGACTTCTTGTCGAATCGCTTGGGTCATCACTTCACTCTCTTATTTTGATGAAAAATCTATCAATGTGAAACTAACTTTATTATAAATGTTGGTTAAGCAAAAAGCCATTCACCTCAGAAAAATAACGGACCTTAACCCGGTTTTCTGTTCCATTGTGTCGCAGATTCCTTGGACGCCGGTTTTAAAATTCATCCATTGGGTGAACAGAAGTGAGTCTTCTGCACATTCTTTTTTTCCTCAACTACAGAATTTAGGGGGTTGCTAAAAGCACTCTATATTTTTTTACCTTGTTGATATTTTATAAATTTTTTGCTCAAACCCGTGTCAAGGAATTCAAGCAAAAATTTTCCGATTGCATTTTCATTGAAGGAGTTTATAATTCCCTAGCGAGACATCCAGGTGCGTTCAACACCTGGAAGCCTCTAACCAATAATAAGCGGAACCTTATTACATGGCTGTAGCAATATTAACTGAAAATTCAATTCTTGTGTATGACTTCGTTCGTTCGAGAAGTCAAACGATTCCTTTTGAAAAAAACATTTGGGTGCATCACTACACGTGCGCCCGATCCCTATCTGCCTTTTTAGGCGAAACTGTTCAGAAGGATGAACCCAAGCCGTTGAATCGTATGGTTAATATGAACCAGTCATGGCAATCGCATTGAATTAAATTTTTCAAGAATTTTTCAAAGTTCCTTCCAGAAATAGTTTTTATCTGAAGTAATAACGCAAAAAATCTAAATGTGAGTGTCATTTTCCAAATATAAGTGCTGAATAAATGAGATAATTTACTCTGTTAAAAAGTAACTACAAACAGCTTATAAGTACCTGCCAGAAGAACCAAAAAATGAATGTAAGATTGTTAATTTTTATTTAAAGCGTTGATCCGCTGTAAGTACTTTAAGTAGATATTGATGATCCCACCCTGCCGTTTTGCGACGGCAAGAGATCCCATGTTGATGAGTAGATTCTTGCTTAAGGAGATTCAGTGCTATCCGTCTCACCAGCGCTAAATTTTCAGCAGAATGCCCCATACGAGATTGATTCAAGTCTTCGCGGAAACTCACGTCTAGAGACCAGTGTAAGTCTACTTCGATTTGCCAATGTTGACGAACCGCTTTCACAAAAGTGTTGATCTGCTCGTAGTTTAAACTGGTGACAAAATAGCGGGTGGAATATTCAACTTGATCATTTGTGGTTCGGGTAATATCCACTTTCCCTATCCCTTTTAAACCCGGAAACCGGACGCTAAAACCCGCTTCTTTCCGAGCAGATATCAATGTATAGCGCCGTGTTTCGATTCGGCCATGGTTGTGAAGTTTCTCTACTCTGCGTAGGTGCAACATATTTTTATATTTCTTTTCTCCCCCTTCCGCTAAAGCAAAAATGGCACAGACGGCTTGATACAACGTCGGCTGATTTTCCTTGAGTGAAAGAACATAATCTGCTCCCTGCCTAATAATCTGTCTGGCAATTTTGGTCTGACAACCCATCGCATCAATGGTGACGGTAGCCCCTGTGACATCAATCATTTCCAGTACTTGAGGAATGGCGGTGATTTCATTGGATTTGGCAGCGGTTTTGACTTGCGCTAACATCATCCGATTTCGAGTAGCCCAAGCACTGACCAGGTGAATAGCGGGATGTCCCTGTCTTTTATTTCCAGACCCCCTCACTGTTTTCCCATCCAGGGCAATAATTTCCTGCTTTAAATCAATACTTAAAGAGGCTATCCATTGGGCAAAACATCTCTCAAAGGCCACCGGGTCCAAGCGAGCAAATACATGAGCGAATGTATCCGGCGAGGGAATCCCACTCGGTAATTCTAAAAATGTTCTTAACCAGGATTCTTTCGCTAAACCAAATTTATAAATTTCTACCCAATTATCAGCCCCACAGATCGTGGCAAGAACAGTGATCACTAAAATGTCGATCAGGTTGTATCTAAAATTACGATGGGACTTTAATCGAGGGTCTTTGAGATCTGAAAAATGCTCGAGAAAGGTATTCTCCAATTTCATCAGGCACTCCTTTCCTGGTATAAAACTCTCTGTTTTATAAAGAAAAAAGGCTGATAAATCAAGAGATAGAAAGACTTCTAAATTTGAAATAAGGAGGAGAGAAATTCAATGCGATTGCCATGATCATTCCTTCATTTTGAATAACCTGCTCTATTCAGGTTCATTTCTCTTCGACATACGCGAAGACGCGTTTGCGTTTACTTTAAAACATCTCGAGTCAAACGTTGCACCTTTATTTTCTATTATGGGAAATAATTGGGCACGCGTCTTGATGGCTTGCTGTTTAAGCAGCAAGCTCGTCAAAGAGAACATCTGGAGAACAGCAGGGTTATTGGGACAACAAAAGAAGGAACTTCAGCAAACTGTGCCAGTCATGCGCCACGCTGCATCAATGGGCCCCTTACCCTCTGGTGCAGCTTGGTGTCGTGGTGCTAAGGGTCGTGGTAATTTTAAAGCTTATCAAGGAAAAATTTTATAAATTGAGTGATTTTGGGCGCGACATATTCAGATTTTTTGTAAAAAAGATATAAAGGCACCGAGGGTTCATTGTGTTGCTCAAAAATTTGTTGCAATTTTCCTGAGTTTAAATCTTCCTGTATAAGAAAGTCAGCGATTCGAGCGATACCTATACTATTACGCACGCTCTCAAGTAATACCTGAGTATTGTTGACATATAAAATTGGTTTAATATGTACATGATGTTGTGCGCATTTTTCTAAAATGATATCTTTCATTCGGTAACTGTGCATAATGTAAAGATGATTTTTAAAATCAGCATACGATTTGGGTTCGCCAAATTTCTTTAAATATTGCGGCGAGGCGCATAATATTCTTCTAGCATTCGAAATGCGTCGATTAATTATTGAAGCGCTGTCACTTTGAGATTCCAGCCATTCATGAGCATATCCATAGGCAATATCAAAATGTTCATTTTTCTCAAGATCATAAATTTTGTCGCGTAATTTTAAATTAATGGTTAATTTTGGGTATTTTTCGAGGAATTCTGCCAAAAAAGGGCCTATCATGTACTGTCCAACACCCACGGTGGTCAGCACCGATAGTAAGCCTGAGGGTTCTTTTTGCAGGGTGCTGGCAAATTCTGTCACCAAATTAAAATCTTGCCTTAATTTTTTGCTTTTTTCATATATAATTTCGCCGATTTCGGTAAATTTGAGTTGCCGGGTCGATCTTTCCACCAGGGTTAATTTTAATTTTTTTTCTTATTCGGTGATTTGTTTACTCACCGTTGCTCCGGAAATTCCGAGGATATTCCCAGCTTCGGAAAAGCTTTTAGCCTCCACCAGAGTAATGTAAACCATTAATTGATTCCATTGGCTCATAACAGGTACCTATTCTTAACTTTTAGTTTAATCACACTTAACCCAGAAATTATTTTTCTTCTTAACCTTACTTTAAATGCTAAAAATACCAAAAATGAGAGTGCGAAGATTAGAACTGAGCTTGAAATAGAAACCTTACGGTCTGGAGGAGTATCTTCGTTAATTCATACGGGTCTTATGAGTTTGGAGTTTATTTCTGAACTGACGCCAAAAGAAATGAGCCGGCTGGTTGAATCCACTCAATTATTAGGACTGGTAAGAGATTTTAAGGAAGTAGATCGAAATAATAAATCTCAGTTGAGTACTAAAGAGGCTGAGATTGAGCGAGCGATAGCGGATATTATAAAATTTGATCCGGCTCCTCCTCAAGCTCCTTACGCGGAGAATTATTTCCCATTCTTTCCATACTAATGTCTTTAAAACAAGTGAACCCGCGACTTAGCTCGCGGGATTGCTCAAAATGTTAAGACAGGATTTCGCCATCAATATAAAACCATCGGCCATCTTGTAATATGAATTCGCTGCGTTCGTGAAGAACACTTTGTTTACCCTGATCGCGAAAAAAAGCCTTAAATTCGACCCAGCCCTTCATAAAATTTTCAGTAACCGGAGGAGCGGCAAGGATTTCTAAGCCCAGCCATTGAACTTGAGTCGCCCATTGCCACGCCGTTTCAGCATTGAAACCGGTTAAAGCTTTCTCTCGCATAGTTTCTTGAATATAAATAATATTGGCTTGGGAATAAGCTGTGTAACGAGAACGCATCAAAGCTTCCGGCGTAGGCGCCAAACTCTTGCCTGACAAATAAGGTCCACAACATTCAGCTAAAAGCCGCTTAGATTGGCAAGGACAAAAATCGTGAGGATTTTTCATTAGGTTAGATTAAACAGGGGATGAATGAGTTGTCAAGGGCTATGCTTGACATAATGTTGCAATATGTGATAGATTGAAATTAAGTTTATTTTAATCTCGATGTCTGCAAAGGATGCAAGTTCTATGAAAGATAAAGAGGAAAAATTAAATTATTATCGAGAACCCAGAGTTCTTGCCAAGATGGAAAATGTGAATGCACCTAATTCACAGATAAATATACAAGCAACGCTTAATTTTCAATTTTTTGGTAAATCTATTATTGCCTTTCCTAACCCTGCCGACTATAGTTTATTACTCTCCGATTCTTCTGAATCTAATGAACAAACTTGGAATTTATCGGTGCCGCTCTCTTCCTTTGGAATTGATACTAGTGATTTTAAAACGATTGCAGAGCACAAATACCGCTTTATTGATAAAAGTTTATTAATTGAGAAAATAGCAAATGATAAATTTCCAATATCAGTTGTACTTCGTCCCAGCGGTTTTGGCAAAACTTTTAATTTATCAATGCTGAATTGTTTTTTCAGCAATAAAGAAAACTCTATTTTATTTCATGGATTAAAAATAGCTGAGAAAAAAAAGTTTTGTCAACAACATCAGGGAAAATATCCTGTAATTTTTATAAATTTTACCGATCTTAAAGCTGAAAATTATCAACAATTTATCGAAAAATTTAAAAAATATCTGATAAAGATTTTTAAAGAACAAATGGAGCAACATGAAATAAAAGGTAAGGGTGAATTGAATTTACTGGAGAGTATAAACTGTAGTGAAGAAACGCTTCAGTTGTCGTTAGGCTTATTAATTGATCGTTTATTTAATCGTTATGAAACACCTGTCATTCTGTTATTAGATGCTTTTGATGTACCTATCAACTATGCTTTAGGGCAATTGTTGAGGAACCAACAAGATCGGCAATATTATCAAAAAATACTTGGTTTCATGAAAAAATTATTTGAATCAATACTAAAATCTAATGATTCTTTAAAAATGGCAATTTTAGCAGGAACTCTATCATTAGAGACAAAAAATTTGTTTTCTGAAATCGATAATGTTTATATTGATAATTTGCAATCCGATAATTGGAGTCCATATTTCGGATTTTCACAAGCAGAAGTTTTTGAACAATTTAATGATGCATTCGAAATGATCACCGAAATACAGTTAGATACCATCGAAAATTGTTGTGGTGGTTATGGCATCGGCAAAGAAAGACTGTTCAATCCGCGGCTGATCACAACTTTGTTTGATAGTTGTAAACAAAATGGTATTGAATATGTCGATGAAATGAAACAACCAATTTGTAATTACCCTCAGAATGAACTGATTGAGCTAGTTATAAATAGGTCTAACGAAACAATAAAAACAGATTTTGAGCAGTTATTGACAAATAAGCCTATCATGAAATCCATAGATAAAGAAATTAATTTAGAATTTGTTGAAAATAATGCTGATAGTTTATGGAGCCTTTTATTGTATAGTGGCTACCTGACGTTGCAAGCTGAGGTTAAAGCTGATTCATCTTTGTCTAGATATCTGGTTGTTCCAAATTTAGAACGTTATAATTTTTATCAACAAAAGTTAAAAATTCAGTCATATAATCTTTTTAAAAATTTAAATAAAACCGCAACTAAAACCATTGTAGATACTGAATTGACGTATTTTTTAAAATATTTTAATACCTCAGATTTCTATTTAGAAAAAGCACAAAGTTTATATGAATTCATTATGAATGGCCATGCAGACGCTATTATCTTGGAAATGTTTATAAGAAATTGTAATGATAATGAATTTTGGTGGAATATCGCTTACCAAATTTTTCAAATACACAAGCTTGAAGTGACTTCAATTAAACGCATTGCCAAAATAATTGTTAATCAGATACCAAAATTAAACAAAACTAATAAAAATACTGCAATTCGTTTGTTAAATAAACTACAAAATCCTGACGATGTGGTCATCGTTATGGTTGAAAAATTACGAATGTTATCCGTATCAGACGCAAACAGTTATATTGATTTGTTGGATGAAATCCATCCTAATTGTTTAATTATAGCTAGAACATTTACTGCTTGTTTAATTGATGCTGAGTTAGATATTCAAAAAACCAGATTCATTATTAAAAAACTTCAAAAATGGTTATTAGCAGATAATCACAGTGCTCTAGATATTTTATTGCATGGACTTAGATCATCCCAATTACTAATTCAATTTTCTTGTATAAATGCGCTCAGTGAGGGTATTTATCTAAGTGGAGAAGGTAGTGATCGAATTGTCCAAGCAATTAAGAGATTTTTGAATGATGAAGAATTAACGCTGCGATTGGCAGCCATTTTTAGTTTTGGACGAATGATTAACTCACAGTGTGCAGTAGCGCTTTCTTTAGCAGAAGAAATATTAAAAAATGCAACGGAATTTGAGTGTTTTGTTTGGATGTCTAGTTTAAAAGAAGATGAAGATCAATTAGGAAGTTGGAAAGGAAGCGAGGCTATCGTGGTGGGACTCAAGCAATATTTTGACAACGGTATTCCTGAATACGATAATTTGGCTATTACTTTATTTGGAAAATGGGCAGTCAACGGCAACTCCGAAGCATTGCATTTATTAAGTCAGGCGCTAAATGATCAAGGTATGGAATTGCGGGAAAAATGGATTAAGGCTCTAGATCAGCGATTTTTTGGGTGTAGCAAAGTGGTGCAGATTTTAGCTTCGACCTTGAATAAGCAAGAAAATCAACCTTTATATTATAATATTATTAAAATTTTAACTCAATGGGCGCGTCATGGTACTAAAGCTGCGCTAGAGGTACTCAATAATTGCCTGATAACTTCGACAAATCAACAGATCTGTGATGAGTGTATTATCGCTTTAGAAATTGGTCATACTGAACATGAAGTTTTGAAAAACTTAATGGAGGCTTATTCGAGTGGGCCAATGGGTTCTTACATCCAGCTTGCGGCGATTTCCAGATTGGTCAGACACATCGATATTATTGGTAAAGAAAATTTATTAATTCTATTAGCGCAAGGCTTAAAAACTGAGAGTCCTATTAATCTACGTTGCAGATGCGCATCGCTTATAAAATATGTTTCTACTATAGACCCTGCAATTGAAGAATCTTTATGGATTTGTTTGCAAGACTCGGATTTTAGTTTACGTAAAGCCACTTTAAATACATTAAAAGAATGGACTAATGAGAAAAATCCTGTAGCAATTCGACTATTGAAGAAAGGGTTAGTGCTGAAAAAATACCCTGAAGTTCTCGAGGCATGTGTGTCCGGACTGTTAAAAGTGAATCCTGATGATGATACAGCCAGAAATATTGGCCAATTTATACAAACAAATAACAATGATTTCAAAGATTTAGAATTATCAACTGTCAAAACATTAACCGAGTGGGCGGCTGAACATAACAAGACGGCATTAAATATTTTAGTAAGCGGTTTAAGTGCTAATTCTCCCAAAATCCGGGCGCAATGTGTGTTAAGTTTGGCTATAACAAAAAATTTTGATTATTTACCCAATGTGTTAATTTGTTTACAAGATAATAAACCAGAGGTGGTGCAGGCAGCGCAAATTACTTTGTGCGCATGGGCTGCCAATGATTATAGTAAAGCTTGTCAAGTAGTAAAAAAAGGCTTAAGAAAACCTGAAATGATGGAACAATGGTTAACTGCTTTACAATATGTGGTTATTAATAATGATGATTTTAGTGATCTGGTCGAACCCTATTTAAAGAGTATGGTAATTGGTATTGGGGCTAGAATTTTCTTTCAACAATCTGTCATGAGCCCAATCATTATCAACGTGTTAATTGAAGGCTTGATATCAAAACATTCTAAAGTTCGCACCTCTTGTTATCAGATGTTAATCACAATCAATAATGGATTAAAAGCTGAAGCTACCCGATTATTGATGGAATTTTTAGAAAATAAGCCCTTGCAAAAAATAGGCCCTAGTATTAAAAAAAATGTAATTAATATCATCACGTATTGGGCAGTCAATTATGACAGTAATCAAATAGTATACACTGCATTAGAGAGGGGCATGACCATTCCGTCATCCCCCGAAGAACGTAAGTATTGGCTTGAAGCATTATCAAACTTTCCTGGAACTAATAATCATGAAGTTATTAGATTATTAGGGAGGAGAATGATAAGAGAAGATAATTTAGAAATACTTAATATAGTGATACAAACGCTAGAAAAATTCCTCGATTATCGACATACCTCAGCCCCTGATTTAACAATATTAAAAGAAGGCTTACATTCGCCGCAGCCGATTGTTAGAAAATTTTGTGTAGAGGCCATGCGCAAATTGTATCAGCCTGAAGGAATCATTCCTGAACTAATACCTTGTCTAAAAGATTCTAATCCTGAAGTACGGGCGGCAGCGATTTGGCGGCTAGGGCGCTGGAGTAACACAAATAACTTCACTAGTGAAGAAGTAAGTGAAGAAGCCTTGCAAGCTTTGATAAAAGGTCTAAAAACCGATCAAGACAACCTCAGTGGTCAAATTTTTCTACGTGATAAGAGCGCTAAGTTATTAGAAAAATCTTTAATGGATGATGCCAAATGTGTACGTAGCGCAACTGTACAGACTTTACTTGAATTTGTTACAAGTAACGGAAGTAGTAAAACGGCGTTATCAATCATCCAGAAAAATTTGTCTTCACCATATGAAGATGTACAGATTGAATGTGCTCATGCGCTTAAAGCTAATTTAGGGAACACAACTAGTAAAGTTGAATCTCTGCAAAATTGTTTAACTCATGCGAAAACCCAAGAGCTACGTAGAGCTATTATTGATGCTTTACTGTTGTATGTCATGATGGGTAGTGCAGCGGCAATGGCGAAATTAAAGCAAGGTCTGCGTTCTCAGTTCAGAAGTGATTGGCTATTTGTTATGAAAAAAAATCCTGAGCCAGCCATTAATTTTATTAAAGCGCTTGAAGATCATTTGAACTCTCAACAGGCGGAATTGGACCCTTTGATAATTGAAGTGTTAATTCAATGGTTAGTTTCAGGAAATCAGCTTGTTGAAAAACTGCTAGTTAAAGTTCTAGCAACGCAAGAATTAACCAAAAAACAAGAATATATTGTCTTGTTAAAAGAAAAAACTAAAAATTCTAAACCGAAAATCATTGCTGTAGTGCGACGGTTAGAGGCTAACGATGATAAACAGATATCACCGAGTCCACTATTATCTGCTCGATCGGTTTCTACGACAGATAATGAACATCAAAAGAAACCAAATCAAATCAAATCAATTAAGGAGAATGCTATGAAAACAACTTTAACTTTACAACAGATTAGAACAATGCAAAAAGAAAAGCTCGATTCTAAAACCGGGCAACCACTTAGTAAGCAGCCATTCCGTCCTACTACTTCGAACTCTGGGGGAATCCATACCTTAAATGAAATTACTACAGAAACTCCGAAACAAAAGCTGGCACAATCTACTAACCAAGAAGGTGGAGCGGTTTTGAGAGGCAATAACGGCCGTAGGGGTGAAATTGGCGAACAAGCAGATATAAATGTCATTTCATTGCAAGGTTCAGCTAGAATGGAAGATGCGAATGTAGGCCCCAATGCAGATGTAGACGTCATTACTGACAAAGATGATGCAATCTTACAAGAATATAATATTGCCCAACGGGCGAAAGTTCATGTTATTGCAGGAATTAAAGCGTCAGAATTATTGGATCGGTTAGAGCAAAATAAAATACAGGCGAGCGCTGAGTTGAAGGATGATGTTGAGAATATTAAAAAGACGTTTGATATCGATCAGAAAAGCAAAACAGAACGGGCATCGATTTATAACAATAAGCAGTTAAATGCCTATTATCAAAGCTTAAGAAAAATCAATTACCATTTTGGTGCGGCGAAAAGTATTCAGACCGGGACTATAGATCAGGCAAATAATATGGCTAATGTGGCTATTAACACAGGAGCTGAACTAGCCAAACAAATTCCCATTGTGGGAGTAGGCGCCATTATTTTAGAAAAGATTTTAACCGCAAAGGTGGATATAGATAAGCATACAGCCATGCAACGCTTAGCCAGTTGGACGCTGGATTCTAAGGGTGAGGATCGTTTGTCCGAGCGATTCGCACGAAAAATGACTTTATTAAGACAAAATGAAATTCTTACGCCAACTCCCGAAGAGCAATGGAATAAAAAATTTGCAGATGCACATGGTCTGGTTGAAAAAGCGTGCGCTGCAGCCAGCATCATAAAAACCACTGGTAAAAAATTAGTAGATAAAGCGTCGTTTAAAGTAGATGAAATCAAGAAAGGCGTTACTTTTTCTAGAGAAGACCGTTTAGCTTTAGTCGACATGACCTGTGTGCTAAACGCTATTATGGATGGAGAAATTAAGCCTATCACTGGTGTTTCAGATGATGAGCAATTGGAAGATCATTTGGCTAAGATGTTAGGTTTATTCCCTCAGCCGCGGACTTCTACTTATGAAGCCAAATTAAACTCAGGTTCTACTAAGCAAAGTCAAGATTCCGTTCCAAAAAGACGATTGCTTGCGGGATTTGCGCGAATGATGGCTCCTAAATCTAAAAAAGGAACTCCGCCGCCGGTACAACCATCATTAACCCTGAATAAGTCGCATTGAAATTGAAAATGGCAGATCGGTTATAATCGATTAGAATCGATCTGCCAAATCCCTCATTTCGTTTTGTAACTTAAATTTTATTTAATTTTCGGTGATAAATAATAGGTTGGAAATTTGAGGGGATGCTTCAGCTTGCCTTTATCCCGCGACTTTATTGAAAATAAAACATTAATATATTAATATAAGCGCATGATTAAGATGGCAATCGCATTGAATTAAATTTTTCAAGAATTCTTCAAAGTTCCTTCCAGAAATAGTTTTTATCTGAAGTAATAACGCAAAAAATCTAAATGTGAGTGTCATTTTCCAAATATAAGTGCTGAATAAATGAGATAATTTACTCTGTTAAAAAGTAACTACAAACAGCTGACAAGTACCTGCCAGAAGAACCCAAATTGAATGTAAGATGGTTAATTTTTATTTAAAGCGTTGATCCGCTGCCAGTACTTTAAGTAGATATTGATGATCCCACCCTGCCGTTTTGCGACGGCAAGAGATCCCATGTTGATGCGTAGATTCTTGCTTAAGGAGATTCAGTGCTATCCGTCTCACCAGCGCTAAATTTTCAGCAGAATGCCCCATACGAGATTGATTCAAGTCTTCACGGAAACTCACGTCTAGAGACCAGTGTAAGTCTACTTCGATTTGCCAATGTTGACGAACCGCTTTCACAAAAGTGTTGATCTGCTCGTAGTTTAAACTGGTGACAAAATAGCGGGTGGAATATTCAACTTGATCATTTGTGGTTCGGGTAATATCCACTTTCCCTATCCCTTTTAAACCCGGAAACCGGACGCTAAAACCCGCTTCTTTCCGAGCAGATATCAATGTATAGCGCCGTGTTTCGATTCGGTCATGGTTGTGAAGTTTCTCTACTCTGCGTAGGTGCAACATATTTTTATATTTCTTTTCTCCCCCTTCCGCTAAACCAAATTTATAAATTTCTACCCAATTATCAGCCCCACAGATCGTGGCAAGAACAGTGATCACTAAAATGTCGATCAGGTTGTATCTAAAATTACGATGGGACTTTAATCGAGGGTCTTTGAGATCTGAAAAATGCTCGAGAAAGGTATTCTCCAATTTCATCAGGCACTCCTTTCCTGGTATAAAACTCTCTGTTTTATAAAGAAAAAAGGCTGATAAATCAATAGATAGAAAGACTTCTAAATTTGAAATAAGGAGGAGAGAAATTCAATGCGATTGCCATGATGAACCAGTCCGTGCGTCAGTGCCGCATAGGACTGGAGTCCTTCCAGAATCTCCTATCGGCACTGGTGTTTGGTCATTATTTTAACACAGATCAGTCCATTGAACAGAAAAAACACCGATTCCGTAGGAGAAAATATGCACGCTATATCATTTGCCAGAAACAGGATTAACCGAATTCCACTTTCTGTCTCTCTGACCAGGCGAGACTGCTTTATTCAGCCTGCCGCTGATCACTTCAGGCGACGCCTATTGCGTACCTTCAGTCATTATCAACCTTTATGGGATACTTACGAGCAGCATATCCCACTGAAAGACCGCCATTGTTTGCATCAATTAGAAAAAGGTTGAGCGCAGCGGAAGCCATTGAAAGGCAAGATTATTCTGGTCAATATTCATTTAACGCGCATCACTCTAGCGCTGATCACCGCCTTATTGGAATCTGGCGCCTGGGTGGAAGTCACCGTATCTCCTGAATTAGTGATTCATCAAAATGCCTTACAGCCTCTCCTGGCGGCACAAATTCCTTTTTATTCCACCATCCCTGATGAAAAGAAACAGAATTATTACGATATTGTGTATGACTGTTGTGCCGGGATGAATGAAATTATCCCTAACAATGGCATGGTCAAACTCACCAAAACCGATCCGGTACTTTATCGGCAGATGACTTTTCCAGTTATTAGCGTTGATTCTTCTAAAACTAAAGCCATTGAAACCGGTTTGGGAACGGGAGATAGCTTTGTGCGAGTTATCCACCATCTGGCGCAACAATCCATTGCCGCTCTGGTGTTGAATTGGAAAAACCTGGCCGATAATACCCGTCTGGCTCCCCCCTCTTTGTATTTAACGACACTGCTCAGTTTAATCAATGTCGATCAATTATTTTTGAGAAATCAATTCATGATCTTTGGTTTTGGTAAAGTAGGCAGAGGCATCGCCAGTGCGTTAGAGAGTGCCGGTGTGCCTAAAAAAAATATTTTTGTGGTGGATATTTCACCTGAAGCTTATCTGGATGCCATGAAACAGGGTTATTCCGGTTTACTGCTGGATACCCATCATCCAGAAACGATTCAGAGAATCAAAAAAATTCTGCCGGAAATGTGGGCGGTCGTCACGGCTACCGGTATTGAAGGTGCGATTTCTCAACATTTTTCGCAGAGCGATTTTGATCGCGTCGCTTTATTAGTCAATATGAGCACAGGGGATGATTTTGGATCACGCTTTACTCAAGAAAGAATTCTCAATGGCAAAAAACCTGCTAATTTTATGCTGGATTTCCCAACCATGGTCATGTATTTGGATGCGACCTTTACGTTATTCTTGAAAGCTGGGGAAGAATTGTTAACGAACCCAAGCATAAAAAACGGGTTAAATACCATCGCACCCGAGATAGATCAAACGGTGTTGACGGATTGGATGGCTCAACATGGCGATGAAATTTGGCGACATCGGCTAGGGCGAATACAAACCGAAATATTCATGCAACATTTGCGTCAAAACTCCATGCAACCCCCGCAAGATTTAGCCTCTTTGATAGAGAGTCAAGGAATTTTTCATTATCCCTCCGAATCCAAATCATCTCCTAATTTGCAACAGACACCCTTACTGTGCTGTTGACGGAGGAATTATCATGGAAGATCGCGCCTTAAACTCTGTTTTTAATTTTTTCTGTGAAAATTCTCCCCACTTTTTGGTGGTTTTGGAGGAAAGCCATGTTTTATACGCCAATGCTAAAACCAGAAGCTATTTTAGAACATCCAAAAACATTCGTCATATCCTGCCTCATCGGATAATGAACATCGCACCCCAAAGCAGGGTCAAAAAAATCCGGCTCTCTAATCGTCAATATTTAACGATTCGATGGCATATTTTTACCTTATTGCCGAAAAGAAACAGGCCATTGCTCTTGTTGATCGGTGAAGACATCAATGAAATCGAATCCCTGCGTAAACAGACACAGATGCTCAGTGATATTGTCACGAAAGTACCCGGATTTGTCTTTTGGAAAAATACGAAACTCAAGCTCATGGGTTGTAACAATAATTTCGCCAAACAAGTCGGGTTAAATCACCCCGATGAAATTGTAGGCTTAACCGATCACGATTTACCCTGGAATCCAGAGCAGACACAAAAATTTATCCGCGACGATCAAGAAATCCTCCAAACCGGAATACCTAAAACCAACATCGAAGAAAAGCAACGGCAGCTCAATGACAGGGATTTATTTCTATTGACGAGCAAAGTCCCCTTATATGATGGCCCTAAAATATCAGGGGTGTTGGGTATTTATGTCGATATCACCGCTCTGAAAGAAGCAGAACTGGCTTTGCGGGCTGAACGGGACAAAGCCGAATCTGCCAATCGTATAAAAACTGATTTTATCCGCAACATGCAGCATGATATCCGTACTCCGATCAGCGGCATTTATGGCATGACGGAATTATTGGCAACCGATCTTTCAGTTTCACCGGATGTCCGCTCTCATTTAATAGAAATCTCTCAGGCTGCTAAAGAATTGCTGGATTACTGTAATGATATTTTGGATTTTACTCATGTTGAATATGGTTCCCGTCCGGTAGTGCAGCAACCGTTGTCTTTAAAAGCATTAATCCGTTCAGTATTACAAATGCAAATGCCCGCAGCGCGATTGAAAAAAATCCGTTTGTCAGTACATTACGGGAAACTTATTCCCGATGTAGTGATGGGGGATGCTTACCGGATTCAACGGGTTTTGATTAATTTAATCAGTAACGCCATTAAATTTACCCCAAAGGGTTACGTCAAAATTCGTGTCCACATAGAGAAATCGAATTTAAACCGAAAGGAAAAAGTGATCCGAATGATCATCAAAGACAGTGGTATTGGGATTCCTTCGGAAAAAATAGATTTAATTTATGAGAAATTTTCAAAAGTAACACCAAGCAATAAAGGGTTATATAAAGGCAGTGGATTGGGATTAAGAATCGTCAAGCAATTTATCGAAGAAATGAACGGCAATATTGCCGTATACAGTCAATTAAATCAGGGAACGGTATTTCAGATTGTTTTGCCTCTGAAAATACCTTTGTCAAATCAAATTCTGGAGGAATGAAGATATGCAGCAAAAGAAAATATTATTGGTTGAGGATTCACCTTTACCACAACAGATTGTTAAAAGGATATTAGAGCAACTGAATTGTTCCGTGGATATCGCTGCTACGGGTGAGGATGCCGTGATATTATGTATGAAAAACCATTACAATTTTGTATTTATGGATATTGGATTGCCTGGAATAGATGGCATCATGGCTGCGAAACTGATTCGGGAACAGGAAAAAGGAAATCGTGAATATCCAATACCGATTATTGCATTAACTGCCCATGATGACCAAATGATGAAGGCTGAAGCACAGGCAGCCGGAATGAATGATTATTTGATTAAACCCATTTCTTTGCAGTTAATTCAACATCTCTTTAAAGTTTATTTTCATAAAATGAGCAAAAATTTATCAAAAAAATAACTGTAATCATTTGTAAAATAATAAGCTACGTCACTGAGTTTTACTCAGTGACGTAGCGGTGAGGATTACTAATGGACAAGGGGCTCTAGGATATGCGATGTCAATTCTTAAAATGAGCAAAATCAATGATTTTACGCTCAAGAAATCCTTTTCGTCGTTTTCTATTGTCTGAATTGCAGTATTATTAATCTTGATTAATCAGGGTAAAGGATGTATCTTCGACATTTAAAATGTCGGGTTTTTCTTTGAGAGATATTGATATTGACAAAATCCTCAAAGTTTTTATACCTTTAAGTAAAATTTTTGCGAAAGGATATCGTTTATGCGTTCAATATTTGATAAGGAAGTGAAACCAACCATTTCGTCTTATCTTGCGTGGACTTTTCTGAATAATAAGCTAAGAAGCGCAAGTTCATTTTTGATCACTGTCGCTAATGCTGCTATCAATTTAGCTGCGCCTTTTTTCTTGGTACGATCTTTAGGCAGTTTACAAGAAGATGACGTAGCTGAAGGTGTTAAATGGATGTTTGCTTACGCTTTGTCATGGTCATCTGCAAAATCATTGGCTATTGGAAGAGAGTTACTCCTTCTTCCAGTGGGTACAAATTTATCCCATAAATTAACTTTAGACGTAATGAAAAAATCTTATTCTCTGCCTATGGAGTATCGAATTTCAAATACAAATGCACCTGCCGTGCAGCATTTTGGAGCTAGTTATGAACATATTGGAAGAACTTTCATTGACAGAATGCTCGGTCGAGTTCTTCCTTCGGTTGTTGAAGCTATAATGGCGTTTGGTTTGGTCGGATATGTCTTCGGTGATATGTCACTTGTTTTAGCTGGTCTGTTAGTATCCTATGCTGGTGTAACTTTGTTAGGATCGAAAAAAGTAACAGCGGTTCAAGTTGAATATATTTATCAATTATTTAATAGCTATGATTATATTATTTCTCAATTAGATCAATATGAAAACGTTCATTATTTCGGTAACGTTGGTTATGAGTTAAAAAATATTCAGAGAAACTTAGGAAATTTAGATGAAAAAATTAATCAAAGTTTAAGTATTCGTAATAAGGCGATGATGTTTCAATCTGCATTGATGGGGGGGCTAGCTATATTAGGGGCCAGTTTGTTTTTCGATTATGACGTTTTCAATGATGGCTATTCAGGTGAAGACTTTTCTTGGATAATATTTTATTTATTGCAATTGTTGGCTAATCTTGAAACTTTGTCAGAAAACACTAATAAATTATTTTCTGATTATGAGAGTTTTAAAATGCTGATCACATATCTTGATCAAGATGGAGATCAAGAAGATATGCAACTTCCAGAGTTAAAGCTCACTTCACAAGCACCTAGCATTGAATTTAAAAATGTCAGTTTAACCTATGACGAAAAACAAGGACCAGTACTTAAGAATATCAGTTTTTCGATTGCAGAAGGAAAGACAGCTGTAATTGCCGGGTTAAGTGGAGCAGGAAAATCTAGTATCCTAAAATTATTAGAAAACTTCTATAAACCCACTGAAGGATCAGTGACCATAGATGGAAATAATATTGAAGAATTCAATACTTCTTCGTTGAGAGCTTATTTAGCAGTGGTACCCCAACTTCCCAGAATGCTTCCCGATGCCACATTATACGAAAATATAAGATATGGTAATCTTGAGGTAGAAGATAGAGAAAGGGTAAAAAAAGCTGCAGAAGATGCTGGCTTAAGAAAATTTATTAGTGAGCGTGGATTGGATGCTCCTCTCGGACAAGGTGGAGCTAAAAGTTCTGGAGGACAGAGACAAAGAATAGCTATTGCTCGAGCTTATCTCAGGGATTCGGCGAAGATATTAGTTTTAGATGAGCCAACTTCTGCATTAGACTCAAAAACCGAAATTGCAGTAATGAAAAAACTCAATAGATTGATTCAAATTCGCAAGCTTACAACCCTGTTGATCACCCATAAATTAACTAATATAAAATATATAAACAATGTGGATAAAATAATAGTTTTGGATGAAGGGCGTATTGTTGAAGAAGGAAGTTTTGCAACATTGATGCAAGCGAATGGATTGTTTGCCAAGCAATATGGATTGGCTGGTGAAAGAGAAGAATTTCACAGTCGGTTTAAGTCAGAGAGTAAAACTACTGGAAATAAAAATACTAATTTTGAAAATAAAAATGATTTAGCCTCTAAGCGTTATGTTCGATCTAATAGTTGGGATTTGACAATGACTCGACGACCGAGGTCGACTCCTCCATCTTCTCGTCGATTCGAAGCATCTGGAATAAGGACACCATTGCTAATAAACAATGGGGTACAATCTTAATTTTATATAAAAGTGAGGGCATCTACATTATGGATCAATTTGATGTCTCAGATGTAATGAATACTTTTTCTGAACAATCACAGAATTGGAGCAAAAAGAATCAATTTATATGGAAAAAAAATGGCGAAACTAGAAGGTTATTCAAAATTTTAAAATCGTATTTGAAGGATGAAATGCGTGTTTTGGATATTGGTTCAGGACAAGGAAAAGTAGTTGAATTTTTGTGTCAAATTGGAAATATTTTAGAAGTATTTGCTAGTGATTTGTCCGTTTCCATGTTAAAATTCCTTTACCAATCACCTCTCTTTGAGGGTAAAATAAAATGTTTTTTAACCGATGCGCAAAACATGTGTTTTAATTCTAATTTTTTTGATATTGTAACGGCACAACAGGTGATTCATCATTTGCCTCGTCCCGTGGAAGCAATTCATGAAATTTTTAGAGTTTTGAAACCTGATGGTTTGGCTATTATTCTTACCGTGGGAACAGAATATCAAAATAATATTTTCCCGTATCAAGATCAAGGTTTTTTAGCAGATCCTTTAGGTAGAATAAGTTTAGCAGAATTAAAGTTACTCATAAATCAAACTAATTTATTGTTATGTGAAGAATGGAATGATTTATTTGAAATGGAATTTAAGAATTTCGAAAATTATTACCATTTCCTTGAGTCGATAGGCTCATTGAGAAAATTTTATAAATATAAATTACCACCTTCCGATTCTAAGGAATTAATTAAAAAAAAATTAGTATCTCAGGGAATTTTAATAGAGGATACAAACTTTTCAGTTAGAGGCCACTACATTACCGTGCTTTTAAGGAAGCCGCCGAATAAACATGTGAGCGCCACATAAATGATAAAAACCATTATTAAAAGAAGAATTATCAATGGTTTTGACCAATGGTCAAATACTTATAGTCATGATGTTGAACCAAAGTTGAAAAAAAGAGGTTATAGTTATGAACGCTTAGCTGAAATTATTATTCATATTCTTAATCCAGTTAAGGGAGCATCAATAGCGGAACTAGGCACAGGAGCTGGGATATTGGGCGCGGCGATCAAGAAAATTCGGCCTGATCTAAATTTGTATGGGTTTGATATTTCTTTTAATATGTTGAAAGAAGCTGCCCGTAGCAAAGTTTATGCGAGTTTATTTCGTTGCGATGCTGAAAGAATTCCTTTTAAATCGAGTAATTTCGATTATATTTTTACTTCCTTTATGTTTCATAGTGTATTAAATACTAAGAATGGTTTATTAGAGTTAAAGAGAGTTCTATCATCTCACGGACAAATAATTCTGGTTGATCTTTTTCGTTCTAAGAAAAAGATTCCTTATATTTCTAAATTGATAGATAATTTACATTCTTTGAAATATGAATTTGGAGCTCCTTCAAATTATTATAGCATCGATGATTTTACAAAAAAAATAGCAAATGCGGAATTATGTATTTCTAGAAATATTAGATTAGATGATAAAAATGTGGGTTATAATCCAGTGGGAGGCATGGTTCATTATTTACTTGGATTAACTAAATGCAAAGGAGTATAACATGCAGAGAGAACCCATAGAAATTTTATTTTCCACCGCTAAAAAAAAAGCATCTCATCGGCCTTCAAACTTTTTCTATTTGTTATTGTTTCTAGTCTCATTAAGTGCAGTTTTAGGAGGGTTAAGCTTATATCAACCGACTAAAGATGCTATGGAAGATGAACCTGATGGATTTAAATATCTTGCGATTTTGTGCAATATAATAATAAACACGTTTGTTACATTTAAAATAAGCAAAGATAATCTTAACCATTTTGTTGAAAATTGTTGTGGAGACCAACAGGAAGAATTTAAAGATCAGGAATCAACAAATCAAAAATTTAAATTGATTGACTATTGTAAATCTTTTTTTTCAATTCCTATTTCTGTAAGTTCTGGTGTTGTTATTTCCTATATTTCTGCTTGGTCTCCGTTTTTACCTTTTTGGACTATGTTTTCTGTTCAGTTATTAAACCAGTTTAATATAAATTATTATTCAGCTAGACCACGAGTCAGTAAATTTTTAGATTTCTTAATTTTAAGTAAAAAACAAAAACAAATAAATTCGCATCTAGATACTTTTGTGACCTATATCGATCAAATAAATGAAAAAATAGATAGTTTTTTAGCTTATGAACATAAAGATAATAATGTAGCAAATCGTTTATTACAAGCTTGGAAAACAGAACAATGGAATGATTTCAAAGAAATATATCGATCTTATCTAAATGCAACTCCATCTACAATTAATATCTTTAAAAAAATATTTTATTATTTTTTTCAATTAATCAATCAGTATTCGTTAATTATTTATTATAATTCAACGTTTGATTTTTTTAATAGTTTTGAAAATTTACATGACAGTATTAGTTGGTTATTGACTGGCTTTTGTTTGATTTTGTTTCATATGGTAACATGGGATTTTAGCGCTGATGCATTTGGCAGAACTGAGGATGTTTTAAACTCAATAATAAAAGACTATAAAATTTCTTTTAGATATTCATTAAAAAACAGTACTTCAGGAAAAGTTATGCTTTCATGCTTAATTTTTTCGGCTTTGCTTGGTTTTTTTTATTCTAAAAATCTTTTGGATTTTGCTGCTTTTGGATATGGAAATGTTAAACCAAACATGCCATTTCTTCAAGGGAATTTTGCTTATTATTTTACATTATTTGCGGTAACATTAGATTCGATTGTTTATAATTTAATGGGAGCCGTGGAACCTTGTGCTGATTTTTCAAGATATACTCTACTTTTAAAAGGAGATGATAAAATGCAGTTGTTGGAGACATTAAAAAATGTAAGACTGTCCTGTGGACAATATTCGACTGGACAAAATATGGAGTTAGCAAGGGCGGTTTTAGGAATTGAAGCTGGCGTTGATAGTTTGCTTAACAGTCCAGTAAGTACATTTGGGGGTTCCTCGATATATCTTAATTATGCTTCAAATGAAGCCAAGAAGGATAATAACGAAATGAGGGTGAAGTGTAATGGATATTAATTTTAATGAAATTAGATGTGTAAAGTGTTATTCAGAAAAGACTCTAATTAACTATCCTGTAGTGAATAATAATTTAGAGATAAATTCAATTATCCATTGCAATGAATGTGATTCTCTATTTCCTATTGTTGATAGAATTCCATTTTTTTTATTACCGGAACTTATTGATTCTGATATTTATAAGGCAACGAAGGAATTATTTAACAAGAGATCAAAAAAATGAGAATTAAATCAATTTGTGTATTTGGAGGGACTGCTGATGGAGCGGATGGAGCTTATCTGGAAACCGCTGAAAAAATCGGAATCCTACTTGCGAAAAGGAACATAAAAATAATATTCGGGGGTGGTGGTACAGGTATAATGGGGGCTTTAGCAAAATCGGCTTTAAAGCATGGTGGACAGGTTATTGGGCTTATACCTGATTGTATGCGAGAAAGAGAAGATACTTTATTTTCAGCTACGCAATTAATTATTGCTGATAATATGCATGATCGTAAACTACAAATGTATAATCTTTCCGATGGATTTTTAGTTCTTCCTGGTGGTATGGGGACTATAGATGAGGCATCGGAAGTATTGTGTTGGCTCAACCTTGGGTTACATGATAAAAAATTCATTATTGCAAATATTAAAAATTATTGGCTTCCTTTTTTAAAAACTCTTAAACATGGGATGGATAATGATTTTATAAATACTAGTTTGTTGACTGCTATAAATATTATCCAGTCGTTAGATGAATTAGAGGTTGCACTGGATAATTTTTCGGTGCAAGAACTTCAGTCTTCAGAAACAGTTAGTGAGCAAATACATCATGCTCTAAAAATATCTAATAACCCAATAGAAACTTGTGTTAAAGTCCAAGAGTTGGCTGCTCTTAACGGCTTTAAATGGGACAAACTAGATAAAGTCATTAAAAAAATTACAGAGGAAATTAATGAATTAGAGGAACAAACTCTTTTAGGTAATAGTGAAAAAATATTAGAAGAGTATGGTGATTTATTATTTGCAGTTATGAATTTATCTGTGCATCTTAATCTTAATTATAAAGATGCGATTAAGATTGCTAATAATAAATTTCTACATAGATATTCTCGGATGGAAAATTTAATCTTAGAAAAGAAGCAAACCTTCAAAGATTTCAGACTAGATGGGTTATTGGAAATCTGGGAACAAGTAAAAAAATTAGAGGCAGAAAACTATTAAACTATGGATATTGTGGAAAATTATCAAAATATTCAACTTCAACAGATTATTTTGGCATTAGTGGTGGGTGTCGGATTTTTTGGAATTTCGCTTCCTTATCCGGTTATTACTCCCATGATATTAGCAAATAGCTTTTTTATTCTGCCTGATTACATATCTAAAGTAATTATATTAGGAATAGTCATTTCCATCTATCCCCTTGGACAATTTTTTGGGTCTCCTATTTTTGGTGCTTTATCGGATTATTATGGAAGAAAACCAACACTAATATTCACATTAATGGGAACTAGTATAGGTTATATCGTATCTGGTTGTGCAGTAATAAACCATAACTTTTATTTATTTTTTTTTAGTAGACTTTTTACTGGTTTTTTTGAAGGAAATATTGCTATTGGCCAGTCAGCTATAGCAGATATTCAGGAATCAGGATCAGATAAAACCAAAGGAATGAGTTTAATAAATAGTGCTGTGGCGCTCGGATTTATACTAGGTCCTATTATCGGAGGGCTTTTAACTGAATTTCATGCTTTTCCAAAATCTGTAGATTTTGCTCTTCCTTTTTTGTTGGCCAGCTTCTTGACGCTTTTAACATTGATATTTATTTTTTTATTTTTTAATGAAACACTTTCGATACAACATCATCAACATCTTAGAACTGGTAAATTGAATAAATTCCTGATTGTAAATAATATTAAAGAATTAAGATACAATTTAAATTTAATTTTTAAGGATAAAAATATAATATTTGCATTATTAGTGTATGGTTTATTATATATTGGGATTGATTCATTTTATGAATTTTATCCATTTTATTTTGTAATTCGCTGGCAATTCTCAGTAATGGAAATCGCTTTGTTTTCGGCTGTTTACACCCTTCCTTATATGTTTTCTCAGTTGACTGTTGTGCAAATGGCTGGAAAGTTATTTAAAGAGGATAATATCTTAAAATGTATGGGAATACTATGTGGTATTACTTTGATTATTATTCCGCTCTTTAAAAATCAATATTCCCTTTACTTTTTTTTACCAATTCTTGGTATTTTTATCTCATTTTGTTCTACAAATATAGCTGTATATTTATCTAATGCGGCGACCTCCAATAATCAAGGTGGATGTTTTGGTGTATCCCAATCTCTTAGAGTTTTAAATAACGGTCTTATAGCCATCTTTGGGGGAATACTTGGTAGTATCCTGGTGGGAATGCCTTTTTTAATTGGCGGAATGGCAATTATATTGTCTAGCGGAATTCTATTATGGAGAGGATTTAATCATGGGAACTCGATGGGATAATGAAGTTATTGCTAATGAATTTGATAGTTATGATGATATTCTTGAGCAGACTTTAGGGTATCCTTTTGTTTATAATTGGTTGCCTTTATATAGTATGAATTGTAAAACGCTTCTCGACTATGGTTGCGGACCTGGGAAAATTTCTTATTTCCTGGCTGACAGTTATGGAAAAGAAATTATTGCACTTGATGAATCTAGAGAGATGTTGGCGATCGCTACGGATAAAAGAGCACATAAAAATATTAAATATCAACTTATAGAAAATGATTCCATTCATTTCTTAAAAGAAAATAGCGTAGACGCTGCAATTTTGTGTTTTGTCTTACTGAACTTATCATCCGAGCAGCGTATCATAAGAATATTAACTGAAATACACAGAGTATTAAAATCAAATGCCTCATGTATTATATTAGAAACCAATCCAGACGCTATAGGAATTAAATTTGCTACTTTTCAGTCAGGAAAATCCGATTATGCATATAGATATGGGCAAAAACGGGAAGCTTGGTTATACCTACCGGATGGTACAATTACTTCATTAATGGGATATTATTGGCCTAAGTCTATGTATTACAATGCATTAAAAACGTCTGGATTTTATAAAACAGAGGAATGTTTGCCTATTCTTAAGAATCAAGATCAGAGGATTTTAGAAAATTTTCAAAAAAAGTATAAGCATTATAGCACATTAAATGAATGGGAGACTGCTCCATTTATTTTATTCCGCGGATTTAAAAAATAATTTTTCGATAAGTAAGATTTATTCTTGGGCTATGATTTTTTGGGCACTTTGGAAGAGAATGTTGCCAATTTTTTTGGCAATCATCAAACATTATAAACAAGTCGCCGTCTGACAAAATAAATTCTTTAATTTGTTTTGTTTGACTATGACGTATTAAAAATTTTCTTTC
This sequence comes from uncultured Pseudomonadota bacterium, assembly GCA_963795715.1. Lineage (GTDB taxonomy): Bacteria > Pseudomonadota > Gammaproteobacteria > Coxiellales > Coxiellaceae > JAFEDN01. The sequence goes on from CAWCIY010000003.1 coordinate 1,438,267, forward strand.
AGTTCCTAGAGATATAGATGCAATAATGGGATTCGAACCTAGATCTTTTTCATTATCCTGATGCCAACCTATATAATCATTGCCATCTTTATAGTAATTGCATAATACGCTGTTAAAAGTACTTTCTAATTTCGCTTGTATTTTTTCTTTTAATTCGAATAATGAGGGTATCCAGGGCAACGCATAATGGGTTTTTTTACTATAAATATAATTTACATTTTTATCGCCAAAAAAAGCGATTTTACGTGGAACTTTAACTAATCTTCCAAATATTTCTAATTTTTCAGTTTTCCATTTTATATCTTTAACTAAAGAATTAAATAACTTTTCCGACGATGATTTATTTAGCCATCTGGGGTAATGCTTAAATGGCAAATTTGAAATGTGTGTGCTCATACTTTAGGAGTTATAATTTTGCCTTTATTCTTGTCTCTTCTTGGCCATTTATGATGATATAATCATCTTGTTGTGCATATTCATACCCTGAAGGGGTTTTGGATTTTTCTACCTCTTTTTCAACTAAATTATCAATTTGCTGCTCATTTAAGCTGGATGAGCAATTGGCAATTAGAGAGAATTTCAATATATCCTTCATTTCTAATTTATCTTGAGTTCTAAATCGGTTGGGTACTGGTTCGATAATTTGAAATGAAATTTTTTCTTTCTTGAGGACGTCAACGACTTTCATGCTATTGATATAGTCGGCATTATATTTTAGTAAGAATGGATGGCTACATCCTCGCGGAGCAGTCAAGGCAATAAAACAATAACCTCCTTCATCAATTAACGAAAATAATTTATTAATGGATTTTCTAATTCTATCTTCATCCATAAGGTATAAAACATGTGAACAAATAACTAAATCAAATTTTTTAGCTGTTTTGAATTCAAGAAGATCACCAATTTCTACCTTAAAGCCCTCATCTAACAATCGACTTTTAACTTCAGGATTGACGTCTAAAGCCGTCACCTCTTTGAAAAATGGTTTAAGTCTCTTTGTCATAGCACCAATGCCTGCCCCAATATCTATCATTGAGTCTGTTTTTTTTAATTTCGGAATAATTTGTTCAACGATAGTTTTGATACTAGAGTCAATATGTGTTGATGATTGAGCAAAAGAAACTAGCATTTTTTTGTACCATAAGCCTTTTGTGTTTTTCATCATAATCCTCCTGAAAAATTGGTGTTTATTATAGTTTTTTTTTATCAAAAATACCAGACTAAATGGCCCAGTGTAAAGATAGACGGGTTTTGAGGCATGAGAGTTCCCTTTTTAAAATCGGGGTTGTGACTTTTCTCCTTTTTTGCTGTGATTCCCTTCATTCGGAGACTTTTTTCACCCTAAAAATACTGCCTCTGCCCATTATGGGAACTTTTTAGTTTTGAGTCGCTACCGACTCCTTGCTGATTAGACTTTTCAGTGATGAGCCTTGCGCTGGATATCATGATTTCCCACAATAACATACCATAACTGTAAATATCAGCAGCATAAGTGGCTTTGCCGCCGGTTAATATATCTCCGGTGCACACCATGCCATGGGCTGGTCTTAATTACTGATTTAATACTCGCATAGTGTGCTTTCGATAACCCGAAGTCAGCACATTTTACATTATCAAACAATTATTGTTTGTAGGATTAGCTCCGAGGGGACGAAATGCATCTTCAACATGCTGACGAACCACAGTTCCAAAAGTGGCATTGGAATTCCGTGATAAAGGAATAATTACTCCTAATTTAAATAAATTGCTTCTTGCATCACTATTACCTTGCTCTTGGGCTAATTTATACCAATAAATGGCTGTATTTATATTTTTTTCTACACCTATACCATTGTGATAACAAACCCCTAAAAGGTTCTGGCCGGAAGCATTTCCTTGTTCGGCAGCCAAGTGGTAGTAATAAACCGCCCATGTCCAATTAGGTTCGACGCCGATACCCTTTTCATAACACCAACCCAAATTCGTTTGAGCTGCTGAATTTCCATTTTCTGCTCCTTTTCTAAAATAATATACTGCTTGCTTCACGTCTTTCGAAATGCCTATACCATTCTGGTAACGCCAGCCTATAGAATTTTGAGACGCTGCATTACCTGCGTCGGCTGCTTTTTTATAGTAAATTGATGCTTGGTTCTCATCTTTAGCTATGCCCGAACCATACTCGTAACACCATCCCAAATTACTCAAAGCCACAGAATTTCCTTGATCTGCAGCTTTTCGAAAATAATTGACTGCTTCCTTTTGATTTTTTGCTATACCTCTACCATTTTGATAACAGATGCCTAAATTGATTTGAGCCAATGCATAATTTTCCTTGGCCGCTTTTTGATAATACTCTACCGCTAATTTCTCGTCTTTTTGTACTCCAATGCCAGATTCATAGCATTGACCAAGGGTGTATTGACTAGCCAAATCTCCAATATCAGCCGCTTCCTGAAAATATTTCACCGCCAATTTTTCGTCTTTATCAACTCCTTTGCCATCCTTATAACACTGGCCTATAACGTATTGGGCAGCGAGGTACTTTTGATCTGCTGCTTTTTGATAGTAAACTGCTGCTTGTTTCTCATCTTTAACGACTCCGACTCCGTTCTCATAGCAGCAGCCAAGATTATATTGCGCTAATGAATTTCCTTGATCTGCCGCTCTTTGGTAAAAAGAGATCGCTAATTTCTCATCTTGGGCTACTCCTTCGCCATTTTTGTAACAAACTCCCAAATTATTTTGAGCATACGACTCTCCTTGTTTTGCTGCTTTTTGATAGTATTTAATGGCTTCTTTTGCATCTTTGGTGACGCCAATCCCATTCTGATAAAACCAGCCAAGCCAATTTTGAGCATGCGGGTGTCCCTGATCCGCTGCTTTCTGGTAATAAGCCCCGGCCTGCTTCTCATCCTTGATCACCCCAACGCCATACTGATAACACGAGCCTAAATTACTTTCAGCATCCGCATTGCCTTTTTCTGCGGCCTTTTGATAATGTTCAACGGCTTGTTTTGCGTCTTTAGTCACACCCTTACCGTATTGATAACACTCACCAAGTCTATTATTGGCAGCAGCATGTCCTTGAGCAACTGCTTTCTGATAATAAGCCACATATTGTTTTTCGTCTTTTTCTACCCATTCGTAAAATTGACCTAAAAAATATTGCAATTCCGGATCAGCAGTCTCCATTCGCTCTTTAAACCATGCTGTAGATTCGCTGACTTTTTTAAAATAACTCTGAGATTTTGCATCATCTTTAACGACACTGTACCCACTATTTTTATACATGATACCCAGATATAAATGTGCAAGGGGATATCCACGCTGTCCCGATTTTTCGAAAAAAGGTAACGCTTGAGCATATCGACAAGCTCTATAATGAGACAATCCTTCTTGAAAATCAGCCTCACTGGAAGTCTCTTTAAGATCACTCTCGTATTTACTTTCTTGGTGTTCACTGACTCTACCAAGCTTAATCTCGCGTGAATCACTCGGCGCATCTGTGCCAGGTATCGGTGAAAAACGAGCGCAGCAATTGATTGGGTGATTTGGTGAGCGATTTTTAGAGCGTTGTTTGAGTGATAACATTCAGCAGTTCGTCCAGTTGATGGATGAAAAGGGTGAATTTATTTTTTCAGACAAACAGGCCGCTCAATTGTCGCGTGCATTAGCTCGCACGGAAATTACGCTGGGTCAATCCGGTTATCAAGCATCGGAGTACATCAAGCGTTATTTGCCGAAGGGTTTTTTTTCGCTGCTCATTGCGGATGAGGCGCATGATTACAAAAGTGCGCACAGTGCCCAAGGGCAGGCGATGGGGGTGTTGGCTGATCAGGTCAAGAAAATCGTGTTGCTGACTGGAACTTTGATGGGGGGTTATGCGGATGATCTTTTCTTCTTGCTGTGGCGGATTTCACCGCGCAGAATGATGGAAGATGGTTATCGGTATAATAACCGCCGTTCCTTGGGTTCGGCAGCCATGGCTTTTTTGGAAACGCACGGGGTATTGAAAAAAACATTCCGTACCCACAAAGAAGACGGCGATTTTCGCACTTCTAAAGCGAAGCGGGGAACGATGCACGTGACTAAAGCACCGGGCTTCGGCCCACTCGGTATCATGCAGTATTTATTGCCGGTGACGGTATTTATTAAACTGCGGGATATCGACGGACAAATATTGCCGCCGTATACGGAACGTTTGATTAACGTAACAATGACGGAGCAGCAATACGCCGAATATATGCCTTTGGAGCACAAGCTTACAGAAGTGTTGCGTGCAGCCTTGAAACACGGTGATCATTGTCTCTTGGGGGTGGTGATCAATTGTTTGCTGGCTTGGCCGGATTGCTGTTTTCGGGAGGAGATCGTGCGCCATCCGCGCAAGGGAATTATTCTGAAAAGAGTCCCGGTCGTATTGAATGATGACCCTTCCCCCAAGGAAGAAGCCATGATTCAACTGTGCCTGGATGCTAAAAACGCCGGACGACGTACTCTGTTGTATACAGTGTACACCGGGACGCGCGATACCACAGGCCGGTTAAAAAGCCTGCTGGAACGAGCGGGCTTGAAACCGGCGGTATTGCGTGCCAGTGTAGCGGCGGATAAGCGCGAGGAGTGGATTGCCGACCAGGTGGATCGGGACATTGATGTCTTGATTTGCCACCCAGAACTCGTAAAAACGGGGCTGGATTTATTGGCATTTCCAACCATTGTGTTTATGCAGACTGGGTTTTCTGTCTATACGTTGATGCAAGCGGCGCGCCGGAGTTGGCGAATCGGTCAGCAGCAAGCGGTGGAAGTGTATTTTCTCGGCTATGAAGAAACGGCACAGATTCGATGTCTGTTGCTGATGGCCAAGAAAATCGCGGTCATGCAATCGACTGCGGGGACGATGCCAGAATCTGGGTTGGACGTATTGAATCAAAATGCTGACAGTGTGGAAATGGCGTTGGCGAAGCAATTGTTGCAAGACAATTAAGTCAATACCGATTAGAATACCCTATAAATCTAAAAAATTTATGGGGTATTTTTTTGTTCCAAAAATATTTCTACTTAACTACATCCTTATTATAAAACAGGTGATTGGACATTTATCCAATCAGTCAGTGAATGCGTCAGTATTCCATTTGATAGGTTAAATATTTTTAAATTTTATTAATGGAGATATCTCAGTATGAAAAAGGCATTTATAGAAACCAGTGCCATCAATGCTCTTTATGATAAAGTGACTAATGCCCATGAAACAAAAGCCATACTAAAAAACCATCACTTTTTGCCAGTTTTGGGGTTATTTACAACTTTTGAACTTGCCAAAACTGATTTATCAGATAAGCCTGGGGTTAAAGATAGGTTTAAAAATTTATTTCGATTTATTCAGGCGCTTCAACCTGAATTCAGTTGCCGGGATGATCAACTTTTTGAAATGGAATCCAGGAAATTAAAATTCGATCTGGAGGCCAGCCCATTAGTGACGTCGAAAGAGACATTAAAAGAGTTAGATGCAAGAATTAATCGTTTTTGTAGTGGAAATATTTTTGATCATGAAAAACATTTTCTTCAACAGAAAGAGAATAATTTTAATCAATGCAGACATCATTGGGGAAGCCAAACCTATAATCCCAAGGTTTCTGATTTTAAATCTTTATCCGAATATCAAGAAAGATTTTTTAAAAATTATGATTTGGATTTTATGAAAAAATTTTTCAAATTGACCTGCGGCATTCGTATTCCAGATATTGATATCAAAAAATTAATGTCTGGTATAAATCATTATCCTGCTTTGCGTACACATATCAATTTTCATTTATATTTAAATTTTAATTTTAAACAAGAACCGCCCGCTACAGAACGACTAATGGATAATATTCAACTGGTAGAGGCTGCTTATTTTCCAGTCTTTATCAGTGCAGATGGGCGTCATAAAAAATATGCTCATCTTATTAATCCCAATATCGAGTTCATTTTAATTGAAGCTTTGGGAATAGATTAAATTTTAATGAATATTTTATGATTTGTTATTATTCAAGTAGATCATTTCGATACTCAACCAATCCAGTTGTTATTTTTCCTCTGGTGAAGCTTTGGAAATTCAGTTAATCTAAGCATCGAAAACGGGTCAATTGCAGGATATTTATTTCATTCAGGATAGTATGGTTTCGATTATTCATCACCCGCATGACAAATTATTTCAGCTTTCGATGGAAGAACCGCGAGTATATCAAGAATTTCTTGCGGCGCACTTACCGGCTGATCTGTTAAAAAGAATTAATTTGCGCGCGCTCCAACTGGAGAATGATTCTTTCATTGATGCCGCATATAAAGCGACTGAGGCCGATGTTGTGTTTAGTGTCCCTATGGATGGTATGACCTCTTACATCTATCTGCTTTTGGAGCATCAAAGTGAAATTGACCTCTTCATTGCGTTTAGATTATTGGTTTACCGGGTTAGATTGATGGAAAGACATCGGAAAAAATATCCCGATCAGCCTTTACCGTTAATTTACCCCCTGGTGGTGTATAATGGTGAACAGTCCTGGGAAACCCCCATCGACTTTTTTGCCCTCTTTGGTGAACATGCTGAACTGGCTAAAACCTGGTGGCTGAACCCGACGCCTTTAGTGGATATACAAAAGCTACCGGATGAAGATATTATTCGCCGCCAATGGTCAGGCTTAATGGAGTACGCGCTGAAGTACAAGCAGGCTCATGATTTTAAACAATTTTTAAAAATATTGTTACCGTGGATTCGAGAGCTTGAACAATCGGATACGGCAGGCTTCTCTTTAGGCAAAGTTGTGTTAAAATATACACTAGATGGAATAGAAGCCCAAGGTTTTGAGGTCTTTAAAGAAAGTGTTCGTGAGTATTTGTCACCCCCGTTAGGAGAGGAAATTATGACGTTAGCACAAGAACTGAGAGAAGAAGGTTTTCATCAAGGTGAAACCGCTATGCTTACTCGGCAATTAAAGCGTCGCTTTCATCTTCGTCAAATACCAGAGTCTTATCTGGCTAAGATTGAAGAGGCGGATGCGGAAACCCTGTTGTTATGGGGTGACAAAATCCTGGATGCTCAATCCTTCGAAGAAATTTTTGAGTGATCGAATTATCAGAAATTAATCAGTAACACTGTCCATAGTGACCCAACCTTCCCGAATCGCCCGCCAAGTCAATTGGACATCATTTCTGACATTCAATTTTTCGAAAATACGGTCGCGGTAGGCGTGGATGGTTTTGTGACTCAACGCCAGTTGATCGGCAATTTCCGCAACCATCTTGCCACGCACGATTAAAACCAGGATAGTCCTTTCCCGGTCGGTCAAGTCAATCATAAAGTCCTTTTTAACGTTCCTCAGTGAGGGGTGATTATGTCATGGCTAAAATAGCCGATCAATTAAAAAGACAAATATTGCACAAATTTAAATCTGTCAAATGATTTCAGCAAAAATTTACAAGTTGCTTTTTATTTTTTGTACGGTTTATAATCCCTAGCGAGACATCCAGGTGCTGATAACACCTGGAGCCTCTAACCGATATAATAAGGAAGACTTATTACATGGCTGTGCTAATGTTAACTGAAAATTCAATTCTTGTGTATGACTTCGCTCCTCTGCGAAGTAAAATTCCTTTTGATGAAAAAATTATGTGGGTGCATGACCCCCGTTATGCGCCTGCATCCCTAAACATTGCCTATTCAGGCCAATTCGTTCAGAAGGATCAGTCCAGGACTTTGAATTGCTCGGTCGATAAAAACCAGTCCATGCGTCAGCGCCGCATAGGGCTGGATTCGTTCCAGATTCTCCTATGGGCGCTGGTGGTTGGTGATTATTTTAACATAAAACGTCCCTTCAAAGAGAAAAAAAATCACCCGTCCCATAGGAGAAAACATGCACAGACCCTCTTTTATCAAAGCTATTTTTAGTAGAACCTCATTCACCTTACCCATCAGCCGACGTCCTTTAGCTCAAGGGGTTAGTCGGTTGAGTCTTCGCCCATTGCATACTCAGCCACTTCGGGACGCTTACGAACCTTATATTCCTCTGAAAGACCGCCATTGCTTGCACCAATTAGAAACCGATTGGGCACAACGACAACCACTGAAAGGCAAGATCGTTCTAATCAATGTTCATTTAACGCGCATTACCTTGGCGCTCATCACCGCCTTGCTAAAATCCGGCGCTCAGGTAGAGGTCACGGTATCACCGGAATTAGTGACCCATCAGAATGCCTTACAGCCCTTACTGGCTGCGGGTATTCCTTTTTTGCCCATTATCCCCGACGAAAAGAAAAAGCATTATTATGATGTGGTGTATGACTGTGGTGCCGGTATGAAGGATCTGATGGTTAACGATGGCATGGCCGAACTCACCCAGACCCATCCGATACTTTATCGCCACCTGACTTTTCCGGTGATCACCGTTGATGCTTCCAAAACTAAAGTCATCGAAACCGGTTTAGGAACGGGAGATAGTTTTGTGCGGGTGATGCATCATCTCGTCCAACAATCCATTGCTACTCTGGTGCTTGGCTGGAATCATCTGCTCCATCAAAATGTTCTCCATCACCCCTTGTATTTGACCACGCTGCTCAATTTGGTCAACGTCCATCAATTATTTTTACACCATTCATTTATGATTTTTGGCTTTGGTAAAGTCGGCAAAGGTATCGCCGGCGCGTTAGAAAGCGCTGGGGTGCCGAAGAAAAATATTGTCGTTGTCGATATTTCACCGGAAGCTTATCTGGAGGCGAGAAAACAAGGATATTCCGGTTTTCTTTTACATGCGAATAACTCAGAAAGTACTCAAAAAATCAAAAGCGTTCTGCCGGACATGTGGGCGGTGGTGACGGCGACCGGTGTGGAAGGTGCAATTTCCCGGCACTTTTCATTCGGCGATTTTGATCGCGTTTCGTGGTTAGCCAACATGAGCACCGGAGATGATTTTGGATCCGATTTTGCCGCAGATAGAATTCTGAATCACAAAAAACCGGCTAATTTTATGCTGGATTATCCGACGGAAGTGATGTATTTAGACCCTATTTTTACCCTATTTTTGAAAGCGGGAGAAGAATTACTCAAGAACAAAACTTTAAAACCCGGTTTAAATCGAATTGTCTCAGAACTCGATCAAGCCGTGCTGACCCATTGGATTAGCCATCATGGCGATTCGGTGTGGCGGCATCCAGCAGGGCAGGTACAAACCGAACAATGGATTCAACATCTGCGTCGCCATCCCACCTCATGCTGCCAAGATTTAGCAAATTCGATGCAGCATCATGGCATTTTTCATCACGCATCCAACCCTAAACCTCTATCAAAATTATCCCGTGATTTACTACTCACGCTGTAATATTCATCAAAGGAATGTATCATGGAAGAGCAAGCATTTTTGATTGAAAAAAATATCAGTGAAATAGAATCCCTGCGGCAACGGTTAACCATGCTCAGTTATATTCTCACCAAAGTTCCGGGATTTGTATTTTGGAAGAATACCGAACTCAAGTTGATGGGTTGCAATGATAATTTTGCCAAACAAGTGGGATTAAATCACCCCAAGGAAATTGTTGGCTTAACCGATCATGATTTACCCTGGAATCCAGAGCAAACGCGGAAATTTATTCGCGATGACCAGGAAATTTTGCAAACCGGTGTACCTAAAACCAATATTGAAGAAAAACAGCGCCAGCTCGATGGCAAAGAGCTGGTTTTGTTAACGAGTAAAGTCCCACTGTATGATGGCGATAAAATCTCGGGCGTGTTGGGAATTTATGTCGATATCACGGCTCTCAAAGAATCCGAACTGGCTTTGCGGGCAGAAAGAGATAAAGCCGAAGCGGCCAACCGTTTGAAGAGCGATTTTATTCTCAATATGCAACACGATATTCGTACCCCGATCAGCGGTATTTATGGCATGACGGAATTATTAGCCGCTCATCCGGCGGTGCCGTCAGATATTCGATCACATTTAAACGAAATCGCTCACGCCGCTAAAGAATTGCTGGATTATTGCAACGATATTTTAGATTTTACCCATGTAGAATACGGTTCTCGTCCGCTAGCGCATCAGCCATTTTCGTTAAAAAACTTGGTTAGTTCGGTATTACAGATGCAAACCCCCGCTGCCCGATTAAAGAAGATCCGTTTGTCGGTGCATTACGGCAAATCCATTCCCGATGTCTTGTTGGGTGACGCTTATCGAATTCAACGGATGTTGATCAATTTAATCAGTAATGCGATTAAATTTACGACTCAAGGCTATGTCAAAATCCATATTCGAGCGGAAAAGCAGATTAACGTCAAGCGAGAAAAAATTATTCGCTTTACTATCTGCGACAGTGGCATTGGCATTCCTGCAGAAAAAATCGATTTCATTTATGAAAAATTTTCTAAAGTGACACCCAGCAATAAAGGACTCTACAAAGGCAGCGGTTTGGGATTAAAAATAGTCAAACAATTTATCGAAGAAATGGGTGGTGACATTGCCGTCACCAGTCAAATTAATCAAGGAACAACATTTCAAGTGTTTTTGCCACTGACGATGCCGTTATCACACCCTATTTTGGAAGGAAAAAATCATGAACGAAAAAAATATAAAAAACAGAAAAAAAATACTGTTGGTTGAGGATTCACCTCTACCACAGCGGGTTGTTAAAACCTTATTGCAACAATTAGATTGTATTGTCGATGTTGCCACCACTGGCGAAGACAGTATCATCATGTGTCAGAAAAACCACTACGATTTAATTTTGATGGATATTGGCCTCCCTGGAGTTGATGGCATGATGGCTGCACAGTTGATTCGGGAACAAGAAAATGGTCATCAACACGTACCTATTGTTGCTTTAACGGCCCATGATGATACCGCGTTAAAAGTGCATGCATTAGCAGTAGGTATGGATGACTATTTGGTTAAACCACTTTCCTTGCAATTAGCACAAAATATTTTAGCAACCTATTGTTATAGAAAAAAAGTCAATTCATTCAGCCA
>CAWCIY010000004.1:0-565826 GCA_963795715.1 uncultured Pseudomonadota bacterium
TCAGTTTTGCGGCCAGCATGTCGTCTTGCCAGAGCGACAACTCGCCGGTGTTGTCCTTCGCGCGCTTGAAGTAGACCTCGATGTGGAACCATCGCCCGATCGGTATGGGGGGGACCACGCCCCCATCGGGACCCATGATTTCCGGAGCGACCATGCCCGGACTCATCGGCAATTGGAATTTGTAGAGGACCGTGCGGAGCGCCCCGTCGCTCTGATTGACGAGCGAGACGTCCCACTTTCCGGGATTATTGACCACGCCCGGAACGCCCCCTAGAAAGTGGAACAAGTTCCAAACGTTCTTATTTGTCACCAAGCTCGGCACGTAATACCAGGCGCCGTAGTAAGCCTCCGTCGGGAACCGACCCTGCTCGACGCAGCGCACCTGCGAGCCACCGTCGACGTCCGACTGGACGGTGAACGCGGCGGCGTATTGACCCGAGTGCACCGGCGAAGTCACCAGCTTGTACGACGCGCGGCCCGTGTCGAAACAAAAGCCTTTCGGCGCATCGTAGCCGCAAAATCCATCCTCGAAGCCCGTTGACCAGGGAAAGGAGACCGGGCCGCTTATGTCCGCCATGGGGCCCGCGTCCGTCATGGGTTTCGGGCAGAATTGGGTTCCGACGATCACGGGGGTGGAGTCGCAAGCGCCGGCGAGAGTCGCGAAGCCAAAGACCACAAACCCCGCCGCCTGACGTGAACGGCCCCTGCGCGAGCGATCCGGCGAGCTCCGCCCGCAGGACTGCGCTGCAAGGCTCATGTCGTATAGTGGCATCGGGTTCACCCGTACGTCATCCGAATCGCCCTTCGGTCGGCTGTGTCGCGTCCAGAACGAGAAACCTGCCCAAACGCGGAAATGCACGTCTACCCTCTTGACTGCGCCTTCGGTAGCTCCCGGTTGGGCATGGTGATCGTCTCGCGCGTCCGCAAGCCGGGCCCCACCCCGCGGCGAGCATGCGCGGCGGCGGCTATCTGGGCGAGCGTAGCGGCTGTGCAAAGGAGCAGCCAGGCGGACGAGCCCGTGGCCGTTATGATTCGCTGGGATGCGCCATCGAACTGTCCCGCCGCAGCCGACGTCGAGTCGCGCCTCGGGCAGCTCCTCGGGCCGGAGGCCTCGCGGGCACCGGCACGCCAGCCGCTCGCGGCCGACGGGACGGTCGTGGCGGTCAACGGGCGCTACCAGCTGAGGTTGAATGTCCGGCGGGCAGGGCACGCCATCGGAGGCACCCGTGTCTTCGACTCGGACACGTGCGCGGGCCTGGCAGGCGCGGCGGCGGTGACGCTCGCCCTACTCGCCCGGGACCAGGGATCGCTTGCGTCGGGTGGATCCGAAGACGCGGGAGCCGCGGCGCCGACTTCCATGCCGCCCGCCGCCTCTTTGTCGACGGCTCCTGCGGCCACGGAGGAGCGCACCCCTACCGCACCGCCTAGCCCAGTCGTGAAGGCAACCTCGCATGAGGGAGGCTCGCTCGCCGATGCGGGAGGAAGGAAACGCGACTGGTACGCAGACCTCGAGCTCCCCCTGGTCGTCGACAGCGGCGTCCTCCCCTCCTGGGCGTACGGCCTCGGCCTGGGCGCGGGAGTGCGGGGCCACCACGTGCAGATCGTGTTGGCCGGTCTCCTGTGGCTACCCCAGACTGCCGATCCGGCCGGAACGCCTTACAGCATTCGGTATGCCCGGTATACGGGAGAGCTTTCGGCCTGTTACGGCTGGTCCCTAGGCCCGTTCGAGGCCGGCCCCTGCATGCTCGCGCGGCTCGAGGATGTGAGCGCTCGCGGAACCGGTCCGGACATCCTTACGAGCACCGGCCAGCGGGCCTGGATGACGGTGGGAATAGCGGCGAACGCTCGATGGTCGCTGGGGGCCTGGATGGCGCTGTATGTGCGTCCAGGTGTGGCATTTGCGACCACACGCCCCCCCTTTTCTATCGCGGGGATTGGGCCCCTTTATCAGGTTCCGATTGCCGCCGTAGCGTTCAACATAGGCTGGGAGTGGATTTTATGACGGACGGAGCCCCTTGCTGCCAGTGCTCGCTATGGCGGCGCGGTAGTGGCGGCAGATTCCTCCAGCGGAGGCGGGGAGCTCCGCGCGACCGAATCGGTTCGCGCCGACCCCATCCCTTCTTTCCGCACCGTATACGAGCAATACTTCGATTTCGTCTGGAGCTGCGCGCGCCGGCTCGCCGTGCCGATGGCGGCCATCGACGACGTCGTCCAGGAGGTTTTCATCGTGGTGCATGCGAAGCTTCCGACCATTGAGCAACCGGCCTACCTCCGAAGCTGGCTCTACGGCATCGTGCGACGCACCGTGAGCACGCACCACCGCGCGCACCAAAGTCGGACGGCTCGAGAGTCGCCGAACGGGAATGTCGAGGAGAACGCCAACCCGATGCAGCCCACGCCGCTCGACCTGGCGATCACCGGAGACGAGCTCAAGCTTGTCTGCCGACTTCTCGATGAACTCGACGACTCGAAACGAGAGGTCCTGATGCTGGCCGAGCTTGAGGACATGACGGTGCCCGAGATTGCCGAGTCGGTCGGAATCCCTTTGAACACGGCGTACTCTCGGCTTCGTGTCGCGAGGCGGAGGTTCAACGAGCTCTTCTCGCGCCATGCCACCGGCAGCGGTCGATGAGAGGTTCATGATGGAAGACTTGAGCCCCGAAGCCGCCGCCTTGCTCCGCGCCCACCGAGGCGCGTTTCGTCCTCAGGCCGCCGATCGCGAGCGCGTCTTCCAGTCTTTGACCCGCGCTTTGGGAGAGAACGCCGTTCTCGGTGGAGCCGGTGGCGGCGCGACTGCGAAATCCGCCCACTTGCCATGAGAAAGTGGATCCTCGGCGGCCTTTCGATGATCGCTGTCGGCGCGGGGAGCCCTCGGAACCTTCGAGGCAGAGAAGCCTCGGTCGTCGCAGTCGCAAGCGACCGTCGCTGTCAGCCGAACCGCCGAGCGCCGCGCCCGAGACCGGCCACGTCGGCGGACTTGCCTCTTGCCGATCATCGACTCGCCCTCGAATGTGCCGGCCGCGCAGCCCAACCCCGCGGGCGAGGCGCGTCCTGTCGCCGCGAAGCGCAAGGGGTCTCGCCTGGCGATTCCCTGACCGAGGAGGTCCGACTTCTCACGAGGGCCGAGGAGCAGCTCAACGCGGGCCTACCGAGGATGCCCTGACGACGCTCGCCGAGCACGAGCGGCGGTTTCCTCGCGGCGCGCTCTCCGAAGAGCGGCTCGCCGCACGCATCCACGCGCTATGCGGACTCGGACGCGACGCTGAGGCGCAGAGGGATCTCATGACGCTGAGCCTTGATCACCCGCAGTCTCAGCTCCTCGAAGGGGCGCGCCAATCCTGCGCCCGGTGAGGCTTCCGCGCGGAAGCAGACCGCGCAAGACGTATGCGCGCGAACCTCGACGTTCGCCTGGGAAGTCTCGCTCGACACTACTCGGCCCCACCGATTCGCGCTCGCCGCCCCGAATCGTCAACTGATTGGATTCGTGCACGAATCGATGACGGCTTGAGCACGGGTCGCCACTGCGACTCATCGCGCCGTCAGAGGCCTGGGTCCCGTTTGCGGACTTGCAGGCGGCGATGGTAGCTTTTCAGAACTGGCTCAAGAAGGTCCAGACGTTTTGGTATTCCCAGCTCGTCCGTTGGCCCGGGTCCGTGGGGTCAGGAGTGTGGGGCCCGACGAAGGAGCAAAATTCCACCGGATACCCCGACATGCAGCCCGTGTAGTTGGTGCAAACGTGAGTTGACGTGGCCATCGTAGGAGTCTCCGCCATGCAGCCATCCTCCGCGGCCCAGGTTTCGCAAATCGACACCCCCCCACTGTAGGGCAACACCGAGTCCTGAGTCCCGTGCGAGGCGTAGTAAGGGACCGGCGTGCTCGCTTTGCAGTTATCCGTGTTGCTAAGATAGGCGACAGAGTAGACAGCGATGGCGCGGACGCCCCATCCTGCGGTGGGCGTCCCCTCAATGGTAACGGTTTTGGCTTTTGTTTTGTTACTCGTTCGTTTACGTATTTGCTTTCAATTGGTGCATTAACTTATTGAATAGAATATATTTTTTTAAAGCCTAAATCTGGAGACAAAGTACATGAAAACCATCACCACAGTGGCCGAAGAGAAAATTTTGCTGAACTGATTAATCAAGCCTCTTACGGCGGACGCAGAGTCATTGAAACCCGCCGCGGTAAACCAGTCGCCGCTTTAGTTTCGCTGCGCGATCTCGTATCCTCGAAGAGACTCCTGACGTTGAAAAAAACGAAACTCAAGAATAATACTGACCGCAATTCCCGCTGAACGGAAATTGCTTCTCATTTGATCCTGAGTTCCGGCAAAGCCGGAACTAGAAATAAGAGGGGATCGCTCCGCTCTTCTCCCCCTTGCGAACCACCATCAGGTAAGATTTTTCTACTGCCTACATTGTCATTTTTTTATATTATCCTAAAGCAACAAAGTATTCGGGGATATCTATTTTTATTTGACCAGAACATAGCGGAGGCGACTTTCTGGCGCACCCGAATTAATGGGATGAAGTAATTTTGATGTTTATATCGCGATGTAAGGTTTTTAATCGATTTTCTGAATCAGTACGAGAAAAGAACGTGTTTCGATGCTGACTTTTATAGTGTAAACCACGAATCACACCGAGCGTCATAGCCGCGGTGGTATTTGTGAAATATTTGGCGCCTAAACATCTGGCTTTAGATAACGAGTTTCAATCTTTTGAGAGAACATTTTCACAATATTCATTTTTCGCTTTTTCGAGGCAAGAAATTCACTTATCTTTGTCACCTTTTACAAACTTTCCTGATGGTAAAAATTCATTAAAGCATAAAAGCAAGTCCTAAATAGAACGGCTTATTTTTTTGGAGATATCATATTTCTTTTTTGATTCTGAAAGATTTTCAAGTATTATTTCGTTAGCATTATAAATCTACGTAGGAAATTACAGAAATTTATATTTTGAAGTAATGGCTTAAAAAAATCATAATCCGTAAATAAATCACCCAACACAATCATTGAAGTTAATTTATTTTCGTTCAAAAACATTTCATGTTCTTTAACATTTTGGAAAGTTTTTACATTTGAAGACAATTTAAGCAATAATGAATTACTTAATTTGATATCTTTGCTATAAATAACATCCATCATATTAAAAAAATCACTTTTATTGATGGATTTTAATTCTTTTTATCATTCAAATCTGAAGTTAATTTCAATTCTGTGAATACGATTACGAATTTTAAATAAAAATCCTTGCGCTATGGAATAGTATTGAGAATGCTTCAATGCATAACAAGAACTAACAATATTTTTCGCTACCTCATAAAAACGAATACGTTTTTCCAAAGTTCCAGTATCTATTTCAAAATTTTGGTGAAAATTACAATTAATATGATTAACAATGGCTAGCGAATTAT
Organism: uncultured Pseudomonadota bacterium; assembly: GCA_963795715.1. Lineage (GTDB taxonomy): Bacteria > Pseudomonadota > Gammaproteobacteria > Coxiellales > Coxiellaceae > JAFEDN01. Next base: position 5,416 of record CAWCIY010000004.1, read on the forward strand.
CTGCGCTGCGGTTGATAATTCAGTTTCTATTTTTTCTTTAAATAATGTTTCATGTATATTTTTAGAGTTAAATGCTAAAGCCAAATAAATTTGTGAAATTTTTATTAAACCATCCAGGCGATCAGAAGCGTCTGGACATATCCGAAATATCTTATCGATTTGAGAAATGCTGAAATGATAATGCGCAAAGCTGTCTCTAGACTCAACATTTTTGGATAACTCAAGCACAGACTTAGCTTCTGAGATAGGCAATGTATAAAAATATAGTTCATCCAAATTTTCCAACATCATATCGTGTTTTTCAATAATAATTTTTTTATGATGAGGAATATGAGAGAAAATATTTCTCGTTAGCGCTCCATTATCAAAATGCCGCTGCTTTATCATTTCTAGGATTTCGTGACAATGAGAACTTATAAAAGCTCCCACACGCAAATCGATAAATTGTTTTAAAGCAAACCCTCCTTGAATTTGAATTTTTTTAATTACTTCTTCTGATAAGAATCTTTTGAACATATTCCAAATATTCTTCCATATTGAACCTGGTCTGTATGAATTAAGCCAAATTTTTGATGACTCTCATGAATCAAAATAGAGAGCTTTCCTGACTTAATCAAAGCTAAGCTTCGATCGTTTAATTTAAGATTCTTATACAAAGTTGTTGTAGCATCAATGATAATTGTAATGGGTTTTTCTCTCTTTTTCGTCAACATTTTTTTCTATGAAACGATTAATATCTACACCCGGAGCGACTCCGTCAATTCCCGCAATAGGTCCAGTGCAAATAATTAAAATATCAGGATCTAGAAAATGCGGTCTTCTACGCTCAATTTTATTAAATTCATAATAAGCGGGTTCGAATACGTTAATTTTAGAGATTTGATTGCTATTATTTGTAATTCCTGATTTTGCGAGTTTCAATGCTATAGTAAAGGCACTGGTGCCTGATACTGCAGGGGATGCTATAAAGTGCACTTTATCTAAATGTTCTTCTTTCAATCCTAATATTTGGTATAGAGTCTGTCGAGACGTGTTTTGAAAATCGGAAAATTCCTGGTTGAGATCTTTTTCGTCTTTATTTATAGAAAAATGCAATGCTAATTCGTGTATAATATTGTAGATGCAAAAAGCAAAGCGAGAATAATTATATTCATAAAATAGAGTAGTGATCTCTAACATCAGCGCCATCCGTTGTATAGCTTGTGGATTCGCTTCTGGAAAAGATTGGATTATTTCTCGCAAACATTTAGCTAGTTGATTAGTACTGTGACGATCGCTTTCTGAAATTAAAATTATCTTTTTAAAAATCCTGCTCTCCAAAAGATCCTTTTTGCTTTTAGGCAGGCTGAGGTCTATTTTAATTTCTTTATTTTTGGATTCATCGGCTAAGTCACGAATATTTGTTGCGATTTCCCAAGGCGATGCGGGAAAACCCATGGCCTCCAAGGTTTTTTTAAACTCAGATATAGAATATCCTTTAGAAGGATCACAAAGAATACGAATAATGACAATAGGGTGTTTTTCATCAGAAAAGAAATCGATTTTAGGATTATCCGGAAATGCTCGAATATAATTTTCCAATAACTTAAAAGGCAGCTGTTCCATTTTATAAATAGGAATATAAATATAAAATTCATCCTTAGCGGCCTCAGGAATTTTGAAATCTGACAGGAGATGCTTCAAAAGAATTGGGGATAGCATATCGCTTCGATGATAATGCGGGGAGGGAATTATGAAAGGATTTTTTATCCTCGAAAGGCCAGATAATTCAGCGATATGCCGGCCATACATGATGCGAGATAATTGATATTGCCGTTTTTCTTCTTTAATGTCTATTAAAGATAAATAATAAAGATAAGGATCTCGATTCATTTCTTGCTTGATTTTCCAAGCCTTCCAAAAATTTTGAATTACGCGGGCGGCCTTCACTTGCTTCTTCTCTTCAAGCTTCTTCTCTTTTGGCCGAGTAGGTGATAATTTAATATCTTTAGAATCAACTAATTGTTCTATATTTTTCCTTAATCGTTCAAGTTCAGGGTTGGTTTTGAAAATTTTCATTTATATTTTTACATTTTTAATGATTTTTTCGTTTTAATGTTTTAATTGTATATTTAATTTATTAAGGCTTTATTAGATTGATTTGTTAAATATGGACCAAAAGTGGGCGTTCCCATCTACAGGATGAATGATCCTAATCACATTATTTTCAACTGACTAATTTAGGATTATATTTGAATTATTAAAACTCCCGTTGGACGGGAATTGCTTCCTTGTTTTTATCCTGAGTTCCGGCAAAGCCGGAACTCAGGAATGAAGAGGGAGATCGCTCCGCTCTTCTCCCCCTCGCGAACCCCCATCAGGTAAGATTTTTCTATTTGAATTATTAATCTAAAAAATATTCTTCATAATTGAATAATTAACTTGATTACTCATTTAAAGTATGTTATAAACATAAACAGATCGCTAATTAAATTAATAAAACAATAAAAAAATGAATAAGCTGGGGTGAAATTATGAAAAAGATAACATCATGTTCTGTAGTGGCATTGGGTCTAAGTTTAACAACCGGGGCGACTTTAGCTGATAGTGGAGGTGCGAATTCTACCTCTAGTACTAATTCACAAACTTCAAGTTATAGTTTGGTACCTTATATCACCATGGGTACTTCTCCTTATGACAGCATGCAATCAGCTTATGACGCTTCGGATGTCTGGTCACAACAATCCTCGATGAATGAAGATTTAACTATCTTGAAATATAAGCAAGCCTTACAAAACCATCTACAGCAAGTGGGTGTATCTTTAGATCAACGCCCTATAGTCGAAATCAGCGGCGGTGTAGCCGGCACGGCGACAGAAAACATCAGTAATTTCAATGGTACTCAAAGCAACGGCAATTATAGTTTAAGTACTGCAGAAATTGACGTTAACGCCATGGCCGGCAAATGGGCGACTGGTTTTATGTCTTTAGGGTATAATAACTCCGAAGTGGTTGTAAGCCGTGGTTTTGTGACTATCGGGAATTTAGATAAGTCGCCTGTTTACCTTACCGCCGGTCAGGTCTATTTGCCTTTTGGCCGTTATTACAGTGGCTTAAATACTGCACCGCTGACCTTGTCGCTGGCCAGAATCAAAGATCAGGCCGTTATCTTAGGCTATTCCAAAAATAACTTTTCTATGCAGGGTTATGCGTATCCTGGAATCAACTCTAATGCAGATGGCGATGTTTTTCATGCCGGCGGTTTCAATGCAAATTATAAGATGGTATTTAATCAAAACCTAAATTTAAATGTGGGCGGCGGCGGGATTTCTGATATGACCGATGCTCAAGGTATGCGTTCCACCGGCGCTAGCGCTCCACAATTCCCAGGATTTACTAGTTTTGCTGATGCTAGCTCCACCTATCCATTTGTACACGCTGTGCCCGGGGCGGATGTGCATGCGGAATTTAACTTCTGGAGCAATGCTTTAGCGGGAGAATTCATAGGGGCCACTAGGCAGTTTGACGCTCAGGATTTAAGCTTTAATGGCAACGGCGCTCAGCCTCAGGCTATGCACGTCGAGTTATTACATAACTTTAAGATTCAAAACCATCCCTCCACTGCTGGTATAGCTTATGGCCAATCCTGGCAGGCGTTAGGACTCAATCTGCCGCAAAAAAGTTATATGGCTTATTTCTATACTTCAATCTGGAAAAACACTTTGCAAGAAATTGAATTCCGTCACGATCAAGATTATTCCAGTAATGATATTGCCACGGCAGTCAGTAATCCAAATGTCAGTGCATTTGGCCCATTTACCAATACTGGCACAGGCAAAAGCCGCGATATGGTAACCCTGCAATTCGGTGTGTATTTCTAAGGAGAAAATCCGTCGGAATGAAGGGGGAGACGCTCCGCTCCCCCCATCAGGCAAACATTTTAACTCACTCTTTGACGGCAATCATAAAGCAATAATAAAGACAAATTAATCAATAATGGCATAAATATTATTAAAGTAACTAAATCCGTTAATTCCATCAGATGATGGTTTAATAGCCATTGTGAATGCCGGGTATGAGTCGAAGAAATGAAAAACATAATGATTAATTCGGAATAGATTACCAACACTAACAGGAATCTTTTTTGGGCGTAGAACGCACTATAATAAAGAATTGAGCCTAAAGACTGAGGGTATATCACCGACAAAGGAATACTTAAATAAAAATAAATCAGTATTAGCACAAAAGGTATGCCCACCAAGAACACCATCGCAAAGCCTGCAACTGCTCCCTGAATTTTGGACAAATCTACAATAACCCAACGGCCTAAAATAAAAAGTAGCATAAAAATGATAATGCCTAGGATGCAAATAAGATAAGCTTTCCAGCAAGAATAAAGGGATAATTTAAAGGTATCTGCTAATGAAAAAGTTTCTCCTCGGAAATCTTTATCTACTGTGACCAGCGCCCAAATAAATAGAAAAATAATTGATATAGCCAGCAACCACCCCAAAGCAATTTCCACTGGCCGAGCAAAATGGCTGTAGGTATAAAGCGACTTTAGAACCACACAGGTTAGGATAAAACCAAAAATCTTTTTTAGTGCGAACCAATAATACTGCACGCTTAACGAGAGTAGTTTATTAGAATTTTGAATACCGATCGGATATCTTATCTTTGCCATATTATAATTCCACCAAATTTTCTACTCTCCCCAAAATTGGGTTTTATCTGCGGTTTGTCCGCGGCAATCAAGTCGCGGGATGACGCCCTTGTGGTTTTCAGCTTAACTTAATGGCAGCGAACCCACAAGTGGGGGAAAGGCGACAAAATGGAGCATCCAGCATCATGAGATGACGGGCTACTAAGAGAATAAATAAATTTTTGTCATGTCCAAAGCCTTGCGCAATTTAGCAGGTCATTGCTTAATAATTTGTTAATAATTTATTTGTATTATAAATTTTATAATTTTATTTTATTCATAAGTGGATGGATAAACCGATGAGGAAATTTTATGAGAAAAGATCAATCTAATCTTATAGGCAAAGGCACTTATAATTCTGTTTACCGGAATGGAGATAAAGTTGTAAAAATACCCGAGTTTGTACATGAGATTAGTGAGCCTGAAAGAAATGTACGTATTGGGAAAGAAATATATCCTGAGCTGAAATTTTCTATTGAAGATAAAGGCTGGTCTATGCCCTTTATGGAAAAAAAGGTAGAAACCTCCGAAAATGACAGAAGATGTGCAGAAGAAATACTCGGAATCTTCAAAGAAACCGGAAGAATACCTTGGGATGGATGCGGTACAGACAATTTTAGAGCAGATCGAAGTGGGAAATTGTACCTGGTGGATTATGATCTATGTTTTCGTCGAGGTTCGATAGCCTCAGACAAGCATTTGACACTTAATGAAAACTATTTTTATAATGATTATTGGAGATCGCATGAAGATTACGGTAACGTACCCTACACTGTCGGTATAATAAAAAAATTAGTAAGCTTGGATAAGATTCTAGCAGCAGAAGGTGTAGAATTCTCAGAAATCAAAAAAGAAAATCTTACATTTGAAAATGTTTGTGCTATTCAGGAAGGTAGAACTCCTATGTGGGTGCCTCAATTCGATAGAACTTGGCAAAGAGCTCATAACGCCGCTCAAGGATATTTGAATGTTAATGAACATAAACATACTCCTAAACAGAGTGGAGTAAATCAAACATATGAATTTCTCGAAAAGCTTAAAAATATAAAAAAAACTGATTCTGAAAGCGTAGAAAAGGAAGTGAGAAATTGGATTCAAGGTTATGGCATTTTTGGACGAAAATCGACTAAGACTAAAAATTCTCGTGAAGGCTTTGCCCGCTTATATGGATTCACAAGGGAAAGATAAAATAAGAGCTACAATTCTCGCTGAAGGAAAAAGCAGCCCTCACCCTAACCCTCTCCCACAAGTGGGAGAGGGAATAATAAACCTTAGCTTGATCCCTATGGGCCGTTATTCCAACCAGAAACGGGTTGAAACCGTTCACCATATTGTTTACTAAATTGGGTCAGCTTTTCTTTGATAATTTCCGGACCCACTTGACGAATATATTCCATCGGTCCACCTCTAAAAGGGGCAAAACCAACTCCGTAAATCATCCCCGCATCCAGCAAATCTGCAGAAGCGACCACATGCTCGGCTAAACAGGCCACTGCTTCATTGCACAAACGTAAAATCAAGCGGTCGGTTAAATCTGGCACTTGAGTTGAGGTTGCCTTTTGCCCCGCCTTTTTTGTTCCATGGGCGTATGTATAAAACCCACGCCCGGTTTTAACGCCTAAATGATTTTGCGATACCATAGTGGTCAGCTTGGCAGGAATTTGCAAATGATAATAGGGTGCTAAATGTTTGGCCACTGACAAACAAATATCTAAACCTACGTGGTCTGCAAGCTCCAATGGTCCCATAGGCATACCAAAATCTTTTGCGGCCTGATCAATGGTACCCATAGCAACACCTTCTTCATGCAACAGAACAGCCTCCAACAAATACGGCATCAAAATACGGTTAATCAAAAAGCCAGGTTTGCTGGCCACTGGTAACGGAAAATGGTTTAAAAGATTAACAAAACCAGCCGCATTTGCCAGCATTTCAGCATTTGCCTGCTCCGCTCCAATCACCTCAATCAACATCATTTTTGCTACAGGATTAAAAAAATGCAATCCGATCAGTTTCTTAGGGTCCTCCAAGATGGTAGCGATTTCTTGCAACGGAATACTGGAAGTATTGGTAGCCAGTAAAGCTTGCGGCTTTAAATTGGGCAGTAAATCTTTAAAAACTTGACGCTTAACAGCTAAATTCTCGAATACAGCTTCAATCACCACATCCGCATGTTTTACTCCCAAACCCGTGGGGTCTGGTTGAAATCGATCCATAGCTGCTTGGACTAATCGAGATTGACCCCATTTTTTTGAAAATAGTTTTTTTGCTCGCACAACCGCAGGCGCTATTTTCTCAGGAGTTTGATCCTGCAATGTGACCGTAAAACCTTTGTAGGCGCACCAGGCTGCAATATCACCGCCCATAGCGCCTGCGCCTATGACGTGCACATGTTTCGGCTTAAAATGGCTATTTTTAGCAAAAGCCTTGAGCTGATCCTGTAAAAAGAATGCCCGAACCAATTCCTTACTAGTTGAACCGACCATTAAATGAGCGATGGATTGTGCTTCGTTAATCATTGCCTTCTCACCTTTAGCTCCAGCACGCTCCCAATTTCGTAGGATGGCATAAGGTGCAGGATAATGTTCTTCTTTGACTTTTTGTCGAAGTTTTTGGTGAAAAACCCTAAACAATACCGGTCTAACCCATGCGGCATTGCTTAAACAAGCGGTCAGGTCAGTATGGGTTGAAGGTTGTCGCAAAATATAATATCGAGCGGCTTTCTCTAAATATCGCTCGGGCACGGCGGTATCGACAATTCCCAAACGCATGGCTTCTTTAGCATTTACCGGCGTTCCAGTAAGCATCATTTTCAAAGCGCTGGCAGCCCCAATCAGTTGGGGTAGTCGCACCGTTCCACCCCAGCCAGGATGCAAACCTAGTTTAACTTCCGGTAATCCTAATTGAGTTGCGGGAATGTCTTCAGCAATTCGGTAACGGCAAGCTAAAGCTAATTCCAAACCACCTCCCAAACAAAATCCGCGAATTAATGCCACAGTAGGGACCGGCAGCTGGTGTAACTGTTCCAAAATAATCTGTGCCTGTCGAATCAAATCAAAAGCCTGTTCCGAAGTTTGTATGGCCGTAAATTGTTTAATATCAGCACCCGCGATAAAGCCCTTGCTCTTACCGGATAAAATAATGACTCCAACAGGTAAATCTCGCTGCAACTTAGTTAAAATACTGGCTAATTCGGTAAACACTTCCTGATTTAAGGTATTAACCGAAGCCCCTTTACGGTCCAAGGTTAGCCATAAAATTCGATCGGCGTCAGTAGATAAGCGCCAATGTTGGTATAATGTTTCATCCATAGCCTTTTTCCTCACACTTCTAGCAGCATGGCGCCGCCTTGACCACCACCAATACAGATGGCGGCCACCCCTAAGCGAGCGCCATTTCTTTTTAAAATATGAAGCAAGTGCAACACAATTCGAGCCCCACTTGCCCCGACCGGATGACCTAAAGCAACCGCGCCTCCATCTATATTTAACCGGTCTATATCGAGTGAACCAAAGGAAGAGGACAGACCTAGATGTTGACGGCAAAAAGCCTCGTTTTCCCAAGCGGCAAGACAGGCCAAAACTTGCACCGCAAATGCCTCGTTAATTTCCCAATAATCAATATCGGACAATTGTAACTGATTTCTTTGCAACAGCGGGGTTGCCGCCATCACCGGTCCCAATCCCATGGTTTCAGGAGGCAAGGCCGCCCATTGGATATCTCTTATTCTGCCCAAGATGGGCAATTGATAACGTTTAACTGCAGCCTCGGTAGCCAAAATCAGCATGGCAGCGCCATCCGTTACCTGAGAACTATTGCCGGCAGTGACCTCTCCAAAAGGTTTATCAAAAAAAGGTTTTAAGCTGGCCAGTTTTTCTAAGCTGGTATCGCGCCTTAAGCCGGTATCGGAAGTAAAACAATGCCCCTCTGCGTCATATAAGGGAACAACTTCGTTCAAGAAACCATGGTCTTGTGCATCCGCCAAGCGCTGATGACTGCGCAAAGAAAATTGGTCCATCTTTTGCCTGCTGATATGGAACTGATACCCTAAAATTTCTGCAGTTTGTCCCATGTCCATACCGATTAGGTGATCGGTCAAACCTCCTCGCAGCGCAACCACCGGCTTTAAAAAATGTAGACGAAATTCACTCAGTTCCTTCACCTTTTTTTCTAAAGAAGCTCGAGTTCGTATTCGACCCAGCCAATTAATCAACGATGGATTCCAAAGAATCGGAGCATGACTCATCGCTTCCGTTCCACCCGCCAAGACCAAGTCATAGCGGTCTAGCAGCATGTCTTTCATTGCCGAATCTAAAGCTTGCATGCCAGAAGCGCAATTGCGTTGCACGGTCCACGCAGGCGTCTTTACACCACAACGTAACCTAAGGCTGACAATTCGACCAATATTGGCTTCATCCTCCCGCGGCATGACACAGCCTATAATGGTCTCACCCACTTCATCAGGAGCAAATGGTTGACGCAATAACAAGTCGCGTCCTGCAGCCACAGCTAAATCTGCGGCGCTAAACGGGCCAGGCTGTTGCCGAGCTTTAATGAAAGGAGTGCGTGCACCATCAATGATGTATATGGCTTTTTTCATTTGATAATCTCCTTAAGACTCCTGCCTTACCCTAATTATTATAGCGTAACATGTCCTGTTTTAACTTCCTCAAATTCATCGACTTGGATCACTTCCCAATATAAATCAGCGATCGTTTGTAATTGCTGTTTTTCCTGATCACTGATTTGGCCTTGCTGATGCGCTTGGCGAATTTGGGTCGATACATAACTTTCTAAATGTTCTGGAAATGGAATGGTTCCTTTGGCTTGAGTCAATTTTGTCAACAAGCCGGCGTTTTCTACCAATGCAATAAAGGCTTGCTCCATTTTCCAAGCTGAGCTATTCACGCTCAAGTGACAATGTTGAGACAAGTCTTTCCGTAAGGTCAAGTTTTCACAAAGCGCTTGAGTTATGCTGGCCGTAGTAGCATCGGTTGCTCCTTTATAAGCACTGCCCCAAGGGAAAATAAAAAAACGCAAAAGACTAGCGACCCAACCAATGGGAAAATTAGCAAGAAATTCCACGATAGCCTCACGCATTTTTCCAAAACAAAACGACAATCCCCATTGCAAAAAATTCTCTTCTTCAGGAGGTTGCCCTCGATTAATAAAATGCTGAAGCAAAGCCACGCCCATGCACAAATAACTCAGTACATCACCTAAACGTGCCGAGAGCGCTTCTTTTATTTTTAAGCGCTTTCCTAATACGAGCAAAGTGATGTCAGTCAAAACAGCGAAAGCGTTACTCATACGAGTCAACTGCCTACACTCTCTTTGAAAACTTTTAACTTTGCCTACACCAATAAAGCGACCGGCGGTTAGACCGTAAATCACTAAACGGGCTAATTGGCTTAAGATAAAACCGATATGTTGGCAAAACACTCGGTCAAAGCCGCTGGCGTCCTGATTCATAGCGGCAGTCAGTTCGCTACGAAGATAAGGATGACATCGTAATACCCCTTGGCCATAGATAATTAAACCGCGAGTTAAAATATTAGCGCCTTCCACAGTAATATTGATCGGAGCAGCAAAATGCAAATAACCTAAATAATCCCGTGGTCCCAATTGAATTCCTTTGCCACCATGAATATCCATACTATCGGCAACAATTTGCCGGGCAAACTCAGTTAAATGATATTTGCTGATAGCAGATGCCAACTGCCGGACGAGCTCCTGTTTGAATCGCTTGCACTGTGGACAATCGCAGCGCTTCACATAAATAGTAAGTCCCGCCAATCCTGCCCAAAACTTGTGAAACGCCTTCAAACTTGGCAATCGGTCGATGAAATTGCCGGCGCACCATAGCATAAGCGCTTGACATTCTTAAACAAAATTGCGCCATTGCAGTCGCTAAACTAGGAAGAGAAATACCTCGGCCTACTACCAAACATTCCATCATCATTTGCCAACCTTGACCACGGCGCTCTACCCCGCCAATCAGCTGATCCAAAGGGAGAAAGACATCTTTGCCCCGCACTGGCCCATTCATAAAACCCATATTCATTGGCGCATGACGCGTACCTTTATAACACCCGATAAATGTGCCGGAACTAAAGCTAAAGTGATGCCAATATCCACTTCATCTCCCAACAAGTGCTCCGGATCAAACAGTCTAAAGGCCAATCCAATTAAGGTGGCTATAGGCGCCAAAGTAATATAGCGTTTATTGAAATTCAGTCTGACACCCAGCACGTTTTTTCCACCAAATTGCCCCCAGCACACTACACCGGAATCACTGATACTGGCTGCATCGCTTCCAGCCTCGGGCCCGGTTAAAGCAAAACAAGCAATTTCTTCACCACGCACCAACCGGGGGAGATAATAATTTTTTTGTTCCAAAGTGCCAAAGTTTTTTAAAAATTCAGCCGGCCCTAATGAATTCGGGACCATCACAGTAATGGCCGCACTGATACTGTTAGAAGCAATCTTACTGATAATTGCTGAATGCGCTAAAGGAGAAAAACCATGTCCGCCATATTCTGGCGCCATTTCTAAGGCCCAAAAACCTTTATTTTTGATCATCTCCCAAGCCGCTGGGGGTAAATCTCCTTGAGAACTAATGCGCCATTCATCCAATAAATCACAAAATTGACTGACTTCTTGTTCTAGAAAAGATTGCTCAGCCGGAGTTAACTTGCAAAGATTGGTTTTTAACAAATGATCCCAATTAGGTTCACCGCTGAATAATTCATTGCCCCACCAAGCTCCGCCGGCGTCGATTACTTGTTGCTCAGCCAAAGATAAAGGTGGATTTTCCCGTTGGAACCAGCGCAAAAATGGTTCAATTAGAATAGTAAGCCGCAAGGGTCTAATCCAGACCAGCAAAGCTAAAAGCAACCAGATTATAGCCAAAATTAAACAAACAATCGGATTAAACAAGCGCCCATAGTACGAGATTAACAAAGCGACTGCGCTTAGCGGTAGTGCGACTGAAGCCTTACAGCGGAAAAATAATAAGCTCCAGATTAGAGCAATAAACACAATTCCGCTGATGAATCCAATCATTTCAGATATCTATTTTGCAAAAAGGCGTAGACAGCTCTGAAGCCATTCGCCTCGCCACCTACCGGTCTTCCGGACAAGCGGTCAAAATTCCAGCCGCTGACGTCAAAATGAGCCCATGGAATCGTGGCTGGAATAAACTGCTTCAAATATAAAGCGGCGGTAATAGCGCCGGCGTACGGTCCGTTTGAGGCATTGCAAATATCGGCAATCTCACTTTTCAGATATCGTTCATACGGTTGATGCAAAGGCAAGCGCCAAACGGGATCGCGGGCGCGATCGGCAGCCAAAATCAAATCCTCTGCTAGTTTTTCCTGATTGGCAAAAAAAGACGCCACATCTGGACCCACCGCCACTCGGGCCGCACCGGTTAAAGTGGAGAAATCAATGATCAAATCCGGCTTTTCCTCCGCCGCTGCAGCCAATGCATCTCCCAAGATTAACCGTCCTTCGGCATCGGTGTTGCTGATCTCTACGGTAATTCCCGACCGGGTTCTAAAAACGTCCCCCGGCCGATAATTATTCCCGGCAACCATGTTTTCAGCCATTGGCAAAATAGCGCGCAGACGAACCGGCAATTTCTGCGCCATAATCAGACGGGCTAGTCCCAAAACGTGAGCGGCGCCGCCCATGTCTTTTTTCATCAGGCGCATCCCATCTGGGGATTTTAAATTCATACCCCCACTATCAAAGCAAATACCTTTACCGACTAAAGTGAGCATCGGCGCTTGTGGCTCGCCCCAACGTAAATCCACCAAGCAAGGAGGTCGCGAACTGCCCCTGCCGACCGCATATACTAAGGGATAATTGGCAGAAAGCAGCTCTTCACCTCGAATGATTGTTGCGGTGGCGGGATACTCTTGAGTCAAAGTTAAGGCGATATCCGCTAACATGGCGGGGCTCATATCTTCGGTGGGCGTATTAATCAAATCTCTGACCCAGCAAATACTGGTCACCATGTTGTTACAGAATTTTGGATTTGCCGATTCCGGCACCCATAGTTGCGGTTTGCCCAAATCTTTTAAAACGCGATATTTTTGTTGATAGCGATTAAAGATATAAGAACCTAATCCCCAGGCCATAATAATGCGTGGCTCCGGTTCCGGAACATCTATCCGATATTGGCCGGACGGCAGTTTGCCGGGCAAATCGCCAAAAACCCAAAAATCATCGGCATTGGCTATTCCCACCAAAACCATAGCCAGCTTTCCTTCATTATTAGGAACGAAACAAAAGCTGCCGGCATCGGCAATAAAGCGATTAGCTTGGACCCATTGACGGATAAAGCTGGATTGGCTAGAAACCCAGGATTCAAAAGTAGATTTGAGCACCGGCATTATCGGAACTAAATCATTTCCAGGCTGAGTAATAAAACAATTTAACATGCGACTCCCCAAAATAAAAATGGGACTTATTGTTGCATATTAAGACTTAACTTCATATTCTTCAATAAGAAATCCAGAATTACGTTATTTATACTTTTTAGTTTCATAAACAAAAACTCCTTTGCTAAATAATAATCACAATAGAACAAAAAATGCACTATTCTCTAGATATTAGAAATTTAATCTAGATTAGAAAAATGACAGTAAAGAGTTGCTATATTTTCTTTATGGCAAGAAGATTTCGGGACCGGGTAGAAGCCGGTCAATTACTAGCACAAAGTTTACAGGAATATAAAGGGCAGAAAAACGTGACTGTACTGGCGCTTCCGCGCGGCGGGGTGCCAGTAGGATATCAGGTGGCAAAAGCATTAAACCTACCTTTAGATATATTTTTAGTTCGAAAATTAGGAGTTCCTGGACAGGAAGAATTGGCTTTTGGCGCTATCGCCGCAGGTGGCATCATTGTCCATAATGAAGAAATTATTCAATTACTAAACCTAAATCCAAGCAGTATTGAAGCTGTAATCGCGCGGGAAAAAACCGTTTTAGATGAAAGAAATCGCAAGTACCGAGGTGACAGACCTTTTCCCGATTTACGAAATCAAACGGTTATTTTAGTAGACGATGGAATCGCTACAGGCGCAACCATGCGCGCAGCAATCAGCGCCCTAAAAGATCAATGCCGGAAATTAGCAGTCGCTGTGCCGGTTGGACCTCCGGAAACCATTACAAAATTACAAAAAATCGCCGATGCAGTAGTGTGTTTGGAAACACCTGCTATATTTTTTGCAATAGGTAACTGGTATGAGGATTTTTCCCAAACGAGTGATGAAGAAGTTCAACAACTATTGAGTAAAAATTTATGATTAAAAAAACAGTCGAAATTATTTCAAACGAGGGCAGCTTAACGGGAGATTTTCATTCACCGGACAATGCCAAAGGAATTGTGATGTTCGCTCATGGCAGCGGCAGCAGCCGCTTTAGTCCGCGCAATAATTATGTTGCTGATTTCCTTAATCAAGCTGGATTTGCTACTCTACTTTTAGATTTGCTAACCGAAGAAGAAGAAAAAATAGACGAATCTACCCGTGAATTCCGCTTTAATTTGCCTTTATTATCCTACCGGCTTAGCCAAGCGACCGATTGGTTGGATCAAAACTTAGCGAACAATCTGCCCATCGGATACTTTGGCGCCAGCACTGGCGCGGGCGCTGCGTTGATGGCGGCGGCTGTACAAACTAAAGTAAAAGCCATTGTTTCTCGTGGCGGCAGACCCGATTTAGCAGGAGACGCCTTAATTAAAGTAAAAGCCCCTACCCTACTCATCGTAGGTGGTTTGGATTTGGAGGTGATTGAACTGAATCAGCAAGCTCAAAAGCAATTATATTGTGAAAACGAATTGCAAATCGTTCCAGACGCGACTCATTTATTTGAAGAGCCAGGAACTTTAGAAAAGGTAACCCAACTAGCAGCACAATGGTTTGACCGTTTTTTAACGGCATATTAACGCTCGTATCCCAACTACAAAAAGGCCATACTGCTCAAGTCCCGCCAATTTGGCGATTGGAAGTGGTCAATGTGTTAATTTTAGCGGAGCGAAAAAAGCGCATTAGTTCAATTGTTGCCAGTAATTTTAAAAACTCATTAACTAGTTTACCGATTAATATTGATCCTCTAGCCACAGACCGGGTTTTAGTACGGTTTATGAGTTAGCTCGAGAACTAAAACTGACGACATATGACGCAGCTTATCTCGAGTTAGCATTACGGGAACAAATTCCTCTCGCTACTTCAGATGTGGCTTTAATTAAAGCAGCCAAACAAATGCATATAGAACGATATTCTAGTCTCACATAACCTTTACGCCCAGAGAAGATCACTTAACTTCGATTTAATGATAGTTAATAACTTTCTGACAAATCTAAAAATTTTTGATAACTGATTATTTTACTTTGATCTAAATTAAAAAGGTCTGCCACATCTTTTACTAATGCATAATAATATTTTTGTGAGCTACCAGACAGCTCATGTGCATCATATAGCTTCCAGTCTTTTACTGGTTTACTTAATTCTTTGACATTGTGAAAATAAGCCAATTTTTTCTTATCCTTTATGCTTTGGAGCAGATCTGAGGAAATACCCTTCTCATTTTCGGCCAATTCAATAAGAGTTTGCATGTCTTCTTCAGATTTGACGATCAGTCCATAAGAAGTAGCAGTTTTAGTTAACAGTAAATAACTGGCGCTCTCGTCTAATGCGTAATATTCTGCTATTTTATTTTTTTTAAATAGATCAGTGAAAAAGTTAACAAACTTAGAATCGGCAAACGGAATGATAGAAGACTTTTTAGCTAAGGCAGATAATACTGGTTTGCTCAATGACACAAAAAAATCAACTTTCAATTGTTCTATTTCTTTAACGATATTTTCCAACAGATTGTCATCACTTTTACGAAAAAATCTATCGATTAAACCTGCATTGAACATTTTAACAGCCAACGAGTAATCAGCTTCGCCTGTTAGAAGTAATTTCTTAATAGGTAAATCTTTCAACTGTGTAACCAGTTCTTGGCCATTCATTTCCGGCATTGCAAAATCTACAACTAACACAGAAAAATTTTGAAATCTATTTTTATTATAAACTATTTCCTGTAATGGTTTAAAACTCACATTGAAGGTTGTTTTTTCAAGGAACTCATCTTCAATATTAAACAGATTTTCTGATAACTTAGTGATTACATTTTCCATAATATATGGAATTGCTTTCAGCGGATTATTAAATATTTTTACAGGAATTTCCTTGCTGAGCATGAACATCTCAACGTTTTTTGTATAATTAACATCATCATCTATCAAAATAATTTGGGTAGGGTAAAAACAAAGAGGTAATTCCTTAGTCATAATAAACATCCTTATTAAAATTTTTAACTGAAGTCTTTTACTTTTGGAAAAAATAGAACAAACTCAGTATATGCTCCGAAGATACTATTGCATTCTATCTTTCCCTCTAAACTCTCCATCACTATTTTACAGAAAGACAAACCGACGCCGGTTCCACGATGGGTACCATCAGTAAAAAAACGATCAAAGATTTTGGGTAAAACTTCTTTTGCAATACCCGGGCCAGTATCTTTACAATGTAAAATATTATAATCATTTTCAGTGCTAGTCCATATATAAATCTCACCTTTTCCTGCTTTTTGAATAAAATAAAGGGCGTTTCTTAGCAAATTAAAGATAATGTGCTTAATCAACATTTCACTGCCGTAAAAATTAAAATCATTCAATCCCTTAACTTTTACTAATTCCGCTTTTCCAGGAGGAAAAACATATTCTGCTAAAGCTGAGCAAACACATTTTTGAATAGAACATAAATCATCCCTTTTCAAATTGTTCTCATTGGCGCTGATGCTGGTTAGAATCATATCTATGACTTGATTGGACTGCTGGGCAGCTTGATCGATCCTGTTCAATGTATCTGCAGCCATATCCAACATTTTTTCTGGAATTTTTTCTATTTCTAAATTCTGTTCTTTTGCTTTTCTATAAGTTGATATCAACTTTGGAATTAAAGCACTTATTCCATGTACACCTGCTCTAATAGAAGCCAATGGAGTTCTTAACTCATGAGCTATACTTGAACTTAATAACATCATGCCGTCCAACTGCCCCTCGGCTTTTTTTAACTTTTCTTGGGTATTTTTTAATTCAGTAATTTCCTGGGAAACGCCCAACAGCCCGATAACCTCAGCTTCTTTGTTTTTTAAAGGAACTTTGCTGGAGAGGAAAACTGCAACTTGACTATTTTCGTAGGTAGCTTGTTCTTCTATGATTTGAGGTATGCCGGTTCGTATAATTTCTTTATTAATTTCATCTACTTCTTTAGCAAAGGTTAGGTCTTTTAAATTCCAGGGCAAATTAATATTCTTTTTGCCAACTATCTCTTTACGACTATTTAGCCCTGCTGACAGTGCTTGCTGGTCATTACAACCTAAATATACCCCTTCTTTATTCATCCAATAAACATGTCCAGGCATAAGAGCAATGAGATTTTCATAAAAATCCTTCATGTCACGCATATAATCTTCTAGGTTAGAAGATTTAACCAGGCTACCTGTAGCCTCTTCAGTGAGCTGAGAAAGAATATTTTTTTCATATTCCAAAATACGTTCTACTCCTAGCTTTTCTCGTTTCAATCGTCTTTCAATTTTAATCCGATTAGTAATATTAATTGAGATACCTGCTAATCCAACAATGATTCCATTATTTTTGATAGGCACTTTATGGGAAAGGTAAATTTCAGTTTTTTTCTTTGGACGATAATCTTGTTCTTCAATAATCATGGGCTTGCCAGTTGCCATAACTTGGTTGTTGTTTACTTCAAGCATTTTGGCTATTTTTATGGGGAAAAGATCATACAAGGTTTTGCCGACTATCTCTTTACTATTGCGAAGTCCCAAATCCTTGGCTTGCTGCTCATTACATCCAAGAAAAATATTTTCTCTATTTAACCAATAAATATGATCAGATAAAACAGCTAATATCTCTTCAAGATCATCCTTTCTCATTGTTCCTTCTTGGTCTATAGATAACCATCAGAGCAGTTACAATGCCACACATGATAAATGAATAAAGATATCCATATAATAAGATAAAGTCATTATGTTGATATCCATAAAGTATTGCAGCCAATTGAGTAATTAAAAAACCAACAAAAGTAGTCAAAGATAAATCTTTAGCCGATTTTTGCTTGAAGATTTTTATGGCCTGAGGTACAAATAATGAACCATTAATAAAAAGGCCAATGCTAAAAATAAAATTAATTATTATTTTAGAAAAGCTCATATATTTAATCCAATTTAATATTTTTTATAGTATAACAAAGTTATTAAATCATACAAGGCATAATAAATTATTGGTTGAAATTTATACATTAAACTGTATTAAATAAGAACTTTTGTGGTGTAAATTGCTTCCTATTTTTAAACTTAATGGCAACTGGTAAAAGTAAATGAGGGTATTGCGGTTTTATGTAAAGCTCATGCGTAGCCACCATTGCCGCGTTTCTTTTGCTAGGATAGATTTCAAAATTGATTTTTTCATCCACCCACAAACATAGAGCTGTACATTCTTCTAACAGATAATTTAGACATAAGGTGTAACAGTCTTCGGAAGTCAAATTAGCCACTTTTCGATTAGCGTCATGGCGAGCCAAAAACTCTCTAATAGTGATGTCAAACTGTTTTTGATAAAAGGGATCCGACAAATATCTGTTATATAGGGTTCGATGTTGATCATGATAATTAGCATGATTTAACCAATGATCCCATCGCATTATTTTAAAAGGAATGGTCATTTTTTCATAAATATTAGCATTTCTTTTTAACCATTCGTCCCCAGCTTTTAATGCCAAAAGATAGAGATGCTCTATATATAAATTACTATACAATTTCATGGTATGTCGCTGCACGGTATCATCTACTAAGATAATGATCTCTTTAAAAGCGTTGTTAACTAAGTCTATAGTTGCAGCCAACTTATCGCCCTCATGAACTTCTTGCCCTACACTAATAGTTAATAAACCTCTGGCAGAATTAAATTTAGACTTAAATTCGTCTGGGCATTTAAAAACAGGTTTAACTCTAGCTACCATATGCTCTCATTTTCTCACTATTAGACTATAAAAATTGGGCTTAACCATTAAATCTATTATTTTAAGCTGCTCTTTTTTAGGCAGTGCTTTAAATAACTCGATAATATTATAATCTTTTATGTACTCAGAAATATCCTCGGAAATTTCCTGCCAACGTATTAACTTAAGACCAGTGCTATCTAACAATTTAAAAATCTTTTCAATTGTATAGGTTTGCTCATGAGCGTGAAGAAATTGATCAACCAGCCAAGATTCATTTTCAAAAGCAAAGTCTAAATAATTTTGAAACTCTTGGTTTTTCTGCTGAGGTGTATCGACATGACATGCCAGATAAGACAGAGGACATTGACTAAGTAATTTTTTAGTAAGTTCAACTTTCTTTTTAATATCTTTTTCGGATTGAAAAAGAAGGCGCAGCATTTTTTGATTCAAATTTAGATAATATCGACCATATTCGCCATATAACCATAAAAAAAGATACCCATTATTGTTTAAATGTTTAACAATATTTTTTAAACCCATTGTTATATCAGATAAATGATGGAGTACACCCACGGCTATAATTACATCAAATTTTTGTTGTAACTGCATGGTTAAAATATCTGTTTGAATAAAATTAAGGTTTTTAATGGCATGTAAATTTTTAGCTTCTTCAGCCTGCCGCAACGCATTTGCAGATATATCCACTCCTACAGCGTTACAACTTGGAAATTGTTTAGCAATGTATGAAATAGTAGGGCCAGTTCCGCAACCCACTTCTAAAATTGAACAATCTTGTAAGAAAGAAGATTTTCCCTGACTGGCTTCCCCTTTAAAAAACTGTAACATTTCTTTAAACCAACGCGCTTCACTATAAAAGTTAATATTTTCTTTAGAGTTTGGAAACGGATAGGTTTCGTATTGTTCAGCAACATGTTGAGTTATAAGATCCACAAGATTCCTATTTTTTAATTGTTTAAAAACTAAAAGAGAAATTTTTTATTCCTAATGGGACTGGGGCTATTTTAACTACGAATGGTTATATTCACAAGGTATAAATGAAAAGCTACACACATTTGAATTTTTTATATTTATATAAATTAAAATGAATTATTTACTTGATTAATTTTTGTCTTTATAGTTTGTTTTTTGACAAATCCTATAAATAAACGAGACGAAACATTAATATTTATTTTTAACCTAAATTAATCAGTTGCCACCGTATCGAGAAGACCTAGTGCGCTGAAGATTGAGGCTTTTTTGTGGATTTTTTCCTGAAGCCGTACTCCTCCGTACGGTGAAGGAAAAAATTCACAAAAAAGCCTCAAGATTCAGTGCAATAGGTCTTCGCAGTAGGTGGCAACTGATTAATTTAGGTTTAAGTATTTTTACTCTATAGGCTGCAAAAACATATTACACACCAAGTTAATGTGTAACCAGTAAGAGCTAAAACTTCATTAACATGCACATCATTTGATTAATTTTGGTCACTGACAAGATAATGATCCCAAAATTCCTCAAGTTGATTCCATTGCAGAAATACTTATCTTCGAGCGATTGCAATTCATTGTGATCCAAGTTAGCCCACTAATTAGAATTAACCAACAGGCAATAGGTTGAAAATTACCGAATTGCGTATAAAGAAAATTTTCCACTAACGGTGTTAATCCGCCAATCACGGACATACCCAAACAAAAACTAAAAGAAATGGCTCTGTAGCGATATTCAACTGGGAATAAATTTTTTAGATATGCATTAGCAGGCGCCAATAACATTTCATTAGCAATAATTATTAAAGCACATGCAAACAACATTGCTTGATTATTAGCTATCAAGAATAAACAAGGCCAAGATATTAAAATTAAAAATAAACATCCCCGTTGCATCATTTTTTTTGGTGAACATTTATCTGCCCATTTACCTGCAATCATTAAGGTGACTATCGCAATTAAAATAAGTAAACTTTGAAACTTCATTAATTGTTGCGCCGTTATAAACCCCTTGGCCATCAATATAGGATTGATAAAAGTAAGCACTGTGGTAAATGGTAAAGTGGAAAAACCTCCGATAAAAAAACCTGCAAATAATTCTCGAGGATATTTTTTTAAAAGAGTTTTAAAATTTTGTATATGCAAATTAGCTGGTGTAAACACAGGAGTTTCAAGCAAATCTTTCCGGTAAATAATTGCAAAAACACCTACAGCACTGCCAAGAATAAACGCTAGACGCCAACTCCATAAAGGCATAAATCGAGCGGTAAATAATATTCCAAACAATGAAGCTAATAATGAACCACTCAGCATGATAGCTGTAAGCGATCCTGCAATAAAGGCTTCATTTTCATTTTTAGCATGTTCGACCACATAAATGCCCGCACCATTATATTCTCCCCCAAAGCAAAGCATTTGAATACTTTTGGTAAAAATCAGTAAAATAATTGCCCATATGCCCCACAGCGAATACGGCGGTAATACACCAATGATCAATGTAGAAACCGCAATGCCGTACATTGATAATAATAAAGCTTTGCGACGACCTAAAGTATCGCCTAGATATCCAAAAATGATTCCACCAAAAGGACGAGCCAGAAGGGTAATCAACATAAAAAAATAACCCTTAACTAAAGAATGATAAATGGAGTCAGCTGGAAAAAATAAAGGCGACATAATGGGTAAAAAAATAGTCGTTAAAGCTGAATCATAGTATTCAACTAAAGTTCCAAATGCTGCCCCGAAAAAAGATTTTTTAGAAATAGCCATAACTTTTCGCCCTCCTTAGAATTTGGAAACGGATAGGTTTCGTATTGTTCAGCAACATGTTGAGTTATAAGATCCATTTTTTGAACTTGTGAACTTCATCGAAAACAACGATGAAATAAAAATAGTATTATATACCCGTTTTTAATTTATTCCTATGATTTGCCATTTTGAAAAACCATATAAATACTGAGACTGTCAAAATCCAAGTAAGAATATGCCAAAACCAAATTGTAGCAGATTGCGATTTGCTACTACCTAAAACAGGCCAAAAATTATAACTGATCAAAAAGAAAATTAGACTTCCTGCTATTGTAGCTAGACATTGATATAATCCATTTAAAGGTGACTTTAATAGGCAAATTCCATTCCAAGCCCATAAACAAGAAAAAAATAAACCACCCAAAATAAAATATGGCCAAATATCATTATCACCTGAGTCCATGTACGGATAAGGCTTTGTTTTCCATGATATCAAAATCTCATAAAGTGCTGGGGTTGAAAAATTATAGGCTAAACCAAATATCCCAAAAAATATTACCATCAATATTTTAAAAAATATTTTCATTTAATTTCCCAAAACAGTATCAAATGCGATTTTCCCAAATCGGAATAGGTAGCTCTACCTAGTAAAAGTTTAAGTTCTAAAGTAGATTGAACGTTTAAATAAAATCGACCAAATGTGGCCAAACTATCAGGAATACTGCTTGCCGTTAGTCTTTTTCCGTTCCATAAATCAATATGATCTCCGCTTGTGACCCCTGCCCCATCCGTATCACGATGCCAATAGCCATTAAAAAAAATAATTCCCGTTTTATTCTTAACAGTTTCCTCCCAATT
The DNA here is from genome assembly GCA_963795715.1 of uncultured Pseudomonadota bacterium. Classification (GTDB taxonomy): domain Bacteria; phylum Pseudomonadota; class Gammaproteobacteria; order Coxiellales; family Coxiellaceae; genus JAFEDN01. The sequence continues at coordinate 27,770 of CAWCIY010000004.1, forward strand.
TTCTCCTGTGATATTTACAGGTCTTGGGCAACCGGCAAATGGAATTCGTTGTAGCCAAGCAGCTACTTCTGCGGCACGCAGCATGTGGCTGGGATGGTCCACGGAACAACGAGCGCCATAAAAGGATTTGCCCTCCACTCCATTTTTATATAAACAAACACCTAATCGGGCAGCACATTGATCTTCATAGGGTCCGGTACATGGTTTTCCCCAGGGATACGCTTCCCATAATTCCTCAAATTTGATCACTTTCAGCTGAACTTGTTTAACTGAATTAGGCGTGGAATTGGTTTTCACTTTAATCGCTGCATTCGGCATTTTAAACTCCATCTCGTTTGGCCAATGCTTCATCACCCCAATAAACTGTATATTCTTCAGAATCGTCGTCAGTGCTTATTCGAGGCAAAGAGCCATTCACAAAAGTATATCCGCAAAATCTTCGGCCATCTGCAATTTCTATCAAAAAAGGGTAATTTGTCAAAGGCCCATTTTCTCCTAAAGCTTGGACCTGCTCATCAAAAAATTCTTTCTTTACATAGGAACCTACTAATAACACATTCTGGGAAGCAATCAACTCGGCGCCACAAGCTGTCTTCATGCCGGCTAACGCCACTGGCACACCTCCTGCCAAAAAACTTCCCACCCCTTCTACTATGGGAAAACTTCCTTTACATTGCGGGCAATTCACTTGATGGCCTAAGCCTGCAATCAGTTTGCCATTGACTGAATAAGTTTGAAAACCTTCCATAACCGTACCGCCATGGGTTGTGGTATCTCCCATACAAATCACCGGTTTTGATTCAGACATTTTTCATCCTTAGTTGACTAGGTACGCTCCATTTTATAGTTTTGGCTTTTATAGATTTAGCCATTTCTTCCTCCTGAATTGTAAGAACTACAATTTACCAGGAAAATAATATTATAGTCAATATATCTTTTTAAAATGTATAAATACAAGTTGATTTATACAAATTATTGAAAGAAGATAACGTCAGTAGATCAGTTTTCTAAACAGCCGTTGTCTCATGGCCCATGATAATTACTGGGTGAATTTGAACCCCACTCAAGGTTCGCGATTTATAATCAAGAATTAGTTATTGACCAACCACCCTGGTTTCGATCACTGAAAATTTTCCATAAATCTTTTAGTACTGTGGAAAATTCCTCTTTAAATGTCCAAGGTGGATTAATGAGCAACAACTGGCAGCCTTGTAAACCGGGTTGATGCTTTCCTGTTATGGTCATGGCAGCAATTAGATAATCCGTTATTCCATTTTCGGATGCCATTTTTTTAAGATTCCAAGAATGACGGCTGGTTACCGGAAACCAAATCATATAAATGCCATGAGCCCACTTTTGCAAACATTTTTTTAACACTTCTTCAATTTCTTCATCTTCACTGGCCTGTTCGAATGGTGGATCTATCAACACCAAACCTCGTTTTATTTTAGGCGGCAAAATTGCCGGTAAAAATTCATAAGCGTTTCTCTGATGAATTGCAATATTCGGCCTACCTGCTAAATTGGCTTTCAACAACGCACTCACTTCGGGGTGCATTTCATTCAGAATCATTTCATCTTGCGAACGTAATAACTGATAAGCCAGCCACGGCGATCCAGGATATTTCTGAAGCTGGTCATTACCCATAAAGGGTTGCAAAAGTTGCAAATACGGCTGCAATTTTTCATTTGAATTATGAATGATTCGTTGTACCCCTGCTTTCGCCTCGCCAGTTTTAACAGCTTGCGGAGCAGTTAAATCATAAATACCTTCGCCAGCATGACTGTCAATATAACAAAAAGCGGCAGGTTTTTTTCTTAAATAATTGAGAATCAATACTAAAGCAACGTGCTTAATCACTTCGGTAAAATTGCCAGAATGGTAAATATGCCGGTAATTCATAGGGTTTGAGGTATTTCCCACTTGGATTTAACTTCAATAGCCAGTGAATCTTGTAATCCTTCTTTGAGATATTGATAACCCGTGTAAGCCACCATGGCGGCGTTATCGGTACAAAACTCGGGGCGGGGATAAAACACTTCTCCGTTTATTTTTGCTAATTCCTGTTGCAATCTTTCCCGTAAGCGGCGATTAGCGCCCACCCCCCCCACTACGACTAATTTTTGACAACCCCGTTGTTGCAAGGCGCGCCGGCATTTGATCCATAAAGTATCTACCACCGCTTCTTGGAAAGCGGCAGCAATATCGGCGCGAAGTTCAGGACTGTCCGGGTGTTGATGAAAACAATTGGCCGCAAAAGTTTTAAGTCCGCTGAAACTAAAATTGAGATCCGGATGGCCGATCATGGGACGAGGGAAATGGAAACGTTGAGGGTCTCCTCGTTCCGCCAACTTAGATAACGCAGGGCCACCTGGATAAGGCAAACCTAACAGTTTGGCGGTTTTATCAAACGCTTCACCAACCGCATCATCTACAGTTTCTCCTAGGAGTTGATAATGCCTTTCGCTCTCAACCCATACTAATTGGGTATGCCCTCCTGAAACTAATAAAGCTACATAAGGCGTACTGGGAATTCTAGACTCTAACATCGCCGCCATTAGATGCGCCTCTAAATGATGCACCCCGATGGTCGGAATTTGCCAAGCCCAACCTAAACTTCGTGCTATGGTGGCTCCCACGAGCAAAGCCCCAACTAAACCCGGGCCTTTGGTGTATGCTACCCCTTGAATGTCTTTCGAAGACAGTCCTGCTTGGGTTAAGGCTGCGTGAATCAAAGGAAGGGTCTGTCGGATATGATCACGTGAAGCTAATTCCGGAACAACCCCGCCATAAGGGGCATGCAGAGCGATTTGACTATAAATACAATGCACCCGCAAACCTTGATCGCTGTCATAGATTGCAGCTGCCGTTTCATCACAAGATGTTTCAATCCCCAATACAATCACAGTAGCCTTTAAACCAAGTTATGCGTATCTATAAAAAGATGCTGTAAATTAAATTGCTCTGCCAGATGTTGTCCTAAAGCTTGAATTCCATACCGCTCAGTCGCATGGTGGCCCGCAGCGTAAAAATGTAAACCGGTCTCTTGGGCAATATAAGTAGTCCGTTCTGAAACTTCACCCGTTAAAAACGCATCTACTTTGTGCGCAGCAGCTTCTTCAAGTAAATCTTGGGCTGCTCCTGTGGACCAAGCAAGCCGTTTAATTTTGTTAGCGCCGCCGGCAATCCAAAAAGGAGGACGCTGTAATTTTTCAGCTAAATAAGCGGCAAACTCTTCACCAGTCATGGCGCTGGGTAAATCACCAATGAGCGCTAAAGCCGGGCCACGGCTATAGGCAAACTCTCCAGCAATATGTATATTTAAGATTTTTCCTAACTGAACATTATTGCCCCATTCGGTATGCCCATCTAATGGCAAGTGATACGCAAGCAAATTAATATTATGCGTTAACAAAGTAGTCAGGCGGTTTTTCTTTAATCCACGTACGCAAGGATCTTCACCCTGCCAAAAGAAACCATGATGTACCAAAACGGCTTGAGCATGATGGCGCACTGCTGTATCCAATACTTCTTGTGAAGCAGAAACAGCCGTTATGATGGTTTGCACCTCTTCGCATCCGGCCACTTGTTTTCCGTTGGGGCAATAATCGCGCCACAGATGAGGTTGTAGTTGTTCGTTAAGATAATTTACCAACGAACTGATAGATATCATGTAGCTTACCCCTGAACACGTTGAATGTCCGCGCCCAATGATCTTAACTTTTCTTCAATCCGTTCATAACCGCGATCAATGTGATAAATTCGATCGACTATTGTTTGACCCTTAGCCATTAAAGCAGCCAGCACCAAGCTTGCTGAGGCGCGAAGGTCAGTCGCCATGATCGGCGCACCAGTCAAGTATTCGTGGCCATGACAAATGGCTTGTTTACCGTCAATTTGGATATCTGCACCCATGCGCATGAGTTCATAAGCATGCATGAAACGATTTTCAAATATATTTTCCACAATAATAGAGCGCCCTTCTGCCAAAACATCGAGCGCCATAAATTGAGCTTGCATGTCCGTAGCGAAATCGGGATAAGGAGCCGTGTTGATGTTCACTGCCGCCGGCCTATGGCCTTTCATATCTAAGTTGACCCAATCTTTACCCACTTGTATATCCGCCCCTGCTTCTAATAATTTATCCAAAGTGGCTGTTAAAGTAGATGGATCAGCTTTCTCAATTCGAACTTGGCCGCGTGTGAGCGCTGCAGCGACCAAAAAAGTCCCTGATTCAATTCGATCCGGCATAACCGAAAACTCTCCGCCTTCTAATTTCTCTACTCCCTCAATTACTAAAGTAGAAGTGCCTATCCCTTCAATGTTAGCGCCCAAAGTCACTAAAAAACGGGCCAAATCGGTCACTTCAGGCTCCTGCGCAGCGTTTCGAATAATGGTTCTGCCTGAGGCCAGGGTCGCCGCCATGAGTAAATTTTCAGTACCAGTGACTGTGTTTTTTTCTAAATTAAGCTCTGCACCCTTTAACCGGCCTGGACTTTTGGCATAAATAAAACCATTCTTAATTTCTATCTCAGCGCCTAGGGCTCGCATCCCTTCCAAATGGATGTCCACTGGGCGAGACCCAATCGCACAGCCGCCAGGCAAGGATACTTCTGCTTGGCCGCAGCGAGCCAATAAAGGGCCTAATACGACAATGGACGCTCGCATGGTTTTAACCAATTCATACGGGGCTTGAGTGCTGGTTAGCCGCTGAGCGTTCACTTGGACAGTCGCATTTTCCATATTAATTTCTGCACCCAAACGACTTAATAGGCTATTGATGGTAGCGACATCCCTCAAGCTAGGGATGTTGTGCAGTATTACTGGCTCAGCAGTTAATAATGTAGCCGCCAATATGGGTAAAGCAGCGTTTTTGGAGCCGGAGATAGGGACTGTACCCGCCAAAGGGCCCTTACAACCCTTGATTATGAATTTATCCATTTAATTTCTATTCACCTGTTCAAGTAAAAATTCAATACCAAATATGCCTGCCATGCGTTGCATAAAATCCGGTATGTTTCGGAAGATCAATTTTTTATTATAAGCTTTTGCGTCTCTTATCCAAGCTAAGAGCAAAACCAAACCTGAATTATCGCTGTTCTCAACACCTTGCAGATCGACGGCGACCTCTTCGGCGTTGGTTTCAGAAATCAATTGCTTACCCTGTTCACGCAACTTAACAATATTTTTAAAAGTAAGCAAACCAGCGACTGCTAACCCCAACCCGTCGCCGCTGAGTTGTACGGTTGCGGGTTGGTCATATAATGATTTTTTCATTTTTTGTTATGCGTTTTTAAACGTTGTAACAAACCATTCATTCCTTGCTGAGCTAGCACATCGGAAAATTGCGATCGGTAGCTTTGCACCATGCTGACGTTTTCAATACTGAAGTCATACACTTTCCAAGAATCTCCACTGCGCACAACATTGTAATCCACAGCAATTTTTTGGCCGGTGCGGCGAATAATCATACTGCGAACGGTGACCGTGCGGGCAGAAGCATAATCTCCACGAATTGGAAAGAACTGAACTTTATCATCGTTATAAGAAGCAAGGGCCGCAGCATAAGTTGAAGTTACTAAACGCGTAAATTGATTAATAAACTCAGTTTTCTGCGCCGGAGTTGCACTCAGCCAATATTGACGGCCTACAACAGCCATAGACATACGGTCTACATCCACATAAGGTAAAAGTACCCGATTGACAATACCATAAATAATACCATCACCATTTTTAAGCCGGGATTTGTTCTGTGCTAAGCTAGATAACATATCATTAGCCGCTTTATTCAAAACAGTCACAGGCGATACCACATCCGCTTGTGCAATTTGCAAGCTAGATAGTAATCCTAAACAGCAAATCACCATCCACATTTTTTTAAAATACGTCAAAAATCTCATGTTAATCTCCTCAAAAAAAATCACAATTACTGCGCCGGAGTTGCGGCAGGCTGTGCCGCAGGGGCTGCTGCTTCCTTCGTTTTATTTTCTGGTTTCAAACTAAATAATAATTGTCCAATTAAATTCTCTAAAATTAATGCCGAATGGGTTGTCTCTATCCGACTGCCTTGCTTTAAGTTAGTTGTTTCAAAGCCCGGCGTTAAGGCAATATAATTAGAGCCTAAAATGCCCTGAGTAAAAATACTGGCGCTGGTATCAATGGGCAAACCGTTATATTGATTATCAATTTGCATTGTCACCCGCGCACGAAAAGTATCCGGGTCCAGACCGATATCGGCAATTCTACCTACCGTCACCCCTGAAAGCTGCACCGGAGCACGTACTTTCAAACTGCCGATATTATCAAAATCAGCAGTGATTTCATAAGTTCCTCCGGCTGCATTTACGGTTAAGCCACTGACCTTAAATGCTAAGAATATTAATCCCAAAAAAGCGATGATCATGAAAACGCCGACAACCATCTCCAGGGTTTTATTTCGCATACTACCATCCACCCATCATTAAAGAAGTCAATACAAAATCTAACGCCAATACTAAAAGTGAAGAGTAAACTACAGTTCTAGTAGTCGCCTGACTGATACCAGCAGCGTTTGGTTCTGAAAAATAACCCTGATAAACAGATACCCAAGTGATTACAAAACCAAAAACAACGCTTTTAATAACACCATTTAAAATGTCTTCACGAAAGCCAACCGCTTCTTGCATATTGGACCAAAAGGCGCCGTCATCTACTCCCAGCCAATCTACACCTACAAAATGCCCTCCCATAATGGCTACAACGTTAAATAAGATAGCCAAAAGAGGCATTGCGATCAAACCAGCCCACAGCCGAGGCGCAACAATCCGCCACATGGGATTCACCGCCATCATTTCCATGCCCCCAATTTGTTGGGTGGCGCGCATGAGACCTAATTCCGCTGTCAGTGCAGACCCTGCCCGGCCGGCAAATAATAAAGCCGCCACCACGGGACCCAATTCCCGGACTACGCTTAAGGCGACCAATTGACCCAATTCCTGTTCCGCGCCGAATTTACGTAAAGTGTTATAACCTTGTAATGCGACTACCATACCAATAAACAAAGCGGATAGTAAAATAATAATTAGGGATAAAACACCTACTTTATAGAGTTGTGTCGAAAACAAAGGCCAAGCTTGACGCCATTTAGGACGGCTAAATATCGCCCTAATCAAAAATATACCTGCCACACCTAATTGGCTGCAAAAATCAAGACCAATTTGACCTAATCTTTGTATGTAATTCATAATTATAAGTTCAAATCTTGTAAATAATTTTTCGCCGGATAATGAAAAGCCACCGGCCCATCTGGAAGACCATGAGTAAACTGTTTCACTTCAGAGACTTCTGTATTTAATAACTCTTGGGGCGTACCCTCACCAATGATTTTTCCACCAGCCAATATATAAATGTAATCTGCCAGTAGAGCTGTTTCTGGAACATCGTGAGAAACTAAAATGGAAGTCAACCCCAAAGCATCGTTCAATTCCCTAATCAATTTTACCAATACTCCTCGAGAAATAGGATCTTGTCCAGTAAAGGGCTCATCGTACAACATGAGTCCCGGCCCCAATATAGTCGCCCTGGCCAAAGCGACCCGTCTGGCCATACCTCCGGATAATTCTGAAATTTTTAAGTGCACGGCTCCTCTTAAGCCTACTGCATTTAATTGCATCCGGACTAAGTTTTGGATCATATCTTCTGGCAAATGGGTATGTTCACGTAACGGAAAAGCCACGTTTTCGAAAACATTTAAGTCGGTAAATAATGCTCCTTCTTGAAATAATACTCCTATTCCGCGCCTTAACCGAAACAATGCTTTTTGTGAAAGCTCTGAAACATTTTGGTCATAAACTAAAATAGTACCTGAACTGGGCCTAAGCCGACCGCCAATTAAATTTAATAAAGTAGTCTTACCTGTGCCGCTCGGGCCCATTATCGCAATAATTTTACCGCGCGGTACTATTAAATCAATCCCTCGGAAGATAGGTCTTCCGGATTGCGAAAAATGTAGATCATGTATCTTTACGATAGGATCAGCGGCCATTAAATCCATAAAAAGTAGTCTCAACGATAAATTCTGCTATAATCATAGCCTAACTTGTTTTCCTTTCCCAGCATTATACACAGACTAGGGGTTCCCGGGAAGGAAACTCTACAAGCAAACATACAGTTGGAAATAATGCCATGCTTGAAATTGTTGCAACAACTCCAGGCCAAACTGGATCAAAGAAAGAGCAGTTTTGCCAATTAGGTAAAGCAGTGGTGCGTGCAGAACTGGCGGCAGTCTCTGAATTAGAACAGCGGATTGACCATAACTTTTCTAACGCCTGCCAATTATTACTAGAATGTCGTGGCCGGATAGTGGTGATGGGTATTGGCAAATCAGGCCACATAGCCAGAAAAATAGCCTCAACCATGTCCAGTACTGGAACCCCTGCCCTGTTTGTTCATCCTGGAGAGGCCAGCCACGGCGATATGGGTATGATTACCCCGCAGGACGTGATACTTATTTTTTCTAATTCTGGGGAAACGCCTGAAATTGTTCATCTTATCCCTGCGTTAAAACGCTTGGGAGTCGCCATTATAGCCGTTACTGGTAAGCCTGAGTCGACTTTAGCTGTTTGCGCCAATGTTCACATCGAAGTCAGTGTCCGGCAAGAGGCATGTCCCCTAGGCCTGGCGCCCACATCCAGCACCACCGCCGCTTTAGTGATGGGTGACGCTTTGGCCATTGCCTTATTAGAGGCACGCGGCTTTACCGCGCAAGATTTTGCGTTATCTCATCCCGGTGGTTCTTTAGGCAAACGTCTATTACTTTATGTCGATTCTCTCATGCATACCGGGGAAAACATCCCAATGGTGAAACCGGATTGCGTCTTAAGTCATGCTTTAGTTGAGATTAGCAAGAAACGTTTGGGTATGACGACCATCGTCGATGATCAAAAAAAGCTTCTAGGCGTATTTACAGACGGAGACTTGCGTCGCACCATTGATAAGGGCTTAGATGTTTACAGCACGCCTATTGAAAAGGTAATGACTCGCCAATGTATTACTTTGACCCCAAAACTACTGGCCGCTTCAGCTTTACAAATTATGCAAGCTTATAAAATTACCGCGGTAGTCGTTATTAATAATGATCACATCCCTCAAGGTATTATTCATATTCATGATTTATTACAAGCTCGAGTGACCTGATATGGATATTAAATGCCTCATACTCGATGTAGATGGTGTGCTGACCGATGGTGGGATTTGGTTAACAGAACAGGGTTTGGAATTAAAACGCTTCCATATCCATGATGGTTTGGGCATTAAACGTTTGCAGAATGCTGGGTTTATGGTGGCGATCATTTCAGGGCGGCATAGCGCATGCGTTACTGCTCGGATGGCGGAATTACAAGTTAAATATGTTTATCAAGGCTGCACTGATAAGTTAGAAACTTTTAAAATATTTATCAAAGAAGTGGGTTTAAAACCTAACGAAATCGCTTATATGGGTGATGATTTACCTGATTTACCAGTGATGCAAGCGGTTGGTTTGAGTATCGCCGTAGCCAACGCCTGCCCGGAAGTGAAGGCCATAGCCCAATGGCATACTTTAAAAAATGGAGGTGAGGGCGCAGTGCGTGAAATTTGTGATAAGCTACTCAACATTTCATCCGTAGCTAAACCGGTATGATGCGCTGGCTGAGTGTGATTTTTATTTTTGTTGCGGCTTTAAGCAGCTGGATTCTGTTTTCCAGCCGAATCATCAAAAACAAAGGCGGAGCCACCACTATTTTAGATGGTTATATGACGGAGGCACATTATACTCAATACGACAACCAAGGTCAGGTTCACATGACCATGTACACACCTCAAGTAAGCCATTACTCCAAGGACAACACTTCTTATTTTGATAAGCCAGAAGTGCTTGCCTATAGCCAACAACGGGTGCCCTGGACTATCCAATCTTTACATGGTAAATCGATACACGACGGAGAACAAGTTGATCTTTGGGGAGATGTTAAGATCCATCAGATTCCCCAACCCCATTCTCCTGAAACCACGATCACCACCACGGCCATGACCATTTATCCACATCGTTCCTATGCGGAAACCAAGCAAGCAGTCACCATTGCTAGACCCGATATGCAAATCGACGCCATCGGGATGCAAGCTGACTTTAAAGCTGGAATTTTTAAATTATTATCTACTGTGAGAGGAATTTATGAACCACCGCCGGCACCTAATCGCTAGCTTTTTTCTAGGATTTTCGGCATTATATTCGATATCACCTGCATGGGCGCTCGACTCAGATAAATATGCCGCGATGCATGTGATTTCCAATACCGCAACCTATGATCGTAACCAACGCATCATTACTTATGAGGGCGAAGTTAAAATGGAGCAAGGTACTTCGCATTTAGATGGCGACAAAGTTTTGGTTTATCAGTTACCCAATAGCACCACCAATAAAATCCAAAAAGTAATTGCATTCGGCAATCCTGCACATTACAGCACATTACCACAACCCAATAAAGCCCGATTATTTGTAGAAGCACTTAAAATAACTTACGATCCCAATAGCAAGATAGTGATTCTGGAAGGCAATGGCCAGGTCACCCAAGAAGGCAACGTTTTCAGTGGTCCGCATATTTGGTACGATATGGCCAATGGGGTGGTGCATTCACTTGCAGTCCCGGGTAAACAAAGAACTGAAATGACCATCCAACCTCAAATCGTTCCTAAAAAGAAATAGCTGAGCCATGACACAACTGACAACCTACAATCTGAGCAAGCGCTATAAATCACGGCAAGTAGTTAAGACCGTCTCCGTGGGCATCAGCACCGGAGAAGTGGTTGGCCTGCTCGGACCGAATGGCGCTGGGAAGACAACTACCTTCAATATGATTATCGGTTTAGTCATACCTGATGGCGGCCGGGTCATGTTGGACGATCAAGAAATCACCAAAAAACCTTTGCATTTACGCGCCCGTTTAGGATTAAGCTATTTACCTCAAGAACGGTCTATTTTTAGAAAACTTACGGTTGCGCGCAATATTATGGCTATTCTGGAGTTGCGGCAAGAGCTTAACAAGCAACAAAAAAAAGAAAAACTGCACCATCTGATGAACGAGTTTCATATAGAACACATAAAAGACAGTTTGGGGATCAGCTTGTCCGGAGGAGAAAGCAGACGTGTAGAAATAGCACGCGCCCTGGCTCGCGACCCAAAATTCATTCTGTTAGATGAGCCTTTCGCGGGAATTGACCCCATCTCAGTGGTAGACATTAAACGTATTATTACTCACCTTTCAGAACGAGGTATCGGGGTTTTAATCACTGATCACAATGTTCGGGAAACCTTAGATATCTGCCAACGTGCCTATATTGTAAGCGAAGGGACAATCCTGGCACAGGGTACACCTCAAGACATTTTAAATAATCAAAAAGTCCGTGAGGTTTATTTAGGTGAAAATTTCATACTTTAATTGGAGAATCCTATGCAAATTCAAATAACAGGTCAAAACATAGAAGTCACGGAAGCAATTCGTACTTACGCAGAAAAAAAGTTAAAAAAAATAGCCAGTATAGAAGATAGAATTAACCATATTCATCTTACTTTTCATGTAGAGAAACTAAATCAAATTGCTAAGGCCAATATTACTGTACCGGGATCACAAATCCATGCGGAAGCCACTTCTGAAAATATTTATGAAAGTATAGATAAATTGATTGATAAGCTCAGTAGACAATTAAAAGATGTAAAGAAAAAATAAATCATATAATTAAAAATTAGTTGCTGAAATGCTGAGAAAAAAACTGACCATCATCAATAAATTAGGTTTACACGCCCGCGCCTCTATGAAGCTTATTAGTTTGGTCGGGCGTTTCCAAAGCACCATCCTCATTCGATACGACAATTCAGAAGTGGATGCTAAAGATATCCTCAATGTAATGGCCCTAGGCGCCGCCAAAGGCGCTGAAATTGAATTCATTATTGATGGTCTGGATGAAAACCTAGCCTGGGATAAAATTTCGGAACTGATTCAAAACCGCTTCGGCGAATCGGAATAGAGACGACTTATTATTCCCTCTCCCACTTGTGGGGGAGGGTTAGGGTGAGGGTCTCTGGGGCGAACTCCCCTCTCCCCGCCCCTCTCCCCGAGTACAGGAAGAGGGAGAATAGAGCGTCTTTTTGTGCTGAAACGGAAGCTGCTTCCTGGTTTGATCCCTCATCAGAATTATTCGGGTTGACCTTTTCATCCTGAAAATTTTTGGGATGAAATCCCTTTCAGTTGAGTAGAAACTTTTTCTACTTCTGATGATGCTTTTCCAAAATCAAAGAATTTCAAACCGCTGGAGTTATAAAGTCGAACTCCGTAAGATGGGTTTTGTTCGGCAGTTAGCGTTTTTAATCGATCCTGCACAAGTTTTAATTGCGTTTTATAATAATCGATTGAGGTTTTGAGATTGATTATTTTGGCGCCGGGTCTCATTTTAGGTAATTGAGCAACGAATTCATTTAACCATTGTAATTCAGTTTTTAGCCCTTCGGCACAATCTTTGAGAGTACTGAATGAATTGATGCTGTTTATCTGGGTTTCCTTGATAACAATATAAGGGAAAATTTGAAAATCTTTGGTATAGCCGCATTTTGATATAAGCAGTTTAAACCGCTCCGGATTTTTCTCCTTGTCCACAATTTCTCTAGCGCCATCGTTAAATTCAGTTTGATGTTCTTCTTTAATGACGTGCTCTTTAAAAACACCGTTTTCGGCCCACCAAGCTAAATATTTGCCTTGAGCATCCGGACGTATATATATACTTTTCAAGTCAGACTTTTCTATGGTGGGAATGGGATCGGTGCTCTTTAACCTCAAAACGCGGTTACATACCAGATTTTTGGGACTAGTTGAATTAATAAATTCAGTAACATTACGTTCAATACTCCTATGCTTGAGCAAACCAAAATGATTTCTATTAGGTATCACAGTGATTACCCGATCGCTCTCTAAAGATTCAACTAATTTATGAAATTTTGCAATGACTGTATTTGAAGCATTCGGTTGTTTTTCGATTGGCTTAATATCACTGTTAATGGGTGCTTTTTTTTGTTCGTTGAATATGCCGGAGTGATTGTCCGGACTATTTTTGATTTCTTGATAAGATTCCTTTTTGAATTCTTCGGATTTCACAAAATTTTCAAGTCTGTTACGATAATGACCGATCTCTGTTTTCTTAGACTGGTCCAGATTGGGAACATTCATCCATTCTTTAAGAATTTTAATTCTATTTACGATATCTGTTTGGTTCTCCGGTTCTTGACGATAATCAAGGACTGTACTAACCTCGGGATTTAATGATTTTCTTAGATAAATTTGAATCTCATTTTTCAGATTCAGCAATTTTTCTTGTGTATCCCTTTCATTTTCATTTTCAACCGGATGGGACACAATATAATTATCAATTCTTTGAATTATTTTCGATGTGTACTGTCTTAATTGTAGCTGTAATATTTCTAGGTTAAGTATTTTAGGTTGCGGATTATCCAAGTATTCGATGATCAATCGAGAAGTAAGTTCCCACAGAAAATTAATATTATTTTTTAAATTACCGATGGCGTTTTTTATTTCAGTAGAATCTGCTTTTTTGTCTAAAACCGTCAATTCATCGGGAAAAGATAGTATCACCGGGGCGGAGGTTTTTTTAAACTTGCTGATAACGTGGTTTAAATTTGAAGAACCTTCAATCATAACGGGTTTATCTTTTTCTGCGATAGGAGCTGTAGTTGCAGAGTTAGGTGCTTCGCCTGATTCCATGTTGAATCTTTCATTTTTTAGAAAATTACGATATCTCCTGATCTCCGTTTTCCTCGATGGCTCCAAGTTTGGATCATCCATACAATCATTAATAATTTTAATTCTATTTAGAATATCTATTTTGGTCTCCTCTTGACGATACTTGAGGACGACACTAGAATTTTGAATCTCATTTTTCTTAAGTAACCATTCTTTTCGTTTATCAATACTAACATTAGCAGTACTAATATATTTATCAATTCCTTGAAGGATTTCCTGTGCATACCGGGCTAAATATTGTTGCAATTTTTCCAAATTAAGTATTCTAGGTGGTGGATTGTCCGGGTACTCGATGAGCAATTGAGAAATAAGGTTCCTTAGAAAATTAATCTTATATTCTAAATTTCCGATAGCGTTTTTTAATTGAGTAGGACCTGCGCCTGGTTCTAAAGATACTAAGTCATCGAGCATATTTTCCAGTATCACAGGGGAAGAGGTTTTTTTAATCTGTCTGATAATGTCGCTTAAATTTTTAGAATATTCAATAAAAATGGGTGATTTATCTTCCTTTGCCGGGACGCCGGATTCTTTAATAATTCCATGATTTTTTTCGGCTCTGTTTTCAATTATTTTATGGCCATGAGTCTGCGCCAGTAACCTGATGCTGCTGGCAATAGCGCTGCCTAAAATCGCCGGAGGAAACAGATTAGAAATCGCATAAGAGGATAACTCTAGAATAGACACCCAGGCTTCCAGCCGGATGGTGCTGGACTCTGTTTGTAATTCAGCTCCCTGTTCAGCTAAATCGATCAGTAGGTTTTGAAACTGAGTTTCTATTTGTTCCTTTTCTGTTTCATCGCCGGCTTTGTGATCATTTATAAGTTTCTTGATTTGATGCTTGATGGTGCCGATTCGTTCTAGATGGTTTTCTTGTTTGTGTGTTTTGTATTCGTTTTTACTAACACGATGATTATTGAGGGTTGCAAAGAGATATAGGGGCGCCAAATAGGTTAGAGGCCTGCCGGTTTGCGCAGTGATGTTTGATAATGTACCAGCATTAGAATTCATGGCGTTAGCAAGGGTTGATGTGACCAAGGTGATCGTTTGATTTGCAATGGGGACAAAACTTTGGGTGATAAAAAGCATGGGTGCTAAAATATAGGCATTGTCCGATAGTGCTTTTACAACATTTTTCAAATTCAAATCTTTTCCATAAAGCTGGTCCAAGATCGATTTAAAAGTTAAACAAAAATCTAATACCCCTACGGCGGGATAGCCATTGGTAGCGAAAGAATTTAAAAATCTTGGCGCAGAATTGACGGCTTGTAAGGTAATGTCTGCCGTGTAACCGATTTCCCCACACCAATAGGCCAAATATTCGTGTGCTTCGAATTCTTGACTTTCACTATCTTCTTTTTCAATTTCACTATCTTTTTTTTCAGGAAGTAATTCTTCAATCTTTTCATATCCATAGTGGATGCTGAGAGCCTCAAAAAAATCAACCTTGTTAATTAATTCCTTTTCATATAATTCTTTATATAATTCAATTTTTTTATCCTTTGGGAGCTCTTTTAAACTTTTACTAATGTCTGCTTGAAGATCGTGGGGAAGAGCTGAATGTTTAATTTCTTTTGGTATTTTAAATTCTTCTAGAATTTCGTTAAACTGATTCAACTTTGATGGATCTTTAGTGAATTTTTTACTGAGAATTGATGAAATGTGATCTTCAATTGTTTTTGGATTACTCGGATTTTCCTCTAACAACGTGGATAGTTGTTGTATGTCTAAAACGATTCTGTGTGAGGAGTCAGTTACTTCTTCCTCTTCTTTAAAAAGTTTACCTGCCTGATAACCTTGAAGACTTAGGGTTGTTTTTAGCTTATCTTTGAAATTTTTAGCCTGATCGGCAGAGATCGGGTCACTTACAATTTGACCATTTTCCAAATGCCAATCAACACTGTCATAATAAAAATTAATATTTTTCAGCAATACTTGCCAGTTTATCAGATGATACTGTTCTGCTTCGGACAAGACGGACTGCTGCTTTAGATTTAAGCGAGAAGCCGGGATAATAGGTGTTTCAACTTTTATTTTATTCATAATTAATCTTCCTATAAACTTTTTATCCTACTGAGCAATTCATTGTTAATATTGTACCCAACGCATATTAAGGGTTTATTAGTTTGGGGGAAGATTCATTAACTATATTGTTAAGCTTTCCTTAATTTTTATTTAAGCATTAGTTAAGCTTACTCTGGTAAAATCAAATAAACATAAGTAATCCAGAGTTAAAGTGTGACTAGAAGAAAACATAAAAGTAGCGAAGAAAA
Organism: uncultured Pseudomonadota bacterium; assembly: GCA_963795715.1. Lineage (GTDB taxonomy): Bacteria > Pseudomonadota > Gammaproteobacteria > Coxiellales > Coxiellaceae > JAFEDN01. The sequence goes on from CAWCIY010000004.1 coordinate 43,863, forward strand.
AATCCGGAGTGGAATCCCAGGACCTACCCCAGTTGATACCATTTCTTACACTCCTAAAAAAATGTCCATTACCAGCGGTGAAGTGGAGTTTCGCGCCAGTCCCGATAAAAAATACGAGGTAGCGAAAATTAAAAATAAGGGAGTAACACCTGGTTTATTTTTATATATATCAGATTTATTTTTAAATAAATCAGAGAAAAGTAAAGAAGAAAAACGAGGAGAAGAATCCAAGACATCTGTAATTGAAAATGATACTGAAGAAAAAGAAGTAAAGCGAATATCTGAGGCGTCCTTTTCATCTGTTATAGAATCCGAGACAAAATCAAAAGAAAAAGAAGAAAAAAAGCAAGAGAAAAATGAACCAAAACCAAATGGGATGTTAAAATTTGGGAAAAATGTCACCAAATCCTCTCCTGATCATAACATCGTATTGGAAGAAATATTAGCGACTAATTTTGCCAGAATTTTAGGGCTGCCGACCTCAGATCTTGAATTTGTATTAGTTGAAACTTCGAAAGAACAAATCAAAATTTCTAAGGAGAAATTAGAGAAAAATCCATCCAGCAAAACTGAAGTTTTTCCTGCTTTGCTGTCTCGATTTCGGCCTAATGCTTCTGATTTTACAGTAGCCGTTGCTGGAAATCATCCTGCATACAACCAAGGTCACACTAAGCCTATCGGCGAAGGAAAAAATAGTAATCAAATAGTAGTAGGTAATGATTATGCCTTATTAAATATATTAGCTTTTTTAACCAATGATCCGGACATCATGGGCAAAGATGGTCAAAATAAGATGATCCTGTCTAACGGACGTTTGTTTAGCATCGATACTTCCCTTCATTCCACTAGATACAAACCTGGAACCAATATTACCATTCGAAAAGATGGCAGACTTGATAGCGCTTTTTTTGATAGCCGAATCAGTAGAGATTTAACCTATTTGGATGAAGTAGATCCAATCAGACATGTCAGTTTTCGCAACTGTTCTATTACCAATGATGTCTCTTTTTCAGAATCGTTTAATGCCATTAAGGATTTTTTTCAAACTGGAAAAAATAAACTCATTATGGCAGAATTTAAAAAAGCCAGAGAAAAGATTTTAAACACTGACTTCCCACAAAAAGCAGCCTACCTCCAAAAAATTGACCTCCTTAAACGCGATGTGGAAAAGCGCATCCACGATCTCTATCAAACTTTTTCCCCCTATTGGGAATTGTACTATAAAATCACCGGCCAAAATATTTGCGCTACTGATTCCAAAAAAGAAGGATACGAAGCCAAAGAAAAAGAATTCAATGACAGAGTGCAATCGTTAACTGCATTAGAAGAATTATTATCGCCTTCCACCATGTATTCACCAGAAGGTATTCCATTACGGGCTCCAGAAATTCCATATGAAAAACATTTCTTCTGGCATCAACAAACCGGTATTATTTTTCGAGATCCAAATGTTTCATTTGATGAAGAAAACCAAACCGTGACCATTCGCTTAAACAACGTTGACCGAGAAGCTGCAGAAAGATTTAGAATCCTTTTCAATTTACCAAAAGGATATCGACAACAATTTACTTGCTCTATTGATGAATTTAAAAAAATGGTTACAGCGGATCGTGTACGATTTATCACACATCCTGAAACCATAAGCTTAAAATCTGTAATTAACTCTAAATTAGAACCAGTAAATGCCCTTAGCTATATGCGAGGGATGAACGGCCTATTAAAAGAATTGAGCTCTTATGATAGATCACTGGCAATAAGCGTATTAACAGATTATTCAAGGTACGTAAAAGTAGATGCGAAACCAGGTTATAATGCACTTGTTAATTCTAAATTAACGGATCTAGAAAACATATATCAAAAAATAAATAAGAAATTGCCAAAAAATTTATTATCAACAAGCCACCCACACCACGACCGTGGTTGGGGCAAAATGGTAGAAATACAAGCCAAAGTGCAAAAACAACAGCAATATATACTTTACCGTTTAATCGCTACCACACCTGGATTGAAAGATACTCCTTTAGCAGAAAATATCCTAGATATTTTCGAAAAAGCAGACAAACTGGATATTACCCATTCAGTGAACCTTTTGATGATGGCTCTATATAAAAACCCAGAATTACATAAAAACCTTGAGTTCATAAGGCTTATAACTGTTATAGAACAGACGCCGCTAATAGGAAAAAATAAATATGAAGAAATTTCTAAGAACGCAGCCGAATTACGTCTTAAGATAAATCATTTTTTAAATAATATACCTGCAATAGAAAACATAAAGCAAACAGAAAGTAAAGAAACAAAAACAATAAGTCCAACTCTACCAAAACGAACCCATTCTGATATAGGTTTACCCAATACGGATAACAACGCAAAAGGCGATTTAAGTACATCAATCGGTGCACTGAAAAAAAGTGGTTTGACAAGTCAAGCACCATCTCACAAATCTCTGCCGGCAGCGGAAATCCGCAATGATAGGACCGGGCTCACCTCATAAGATAATCTTAATAGTTTCCTAATCTTACTTTAATAATAATCTGTTAGAATATTTTTACATAAATAATATAAATGCGTGAAATATGAGTAAAAAGCCAATAAAATTTAATGACCGCACCGTTAAAACAAAAGAAAGCAAAGAATCCAGTTCTCCAATTCTCTTGGAACCTTCTAATCCCTTTCTTTCTCCAACTTTTTATGAATCAATCCCAAAGGAAAGCTCAGAAATACAGGATTGGCCAGAACCTGATGTTTCAGAAACTACACTCCTTGCTGATACTCAATATTATTCTTCCACCGATAAAGAACCACGGTATATTCCATTAAATTTAACTTCGGCGGAGCAGTCTGACCTAATTTATTTCGACGAAGAAGAAGAAGAACTGGATTTGCTTCCTTACGACATAACTCATATCGACATTACCGATCCTAATAATATTAAAATCAACAAAAAACAGATTGAAGTGACCAGCGTTAAAAAAGATGGAGTCACTCCAGGTTTGAATATTAACCATAAACCTGGAAAAGGAATGTTGAAGTTTGGTAAGTACATTTCTAAAAAAAGTCTGAAAGGGATAAAACAGATGATGGCTCCGGACCATGAAGCTGTGTTAGAAGAGTTATTAGCCACTAATATTGCGAAGATTTTAGGACTCCCCGCTTCTAATGTCGAAATGGTTCTGGTAGAAACCTCCCAAGAACAAATTGATCAATTCGTTGAAACAAAAGAGTTTAAAGGAAAACCGCAAGATTCCAAAACAATATTCGTACCAGCACTATTATCTGTATTTGAGAATAACACTGTCGAATTAGCAAAAATTGCTGCAGGCAATAACGAAAAATTCAACCAAGCTCATACCAAGCCTAATTGTGAGGGAAATTTTAGCAACAAATTGGTAGGTAAAGACTATACTCTTTTATCCCTTCTGGCCTATTTGTCCAATGATACTGATATCATCGGCAGCCAAGTTCAAAATAAATTGCTGCAGCCTTCTGGTAAAATATTCAGTATAGATACCCAGATTTCAGGTAACAGAACAACAGGTAATATTACAATTCGCAGAGATGGCCGCCTAAATAGCACTCTTTTTGAAAGTAGAAAAGCTGTAAATTTTTATGGTAATTTCAGGCATTTTAATTTTCGCAACTGTTCCATGATTAACGATCATTCGTTTCCGGAAATGTTCCATGCTGTAAAAGATCTTTTTACATCAGGAAAAGATCGATTAATTATGAATGAATTCAAAAGAGCAAGACGAGCCTATTTTGGTAAAAATTTTCCTCAAAAAGAAGGATTTTTACAGCGTATTAATACCCTCGAAAAAACCGTTCAGGATAGATTAAACAATTTAAGAAAAACTTTTGAGCCCTATTGGAACCTTTATCAACTCTGCACCGGCCAAAATATTTTTGATAAAAATCATGTTCCCTCTCCAGGGGGCGTTGAAGCTTTTGAAAAATTAGGTTCTTCTTTAGTCGCTTTAGAAGAACTATTATCACCATCCCGTATGTATTCAAGCGAAGGTGTTCCTTTACGAGCCCCTCATATTCCCTACAGAAAACATTTCTTCTGGCATGAACGTAACGACTTATTATCATGTGTCGTGTTTGATACAATTAAAAAGACCATAACTATTAACTTGAAAAATACAGCCCCTGAACATATTGCTAGATTAAAACAGCTCAATTTTAAAATCACATCTGATACTTTGACTTGCAGCTTTGCACATTTTACAAAAATGGTAACAGGAGACCGAGTACGGTTATTAACACATCCTGAAACTTTACCTTTAAAAGCTGCTTTTGAAAATAAAATGACAATTAATTATCTCCAAGATTTCAGGGTCTTTGAAATTAAAGATCAAAAAGAAAATGATCTCTTGAAATTTCATTACACCCAGTTTCAATCGGAGCCAGATTTGTTCAACAAATTTAAATTACTAAGTATAATGTATGAAATGATTAACAACAAAATACCCTCTGACGTCTTTGAATCCAAAGACGTTGCTCATGATCGAGGTTGGGGCATAATGGTCGAGTCCAGAGCTAAAATCATTAAAGAACAGCAAAAGATCATGGCCGAGCTTGTAAAAGAGGATAAAACATTAAACGTTATTTTGAAAGGCGCCACCATTTACGACCTGTTCGCTAAAGCTGATTTGTTGGATATTAGTTATTCTCTAAATCAACTGCTAGAAACATATTGCACTAAAAAAGTTTCTGAAAAAGATTTTCAAGAAATTATTGATACCATTTTATCTTTCAAAACTCCGGTTTGGGATATTTTCGAAGCGGCTGAATTAGCAAATTCTATCCGCGCTAATATTAGAACTTTATTAAATCTACCAAAAAAGCAAGTATCTGGGAAAAATCTTGATGCAAGTGATTCTGAAATCGGTTTACCTAGTACAAATAAAAGTGCAAATAACGATTTACAGATATCAGTCAGCGCACTGACTCAAGGAAGAATGAGTATTCTGACAAATCTGCCGGCGCCTCCCAATTCTACGACTAAGTTAGTAATAACTCCGTAATATAGCTCAACCTTTGGATGGGAATGTCCAATTTACACTTAATTTGCAAGCAGTTTGTTCGGCAGCTCCTTGGATTGGCTTAATAAACACATGCCGGCGGTCTTTGTACTCGCTGATCATTGCAGCGAAAGATTTTTCAGGTGCGCTTTTTTCAAAACCACAGAATTTACTTTCACCATAAGTATTATTGTGAAGTTCATTAGCACAATGTCCTACTAATTTTGCTGCCGTTAATAAATATTGGTAACTCAAATAAAAAGCGGCGCTTGCTTCCTTATTTCGTTCCATTTTAAGGAAAAAACAGCCCACAGCTTCTAAAAACCAGCTATAAAGCAGATATCCGGGACTGCCATGAAAGTGAGCTGAGTTATCTAGAATCTTGACGACGGATTTTATATTTTCTTCTCTTTTCGGTAATCTATCTATCGCCATCTCTGTTATTTTACAAATAGCATGTAAAGAATGAAAAATATCGGCTGCCAAATATAATACTAAAATTTTTTGGCTTGGTTTTTCCTCAAGCAAATATCCTTGCACCAGGACTAGGCCTGCCACCAAGTCAAAAAGTGGCAATTTGTTTGGAATTTTAAATTCACAAGAGAAACTGGGACGTTTACCTAAAATTTGAAGGTATTCTAGCCATTGTTCTTTATTTTCAATTCGACAGCAGGCATGAATCTCTTTGCTATGAATAGCTAACTTAACAAATGAGAGCGCATTGGGACAATTTAGTTTTAAAATAGCCATTATTTTTTTTGGGGTTTTTTCGGAAAAGGAATCTATTTCTTTTAGTAAGCTTTTTTCATTCTCAGTTAACTTCAGCCAATCTACAGATGAAGCTGTTTTCCCTATTAATTTTTCATCCTTTCTCACTCTATTCTCCCGCTACGGTCATCTCACTAATTAAGATTGAGCCGGTGCGAATACTACCGCGGATATCGGTGTCGTTACCCACCGCAGCTAAGTTGGCGAACATGGTTTGCAATTGCCCTGCCACAGTGATTTCATCTACCGGATAGGCAATTTCACCCTGCTCTACCCAAAAACCAAATGCCCCTCGTGAATAATTTCCAGTAACAATATTAAAACCCTGGCCCATTAATTCTGTGACCAACAAGCCGTTACCCATTTTTTTTAACAATGCGTCCAGGTTTAAATTGCTGTGAGTAATTCCTAAATTAAATACTCCACCCGCATTGCCAGTAGTCTTCAAACCCAACTTACGTGCAGAGTAGCTGCCCAAAACATAATTTTGTAAAACACCTTCTTTGATATACTCCAAATCTCGAGTCCTAACTCCCTCACCATCAAACGGTACGCTGGCCATGCCGCCAATGAGATGGGGCTCTTGATAAATATGGATAAATGAAGGAAAAACATTTTTACCCAGCGAATCTAATAAAAAAGAAGATTTTTGATATAGAGAACGCCCACTGATGGCGCCAATAAAATGAGATAACAAGGTCTTGGCCACTGGGGCGTGAAACAACACCGGACAGCGGCGGGTGGTTAGCTTGCGAGTATTCAGCCTTCGTAAGGCTTTTTGAGCAGCTGATTTAGCCACCATACTGACATCGTCTAGATCCTCGGCGGTTCGCGCAGTCGTATACTCATAATCCCGTTGCATTTTATCACCTGATTGAGCCACTACCCCACAACTGATGGTTTGTAAACTTTGGGGATAACAGCCCATAAAATCCTGGGTATTACCGTAAATTTTAAAAGAGTCATAACTACTGACACTTGAGCTTTCAGCATCAGTAATGCGGTTATCCTGAGCACGAGCGATTGAATCACAATTGATTGCGGTATCAATGGCTTTGGCAGGAGTGATATCCCAATGGTGATACAGTTTAAGATCAGGGAAATGTTGTGCCAATTCTTCACTATCCGGCAAACCGGCACATGGATCTTGCCCCGCATAATGAGCGATAGCGCACGCTTTATCGACTGCCGCCAGCATGGCTTCGACGCTAAGATCGGAAATGGCGGCTGAACCACTACGCTGATCATGATAAACTGTGACATGTAAGGTTCTGGATTGGTGGTGTTCTACCGTCTCTACTTCTCCTCGCCGGGCGCTGACTCCAAAACCATTTTCTAATACCAAAACTGCCTCAGCCGCGTCCATTCCACGATGCCTGGCTTGATCTAAAACTCGGCTGAGTTTGTTGCGAAGCTCTTGTTCAGGAAACGGATGACTCATAATTTAACCTCTTGTATTCCCCCTTTGAAAAAGGGGGATAAAGGGGGATTTTTTCATAAAATCCCTCCTCACCTCCCTTTTTCAAAGGGAGGAATCTTATCTTCAATGCGTGCTGCTTTGTTTCGAGCGGCCGGCTTTTTTTTCTTTTTCAGCTCCGACCGGAGGGGCGCCCACTTTTATTAACGGTTCTGGTTTGGCAGTTAAAGCCAATTGCAACACTTCATCAATCCATTGAACCGGATGAATTTCAACATCATGTATTACTTCATGAGGAATTTCTTTCAAATCTTTACGATTTTCTTCAGGAATAATCACTGTTTTAATTCCGCCACGCAAAGCCGCCAATAATTTTTCTTTCAATCCACCAATCGGCAATACTTTACCTCGCAAAGTAATTTCACCTGTCATAGCGACATCAGCACGCACTGGAATACTGGTGATCGCAGAAACCAAAGCAGTACACATCGCAATACCTGCACTAGGACCATCTTTAGGCGTCGCACCTTCAGGAACATGGACATGAAAATCATGTTCTTGAAAATAATCTGCTTCAACACCAAACATTTCGGCACGGCTACGCACCACAGTCATCGCTGCTTGAATGGATTCTTGCATAACATCACCTAAACGTCCCGTTTGCAAGGATTTACCTTTTCCCGGAACAACTTGTGCTTCAATAGTCAATAATTCACCACCCACTTCAGTCCAAGCCAAACCAGTAACTTGACCAACTTGATTATCACTTTCAGCCAAACCAAACCGGTAACGTTTCACACCTAAATATTTTTCAATATTGCGGCGGGTAATCGATACTTTTTTCTGTAATTTTTTCAAAATAATGGCTTTAACCACTTTACGGCATAATTTAGAAATTTCACGTTCTAAATTACGCACACCCGCTTCACGGGTATAATTGCGAATAATTTCTAAAATAGCGCCATCGGTAATATCAATTTCTTTTTTCTTTAAGCGCAGTTCGTTTCATTTGTCTTGGATACTAAATATTTTTTAGCAATATTTAATTTTTCTTGTTCGGTATAACCAGCTAAACGAATCACTTCCATACGATCCAGTAAAGGAGCAGGAATATCCATAGAATTAGCGGTGGCAATAAACATCACATCAGAAAAATCATAATCACTTCTAGATAATGATCATTAAATGCAAAATTTTGTTCCGGATCTAAAACTTCTAATAAAGCTGAAGCTGGATCGCCGCGAAAATCCATGGCCATTTTATCCACTTCATCTAACATAAATAAGGGATTACGCACTTTAACTTTGCACAACTTTTGAATAATTTTTCCTGGCAAAGCACCAATATAAGTGCGGCGATGCCCGCGAATTTCAGCTTCATCACGCACTCCACCTAAAGAAATACGCACAAATTCACGGCCAGTTGCATTTGCAATGGATTGACCTAAAGAAGTTTTACCCACACCCGGCGGTCCCACTAAACATAAAATAGGACCACGCATTTTTTTAACCCGTTGTTGCACCGCTAAATATTCAAGAATGCGTTCTTTGACTTCTTTTAAACCATAATGATCAGCATCTAAAATGCTTCTGCTTTTTCTAAATCATGAGAAGTTTTAGCTGCGTTTCTCCCAAGGAACTTGCAATAAATACATCTAAATAATTACGGCTCACTGTCGCTTCAGCAGACATGGGTGACATCATTTTTAATTTATTTAATTCAGATTCAGCTTTTTCTTTTGCTTCAAGCGGCATACCTGCTTCTTCAATTTTCTTTTGCAATTCTTTAATTTCATCCTGGAAAGCGCCGCCACCTTCTTCCATTTCACCTAATTCTTTTTGAATGGCTTTAATTTTTTCACTTAAGATAATATTGCCGTTGGCTTTTTTCCACTTGCTGTTTAACTCGACCTTGAACACGTTTTTCTACTTCAACTAAATCTAATTCTTCACTCAAGCAACTTGTGAATAATTCTAAACGCTCACGGATATTAATTTTTTCTAAAATTTCTTGACGAGAAGAAATTTTAATACTCATATGTGCAGCAATATTATCGGCTAAATTCCAGGATTTTCAATATTGCGCAAGTGAGGTTAACAATTCAGCATGGAATTTTTTTATTAAGTTTAATTAATTCTTCAAATTGATTTAAAACACTGCGCATCAACACCACAATTTCGGTATCTTCCAATGCGCCTACATCCGATAATCAATTCTAAATTTGCCGCTAAATATCCTGCTTCGTGTTTAAATTCAATCATTCTAGCGCGTTGTACACCTTCTACCAAAACTTTTACCGTTCCATCCGGCAAATGCAGCAATTGCAATACGGTGGCCACCGTGCCAATGTCATATAAATCATGCCGCACTGGGAGAATCTACCGCTGCATCTTTTTGTGCAACTAAGAAAGATTTGTTTATCCAGCTGCCATAGCTGCTTCTAAAGCCTTAATGGATTCGGCTCTTCCCACAAATAAAGGAATCACCATATGCGGAAAAACCACCACATCCCGTAAAGGCAATAAAGGCAAATTCATTGTTTTTTTGATATCTTGCATGGTTTACTCCTTCTCCTAACCAGTTTTAGCGATATTGTTTTGATGATAAATATAAGTGGTTTTGCATCTTATTAATCACATTTTCATCTACCACCACTTTTTTTAATCCTGTTAAGGCCGGTAATTCATACATCACATCCAATAACTTTATGTTCTACAATCGAACGTAAGCCACGTGCTCCCGATTTACGTTTAATAGCTTGTTTGGCAATCGCTTCCAAGGCTCTATCTCTAAAATCTAATTCCACACCTTCAAAAGAAAATAATTTTTGATATTGTTTGAGTTAAGGCATTTTTGGGCTCGGTTAGAATTTGAATCAAGCTGCTTCATTCAAGTTCATCCAACACCGCAATGACGGGTAACGTGCCGACAAATTCGGGAATTAAACCAAATTTCATCAAATCTTCCGGTTCTACCTGACGCATCAATTCAGCATTGATAGCTGGAGCATCTTTTATCTTTCACTTTAGCGCCAAAACCAATGCTACTGGTATCTGTGCGTTGCTGAATAATTCGAGGCAAATCTGCAAAAGCGCCGCCACAAATAAATAAAATATTAGAAGTATCTACCTGTAAATATTCTTGTTGAGGATGTTTACGCCCGCCTTGCGGTGGAATGGAGGCAACGGTGCCTTCAATCAATTTTAATAAAGCTTGTTGAACGCCTTCTCCAGAAACATCGCGGGTTAAAGAAGGACTTTCACTTTTACGAGCAATTTTATCAATTTCGTCGATATAAATAATGCCTCTTTGAGCTTTTTCAACATTATAATCACAACGTTGTAATAATTTTTGAATAATGTTTTCAACATCTTCCCCGACATAACCTGCTTCCGTTAAAGTCGTTGCATCGGCAATGGCAAAAGGGACATCTAAAATCTCGCTAAAGTTTGAGCCAACAAAGTTTTACCCGATCCGGTAGGGCCAATCAATAAAATATTACTTTTGGCAAATTCGACATCACTGATCGGATCAATTTGATGCCGTAAGACGTTTATAATGATTATAACCGCACTGATAGAGTTTTTTTAGCAAAATCCTGACCAATCACATATTCATTCAATTGTTGATGAATACATTGCGGTTTAGGCAGTTGCGGTTTCGAGCTCCTGCGCTTGTTGCAGCCTTTCTTCTTCTCGAATAATATCATTACATAATGCAACACATTCATTGCAAACAAAAACAGAAGGGCCGGCAATGAGTTTTCTAACTTCATGTTGGCTTTTGCCACAAAAAGAACAATATAAGGTTTTAGGCTTGTCTCCACTCATCAATGACCTCACTTAAATAAATGTATACATAATTAATTTTAATATAAGGCCATATGAACCTTTTCAACTTTTATTTGCGTACAAGCCCTATCCTGACGGAGGATCAAAACCAGGATCTAGTTATTCACGCAGAGTTGAATCTCGTGCGGATAAAGATACTATCGATCAGACCATAACTAACAGCTTGCTCAGCATCCATAAAAATATCGCGATTGGTATCTTTTTCAATTTGTTTAAGATTTTGTCCGTATGCTTGGCCAAAATTTCGTTTAATAAATCACCAATTCGCTTGGTTTCACGAGCATGAATTTGAATATCCGTTCCTTGACCCTGATATCCTCCTAATACTTGATGAATCATGACTGTCGAATGAGGTAAACAATGACGTTTGCCTTTGGCGCCCGCGGTTAATAATAAGGCTGCCGCACTGGCAGCTTGACCAACACACAAAGTGCTCACATCAGGTTTAACAAATTGCATCGTATCATAAATTGCTAAAGCCGCATTCACCACTCCACCGGGAGAATTAATATATAAAGAAATATCTTTATGGGATTTTCTGATTCTAAAAATAACAATTGGGCAACAATCAAATTGGCACATTTGTTCTTCAATTTGTCCCACTAAAAAAATAATTCTTTCTTTTAATAATCGCGAATAAATATCATAAGCTCGTTCCCCACGAGCACTTTGTTCAACAACCATGGGTACGAGATTATTTATAAATTGATTATTCATGAGTCATTACCTTTTATAATGCTATTAGTTGTAATGTAAACGCTTCCTTGATAGGTCACTGTTTTTCGTTGCAACTTGCGCTTGTTCCAACAGTTTTTCCACTACTTGATCTTCTAATACTAAGGTTTCAATTTCACTCATCAAACGTTTATTTTGATAATACCAAGCAGCCATTTCCTCTGGATTGTGATAACCCGAAGCCATCACCATTTCATTAATTTTTTCTCGAACTTTGTTTTTATCAGATTTAATGCCTAAACGCTTCACTTCTTCTCCAACTAATAATCCCAAAATGACTCGTTTTTTTGCTTGAGGAATGAAAGGGTCTCGAGGCAATTGAATTTTAGCCGGATCTTTGCCTTTCCACCCTGGTTGAGCAGCTGATTTGTTGTCGAGTAATTTCTTGTAATTGTTTAATCTCATCTTCCACCATAGATTGCGGGATTTCAATAGGATTTAATTCAATCAAGCTGATCTAACACTTGATCTTTCAGTCGTGCAGCTAATTTATTTTTTAATTCAGCTTCCATATCTTCACGTAAGTCTTTTCTTCAAGGCTTCCAACTACCACTCTTTAATACCCACTTGTACTGAAAAAAGCTTCATCCAATTCAGGTAAATGGGCTTCTTGCACTTCATGTACTTTGATTTTAAAAATCGCTTTTTGCCCAGCCAAATGGCTAGCGGGATAATCTTTAGGAAAAGTGACTTCAATACTGCGGTTATCTCCTGGCTTGAGCGCCTAATAATTCCTTCTTCAAATCCAGGAATCATCTGCCGTGAACCCAACTCTAAACTAAAATCTTTCCCGCTGCCACCTGGAAAAGGTTTCCCATCGATAAAGCCATCAAAATCAATCTTAACACGATCACCTTCATTGGCTGCCGCTCGTTCAACTGTATGCCAATGCGCATGCTGTCGGCGTAATTTATCCAGCATCGATTCGACATCTTCATCAGTCACTTCGGCTTCAATTTTTCAATTTTAGCTTGATGAAAATCAGCTAAATTAATTTCTGGTAAGGTTTCAAATAACAACTTCAAATTGTAAATCTTGATCTTTAGCAATTTCTCCGGGTTTAACTTGAGGTGAACCAGCACTTTTAATTGATTGTCGGCCACGGCTTGTTGAAAACCAGCTTGCATTAATTCACTGGCAACTTCACCCATGACAATATTGCCAAAACGTTTTTCAATAACGTAAAGGAATCTTGCCAGGACGAAATCCAGGTATACGCACATTTTTAGCGACTTCTTTTAAACGTTCATGCATAAGCTTCCTGCAACCGTTGCGCGGGAACAACAACGTTTAAACGCCGCGCCAAACCTTCTAATTTAACCACTTCAACCTGCATATTATTAACCTCATTAATTATGACCTTGCGAGAGGAGAGACTCGAACTCTCACAGGTTACCCCACTGGAACCTAAATCCAGCGCGTCTACCAATTTCGCCACTCTCGCTCCAAAACCACTCCCGTCCACTAGGGGAATATACGGCATTTAACACTACCCAGTGATTTAATTCAAGACCAAATAATCAATTCCCGGCCATCGTCATCCCGCGACTTGATCGTAAGATACCACGGTCGAGCCGAGGTATGACGTGCTCTGGGTAGAATGAGGCAGCCCTGGTTTACTACTATAATAATATTGATTTATGGTTATTTTAGGAGTACTGCTCATGCCTATGAATCTGACTCAAAAATTAATACAAGCGCATTTGATCAATGGAAAAATGATTGCCGGTGAAGAGATTGCTATCAGGATCGATCAAACATTAACACAAGACGCCACCGGAACCTTGGTGATGCTTGAGCTAGAAGCCATGAAACTGAATCGAGTCAAAACCGAACTTTCTGTGCAATATGTCGATCATAATTTGATTCAAGTCGACTTTAAAAACCCCGACGATCACTTATTTCTGGAAAGCGCAGCCAAGCGATTTGGCATTTACTTTAGTCGCCCCGGCAACGGCGTTAGCCATCCCGTCCACATGGAATGTTTCGGCAAGCCTGGTAAAACATTGGCAGGTTCTGATAGTCATACTCCAGCAGCCGGGGCTTTAGGGATGCTAGCAATCGGTTGCGGCGGGATAGATGTCGCCTCCACTATGTCTGGATTGCCGCTGTATATCAAAATGCCCAAAATATGGGGGGTCAAAGTGAGCGGCCAATTACCTGATTGGGTGAGCGCTAAAGACGCTATTTTAGAATTATTAAGGCGTCACGATGTCAAAGGCGGTGTAGGCTATGTTATTGAATATTATGGTCCCGGCTTGAAGCACCTGACTGTGATGGATCGGCATGTGATCGCCAATATGGGTGCTGAATTGGGTGCAACCACCACTGTTTTTCCATCCGATAAGATAACCCGTGAATTCTTAGTCGGGCAAGACCGCTTGGATGATTGGCAAGAATTAACCGCAGATCCAGATGCGCAATATGATCGTAACGAAGAGCTCAATTTGAGTGATCTAGAACCGATGATTGCTTTACCCAGCAGCCCGGGTAATGTGGTACCCGTGCGTGAAGTAGCCGGTAAAGAAATTTATCAAGCTTATATTGGCTCATCGGCAAACCCAGGATTTCGTGATTATGCCATTTGTGCAGAAATGGTTAAGAATCGGCAAATAGCGGCAGGCGTTTCGTTTGATATCAACCCTGCATCTCGCAACGTACTAGAAGAATTGGCGCGCAATAATTACTTAGCTTACTTGATTCATGCCGGTGCACGCATACATCAAACCGGTTGTAATGGTTGTATTGGTATGGGTCAGGCGCCCGCTACCAAAAAAAATAGCTTGCGAACGGTGCCGCGAAATTTTCCAGGCCGTTCCGGAACTGACGATGATCTCGTTTTTTTATGCAGCCCGGAAACGGCCACTGCATCTGCATTACATGGAAAAATTACTGATCCGCGTGAGATGGATATGCGCTATCCCAAAATAAATTTACCCAAAAAACCAATCACCAATTACTCTATCCTGGAACGTCCATTGCCGGAAGATCAAGCAAAACAAGTACCGCTGATTAAAGGCCCCAATATTGTTACGCTTCCGAAGTTAGAACCTTTACCCAATTCATTGAATTTACCAATCTTACTTAAAGTGAAAGACAATATATCCACTGATACCATATTACCTGCTGGAGAAAAAGTGTTACCTTATCGAAGCAATATTCCGAAGATCAGCGAATTTACTTATCACGCTCTTGATGAAACCTACGTCAAGCGTGCATTAGAACACCGCCCCAATGGCGGTCATGTGATTATTGCTGGTGAAAACTATGGTCAAGGTTCTAGCCGCGAACACGCTGCTTTAGCACCGCGCTATCTAGGATTACGCATGGTCATCGCCAAAAGTTTTGCCAGAATTCATTGGCAAAATCTGATTAATTTTGGAATCCTGCCCCTTACCTTTATCAATCCCGCGGATTACGATCAACTGGCATTAGAAGATATTTTAACCATAGACAATTTACATAAAAGCATAGAAAAATCAAAGTTAACCCTATCCATTCAGGGAAAAGATAAAAATATTGAGGTACACCAGGATTTTTCCCCACGTCAAAGAGAGATTATTTTAGCCGGTGGTTTAATCAGCTATTCCCGCTGAAGACAGCGGGAATAGCTTCGTTGTTTTTATCCCCCATCGCGTAAGGTGAACACACGGAGTCGTCAGAATTTCGGGACGACAGGATTTGAACCTGCGACCTCTTGCACCCCAAGCAAGCGCGCTACCAGGCTGCGCCACGCCCCGAAAAATACGAGAAAGAATCAAGTAAAGTCACTGGCTAATTTTTCTAAGTCCTTAATGGCTTTTTCGATTAATTCTTGTGAATGCTGCACATTACGAGAATTTGGTTGAGCCGGCTCTGCCAAAGTTTGACGGGCGCCTTCAATAGTATAACCTCGTCTCATAAAGCAATTCCCGAATTCGCCGCACCAGCAAAACCTCTGACCGTTGATAATAACGACGATTGCCTCGACGTTTAGCCGGATTTAACTGATCAAATTCTTGCTCCCAATAGCGGAGAACATGAGGTTTAAGCTGACATAATTCAGCCACTTCTCCAATTGTGAAATACAATTTCTCCGGAATATGGGGCAACTGATCACTTTTGGTCAGATTCGTCTTGCGTTTCTGAACCAGCATAATGTTCTACCTTTGAACGAAGTTTATGTCCAGCATGGAAAGTCACTACCCTTCTTGCAGTAATAGGTATTTCCTCACCTGTTTTTGGATTTCGTCCAGGCCTTTGCTTTTTATCTCTTAAATTAAAATTGCCAAAACCGGATAATTTCACCGATTCTCCATGCTCCAAAGCTTGGCGGATTTCTTCAAAAAACAATTCGATTAGGTCTTTAGCTTCCCGCTTATTTAAACCCATAACATTAAATAAATGTTCCGCCAAATCCGCCTTCGTGAGCGCAGCCATGTTTTACATCCTCAATTTAGCGTTAAATTCATGTCCCAAACCTTTGATTAAATCATCAACCAATGTTTGGATTTCATCATCCTTTAAAGTGCGTGAAGCATCTTGAAAGGTCATAGCCAGAGCAACACTTTTGCTTCCTTTTTCAATATTCTGGCCTTGATAGACATCAAATATTTGCACATTATTCAATAATTTTCCAGCTTTTTGGATAATAAATTTTTCTATGGCTTCAGCTGATATTGTTTTAGCCACAATTACAGCGATATCTCTACGAACGCTGGGGAACTTTGAAAAGTTTTTAAATTCAACAAGTTGTTTTATATTGATGAGATCAAACTTTAACTGAAAAACAATCACTGGCGCTATCAAATCACATTGCTCCAACAACTTAGGGTGTAAGGCGCCGAGATACCCTACCAGTTGCTCGTTACGCCAAATTTCGGCATTTTGACCTGGATGAAGCACCGGATGTTTACCTGGCCGCCAATAATATTCCCTGGGGGATCCTGTTAAAGCTAACAAAGCTTGCAAATCTCCTTTAACATCGTAAAAATCAACAGCACGAGCAGGCGCACCCCATTGCTCAGGAAAAACCTGTCCACTGGCAACCCCTCCAAGCATCACTATTTGCTGCGGCTTATCTTGCGGTTGAAAAAAACAGCGGCCTATTTCAAATAAACGAATTCGTGGTAATTGCCGATTCTGATTATATTGCAACCGCTTGTAATAAACCGGGTAACAGACTGGTCCGCATTACACTCATATCCGGAGAAATCGGGTTAGCTAACGCTATCGGTTTGTTTTCTGGATCCAACCATTCTTGCCATCTAGGATGAACAAAACTGTAAGTAACTGCTTCGCAATAACCATGATCTGTAAAAAGGTTAAACCAACGTAATAAAGGGATGGTCCTTTCGGTATTGGATCGAACTTTCATATCCACCCGCAACTTTTGCGGTGTAATCTCTTGATATCCCCGCAAACGACCTAATTCTTCAATTAAATCCACCTCTAACTTAAGATCAAAACGAAAACTAGGAATTTCAACCTGCCAGCCTTCCGAATATGAAGAGCATTTCAGGCCTAGCGATTGAAGGATAGATTCTACTTGTTGATCGGTGAATTCCAACCCTAATATACGGACAATCTGCTTGCGTCGTAACTGTATGACCGGTTTTTTTGGGAGATATTCTAAATGGGTTTTTTCGGTGATGGGACCCGCCTCTCCACCTACGATATCTAAAATTAACTGAGTTGCCCGATCTAACGCAAGTTGAGGTAGCTCGTAATCCACACCTCGAGCATATCTAAAAGCTGAATCAGTCTGCAAACCATATCGACGAGCGGTCAAGCTCAAAGGTATGGGATTAAAAAAAGCACTTTCGAGAAAAATATGGCGGGTATTGACGGCTACTGAAGAAGACACCCCACCCATAACACCAGCGAGTGCTAAGGGCTGATTTTGGTCGGCGATGACTAGATCTTCGGAACTCAATTCCAATCTTCGGCCATCCAATAAAGTAAACGCCTCACCTGATTTAGCTAATCGTACCTGGATATTTTCCGCAATATTTTCCAAATTAAAAGCATGCAAAGGCTGGCCTAATTCGAGCATTACATAATTGGTTATATCTACTACCGGATGGATACTGCGAATACCACTGCGACGTAAACGCTCTTGCATCCAAATGGGTGTCGTCACAGGGTGACGAATATTTTGCACCACCCTGCCTAAATAACGAGGACATCGTTCCGGAGCCGCTACAGAAACCTTGAGCATTTCAATACTCTGGGTCTTGGCCGGCTGAATTTTTGCCCTATTGCTTTTAATTTTAAGTAAAGCTGCAGTTTCTCTGGCTAAACCCTGGATACTGAGGCAGTCACCTCTGTTAGCGGTAATGGAAAGATCCATGATTTGATCAGGCAAATTCAAATATTGTTTTAAATCTATTCCCAGTGGTGCATCTTCTGGCAATTCCAAAATATGACCTTCTTTGTCTTCTCCCAAACCCAATTCCCGGCTAGAACATATCATACCTTGAGAAGGCTGACCTCGAATAATGCTTTGTTTTATTTCAATACCACCCGGAAGTTTGGCATCCACCATCGCTAAAGCAATTTTCAAGCCAGGTCGAACATTGGTCCCGCCACAAACAATAGACAAAGGTTCGGATTTTCCAATATTTACTAAACAGCAATGCAAGCGCTTGGCGTCAGGATGTGGCCATTCTTTTTCAATTTGACCAATAACCACATTTTCAAACTCACCACTCGCCGGACGTAAGGAATCAACTTCCAAACCAGACATGGTAAATTTAGAAACTAAGTCCTCGGTATTTACCGGACTATCGAGCCATTCCTGTAACCATTGAACACTGAATTTCATACAAATTGAGTCAACATGCGTAAATCATTTTCAAACAATATTCTTAAATCGGGAATACCGTAATGCAAGCATAGCCAGCCGATCTAAGCCTAAACCAAAAGCAAAACCAGATAAATTCTTCAGGGTCAATACCCACATTTTTAAGAACTTGAGGATGCACCATGCCACAACCTAAAATTTCCAACCAACCCCCATCTGGTTTGCGAATATCCACTTCGGCAGATGGCTCAGTAAAAGGAAAAAAGCTGGGACGAAAACGAAATTCCAATTGAGTTTCAAAAAAATTCTGTAAAAAATCCTGCAATAATGCTTTAAGATGGCCCATGTGACACTGCCTATCAATCACCAGCCCTTCTAATTGATGAAACATCGGTGTATGAGTCTGATCTGAATCACAACGATAAACACGTCCCAGAGTAATAAGACGCAAGGGCGGCGTTTGTTTTTTCATTTCCCGAATTTGTACATTAGAAGTATGGGTGCGCAATAAGAGGCCATTCGGGAAGAAAAAAGTGTCATGACTGTCACGAGCTGGGTGATAACTCGGAATATTCAGCGCTTCAAAATTATGATAATCATCTTCAATTTCGGGGCCATCAGCCACATTAAAACCCATGGAAGTAAACAATTCAATGACTCGATGACGTACCTGAGTCACAGGATGCAAGCTACCTAGACTTTGAGCCTCTACCAGGCAAGGCTAATGTCGATGGTTTCTGCATGTAATTGTTGTTGAAGGTTTTGCTCGCTTAACCAGGTATCTTGTTGCGCCAATAACGCCTGCAGTTCTTGTTTAACTTGATTAATCAATTTGCCCATTTCTGGGCGTTCTTCCACAGGTAAATTGACCACTGCTTTGAGCAAAGCGGTGATGTGACCTTTTTTACCCAAGTAGGACACCCGCAAATGCTCTACGGTTTCTAGCATCAGCCGCTTTGGCTATTAAAGATTTGGCATTATCTAAAAAAGCAGCCAACTCATTGCGCATACTGGCTACTACTGAAGTGCTTGCTGAGCGGTTTGGGCCAATTGAGCAAACGCAGTAGAATCATTTAAAGCGATATCCGCAAAATTTTGCGATCTAAATTGATATTGGCTTTTTTCAAACCATTCATCAATCGGCTATAGGAAAGCCCATGCAATCGCGCGCCCGCATTAATACGGATAATCCACAATGCACGAAAATTCCGTTTATTTTGCCGGCGATCCCGATAAGCATATTGCGAGGCTTTGATGACTGCCTGTTTAGCACACGATAAACACGGCTGCGCGCGCCATAATATCCTTTGGCTTCATTTAATAATTTTTTATGACGGGCTCTTGCCTGCACGCCTCTTTTGACTCTGGGCATATTCTTTCTCCACTAACTCAATAATTTATCGATATTCTGTAAATCACGCTCATGAACACGAGCCGGCCGACCAAGCTGGTTTTTTCGTTTCGGAGCTTTTTTAGTTAAAATATGGTTACGAAAAGCTTTTCTGCGTTTAATAGCTCCGGTACCTGTTCGACGGAACCTTTTAACAGCTCCGCGATTTGATTTAATTTTTGGCATACTTTTTTACCTCACTTTGTTTATTCTTCCGGTTTTTTGACCGGTTTACTTTCTTGCTTACCGAGTGAGACCACCATTGCCATTTGACGACCTTCCATTTTCGCTTCTTGTTCAACGATCAGACTCTGTGGTAAATCACCTCGAATTCTAGTTAGCAACCCCATACCCAATTCCCGGTGCTGCATTTCTCGACCACGAAATCGCAAACTGATTTTCACTTTATCGCCACGTTCCAAAAATTCGATAATTTTCCGAACCTTTACTTGATAATCACCAATATCAGTAACCGGACGAAATTTAACTTCCTTAACTTGCACCCGGCGCTGCTTTTTCTTTTGCGCAGCTTGTTTTTTTCCTTTTTCAAAGCGGTATTTGCCGTAATCCATGATTCGGCAAACAGGGGGGTGGTATTTGGTGATATTTCAACCAAATCTAAATTGGCCCGTTCTGCAGCCGTCAATGCTTCTCGAATACTGACAACACCCACTTGATTTCCCTCTTCATCAATCAAACGAACTTGAGGGGTGTGAATTTGTTGATTCACACGCGTTTTTTTATCGCTAATAGTCTAAATCTCCTATCACAACACTGATTTAATCTTAACTTCTTGATGAGCCGCTCAATTAATTCCGGGATTCCTAAAGTAACTGAGGTTTCACTACCCAAACGCCGAACTGCCACTGATCTACTGGCCACCTCCCGATCACCAAGACCAGTTGGTATGGCACACGGGCAATAGTGTGTTCGCGGATTTTAAAGCCAATCTTCTCATTACGCAAGTCCAAAATGGCCCTAAAGCCTTGATTTCGTAAAATTTCTCTCAATTCTTGGGCAAAATCGGCTTGCCGGTCGGTAATATTAAGAATGACAGCTTGCACCGGAGCCAACCAAAGTGGTAAACCATCGGCATAATGTTCTAACAAAATGCCAATAAACCGCTCCAAAGTGCCTATAATCGCCCGGTGTAACATTACTGGCGGCTGTTTAGAGCCATCTTCAGCGATATAATGAGCCCCTAAACGTTCAGCCAAGAAAAAATCTACTTGTATAGTGCCGCATTGCCAAACCCGGCCTAAACAATCTCTTAAAGAAAATTCAATTTTAGGCGCATAAAAACCACCTTCTCCTGGAGAATATTGCCAGTCAACTCCGGCTGCATTTAAAGCATCGGCCAAGGCTTGTTCGGCTAAATCCCACATTTCATCGCTGCCAATGCGTTTTTCAGGCCGTGTCGATAGTTTATAGATAATATCAGTCAAACCGAAATCATTATAAGCCGTACGCAATTGTTGAATAAACGCCTGTACTTCAGCTTGAATTTGATCGGGGGTGCAAAAAATATGGCCATCATCTTGCACAAACCCTCTGACTCGTCACCAAGCCTTGCAATGTGCCTGAAGCTTCGTTGCGATGGCAGCAGCCAAATTCCGCCATCGTATCGGTAAATCACGATAACTTTTAATACCTTGTTTAAAAATCTGCACATGGCAAGGACAACTCATGGGTTTAACCGCATACTGGCGATTTTCAGACTCAGATAGAAACAAGTCATCCGCGAATTTTTCTAAATGGCCTGATTGCGCCCATAAACTGACATCCAAAAGCTGCGGCGTATTCACTTCTTCATAGCCATTAATTTGCCAATTTTGTTGGAGATATTCGCGTATAGTTCGATTCAAAGTCCAACCATTCGGGTGCCAAAAAATCATCCCCGGCCCTTCCGGCTGTAAGATGAAACAAATCCATTTTTTTAGCAATCAGCCGGTGATCACGCTTTTCCGCTTCTTCTATTCGGTGTAAATATTCTTTTAGAGATTTATTATCTGGCCCAGGCTGTGCCATAAACTCTTTGTAACATTTCATTATTAGGGTCTCCCCGCCAATATGCGCCTGACACTTTGGTGAGTTTAAACGCCCCCAGTTGACCGGTATGGGCGACATGCGGTCCTCGGCACAAATCAATAAAATCACCTTGTTGATAGGCAGTAAGGGTTTGATCCTCGGGAATTTCCTGAATAATTTTGACCTTGTAAAATTCACCCATTTTGCTGAATAGCTCAATGGCTTGCTCTCTGGTGAGAACCTTGCGCTGTACCACTAAATCGGCTTTTACCAACTGCTGCATTTTATATTCAATGCTGGCAAGATCTTCAGGCGTAAAATGCTGCTCACAGGCAAAATCGTAGTAAAAGCCATCTTCAATTACCGGGCCGATGGTGACTTGCGCTTGGGGGAACAGCTTTTTAACCGCTTGCGCTAATAGATGCGCAGTCGAATGACGAATGACTTCCAGACCGGCAGGATCTTTTCCGGTAATAATCTTCACTTCAGCGTCTTGAGTGATCAAGATAAGATAAATCCACCAGTTTTTGATCCACTTCTGCCGCCAAAGCCGCTTTCGCCAAACCAGGGCCAATAGATTCTGCAACGGCTTGAGCGGTTACAGGTCCTGGGAATTCTTTCTGGCTGCCATCAGCTAATTTTATGCGCACCATTTTATCTCTCGTTACTTATTCGTAGGCACGAGTGGGATCGAACCACCGACCACCACCATGTCAAGGTGATGCTCTACCACTGAGCTACGTGCCTAAAAACTATAAACGATAACATGATCACGGGAATACGGCAAGTTCGCCGCGTATTATCGTCATAATCCTCATATTTGAATGAGACAATACAGGAAAAAATACAAATATTGTCTATGATTAGAATAAGTCGAGTATAGGAAGTCACCATGCAAGCAGTTATTTTAGCGGGGGGTTTAGGCACACGCATCGCTATAACTCCTAAACCGGATCATTGAGCGCAGGTCAGAATGTATTTTTTATTAAGAAAGGTTTTAATAGTGGATGAAATTCTAGGGTCAAACCTACGGCTACAACTGTAATCCACAATCACGTTATGATCTACATGATTAACTGTACAAACGGGTATACTAAATTGTTTGGTGGATAAAATGCTAAAAGAAGTGTACTCATAATCTGGCAGTTTAAAAGGTAAGATTGCAGTTGCTTCGTCGTACCCATGATTCTTACTGAAGTAAGTATAAGCAATTTCAGGACGGCAGCCTTTTGTCTCTGGATCATTTCGGAAGGTAACATTGAGAGGCTGACCTAAAACGGTACCTGAAATCATTGCCAAACCAAATAAAAGATAAAAATGTGTTAATTTCATAGTGTTGATTACTCAGAATGAAGGGGAAGAATCGGGATTCTTCCCCTTGCGATTCCACTCGCGATAAGGTGAATTATCTATGGCCTAACCTTCTAAAGGTAGCCATTAAACCACGCATGCCGCCCCTTCTGTGGGAAGTTGTGGAACGACGAGGAACGCTTTTGCGTTGACTCACAGATCGACGGCTCACATTCAAATTGCTTCTTCGTGAAGAAGCTGAACGGAGGCCGGTTTTTTTTCTTAAGCTGATAGAACGACGACCCACGGTGCTTTTTCGAGCAGTCAGAGAACGAGCACGTCGGCTGGTGCCGCGGCGTACAGAACCGCTTAAGCGCAGGCTAGTCCCGCTCTTTTTTCTAGCAGATGTAGAACGAGGACGACTCCCCAAGCTGACTCTAGAAGTAGTTTTTCTGGAAGATAAAGAACGGCCCTTCAAACGGGTTTTGGAAGTAGAACCTATTTTGCCAGTAATCAGTTTGCGTGGTTTTACTTTACGGCTTACCGTTGCACTACGACCAACTACTTTTCTTTTCGTTGTTCTTAAGCCACCGCCTGTTTCTTTGTTCACGGTAGCCCAAGCATACTGCTTAGATTTGCGGGCAGATAAGCCTTTCCGCTTATAACCTTTAGCAATATGCGAAGCTTGTCGCTTTTGCTTTGTTGTGTACTTAGATTTCGAACCTATCATAATTCCTCCTTGGAATGTTTATAATTTAACCTAAGTATAGCAGATTTTTATACAATCATGTTCAAATAAACAACAAGATGGCGCATGGATATAAAATCAAGGATAATAATTCTTTTAAGATAATGTGGAGTTGATATGGAAGAAACGCTGCTTTGGCAACCTACTTTGAAGGACATTGATCATAGCCAGATGAGCCAATTCCTTCATTTTATTAATAAAACGTATCAACTTGCCATCACAGATTATTTTGCTCTACATGCTTGGTCAATTGTGTATCCAGATTTATTTTGGCAAGCAATTTGGCAGTTCATGAAGGTAATTTATCACCACCCTCCTGATTCCATTTTTAAACCAGGCGTTAAAATGCAAGAAACCAAATGGTTCGAAGGAGCTTACCTTAACTTTGCAGAAAACCTGTTACAATTTCGTGACGATGCAATTGCTTTAAAATATCGTTCTGAATCTGGTATAAAACAGGAAATAAGTTATCTTGAACTGTATAAAAAAGTATGCAATTTAGCAAGCTGGCTACATCAAAGAGGTTTAGTCGCGGGAGACCGGGTCGCAGCTTGCTTACCCAATTGCATCGAAACCGTAGTCGCTATGTTGGCCACTACCAGTTTGGGCGGCGTCTGGACTGCCTGTTCTCCTGATTTTGGCACTAAGGGCTTAGTCGATCGCTTCAGCCAAATTACGCCTAAGTTTTTATTTCTATATGAAAATCATTGTTATAGCGGCAAAATATATGATCATTCTAAGGATAATGCAGCACTCATTGAGCAATTGCCTACGGTGGAACATACGCTGGTTTTTTCAGCGGGCAAAACTTTAGATGATTTACCCATCGCTCAAAAACCTTTGCAGTTTGCCTCATTACCCTTCGATCATCCACTTTATATTTTATACTCTTCAGGCACTACTGGTAAGCCAAAATGTATGGTTCATGGAATCGGTGGTACTTTATTACAACATTTAAAAGAGCTGAAACTGCACACCGATTTAAAACGACAAGACACCATCTTCTTTTACACTACCTGCGCCTGGATGATGTGGCATTGGCTTATCAGCAGCCTAGCGGTGGGGGCTACGATAGTGCTGTATGAAGGAAATCCCTTTTATCCTAAGAAAAGCACTCTGTTCGATTTAATAGACGAATGCAACATCCGTGTTTTTGGCGTAGGCGCAAAGCTGATTGAAACCGCAGAAAAGTTTAAACTAAGCCCCAAAAATACCCACCAGCTATCGCAGTTACGCACCCTTCTAACCACCGGCTCTCCCTTACTCCCCAAAAGCTTTGATTACGTTTATAAAGAAATTAAATCCCAGCTTTGTCTTTCTTCTATTTCGGGTGGCAGCGATATTATTTCTTGTTTTGCCTTAGGTAATCCTAATTTGCCGGTATATCGAGGTGAATTACAATGCTTAGGCTTGGGCATGGATATTAGGATTTACAATGAAACAGGACAAGAAATGTTTGATCAAAAAGGTGAACTTATTTGCGCCACTCCTTTTCCTTCCATGCCGATCTATTTTTGGAATGATCCCAATGGTGAAAAATATCAACAGGCTTATTTTCAACGTTTCCCCAATGTGTGGACACACGGTGATTATGCAAAACTCACGACACATGGCGGTCTGATTATTTATGGCCGTTCTGACGCCACTATCAAACCTGGAGGTATTCGTATTGGTACAGGCGAAATCTACCAGCAAATCGAAAAATTTCCAGAAGTGTTGGAAAGTTTAGCAGTAGGCTACCATCGTAATAATGGTGAAAAAATTATTTTATTTGTTACTTTGGCCGAAGGAAAAAAATTAACCGAGGAGCTTATTAATAAGATAAAATCAAGCATAAAAAATAATATCTCACCTCATCATGTTCCTGCCAAAATAATCCAAGCCCCCGATTTGCCTAAAACCATGAATGGAAAATTAGTTGAAATTGCTGTTAAAAAAATTATTAACCAACAAGAAATCTCTCAGATAGAAGCTTTGTCTAATCCTCAATCTTTAGAATTTTTTAAGACATTAAAATTAGATTCAAGCACTTAATGCAAGCGCTGTTGACCCTCGCTATTAATCTTCAAACACTTCCTTTAAAGAAGTAGCATCAAGCACGCGCTCCGCCCATTGCATCAGGGTAGTCTGATCAGCTTGCTTGATTTTTGCTCGAAGCTCCACCGAAATTGTTTGAAAACGATGCTCTAACAGCCGGATTAACATCCTAGCTTCTCCTTCTTGTAACCCCTGTTGTAGTCCCTGTTGTAATCCTTCTTGTCGGCCGATGCGCTCTGCCGTAGTCACATAACCTATATTTCTCATTTTCTTCTCCTCCTCAAAATGTTTGATGGCGTTATTATAATGTACCACAAGCTCTTCAGGTAGAGTGATTAGCCAATCCACCAAGGTGTAGAGTTGCAAGATGTCTTTTTTTTCCCAACCTTTCCCATAAAGAGCACGGGTTAGAGCTGTTTTGGCTTTTAACCGAGCTTGTGGATCGTTCAGGGTCTCCAGTACGGCCAGTTGCGCTAATAACACCGTAGCGAACCGGTTATTCATAGCGGATAATTCTTCACGCCTCTGGCGATAATCTAACAATTTCACTGTTAAAAAATGTATTTCTAAATGGCTGTCATAACAAGTTTCCCGATAGGATTGAGGTCGCCAGTTCGGTTTGTCATCTATTAAAATAGCTATACTGACAATAGGCTTATGGTAACGATCCCGAATACGGTAACGATAGACCAGCATGCGTTCAGGCAGGGTTCTATCGTAATTTTGCACTTCCAAATGACAGAGGAAGAAGATTTCTTGCTGGTCTTTTCTCCACAATTTGATGATTTTATCGGTCGTTCGACGGCCAATGCTGGCGTCATAAGCGATCGTTTGCATCTCTTTATCCATGAATTCATAACCCTTGCTCCAATCAATCTCTCGAGCAATATCAGTAAAGCAGCAATTCATAAAGTCAGCAAAATAAAGATCAAGCGCTAACTTCCAAGCGCTGTCTGCATCAGCGCGTGATTTAGACTTTACTGGCGTGGGCGATTCATGGGTAACTACTGCCATAAACAATTCTCAGTTCTGAAAGTAGTCTGCAACTTAAACCATTACTATCTGCACCACAATACCGTATTTTAAGGCTTTTGCGAAACCAAATGATAAATTAATAAATTTTGGGTTCGCCGCGTTGGATATGAGCAGGCCGATTCTAGATAAAAGTTGAGTAACGACAAATATAGATTGGTGCGGGAGATAAGATAATTCTGCAATTTATTTTTCCGGCAGTAACATGTGTTTGAGACATGGCGGCGTCTACTTCCAAACCGGAGGCAACTAAAGCATCGTAAAGCATCTTCGCTGGAGCGCCGTAAATTTTGTGCTCTTTATTTAAATTACAATCATAAGCGGTTAAGCCATCCGAAAACGCATTGGCAGTGTGGCAGTCTATATACTCCAAAGAGTAATCAATAATTTGTTTTTGATTTTTCGGCACAATACCGCTTAGCTTCATCGCAGTAATCAAATTTTTGGCGCCAGTATCTTTGATTTCAGCCGAAAAAGCGAAATTGCAAACTGTTACTAGTAAAAAACTTAAAAATAATTTTTTCATTTCACTAAATTCAAAAATTCCGAACGGGTGCGATCGCTTTTTTTAAAGAGTCCTAACATAACGGAGGTAGTCATACTGGAATTTTGTTTCTCTACACCACGCATCATCATACATAAATGCCTGGCTTCTAAAATGACTCCCACACCTTTTGCTTGCGTGACCGCTAAAACTGCATGAGCAATTTGTTGGGTCAAATTTTCTTGAACCTGCAACCTGCGAGCATACATTTCGACAATACGAGCGAATTTTGATAAACCCAAAATTTTACCATTTGGAATATAAGCAATATGACATTTGCCAAAAAAAGGTAATAAATGGTGTTCACATAAGGAATACACTTCAATATCTTTCACTATCACCATTTCATCTTGATTAGACTGAAAAACTGCACCATTGACAATGCTAGCAAGATCTACCTTATAACCCTTGGTTAAATCGTGTAAAGCTTTCATCGCTCTGTGAGGCGTATTTCGCAGGCCTTCTCGAGTAGGATCTTCCCCTAATTTTATTAGCAAATCACGAATTAATGTTTCATTCTCTTCTAGTATCTGAGTCATAAAATTCTCTTACCAACGATCAACCCGGCGGCCAGTGCATAATCCGACCACCCAGCAGATGTAAATGAATATGAAAAACTGCTTGCCCTCCTCCCTCATTGCAGTTCATTAACACCCGGTATCCGGATTCGGCAATTCCTAATTCAGCCGCTAATTTTTTCGCCACCTGCATTAATAACCCCATTAACGGAGTATCTTGGTCAGTAATGTCGTTCATGGTAGCAATATGACGCTTGGGAATAATCAAAACATGATGCGGCGCTTTAGGGTGCAAATCAGGAAACGCCACGACATTTTCATCTTGATACAATAAATGAGCAGCCGTTTTACCCTCTGCAATTTTACAAAAAATGCAATCTGTCATATCCAGTCCCTCCTACTAATTCCCTGCAGCCAATAAAGTATCCTGGTGTCGCAACAAATAAAGTGAAATGCAAACAGCCAACATAGGCCAAGCCGCAAAAAATAATAAATTATCGTTATGAAACAAAGGATAATATAAACGGTATGAAGCCACAGTATAAATCAGCACGCCCACCAATACTAAACCTGAAGTGAAAGTTTTTTGCAAACCAATCACGAAACAAGCCGCCAATATTACCTGAAAAGCGCCGATGGCGTACATCGCTATAGAAGGTAAAAGCGGTAAATGGTAAGCATGTTGATACATTAATGCCTCTGATCCAGGACGTAAAAATTTATCAATCGCCCAAACTAAAAACATCGCAAACATAGCGATTCGCAGTATTAATAAGCAAATAGGCAATGGTTTTTTCATTAGATGCTCCTTATTTTATCCCTATTCATTCCCACTTACAGCTAAATTCGCTAATTCACGAATAGCTACAGAAAAAATTGCAAATTCTTTTCCACCCATATTCCGCAAATCAGTTAAAATACTACGCCAGCGTTCTATTAAAGTTTGACGCCGATCCAGCCAAACATCTACTTGCTCAGTAATAGGTGCATTGATATTTATAGAACGCAGCACCTCTTTAGTAAGAAGCCGTTGCAAGGTATCTAATTCCGCTTTATAAGCAGATTTTGCTAAAAATACCCAATAACTCCCTGCACCGACATACGCATTAATTTGTTGGCGAAACCAAATTAATTTTAATCTATCCAACAAAGTAAAATAAACTTCCGCAACATAGGTGATTTCAAATCCGTCTCGGCTGGTGACTTCAATGATATTTAAAGCATGGTACATCGGCTCGGCGCATGCGACACGCAAAGCGATATCCTCAGGCACATTGGCTGCAATAAGCCGGTCTCGACGTTGTTCTAAGCTCGTTTTGTCTTCACCGAGAATATATTTTGGTAACCTCCTGAACAAATACACTACTGACTCCGCGTAATCTTTAATTACTTGAAAGATATCAAAATTGTCATAACGGTGCCTTAAGAGCCAACGTGCTGCTCTGCGGACCAAAGTAACCGCTTCTTCATAAATTTCATATTGTACTGTGGCATCAATCTTATAATCTAAAGATTCAATATCAATTAAAAACTCACCCATGTAAAAAATATTTCTAGCTGCTGCATAAGCGCGCACAATCATTGGAACGGCAGCCCCTGTCTCATCCTGCATTTGAAAGACAAAGGTTACAC
The DNA here is from genome assembly GCA_963795715.1 of uncultured Pseudomonadota bacterium. Lineage (GTDB taxonomy): Bacteria > Pseudomonadota > Gammaproteobacteria > Coxiellales > Coxiellaceae > JAFEDN01. The sequence continues at coordinate 73,661 of CAWCIY010000004.1, forward strand.
CCATGTCCGCCACTAAACGATTGCTCAACTGTGTAGCAATGATTTCTCGGCGTAAACGATGTTCATACATAATATCGCTGTATTTTTTACGTAAAGGAATAGGAAATAGATCACGAATATATAAGCTTAAGAATGAATCCTCAGGTAAATCCGAATGGATGATTTCTTCTTTTAAGGTAATTTTGCTATATGCCAACAAAATAGCCATCTCAGGTTTTGTGAGGCCCAGTTTATCCATTTTTCTTTGTAACAATTCCTTGTTACTGGGTAAAAATTCTAATTCTCGATTGATCTTTCCAGATTGTTCCTGCGCAGATATATGACTAATATACAAGCTCAAATGGTACTTCGACATGGCAGATAGCCAACTAATGGTGCGATTTTGCAAATAATTATTTTGTAAAACCAGATTGGCGACTTCATCGGTCATTTCGGCTAACAACACATTTCTTTCTACTTCAGACATTTCCCCTGTTGCGACCACTTGGTTGAGTAAAATTTTAATGTTTACCTCATGGTCGGAACAATCCACACCACCGGAATTATCCACAAAATCAGTGTTTATTTTGCCCCCATTCAATTCAAATTCAATTCTGCCCAGTTGAGTAAAACCTAAATTGCCGCCTTCGCAAACAACTTTAGCACGCACTTCATTGCCGTTGATCCGTACTGTATCATTACTACGATCTCCTACATCTTGATGTGTTTCCACACTGGATTTAACGTAAGTGCCAATACCGCCGTTCCAGATCAAATCAACTGGAGATTTCAAAATAGCCCGGATCAGGTCAGTAGGAATTAACGAATCTTTATCAATCCCTAATATCTTCTTCACTAAAGGAGAAATACTGATTGATTTCAATGAGCGTGAGTAGACCCCGCCTCCAGCAGATATTAAATCTCGGTTGTAATCCGCCCAAGTAGATCGAGGAAGATTAAATAAACGCTGTCTTTCCACAAAACTTACTTGAGGATTGGGATTTGGATCGAGGAAAATATGCTGATGGTTAAAAGCGGCAACCAACTTTAGATGCGGCGATAATAGCATACCATTCCCAAAAACATCGCCGCTCATGTCTCCAATACCGGCAACTGTGATTTCAGCAGTATCTACATTAACATCCAGCTCTTGGAACTGACGCCGTGCGGAAACCCAAGCTCCGCGCGCAGTAATACCGATTTTCTTATGGTCATAACCGGTGGAGCCGCCTGAAGCAAATGCATCTCCCAGCCAATAATTTTTTTCAATCGCAATGCTATTGGCAATGTCGGAAAAAGTAGCGGTTCCTTTATCGGCAGCGACTACCAAATAGGTATCTGAATCGTCATAGCAAACGCAATCGCTGGGTGGGATCACTTTACTATCCACTAAATTGTCGGTAATGTCCAACAATCCATGGATATATTCTCGATAACAATTAATCCCTTCTTCTAATATCGCCTCGCGCGAACCATCTATCGGCAATTTTTTAGGGACAAAACCACCTTTGGCTCCAGTGGGTACAATCAAAGCATTCTTTACTTTCTGCGCCTTCATCAGTCCTAATACTTCAGTACGGAAATCCTCGCGCCGGTCAGACCAGCGGATACCACCGCGCGCTACTTTACCCGCTCTTAAATGTACGCCTTCGAAGCGTGGAGAATAAATAAATACTTCATATTGCGGCAAAGGCAAAGGCATTTCAGGAATTTTACCAGCATCAAACTTAAAGGATAAATAAGGCTTGGCATGACCTGAAGAACCCGTTTGAAAATAATTGGTGCGCACCGTGGCATTAATCACGGATAAAAAGCGGCGTAATATTCGATCGTCATCTAAACTGACCACACTGTCCAATTGTTTAAAAATACTCGATTCAATTTGCGTCAGTCTCTCTTGCCGATTTTCAATTTCTTGGGGAGTGAAACGATAATGAAAAAGTTCAACTAATAATCTCGCAATTGATGCATTACTGACACAGGCCTGCCCAATATATTCATGACTGAAAGTAAAACCAGTCTGACGAAAATAACGAGAATAAGAACGCAAAATGGTAATTTCACGCCAGCTTAATTGTGCTTCTAAAACCAAACGGTTAAACGAATCATTTTCAGACTCACCTAGCCAAATTTTGTTAAAAGCTTGCTGAAAAATTCCTTTGACCTGCTCGACTTCAAATTCAGGCTCCCTGGAATACTTCATTCCAAAATCATTAATACAAATAGGTTCGCTGCCTTTGGGCGTTATGGTGTAAGGCTGTTCTGTTTCAACTCGCAAGCCCATATTTTCTAAAATGGGTAAGACATCGGATAACGATACATTACAATTTTGGCTATATAGTTTAAAACGAATATCTTCTTTAGAAGCCGACAAATTCCGATAAAAACTCATCGCTAGCGTATTTTGAGCTGATAGCTTTTCAATTTGTTGCACATCAAAAATAGCATCTTGGGGAGTAAACGATTCCCGATAACTGGCGGGAATCGCAGTTCGGTATTTATTAAATAATATGGCGCCCTGCTCTTCACCAAATTGCTCAATCACTGATGAATGGAATCCGTCTTGCCAAGATTGACCTACATGAATAAGCTGTTGTTCTATTTGTTTTAAGTCATAGGCTTTTCTTTTTTTCGGGTCGACGCGAATTACATAATGAATTCGAACTTGAAGTGAAGAAGAAAATTGAGTACTTAAAGCCACTTCAAATCCGCCGAAGCTTTGTTTTAAGATCTCTTGCATTCTCCGCACTAATTCAGCGTTAAAGTTTTCTCTTGGGACATAAACCAAGGAAGAAACAAAACGGCCAAATGCATCTTCTCTGATAAATAAACGGATTCTACCTCGCTCCTGAAGATGTAAAATGCCCATACTCAGGTCATATAACTCATCTATAGAAGCATGAAACAAATCATCTCTGGGGATAGTTGTTAAAATATGTAAGAGGTCTTTGCCCCCATGACTGCGTGGAGGTAATTTGGATTTGGCAATCACCTCTTCTACTTTTTTGCGAACCACTGGGATCATCTTAGGACTTCCCATGTAGGCGCTGGAAGTGTACAAACCAATAAACTGGACTTCATAAATAAAGCGACCAGATTCATCAAATATTTTGATACCTATAAAATCAGTGTACGAATGACGGTGCACGGTGGAACGGGTATTTGTTTTAGATAACAATAATATCTGCGGTGACAATAATAAGTTACGCGCTACTTGAGGTAACTCGGAAAAATAACGGTAAACATTGTGTTCAGTAGAAGTTCTTAACACGCCTAAATTGGACCCTTCAATTAAATGTAACGCCAGATCTTCGCCTTCCCCTACTACTTCGTACTCACGAGCTCCCAAAAAAGTAAAGTGATCTTCCAGCATCCATTCCAAGTAAGCGATGCTTTCAATAATCTCTGGGTTTTTTTCCTGTGTAAGCAGCAGCTTCTTCATGGTGTCCTTTAATTTCTGCCTTATCAAATCCCAATCGTTAACCGCCAGCCGAACGTCATTTAAAACGCGGATAATATTTGCTTGGATTTTTGCAAGAAGTTCTGGGTTCTGCCTATCGACTTCCATATAAAGCGGTGCTTCCAAAAGCGCTTCAGGGTGTTTTTCTGCAAACGAAAAGATGTCATTTATGTGTCCTGAAGAATCCCGAAGGACATTGAGCCCGCCCATATGGATCATCATATGGGCCGTTAATCCTAATCGATTCATTTCCATTCGTAGTGAATCCACCAAAAAAGGCATATCGTCAGTAATGACTTCGATCACTGTGTGGGGTGTGCTCCAACCCTCCTGACTGTATTCGGGATTAAAAACCCGTACCTTTAATTCTTTAGACTGTCGATTAAGCATTAATTGCCAATGGGATTGAGCGGCGCCATATAAGTCTTCGATACTTCTTGCCTCCAGATCTTCCATAGAGCAATATGCATAATAAAGTTGTATAAATTTATAGAATGCATTTTTACTGATTTCTTCAGGAAGTTTGGACTTTTGCATAAAATCTACGATTTTATCAATCAAACTTTTGTTAGATAAATTATAGTTATTATCTGGCATCTAAGACCTTCATTTTTTTGTAAAAATTAACTTGACACGTTACTAAGAATATTAACCACTACTTGCAATTCGTTCAAAAATTATATATCATATTGTAAATATGGCTTTTTTTAAAAAAAACAGAAAACAGTAATTTATTTCTTTATTTATTTTACTCTTCTGTTACACAAAAAAAAAGCAAAAACTTCCTAAAGAGGTCAGCATGCGTATTTTATTAGTCGAAGACGATGAATTACTCGGCGATGGCATTCGCACTGGTTTACGCCATTATGGCTATACCGTAGATTGGGTAAAAGATGGCAAGTCCGCACACCGTGTACTCACCACGCCACACGAAGATTTCGACGTCATCGTTTTAGATCTAGGTCTCCCGAAAATGTCTGGTTTGGATTTATTAAAAAGTGTCCGCGAGCGGCATATTACGGTACCGGTAGTTATTTTAACCGCCAGAGAATCCGTTGAAGACCGAGTCAAAGGTTTAGACGCAGGGGCAGATGATTATTTAACTAAACCCTTCGATTTAGATGAACTCTGTGCACGCATGCGTGCTTTGCAACGACGTTCCAAAGCCCGCGCAAACCCGGTAATCACCTATGGGGATATCGAACTAGACCCCGCTTCCCATACTGTGCAACAAGGTGGAAAAGAAGCGATTATTTCCCGGCGAGAATTTGCTTTGTTACAAAAATTATTAGAAAACACAGGTCGAGTTATTTCTCGTGAACAATTAAATCAAACTTTATACGGCTGGGGCGAAAATATTGATAGTAATGCACTGGAGGTTCATATCCACAACTTGAGAAAACGGTTTGGAACCAACTTAATTCGTACCATTCGCGGTGTAGGGTATATGGTATCTAAAGAATAATGCATGACCCCCTCAATACGAACATTCTTACTAATAAACTTATTTTTAAGCGTTACACTGATCACTTCTTTATCTATTATTGGCAATTTAGTTCTCTCCCATAAAGATATTCAGAGACAACTGGATACCCAATTAATCCATACCGCAGTCAGTATTTTGGCATTGCTCAATACTGAATTGGGGGAACGTGATTGGCAAAAAATTCAGGAAAGTTTAGTTAGTAGCAGAAAACAATCTGTGTATTTTTCTCTCCCTAGTCCACGGCGTCTGCCACAAGCTGGCGGCGCTAACACCCAACTTTTTATGGAGTTTCAAGTTTGGGATAAAAGCCATCACTTAATTTTACATTCAGCAGGTGCTCCAGAGATCCCCTTTTCAAATGAGGAAGCCGGTTTATCCAATAATACCCTCAGTAATCAATCTTGGAGAGTTTACACCTCAACCGATCCCAAGACACAATTCACTTTGATGTTAGCCGAACATATTAATTACCGCCAAGCGCTTGAAAACCGCCTGACCCAAGACTCTATTTATATTATGCTGCTGAGTTATCCTTTCTTAGCATTGCTTATTTGGTTCATCGTTGGCAAGGCCTTATACATATTGAAAAGAGTCACCCGAGAAGTAAGCCATAGAGCTCCCAGCTATTTAGATCCTTTTGACTTAGCAGCTGTGCCCGCTGAAATTATTCCTTTGGTACAAGCACTGAATAATCTTTTTGGACGGCTGCGCGATGCCTTTGAAAGGGAAAAACGTTTTACCGCTGATGCAGCTCATGAACTTAAAACCCCGCTTGCAGCCATTAGCGCCCAAGCACAAGTTGCCTTAAGAACCAGCCGAGATTGTAACCATGAAGCACTTACCAAAATTTTAGAAGGTGTTAATCGCAGCAATCATGTCATTCAACAACTACTGACTATGAGCAGAATGGTGCCTGAAGCAACCACGCAAAATTTTACTGACGTCAAGCTTGAACGTGAAATAGCCGATATTGCCGCGATGCTGGCTCCAGAAGCCATACAAAAAAATATTGAATTAGAGTTTTTATCTCCAGACAGCTCAGCAACAATTTACGGAAATATAACTGCTATCGGTATTCTTATCCGTAATTTGATTGATAATGCGATCAGATACACCCCCAAGAACGGCTGGGTGACTATTGATATTGAAGAAACTAACGATCAAGTGATTTTGGCTGTCATAGACAGCGGCCCTGGAATTCCCCCGGAATTGCGGGAACGGGTGTTTGAAAGGTTTTATCGGATTGTTGGCAGTGAAACTATGGGAAGCGGCTTGGGTTTAGGAATCGTACAACAAATTGCTAAACTTCATGAAGCTCAAGTTGTACTCTCAACTCCTGCTTCAGGAATAGGACTCGAGGTTAAAGTAATTTTTCCAAAAAAGAATAAATAGCTTTTACAAAACAGATGGAAACTTCCTGTCCCCATCTATTTCTAAGATTATTTTTAATAACTACCGCGGTTACCGCCGCCACCAGAGCGACCACCACCTTCACGACCTTCGCGGCCTTCACGACGACCACCAAATCCACCAGATCTACCACCTGATCTGCCACCGCCGCCCATACCGCCACCTTCACGTTCTTTAGGAGGTTTAGCAATACTGACTTTCACAGTTCTACCATCGATTTCTTTACCATTCATTTTATCAACGGCCACTTGAGCAGATGATTCATCATTAAAGGTAATAAACCCAAAACCTTTGGATCTATTTGTAGCACGATCTATCACAATAACAGTACTCGTAATTTGCCCAAATTCTTTAAAATGTTGCGCTAATTGATCTTCAGCTGTTCTATAGGATAAATTGCCCACATAAATTTTATTTGTCATGTTTCACTCTCACAAAAAAAAAACAAAAAATGCATCGCAGGTCTTCAAGAGAGCATAAAACACGCCCACTCAAAAGGCTCGCACGCCACCGATTTCCAATTTAGCACAAAAAGACTGTATTGTCTACTTTTCTAGGTCATTAAAATAGTAGGCTATCTCATTCTAGGAGTAGTTCTCGTCATCCCGCGGCTTGATCGCGGGATCTAGTGAAAATGGTATTGTGCTAAATGCCAGATTCCGCGGCACTGTACCCAGATCCCGCGGTCAAGCCACGGGATGAAGTTATACACAAAATCTGTGGATAACTTTGTGAGTAACCTTTATAAATCTCTTGATAACCCCGTTAAACCAGGAGCTTACAACAATTGGATTGATTTTAATCATGTTATTTTTTGTAAATAAAATCAAATACTTATTAAAAAAAATGATTTAAATTGCTTTAGCTATAGCAAATTTACGCCAAAAAGTTATAATGCAACCATTCCCTGTGCGTATATCATTGATTTTTTATATGGATACTCGTTTAATTAACTCTCTTGCAGATTTTATTATCCTAACAGCCAGTCGCCAATTAGCTGAATCTATCCGTCATGATTTCAATCGGCAACAACTTGCTTGTACCCAACCGCTTTGGCTAACACCTAAAATACTGCCTCTCTTCACTTGGCTGGAAATGCATTGGTCTCAGATAGCAGATAATCAAGAGCGGCTATTAACCAGGAGTCAAGAATGGCAGCTGTGGTCAAAAATTATTCATGAGATCAGCCAAAGTTCGCATCCGCTTCTGAATGTTAAAGAGGTAGTATTACCAGTACAGAAAGCTTGGCAGCTTATGCGTGGCTGGAATATTTCCCTAGAAACGATCAGACAATACCCGATCACTTCAGAAACAGAATTGTATATTTCTGCTGCGGAAAAATTCATGGCAGTCTGTCAAGATCAAAAATGGGTTAGCCAAGTTGATTTACCAACAAGGCTACAAACTGCTCTCCATAGCAAAAAATTGAAACTACCTAAGCAAATATTCTTAGTGGGCTTAGAAGAGGCTGCTCCCACTTACCGTAATTTAATCACAGCACTTGGAAAATACACCTCACTGCAAGAACAAAGAAAATCAAAAAAACCACAGTCTATGGCTTATCAATATTTTCCCGACTTTAATACCGAAGTGAGACATATGGCGGTTTGGGCACAAAACCAAATCCAAACCACCACTCATATAAGATTGGGTTGCGTCTTAGCTGAATTAGATACTAAACGTCCTATAATAGAATCCATTTTTCATGAAACTTTCCCAGAGAGACCCTATTTTTTAGCCAATCCAAATTTGAACACCTATGAAATGATAAAAACCTGCTTTGCCGTTTTAAATCTCAATTTAAAAGAATTAAATATAGAAACCACAGGCTGGTTATGGCAATCTCCCTATTTGTGCCAAAACGAAAGCGATAGGCATTTGGGGGCTCTTTTAGACGTACAATGCCGCAAATTTCAAAAATTTAGAATCACTCAGGCTGAGATATACCATAGTCTTGCTCATTGGCAAACCTTTTATCCGGACAATACTTGGCTAACCCGTTGGCGCGCTTTTTCTGCTATAAAATTACCCGATAATCTGCAATCTCCCCAAGTTTGGGCCGAACTTTTTCACCAACAACTCATGGCTCTTGGATGGCCTGGGTGCAAGCCATTGAATCCATTAGAAGCCATTTTATTTCAACGCTGGCAGGAATTATTAATAGAACTGAGTGAATTGAATTTAGTGGCTGGTAAAATCAGCCATGCCGAAGCCATAGATTGTCTCAAACAATTGTCGGAACAAGCAAAGCAGCCATTCCCCACAGATGAAACAAGCTTAATTCAAATTTTGGATATATCAGAAAGCTCCGGCTATGAATTTGATGCATTATGGATTTCAGGTCTTACTGAAGAAAACTGGCCTCCATTCATAAAGACCAACCCTTTTTTACCTCTTTCTTTACAAGTACAATTGCAATTACCCCACTCTACCCCGCAGCAGGCATTGCATCAAGCGAAAAAAATCACCCAAAATCTACTTCATTCCACACAAAAAGTTTGGTTTAGTTGTGCTGCCGAACAAGATCGGTCTGCCCGTTTCAGTCGCTTACTGCCAGCAATTTCCCATCAGTTAGAGAATTTTTCTATTTCCAGCTTGTCAGAAAAATTATTTGCTACTTCAGCTTTAGAGGAAATTCAAGAATGCTATGGGCCTCCAATAAAGACTCATAAAATAAAAGGAGGCAGCGGCATTTTAACCCAACAAGCTCAATGTCCGTTCAAAGCTTTCGCTATATATCGGCTAGGTGCGACTGAATTAGAAAAAACTGAATTAGGAATTTCCGCTCGGGTGCATGGTGAGCTGGTACATCGAATTTTAGAACTGCTCTGGCGGAAATTGAAAAATCAACAGCAATTAATGGCCCTTAATACCGAACAATTGCAAAATTTGATTAATGAAACCATTGAGCAAATTTGTCAAGAAAAAATGAAAGATTATTCGCTCGCTTTTTTGCGAATAGAAAAAAACCGTCTCTATAAAATTATCCAAAATTGGTTGGAGTTGGAAAAAAAACGTCCCGAGTTCGAAGTGATCGACCAAGAAAGTGAGCGCGACCTTGAGTTCCCCCACCTCAGTTTACATTTAAAAATTGATCGCATAGACGAGCTCAGCAATGGCACGCGCTTGCTAATTGATTACAAAACTGGACATTGCGCAATCCAAGATTGGGAAGAACAAAGACCCCAACAACCGCAGCTCCCTTTGTACGCCCTAAGCTATAGCCCAGAAGAAGAATTGTCTGGACTTGCTTTTGGGCAATTACAAGCGGGAAAAACTTCTTTTAAAGGCATTTATAATGAAAACTTTTCTGAAGAAAGTTTCCCTAAAGGTATGGTTAGCCGCCCATGGCAACCATTAATGTCCCAGTGGCGCCAAGCGTTAACAAAATTAAGCCTGGATTTTTCTCAAGGCTATGCGGCGGTTGATCCAGATGAACGAGGCAAGCCTTGCCAACATTGCCACTTATCAATGCTTTGTAGGATTCAAGATAAAAAATGATAGATGCACAAGCACGATCCCAAGCTTTAGATCCCAGCCAATCCTTTATCGTGCAGGCGCCTGCAGGTTCGGGGAAAACTGAATTGTTAACCCAGCGTTATCTGTCGTTGTTAAGTTCTGCTTGCGAATTTCCTGGAGAAATCATCGCTATTACATTTACTCGCAAGGCGGCTGCACAAATGCGTGAACGTATTTTACAATCCTTGCACATGGCAAAAGATTCCCCCTCTCCTACCACAGGCAATCCAGTGACTTGGCAACTGGCAAAAAACGCCTTAAAAAAAGACCAAATAAAAAATTGGAGCATCTTATCTAATCCGCAACAATTGCAAATTCTCACCATTGACTCCTTATCGGCAAAGTTATGTAGCCGCATGCCTTTATTGGCAGGATATGGCGCTCAGGCGCGAATCGTCGAAGACGCCACCCCCTACTACCAACTAGCAGTACAGGAGTTTTTATTGCAATCTCCTCCAGTAGAATTATTGGCGCATTTAGACAATAATACCGAACGTTTTATAGACTTATCAGTGGATTTGTTAGCTAAACGCGAACAATGGTTACCTTATATCATTGCTAAAGCTCCGTTAAACTTATTGCGTGCACATTTAGAAAAAGGTCTGCGCCAATGTGTGGAAGATATACTCTTGGCTGTTAGTAAAGCTCTTCCTGAAATTTTGCAAAAAAGGTTATTACCCTTATGCCGGTTTGCAGCGGATAATTTAGCAAAAAAACAACCAGCACATCGAATATTAAATTGGCGGGATAAAATTGAATTCCCCGGCTTTTCCGCCAAAGATCTGCCTGCCTGGCAAGGCTTAGCGCAACTTTTTTTGACAGCCGAAGGTGAATGGCGCAAATCAGTGGATGCCCGCATCGGTTTCCCTGCGAAAACAGATCAAAAAAAAGCGTTTGAAGAAATACTGGCTACGCTCAGTGAGCATGAATACTTGAAGCATCTATGGCAACAAGTGCAGATTTGTCCAACCCCTCAATATTCCGATCAACAATGGCTGATCTTAACTGTTTTATTAGAAATAATGCCTAATCTAGTGGCACAGTTACAATATCTCTTTCGACAACATAATATTTTGGATTTTATTGAAATCGGATTGTGCGCCGCACGGGCGCTGGGTGAAGAAGACCATCCTACGGATTTAGCATTCTCTTTGGATTATCGCATACGCCACTTATTAATTGATGAATTTCAAGATACTTCAGTCGCTCATTTCAAATTTTTAGAAAAATTAATATTAGGTTGGGAACCAGGCGATGGCCGCAGTATTTTTTTGGTGGGCGACCCGATGCAATCTATTTATCGCTTTCGCAATGCCGAAGTCAGCTTGTTTTTACATGTCATTCAAAACGGCATTCAAGGTATTCCATTACAACCCTTGCATTTAGCCTATAATTTTCGCTCTGGAGAGCAGCTAATTGCGTGGTATAATCAAGTTTTTCCTGATATTTTTCCAAAAAAAAATGACATCGCCACCGGAGCAATCAGTTATATACCTGCGGCTGCGACTCAACAGCAAAATTTCATTCCGGCCTTTACTTATTATGTGACTTCGGATGATGCCGCTGAAGCAGAAAAAATAGTCACTATTATTCAACAATGCCGGCAGGAACAACCAGGAAAAATTGCGATCCTGGTACGTTCCCGCACCCATTTACAAGCCATTACGCCAGCATTACAACAAGCAGGCATTCAATTTCAAGCCGTAGAAATTGAATCTTTAACAGCACGCAGTGAAATCCAAGATCTCACTGCATTAACGAGGGCGCTGTATCATCTAGGTGACAGAGTGGCATGGCTGGCGATATTGCGGGCCCCTTATTGCGGTCTGACTTTAGCAGATATACTGGTAATTACCGAACAAAGTCAAAACAGCACTGTCTATGAATCGCTGCTTCGATATCAACAATTGCCACAATTAAGTGCAGATGCGATATCACGTTTACAAAGAATCGTTGCCGCGTTCAATGAAATTTTCTTACTTCGCGGTCGACTATCTGCCGCAGCATGGGTAGAAAAAGCCTGGCTGGTTCTGGGCGGGCCTGCTGGGCTTCATCATGCAAATCAATTAACAAACGCACAAACTTTTTTTCAGTTATTGCAACAGTGCGAGCACGATTCCTTGCCATTAAATTGGCCGGTATTTTTTCATCAATTGGATCATTTGTATGGCTCACCGTCTGGGACATCTGAAACTGACGTGCACATCATGACCATCCATAAAGCCAAGGGATTAGAATTTGATCATGTTATTTTGCCGCAATTACACCGTAAATCGACTTCTGATGATAGTAAACTATTTCTCTGGATGGAAAGGATAAACTCAAAAAATGTGACTGATCTCATTTTGGCTCCCATCAAGGAAACTGCTGTCGAAAGTGACCCAGTTTATCATTATTTGAAAACGGTAGAGACGCAGAAACTTTTGTTCGAATCGGCCAGATTGCTTTATGTAGCAACCACCAGAGCAAAACAATCATTACATTTACTGACAGTAAAGCCAGAAAAGTCACCGGTAAGCGGCAGTTTTTTACACATGCTTTGGAATCATTTTCGTGATTTAGCACCTGAAACCTGTGTGACACCCAATTCAGCCTCCGAAAACAAACCCGCCCTCAGTTATAAACGATTAAAAGCGGATTGGGCGAACCGCATGCGGCGAGCGCCCGACCATGGATGGCCGGGCCATGCAAAGTTGCTTGCATGTCCTGATAACCTATCCAATCGTTATGAATCTCATCTTGGTACAGTGATTCATGAAGCTTTGGCGCAGTTAACTGCCTCTACTGATATAAATCTTTGCAATAAACATTGGGAAAACCGCTTACGGCAATTGGGTTTGACAGAAGCTGAAATCGTGACAGCCCTTTCCATACTACAGCAAGCATTGCAAAATATTTTGCAAGATCCCCGAGGGCTTTGGATTTTATCGTCGGAACATCGTGAAGCTAGAAATGAATATGCTCTGACAACTTGGTTAGATGGACAATTTAAGCAAGTCATTTTTGATCGCACTTTTATAGACGCCGCCGGCGTCCGCTGGATTATTGATTATAAAACCGGGACGTTGACAGAAGATCTTCTGCAAAGTTACTACCAACAACTTCAATTGTATGGGAAAATATTGTCCCTGCAGGAGCAATGTCCTATTCGGTTAGGTTTGTATTTTCCTTTGACCGGATATTGGCGCGAATGGGATTATTGCCCCTAGTTTTAAAGTTAAGAAATTCCAAAGGAAAAAGAATATGGGTGTAGATATTTCACATAAATTAATCGTGGCAATTTCCTCCCGTGCCTTGTTTGACTTGAATGAAAGTAATCAAGTGTTTGAAACCGGCGGGGTGGAAGAATACGCCCGTTACCAAATTGCTCACGAAAATGAAATTTTATTACCAGGTGTGGCATTCCCTCTGGTACAAAAATTTTTAAATTTAAATCAATATGGCGATTTGGTGGAAGTTATTTTACTTTCTAGAAACAGCGCCGATACTGGGTTACGTATTTTTAACAGCATTGAACATTACCAATTAAACATCACTCGCGCTGCCTTTACCGGCGGACAAAGCCCATATCAATATGTCAGCGCTTTTGGATCACATTTATTTCTGTCAGCCCACAATTTAGATGTTCAAGATGCTTTAAGAGCCGGCTGCGCCGCAGCAACTATCCTACCCTCTTATAATGAAAACCGCTGCAGCAATGAATTACGCATTGCTTTTGACGGCGACGCCGTTTTATTTTCAGATGAGGCAGAACGCATTTTCCAAGAACAAGGGCTGAATGCATTCACCACCAGTGAAAAATTATCTGCACAAAGACCACTCACCGGGGGTCCCTTTAAAGGATTTTTAGCGGCTCTGCAAAAACTGCAGCAACATTTGCCGCAAAATAATTGTCCTATTCGCACCGCCCTAGTCACCGCACGACAAGCGCCAGCGCACGAACGGCCGATACGAACACTCCGCTCCTGGCAAATACGAATTGATCAAGCATTGTTTTTGGGTGGATTGGATAAAAGTGAATTCCTAGACGCTTTTGGCGCCGACATTTTTTTTGATGATCAGCAAGGCCACTGTGAAAAAGCCAGAGCAAAGGTGGCCACTGCCCATGTCCCCCATGGTTTGTTAAACGTCTGATAATTCTTTAGTCCAATTTTCAATCTTTAGAAAAGGAATGCGTATAAATTCTTTCTCATTACTAGTTACTAAAATGGAACGAGTTGATAATGCATGAGCAGCTATCATTAGGTCCATGGCTCCTATTGGCAAACCTTTTTTTCCAGCTGACTTCTTAAATGGCCGTAATAACGAGCTGCTTCATCGTCGAAAGGCAGAATTTCCATGGGCAAGACAAATTCCTCCAGCGCAGTTTTGTTTTTTTGTTGATGCTGGCTTTTCTCTACCCCATACATTAATTCTGCGAAAGTGACTGAAGAGATGCACACATCACCCACATTCAGAGAATTAAATTTCTTCAATGCATTCTCAGGCTGCTTTTTAATGATGTAAATGCAAATATTGGTATCCAACATGATCATTTAGATATTTCCTCAAAAAATATCTTCACGCTCTTGGATCTTAGGCTGTTTTCGAGTAGTCATGAAATCTTTGGAAAACTTGTGTAAACTATCTATAAGTGATTGCCATGGGTTTTTCATAGGTAATAGTACAACAGCGTTTCCTTGCTTTTTAATAAATACCTGCTCCCCCTTAAAACGGAACTCTTTAGGCAAACGCACCGCCTGACTCTGACCATTTTGAAACAATTTTGCAATCTTCATAACCCCTCCCTAAAGTATATATTTTTAGGTATATATTAAAAAATGCACCTTGACAAGCTAGGAACAGCAATTTCCGCGTCAGCGGGAATTTGCTGAGCAAGCGCGGAGTTCCCTTTAGCTGGAACTCCTGACATGCTATAATCCGTTCCCATGAACATTAAAGAAGATCATTTAATATGGATTGATCTAGAAATGACGGGACTGAACGTCAATCGAGATCATATTATTGAAATTGCCACCATTGTCACCGACTCCAATTTGGTGATTTTAGCTGAAGGACCTGCTTTAGCCATCTACCAACCTGAAGAAATTCTTGCCAAAATGGACAGTTGGAATGTGCAACACCATGGTCAGTCTGGGCTGATAGAACGTGTCCGGACCAGCGAATACAACGAAGCCCACGCCGAAGCCGCTACCCTAGAGTTTTTAGCGCAATGGGTTCCCCATGGAAAATCTCCAATGTGTGGCAACACCATCTGCCAGGATCGTAGATTTTTATGGAACTATATGCCCAAATTGGAATCTTATTTCCACTATCGAAACTTAGATGTCAGCACTCTAAAAATTTTAGTGCAACGGTGGGCCCCGAAATTGTTTGCTGGCTTAAACAAAAGTGCTGAACACAAAGCATTGCAGGACATTCGGGATTCAATCGATGAATTAAAATATTACCGGCAACATTTTATTAAAAGCATTGGAGAAATAAATGGCTAATGTGATCTGTGTTTTAATAGCCTATGTATTAGGTTCATTACAAACTTCTATTTTATTATCCAAATTTTTTAAATTTCCGGACCCCCGCACCAAAGGTTCTCACAGCGCAGGCGCCACCAATGTTTTAAGAACTGCAGGAAAAAATCTAGCGCTGCTCACTTTAATTGGAGATTTAGTAAAGGGTGCTTTAGCTGTAGTCGTTGCTATGCTGTTACATGCCATCCCATTTTTTTGGGCCATGGCGGCTCTGGCTGCAGTGGTTGGGCATATTTTTCCCTGCTTTTTTCAGTTTCGAGGCGGCAAAGGCGTAGCCACGGCGGTCGGAGGCGTATTAATGTTAGCGCCGTTCATTGCGGTTTTACTGGTCGTATTATGGTTGGTCATTGTTTTTCTAACCCGTTATGTTTCTTTAGCTTCCATCATTGCAGCCGCAGCCCTGCCGATTTTCGTTTTGATTTTTAGCCCCCTCAGAATGAGTTTCTTCTTCCCCACTCTGATTATGGCCGGGCTTATCATTTGGAAACACAAAGACAATATTTATCGGCTACGCAAAGGGACCGAAAACAAAGTAAAGTTAAAAACTTAATTCTTAGGTAGGTCAAACATTCTAGTGACAAAACATTGTTTAAGTCCTTCTCGCCATAGCATATATTTTACAAAAAACTACAGCGCGTATTTTTTATTGGATAGCTTCAGCAGCAGCTCTATTAATATCTTTACATAATGAGTCAAGATTTCTGGGACAAGCCGATAAAGATAACTGTTTTATTTTTTTTAAGTCATCCGTATCCAACGTGGTATCAATATGACGTAAGACAAACATTTTTAACGATGGATTGTGCTTAACTAATTTTGCAAGGATTGGTAATGTCTTCCATTTATCAACCAACAGCCTAGCAATTGCCTCTGAATTTCCTTCGGCAATACTGCCATCGTCGCATTGACGGAAGTGCTTAAACATGTAATCAACTTTGCTCCAGCTATCTAGTTTTTCCACTAGTGCATCTGCTGCTTCAGCATTTGCCGGAGAACATATTTGCCCTTGCGCAAGATGCATCCAAGCCAATCCAATTAAAATGACAGTAAAAAATTTCCAGAAATTTTTCATATTATTAAAAAAATCAATTGAGAACTTTGTATTGGTTACTGTGGGCGCCAAAACGTGCCGCTCCTGCTGTATTGTTTCTAACCTCTACAGCAGTTAGAGGTGAAGTCGCCATCATATTTATGATACTTGACATAGCGTTATCAGTTGTACGAATACATCCCAATGTTGGATGTTGTGGACCTGGCAAGTGATGCGCATGAACTCTGCCGGAATGTACTCCAATGCCAGGATGTCCGGCTACGTAAAAACGTATAATGCCGTATAATCCATAAGGTCCATTGGCATTAGGTGTATGTCTATGAGGCAAACTCCTGTCTTGTACATTGTAACTTCCATTTCGTAGATGAGTTAATGTCGCATGACTATCAACATTATTATAAGCTGTCCACGTACCAACTACTTTGCCATCAGAGCTGACTAACGATATGGTATGCATTGCACCATCAAAAATTAATTTTGACATCAATTATCCCTCTATCTATCTTCTAAATTTTTGTTCCTGTGCTAAGGTTGTATCCAGTTGATACTGGATTTCCCATATTATTTGTTTCATCATAAGGAGTGTATCGAAATTCGATTTTATCAAAATTTAGGTATATTATTTCACAATGTTCCACACTATTTCCATTATTGACCGAACTAATCTTATGTTTGCTGATGAGAGTGTTATTTAAAGTCAATGCTAAATATGGAGCATTGCCTGTGTTGCAAATATCTATTTTAACGGTTTTAGCCTTGCCGGCGCATGCCTCAGAAAAGATTTTTGGAGTAGTCTGATCTAAAGCTTTGGTGATAGTAATTTCATTTATTTTAGGTTTGGTGGATTCACGATCTGTAACTTTTCCTGGCTTGGTAGTTATGGAACGTTCAGTACCAAAATCAACTGTCTCAACCTCAATCCAATTTTTGTAATCTTGGGCAGTTACTGATCCCGAAATGTTATCAATTTGCATGTAGATTGGCATGAAATTCTCCTTGAAAAATTTATCCATCCTATTGCGAAAATTAACATTATTTATTTACTATGTCAAGCGTGATCTTTGGCTCAGGGGGACTCTGATCGCTCTACAAACTCTAGCTAAAAACGCGCCTTAAGATTATAATCTTTATTATGACTTCGCAATTAAAAAAATTATACATTAAAACTCACGGCTGCCAGATGAATGAGTACGATTCCAACAAAATGGCTGCCGTTTTAAAAGCCTCGCATGGTTTGGAAATCACTGCCCAACCTGAAGAAGCGGATGTCTTTCTCATTAATACCTGTTCTGTTCGAGAAAAAGCGCAATCAAAACTTTATGATGAATTGGGCCGGTACCGCCAATATAAAACTGCGCGTCCGCATGTGGTGATTGGCGTTGGCGGATGCGTCGCCAGTCAAGAAGGCGATGCCATTGTGAAACGGGCGCCTTATGTCGACATGGTTTTTGGCCCCCAAACCTTACACCGGTTACCCGAACTATTAACCAAGCTTTGACCAATCAACATGCCGCAGTGGATATCAGCTTTCCCGAAATTGAAAAATTCGATCATCTACCAGAGCCACGCGCTGAAGGCCCTACCGCTTTTGTGTCAATTATGGAAGGATGCAGCAAATATTGTAGTTTTTGTGTAGTTCCTTATACTCGCGGCGAAGAAATCAGCCGGCCTTTTGACGATGTGATCACCGAAATTGTTCAGCTCAGCGAACAAGGAGTTCGTGAAGTAACCTTGCTAGGACAAAATGTCAATGATTATCGTGGCCTGATGCATGATGGCCAAATTGCCGACTTAGCCTTGCTCATTCATTATGTTGCCGCTATCGATGGTATTCAGCGTATTCGTTTTACCACTTCTCATCCAGCCGCTTTTTCCGATAATTTAATTGCCGCTTATGCTGAAGAACCCAAATTCGCTAATCATTTACATTTGCCGGTGCAAAGCGGCTCAGACCGAATTTTAGCAGCAATGAAACGAAATTATACTGCTCTTGGAATATAAATCTAAAATTCGAAAACTACGTAAAGTTCGTCCCGATATCAGCTATTACCTCTGATTTTATTGTCGGTTTTCCCGGTGAAACTGAAGCAGATTTTCAAGCCACCATGAATTTAATTACTGAAATTGGCTTCGATCATTCGTTTAGTTTTCTTATATAGCAAACGGCCAGGAACTCCGGCAGCGCAATTAACAGACGATTTGCCTGAAGACAGTTAAAAAACAACGCTTAGAATTGTTGCAAAATCAGTTGGCTGAACAAGGCGCAAAAATCGGCGAAGCCATGGTAGGTACCACCCAGCGAATCATGGTCACCGGCCCCTCTCACAAAGATATTCACGAACTTTGCGGCCGCACTGAAAATAACCGAGTAGTTAATTTCCAAGGTCCTGCTAACTTGATCGGCCAAATGGTTTCTGTCAAAATCACCGCTTCTCGCCGCAGCACTTTGCGCGGTAAATACCTAAGGATGTAGCTTGGCAACTTCTGAATCACAAGACATATTACTCTAACCCCCGCAGATAATCAACGATTGGCGATGTTATGCGGCGAACTTGGAGAAAATCTGCATATTATCGAACGGCATTTAGGGGTTGAAATCAATAATCGCGGTAATGAATTTCAAATTATCGGCATTCCTATGTCTGTGGATAAAGCCTGTGAAATTTTACAAAAACTTTATGCTGAAACCGCCAGCGGCAAAGAACTGACCGATAAAGAAATTCAACTGTTGATGAAATCAATGGATATGAAATTTGAATTTAACAGTTCAGAATTTCAAAAAAAATTAGACGAAGCTACGCTGAAATTAGCATTGACCAGTATAAAACCTCGCACAGCCAATCAAATTCATTATATTCGTTCAATTCAAAAATATGATATTAATTTTGGTGTCGGCCCTTCTGGAACTGGCAAAACCTATTTGGCAGTGGCTTGTGCTTTACATGCTTTACAAAATGATTTGGTTAAGCGCATTATTTTGGTGCGCCCTGCAGTGGAAGCGGGAGAAAGTTTAGGCTTTTTACCCGGAGATTTAGCTCAAAAAATTGATCCTTATCTGCGCCCTTTATATGATGCTTTATATGAAATGGCCGGAACCACATGTTGTTTCCAAATTATTGAAAAAGGCGCCATTGAAGTCGCGCCGCTGGCTTATATGCGCGGCCGCACTTTAAACGATGCTTTTATTATTTTCGATGAGGGGCAAAATACCTCCAAAGAACAAATGAAAATGTTTCTAACGCGGATTGGTTTTGGCTCAAAGCGCAGTGATTACCGGCGATATCACCCAAATAGATTTGCCGGCAAAAATGGAATCCGGATTACGGCATGCAATCACTTTATTCCGTGATATCCCAGCGATACGTTTTTCATTTTTCCAATCTGCAGATGTGGTTCGCCACCCATTAGTGCAGCAAATTATTGAAGCCTATGAAAAAGAAAAACCGCTAAAGTGAAAGTCATTCATTCAAAATCGGGCTAAACAACCGCAAACTCCCACTAAACAACAGTTTCAAAATTGGGCGCAAGCCGCTTTAATTAAACAATATCCGCCTGCTGAAGTGACCATTCGCATTGTAGGATACAGTAGAAAGCGCAGCAACTAAATAAACAATATCGTCATAAAACCGGCCCTACCAATGTGTTATCATTTACCTACCCGCCTATTCCCGGTGGAAGATGCAACTTCTAGGAGATTTGGTGATTTGCGCAGAATTGGTGAAACAAGAAGCGCTCAAGCTGAAAATAAAACCCATGGTGGCCGATTGGGCGCATCTCACCGTTCATGGTTTATTGCATTTACAAGGCTATGATCATGTTGAACAACTGGAAGATGCCCAAGAAATGGAAGCATTAGAAACAGAATATCTTGACAAAACTTGGGTTTTACGATCCCTATCATGCGAAGGACTGAATAATGAATGCTTGCAGACTTCTTGAAAAGATGGCTGCGCACAAAGGTGATGCCGCGAACTTTGGAAGAACTGTTATCAGTTTTGCATCATGCTAAAGAAAACAGTTGATTGACGCTGAAACCAGCGAAATGCTCAAAGGCGCTATGCAAGTCGCGCAAATGCAAGTGCGCGACGCCATGATTCCCCGGCCACAAATGGTGGTGGTAGATGGTTATCTCACTCCCCAAGAAGCTTTGCCGCAAGTGATCGAAGCAGGCCATTCCCGTTTTCCAGTCACCGGCGAAGACCGTGATGAAATCGTCGGCATTTTGTTAGCCAAAGATTTATTCAAATTCAGTTTGCCGGAAACGCCAGCGGCCACTCAAATCCGCCAATTAGTCCGGCCGGCCACTTTTATTCCAGAAAGCAAACGTTTAAATGTTTTACTAAAAGAGTTTCGTTTTAACCGCAATCATATGGCCATCGTCGTCGATGAATACGGCGGTGTCTCGGGTTTAATTACCATTGAAGATGTTTTAGAAGAAATTGTCGGCGAAATCGCCGATGAATATGATATTGAAGAAGAACCTTTTATCAAAGCCAACTATCCAAAAAAAATGAATTTTGGTAAAAGCATTAACCCCATTAGCTGATTTTGATGATTATTTTAAAACTCATTTTCAAATGGAAGACATTGATACCATCGGTGGATTAGTATTAAAAAAATTAGGCCGATTACCCAAACGCGGTGAATCCATATTATTGGATACATTAAAACTTACCGTACTCGAAGCCAGCAAACGCGGAATTCAAACCTTGCTGGTGAAAGTAACTTGAAAATCCGCCTCAATCTTGCGATATGAAGACTTTGAAGGAGAATGAATTGGTTTTTTCTTGCTTACTGGTATTTTTTATGCGGCGCGATTTTGCCGTTCGCTTTTGCTCCTTTCGATATTTATACGCTGGCATTTATTGCGCCATGCCATTCTATTATACCAATGGCAAAAATCGACTCCTAGACAAGCTTTTTTCCAAGGCGGTTTATTTGGACTTGGGTTTTTTGGCGTGGGAGTATCCTGGGTATTTATCAGCATCCATAATTATGGAAATGCTTCAATTTTTGTACAACTTTAATTACTTTTGCCATGATCGTAGTAATGGCTCTTTATCTTGCGATCAATGGCTATTATTAAATAAATTTTATGGGCGGAAAAATAAATCGTGATTTTTTGTTTAGCGGCTTTTCCCGCCACATGGGTTATTTTTGAATGGCTGCGAAGCTTACTTTTAAACGGATTTCCTTGGTTATATTTGGGCTATACTCAACTGGCAACTCCACTGCGGGGGTTTGCGCCTATTTTTGGAGTGTATGGAGTTTCCTTAGCAATGGCCATGATTTGCGGTTGTTTGGTACTCATTTGCACTCGTCAAAGTATAAAATACAAATTGATCAGCTTAATCTTAGCGATTTTCCTATTGGCTCTTGGTTGGGGATTGACTGGGCGGCTATGGACCAAGCCCAGTGGCGGACCATTAAACTTAACTTTGGTGCAGGCAAACATCAGTCAATCCGTAAAATGGAAGCCAGGACAATTCGAAGAAATTTTGCAAAAATATGAAAGCCTCACCCAAGCTCATTGGGATAATCGGTTAATCATTTGGCCGGAAGCGGCGTTGCCGGTATTTACACAACAAATTCCCCAAGTACTTGCAGAATTGGATGAAAAAGCAAAATCGCAAAAAAGTACTTTGCTCCTTGGAATTTTGTTAGGTGACCTTAACACTAAGCAATATTATAACGGTATTATCTTACTAGGAATGGATCATGGTGAATATCGTAAAAGACATCTGGTGCCTTTTGGCGAGTATACTCCGTTAGAATCTGTGTTCTCTTTCTTGATACATTATTGGCAAATCCCTATGTCTAATTTTAGCGCGGGATCTGACAAACAGGATACACTGCAAGTTGGCGCAATTAAAATTGCTCCTTTTATTTGTTATGAAATTGCTTATCCGTTGCAAGTACTGAAATATAGCCGTGACAGCAATTTAATTATCAATATCAGTGATGACAGCTGGTTTGGCAAATCAACCGCTTCGGCGCAACAAGCACAAATGGCTCGTTTTCGCGCCTTGGAAACTGGACGCTTTACTTTATTAAGTGGAAATACCGGCATCACTGGAATTGTAGATCCACGGGGTAATTTCACCCGTATTTTGCCACCGCACCAAGAAGGAGATTTAATCGGCGCGGTGACACCCATGAAAGGAAACACCCCGCTTATGAGTTTTAATTACTACCCGCTGCTGGCGATCATTGTTATTTTGTTACTGCTCGCTCCGATTCAAACTTTCTCTACTTTGATTATCACAAACACAAAACGTAACTGTTAACTCATGGAGGCTTATAAAGGCCACAATTTGTATGATAAAAAGTACAAAACCTCAAGACTGGAACACTGCACATTTCATAGTAAATTTTCACACCGTAAACCAAAAGCTATTCTTTTCATTGGTCTTAATGCATCGATTCAATACAATAACTCAAATAATGAGCGCCAAAAAACAGAATTAACAAAACAAAAAAGTATAGAGGAATAATGCAGGCATAAGAAATTACTCGTTCAAATTTATTAGTTTGAGATTTAAAGTCGTATTGGGGAGGAAACTTTTGTAGCGTATAGAGGTAGCTTCTAGAAAGTGGCTTCATCCCATAAAGCATCATCAAAGCACTGGCAAATTTTTTATCGAATTTAGGCATCAAAAAAACAATAATTAACAGTCCACTCAACAGGTTGACGGTCATAGATAAAATTATAAAACCAAAATGAAAAAGGACTACTTAAATACTTCTATCCTGGAATCACATAATACCTGATGAAATTTTGGTAAAAGATTTATATCGTATGTATACCAAGCACCTCCAAAATTTGAATTTCCCCGAAAATTTGAAAAATTCAATAGGTTATGTCTTTCCATAAAATTTTTAATTGAATCTATTTCTTCTTTATCAGCGGAAGATTGATGAAATCTTAAAGTCACGCTTTTATTTGTCTTCAAAATATTTAATATTCCTGAGCGTCTTTTCTCAAGTCTTGTGAAATACTCAATCAATTTATCCCAAAATTGATTTTGATCTTCAAATTCTTGAACTTCTTGAACTTCTTGAACAAAATGAGAAAGATCCACTTTAGGAACATTTAACTCTATTTCATCAGCTATGCGAATAAATAATTTTATAAGCTCTTCTTGAGATTTGATTTCAATCGCATTCAGTAATGACAATGGAATAGGTAATTCTGTTCTAGAAAGACCGGAATGGCAAATAGGAACTACTGATATGTTTCTCATCCATACCGCTCCAGCTTCAAAATTAAGCCATGGTCTGTTTATTGATTCACGACTACATAATAAAATCGCAATCACGCATAACTTTAACGAATTCGTAATGTTATCTAACCACCTTTCTCCAACACCATTGCTCGACGAATCGGAGGATACAAATATATTAACAGCTCCAACAAAAGAATCTTCAATTAATTTCTTTAAACTAAATGGCGAGTTCTTTTTCCTCATGAATATGTGATAAAAAAACTATTGGCTTTTCACTCATAAAAACACCCTGTATAACAAAAACTAAAAATTGAAAAACTCTATTAATATATCAAATAAGCTGTCAAACCGATCGGTGTTTTGATATTTCAAGGGGTTATCAATGACTGCACAAATAGGAGTGCCAAACCATAATTGCACTAACTTAAGGATAAATTTTATAAAATTCAATTAATTAGATCATGTTTAATAGTTTTAAAATTCGGAAATAGTAGGTCATTTTGAATGCAGTTAAAAAATTTAGTTCAAGTTTGTGTTAAATTCTGTTAAATCTATAGATTCTTTTCGTTAGCACGCAATGTTTGGACGTAAATATTCGGTGAACCCGTATTAAGAAGTACAGAATGGTTCATGTTTAGGAGGCTGAGCCATTAACTCCCGTAAAGATTTACTCATATTCCAAGGCAAAAAAGGATCAATGTTGTCTGGAGGATTGCCGCCACGCATTGCACATTCTTGAAGATAGGCCAATAACCAGGTATGCGGATTAATCTCCCACAGCTTCATCGTCCTCAGTATTGTAAACATCACCGCTGCTAATTCTGCAGACCATACTGATCCTGATCCATAATAATTTTTTCGACCCAGCACACTCGTTCTCAATCCCCTTTCAGCTACATTATTATCCATGGGAATATCAGGATGATCTACAAATACAGTCAACCCTTTCCAATGATTGGATAGGCTTTTCAGTAATTTCTTTGCTGAAGGTAGTATCTGAGAATCCTTTAATTCTACTATCATTTCATCAGCCATCTCTTTGATGGCTTTTCTCAATTCTGTATCCATTAATTGAAATTGTTTAGAACTCGGTTTATGTTCAATACGTTGATTATTAATATGATAAAGTCGCCCAATTCTTTCTACCCATTCAAGCCCCCAACTTTCTTGATGAGGGTAGGCTTTGCTATAGTCTAAAAAGTCACGACGCACATGCGCCCAACAAAAAGCCAGAATAAACAAACCGGCTTTCGCAATGGCTTTATAGGCCCCATAGCGATCTACATTTAAAATACCCCCTCCGTGATCCTCACCAAAATAATCTTTAACCACTTGAGATGAGCGACTGGGACTTATTTTGTAAACAACGGATTCACTATTTTGGAATATCCATAAAAACCATCGAGTACTTTCTTTCCCATCTATCTTTTCAAATACCTTCCAACCCGTCTCGTCCGCGTGCCAATGCTGCGCTGCACAATTATGTAAAGCAATCCCATCATATACCGGTATGAATAACCGTAAAAGATATTCCAATCCGCCAGTCACTGTCCCCATAGACAATGATAAGCCACTCAATTCCAAATTCGATAATATTCGATTCAATGGGTTTTGGTAGCCATATTTCTGTATTAATAGATGTGCCCAGATCGTTATCCCCAATTTACTTCTGGAAAATGGTCTTTCCATCGGCGGCATCGTGATGATTTGCGGAGCTGGATTATTTTTACAGCGACACGCACGTTTATAACGCTTACGACAAATCCTTCGCCGATAGGCTTGAACGTTAATCAGCTCTAACACTTCTGAATCTTCTGTCCCCGCCAGTTCCTGATACTTTAATCCGCAACAGGGGCAATAATTTTCTTGATCATTGAGTTCAACAACCTCTTCAACTTCAGGCAAATCGCTATAGTCCCTTCGATTTGGACTAGCATTCTCAGGTTGTTGACCACGCTTTTTCTTTGCCTCTTGATCCACTTTCTTCTGATCCAATGATGTCGATTGTTTTTCTGAATGCTTGCCAAACAGTTGCTGTTCTCGTTTGCGTAATTTAGCTTGTAATTCCTCTAGTTCCGCTTTCAGTTCTTCTTCCCGGGTTTTAATTTGTTTGAACTGCGCTTCCCAGTAATGGGCTTGGTGTTTGTAATCGATCACGGATAATTTTGATTCTTTTAATGCCTGTCCTTGCTGTTCATACGCCAATTTCAATGACTTATACGACACACTGATTTGTCGGTATAAATCCACTAATTGATTTTGAAGGTCAATGTGCGCAATCGCTGTATCCATGTCTCCCTGACTCTGCTGCTCATTTTTTCAGCCTTAAAATTAACCTTATTTTACTCAGCATGCAATAGGGCGGGCGGGTTCACCGAATATTTACGTTTGGACTACATAAGCCCTTTATTTATTAGATATTTTGCTTAAGTTATGCCATTATGGTCTGAAACCTTATATCTTGCAACGTAATTTGAGAAGCTTTTAAAACATGAATATCGGAAAAATTGATATGTTCGTCGTCAACATATACTTTATATTGAGCCTCTATTAAAACCCTTCATTTATATGATCTAAAATTTTAGCTCACTTTCTAAAAAAAATGTGTATGAATATACCAAATAAAAGACCCTATTATCGCCATAATTCCAGGCACCAAATTCACAAAAACTAAAATTTTTTCAAATAAACTTGCATTTTTCCAAAGATTATAATCATCAAAGACTTGTTTGTATACACTTTTAGATTGAAATTTCCTACCAAATCCTTGAACCAGCATTACACCTGTATACCAACCAATTCTACCCCACTTGCTGGTTGCATAAGGAAAATAAAAAGCTGTTTTATCCTTAAATTGAGGATCAAAACGACCCACAATAAAAAAATACATTAATGGCAATGTCAAAAATGAAATTAAAATTCCGAGCATACAAAAAAATGCTAGCAGATCATATCCATGAGAATTTTTAAATACCCAAATGATGAAGTTCATAATCTTGCCACATGTCATAATTCTTTTCAACGAAATGCTTCGTTAATTCATCAACCGTTATTGCTGTGACGGCCCCAGCAAGTATCACCACCCAACCCATTGGGGTCAGTAATAGAAAAGGGACCAATATTGTTTCTGCCAAAGCGCTTGCTGTAAGGCCTCCCATCATTCCAAATATATAGCCTACAGCATCAGTGATGGCTTTTTTGTGCCAATCTCCTCCTGTCTTGTACAAATGCCATAACTCTGGAACTTCCAGGCCAATTTGTAACCAAATGCAACTGCCTTTAATGACTCTTGCCCACTTCATTGCCTCCCCTACCGCCAAAAACTCATCTCGAGTAAGGGCTGCAAAATCTCCCATGTTTAATTTTATATGATTGCGCCATTGTTCGGGATCTTTTATCAACCACACTTTGATCATCGAAAGACCGCGTGATTCATTATACCGGTCTAAAAACTCCATGACATGATGTTGCGCATGTTTCCAAGCTTCATAAAAAGCAGCCTTGGCCGCAGGCCTATCTTCCTCAGCCGCTTTTGCAAAGGTAATATACAGCTCTCCTGCTTTCTGCATCGCTTTATAAGCAGGGCGAGCGCTTTCCAGAACATAGTCTTGCGCTTGCTCTACTATGGCCGAGGTTCCCAACAAGCCCCACTCGGTAATTTCACCGGCATGGTAGCGGAGCTGCAAAATCGCTTCTCGCAAGGAGGCGACTCCCGCCAACGCCGGCAAAGGATGTTCGCGCAGGGCGGTTGCCAGATTGTCTCGGGTTTGCCAATCCAATCTATTCGGAACTGCCAATGCCTGCCATAGTGGAAAACGTAAATATAAAGAAGATTCCAGCACTTTTTGCCGGTGCTTTTGAATATCTTCGGGACTCGGCAGATAGATATAACTGTCTTTGAAAATATAAGCGCCCGTCGGTTGTAACAAATGCGGCGCACCTTTTTGCTGAAAGGAATTGATTTTCATCATCACTTCCAGATATTCAGAGACGCCTTGCTGCGTTGGATCAGGTGAAAACTTCTGGGCAATACTTTGCATCGTATCGCCCAGTTGACTAATGTAAATATGTAGATCGTGTCCTTGATTCATAAGAGTCTACATCTTTGCGCCCGTGGAGACATTGAAGCCGGTAATCAACGGATTGCCGGGGGTATTATCGGCATCCCGCGGTGTGTATGAAACTTCAATACTATCATAGCCCAGAGAAATAGATTCTAACGGCGTTGCTCTGTTGACACCGTGCTCCTGATAAAAATAACTGACAAAGGCATTGGTGAGTTTGATCTTTTGAAAAGTCTGCGGCGGATTGCCAGCGGTGACCAAATGGATTTCTAAATTAGGGATCACCTGGGTGCTGTGCGCATACTGAAACCAAAAAGAAGTGCTGTTATCCGGTATTTTTTGCAAATGAATCAAGCCAAATTGAGCACTGCCTTGCACTCGATCCCACATGTTGCCGGTGCGTTGCTGGATCGGATGGGTAATCCCGGTAAATTGAAAATGACTGACATTCACCCAGTTTTCATATCCCTGCGCTGAGACATTGCCTTTGGCTCCGTCCGCTTTAACATAGATCGCCATACTTCACACTCCTTATGTTTTATTAGTTTTGATAGCATAATAAATACTGGAGATATTGTCAAACAGTTTAGATTTTTTAATACAAAGAAAATTTTGTTTTGACAAAATATATGAAATAACGGATTTGAACACATAACAGTATTGACGTTTCACAGAATTTGATTTAGATGCCGATACTTGAGTGCCACTGTATGATTTTTTTTGATTGCCAAGGGGCATTAATTTAAAAAATATAAAAATTAAGAAAAATTTTTCTATTTTTTTACATTCTTATTGTGATTTTTCACTTTGTCGTAAATACTGCATATAAGAAACTATTTTTTTAGAATCAATAGATGAACTTTTTATGTCTTCAACATTTGCGCAATAATAGTCTTGTTTTCCTCGAATAATCTGAGCATCATATAATTGCCATTTTTCAGGATGTTCACTCTCTTGTGATTTAAAAAAATGTGTTATTTTCTTTTTATTTTTTATAGCATCCATTACATCCGTTGGAGCTTTTTTACTGTCTCGTATAAAATCCTCTAGCATCTGCATATCTTCTTCTGTTTTAACAAACAACCAAAATATTTCACCTTCCGCATTCAATAACAATTGACTTCCTGAATCATCTAACAGATAAGACTCTACTATATGGTAAGTCTTAAAGAGTTCATTATACTTCTCGATATAACCAGGATCAGATAAAATAGATCCTAGGTTTGGACCCAAAGAAGCCAGTAACGTTTGAGATAAATTCAAAAAATACTTAATCTTTAATTCCTCAATACTTTGAGCTACAATTTCTAAATAATTTTTTTGTGCCTTTAGGATAAATTGGTGAATTAATCCTTGATTGAAAAGTTCAACGGCAATTGGATTATCGGCTTCGCCAGTAAGCATTAATATTTTATAAGAGCTGTTCCCCAAAGCTTGTACAAATTCTCGTCCGTTCAGTTGAGGCATAGCAAAGTCAACAACGACAGTCGAAACAATTTTAAATCTATCGATGTTGTAAATTTCCTTATGCAGACCAGATAAATTGACCATCTGGCCTTTTTTAATGGAACGCCCACTATAATCAATCGACTCTTCAGAATACTGCTCAAGTAATTCGTTACCTAATGAAGACTTTTGTTTTAAATAAGTCAAAGCTTCTCTTGGATTATTAAATGCTGTGGTTTTGACCTGGTCACCTAATTCAAGTTTTAAATTATTTAAAAAAGCTTGATTATCATCTACCAAAATGATTTCGGTAGGAAAATAACAACAAGGAACTGAATTAAAAATAGTTTTTTCCATTTTAAAACCTCTATTTATGATTATAGTCTATTTTTGGGAAACTCAATTGAAAATGAGTATATTCCCCTTCAACTGAATCACAGGTGATTTGACCTCCCATACCTTCCATTATCATCTTACAAAACGATAACCCTATTCCTGTACCCTGGTGAGTATCTTTAGTAAAAAAACGGTCAAAAATATAAGGGAGATATTTTTTTGGTATTCCAGTTCCTGTATCTTTAAAATGTAAGATTTGTCGATCTAAAGTTTTTTCCGTCCAAATAAAAATTTGGCCCTTCTCAGCTTTCGCAACAAAATAAAGTGCATTCCTTAGTAGATTAAACAAGACATGTATGAATAGCATCTTATTACCTCGTACAACAAAATCACTACTTTCATTAGGATTCCAAACTATTTGTTTCCGATGATTATCTGTCATGGGATAATAAGATAAAGCATAATTAACACACTCCATAATGGAGAAATTTTCCGTGAATTGAGTTTTTAATTCAGACTGTTTAATATTAGTTAATAACATTTCAAGAACGATACTAGTATGATTGACTTCATTTTCAACACTACTCAATCCTGTTCTTAAAAGTTCTAAATGCTCTTGGCCAATATATTTAACAGGCAAATCATGTTGCTTTGCCAATTCATAACCTTCCAATAATTTTCCATAATATTTACTTATCCCTTTAACACCAGCTTGAATCGCTGCGAGAGGTGTTCTTAATTCATGAGCAATATTAGCCGCCAAAGATTTCATTGTTTGAATCTTATCTTTTTCAGATAATGACTTATTACGAGAAAATAAGATACCAAAAATAACAGTTACAATATATGCTCCAATCAAGTCTTTACGACTGATTGTTTTCTCTATATAAATAAAATGAGTGTGATCTGTTGCCACATAAGCAAGCCATCCTAAAAGACATCCAGTGATAAAGAGTATCACCACACTTATCCAGTCAATCATCAACATCGCAACAAATAATACCGTTAATAAATTTAATAGCCATTCATTGGAAGCATGATTCTTTAAAGTCATAAATGTAAAAAAAAATGGTAATCCATAAAGTAATGTAAGATACCAATAAAAAGGTAAAAATTTTCTAAATCTCGCTGGCCAATAATTCTTAAAAGCTAAACCTAAACACAGACCTCCGGCACTTAACCGCAAATAGAGATTTTCGTAAATTTTTGGTTCTAATACATGCAGATTCAAAATAGAGAAAAGTGGATAGGCAATAGTTCCAAAAACCCCAAATATAATCATTTGGCGTTCAGAATCGCGAGCTTGATTTTGTATAAAAAAAATAATTGTATTAAAAATTACTTTCAACTGAGGTCGCACATGTACTTCCTCTGGCTTGTTAATTAGTAATTATAGACTTTGCTTTTCGTTTCATGCAAAATTCAAAAATGTTAATGGATACAGTTGAGAAGAAAATGGGAGTTTTTGACATCATCATCATAGGCAATGGCATTTTGGGGCTGTCCACCGCTTACGCGCTTATTCAACAAAATAAGCAACTTTCTATTGCCATTGTTGGTCCAATGTCTCGACCCGGTTGTGCAAGCACTGCAGCAGGAGCAATGCTGGGTTGTTTCGGCGAAGTTACAAAATACACATACCAATCTTCTTATGCTTTAAAAAAATTAGAATATGCAATAAAAGCCAAACAACTATGGCCTGATTGGGTAGAATCGATCAATTCATGGAGCACCCAATCGGATAGAATCAACATCCAAAATGGAACATTTATCTTTTTGAATTCCCAATCTGGATTTTTAGACAATGAGAATTATCAGGCCATAAAAAAAGCTCTCGTCAGCTATAATGAGTCTTTTGAAGAAGTTGATCC
This sequence comes from uncultured Pseudomonadota bacterium, assembly GCA_963795715.1. Taxonomy (GTDB): domain Bacteria; phylum Pseudomonadota; class Gammaproteobacteria; order Coxiellales; family Coxiellaceae; genus JAFEDN01. Next base: position 105,037 of record CAWCIY010000004.1, read on the forward strand.
TGAAAAAATTCCGTTCATTAAACCCATTATGAACTATCGCCCTTTGCAAGCACGATACCTACCTAATGAAGGGTATATCAATACTCACACTTTATTAGAACATTTGCAACGCATATTAAACACTTTTATTAATGTCCAAATGATTGATCAAGAAGTACTTTCTATTAACACTCAATCAGACAAAATCTGTTCTGTGACGACTCAAGAAAAGGTTTTATCTTCTAGCACCATAATATTAGCTGCCGGAGCTTTTTCCCAAAAACTACTCGATACAATTCCTGCTCTTAATTTTGAAATACCTAGAATATTTGCTGGCGTAGGTTGTTCCGCAGTTTTGGAATTACCGAACCACGGCTTAAGACATGTCATTCGGTCACCCAATCGTGCAGGCGCATGTGGTATTCACACTATGGGATACGATGCAAATCATATATATGTAGGGGCCACAAATTACGCCCATTATTCACCTAAAATTCGAAATAATGTCAGATCTGTTTATTATTTATTGCAAAATGCGATGGAGCAAATCAATCAAAACTTACATGATGCCGATCTCATCCAGTGGTCAACGGGTTGCCGTCCACTTTCGGTGGATACCTTTCCATTAATCGGTGAAACGTCTATTAAGGGTTTATGGCTACTCTCCGGAACCTATCGCGATGGTTTTCATTTTTCGCCTTTGTTAGCGCAAGAAATAGCCAGGAAAATTTTGGGTTCAACTGAATCCTGGATTGGTGATACTTTTCCAGCACTACGTCCCCCCATCCAAATAAAAAGTCGACTGCAGAGTATTGAGGATTTTGTGAATCAGTTTATTGCTTCTGGATATGAGCATGGAATGAATTTGCCTAGGACTGGATGGGATGAATATCTTCCCCAATTGGTTCGTGCTCGTATCGAAAAATTATATTCATTACTAGATTGTGATTATGGATTACCGACAGAACTCATTATCATGTTAGAAAGAGATTCTCAACTCATCTCTGCTCTTCGCCCTTATTTACAATCCATCTCAAGCGTTCAAACAATTTCTGACTTCGCAATTACCCAGTAGGAAGAACTTCTAAGTATTTGAGCTTTTTTAATTCCATTAAAAATTTCAAAAAAAAGAGATTTTATCCTTCATAATTTTTTCAAAATTATCGATAAAAGTTCATTCCTTTTGATAAAAACTATTCCAAAAATGGCTTAAATGTACCAGCAATTTTTTTCCAGGAATGAGCATGCCATCGTACCTTTTCAGAACTTTCTTCTAAGGTCAATAAATAATCTGCCATATCGCTACCATGAATCAGTAAAAAGCAAAAATTGGTAAAGTCTTTGTCTATTAAAGTTAATTTTTTCATTTCTTTGACTTCCCTAACCATTGTCATTACCTTCTGAATAGCGCCTATTATTTGATCTAAATTTAGCTCTTTTAAGCCTTTATCTACCTTTGACCTTTCTGAAAAGATTAATAGCTTTTGAAAGTAGTCTAGTTCCTGAACTAAGGTTTGTAACAACTTAGAATAATCATTTTTTTTCATGGACTTAACCTCTATCATTTAAAATATTTTTCACTTTTTTCAACTTTTCTAGGAACCATCGCTCTAAACTAGATTTACTTATTATTTTGTCCAAATATTATGCAATAAATATTATATCTATTATGTAGGAAAATTTAGGAATTTAAATTTTTTATATTACTTGTTATGGAAATTGCTTTTCCATTGCAATTATTGAAATATACCCGTGACAGTAATTTAATTATCAATATCAGTGATGACGGCTGGTTTGGCAAATCAACCGCTTCGGCGCAACAAGCACAAATGGCTCGTTTTTGCGCCTTGGAAACTGGACGCTTTACTTTATTAAGTGGAAATACCGGCATCACTGGAATTGTAGATCCACGGGGTAATTTCACCCGTATTTTGCCACCGCACCAAGAAGGAGATTTAATCGGCGCAGTGACGCCCATGAAAGGAAACATCCCGCTTTTTATAGTTAACGTTAGAACCTAAAATCAACGCATTCTGAAAGTCGTTATAGTATTTTGAGGCTGGTTGGAGGAAATCGTTTGCTTTACCGTAGGCAATTGCCTGGAAAGATGAAACGCAGATTTAACTTCATGCCATATCGGACTCTTGGGCGGAAATTTGGTTTTATCTAAATTAAACATTCCGCCAAAAGCCAACATCCCATTGCGTATTTGCACAGTACGAGGGTCCCCTCTTTGCATGAGGAAATTAACATAAGCCGACTTTTCTTGAGTGATTACTAAATTTTCTATGCCAAAACGTTCACTAAAGACGTTGCCAACTCTAGCAGCATCCGTGGCTAATTTACGTTCATCAATAAAACGAGTAAATATTTCGTTATTAAGATAGAGCATATCTTCTTGTACATGAACCGGGGAATAAGCCGTGTTGACCGCGATACTACCATTGTTAATCCCATCCCGGAGCCAGAGAAAAAATTGGTCTTCTAAAGGCAGCTCTTTAAGAACAACCGCTTCAAAACTAGTTTGCGGCAAGCTTTTCATTAGCCCCAGAATATCTTCTAAACGCAGCAATGATAGGATACGGCTGATTTTTCTGCCTTCTTGACTGTGGTCACCGCGTAAAGAAGCTAGCCAATCAATAAATAATTCCAAATCGCTGCTTAACCAAAGAAAACCTTCCGATGGCATCAATTGTCGAGCTATTAAGGCTGCTGCTTCATGGTTGAGAGCTTCATAAGCGGTCGTATTATAAGGATACATCTTGTAATAATCAGCCCCTTTCTCGGACAATGTCCCCGAATAAGGATACCAATCCTGCAAATATTTACCCGTTTCATCGCAAATAACTATTTTCTGTTGGCTGATAACTTTAGCAATATCAAAAAATAAACCGGCAGTGAAAACTGCATAATTCAATAATGGATCAACATCCGTTTTGGATTGGGTTTCTTGCACATATTGCCTTAAAGCTAAAGTCGCCCGGGCAAGGCCCAGATTTAATAATCCTCCTAATGCATTTTGAGGTTCTTCAGGTATCAGTTGAACAAACTCAACAAATCGGTTGATGGTAGTGCGGTACAAGCTTTTAAAATAGGCCTCAGACAATCCGCTAAGTTGTTGAATTTCTTGCAAAATCCCTTGATGTCGAGTAGCCCCCAGCAAGCTGGTATTGACTAGGACCGGTAATATTTGACCAATTTGATAAATTTTATTTTGCATAGCTTTTTTTAAATGCGTTAAGGAACTGCTTAACATGGTTTCTATCCTTGAAACAATTTAAAACAGCTTATTTTAACATAATCCTAGTAAAAATGCACTAAAAATATTAACTAATTTTATAAAATAATATGAAAATTCAGAGACTTAAATTCACATCTCGTTTACAAATAATTATTGAATTGCCGGGGTTTTAAAGCATAGCAACCACATTGAACCAAAACACACGCAAAACGTTCAAAAGTGGACGTTGTGGTTTCAATACACGCCATGGGGTTTTAAAAAAGTTAACAATCAGGTAAGCTTTTCTTATGAGCAACCTATACGATTTTACAGCCATTGAAGAGGAAGCCCAAAGTTTTTGGGAACAAAATCAGAGCTTTCAATGTCGAGAACAAAGCGGCAAAGAAAAATACTATTGTTTATCTATGTTCCCCTATCCCAGTGGTGATCTGCATATGGGACACGTGCGTAATTACACCATTGGGGATGTCATTGCCCGCTATCAAAGAATGCTTGGCAAAGAAGTACTGCATCCCATCGGTTGGGATGCCTTTGGCTTACCTGCAGAAAATGCAGCCATAGCACGAGGTTTACCACCTGCCGAGTGGACCACCAGTAATATCCATAATATGAAAAAACAGTTTAAAAGATTGGGATATAGCTTTGATTGGCAAAGAGAAATTGCCACTTGCGAACCTGATTTTTATCGCTGGGAACAATGGCTATTTATTCAGCTTTTTAAAAAAGGCTTGGTTTACAAAAAAAACTCTATGGTCAATTGGGACCCTGTTGACCAAACCGTACTAGCCAATGAACAAGTCATTGATGGTAAAGGCTGGAGATCTGGCGCACCGATTGAAAGGCGCGAAATCCCGCAGTGGTTCTTTAAAATAACAGCTTATGCCCAAGAATTACTTGAAGATTTAGACCAATTAACCGATTGGCCCTCCCAAGTGTGTACAATGCAACGAAATTGGATCGGTCGTTCGGAGGGTGTAAATATACGATTTCCCCTGTTGGAAGCAGATGATTTGACCATTTTTACCACCCGTGCTGATACCATTATGGGAGTCACCTACATTGCCGTAGCCGCTGAGCACCCTCTTGCGCAACAAGCAGCCGTCCACAATCCTAGAATCGCTGAATTTATTAACGAATGCCGGCATACTAAAGTGGCTGAAGCAGAAATGGCCACTCAGGAAAAAAAAGGCATCTCTTTAGACCAAACAGCCATTCATCCTTTTACCTTAGAAAAACTTCCGATATGGGTGACTAACTTTGTGGTGATGGAATATGGCTCAGGCGCATTAATGGCGGTACCAGCACATGACCAGCGGGATTTTGAATTTGCCCGATTGTACCATTTACCGGTCAAACCGGTGATCATGCCGGATGAACCCTGGGACTTTACCCGCGCAGCCTTTACCGAAGAAGGTGTTTTAATAGATTCAGGTCCATATACCAGTTTGTCTTCAGAAATCGCCAAGAAAAATATCATCGACGACCTAACGGCAAAAGGCTTAGGTGAACGGCAAGTGAACTACCGTCTGCGAGACTGGGGTATCTCTAGGCAACGCTATTGGGGTACGCCTATACCCATTATCCAGTGCACCCACTGTGGGGACGTGCCTGTACCCGAACAAGATCTTCCCGTGATATTACCCATCGATTTAATACCAGATGGGCACGCCTCACCGCTTACCTCGACTCCTAGCTTTTATCAAGTCAGATGCCCTCAATGTGGCCAAGCAGCAAAACGTGAAACTGACACCATGGACACCTTCATGGAGTCTTCTTGGTACTATGCCCGTTTTGCCAGTTACGACCAAAAGAATACCATGCTCGACGCTCGCGTAGATTACTGGCTCCCGGTCGATCAATATATCGGCGGTATCGAACATGCCATCTTGCATTTATTATATGCGCGATTTATGCACAAGCTGCTTCGAGATGAAGGTTTGTTACACAGCGATGAGCCTTTTAAACGCCTGCTGACACAAGGAATGGTGTTAAAAGATGGTTTTAAAATGTCTAAATCAAAAGGCAACATTGTTGCCCCGCTGGATCTTATCGCTAAATATGGGGCTGACACGGTACGCCTATTTATTATGTTTGCTTCTCCTCCAGAACAATCACTGGAATGGTCGGACAGCGGTGTGGAAGGCTCTTTTAGATTTTTAAAAAAACTTTGGAACTTCGCTCAGCAAATTAAAACCTCGAAACGCACTACCCTGACACTCACAGACCCAGAACATAAAGAAATATTCCATCAAATCAATCAAATCCTAAACCAAGCTCAACAAGATATTAATCGTTTACAATTCAATACCGTTGTTTCAGCAGCGATGAAATTATTAAATTTGTTGAGTAAAATCACTTTGGACAATCAAAATTTACCGCTAATTCAAGAAGGAATGAGTATTTTGCTACGGTTGTTAGCACCCATTACCCCACATATCACGCATTATTTATGGCGCGACTTAGGTTATGGTGAAGATATACTCAATGCCGCCTGGCCACAAATAAACCAGCAAGCACTGACTCTTGAACAGGTACAACTTGTGGTGCAAATCAATGGGAAACTCAGGGGAAAAATTACTGTTGCCAGTGAGGCCTCAATCTCTGAAATTGAAAATCAAGTGTTGAAAGAAGAAAGTGTTCTTCGACACGTAGGTGATCGTATGATTAAAAAAATTATCGTAGTACCTAATAAATTAGTTAATATAGTGCTATGAAAAATATTTTAGTTTTTTTTCTAATTCTCTTAAGCTGCACTGCTTGCTACTGGCACTTACGTAATCCCAATGAAGTGCCGTCGCAGTTGAAACTACTTTATTTACGTGACGAAGGTGTCGAAAGCCATTTTAATCTTCAACTCATCAATTTGCTTAATTCCATGAGAATTACGCTGGCTCCAACGCCCATCCAGGCGCCCTATACTTTGCACGTTTATAATTACCGTTTGAATCACGACAGTCCGTCGCTCGCCTCCACTAACGTAGCTATCACATATACTTATACCATGACAGTGATTGTCAGCATCACTGACCCCAGCGGCAAAATCGTAGTTCCGCCACATCTGATCACCACCAGTCGCCAAGTCACTGTCAATACCAATCAAATTTTTACCATCAACTCCACCACTTTGTTCCAAGAAGAACTGCAACGAGAGACGATCAATTTAATTTATTATTGGATGACCAGCGACCTAACCCGTAGATTTTTAACCACCAAACCAGTTCCGGTAAGGCCTATCGATGCAATTACCGCTGCAACAACTTAATCAACATCTCAAAGGCGCCCTGCTGCCAATTTATTTTGTCAGCGGCGATGTGCCTTTATTACGCCAAGAGGCCAGAGACACCATTCGTCAGTCTAGTGAAAAAGCGGGCTATCAAAATTACCAACGTTTAGAAGTAGAAAGCGGATTTCATTGGTCGCAGTTGCTAGAACTGGCAAACAGCTATTCTTTGTTTGCTGATAAAACACTGATTGAAGTTCACAACCCCGAAGCTAAATTTGATGCCGAAGCCGGAAAAATTTTACAAAATTATTGCGAAAATGTGCCGGACGATAAAATTTTACTGATCATTTCCGGAAAACTCAGTAGTGCTCAACAAAAAACCCGGTGGTATAAAAGCATCACTGAACGGGGCGCCAACATTCCCGTTTGGCCTATTAAATCCTCGGAACTGCCCAAATGGATCCAAAACCGGCTGAAGCAAGCCGGCATGACTGCTGACGCCGTCAGTATCCACCTGCTGGCTGAGTACACTGAAGGCAACCTGCTGGCTACACACCAAGCCATTATTAAATTGCGCCTGCTGTTCCCCAGCAAAAACATTGGGATTAGCGAAATGCAAAGTGTTATCAGCGAAAACGCGCAATTTAATGTTTTTGAATTAAGCCAAGTGCTGTTACAAGGTGATTGCCGCAATGTTCTCAGAATTTTGTATTATTTACGCGCCAATGATGTTGAACCTACTTTAGTACTCTGGCTGCTGGCGAAAGAATGCCGAGGACTATTGCAAATGGCGACTGCATTACAGCAAGGTAAAGCCATTCACAATCTCTTAGCGAATCAATGGCCGGCGCTCAAAACTGGATACCAGGCTGCATTGCAGCGATTAAATGCAGACAAGCTGGCAAAACTATTATTAGCCTGCCATCAGACTGATAAGATTATTAAAGGAGCCGCCGCAGGGGATGTATGGAATGCATTGACCCAAATCAGTTTAGCCATAGCAGGACAGTCAGTAATCCGCTCCCCGCTCCCTTGCGGTCCCTCATCAGTATGTTAAGATTTAATTCAATATTATCCAATAGGTAAAATTCAGCGGGAATTGCTTATGTCTTCCTCTTTCATAGGTGTATTTGGCGGCACTTTTGACCCTATCCATTGCGGCCACATTGCCGTGGCTGAGTTTTTAACGCAAACCTACCCATTACAGGAAATTCATTTTATACCCTGCCAAACTCCCCCGCACCGCACTATGCCACACGCCACTCCGGCGCAGCGTTTAGAAATGATTAAACTGGCGATCGCAGGACACAAAAGCTGGATTGCAGACGATATTGATTTGCAACGGCCCGGCCCTTCGTACATGGTAGATACTTTAGAACTGCTGCATCAACGGCAACCACTCGACTCATGGTGTTTAATCTTAGGAATGGACGCTTTCCTGCAATTGGATCAATGGAAAGATTGGCATAAAATTTTAACTCAGACCCATTTATTAGTTGTCAATCGGCCTGGCTATAATGCTGATGAAACCCACTGGAGCCATCACATACTGAAACAAAAAGGTGTCGCTAATTTCCAAGAACTAAAGCGATATAAAACCGGAAAAATCTTAATACTAACAATGCCTCCTGTCGCTACTTCCGCTACCCAAATTAGGGAACAAAATCCAATAAATATTCCCTACGCCCTACCCCCCGCAGTATTGAAATACATTCAAGAACAAAGGCTTTATAAAATTTAAACCTAAATTAATCAGTTGCCACCGTAGCGAGAAGACCTATTGCGCTGAAGATTGAGGCTTTTTTGTGGATTTTTTCCTGAAGCCGTACTCATCCGTACGGTGAAGGAAAAAATTCACAAAAAAGCCTCAAGATTCAGTGCAATAGGTCTTCGCAGTAGGTGGCAACTGATTAATTTAGGTTAAACTGCACACGACAAAATTTTTTATCATTGCGAACGAGAAAAACGATATTACCTATACCCATGTTAACATTGTTTGACTCATTTTTTCACAAAGATTCGTTTTATTTTCATCAGCTTGAACAGCAGGACTCACTCTACGCCTGGTAAAGAAAGAATAAATATAATCCGTCATAATTTGACAGCAATTTTTTTCTTTTGCTCTTTGTGATAGTAATGGAACCGATTTATCGTCTTCTATATGACCGTTTTGGATATTTACTACAACCTGGTTCTGCGCTTGCTGCGAGTCTAGGAAAACTGCAGCAGAAGATGTAACCGCTTTATCACGCATTTTTTTGACGTGTTCGATTACCGCATATTCTTGCTTGACTTCATTAGATTTTGGAAATTTTCTGTTATATAAACTTTCTCCAAATTCTGCGACTTCAGGCACGGGAATAGCGTTAAAAAAAATAATCGTTAATCTAGTAGACCATTCATACCAAGGTCTCATTATCTGATCGGCAGTATCAAAACTGCTAAAATTTGCAGGATTCTCAGAACTACCTCCATAAATGGCTTCCTGCAATAATTGCAACGCGCTGGCATAAGATAAAATCGTTAAGGAGAACGATATTATTTTTATTGAAGTATTGATCCAAGACGTTTTTTTAATATCTCTCAAAATGTCAAAAATATTTAAGCTAAAAATTTTATCTATACTTCTATAAGTCGATAAAATTCCTAAAGCCCAAACTGGTATCATGCAAAAGCTAGAAGAAAACCAAGCAACCATTTCACTTAAACCCGCTTTTTTCAAACTGTTTTGCGTGTCATTATGGAAACCCACATTTCCAATCATGGTTGCCACAAAACCTATTATCTGTATTGTTGAATACAAAATCGTAAACAAACAACTGGACGATTTTGGTTTAACTTCATCTTCTAAAATTTGTTCATTAATCCAATCGATTAAGTAATTTTCATCTAAATCATTCTCATTAAAAAAATTTTCTGAGGTTAAAGTTTTTTCTTTAAATCCTTGGTTGAGTTTATTCAAGGCAGTCTCTAATTTTGTTACAATTTCATTTTGTTTGTTGCGATAAAGCGCCTTCGACTTTTTATTAGATGGCCACTCCGGAATTAATTTATAAATTTCCAACATGGCTACAAAATGCTGAGCCGTATAAATGAGCATTTGCACGCAAAAATCAGGTATACGGCTATTGTTATTGGCATCTTTAAATGACAATACGGCAAAACAAAACGCAGAAGTGACACTCATGAATCCTAATATCAGGGAATGAGATTTGGGCATAATCAATTTTTTAGTATCTGCATATCTTAAGTCTAGGTATAGTTGCACACTAATGTAATTATAGTATGCATTTACTAAGGTATTGATACCGACTGCAGAGCTGACCTTTATAATACCTATGACTGGATTATCGCCTTTAGCCTGGTCCTTAGCAGGCTGATAATAAACTTTTGCAGCATAACCACCGATAATGACGCCCCCTATTTCCAAACCCGGTTTTAAGATAGGATATTCTTCTTTCATTTGAAACAACGAACTTAAAATTTCAGTATTGTCTTTCATGCACACTCCTGCATAATTATTCAAAAAAATGAATAATAATTCAAAGTTTTTCCTTTGTCAATTTTTGTTCGGACGGGGCCTAGCCTCAGTACTTGGCGAAGCGCAAGATTTGTCTACAATTCAGTGGTTTCAATCCACGGCCACCAGCAAAGGTGGCTGCTACGGTTATCGAGTATGTTGGTTTAAGGATTTTTAAGCCGCCTGTGCGGCGGTAAACTGACGGTTGCAGTGGCTCCATTTGAACCGCTATTTCTGGTACCGCTGTTCCAATTTATCCATCGCTACTTGAATATGTGAGCCATTTTGGTGGGTGTAATATTCCAGCATTTGTAAAATACGGTGTCCAGAAATACTGCCGGCAAATCAATACCCACCCGGACTAAGTGAGTAATGATCGTATCGCGCACGACTCTTCTGAGTTCAACCCAAACCCCCTTAAAGACTCAGCGGAAAGCTTTTTCTATACTCACTATTTAATTCTCGCTGCAACTGAGTTCTTTCGACTTAAACAGTGTCATTTAATGCTGTCGCAGTAAAACATCGTTGTATCGACAATAAAAGTGTCAGGCCTCTTGTATACGCATTAATTTTTGGCTATGATATCCGGCTGGCTGTTTTAGAGGAATAGAAAATGCAAAAAAATATTCACCCCAAATACCATGTGGTTACATTTCACTGTAACTGCGGACATGAATTCAAATTAAATTCCACCATCGAACAAGACGAAGTGCACTTAGATATTTGCTCGCATTGTCATCCATTTTTTACAGGACAACAAAAAATGATTGATACTGCAGGCCGTGTCGAACGTTTCCGTCAGCGTTATGCCAAAAAACCAACTACCCAAAAGCCAGAAAATAACGTTCAAAAAGCGGATAAAAAACCGGTAGAGAAGAAGCGAAAAGCTAAATAATCGAAGTACTACGTCATCCCGCGACTTGTTCGCGGGATCTAGAACCGCGCAGGATGACTTAGTAAAAGCGCTTGTAATGCCATGGGACTTAATCTTTGTTCGCTTATCTGGCGCCGCCAGTTTTTGGCTCCAGGCTGGCCTTGAAAAACAGTCATCAAATGTCTAGTTAAACTCCAAACAGGCACATTGGCGCCCCTCTGTTCAACTACATACTCTAAGTATTTAGTAATCACGGCAGTTCTCGACAAATTAGGGTCTTCAGCTAGAAAAAAAGGATTGTGATAAGCCTCCCTGCCCACCATGGCTCCGTCCACTTGCTGCAGATGTACGTCGATCTCTCCCCTAGTTCTAATACCACCATTTATAATGATTTCTAAATCAGGAAAATCTTTTTTTAACTGATATACGATGTCATACCGCAAAGGCGGGATAGTACGATTTTGATGAGGACTTAAACCTTTAAGCCAGGCTTTGCGAGCATGAATAATAAAAGTTCTGCAGCCGGCTTGTTGCACCCTACTAACAAATTGGCATAATTCTTCATAGCTATCTTGTTGATCGACTCCTATTCGAGTCTTCACAGTTATAGGCAAGGATACGGTTGCACTCATGGCATGCACACATTCTGCAACCAATTCCGGTTCTTTCATTAAACAAGCGCCGAAATGCCCTGAATGCACCCTATCGCTGGGACAGCCTACATTTAAATTAACCTCATCATAATTCCAGTCTTCCGCCATTTTAGCGCAAACTGCAAGCTCCTGCGGATTGGCGCCGCCTAATTGTAACGCCAATGGCCGTTCTATGGGCGAATAGGACAAAGTTTTATCCACATTTTTGCCATGAATTAAAGAAGGTGCAGTGACCATTTCGGTATACAGTAAAAGATTGCGATTGATTATGCGCATCAGCACCCTGAAATGACGGTCGGTATAAGACATCATGGGCGCCACCGATATTTTTCTATTAAGTATCATTTCTACATTTTAGCATTTTTATCGGTTTAATATAAATCCCCCTCAATCCCCCTTTGTAAAGGGGGAAGTGAAATCCCCTCCCTTTGACAAAGAGAGGTTGGGAGGGATTTATATTAATTGTCAATAATAGCAAGCGCCTAGAATGTATCAGAGAAAGTCAGTATAATCCCTCAACAATCATCAACGAGGTCAGAATATGGCGATCTTTACCGCCCTACTTTTTGTTATTATCGGCGGGATGTTAAATGGATCATTTGCCTTACCGACTAAAAATATTAAGCATTGGCATTTCGAAAATATCTGGCTTAATTATGCGGTTTGGTCGTTTGCTATTTTACCTTGGCTCAGTATCTTTGTACTCGCGCCGCATGTCGGTGGAGTGTATCAACAAATCTCTCCAAAAATTCTGATGATTTTATTGGGCGGTGGCTTAGTGTTTGGCGCAGGCCAAGCTTGTTTTGCACAATCTTTAAAATTAATTGGCTTTGGTCTCGGATTTGTCATTAACATTGGCTTGGGCACGGGCTTGGGGTTTTTGTTACCTTTGATCTTCTTGCATCCTGACAAAATTTTCTCGCTCTTCGGATTAACTACATTGCTGGGGATTATCTTCATCATTTTAGGATTAATTATCTCCTACCGGGCAGGAAAACAACGTGATCGTTATACCCAGCATCTTCGAATCGATGCCCGTCCTAATCAATATCAAACAGGGGTTATTTTAGCAGTTTTAGCAGGCTTTGGATCTGCCTTACAAAATTTTACTTTTGCAGCCACTCAACCGTTACAAACTTTAGCCATAAAAAACGGAATTCCGGAACTGGCTGCCTCTATGATAATTTGGCCGATCTTTTTATCCTTTAGCTTCATTCCATATTTTGGCTACATGATTTATTTGTTATGTAAAAACCAATCATTCAAACATTTTCGCAGCGAGGCCAGCGGGTTTAATTCTTTTATGGCATTGATAATGGCGCTATTTTGGTATTCATCGTTAGTCTTATACAGCGAAGCTTCACTTTTAATCGGCGGGTTAGGACCTGTAGTCGGCTGGCCTTTGTTTATGGTCTTAATTATATTAATGGCCAATTTTTGGGGTTGGCGCCATCATGAATGGGCACATGTTTCAAAGGCTATTTCACGCCAAGCATTATCTGCTATCGGCTTGCTGGTTTTAGCGGTTTTGGTATTAGGATATAGTGCGACTTTATGAGGTCTCGAAGGGAACCCCACTTTACACGATGGGGGATCGCAAGGGGGAGAACCGTGATTCTCCCCCTTCATTCCTGCATTTGGGCTTTGCCCAAGTGCAGGATAAGAACAATAAAGCTATTCCCGCTGCCTTCAGCGGGAATAGCTGGCGCAACTTTATCTTAAAAAAACAGAGGTATGAATATGACATGTTTTGTTGGAATTGAAGGTGGTGGTACTAAATTTATTTGTGCCTATGGCTCAGGTCCACAAGATCTCAAAGAGCGAACTGAAATTCGTACTCAAAACCCTGCGGTCACCATGCGCGAGCTTATTGAATATATTCGATCGGTGCAAAAAAAAGTGACCGTTGCAGCCATCGGAGCTTCTATTTTTGGACCGTTGGATTTGGATACCTCTTCCCCTACTTACGGCTACGTCACTACAACCCCCAAACAAGAATGGATTAATTTTAATTTTGTTGGCACATTACAGCAGGAATTTAACTGCCCTGTAGGTTTTGACACCGACGTCAATGCGGCTGCAATCAGCGAATATCGTTGGGGAGCAGCCAAAAATATCAGTGATTTATTGTATTTAACTGTGGGTACTGGTATTGGCGGAGGTTTAATTGTAAATCATCGTTTGGTACACGGTGCGATGCATCCAGAAATGGGCCATATTTTTATTCCGCAAGATAAAAACGACACATTCGCTGGTGTTTGTAAATATCACGGCAACTGCCTAGAAGGATTGGCTTCAGGACCCTCCCTAAAAGAACGCTGGCGAGTAAAGTCAGCCTTGGATTTACCAGAAGACCATCCTGGTTGGGAATTTGAGGCCAGTTATCTTGGTTTGGCCCTGGCCAACTACACGCTCATACTTTCACCAAAGAAAATAATTATTGGCGGCGGCGTGATGCGCCAAAATCATCTTCTACCAAAAATTCGTCGACATTTACTAAAACACCTCGGCGGTTATATCCAAAATAGAACCGTGGTTCAAGGAATAGATGAATACGTGGTAAAACCAGGCTTGGAAGAAAACGCCGGGGTTTTAGGGGCAATTGCTATCGCCGAGCTGGCGCTCGCTTCAATAGAAACACAGGAGAAAGCATATGGCAAATAATGAAGTTGGTAAGATCTACACTCGCCCATGGGGCAGCTACGAAACGCTTCGGATTGAAAGTAACTATCAAGTTAAATCTCTTATTATTCACCCAGGCGGTCGATTATCTTTACAAAAGCATTTTCGCAGAGCCGAGCATTGGGTGGTCGTGGCGGGTTCTCCCACTTTAACCGTCGATGGACAAAGCAAAATCTATCAGATCAACGAGGGCGTCTTTATACCTAAAGAAGCCATACACCGCATTGAAAATTTTGGTAAAGAGGATGCGAAAATTATTGAGGTACAGGTAGGAGACTATTTGGGAGAGGACGATATTATGCGCATCGAAGACGTCTACGGACGTGCGGGATAGCATTGAATTTTGTACAAGGATGTTTCATGGTTCATTTAAGGCGCTTATTAAGACATATTTGGATTAGACCCTTAAAAGTAGATATTTTAACCTTATTTATATCGCTCATTACCATTGCCTTTGTTTTTGTCATCAACTATTCTTATTTTAAAAATTATTATGCGATTCTGCGTTATTCCAAAGGAATGATGCAGCGCAATTCATTAGCTATTATTGACGATATCAACGATATTCAAAAATCTGCGAGAGAAATTTTAAACGATAGCAAAGCACTATTCATAGAAAACAAAAATTTCTCTATTAATGATCCTCAAGTTCAACTTTATATGCTAAACGTTCTTAAATATAATGAAGATATCTCCTCCTACTTTGTTGCCTTTGCTAAAGGCAATAGGATTTTAGTCAAAAAGCTACAATCATCGGGACAAACTCATTTTATCAGCCAACCAGAAAAACCTTTACCAAAAGGAGCCCTGTATTGCATTAAAATTTTTGATCCACAACGCTCAACTCATCCAGAAACTTGGTATTACGCCAATCAAAATGGTCAAATAATCGCTCAAGAGGAATTTATCGAATCAACCATTCCTATTCAAGATCGTCCTTGGTACACAGGCGCAATCCATACCGACCATGTTTTTTGGACAGACCCATATCAATTTGTAGATACCCATGAACGAGGAATTACTGCCAGTAAAGTATTTAATGATACCAACGGCTCGTTGTTAGCCGTTGTAGGTGTGGATATTTCTTTTCTACAACTCACTGATTTTTTAAAACATGAAACCATTGGCAAATATGGTCATACCTATATTACCGACAATGAAGGCGACCTTTTAATTCCCCAACCTAATACCTTAACTCATGTCAAAGTGAGCCCTGAAGTGCTTAAGGCTGCCGTGTCCTATTACCATAAAAAAAATAATGATAATTTTTCTTTCAAATTCGGCCATTTTAGATACTTAAGTTATGTTGGCGAATTGCCGTCTATTTTTGGCAAAAATTGGTTGATTGTTACCGCGGTGCCATTCGCGGATTTTTATTCTGATTTAATCACCACCCAATTTCAAATCATTGGTATTTCATTAATTATCCTCATTTTTTCTATAATCATTATCTTTTATTTTTCTAAAAAAATCTCTCAACCCATAGTGGATCTCTCCACCGAAATTGATAAAGTTTCCAATTTAAATCTCTCAAGCAAACATACAATCCGTTCACACATAGTAGAAATTAGATTAATGGCTGCATCCGTAAAAAGATTAAAATCGGCAATGCGTTCGTTTGCCCGCTACGTACCAAAAGAAATTGTTAAACAGCTATTAGCACAAAGTAAAGACATTACTTTGAGTATGGATAAAAGAGAGCTTACGATATTTTTTTCCGATATCCAAAATTTTACCACTATTGCCGAGAAAGAGCCGCTCAATACTTTAATGCCCTTGCTTAATTCTTATTTTGACGGATTGTCAAAAATTATTCTAGATAACCAAGGCACCATCGATAAATACATAGGTGATAGCATTATGGCTTTTTGGGGCGCGCCTTCTCTCAACATTCATCAAGCCGTTTTAGCCTGTAAAACAGCATTAGAATGCCAGGCTTATTTGGTGGAATTTAATAAAAATTGCCAAGAACAAGGTAAACCTATGCTGATCACCCGGTATGGAATTAGCAGCGGCTCCGTAGTGGTTGGCAATATCGGCACTATGGAAAGAATGAATTATACCGTGATTGGTGATTCGGTGAATACAGCCGCTAGATTACAAGTCACCGATAAGATCTATCATGTTAGTATTATTATCAGTGAAGAAGCCTATAAACAAACTGAGGAACAATTTTTAGTACGGCCTTTAGACACGGTAGAAGTCAGAGGCAAAAAAACCAAAATTAAAATATATGAACTAATTGCTTTATTAGCTCCGGGTACACCTATCAGCGCAACTGAAACACAAAAAGAACTTGCTTTTGGTTTTTCTTATGCTTACCAAAGATATCTTGAAGGTAATTTTATTGTTGCAAAGCAGCTTTTCCAAGAAATACATCAACAGTTCCCAGATGACTATCCTACGCAAATATATTTAGAACGTTTGACAACAACCTAAACCTAAATGTATTATCCGTGAAAATCTCGTATGGGATTTGTAACTCAAGTTAAATCGACATCATTTTCAACGGCCTGACGTTTTAATTTGGCGTCGTCGCTGCGGAGTTCTGCCAGTTGAGAAAGATAGACATGATCAATATCGCCAGTCACATAATCACCGGTAAATATCGAATCCTCGAAATGCTGAATTTGGTATTGTGGACTGCTGGCTGCTTCATTAACCGCGTCATATAAATCTGCTAGGTTTTGGTATATCAGCCAATCAGTGCCGATTAATTTTTCTATTTCCGATACCGAATGATCATGCGCCACCAATTCCTTGGCATTCGGCATATCAATACCATACACATTAGGATACCTCACCGGCGGCGCAGCAGAAGCAAAATACACCTTTTTGGCGCCTGCGTCTCTCGCCATTTGGATAATCTCTTTGGAAGTCGTGCCACGTACGATTGAGTCATCCACCAGTAAAACATTTTTGCCAACAAATTCCGCCTTCATAGCGTTTAATTTCATCCGCACAGAGCTACGACGCAATTCTTGCGCCGGCATAATAAAAGTACGGCCGATGTAACGATTTTTAACAAAACCTTCTGAGTACGGTTTCTGCAATCGTTGCGCCAATGGCAAAGCCACCGTTCTACTGGTATCGGGAATGGGAATCACTACATCAATGTCATGATCAGGCCTTTGCGCCAAAATATTTTCCGCCAGCTTAATGCCCATTTTAATTCGAGCTTGATACACCGAAATATTATCCATCACTGAGTCAGGTCGAGCCAGATAAACGTATTCGAATAAGCAAGGAGAATGTTGTTTTACATCAACACATTGCTCACGATGAAATTCACCTTGTTGGTTAAAATAAATGGCTTCTCCAGGAGCAATATCTCCCACTACAGTATAACCTAAGGCATCTAAAGCAATACTTTCCGAAGCCACCATGTAATCCATACCCCGAGAAGTTTTGCGCCGGCCATAAATCAAGGGACGGATTCCGTAGGGGTCACGAAACGCGACAATTCCATAGCCGGTAATTAAAGCAATCGCTGAATAGGCCCCATGAACTCGATGGTAAACCTGTCTCAAGGCAGCAAACAATTCTTGGGGCTTTAAGTTGACGCTGCCGGTTCGCTGCAACTCATGAGCGAAAATATTCAGCAACACCTCAGTGTCTGAAGTCGTATTTAAGTGCCGAAGATCGGTGCGAATTAAATCATGGGCTAAAGAATCAGCATTGGTCAAATTGCCATTATGGACAATGCTCAAGCCATAGGGAGAATTGACATAAAAAGGTTGTGATTCGGCAGGGCTATGGCTCCCGGCAGTAGGATAGCGCACATGTCCTAAACCCATGCATCCTTGTAGCCGCTGCAGATGTTTTTTTTGTAACGCTTCTCGAACTAAACCATTGGCCTTGCGCAAAAAGATTCTTCGACCATCGCTGGTTAAAATTCCTGCCGCATCTTGGCCTCGATGTTGAATAATGGTTAATGCGTCGTAAACATCCTGACTCACAGGTGTAGTTGCTAAAGTACCCACTATACCGCACATATTGCTTTACCTTTTGTTGTGTATGTCAATTCTGCGTTCGCCGAGTTATACCCACTGAGCTATTACTCTTGTTATCACTTTCAGTATTAGTTTTAGTTTTAGACCATTCGGAAACATTGACTACTTTTTCCGGCAGAATACTTTGTAACCAACTCACGATGGGGTTAAACAAAGGTATGAATTGAGCTTCTTTGACCTTAGACTCATCCTTCAGAGGGCTGCTTCTAATAAATAAAATAATGAAAGCAACAATAAAAATACCTCTCACAATGCCTAATAACAATCCTAAAAAACGATCCACGCCTGGAACTCCCGTGCGTAACCATAAATGCCGCACACAGGCGTTGAGAGATATGCCCACAATCAAAGTTAAAATAAAAATAATGGCAAAAGCCGCTGCGTAACTACCCGAAGCGGAATGAATAAAGGTCAGGTGTTCAGCCAAAATTTTAGAGTATCTAAAAGCTAAGTAAAAAGCCGCCACCCAAGTCACTAAAGAAATAATTTCAGAAATAAATCCCCGAACTACTCCAATCAGCAGTGACAACAAGATGATGGCCAGAATCGTATAATCGATCCAGTTCAAAGCAAGCCAATTGATCGCTTTAAGCGTTTGGATAGTATTCATAATTAGACATGCTTTTTGCTGACTAAACTACTTAACTGAAACTCTGCGTGTATTTGTTGCTGGACTTTTAGTGCTTGTTGCTGACTCGCAAAAGGGCCTATGTAAACACGCACAAAATGATTGGGTTGCGCCTGGGTATAAGCTGGTAACCCTTTCGCTCGTAACTGCGCTGCCAATTTATGTGCCGACCCTGGCTGGCTAAAACTGCCGGCCTGAATGATCCAGTTTCCACTGTCCACGGGATGAACTTTGGCTACCGCCTCATGATGAGCCACGGGAAGAGCAGCCGCCGCAGGCGCCTTCACTCGAGTCGCTCTCGGTTTAGGCAACTCTGTTTGCATTTCGGGCGCTGACGAGGGCACTGCCGCTTCAGGCTGAGACGTGGCGGTATTCACCGGCTGGGTCTGAGCCTGCGCTTGAGGTTGGGCTGCAGGCGTCGAAGGGGTTTGCGCCATCGGCTGATTTTGATCAATATTGGTTTCACTTTGGGGGGAAGTTAAGCCTGGCTGGTCAGAACTCATCGAATTTGCACTTACGGCGGTATTTTGCAAGGCGTCAGGGTGAGAAACCGTGGTAGGCGCTGTAGCTGCCGTCGAAGGGGTTGGGGTTGGAGCTGCCACCTGTTCCGGAGTCGCTGTAATCGGAGCAGACGTACTGGAATCAGACAAAGTGGCATTATTCATATGAGAATGATTGAAAATAAAAGGTAAAAAGATAGCCAATACCACCAGCAAAACCGCGCCTCCAGCGAGACGCTGTTTAAACTTAGCGCGGGCAGTTTGATTGGGATTAATGTGTTCATTGAGATCTCTCATAATAATTCCTCCTGAGTAATGTATTTTTTTGCTACAGCAACCGTATAAAAAGAACCAAAAATTAAAATTCCATCCACAGCCAAATCGGCCGAAGCTATGGCTGCTGCCAAAGCCGCTTCTACGCTCGCAAAAGTTAAACAATCCGCTGCGCCTAGCTGGGCTAATACGGTTTGCAAATGCTCCGCTGTTGCCCCTCGAGACACAGACAAAGTGGCCACAAACCAGCTGTCCATGTATTCTAGTAAAGAGTGAACTGTTCCTGCAATATCTTTATCACCCAACATACCCAAGACAGCAATCCTTCGGCCTTGGACCGGTGTCCGCCGCCACAACTCACTTAACCATCTTCCGCCCTGTGGATTATGGGCGACATCGGCATAACAAAAATTGCCTAAAGATAATTTTTCAAATCTGCCTTCTAATACAGTTTGAGTTAAAGCTTGGCAAAAAGTCGATTCTGTTACCGGCAGACGGGCTTGCAAGCATTCTAAGACCATCAAGCTAGTGGCAGCGTTCTGATGCTTTAAAGATATGGGCGGTAATCGAAAATAGCTTTTTTGTCGACTTTTCCAATCCCAGGCGCCATCGTTATGGATTTCATACTGAAAATGATCCCCTAACGTATACCAATCGGTTTGTAATTCCTTTGCTTTGCGAAGCAAATTAAGCGGTGGTTGCGGATCACCACAAACCACAATCTTTTTTAAACGAAAAATACCCGCTTTTTCTGTAGCTATGCTTTCACGGTCCGGCCCTAAAATATCCGTATGGTCCAAATCAATTGTGGTGATCACTGCAATATCTGCATCGACAATATTGACTGCATCCAGTCTTCCGCCTAATCCCACCTCTAAAATAACTAAGTCTAAGCAAGCTTGCTGAAAAATTTGTAGCGCTGCTAAAAAAGTAAATTCAAAATAACTTAAAGAAATAGGTTGACGAAGTTGTTCAACTTGTTGAAAAGAGCTTACCAACGTTTGGTCATCCACCATTTGATTATTGATTCGAATACGCTCATTAAATTTCATCAAATGGGGTGAAGTATAAGCCCCTACTCGATAACCGGCGGCAGTAAAGATGTTCTCTAGGAAACGAACACAAGAACCCTTGCCATTGGTTCCTCCGACGATAACAACCGGACAAGAAAATCGATTCCAATTCAAAGGTCTCACCACTTTTAAAATACGATCTAAGCCAAAATCCATTTCTTTAGGATGAATCCGGCCGATGTAATCGAGCCAGGAATCGAGGTTAAGTCTGGCTAGGTTCTGGAGCATGTGTTAATTTGGCAATCAAATGAGCAATTTTGGTTCGTAATTCACGTCGATCGACAATCATATCAATCGCACCGTGTTCTAGTAAAAACTCGCTGCGTTGAAAGCCTTCAGGTAGAGTTTGCCGAATGGTTTGTTCAATCACTCTAGGACCGGAGAAACCGATCAAAGCATTGGGTTCAGCGATGATAATATCTCCCAAAGTGGCTAAACTGGCGGAAACCCCGCCCATAGTAGGATCTGTTAGTACAGAAATATAGGGCACTCCGGCTTTGGCTAAATGAGCCAGTACCGCGCTGGTTTTGGCCATTTGAAATAATGAAAACAAGCCCTCCTGCATGCGGGCGCCGCCACTGGTAGAGAAACAAATATAGGGAATTTTTTTATTTAAAGCCGCTTGCGCACCAATAACAAATTTCTCCCCTACCCCCGCGCTCATGGAGCCGCCAATAAAATTAAAATCAAAACTGGAGGCCACCACAGGCATACCCAGAAGATTTCCCGCCATGACTACCAGCGCTTCTTTTTCATGGGAACTTTTTTGAGCCGCCTGCAGCCGATCACGATATTTTTTGGTATCTTTAAATTTTAACCAGTCCTTGGGTCTTACATTCTGTCCCAGTTCTACCCGGCCAGTAGGATCCAAAAAAACTTCCAAACGTTTGCGCCCACCTAAACGCAGGTGATGATTACACTTAACACAAATCTGGAGATTTTTTTCTAATTCAGCACGATAAAGAGCTGCATGGCAATGGTCGCACTTGCTCCATACGCCTTCTGGCACACCTTTTTTTTTGGCAGTAGATACTTTAGGTAGTAGTTTTTCAAACCAACTCATGGCAGGCATTATACAATAACGGATGAATTAAGGCAAAAATACTGTTCACGCATAAAAAATACCGGGGTATTTCTGACCTTTTAGTTCGTTTACATGAACCGAGCCTCTGCAAATCTCAAACGTAACTATTCAGCCCTATTCCCATCGGTTATGATTCAGAGAAGAATTAAAAGTAAAGAAATCAATGACATGATCATATGTTAATGAGATACTGTGCAGGCAATGGATGAGCTACCTGATTTATCAAAATTAACGGACGCAGAGAAGGATCAATTATTATCCTTACTCTGGGAACAATGCCGACTATTACGCGCCCAGATACCGCAATTAGAAACCCAGATTAAAGCCCTCAAAGATCGTTTATCAAAGAACAGTCAAAATAGTAGTAAACCCCCATCAAGTGATCATGGGAGTAGGCCGAATCCTAAATCTCGTCGAAAAAACAGCGGCAAAAAAGCCGGTGGCCAAAAGGGTCATGTAGGCCATCGTCTTAATCCTACGGACACACCGGATTACATAGTGGAATATTCAGTGAACCATTGTGAGCATTGTGGGGAAAATTTAGAAAAGGTTGCGGGAGAATATGATCGACGCCAAGTATTTGATATTCCAATTTTACGAGTGGAAGTAACCGAACATCGAGTACAAAGGAAGATGTGTGCATGCTGCGGCTATGAGACGCAAGGAGATTTGCCAAAAAGCATTAACCAACTGACTCAATATGGCCATCGAATTAAAGCGTTAATGGTTTACATGAATCAATATCAATTATTACCGTTCCACCGATTGAATGATTTTTTTAAAGATGTATTTCATCAAAGGATTAGTGTAGGGACTTTTGTTAATGCAAAACAACACGCCTATAAGAAATTAAGTCTGATGGAAGAACAAATTAGAAACCTATTAAAGGCCGGGAAAAAACTACATGTGGATGAAACCAGCTTACGTGTCATGAAGCAGCGAAATTGGTTGCATGTGGCCAGCACGAATCAATTGACTTGTTACGATATTCACACTAAGCGCGGTACTGAAGCATTGGATGAAATAGGTTTATTGCCGGATTTTAAAGGAATATTAGTGCATGATCACTTTAAACCTTATTTTCATTATGGTAGTGGCCATAGTCTTTGTAATGCGCATCATTTGCGTGAGTTAACTTTTGTTCAGGAGCAAGAGAATCAGCAGTGGGCGAAAAAATTAGAAAAATTATTACTAAATTTAAAACACAAAGTAGAGATTCATTATCAGAAAACATTGACTCGATTACCTGATCGAATTTTAAGAGGGACCCGCTCGCGTTATATGGGAATTCTTTACAGAGGACGCACAGAATGTCCAGCAGCAATTGATGAGAAGAAAAAAGGGCGTCAGAAACAATCCACATCCAGAAATTTATTAGAGCGGTTAAGGAAATTTAATCAGTCTGTTTTAGCCTTCATGTATGATCCCGCGCTTCCCTTTGATAACAATCAGGCAGAAAGGGATATTCGCATGGTTAAGGTGCAGCAAAAAATATCGGGATGCTACAGAAGTTGGCAGGGCATAAAAGCTTTTTGTAGAATCCGGGGTTGTCTTTCGACACTTCGGAAAAATGGTCTTAACCTGCTGACTACATTAGAAAATGCCATCCAAGCCTCTTCGGCTATACCTTTACCTCAATTAAGGGCTGAATAGTTACTCTCAAACTTATAACCAAATTAATTCATTGATTTTAAATTTATTTTTATTAGTTTTAAAGCAAAAATGGCTACCCGATAGTAAAAAGTCTAGTTGAGCCTAGAAAATCCTAGTTGTGTCCTGCAAATCTCCGATTGTAATTTTGAGTTTGTTATGCAATAAAATGCCCCCGGACCAATCTCATAAAAGGAGAATAATTGAAAAAGCCAGCAAAACACATATTTAGACTTTATTCTGCACTTTTTTAACCAATGCCAAATTTTCAATCAACTCCTGAAATTGATTGATTACTACGTCTGCAGAAAGAGGATCAGCTACATTTATATCAGAATCAATATCTAACATATAAAAATTAATATGCGTAAGAGCTCGAAATATATTAAATAATGGTTCTTGTAAAGTTCTAAAATCACAAAAGACGCTTTTTACTTCCCCTTTTACCAAATCTAAGTGAGCAAACCTTTTGTTTCTGTGATTTTTAAAAGATCTAACCATTTTTCTAAATCTCTTTAATTCAGATGGCAATTTGCTTGTAACCAATATTTTTTTATATTCTTTTTCTTCTAATATAGCTTTTATTATTCCTTCTACATTTTTTTCAGTTGACTGTGAAATGTCACAACAATAATTAATAATTAAATGAATTCAATACCTTCTAGTTATGAGCAAACAATTTATGAATATAGTAGATAATCATTGCAAATACACCGATATATCCAGGAACCAAGTGAAAAACGATCAATATCCTTTCAGAAACTGGCGCACTTTTCCATAAATTAGTATCACCAAAAATATAATAATAAACTGTTTTAGGAGGGTATCTTCTACCACATCCTTGTGCAAACATTACTACTGAATACCAACCAACTCGTCCTATTTTGCTATAACTTAATGGGAATAGTTCTATCATAAAGTCTCTAAATTCTGGATCAAACCTCCTTCCAATAAAAAAAAGAACGAAAGGCCAAGTTATACCAAAAATGAACATTCCTATTACACAAATAAGCGCTGTTGTTTCTTCAAAGTTATGAAGAGAGTTTAAAAAATGCACCCACCGCTCCATTTCAATAACCTAAATATATTCTTTAGCTAAATGTTTAAACAAAATTTCGACTCCAATAGAGGTTGCCGCACCTGTCAGAATAACGACCCAACCTACAGGAGTTAATGCTAGCACAGCAATTAACTGTCCAATAATAAAGGTACCAAGCATCCCTCCTCCTAATCCCCCTATCATTCCTGCTGCATCCACTATTGATTCTTTAATCCAATGACCTCCGGTTCTATATAACTCCCAAATCTCCGGCACGTCTAAACCAATTTGGACCACGATTGAACCGCCACGAATGACCTTCGCCCATTTCATGGCTTCCCCCACGGCCTGAAATTCATCTCGAGTGAGGGCAGTAAAATCTCCCATGTTTAATTTTAAGTGATTGCGCCATTGTTCAGGATCCTTTATCAACCACACTTTGATCATCGAAAGACCGCGTGATTCATTATATCGCTCTAAAAACTCCATGACATGATGTTGCGCATGTTTCCAAGCTTCATAAAAAGCAGCCTTGGCCGCAGCCCTATCTTCTTCCGCCGCTTTGGCAAAGGTAATATACAGCTCCCCTGCGTTCTGCATCGCTTTATAAGCAGGGCGGGCGCTTTCAAGAACATAATCTTGGGCCTGTTCCACAATCGCCGAAGTTCCCAACAAGCCCCATTCGGTAATTTCACCGGCATGGTAGCGAATTTGCAAAATGGCTTCTCGAAGTAAGGCTACTGCCGCCACCGTCGGCATATGATGCTCTTGCATCGCGGCTGCGAGATTATCTCGGGTTTGCCAATCCAACCTATTCGGAACAGCCAATGCCTGCCACAGCGGAAAACGCAGATACAAAGATGATTCCAGCACTTTTTGCCGGTGCTTTTGAATATCTTCAGGACTCGGCAGATAGATATAGCTGTCTTTGAAAATATAAGCGTACGTCGGTTGTACCAAATGCGGCGCGCCTTTTTGCTGAAAGGAATTGATTTTCATCATCACTTCCAGATATTCGGCGATGCCCTGCTGGGTTCTATCTGGTGAAAACTTCTGAGCAATATTTTGCATCGTATCACCCAGCTGGCTGATATAAATATGTAGATCGTGTCCCTGGTTCATAAAAGGCTACATCTTAGTACCGGAGGACACATTGAAGCCGGAAATTAACGGATTGCCCGGGGTATTATCAGCATCCCGCGGAGTATATGAAACTTCAATGCTATCATAGCCCAGAGAAACCGATTCTAACGGCGCTGCTCTATTGACACTATGTTCCTGATAAAAATAACTGACAAAAGCATTGGTGAGTTTGATCTTTTGAAAAGTCTGCGGCGGATTACCGGCCGTGACCCAATGGATTTCTAAATTAGGAATCACATGGGTGCTGTGCGCATATTGAAACCAAAAAGAGGTGCTGTTATCCGGTATTCTTTGTAAATGGATTAAGCCGAATTGAGCGCTCCCTTGCACTCGATCCCACATATTACCGGTGCGCTGCTGGATCGGGTGGGTAATTCCTGTAAATTGAAAATGACTGACATCCACCCAGTTTTCATATCCTTGCGCTGAGACATTGCCTTTGGCTCCGTCTGCTTTCAAATAGATAGGCATACTTCACATTCCTTATGTTTTATGATTTTCGATAGAATAATAAATACTGAAGACGATGTCAAACCGTAACTTCCTTTAGGATTACTTGGGCCACTTACGGCAAAAAAAACGGGCCAAGGGGTATACTGGGAAGGTCAAATTCTTCGGGGTATTTTACTTCTACCAGATAAAGGCCGTTAGGCTGAAAGGTCACTCCACCCCTACGGCGATCTCGGCTTTCTAATACCTCTTTGACCCATTCCGGGGGCCGCTCTCCGCTGCCTACAGCCACCAAAACACCCACTATGTTACGCACCATGTGCAATAGAAAAGCATTGGCATGAATTTCAATCACCACCATGCGGCGATACCGTAAGACCGTTAAATCAAAAATTTCTCTGATGGGCGAATTAGATTCACAACCTGCACCGCGAAATGCACTGAAATCATGTTCGCCCAATAAATATGCGCCTGCCAGACGCATGCGATCCTCGTCAAGCAAACGGTAATACCAACCTACCGCATGACGTAAAATTCCAGGTCTAACTTCATGATTATAAATAATATATCGATACCGGCGAGTCAAAGCGGAGTGACGAGCGTGAAAATTTTGCCAAACATGTTTAGCCCAGCCAATACTGATATCGGGGGGAAGATTGCTATTGGCGCCAAAAACCCAAGCATGATCATTGCGATTGGCATGAGTGTCAAAATGGGCTATTTGGCCGGTGGCATGGACTCCGGCGTCAGTACGTCCGGCACAGACTACAGCCACCGGATGATCCGCTACCGAAGAAAGCGCCTTTTCCAAACAACCTTGTATGGTGAGTAAACCCTCTTGATGTTGCCAACCGTAATACCGCGAACCGTCATAGCGCACACATAAAGCAATACGTTGAAATTGATCCATTATGTGCTGATTTTATTTAATAAAGCTTTGGCCTCACGTCTATATTCCTCATTTCCTTCATTTAAAATTTTCGCTAAAGTTTCACGAGCAGCGGTAAAATCTTCCATGGCAATATAAGCTCTTGCTAAGTCTAACTTGGCGGGTATGGCTTCACTGGTGTTCATAAAATCATACTCACCCGGCTCTTCGTGTTTAAGCTTCGCTTTCTTTCGAGGTCTTACTAACGATAACAAGGCTACCAAAACCACCAATCCCGCCAAACCATAAACCGCATACTGCAAAGTAGTGATTTGCTGCTTAAGTAAATCCACTTGTGATTGCAGCTGTTGTAGTTGCGACAAACCGATACGTATATCAGCGACTTGCTGAGTTAAAGCGGCAATCGGTTTAGCATTATCGACTGCTGGAACAGCCGCAGTAACAGCTGGAGTGTTAGTAACCGTTTGATTTTGCACCGCGGGTGCTTGCGATTCAGGGACAGGCTGCTGCTGCACAATAATGTCCTCGCTCGGCGGCGGCAGTGGTTCGGAGTGTGCTACCGCAGAAGGCGTAGCGGGCGCTGGCGCTGGGACCTGGGTTGCCACTGCATCTGAAGACGCTGTTTGCTGGTTGGGCACGGCTGCCGACACAGCATCATCAGCCATTGCTAGAAATGGCTGACTAATAAATGCCAATAGGATTACTACATGGAGTTTTTTCATCTTTCACCTCAAAAAAATTACAAGTGACTATAATATTCTAACAGGAGCTCCCGTTGAAGGGAACTCCACTTTGCGCTATGGGGTCAGAAAGAATTTACAAGATTAGCTGAACTCCAGATTGAATGATCGGGCATTTATCATTCTTATTCCAGAGATCGCTTGATATTGTCTCTGTGGGTTGTTTTTTTACTTGCCTGTGTTTTTTCAGTTCTTTAGAATCTCTATCTGTTGAAGTTAAAAGGGCCGCCGAAAATTCAGGATACTGTGTAGTAACGTATTGACTGATGACTACTGCTGATTTGCTAGCACTTAGCCTTATTTCAATCAAAAAATCGTTCAATTCTTTTAAGAGTGCTTCAGTGTCATATTTAAAAGGTATTCTGCAATTACCAATACTTATTATTTTTAGCAATAATTTTTCGACGATTTTTTTATCATGCTTATCAAGGGTAAAAGAAATTTTTAGAAATTTAATTAAATTTATAACCAATCTTTTCACATCGTTATCTACTGCAGTTTTAAATTCATCAGACAAAATATTTTCGTGTTTTCGTGAAGCATCAAAATCTGCAATTTTTGGACGATATAGCTTTCCATCTTCTGATGGAAGTGGATTATTCTCCAAAAATAAAAAAAAATTTCCTTCATGTGCATCGTTATGAGTAATTCTCATTTTATGAAGCTCACACATAGCAACTACAGAGCCATAGCAAATAATAAAAATGTCTATTAAATTTAAATTTATTGGACGTAAATAACCTTCGTCAACAATCGCTCCGATGGTGCCGCCTTCAGCAAATTTTGAAATAACTGATTTTTTGATTTCTCCATTTTTTCCTATATACTGTGCCCCTTCAATTATTTTATGTATATTTCTACTCTGTATTAAGTTCATCAATTTTAATTCATGCATCACTAAATCAATTTTATCTGCTTTGGCAACTGAATCCACGCCTTTAATCCATTGAGTATTATTGCCTACTATTTTTAATATAAGAGCCTCTTTTGCTGTCCTTATCGAGCCGCGACCCTGCCAGTCGGTTATTTTGTTCTTAAAACTAAAGACTATGTAATATTCTCCTTCAATCGTTTTAATAATTTGAAGTGGAAATAAACTCTTACTTTCATCTCTACTGATACGTTTAGCAACATGTCCTTTTGACAATAATTCTTCTTCAAATTTCGAAATATTTTTTATTAAATGACCCATTAAATAGAAAACAACATTTAAAATAGCGTAGAAGTTATCATAATTTTTATCTGACAAACATTGATTTAAATCTGAAGTTATTGGTTTTTTATCCTCAAACATCTGATGTACGTTTTGTATTGCTTTAGTAAATTTTGAATACTTTTTTTTCATTTGATTAAACCTTTTATATTTTATACCTCCATTTCTCTTTTCCTTTTGCTAAAAAAGCATACCAGGATAAATCAGCAATATTAAAATTAAATTAAAAAAATTTTAAAAAACAGTGAACAAATTTTTGAAGAGATACTAACAGAAGGCGCTTAATATACATTTAGACAAAAATGTAATTTTCATGAGGGGGATTTATATGCTAGGATACCGAAATGGATATAGCAAAAATCAGACGGCAATTAACTCAGGCAGGTTTGACTAACCGTCCCTCCCAATTAAAAATGATAGAGCAGGTCTATCAAGCATTAATAGAAAAAAAAATTCTATGTGTAGAGGCTCCTACAGGGACTGGAAAAACACTTAGTTACAGCCTTGGGGCTTTTTTTGCCAAGGGTGAAAAGCAAACTATTATTATTAGTACCGGCACTATCGCGCTACAAGAACAATTGATTCTAAAGGATCTGCCCTTATTGGCAAAATTACTCAATGTTGAGATCAAAACAGTTTTAGCTAAAGGCAGACGGCGTTATGTTTGTCATGCTCGTTTATATGAAGACCAACCTCTGGATCTGTTCAACAGCAATGAGTTCCAACAACAACTTCGCTCATTATTAGAGCAAGGTGACTGGGACGGTGATCGTGATTCCTTAAAGTTAAATCTCATGGATTCACAATGGTTGCAAGTCAGCACGGATAGCCCCGGATGCAGTGGCAAGCATTGCCAATACTTTCAACAATGTGCATTTTATAAGTCAAAGCAAACTTGGTCACAGGCAGATTTTATCGTAACCAATCATAGTCTACTTCTGGCCGACTTATCTTTGGGCGGAGGCGCCTTGCTGCCGGAAATGGCCAGAAATATCTACATATTAGATGAAGCACATCATTTCCCGGAAAAAGCTTTAGACCATTTCGCACTTTCGACACCTTTATTAGCTTCGGTGGAATGGATTAACCCGTTGCTAAATTCCATTCAAAAAGGCGTACAAAATGAGTTAATTTTGGCGGTCAAGCAACAAGCTATTCACGAACTCACTCAGCAATTGGTATCCTCGATTCAGGCCTTAGAACAATTTTTACAACTCAATAAAGATTTATTTTCCGAAGATCAAAATAATGAATTTTTATGGCGCTGCACCGAGGACCAGAAAGAGGTATTTACCCTAGCTAAACCGCTGGTTTTGCAGAGTGGAAAATTAACCGCTGAATTACAGCAGATATTGGCCGGGTGGACGGAATCACTTAATATCACCGCAGAAGGAAGTGAAAAACAAGTGATATTAAGTAAAAGTATTGCTCAACTGGGATTTTTCTTCAGCCGGGCGGATAATTTTTATCAAACTTTGCAATTATTTTGTCAAGTTCGACAGCCCCAAGAAGCACCTTTGGCTCGCTGGTTTGTAAAAAATCTGCGCGAGCAATTCTTTTGCCATGTTTCTCCTATTAATATTAGTCAGCATTTAAAAAATTTATTCTGGGACAAATTATCACTTGGCGCCGTACTTTGTTCGGCTACTTTGCGAATGGGCGGTCAGTTTACGGATTTTGTCCGCAAAGCGGGTCTTATGAATCATGAAAAAAAATCAGAGACTGCTTTAGAAACCTGCTTTGATTATAAGAAATCGGTATTATTTGCCCCCAGTATGCACTCCCCTCCTTTGGGCAATGACCAAACTGCACACTGGCAGGAAACCCTTGAGCTATTGCCGGAACTTTTTTTACCTAAAAGCGGAACTTTAGTATTATTTACCAGCAAAACAACCATGGAAAAAACTTACCAGAGACTTCCGATTCATTTACAAGCAGACATTCTAATGCAGGGGGCGTATGGTAAATCCATGTTACTGGCTACTCACAAACAGAAAATTGATCAAGGTCAACGATCCATTTTATTTGGCCTAGCCAGCTTTGGTGAAGGTTTAGATCTACCGGCTGAGTATTGTCAACATGTGATTATCCATAAACTACCGTTTGCCGTTCCGACTACGCCCATTGAGCTGACCCGTAACGAGTGGCTGACCCAAAATAAGCGCAATCCATTTGATTTAGCGACTCTGCCCGCAACCGGGCTCCGTTTAGCTCAATATGTAGGAAGGTTAATACGGCAAGAAACGGATGTAGGCATCGTCACCATCCTGGATAAGCGCATCTATAGCAAACCCTACGGCTTAAAACTACTAAAAGGATTACCTCCATTTACTCAAGCTTTAAATACCTCAGTAGAAGCATTAAAAAAAATTGTAACTATTGCTCATTTGTTCAGCAATTCCCGCTGAAGCGCATAGGCGTCAAGTTAAGGAGAAAATTATTTAATGAGATGATAAAATGGGAGTTTTTTAAACCTTAAACCTCTTCACAGAACAAGGAAACTCCCATGGATATGGTAACTGAAGTGATGAATAAAATAAATGCCATCATGAATGATGATGCTTTAATCAAAATAGCGCGTGAAACGAAGTTCATTCAACGTGAAAGGAAAATCATGCCGAGAAGATTTATTGAAAATATGATCACGACGACATTATCTCATCCCAAAAGTAGCTTGGAAGATTTAGCGGCTGCTTTTGGAAGTGATAATTTGTCTATTAGTAAGCAAGCGCTGCATCAAAAGATTGATGTGAAAGCGGTGGAGTTTACAAAAAAAGTGGTTGAGGCTTTATTAGAGAAAAGTTTTTCAAGCGATGGAGTCGATTTGAAAGCCATCCCCTGCATTCAGGAAGTGATCATTGGAGATAGTTCGCAGGTGGGTCTAGACTCCTCCTTGAAAGAGCAATGTCCGGGATCAAGAAATATCGCCTCAGTGAAAATACAAGCGATCATGAGCGCAATGAATAATCAAATAAAATCCTTAGAGATTGTACCTGGAACTGAAACTGATCAAGGCTATAGGAAGCACTGGCAGTATATTCAAAAAAATCATTTATGGATAGGAGATCTGGGTTATTTTGCGTTAGATACTTTTCGTCATGTGATAGCCCAGGAGGCATTCTTTTTATCTCGATACTTTCGAAGAACCCGCTTGTTGAATCCGCTCAGTGGTGAGCCAATTGTTTTAAAGGAATTGTTATCCCAAACGTTAGAAAATACGGTAGAGCTAGAGGTTATTTTGGGTACTGAAGGGGTTTCTTGTCGATGTATTGCAATGCGATTAAATGAGAAGGACTATCAGCGTCGTTTGAAGAATTTACAAGAGCAAAATAGAAAAAATGGGAAGAAAAAGAAAAGGAAAATGGATGTATTAGATCAATGGACGATATTAGTGACCAATTTACCTGCTGAAGTGGAAGCTCATATTTTATGGCGTCTTTATATGGTGAGGTGGCAAATCGAGATCTGCCAGTCATACTGCCTCCATAAAAATAAAGTGTTTATTAATGAACCTTTTTCACCCGGGAATGATAAATCCATTGCCTGGGCTTTTCCTTTAATGAAGCGAGCCGCTTAATTTCTTCTTCATTCGCAGTAATTAACCAAATTCCCTGATGGGATACATCCATAGCTCGCCTGACCTTTAACCATCCTTTTTGCATCCAACGATATAAAGTAGGTTCTGGAGTTTTTGTTTTTTGCGATAACTCACGGAAAGTCCATTCATGCAACTTCCGTGCTACTTGCTCTGAGCGGG
This sequence comes from uncultured Pseudomonadota bacterium, assembly GCA_963795715.1. Lineage (GTDB taxonomy): Bacteria > Pseudomonadota > Gammaproteobacteria > Coxiellales > Coxiellaceae > JAFEDN01. The sequence goes on from CAWCIY010000004.1 coordinate 137,661, forward strand.
TTGTTTTCGCACTATTCACGCCGCGGCGGGCAATTAAAGTAGCCACCATACTTGCATTAAAGTGATCCTTTCTTTTAGCAGGACGCCATCCTTCCCGATTGAGTTGCCCGGCAATAACGCTCATATTATACCCCTGTTCATGCAGCACTTTAGCACGCTCCAGTAATTCAGGATAATAACTCAGCTGAGTCAGCTTAGCTACTGGACGGGTTATATTGATTTGCGTTTTATGGCCGCCAGACCACTGTATTTCTACAAATACTTTTTCAGTGTGCCCTTCAATAGCAACGACAACACATTCAATCAGCAAGCGAACAATAGCTTGACGTTCCTGTACTGTGGTCGTCGATGAATGCCATAATGAGGGTAAATCAGCCGCTAATTGTCGTATGGCGTCACGCTCTTCCTGAGATAAAGCAACCGGCTGGGTATTGAGAAACTGAGCATGCTCCTGCTTTAATTTTTCCTCAGCTAATAATGCCTCTTCCCATTTTTTTTCCAGAGTACGTACCACTAAACGATTTTCAGGCTCAGCGGCATTAAACTGCCGGTAGGCACGTTCCACTTCATAGCGGGCTCGTTCTAATTGTTGATGCCAATGAGATAATAAACTCTGGCGTTCTTTTTCCAGGTCTTCTGCCGCGGATAAGCTAATCTCCAGTGCTGAAGGTTGTATCGCTTCCAGCAGTTGTTGCACGATAACTTCATCTAAATGATTTCCCACCAGCGATTGACATAACGGCTCTGCATAATCTGATAACATTCGACCACAAGTGTAACGCAACTTGTTACCATTATTGCTGTAAGTCGTTGACATCCGTAAACCACATCGACCACAAATTAACAAACCTGCTAGTAAGGAAGTCCCTTCTCGAGGTGCGCCTATGCCTAGGGTTGAATTAGCTGCCAGTTGTCTGAGGTTACGTTCATAGGCCTCCCACGTAATGTAAGCCGGTATTTTATCTTTCAGCAAAATTTCCCATTCAGCAGGCTTCGCCACGGTCCGTCCTGTGCTAGGCCTGCCCGGTTTTTTCTTACGTGGATCCGTTGGGCGACGACCATAAACATAGGCCCCTGCATAAATAGGGTTGTGGAGTAAATTAGTGAGTGTGGTGCGATTAGGGCGCCGCCATACTAAATCTCCCTTTTGTAAACCTGACCTCACCCGGTCCGGTAACTGGATGTGATGAGTCACTAAATATTTTAAAACTGCATTCACCGTGCAAAATTGCTCAAATAAATCAAATATTCTTGCAATCACTGATTGAACTTGTTCATCGGGATCTTTGATAATTTCTCCAGAAGGACGTTTGACATATCCTCGTGGTAATTGCATTCCCAGTTCTCCACGTCGCGCTTTGGATTTTTTCCCGGCGACCATGCGTTGTTTTATCACATGTAACTCAGCCTCGGACATCGTCCCTTTCAAACCCAACAAAAGGCGGTCATTATAAACGCTCGGATCATAAATTCCATCGGCATCTCCAATCAATGTCCTAAATAGCGCGCAGACTTCCAGTAGTTGATACCAGTCACGGCAAGAGCGCGCCAAGCGGGACATCTCAATACCTAATACCAAACCCACATGATCAAGACCCACTTCTGCCACTAATCGCTGAAATCCAGGACGGCCTTCTGCATTGGAGCCTGAACGACCTAAATCGTCATCTATCACGATAATTTTATCTTTTGACCAGCCCAGCTGGATAGCTTTTTCCACCAATCCGTATTGTAGTTTTGTCGATTCACCATGACGCTCGACCTGTTGGAGGGTGGATTGCCTGATGTAGATGATCGCTAAACGATCTTGGTGGTGAGTCTGAATTTTTCCAGACTGCCTTAGCTGGGAACTTATTCGGTGTGCTGTGTGTACTGTCATTTTTATCTTCCTCCTTGTGCGTTATCCGATTCATTTTCTTTAGAGCCATTTGTGCCAATAATCCGATTACACGTCGGCGATTGGCCAAAGGAAATTGGTTCCAATGGTTTTTCTCCAACTTGACTACTCCTGTCGTGATATTGTTTTACCCATGTCGCCAACGCTAAGAGCGCCGTTCTCCCGAGCTTGGGTATTTGATCTATTTTTGTCAAGTTGAAATTTATAGATGTTTTATCTATGGGATATCGAACTCTTATTTAAACTCATGAAAACCTTTCTCCATCTTAGGAAAGTTGAGCAAACCAATTATTATCGTGCCATGATATCAATTTATAGTTCCCTGATTGCTCTCATTTTGCTGATAGGGATCACGATGACTATTCATGATCAAGAAATCAGTCTTTATAAAGCGTGTAAGATATTTATTAAGCACATTGAATGGTTTTTTGAATATCCTGATGATCAGAAAATAAGGTTAATTTTTAGGCTAAGGGAAAAAATATGCCAATTTGCAGGCAAAGAAGCCCGCAAAAAGAGGCCTTCAAGCAGGCAGTTATTGGGATGGGAGGTCAGTAACCATGGTTAACTTGACGCCTATGCGCTGAAGCGGGACTTGCTTCCTGGTTTGTATCCTGGGTTCTGGCAAAGCCAGATCCCAGGAATGAAGGGAAAGGTCGCTCCGCTCCCCTCTCCCTTTCGATCCCTCATCGGGATAGGTACTGTATTTCTCTGGTTAACAGTGTAAAATACCCCTGTGTATAGCGGTATTACCAAAGGTTTATTTAACGTCTCTAAAGTAACTCAAAAACCCGGTTTAATTGAGTATAGCGTGCTTTTAAATAATGAATTGGCCCAGGGATTAACTTTGGGGGCCAGCGTTAACATAGACGGGGTATGTCAAACAGTAACCCAGATAAAAAAAAATGAAGTGAGTTTTGCGGCTATGGCCGAGACTTGTCGGCTAACAACTCTGAATGAGCTTTTTCCCGGTAGAGAAGTCAGTGTGGAACGTAGCTTGAAATTAGGAGATGAAATCGGTGGTCACTTGATTGCTGGACATGTGACCGGTACAGCCAGAGTTCATACAGTACAACCTAGTGAAAATAATCTTCAAATAACTTTGCAATGTCCCGCAGAATGGATGAAGTTTATTCTCCCCAAAGGATTTATCGCTATAGATGGATCTAGCCTCACCGTCGGCAAAACGGATTCCGCAGGTTTTTTTGATATTCATCTGATTCCAGAAACGCTCCGATTGACCAATTTCGGTAATAAGAAACTGGGGGATCGGGTTAATGTGGAATTAGACCATCACATTCAAGTGATCGTGCAAACTGTTGAAAACCTTGTTAACGTCACTTACCGGGTCTAACTACCATTATCCTAAATTCCGCAGTTGCCACCTACTGCGGAATTTAGGATTATCTCTGTGGTTTTCCACTAACAATAAGAGCAGGATCCCAACCGGCTCTTTCGGCGCCTGCTTGATAGGTGGAATTAAAAAAAGCCAGCAAATCTTGATCAGGAGTTTTGGATTGTTGTATTTCCTGATAGTCCAGAAGAAATTCACTTAAAGAAGGTTCCCAGCGCGCCGTTGAGGGGTTAATTTTAGCCTTTTCAATCTGCGAGGGTTGAGGATAAGCAAAAGAAAAAAAAGCAGGACTAGGATATGAGGCGTTGCCACACCACCAACCCACCTCAATTTGTTCATCATCCATGGCATTTTTTGTGATGTAATCTTTATTAGGAAGAGGTAATTGTTTGCCTTTATAACGAACATCCCGGAAATCCATCGTTCCCCACATCAGTCCAACAGGAGGTGAAATGCCTCTGAATAAAGCATGATATTGTTGTAAAACGCAATAGATTTGTGCCAATGCCTTCCACCAAACCAAAGCTAATTTTGGTTGATAAATTCTTTTTTCACTGTCTTGATCCATAGGAATAGGGTTAGGAACCTCAGCAGGTTGCATATTTATTTTTACTTCGATATTCAATTTCTTGAGTTTTTGAATAAACTGATGGGTTAACTCAGCTACTGACATTGAGGTAAGTACTAGGACTTCTTTTTCTCCCCAACTGGAAACAATATAAATTTGCTGTTCAAAAAAATTAATCTCTATACTAAAGTTTTCACTCTTATAAGGTATTACGCCACTGGTTAAACCACTACTGGTGAGCCATAAAGCAGAGCTGGCCCAGTGTAACTCAAAAGGTTGAAGTAATTTCAATTTCCCGATTATTTGTAAAGCTCTATGTAATAAATAAAGGGTGGTCTCCATTTCTGGATAGGAAAGCACAGGCCACGCCGAATGAAACATCTTGGCCATAGAATTCTCCTGTGAAATTTTATTAATTATAGCTCAGCTTGCAGTAAAGTTATTTATTTTCTTTAGTATCAGATTCAGGAGGATTAGTCGATGTAGATTTTGGTTGTGAAGACTGCCGTAACGCTTCCAAATCTTTATATAACTCATTTAATAGATGCGTTGCGTTAGAAAAATCCTTAGCCAATTGTTCGTGAGTTTTAGCCATTTGCTGGGTCATGAGACCTAATTGAGCAATCTTAGTTCCGATAGCGTCGCTAGGGTCTACTTGTGGAATTTCCTCACCTTCTTGCGCCAGCAAAGATTTAATACCTCCCACAATGCTATTTAAATCAAATTTTTTAGCTAGGTCTGATAAATCTGGCTTTTTGGCCATAGCATTCTCCTGTATAATTTTATTAAGTATAGCCCAGCTTCTTCGTAAGCAACAAGACCCCAGGCTCTTTTCTGAAAAAAATGTAAGAAAAAGTTTAATCAAATAATCGGCTTTCGATCTTAATGCATAAATATTCCATCATAAACTTTGGATAAGTTTGGAATTCTAGTCTATAGTTTCTTATGTGAGGGAAAAATAATAAATAAAGAAAGGGAATGAAAGTATGGGAGAAATCGATGAAAAAGATAGTATTAACACCGAGCAACCCGAAGAGGGTAAAAATATTATCGGTAATTTTAGGCGTATTGATTGTCGCCGAAGTCGTTTTAAAATTGACGTACTTTCAGTAAATCAGGGATCAGTTCGTTAAACCCACCAACCATGCCTCTCACGCAAGTGGGAGGCATTTTTGTTTTTAAAGCATGCACAGTTCTTCAGCTTAGCTCTTTTTGTAAATAAGCTTTCAATTCCGAACTAATGGTTTTTAAAGCATTAGAACCGCGGGTAATTTTCGCAATACTGACTTTTAAATCTTCCGCAATCGCACGCTGGGTTTTCTCCCCCGCTAATAAAGCTTGCAGCAAACTCACTCGCATGGCGAGTTGTTCCTTTTCTTCTAACGTTAATAATAATTCTAATAAAGCTTCTAATTGTTCATCCGAATCTGTGTGGCGGCATAATACTAAAAATTCCCGCCACCCTTTTTGTTTCATAAAATTTCCTCGACTACCAGCTGCAATTTCTTCCTTCCCCGATACTCATTGATATCCATTCGATAGGCTAAACGAATCGAGGTGCAATCGTAATTAGGCCATTGATTTAAATCCACATTAAAAGCAATGGCATCCAGATATTGATCGCTACCCGGAGCTTGCAACACCATTTTTAAATGGCGGCGCCCGACTAATCTCTGGTTAATGAGCTTAAACTCGCCATCGAATAAAGGTTCTGGAAAACCAGGCCCCCAAGGTCCGCCATATCGTAAAATTTCTGCCACTTCAAAAGTAAATTCGTCTTCGTTCAGCGGGCCGTCAGTATACAACTTATGACACAACTCATTCTGCCCAACTTCGTCGGCCACAGTCTCGGCAAAAGCTTCGGCAAAATCAGTAAAATATTGCGGCTCAAGACTTAAACCTGCCGCCATAGCATGACCTCCAAATTTAGTAATCAATTTAGGAAATCGAATAGCTACTTTTTCAATGACGTCACGAATATTTAAGTTAGAAATAGAACGTGCAGAACCCTTTAGTAAACCATCTTCCCCCTTAGCAAACGCAATCACTGGCCGATGAAATTTTTCTTTAACCCTGGCGGCAACCAACCCAACCACCCCTTGATGCCAAGTTTCATCATACAAACAAATCCCCAACGGCAATTTTTTATTGAGTTTAAGATTTTGCACAATGTCAAAGGCTTCTTGTTGCATTTGCGCTTCCAAAGCACGGCGCTCGCAATTCAATTCATCTAATTTTTCAGCGTATTTTTTTGCCACCGCAGGTGTTTCCGCTAACAGGCAATGTATTCCCAACGACATGTCGTCTAATCTGCCGGCAGCATTCAATCTCGGCCCAAGTACGAAGCCTAAATCTACAGCTTGCATCCTAGAAGGATGGCGGTTGGCCAAATGCAATAGAGCTAAAATTCCTAGATTGGCCACTCCCGATCGAATCCGACGTAAACCTTGATGCACTAGTATCCGATTATTTTTATCTAAAGGCACCACGTCGGCTACAGTGCCTAAGGCAACCAAATCCAAGTAATGGGCCATATTCGGACGAGCAAGGTTATTGGTTGTAAACCATTTTTGATCGTCTAATTTAGCTCTTACCGCCAACATGACATAAAAAATCACGCCAACTCCTGCGATGCATTTGCTTGCAAACTTATCATTTGGTTGATTGGGATCAACAATGGTTGCTGGAGCAGGCAATTCTTCGCCTGGCAAATGATGGTCTGTAACTAAGACCTCAATCCCTAAATTTTTAGCTCTGGCAACTCCCTCATGACTGGAAATACCATTATCTACCGTCACAATTAAATCTGGCTGCTTTTGTTGGTAGGCTAAATCAACAATACCTGGCGACAATCCATAACCATATACAAAACGATTAGGAACTAGAAAATCTATATTTTTGGCGCCCATAGCACGCAATGCCAATATGGCTAAGGCCGTACTGGTGGCTCCATCAGTGTCAAAATCACCAATAATAAGAATGCGTCGATTGCTTTGAACCGCATTCGCTAAGCGCGCCGCGGCCTCTTGAATGTTTAGCATATCTTGATATGGGATCAGATCAGGTAGTTCACGGCTGATCTGACTTTCAGACGCAATCCCTCGAGATTGATACAGTCGTTGCAACAGCGGGTGTAAATCCTTAAACACACCGCCTGCTGAATTTAATTCTCGTCGTATAACGACTCTGCTCATAAAGTCCTCCTCCCTTTAGAATAATCTTAATATTTTCTTAAGCTTAGTGTACTATAATACCTAGTCTTAATTCTGTAAAGCCATCAGAGGAGTTTTTTTGCGTCATGATCTACGAAGTCTACCAAAAGCCTTTTCCTGTTTTAGTCATCAATGACCAATATGTGCTAAGAGAGCAATCCGATGACGATACGAAACCTTTTTTTGAATATTATGCTAAAGATCCAGAAGTTACCCGTTATATTTTAGCGACCGTACCTACTTCTTTAGAAGAAGCTCACGCAGAAATACAATATTGCCGAAATTTGTTTTATCATAAAAGAGGTATTTATTGGACTTTGGCCCGCAGGGATAAAAATGAAATCATCGGTTCAGTTGGGCTTTATATCAACAACCATCATCACCGCGCAGAAATTTGTTATGATTTGGCAAAAGCTTATTGGCGACAGGGGATAATGGATAAAGTCCTACGTAAAGTGATTGATTTTGCCTTTGAGAAATTAAATATTTTCCGAATCGAGGCGCTCACCTTAAAAGAAAACACCGCTTCAATCGCCATTTTGCAAAAAATGGGTTTTGACCGGGAAGGTACTTTGCGGAAATATCGTTATTTCAAAGATGCGGCCAGGGACGTAGAGCTTTTCGCCACTACTCATGAGATGATAAAGGCAAAAAGACAACAAGAAGGCTAACCTCGTCATCCCGCGACTTGATCGCGGGATCCAGGAAACCACCGAGAATGACTGAGATGGCTCGAAGAAGAAAGACAATTAGTTCAGAATTGTTTACTGCTGATGTCGCCAGCTTAAGTCATGACGGCCGTGGGATTTCCCATCTAAATGGCAAAACTGTTTTTATCAGCGGCGCCTTACCCACTGAAACCGTTCAATTCCAAATAACTAGAAAACGCGGCAGTTTTGATGAAGCCAATGCCGTGAATATTTTAACGACCTCTTGTCAACGCAACCAACCTGCATGTCCTCATTTTGGAGTCTGCGGCGGTTGCAGTTTGCAACACCTGAATCCAGTATTGCAATTGCAACACAAGGAAAAAGCCTTAAAAGACTTATTGTATCGGCAGGCAAAAATATCACCCCTGCAATGGCTACCGCCTATCGCAAGTCCCGCTTGGGGATATCGCCGCAAAGCCAGATTGGGGGTTAAATTTATCGCTAAAAAAAATCGGCTGGTGGTAGGCTTCCGCGAGCGTCAAGGTCATTTGATTGCAGATAGTCAGCAATGTGCGGTATTGGTTCCAGCCATTGGCAACCATATTAAAGATGTGGCAGAAATGCTTGCAACTTTGTCCATCAAAGATAAAATTCCGCAACTAGAAGTCGCTGCTGGAGACAACGCTTGCTCCCTAGTGATTCGCCATTTAGCGCCTTTCAGCGCCAATGATCTAAGCAAAGTCATTGATTTTGCCGAACGTTATCCAATTACGTATTTATTTACAGCCTGCCGGTGTCGATAGCGTACATTTACTTTATCCACAAGAGAGCTCTAATCTTTTTTATCTCCTGCCAAACCATAATTTAAAACTTGAATTTCAACCTTTACAATTCATTCAAATTAACGCCGCCGTAAATGAAGCCATGATTGATTTAGCGTTAAATTTACTGGATTGCCAACCTCAGGAATCAGTACTCGATTTATTTTGTGGAATAGGCAATTTTTCCCTACCTTTAGCCAAAAAATCGGCGCAAGTGACTGGGGTGGAAGGTGATTTCCAAGCAGTAAAACAAGCCCAACACAATGCCGCTATCAATGAATTGGCAACAGCCTCTTTTTATTGTACTGATTTATTTCAAAGCCCTTTCGCTGGAGAATGGGCGAATAAACGTTATGACAAAATGCTTTTAGATCCTCCGCGCACCGGTGCTGAGAACATTGTGGCATCTATTCAAACATGGCAGCCAAAAAAAATTGTTTACGTTTCCTGTGATTTGGCTACATTAGTACGTGATGCACAAAATCTTTGCCAGCAAGGTTATGTTTTAGAAAAGATCGGGGTTATGGATATGTTTCCACATACTAAGCATGCAGAAGCGATTGCTTTATTCAGCATTCAGGAATAATTATGAATGAAATAGCCGCCAATTGGCTGGAACAACAACAAGCCTATCCCCGCTTAAATTTGGCATTATTAGCTGATGTCTGCCGCTTTGTTAGTGAAGTTCCTGATACTACCAAAACAGTGCCTTTTTGTGCTTCAGCCATAAAGCAAGGACTGGCCATGGCGGATGAACTACGCGCTTTGAATTGTGACACCGAAACACTCGCTGCCGGAATTCTTTTTCCTACCTTATATTATTCACTCGCTCCGCTGACTACTATAGAACAATCCTTGCCGCCAGAAGTGATTACCTTAGCAAAAGGCGTGCAAAAAATGGATGCGATACAGCAAATAACTCAAGAAAGATCCGGCAGCCGAGCTGATAATTTACGCAAAATGTGTCTTGCAATGGTGGACGACGTCAGAATCGTATTGATTAAATTAACTGAGCAGTTAGTGATATTAAAAAATGTTAAGACGGCTCAGCCTGATGAACAAAAACAGGATTGCTCAACAAATAAATCATATTTATGCGCCTTTGGCAAATCGTTTAGGGGTTGGCCAAATGAAATGGCAAATGGAGGACTTGGCTTTTCGTTATCTGAATCCGCAATCCTATCGAGAAATTTCACAAGCACTGAAAATGCGGCGCCAAGATCGTGAAATTTTTATTACACATTTCATTCGAACAATTACGTCAAGCGTTAGAAACAAGCCGGCGTCACCCATGCCGAAATATCTGGCCGCGCAAAACATATTTATAGTATTTTTCGCAAAATTCAAAGAAAAAAAATAGATTTTAGCCAAATATATGACACCAGCGCCGTGCGTGTTTTAGTTAAAACGATCGAAGAATGTTATAAAACTTTAAGTGTTGCGCACACAGCTTGGGCGCCTATTCCAGCAGAATTTGATGATTACATCGCTAAACCTAAACCCAACGGTTATCGCTCAATCCACACAGTAGTGATCACACCAGAAAAAATAAATGTGGAAATACAAATACGCACCTTCCAAATGCATGAAGAATCGGAATTAGGCGTAGCCGCTCATTGGCAATATAAAGAAGGCAGCGGCGGGAAAACATCCAGTTATGCCGAAAAAATCAATTGGCTGCGACATATCATGGATTGGCAAAAAGAAGTAGCCACCCCTCAAGATAATTTATATCGAAAAATTTTTGAAGACCGTGTTTATGTATTTACACCCAATGGGGATGTTTTCGATTTAGAAGCGGGTGCTACTCCCTTAGATTTTGCTTATCACGTCCATACTGATTTGGGGCACCGTTGCCGTGGTGCAAAAGTAAATGACATGATCGTACCATTGAATCATCCATTGCGAACTGGAGATCAAGTCACCATCATCACTGGCAAAGAAATCAGCCCCAGTCGAGATTGGTTAAATCCAGGTGGTCATTATTTAAAAACCAGCGCCGCATTACATAAAGTTCGTAACTGGTTTAAACGTCAAGAGCAACAAAATTATCTACAACTAGGACAAGCGCAATGGGAAAAATTAGCAAGGCGAGAAGGTATTACTAAAAGTGATGTTGATAAAGCCGTCACTTATTTTAAATTTAAAAATTCGCAGGAATTATTCATTGCCATTGGTTCAGGGACTTTAGGCTTGATTTCGGTCTTTAATAAAATAAAAAATATCGAGGCAGAAGAAACTATTAAGAATCTGCCAATTCCAGAAAAACACCCGCAAAAAATCATACAGGGTGAATTTCAAATTGAAGGAGTCGCTAATTTGTTGACTCAATTGGCGCGCTGTTGCAGACCTATTCCGGGAGATAGCATTATTGGTTATATTACCAAAGGGCGAGGAATTGTCATTCATCACCAAGATTGCCGTAATTTACAATTTACCTTAAAACGGCATTCTGAACGATTATTCAACGTGGCCTGGGGCAAGGAAACCAAGCAATATCAAGTTTCCCTAGCCATAGAAGCGGATGATCGGACTGGTTTAATCCGTGATATTACTAATATTATCGCAGGACAGCATCTTTCTTTATTGGGGCTGACTACTCGTGTAGACACTTTAGAAAATCGTGCTTATATCAACCTAACACTCGAAGTTAAAAGTTTAGAACCTTTAAAAAAGATCTTACAGCAATTACATCAAGTAGCCGGAGTGACCCGAGTGGAACGGTTCTAATCTTCTTCATCAGATTTTAGAGATTTTAAACTCTCAGCAATTGAACCTGTTTTAGCATAAGTAACTACTCCATCAATGACTTTATCCCGCAATTTGGGAAAAAATCCTAGCAAAAAACCCGAAGAAATGGCTACCAATGCACTACGAAAAGGATAATGATGGACCAAATTTAAAGCTTCCCCAGCGGGATCCTCTTGAACAGCTTCTATTTTAGCTTTTAGCTTAGGGGCTTTAATTTTAAATAATTGGGATTTGATCAAGACAGCCATTAATAAAAGCAAAATGGCGATAACAAAAAAAGCAGCACCACAGAAAAGAGTCGCTAAAATGCTGCTATGAACTAAAGCGAGTAAATACAAATAAAGTGTAGATATAAAGAATCCCACACCCACCAAAACCATAATGAATGCAACTACTAAAAATAGGATGATTAAACCAATTTTAAGCAAAATCGCACTCCTCTGTTTTGAAGCTTTAAAGGATGCTGTGACAGGGCTGCTTGCCAACATGCAAACAACCCTCCATGAGCCTCAACTCGACAATTATTTTTTTCGGCGAAGTATTCTTTTTACTATACTACCTAAAACCATGCCAATACCCACAGCGCCTGCGATTGTGGCCACAGGGTTGTCTCCCATGGTTTCAGTCGCTTTTTTAACAGCTTTTCGAGATGCCTTGGTTGCATTGTTAACCGTGTCTTTACCGGCTTCCGTGACTCGATTAACCAGATCGGCAGCGTGCGTACCTAATTTCTCTACATCGGCTTTTAACGCACCTAAGTCACGTTGAATGTCATTGGCCATTTCCTATCTCCCTAATAAAAATGATTCTATTGTTGTAATCTAGCATACCAAGCGTTTTTTTTCTACAAATTGCTCATTTTTAGAGCATATTTACTGTTAAAACTTATTTAGAACGAAATAGTTTCACCAATAAACAGCCTAGGACACCCGCTCCAAATGCATAGACTACACTTGTAAAAGGCCTTTTGGAAATCTGATGGCTTACTTGCCCTACGGTCGATTTCCACATGATATGAGCAACATCTGCGCTCAATTTATCTATGTCTGCCCTTAATTCTTGCAGATCTTGTTCTAAATTAAATTTTTCATTATCTTCGCGCATAATTCACCTCCTTTACCTTAAATAGGATAGACCAAGGGTTGCGAAAAGGCAAAATTTTGCTATACTCTCTTCCTCTTGCCGGGGTGGTGGAATTGGTAGACGCGCCGGACTCAAAATCCGGTGGTGGAGACACCGTGTGGGTTCAAGTCCCACCCTCGGTAACTCGATAACATGGTTATAAATTATTATTTAATTATGAAAGGATTTCCCCAAAAAGTTTTTTTAGAAATCAAAGTGCCAGAAGATAGTGGCAACGCGGAACTGGTTAAAGTTGATCAAAATAAAATCTATCTCAAAATCCGTTCTGACACAAACTCCTTGGTTTTTCACTGGTTTTATTTCCAGTTAAAAGCAAAAGAATCTGTTTTCACACACACAACTCAAAAAGCCACTCCCACTACTGTCTGGCAGGATAAATCCTGCCTAATTTCTTAAGCAGGTATATTATGTCGCAAAAAGAAATTTCCAAATGGCGCGGTTTGATTGGCATCAGTATCGCTGGTTTTTTAGGATGCTTGGATCTCACCATAGTAAATACGGCTCTGCCTGCAATACAAAGTGATTTAAAAATCAGCGTAGTGCAATTGCAATGGGTCATGACCTCGTTATTGCTGGCCTTGACTACGTTTATGGTAATTTCGGGAAAACTGGCCGATTTGTATGGGCGAAGACTGTCTTTATTTGTCGGAATGATCCTTTTTGCCATCTCTTCTATCGGAGTAGCTGTGTCGCCGAATATCTATTTTTTAATAGGTTTTCGATTCTTACAAGGCGCCGCCATTGCGTTTCTGTACACGGCCCCGGTAGCCATTATTCCCAGTTTATTTCCTAAACATGAACGAGGGCGAGCGACCGGATTATTAATTAGCGCCAATGGTCTCGGATTAGCGATTGGACCTGTGATTGGGGGCTTAATCGTTAGTACACTGGGCTGGCGTTGCATCTTTTTCATTAATCCTCCCATTATATTAATTAGTATTCTGTTTTGCTGGGGGAATTTAATTGAAACTAAAGCCACCCTCGCTAATAAAAAAATTGATTGGTGGGGGTTTATTTTATTACTCATAGCCATTCCTTCACTCATTTTAGCTCTAGTACAAGGAGAATCTTGGGGTTGGATTACAGCGCCTATTATCATTCTATTTTTAATAGCCATTATCGCCATAATTTTATTTTATTACGTCGAAAATAAAGTTTCTGGCCCTATCATCGAGTTTCATTTTTTTGCAAATCGAATTTTTCTAATCGGCTTAGCAGCCAATTTTGCTTTAGCAATATTTTATTCCATTGATTTCTTTTTAACTCCACTTTATCTGCATTACATACACGGACAAACGGGTTATCAAATAGGATTGTCATTATTACCGGCCACCGCCATGGTTGCAGCCCTATCCTCAGTAACAGCTAGAATTCTCGATAAAAGAGGGCCCAAGCCGGTTTTATGCGTTGGCCTGAGTTTATTTTTCATCTCCGCTTTATTACAATCCCAGTTTGGGGTCAACACTTCCATTTATTTAATTTTATTTTCTTACTTTCTATTTGGTATAGGCTGGGCGTGTATTTTAAGTCCCTCCATTGTAGCTGCTCTTTCCTCATTACCCCAGGAATCTAGCGGTGTTGGGATGGGAACGCTGGGCACTTTACATAATCTAGGCGGCGCTATAGGATTGGCGTTAGGAACTTTAATATATAATCTATCAGCTAAGAAAACTTTATTATACTTGCTTAGTAAGGATCAAATTTCTGCGGACAAATGGGTTGACCAAGCGATTGCTAATATAGAAAATGCCACGCACATCCTTCAAAACAATACTAATTTAACTGCAGAACATATACTGCATTATTTCCAACATTATTTCCTCAGCGGATACCAGGCCGCCATGTGGCTGTTAATGTTTACCTCGTTATTGGCTTTAATCGCGGTCATCACAAGTTTAAAAAAAAGAGGCTAATACAATCCTTATTTGCAGTATCTGCTCAATAATTCTTGAATTGCTTTGGGTTTGAGCGGTTTAATTAGGTAATCGTTGATTCCCGACAGCCTGGCGTTATCTTTCAAATCCACTTCATTCTGAGCGGTTAAAGCAATAATCGGCACTTTTTTGGAACTTTTTTCTTGTGACCGGATCATCCGAGCGGTCGCTAAGCCATCCATGCCTGGCAGCCCGATATCCATAAATACTATGTCATAGTTTTGTTTTTGGTTTAACGCGATACCCTCTTCTCCGCTCGGAGCGATATCAACAACGCAATTACACTGCTCCAAAATTGTTTTGGTTGCGATTTGCGGCACGATGGAATCTTCCACCAATAAAACTTTTTTTCTGTCCATATAACTTCTCCATAAATGTTTAGGAACCCTTGCCAAGCGACCACCCACCAACCTGCATGCGGTCCATGGTCCCAGCAAATGCAGATTGGTGCATGAGCTGGGTTTATCCCTAAACAATCCCAATTCCTGGCTCCTTTCTTTGAAATATTTACCTTACAAAAAGGCAAATAACACCCTGTTGCTATGGGGACAACGATCGGTGGCTCATTAAAAGGAATAACCGTCTCGGAAACAGACGATTCCAAAGAAATGAAATATTAGTTAGAATAAAAACAGCCATGAACAAAGTCTCTTTTGTTTAATGGTCAGAGACGTGCAGATGGGTAAATATCTGTACGTCTCGTTTAGGATTATATCCCCACACTAAATTAAAAACAACTACTCATTTTTTTCCAAAGAAAAGTATATTTTAAAGTATTTATATACACTTTGCTGCTGTTGGGAAAATACGAAGATTGAGGATTTTTTGGGGATTTTTTTCTGAAGCCGTACTTCTAGTTTTAACTCAAGTTCGAATTCGTCTAATTCACCGAATTCTTTTTATTTCCACTGAAGAGATGGGTCAGCCAAGGCAGCATAGCTCGTACTTCCACTCCGTTGGGATAAGTGAATTCTCTCTTGAGTTCTTTTACTAGTTGTAATTTTTTGGCATAAGGGAAAAAAGAACCAAAGTGATTAAATGCAGGTGATGCTTCACCATCAGACCATTTTGCTTCTATTAAATGTGTAGGTTTATTAGCCATACAAACCAAAAAATCTAATTCTTTACCATCTTTTGTGCGTAGATAATATAATGAAGCATTTTCTCCGGTGGTGTCTTCGATAAATTGTAATTCTTTAATAAGCGCGCAAGCTAGTAAATTTTCAAGTCTAGCGCCTTTATCACCCTCAACTTGGGCAATGTCATAAAAATAAAATTTTGGTTCTTTTAACAAAGAACGGTTTACTTTGTTATGGTAGGGAGTTACACGAAAAATCACATAAAGATTTTCTAACAGCAATAACCAGCGCTTATTTGACTATTATGACTCACATTCCTGAAAAGTCAAGACTAAAACAACATAGGTGTCATTTTAGTCAAAAAAGACTGCGGTGAGATAAGCTGAAAAATTGACGGTAGTATTGTAATATTACGTTATATCAACAATGATCCTAATCTATTGAAAAAAATATTTTTTTCTTCACCGGACGGGGGAGTACGGGCTGCGGACTAGGTCTTCTTCTAACGAAATTCCCTTGGGAAGTTCGTTCCTTGGGTATTTACCGCAGGTATTCAAACTCGCTACAGTGGCAACTGCAGAATTTAGGTTAAAGTGAAATATATTTTCAGCAAATCAATAAATGCTTTGATCTTTAGCGGCATAAAATCGCGTTGAGGATAAATAATGTATAGCGGTTTGGCTGGCAGCTTATAACTTGCTAAACACTTCACGAGTTGGCCATTGACGACAGCATCTTTAACCATAAATTCTGGCAATACTGCCACACAGCAATCTGCCATAACCATTTGGAAAATCAAATCCAATTGATTACTTTGAAAATGGCCTTCAACAGTTATTTTAAATTGGCGATTTCTCCGAATAAATTGCAAAATTTGTATCGTTGAGCCAGTACTATAAATTCCGAAACGATGTTGTGCTAATTGATCAGGGTGGGAAATTTCCCCAAATTTTTTTAAATAATTTGGAGTTGCACACAAAAAATAGTTCTGAAACGTGAGCTTTCGAGCAATCAAATTGGAATCCGGAAGAGTTGCAGAGCGAATGGCTAGATCATAGCCTTCTTGCACCAAATCAATTATTTGACTTTCCAATACCACATTTAACTTTACTTCAGGATACTGCGCCTGATATTGTGTTAAAGGTTCCGCCAACAGATGCAAAGCTAAAGCCGGCGGCATGGAAATTTTTAAGGAGCCAGCCGGTTGATTTCGTAAAGCGGAAATGTTTTCAAAACTTTTCTGAGACAAGTTAAACATCTTTTCACATTCTAGATAAAACATTTCACCCGCTTCGGTTAGGGTTAATCTCCTAGTATTACGTAACAATAATCGGGTTTTTAATGCTTGTTCTAAGTGGTTAATATGTTTACTGACAAAAGCTTTAGAAAGATTGAGCCTCTCGGCTGCTTGAGAAAAACTTTTTAAATGGACCACGTGATAAAATAAAATCATTTCATTCGCTAGCATTCACGCTCCTTGAATTTCCATATAAAAATACTGACTAGTCCAACGGTACAAATAACAAAAAGAAATATAGAAGCTCCCTTAAAGCCGTGTATAAAGGCTTTATTAAAAAAATCATGTATTAATGGATCTAGTTTAGTATGTAAAGCCTGCGATGGATTAGCCAATAACTCTGCTAAATTTTTTAACTGCCCATAGTTTTGGGCATAATGTAAACTCAAAGTTTGATAAAGCATCACGCCAACCGCAAGACCTATGGAACCTCCGATATTAAAAGTGGTTACCATAGTACCGGTGGCGCCACTGACACGTACAGCACCCACAGAAGTTTGGGCGGCTATAATAGCAGCCGTGTTACCCATCGCCCACATGCCTCCTAAAGCTAAAAAAGTAATAATCATAAACCAAATGGGGGTTGCCACCGAGAAAAAAGTTTGCATTAATGCTGACAATGAACCTAAAACTAATCCAATTAATATGGTATTGATTAAACCAAAAGATTGAATTAACCAACCTACTAATAATGCGATGATCAACACGGCTAGCGGAATGGAAAATAAAATCATACCCACCATTTGCGGTGTTTGACTACGAATTATTTGCAAATACAATGGTTCAAAAAATAATGCTACCGAACTGAACATACCTGATATTATGCTTAATAACGCTCCGCTAAAGAATAACAACTTTAAAAAATCTTTAAATTGAATGATAGGCTCTTCTTTGTTTTGCTCGATGATAACTAAAATGAAACTGGCGACAATTCCAATTCCTAAAAAAATAAGCGTCAGAGGATTTCTCCAACCATGGGTGGCGCTGTGAATTAACCCTAAAACGATTCCGCCTACGGCAAAAGCAATGCTGAACATGCCCTGCCAATCCATAGAACGCGAGGTTAAACCTGATACCGATTCTTTAACTGAGTTCCAGCAAAACACAAACCCTAGTAAAGTCAGAGGAATATTAATAAAAAAAATCCAACGCCAACCCCAATAAGTGACTATAACACCACCTAACAAAGGACCTAAGGCCAGCGCCACTCCTCCTAAACTTCCTAACCAGCCAATGGCCCTGCCGTGTTCTTCTTTGGGAAAAACCCCAGGCAATAACGAGGGACCTAAAGGTAACACTATTGCCGCACTGATTCCTTGCAAAAACCGGCCGAAAATCAACCAGTGAATTGTAGGGGAAAACCCGGCCAAACATGAAGAAAAAGCAAAAATTCCTGCACCGATATAGAATAATCTCCTTCTTCCATATAGATCGCCCCATCGGCCCATGACCGTAGCGGAAATACATAAAACTAAAAAATAGATGTTCATAACCCACTGTAAAGAGGTTAGGCTCGCTCCTAATTCCTCTTGGATCACGGGCAATGCCACATTGACTACGGTGTAATCTAAATAACAACCAAATGAAAGCAAACAAATTCCGATAAATGCCTGCCATTTTTTTGAATAATCATTCATAGGTTTCCCATTAAAAATATAAATTAATCTTATTTCACAGATTATAAATGTTATATTAGATTATGTAATCACTTATTACCAAATTTACTTTTTCCAATAGGAAACAATTCTTAGTTGAACTTTAAAAAGGTAGTCGATATCATCCCTACTTTGCACTGATGGGAAATTAAAATGTCTAAAATAGCTTTCATCGGCTTAGGAAAAATGGGGGCACCAATGGTGCGCAACCTGTTAAAGCACAATCATTCCGTTGTCGTTTTTGATATTATTCCTGCTGCGATAGAAGAATGCGTTAAAAATGGTGCAATTGCTTCCAGTTCAATCCAAGAAGCCATTAAAGATGTCACATTAATTTGGACAATGCTCCAAACTGGTGAACAGGTACGAGAAATTTGCTTAGGAAAAAATGGAATTTTTAATAGCTTAAATCCAGATACCCTCTACATTGATAGCTCCTCCATTGACGTTGAATCTACACGCTTGCTGCACCAGCAAGCCGCTCAAAGACAAATTGCCATGCTGGACGCACCGGTTTCGGGTGGCGTCAAAGGCGCCATTGAAGGGTCATTAACCGTTATGGCGGGAGGCTTACCTGAACATTTCCAACGGGCAATTCTTTATTTAAAGACAATTGGCAAGCTGGTCTATTACGCAGGACCAGCCGGTAATGGTCAAGTTGCAAAAATTTGTAACAACATGATTTTAGGCATCAGTATGATCGCTGTCAGTGAGTCATTTACATTAGCAAAAAAATTAGGACTTGATCCTAAAATTTTCTTAGAAATCAGTTCGCACGCATCAGGCCAATGCTGGGCCATGACTCATTACAACCCTATGCCCGGAATCATAGATAACGTTCCAGCGAACAACCACTATCAACCTGGATTTACTACAGCGATGATGCTGAAAGATTTAAAACTCAGTCAGGATGCCGCTAAATTAGCAGACGTCGCCACAGAAATGGGCGCAAAAGCAACCGAATTGTACCAACAATGGGCCGACAGCGACCACCATTCACTCGATTTTTCATCGATCATTCAAATGATTTCTGACATTTCAGATTAAAGCGAAAATTGCTTACATTTTAAATGTTGAAGAACGTACAACATATAAAAAAATTAACCGTATTTTTCCTTCTAACATAGCATTAACATAAAACCATTGGCCGTTAATTTAAAAAAAGGAGGGAATTTATGATAAGATCATTTTTGTACTCTAAAGAATTACGTCACCAATGGCAATCCGCGGTATGCATGATTCCAGTATTACTAGATTTATTAAAAGAAAAACTAAATAGTACTAGCATTCACGAAGAAAATTTTGAATCTCTACAATTAGAAATTAAAGCTTATCAAGAAATTTACCGAAGCTGGAAAAAAAACGCGAAGCTTAATCCAAAACAGCAAGAATGGATTGAGGAAATAGGCATTTATTTAAAAGATTTACATAACGTAAAAAATTGGCAGAGATTTATATCCAATGCCAATCAAAATAAAAAGAAGCATTAAAGAGACAGCCGGCAGGGCTTGACCAAGGTTAATAAATCAATTACCTTGTCTTGCTATGCAAAAAGATGATGTTAACCTATACACTACGCTCAGTGACGCCACTGGTTCAGACACTACCACTTCTATAAAACGCAGTATTGGTGTCTTTCAACTCACATTAATAGGTATTACTTCTATTATTGGCTCTGGTTGGCTTTTTGGGGCTTTTAATACTGCCAAAATTGCCGGCCCAGCGTCTTTACTTTCTTGGGTTATAGGGGCAGCCGCTTTGTTATTAGTTGCCCTAACCATTGCCGAAGTGGGCACTCTTTTTCCCCAATCTGGTGGTATAGCCCGATATTTAGAATATACCCATGGCTCGTTGTCTGGTTTTTTAAGTGGTTGGATTAATTGGTTAGGGATAGCGGCCTGTTTACCTACGGAAGCAGCTGCTTCCGTCCAATATCTTAGTTCTTTACCTAATTTTCATAATTTGTATGATCAATCCGCAGGAACTATGAGCCACCAAGGCTTGTTCTTAGCCAGCGTCTTAATGCTAGGGTATTTCTTTCTTAATTATTGGACCCTTAAGCTATTTTTACGCTCCACCACCTTGGTTACCTTATTTAAGCTGATAATCCCAGTGCTTTCTGTGTTAACTATCATGTGGGCTGGTTTTCATCGCAGTAACTTTGGCCAGGATATACATACTTTTGCACCCTACGGAATAAATGCTGTTTTTATAGCAGTATCGGCCGGAGGTGTAATCTTTGCTTTTAATGGATTCCAATCCATTGTTAATTTCGCAGGCGAAGCGAAAGATCCACGCCGTACAATTCCGATTGCACTTATTTCGGCAATTCTAATTTGTTTATTTATTTATTTAATACTTCAGACAGGATTTATAGGCGCTTTAAATCCTCATGATTTAGCTGCTGGATGGCAAGGGCTTAATTTTAGTTCTCCATTTGTACAACTCGCCCTTAGCTTTAATCTAAATATGATTGCCATGCTTTTATACGTAGATGCCATAATTTCTCCCTCGGGAACAGGCATTGCTTATATGGGTTCAACAGCTCGCATGCTGTTTGGGATGCAACGTAGCGGTTATATGCCAAAATTTGTAGGTAATATACATCCTAAATATTCCATACCACGTAATGCGATGTGGGTTAGTCTTATTTTAGGCTTTGTTTTCTTATGGATTTTTCGTGGCTGGGGAAACTTAGCAGATGTAATTTCCATCATGAATACACTTTCGTACACGGCGGGTCCCCTAGCCGCTGCCGGTTTACGTTATATTTCCCCTGATTGGCAAAGCCCTTGTCGAATTCCAGGCATGAAACTCATTGCTCCAGTAGCCTTTATTGTTATTTCCTTAATCGTTTATTGGTCAAGATGGCCGCTAACCGGCGAAGTCTTATTAGTTATTTTCTTGGGATTGGCTATTTATCTCTATTACCAGTTAATAAGTAAACAAAAAACCCTGCCACATTTAAAGAGTGGTGTGTGGTTTGTTTGTTATTTACTGGCGATGGCTTGCCTCTCTTGGCTAGGCAGCCATCAGTTTGGCGGAATTGATTTAATAAAGAAGCCGTACGATCAAATCGCTGTGATTGTTGTCGCCATAATCTTTTATCGATGGAGCATTCAAAGTGCTTGGAAGACCCCACTGTTGGAAGCCTTCCGTCAAAATAAACACATGATCTAGACAGAGGAAAACATCTTCATTTCTTTGTCCCCCAATAAAGGCTGGCTGCCAGCCTTATAATTGAATCTACCGTAACTGCTTTTTACTAGAGTTTATAGACAATTTAAAATCTCCCTCTTCTACCATGACATCTCTATAAAAGTAAGAAAAATTAATCTTTAACATCTGTCTTCATGACCTGATGATAAAATTCTTCTTGTTTTTTATATCTGCCCTCCGCATAATTTTGTATCAAGGCATTTTTTTTAATCTTATATAATTCGGGGGTGATGTTAATTTCCTTAGAAGGCAATATAAGGATTGCCCGAGGTACAATACCTATCTTTGCTTGCACAGCAATATATATTTGTCGAATAGCAGCAGCCATTGTAGATTCATCATCATGATTTTCAATACTTGCCAATATAACTACGGATTGTTGTGTTTCCCCGCCCAATTTAGCCAGTTCACTCACAGTAATTGCGGCGGTGTACATAGGTACAATTTTGAGGACGGTATTCACCACATATTCAATTTCATGGTGATAAATGGTTTTGCCTTGGTAGACAATACTGCCGCCTTCTCGAGATACTAAATAAAGTTCACCATTTTTAAGATAGGCTAAATCACCCGTTTTATACCAACCGTCAGACGTGAAATACGCCGCGGTTTGCGTGGGGTTATTGAAAAATCCACTCGTCACCATGGGACCTGAGACCTCGAGCTTGCCCACAACCTCTTTCTCTACGGGTTGACCCAGTGTATCGACGACACGCAAATGAATCCCTGGTAATGGCGGACCCAAAGAAACAAAGGTAGGATCCGTTTCCTCAGAAATAGAAAATTTCATATTATAAACGGAACATGCACAGGTCTCGGCCATACCCCAGGATGGAACCAATACGTTTTCTGGGATACCGGTAGGGCGCAAGGTTCGCATAAATCGTTGCGCGCAGTGATAAACGACCAACGTTCCTGCTGTGTTAATATATTTTAAATGAGATAAATCTAGTTTTTCCGTTGCGGCATTTTTGTAAGCAGACGAGAGCATATCAAAGGCAAAATTAGGCATGAAAGTGAAATTGCTGCGCAATTCACTAAAATATCTCAGTAAAATGATAGGATTGTGAATGACCTCCATCATCTTCAAATGGATTTGATCCATACCATTATAAATCGAAAAAATATGGCACTCAATGAGGCCGGTAACATGTGTCAATGGCATCCAGCTAAAGAAACTATTCTGAGAATTATCTGTGTAAATTTGCTGTTTGTTTGCTAACGCAGCTGTTATTTGCATATGTTTAACCATCGCTATTTTTGACAATCCCGTACTACCCGAACTAGTCACCAGAAAGGCAATATCATCCGGCAGTGGATAAACCACCTGCTGTAAATTAGGCTCAAATTGAGCTGAATTTAACACGGGTTTTTCAGTAATGATGAAAGTAGGTTTTTGAGAGGATTCTTGGTTAAATCTTCTTTGCAAATATTCCGATAATTTAGCGGTAGTGATGATTTTCGGTTTGTTCAATACTTCCCATAATTTAAAAAGTTGTTCATTAATGTCAAAATTATCGTGATGTTTTTGAGCCAATGTTGACAAGGGGATATAACCGCCTAAGATACATGCCCAAAAATAATTGATAAAATCTTGTGGATCATCAATACAAATAATGACTGTCTCACGAGGCTGTAAGAACTTAGGTAAATTTTTAAGCACTGCCAGTGCATTTTTGAACAGAGCATCATAATTGATATGTATATGCTGGCCTTGCTTTGTATCTAAAAAAGTTACTTTTTTATTTGCATAACGATGAGCGCATGACATGAATACGTTCACTAAATCCTGATTTTGATACATAAACTTATCTTTGTTCTTTAACTTTATTTATCCTCTTGTAATATTAGTCAATAATGTATTAATAAGCAAACTTAGAATAAAGAAATAAGATGCCCAAATTAATTATTTTATACAAAAAAATTCTTCTTTAATCCCGGCATTCCCGCGATTTCCCATAGATAATTCCGTATATTTCACATGCAGATTGACCAAAAAAATGAATAATTTTCAGTCGCAATTCACTTAAATTGGTGATCACTTCTCTGAATTGACAAACAATATAAAAATTTGATAAATTAGTAGCGCGAAGGAAAAAACAAAAAGGAGAAAATATGAAATCAGTATTTATCTTTAATTTGTTTTTCTTAGTGAGTCTTTCAAGTTCTTGCTCTTAAATTTGTCTGAAGTTTGGGAGGGAAGTTATGCATGGAACACATCAAGCTGACCACAAAACAAATGACTACCGCAATTTAATAAAAGAACACAAAAAAAGAATAAGCTATGCGCGTCCATTGGAAGATATACTGAATACTTTAATTTCCACTGAACTTCCCCACCCTCTTACTGCAAATCTATCACAATTGGTTGAAAAAGACATAACCGCAGCAGTCGATATATTAAAAGAAGTAGATTGTATCTCATTACGTGAAAACATAGCCCAACTTGATCCCATCATTGCCAAACTGCAAAAGAATATTTCTGAAACTTTCGAAAAAAATGGCCGACTGTTTATGGTCGGATGTGGCGCGGCGGCAAGAGCTGCTGCACTGGTGGAACTTTTATTTGGTGAGGCATTTCCAAATTTAAAAAATCGAGTAATCGCCATCGTCGCAGGCGGTGATGTCGCTTTAATAAAATCTCGTGAAGGGTTTGAAGATAGCGCTAAAGCCGCAATCAATCAACTAAAAGAACACAAAATAAATCCGTTATTAGATCGAATTATTGGTGTGACCGCCAGCGGCAGCGCTACATTTGTCCACGCAGCGATAGCGGAAGTAGTGAAAGATGAAAAAAGTTGCACTGGCGTTTTACTTGCTTGCATCACGCCAAAAGAGTTGGCAGAGAAACTTCAAAATCATCCTATTTTAACACCTCCAATACTTAAAAAAGTTGAACTGCTATCAATTCCCGCGGGAAGGATGGCAATCGCTGGAAGTACGAGAGCGCAAGCTGCTAATGCTCAAATCTTGGTATTAGCACTCAGTTGTTTCAGTGCAGCCACAGGCCAAAGCTTTTCTATTAGATCCTGTTGTGAAGCCATTGCGCAGCAACTTGAAACAACCTCCTCACCAATGATTACCGAATGGGTGAAGTCAGTAGCTGAAATTTATGAAAAAAAAGAGCAGGTTTATTACCATACGAAAAAAAATCCGTTCACTATATCAACTAACGAAGTTGAACTTCACCCTACTTATAATATTAATCCTTACGAAAATGATCTTCAATCTGTTGAAGAGAAAAAGAAATCTTACTCAATTTCACGTATTATTATTGAAGACGCAAAAGATTCAGCAGCTGCTTTACAGTCATTAACTCACAAAGTACGGCCTTCGCAAGGAGAAGGTACAGATGAATTAATAGGGTTTGATCTCAGCAGCCAGATTCTGGAAAAAAGGCGTCAATATGTTAATACCCCTGAACATCATTTTTATATTAATGTCGAAAAAAATAAATTAATTCTAAAAATCAACAGCAAATATGTATTAGAGTTAAGTCATTTTAATCAATTGCCAAAATTACTTCATAAATTGGTGCAAGAGGTATTTTTAAAAATCATACTTAATCAACAGTCCACCTTAGTGATGGGTTTATTAAAAAAATATCATGGCAATATTATGACTTCCGTTAGACCCACTAATTTAAAACTGATTGACCGTTGTATTGCCTTAACCATTTTTGGCTTATTATCCTCTTCATTACTGCGAACTATTAACATTTGCGAAGTATCTTCTGTCATTTATGAGCAAATGAAAGATTTGCAAACCAATACTTCAATAGTAATGAAGGCTCTACAGGTGCTCTTGGATCGTTATCATTTTAGAGTGAATAAAACAATGGAACAGGATGGCACTCATGCGCATTAGCAAATGACAAGGAGGAAAAAAAATCAATTTTTTCCATGTAACACAATAAGGAGAATTTTATGCAAAGAGATCATGCTCAAATGGAACTGGTTTCGGCCTTAATTGGGGTAGAAGCGGGAGCTTCAACCATTACCGTTGAAGTAGAATTAGCAGATGAAAAAGGAACTAAGTTGGGCCAATCTCTGTTGGAGAAAGGTGCGAATATATCCGCCACCCCTCCAGAAATTGCATGGCAAAATATAATTCAAGGCATTAAAATGGCATTAGAAAAATCAGAAATCAGTTTAGAGAAATCCAAAGAAGTTAAATTCTATCTATTTATTGGAGCTCCTGGAATGAGCGCAGATACACAACGTAAAGCATTTATAGAATACGGACAAAAAAACTATCCTTATTTTGAAACAGTTATTTATGAAACAGATGCTTATTTAACTTGGCGTGCGATGAATGTTAAAGAGGGGACGGTGTTTATCGCCGGTTCAGGCGCTGTAGGAATGTATTTTTCCGAAGAACAATTAAAAGAAGTGAAGCTGAGTTATCCCATACCGCCTCAAAACAAAGTCAGTGGTTTTGGATTCCCCCATGACGATTCCTGGGGTTTAGCGCGTATGGGTTTAAAAATTGTAGAACTGTTAATTAAATACCTTGATGGCAGAATCATTATAGAAGATTCAAGATTAGAAATTGCTTTAAAAGAAATTTATCAAGAGTACTTTAATTCTACTAAAGAAATTCTAGTGAGCCGAATCAATACCGATCCAGGTTCTAATCCTTATTTTACACACTCTGCTGAATCCTATAAAAAGCTAACAGAAAATTTTCTTAGAATAACCGCTCATACAAATGAAGCTTTTACTCAAAAATTGTTTAAAGAGGCCGCTAAAGAATTTACCTTAGCCTACAATACAATAATGAAAGGAAAGGATTGCTTGTGTTATGCTTGGGGAACAGGTTATAAGCATTTTGAAAAGTATTTACCTTCTGAAATGAGTTCTCGTCTTATCACCCAATTAAAAATGACTCCGGCGCATGCGGGTATTTCAGTTTTGCGGAAAATGGCAACCCCTGCTCCTACTCCTGTGGCTCTTACTAATCTTAAAATAAGCTCAACCGAAACCACTTCGTTAACAATAAGAAGAAGCCATTGAATCTCATTCTACCTAGAGCACGTCATACCGCGGCTCGACCGTGGTATCTTAGCTCAAGTCGCGGGATAACGAATTTTTATCAGCCCTGTAACCGAGGTGAGTTCTGCTTCACTTAATGAAGCAGAATTGTTAAACTAACATTAGTTACTTGGGGAGAATATCATGAACTTTTTTCAACTTGCGATCGCCAATAAAAATTACTCTTCTTGGTCATTACGTGCTTGGTTAGCGCTGACTCATTTCCAAATTCCTTTTGAAGAAAAGCTTATTCCCTTGGATCAAAGTGATACCGCTAAGAATATTAAACAAATTTCTCCCTCAGGATTCGTGCCTGCGCTCAATGTAAATCATCAATTCACCGTTTGGGATTCTTTGGCGATTTGCGAATTTCTGGCAGAAACCTTCCCCGAAAAAAACATGTGGCCATCGGATTCTAAAGCACGTGCTTGGGCGCGCTCCATCAGCCATGAAATGCATTCGGGTTTTCAGAAGCTCCGGCAAAATCTACCGATGAAATGTCATCTCATACTCAAAGAATTCGATCATTCTGTGGCATCTCGAGATATTGAGCGAATTCAATCGTTGTGGGCAGAATGCTTGAATGCACATCAACACCAAGGCCCTTATTTATTTGGTGCTTTTTCTATTGTGGATTGTATGTATGCACCAGTGATTTTACGATTTCGCAGTTATGCCGTCCCCCTTAAGGGTTTAAATCACCAATACTATGAAACGATGATAGCACATCCTGCGATACAACAATGGTTACAAGACGCATCGAAAGAACCTTGGCGTTTAGCAAGTCACGGGGACAGCGATTCCCGCTGAGTTATAACTGCTTGAAAAGATGCCATTAAATTCGAAATGAGGGATCGCAAGGAGTGGAGAGCGGCGCGACCTTTCCCTTCATTCCGGAAGCCTGGCTTTGCCAGGATTCAGGATTTAAACCAAGAAGCAATGACCGCAGAGCGGTAATTGCTGCAGGATTAAGAGATGAATTGCTAATAAGTTCAAGTTTTGGTATAATGTTTCCCTTCATAGAAGATGTAAAACCACACATTAACCCTCTTTGATTAGGAAATTATGCAAGATTTTTCAAATATCGGCTTGCCAGCCGCTCTGCTGACTTCTTTAAACCGTATGCAGTACAAGGCCCCCACCCCCATCCAAATGCAAGCCATACCACCCGCTTTGGCGGGACGAGACATTTTAGGCTCTGCCCAAACTGGGACCGGAAAAACCGCTGCTTTTAGCATTCCATTGATTGCCGGATTAATGACCTCTCAGAACAGCATAGCGCTAGTGCTAACACCCACTCGCGAACTGGCCACTCAAATAATGGATGTTATGCGCAAACTGGTTGGGCCACAAACTCATCTCCCCTCAGTATTGCTGATTGGAGGAGAGCCTATGGGACCTCAATTTCGGCAATTAAATGCGAATCCCCGTATCATCATTGGTACACCTGGACGAATCAATGATCATATTCATCGCGGCAGTTTAAAGCTTCAAAAGACTCAATTTCTGGTACTGGATGAAACCGACCGAATGTTAGATATGGGCTTTGGTATACAGCTAGATGAAATTGTTAAACATCTTCCCCAAACCCGGCAAACACTCATGTTTTCCGCCACCTTACCTCCTAATATTGTCCAACGTTCACAAAAATATTTACGCAATCCTGAAAGAATTTCAGTAGGTCCTATAGGCGCTCCTACCTTAGGTATCACACAAAAATCAGCTCATTTAAAAGAAACGGAAAAGTACCCTACCCTGCTGACGGAATTAGATGAACGCCAAGGCTCCATTATTGTATTCGTTAATACCAAACGGGGCGCTGAAAAACTGGCCGATAAGCTTTATCACGACGGCTATGAAACCAGAGCCATTCATGGTGACCTCAGACAACGTCAACGAGATCAAGTACTCAAATCCTTCCGCAATAAAAATTATCGTATTATTGTCGCTACCGACGTTGCCGCACGAGGATTAGATATTCCTCACATTGAACATGTGATTAATTACGACATTCCGCAATCGCCCGAAGATTATGTCCATAGAGTGGGAAGAACCGCCCGTGCCGGACGCGAAGGTTGTGCCCTCTCCTTTATCTTGCCCAAAGACAACGCCAAGTGGCAAGCTATTGACAATTTACTGAATCCCAATGCACGGAAACCAAAAGAATTTAAGTCCCTCCCCCGTAAACGCAGCTTTGGCTTTCGTCGTAGAAATTCGAAAATGGCGAAATAATTTTTAAACCCGTCATTGCGACTGCGAGCGCAGCGTCAAGTTAAGGCTTTCTTCTACTCTCCCTCCCCCCAAAAATTGGGGGAGAGGGAATAATAAACCTTAACTTGACGCTGCGCGCTCGCAGTCGCAATGACGGCGTGACACCTTTACGTAAACGGCAAAAACAGTTACGGTTTTTAATACCGTAACTGTTTTCAATCACAGGAATGTAAGACCAGATACTAAGTACCAAATGTCTGTGGAACAATTTGCGATGCTTTAAACTCCGGTTTTTCCTCAAGTAATTTATTAAACATGTTAACGCATAGACTTGCTAACTGACTTTTAGATGTGAAAACAGATGGACCTGAGCTGGTTAATGATCTAACCGCTAGCTTTAATTCATTGACCAATGCTAAGTTTTTAAAATTAAATAATTTTAAAAAGTTATCAAACATGCCCGCTTGACAATCCTGAGCATAAAAAGTGATTTCATTTCCATCAGTCCATACTGATGTATTTTCTTTGCTTTCTTCTTTTAATGCTGCCATTATCTTATCTGCTTCACCAAGAGGGGTAATTTTCAGCACAATACCAGTAGCGTTCATAACATCCACTTTGATAGTGATTGGTGCAGTTGAACTTGAAGTACTTGTAGAGCTGGTAGAACTCAATGTGGTTGCCGTAGTGGAAGACCCAGAGTTTTGAGAACTCGAAGAAAGGAAGCTAAAGGAATTAGTACTTTGACTACTAGACGATGGACTCGAAGAGTTTGGGACCAGACTAGAGGTAGTACTGGGGCTAACCGTAGGATTAGAGCTCGAGCTAGAAGAACTTGAGCTGGAGGAAGGTTGTTTCATCTCCACATCTTCTTTTTGTTCCCAGACTCGGCTAAACCTATCAGTAGTACCACATAATGCTTTCTGGGCAGCCTTCGCAACTTTCTTACTCATCTCTAGAGAATTTATTTTTTGCTCTTGCTTAAGTACACCATTTGAAGAACGAATATAGGTTGAGAGATCCGTAAAAATCACGCTTTTTTGATTAAAATACAAACATCCAGGATTATCCGCATAACGGTTAATGAAGCCCTTAGCATACCTAATTCGATATAGTGACTTATCCTCTTCACTTTCAACTTCAGGAAAAAAACCCATTACTTTAAGAAAATTATCACAACATTTTTGGCCTTCTATCCTGTTATTAAAAGCGTCGCCTCCGAAATTTATCCCTTTTTCTCCGTTATTGGCAGTGAAGAAAGGAAAATAAAAACATTCGTTGTTATTAGAATAAATGGCAGGCATATTTAAATCTTCATTTTCGTTGAATATTTTAATATTCTGGATCCTCACTTTTTCTTTATACCAACTGGTATAAGTCCATGTTCTTAAGTCTTCTAAAAGTTTTTTTCGATGCTCTACGGTACTGCGAATTACTAATTGTTTATCATAATTGGTATAGATTTTAAAATCTTTACAAGGATCAGTGGATCTAAGAATAAATGTATAATCTTTATAAAGCATTGTCATCAATCGCTTAAAAGCATCCTGTATGGTAATCTTTTCACTTCCACTCGGAGAAACAGGCACTTCTATGGTCAGAGTATTGTTATTATTAATCAACAGGCAAATGATTTCATCTAAGGCTTGATCTATTTTTTCAAAAAAATGCTTGGCGCCAGGATTGTAGAGCGTTCCAGTCATGTTGTAATACGTAACATTGTCTTTATCGTCAAGAAAACCCACTGCTTTAAAATTAAAATGATCAGCTGTCCCAGCCGTTTTTATCGCACTGATGGCTTTACCAACATCTGCCAGTAATGTGATATGAGCACCTTGTAAGTAAACAGGGGCGTCCATAAAGAACTCACCCAAAAGGCCTTCTAATATTTCATAAGCCCTTCCTCTATTCTCATCACTTATAAAAAATTCGCGCATATCTCTTCTCCTTTAGTTTTTAAAATAAAAATTCTGTCGCCATATTTAAAACAGCTAGGAATTGTTTGTCAAGCAATATAAAATCATGGGTAAATTTTGCACACTTCAGACTTTATTAATCAAATAAAAGTTTTGCCAAAGATTGACAGCTCACTAAAGTTCATATTCAATAAGAAATCTGAAAAATCCTAAGGAAAGGACGCTGTGGAAATTTCTACACCAACGCAGAAACAATCCTTGCAACTTCAGCAAGTGCAAGTGGTTCCACAACGAGAAATCCCACTCAACGATGTGATATCTCCAGGTAACCGAAGGGACTTTAATCAACATGCGTTATTGAGCAATTTTCTCCCTTCATTGCATAAACTAGCATTTTCTTGGATTATCCTGAGATCCAGCGAACAAATCAAAATGCACCCTTCCGCGAAAGCAAGCATGTTGATTGTTTGTCAAGGCAAGGCAAAATTGCTCGAGAATACCCTAGAAAGAAATATAACTGCAGGCGATACCATTTTATTGTCGCCGCAATATAATTGCGATATTAAAACAGAAATCGGTCAAGATCTGGTCGCAGTATTATTGCAATTTCCCGCAAAAAAAACTGCGACATTGCCTGAATATGCGCTTTCGTTTGAGGGGTTGATACAACACAATGAAGCCAGAATGCAGCGTATATTAACAAATCCCTATTTTACTTTGCTCAAAAGCGACAATAAGGTGCTAGATAACCCTAAAGCACGACAAAAATTTTTAGACAGTATTCAAATATTTTCCGATTTTTTTCAACACATATTGTTTATTCGACAAGGAACCTGTCAAGATCCTGCTTACCATTCGCTGTTCCTTAAGCACCTACAGGAAGAATTAGGTCATGATGAATTACTGGCCGCCCGCAGTCACAAACATCGTAATCATGATCCAATTCTGCATGCGACTTCCATGTGGTTTTGCAATCAAATGATTATATTGGACAACTTGGAAAAAACAGCTTTAGTGCATTTAGTTTTGGAATTGAGCGGCACTTATTATCATGAAATGGCTAAGAAAAAATTGGGTAGAGAGGCTCCTGATTACTATGAAGTTCATACTGAAGTAGATGATATTCATGCACAAATGGGCGCAGATTTACTGCGCGGCCAACCTGCTGAGGTCTATAGACGATTACATAATGTGATTGATAAAGGATGGTCTATGTTAGATGCCATGACCCAGCGTGTCGCCCACATAGTAGAGAATAGCCTATGACATCAGAAGTCTTGTCTCACCCGGAATCACACATAGCGCAAATAGTAATTGTGCCACGCGCCGCCATTCCTGCCATTCACTCCATAGAACAGCAAGGAATGATTCATCAGCTTGGCGAATTAAGAGATTTTCAATGGCATGAAACACTTAAAGATTTTATGCCTCCAAGCAATGAGTTTTCCATCGGATGGGTTTGTTTGCAAGCCGGTGAAACCCTGCCTGAACATGTTCATCCCATTCAATCCATGATGATTTTTTATCAAGGTTCAGGACAAATGCTGGGGCAAAAACCGCAAATTATCCAAGCCGGCGACATTGTCGTTGTTCCTCCAGAGTGTCAACATGGCTTTATTGGTGGCGAGAAAGGTTTATATGCGTTGTCGATTCAATTTGGACCTGGTTTATATACCAATCCTAAAAATCCACGGGTGATGTTTCAGGAAGAACAAAAACAAATAAATATATTGCAACAATACCACCAAAAGCGTTTACAAAAAATTTTAGAAAAACCTTTTTTTAAGTTATTCAGCAACCATACTTTTGATAATTCGGAAAAATTACAGAAGCTGTTAGATTGTATGGCGATTTGGGAGGATCATCTCCAAACCCCACTGTATGCGCGGTATGACAGTTATAAAACTGTGCAAGACTATTTTTTTGATCCAGTATTTGAAGCATTGATTGATTGGATTCCTTATCAAATGCATGTCTTGGACCACGCAGAAAAATATTTGATTAGAAATTGGATCATTGCCGATTTAGGAGACTGTTATCATGAGATCGCCCGCTCCTATTTAGAAAAAGAGATTTATGACCGATATTTTATACGGCATTTGCGAATCGAAAAACATGATCAGGTAATAAATGAAGCTGTTTTGCAACACTTAAAGTCTTCGGTTTACCATCGGCTCAAAAAAATTCTGATTTTGTCATGGAACCATTTTTCAGCACTGATAGATAGGATGTACGAGCTGATTGAGAATTGCTAAAACGTTCATCAAGGAGGATATCATGCCAACTCAAGAAAAAATCGACAAAATTATTGTCGTGGGCGGTGGCAGTGCCGGTTGGATGGCGGCTGCCTATTTAGCTAAATCACTTAAAGCGAATATCACCGTCATTGAATCCCCTCACATTTCGCGTATCGGCGTTGGTGAAGCCACCGTACCTACCATCAAAAGTGAATTCTTCGATCACTTAGGTATTTCTGAAGAAGAATGGATGGCGAAATGTCAAGCCACCTACAAATTAGGAGTTAAATTTTTAAACTGGAAAAAACCGCCTGAAGCAGGTGGTGACTATTATTACCATAACTTTGGTGAAATTCCTTCCATTGATGAAATCCCACTCACACATATTTGGATTAAAAAGCGATTAGAGGAAAATTATCAAACGCCCATGGATTACGCTTGCTTCAGCTCATTAATCGCTTGCGATTTGAATAAATCACCTAAATTTTTTGACGGCGCCACTACCCAACATTACGCCTACCATTTTGATGCTTTACAGGTGGCAGATTTTTTAAAAGATTGGGCCACTACACGTGGCGTATTGCATGTGCAAGAGGATTTAACCACTGCAGAATTAGATGAGCAAGGCAACATTCGTTATGTCGTAAGCGAATCCGGTAAAAAATACCAGGCCGATTTATTTGTGGATTGTTCAGGCTTCAGTGCCTTTTTAATAGAAAAAATATTAAAAGAGCCAGTGGTCACATTCGAAGAAAGTTTATTAACCGATCGAGCGGTTGCGATCAATATACCTGAAAACTCACAGCGTGACGGTATTCGCCCATATACCTCAGCAACGGCATTCAAAGCTGGTTGGCTATGGGAAATTCCATTATTTTATCGTTCGGGTAACGGTTATGTCTATTCCAGTCAGTTTATCACCGATGCCGAAGCAGAACGGGAAATTCGTATGTTCTTTGGCAAAAAAGTAGAAAATCTACCGGTACGATTTATTAAATTCCAATCTCGGAGAAGACGAAATTCTTGGGTTAAAAACTGCGTCAGCATTGGCTTAGCCAGCAGCTTTTTAGAACCGCTGGAATCCACCGGGATTTATTTTATTTACGCTGCCTTATATCAATTTGTTAAAAACTTTCCAAATAAACAGATTGATCCTGTTTATCGAGATAAATTTAATCAAAAAATACGTTATATGGTGGATGATGTTAAGAATTTCATTGTGATGCATTTTAAAACCGCACAACGAGAGGACACTCCTTTTTGGCAGGCTAATAAATACGAAACCAAAACTCCTGAATTCTTGCAACTCATTTTAGCACGGCAAAAAGCAGGCATACCCATTCGCAAAAGCCATCAGCCAGATAACCACTTATACAGCTCATTTGCCGCGCGCTTTGAAAACTTTTGGACTAACAGCAGTTATCAATGTATTTTATGCGGCGTGGATTACCTGCCGAAAACCAGTCTGCCGTTATTGCAACACCGCGACGATATCATGCAAAAGGGAGAGAAGATTTTGCAGGAAATAGCGGCCAAATCTCGTTATTATGGTGAGAAGCTACCCACACAGTACGATTATTTAAAATATCTATATGAAAAAATGAAAAGTCAGGTCAGCGTTGAGGAAGTTTAATGGGATTGAATTTAGAGCTGCGGTTAGGTATTGAAAGTAAGTAGTAATCCCACTGCATTTCCAGAAATATTCACATTGCCATTGGTAGTTATTCCGGTATTGGGATCGACGTAGTTGATTGGCGCTTTCACAGAAAACATATGGCCATATTGTGCTTCAATCTCCAGTTTCTTAGTAAATTTGTAACCCATTGAACAACCCAGAATAGTTTGATTCACACCCGGCAATCCTAAAATACGGTCTGCATCGTTGGTAGGTGTTTGATCGTAAGCAAATAAAGCGCCTACCGTGAATTTAGGTGAAAGATCATAGCGCGTGCCGACATCAAAACGCCAAGTATTTTTATAATGAAGGTTAATCAGATAACTGGGAGCAGGACCTGAAATATCGTGCAGCGTAACTTGTTGTAACGTGTCCCATTGTGAATAATGGACTTTAAACACCATAGACCATTCTTTATTCAAAAATTGCAAAATGCTGAAATTAGAAGTCGCCGGAAGCGGTAATGATAGATTCAATTGATCGCTAGTGGGAAATCCAGTGAAGCTGCTGGTCCCGTTAGTAAAATTTTGCGTGATGGCTGAGAAATAACTAAACCCTAAAATAGTAGTTTGAAATAAATGATAAATGGCTCCCGCATGCCAGCCATAACCCCAGTTTGTAGCATGATTGTTGATGCTCAAATCACTGCCTGTGCCAAAAGGTGTGGTCGGAGTCGGCAAAGAAGGATATTTAGAATCCAACGTAACCGTATAATACATGGCGTCCCAGCCTGCACCAATGGCCAGCTTCGATAACTTGCCAGAAAATTGATAAGCAACATTGGGTGCAACATCTACCGACTTCATGCCGGAATTGGTCACTGCATATCTGGCCACAGAATTATTAGGGTAAATGATGCTAGAATCAAAAGGCTTGGTGACATCAAGCCCCACCACCCATTGTTTAGATAAACGTTGAGCTACTCGACCATAAGGATAAGTGGTGAAATCCGTGTTCTCAGTCGTGCCAGTGGTGACAACATTGTGATGCATGGGCGATGGATCAGGTACAAATACACTGCCATTAAAAATAATATTCGGTGAAGGCGCAAAATATTCATCTCCCAAAATCACCTGGGTTTTCTGCACTAGAAATGTTAATTCCGCAGGATTGCTGTAAGTGATGCCAGAAAAATCTTGAAAATTACTGGCAGCAGCGCGAATGGGTAATAAAACTATCGCACTGAGAATAAAACAATAGCGTCTCGTCGATTGTTTCATACTAAGCCCAACTGGTTTTTCAAAAGATATTTTAATGGCTTTCCCATGCCATTCTTTGGCAAGGTTTGACACCGAATCACTTGCACGGGTAACGCTTCTGCAGATAATTTCGCTTGCATCTTCAACCAATGGTGTAATTGCTCGGACGTTAATTGGGCATTCGGTTGTAATGTAAAAAACAAAACAGGCATTTCCAAATCTTGTTGTGGATTTTTCACGCTAATTGCAGACGCTTCAGCAACCTCAGGATGTTCGCAGGCTATCCTTTCGATTTCAAGCAAAGAAATGATTTGATCAGGGTGCTGAATAAAATCTTGGTCACGTCCTAAGAAAGTTAAATATCCATCCGCTTCCTGACGCACCCAATCTCCAGTGTTATGCCAATTTTTCTGCCTATATCCAGAGACATGCGGTCCGCTGACACACAAAATTCCTTCCTCTCCTACTGCACAGTCTCTTAGGTATTCACCTTGGGCATTGAATCGGCTAACCTTGATTTGTTCGAATGGTAAGCGAATACCCATGCTGCCAAAATGAAGATCTTCTGGATCTACCGCAGGATTAAAGCTACCTATTGAAGTAATTTCTGTTTGGCCCCACAAATTAGCAATTTTTATCCCCGTTTTATTTTTAAATAAGTTAAAATCATACGCGGAAACAGCCATTCCGGAAATCGCTTGACGTAAACTGGAAATATTGGCATTGTTGACAGGTGTTTGATTTAAAATTCGGAAAACGAACGGTAGCGCGGCAGTGGAAGTCCCGTTATATTTTTCGATAATTTTCCAAAAATTTGCAATCACTTGTGAATCCATCCATCCAAAGGGACTTATAACCACTACTGTAGCGCCATAATAAAATGCAGCTAACCCGCTGATCATCGGTGCACCCACATGGAACATAGGTAAGCCAGATAGGACAACGGTATCTGGTTGTGCGTACTCGGTGAAAATACCCATTGCCCATGCCATGTAAACATTCCCTAGGTGGGTATGTTTCGCTAATTTCGGCGTTCCTGTAGTGCCACTGGTATGAAAATAAGAACAAATATCGTCCGGCTTAATTTGAGTTGGATCCCAGGGTAGCGTCTGTTTTTGCGTAATCAGATTTTTAATTTCATTTATCACCCATATTTTTTTCAGTTTGGGACAGCGCTGGCGAATTTGCAAAATATTTTTCCACAATTCCGGATAAGTATGCTCATCCAGTGTAATCAAAATTTTACTCTCTGCGCTCTGCAATAATGTTAAGAGTTGTTCAGGAGGTAGAACCGGACTGATTGGATTAGCAATCCCCACAGCTTGAGCCGCATATAAAATAAAATAATTTTCAACGGAGTTTGGCAAGAGATAAGACACCACATCCCCTTTACCTACACCTAAATGAAGTAACAGCTGAATGGTTTGCTGGATGCCAGTAAATAATTCCTGATAAGAATAAACTGATTTAATAGTCTGCTGTTCTAAATCTGCAAGTGCATTACCAGCCGGAAGAAAAATGAGCGCTGCGCGGTTTGGAAATTTTTCGGCAGACCGCCGAATGATGTCATATGTGGTTTGCTCTGGCAAATACTTCTCTAAAGGTGTTTGCTCGACCTGAAGCACATCGTTCAAGTCACGAATCGTTAACATGTGTAGACCTTTTCACTTTTGCATCGAGTCAGCCAATGATTATATTTTGTATTTTCACCACGCACTGTCGCAGCATAAAGTTGTTGCAATTGTTGTGTAATCGGTCCTCTTACCCCCGTAGCGATTAAACGCCCATCGACTTGGTTAATGGGAGTAATCTCGACTGCGGTACCGGTAAAGAATATTTCATCGGCAATGTAGAGTTCATCTCGAGTGATGTTTTTCTCAATGACCCTACAAGTTAAATTTTCTGCCAAAGTAATTACAGTATCACGGGTAATTCCTTCTAAAGCAGAGGTGGTGTGAGGTGTATATAATACGCCGTTTCGCACTATAAAAATGTTAGCGCCACTACCTTCAGCAACAAAACCTTGATGATCTAACAAAATTGCATCATCGACGCAACAACTGTGGGCTTCTTGCATTGCTAATATAGAATTCATGTAATTGCCATGGGCTTTTGCCTTGCTAAACACACTCATAACATGATTGCGCAATAATGAGGAAGTTCTTACTTTGAGTCCATCTATAAAACGATTGCTCCCCCCATAAGCACCTTGCCATGGAACAGCAACGATGGCAACATGAGGTGTGAGGGAAGAAACAGATAGACCTAAAAATTCACCACCATAAAAACCAAATGGCCTCAAATAGGCGTCAGTAAACTGATTTCTGCTAATAAGTTCTTCTTGTGCTTGATTTAAGCTTTCTTTGCCATAAGGCAGTTTCATACCAAGGATGTGTGCAGAGCGAAATAAACGGTCTGTGTGCTCAGATAAACGAAAAATAACTGTACCTTCAGGGGTGGCATAAGCGCGGACACCTTCAAACACACCTACACCGTAATGATGCGATAAAATCGGCATATTTGCCTGCTGCCAGGAGATAAATTGACCGTCCAACCAAACTATTTTATCCTCCAACATGATTATTATCTCACATTATTGACCAGATAAAACACACGATCTACCATGGCAGTCAACATATCCCAAGCATCCTCAATGATGGTATATAAACGCTGATATACTTTTGAACTATAACCAGATAACAGTTGAACTCCCATGGCAATGTGCTGTGCATCCACATCATGTGCTTTAAAATATGCATCCTTGATATATGGAGCTAAATTAGGTTGGGTGATTTTATGATATACATCGCTGGCCGACTCAATAACTAGATGAATTATAGTTGCTTTTTCTATATTATCTAATACAAACATCTGATGCACAAACCAAGTGGTTATTGCTGTCATGATTGCATCTTTAACAGTAGACTTATTGGTACGATCGTTATATAACTCATCGTGTCCAATTTCTTCTTGAAAATGCTTGAGAAATATAGTCTGAAAATTAGGATCGCAACAGGTGGCTTGACGAGATAATAATAATATTTGATTTCCTTCGGTCCATATTTGCAAACTATCGAGAAAAATCTGGCGTTTTTTAGCATCAGCCAGCGTTCCATCTTGAATAAGAGTAAATAGTGAGCATTTTAAGAATATCTGCAACCGTTGTTGATTATAATCTAGTAGTTGCTGTAACGTCATTGTTTCACTTAGGCTCGAAGCTGCTTCTACTTTATCAGAAATAAAATGTGCCATAAACTCCTCCTTGATCAGCAATTCCTACAGAAAAGACAGAAACATCTTAGGGTCAATTCCCGTCAAGCGGGAATTGCCTTAATACATTTTTTTTTTCCTGCTTTTTAATAACGCAATCATATCAGCTTCAGCCAATGGCCGATTGAAATAATACCCCTGCATTTCATCACATAAATGTTTTCTCAAGAAGTTCATCTGGTTTTCTGTTTCGACTCCTTCGGCGACTACGGTTAATCCTAAAATATGGGCCATAGCAATAATTGTCTGGGTAATTGCGGCATCATTGGGATCATGAGTAACCCCATCTATAAAAGACTTATCAATTTTTAATTTGTCTAATGGAAATGCTTTGAGATAGCCTAAATTGGAGTACCCAGTGCCAAAATCATCTATGATCAGTTTAACTTTTTTAGCTTTTAATTGATTTAAAATTTTAAGCATCTCCTCGGTATTTTCAATAAAAATACGTTCCGTTAATTCCAATTCCAGATACTGGGGCGGAATTTTAGTTTTATGCAATATATTTTTGACAACCTCAACAAATTGACCACGCTCAAGTTGACGGCTGGCTACATTAACAGTGATATGTATTGGGAAATCACTATAATTTTGCAATATGGCATACTTGGTACAAGCGGTTTCCAACACCCATTCTCCGATAGGGACGATTTGACCGGATTCTTCAGCAATGGGAATAAACACATTAGGCGGAATCATTCCTTTTTTTGGGTGTTGCCAGCGCAATAACGCCTCAACGCCAGTAATCTGTTCGCCATGTCCATCCATAATAGGCTGATAGTATAATAACAATTCATTTTGCAAGATCGCCCTATGCAAATCGTTTTCCAATTCCAAGCGTTTGGAAATTTCTCTATTCATTTTGGGAGAGTAAAATTTGGCATTATCACGGCCTGACTCTTTCGCACGGTACATAGCAATATCTGCATTTTGCATCAGAATTTCCATATTATCGCCATTTTCAGGATAAATACTGATGCCAATACTGCCGGTAATATTTAGTACCCGTCGTTCAATTTGGACAGGTTTAGATATTTCTTTAAGAATTCTGTGAGCTAAATTGATTGCCTTAGAATGATTATCCACAAGAGTTACAATCATAAATTCATCGCCACCCAAGCGAGCAACGGTATCAATAGCACGGACACATTGTAATAATTGATTACCTACTATTTTTAAAACTTCATCACCTATACTATGACCTAAGGCATCATTCACCAATTTGAAACGATCTAAATCCAGAAAGTATACTGCGACTGATAAGTTTAAGCGTTTCGCATGCAAAATAGCTTGTTGAAGACGGTCTTGCAGCAACGAACGGTTAGCTAATCCTGTTAAGGAATCGTGAGTTGCTTGATGAGCCAATTTGTCTTCCATAATTTTGCGTTGGGTCACATCATTCACTATCCAAACAAAATGAGAGACTTTGTCGGCATCATTTCGAACTGGAGCAATATTAATTTCAGCCCAATAGATACTTTTATCTTTACGATAATTAAAAATGGTAATTTGGTCTTCACATTTTTCTTTTAATGTGTAGCGGATTTTTTTAATTGCAGAATGCTGATCCTCGCCATTTATCCAGAAAAAAGAAACTATTTCCTATCGTTTCCAACCTGGTTTTTTGCGTCATTTTTAAAAAAGCAGGATTGACATACAAAATTTTATATTCGGGAGATGTCTCAGTAATAAGGACACAGTGGGTGCTTGCTTCAATGGCGCGCTCTCTTAATCGAAGTTCTTCATCTTTTTTTCTACGTTCTGTTACGTCTCGAAAACTCCATACTCTGCCAATGATTTGATCACCTACAAGATGGGGTTGTGAATAACGTTCAAATACTCTACCATCTTTAAAATACATATCACCCATATCACCTTTAAGATTTGGGTCGCTATAACAATTGGTTATTAAATTAAATAATTCTTGGGGGTCGACTACTTGATCTAAAAAATACTGTAACCCCTTTTTTTCATCATGTTCAGCTAATATGGAAGCAGGAAAACGAAACATGTCCATAAACTTTTGGTTCCAGTTAACGAGTTGACCAGCTCGGTTAATCATCAATATTCCATCAGCGGTAGATTCCAAAGTAGCTCTAACCTGAGATAAAGTTTTTTCTAATTCATCGACTCTTTCTTCTGCTTTTAGTATTTTTTTTACTTCATTCGATGCAACATGGGTTTGCCAGTCATACAGATGTTCTTGATAAAGGAATTCGTAAAATTTGGTCTTGGTGATAGTCAGATTTTTGCCAAGCAAAATTCTTTTCAGCGAATTGAAGCTGATTTTTTTGCCTTGCTCTCTCAGGCTCTTAAAAGACGCCTCAAGCTCTTCTTTGCTGGCTTCCTGCCGTAACATTGCAATCTCCCGCTTTAGCCGGGAAATTCCAACCCCCAGCTAGGGTTGGAGCGATTATATCGTGAGAAATGCTCAAAGGCAAATCTTGTCAATCAACATTGCAACCTCCAGGAACAATCATAATACAAGGGTTAGTCGCAGGACATTGCCAGCTCAATATGACTTGAGAAACAGATACTATATTCGTTGGGTTAAGCATGGCGCTAATATGACTCGGACTATCATTTGGACTGGTTCCAATAAGCAATGCAGGCGTTGAAGCCGGTGTCGTGATTACACCCAAGGGAGCTGTACCTGTTTGACCGCCAGCAATTGAAACACCGCTGTATGTCAAATCATCGTTAGTTCCCACAAAAAAATAAGCGGTAATAGGTTGCACCTTGCTGGCTTGATGCGTATCCATGTTATATAAGCAACTTGTATTATTTATAACTTCCACGGTGGGCCCTTCGGCCAAAGAAATATTAGGCAATAAAAATAACATAGCTAATGACAACAGAGCTTTTTTAAATTTTAACATACCATTCCTTATTTGATCTTTTTTAATTCAATTATGATTGTATACCATAATAATTAGTCTAACGAAGGTTGTCAATTATACTTACTATTAGTATATTTGACTCTTGGCAGCGAATATTAGGATATATAAATTTAGAATTTGAGGAAGACAGTAAAAAATGTTAACACAAAAAAAGCAAACCCTTCCAGGGGAACCTGATTATAGTTTTCAACTGGATTCAGTTGATTCGGTAACAAAAAAGAAAAAAAAGAAAAAGAAAAAGAAATTATTAAGCACTGACGAAGCGAAAAATAATGATTTCAATAACTTAGCAAAACAAATTTATTACTTAAGAAGCTTAATTTCTTCCGGAAAAACGATTTTTATTTTTAATAAAGCTTTTCCTAAGGATAGCGATAATATAGAAGAATGGACTTTGTGGATAAAAAGCTGTGTAGAAGCGCGCACACTGCCAGATTTAGAATTTTATTCAGAATTAATCCCAAAATTAATTATATTGAATCCTGCGCTTGCCTGGGAATTATATGAAATTTTTCTAAAGTTTTATAAAATACAGTCACCTGTTATCAACAAACTGATCATCTTCGCTGGGCAAAATGGCAGGCTTGATTTAGCAATTAATTTTTACATAGATGCAATACAATACAACCAGGTTAATAGCGAAATTTTTGATTCAATGTTGCAAGTTGCAATTATATACGATTATGAATTAGCAAAAAAAATATATCTTCAAGCCTCGACTTTCCCAATACCCAAAAAGGATCCAAAATTGATTGCAGTTACTGGCTTAGATGAAAAAAAAACATCCATAGAAGAAAGTCAAATCGAAGCCATTTTCCAAGAAGTAGGTTTAGAAGAAAAAGTCATTAATCAAATGTACTTACTTTGCAAAAATGGCGCCTATTTTACGGGTAAAGTGAGCGCTCTTATTGGGTTTATACTCAACAATCATGTTGATGAAGCCAAACAAATTATTCTCAACGACAATGACTGTGTTCAACGAAGTACAAATATAGCTCATACATCCTTGTTTTTAAAAGATAATCATGATTTTAAAATTAAAAGAAAAGATTATAAAAAAAGATGGATTAAAATGAAAAAAATTGTCGATGGAATGCCTTTTGACCTCACCGTCGCCAATGAAAAAACATATGACGGAGAAAAATTTGTTTCCGGAATCATCAGTGGAAAAATGTATGTTTTCCTTAAAGAAGAAGTCGTTGAATCAAAAATATCTAATCGGTTTGATTTTCTGCTATATAAAAATAAATATTATTTTGCAATTGATAAAACACATCCCGATTATTTAGAATTTAAATACGCATGTCAAACATTTGAATATTGGCTTGTAGATTATCGGCCTGATATTAACTATTTAAAGATTGCATTAAAGAACCAACTATTTTGGGAGAATATCCGTAAAGAAAAAATATCTACAAGAATAAGCGGAAAAATAATTAGGTATCGAAATTTATTATTAAAGTTGCCTAATCATTTTATTACCGAAATCAGCTCAACAGATCCCAAACAGCGACGACGTAAACGGAAAGCTTGCTATAAAGCCTTATATAGGGTATTGGATCTTGTTAAGCTTGATCATGAATATGCTAAAATTCATATGTGCGCGATGATTAAGGCACTCATTTTAACACATCCTGATGTCCAAATTAATAATGTGGCTTATTGCGAAGAAATCTTGCAATTACAAATTGACCTTATATATAACAATTTAAAAAATGTCTTTTACGAACAAAATCAACCTTCCTCTGCTATGAAATTAGGTGAACAATTAGAGTTTCAAGTAAACTCTGTTTTTTCCGATAATAAAGAATCATGCTTTACATTTCTGGATAACTCATCTAATTTGAAATATTTTTCATCAAAATACCAAACCAGACGCATACCTGAAATGAACGCTAAATATTTTAGTGAATCAAACTATCAAAATAACACTATCAACATTTCCTCTAATTTAAAAAGCATTGAAAATTTAAGTAGTGATGAACTGAAAGGCTTAGAAAGAATTTTAAATGAACATGATTCTTTGATAAGATTTTCGCAATTAAAAAGTATAATCTTAGGGATACTATCTCTTTTTAATGACAGCATTGAATTCAGGAAATTAACCCTTTTATCTAAAGAAGACATCATTTTTCCTGACAATAACAATCGTCCATTAATAATAATCTTTAATGATTTTTTTCATAAAGTTATCCCTTTGATGGATAGATTACTGGATACTTCAGTAGCTGCACTTACCTATTTAGAAACAGACATTTATTTTACCTTATCTAAATTGTGTTTAAATTTGGTATCGGGTTTTAATGAAAGCAGTACTAATATTCCATTGATTACATCGATTCAGATAACCAATATTACAAAAAATTTGGTTCATTATATTGATCAAATCAAAAATACTAAAAAAGATAATATCAAACAAAATATTGGATTTTTAATTTATCAGAAAATAAATGAATTTTTAAGCAATAATTCAAACCTGATGTTTTGTAATATTCAACTTTATCACGTACTTGCTCATGTGCTCCCGTGGATAAATAAAGATAAGGCTGTTATAAAAAAAACAATTGTCTGCACTATCCAAGATATATTTTCTGAGCTATATAAAATATTTTCATATATTGAACGTGGATTACTGATTAATACTGTTGACAATAATCTGGATATTTACCAACAAACACAACAAACCCTACTACAAAAATTTCTATTTCCATATCATAGTTTTT
Organism: uncultured Pseudomonadota bacterium; assembly: GCA_963795715.1. Classification (GTDB taxonomy): domain Bacteria; phylum Pseudomonadota; class Gammaproteobacteria; order Coxiellales; family Coxiellaceae; genus JAFEDN01. The sequence continues at coordinate 182,405 of CAWCIY010000004.1, forward strand.
TAGAAAAATGTAAAGTTAAGAGAGTAAAAAAATTAATTCGTTATAATTTTAATGTTGAGTCTTTTGTTGAGATTATAGATAATAGTATTATTCCAAGTAACTCCCTTGATCGTTATACAAATGAACAATGGCTTGATCTAGAATTTATTAAATCAACGTTAGAAAAAAATTACAATAGAAATTTAAGAATTTCAGAGAAAAATGAATCCTTAAAAGTAACCAAAAAAATATTATTTGAGATAACAAAAATATATAACGATTACTACCAAAGCTCTTATACTTATGGTAAAGAGTTTGTTAATACTATCCATACTTTTAACGCAGGCTTGCTTATTAAAATTGATGAACTTATCAAGTTAGCAAAATTTGATAACGAATTGCTACTTCCACATCTCTATTCTTTGAAATTTCAGATTTTGTTGAATCGAATAATTTTAAATACGAATAATCCAATAAGAAGTCTGTCTTTAGAAATACATAACCTAGCTTTATTCATTCGTTCATTTACTACTGCAAGCCAGCTCGAAAAAATATCCAAAGCGGAAAAATGTAAAGAACACGAAGTTTATTTTAACAACTTAAACATGAATTCTTCTTTAATACAATTGGCAATCGGTATTCAAAGGCTATTACACTTTACTCTTTTAGTTTCTAAGAATATGATCCATGCCAATACCAATGTAGTTAGGTCTATATTAGAAAGTATATGCACAATGATGGAAGCACAATTGTCTATCTTAAGTCTTATGAAAGATTTAGGCAATAATACCCTCTTTCATTGGATTTTTATGGATAAAAATTCCCAAATATATACCTATTCAGCTGCAAGATTATATGATTACCACAGCGAAGATAAACAACAGTCATTTGGAGTTTGGGCTTTATTAAATATCGAACCTATTTTCATTACTTCTAACAAAATATTTTATGAAGCCAAGCAGTTGAAAGAGAAATTAATGACAGGTAATTTGGTTCATTCAAAAGTCTTTCCTATATTGGCGGGAAGAATCATTACTAAGCTTGCTGAATTAAGAGAACATATTATTAGTCAATTTGCAAAAAACATAGGTTTAAATAACCTTTTTTTATTTTCTAGATCCATAGCTGAAGATTTGGGATTAGAATGCGAAGTGAAAGATGAAAAACAATCCTGCCAGATTCAAGAAGAGCTAAAAAAATCTATACATGAATTTAATGAAGCTCTTGACATACGAGATAAAAATTTATTGAAGCAAATAGCTCAACTAGAAAAGGAGCAAGAATTAATAAGTGAAGAAAATTATAATAGCTTTCCTGAACTAGAAAAAATTCCTTTAATAAAAATTAAACAAGCTAGTAAAATTCGCAAGCTTCCCACTGAAGGTAAAGACAATTTTTCAAAAAAATATTCGAAAGGACCCATGCATGTTCCAAATGTCTCAACAGTCTATTTATATGAGTCACCTCCATCCTTAGATGAAAAAACTAATATATCATGGAAAAAAATGCGTGAATTATTTTTACAAGCCATAAAAATAATTAATCAAGCAACTAAACCCGATTTTATTGATCAGATTAAAATACTTATATTACAAATAGAACAAGAAATTAAAGTTCAAAAAGGTGAAGTTTTTGTCATTAAGTGCTGGTTTGTGAGGGATATTTACGCACATACGGCGCTGCACTATATTAAGAAAGATGATTTTTTTGAGGCTAATCTTGCCCTTGCGCAAGCTGATAAAGAATATTTAAATATTTGTGCTATTTCTGAAGAAGACAGATTAAAATACAACAAACTTTTAGATGCGACATTAAACCATGCCGACGATTTATTGAAATTGTATTTAACAGCAAAAAATGTGTTGGAAAAGAAAATAATAAATGAAAAGATTTGCAAAGATATTATTGCAGAAAAAGATCCAGAATGGTGGCATTTACAGCGTTACCAGAATGGATACACAGATAGATTTGGTGTTTTGCACTTAAAAGATTTAAGCGATGAAGCAAAACGTTTTCGCAAGTTAATATGTTGTTATAAAACTTTGCAAATGAGCAGCCTGTGCTGGGTTAATAATAAAATGAATTTAAAAAACCCGCAGAAAAATAATGAGAATTTATTGCAGCTTTCATTTAGTCAATTTAATCATTTTTTTGATAATAAACATACAAAGCCCCCAAACCCGCAAAGTGCTGACAGGCTTAACATTTACTAATGGATGCGCTTATTTGACTCTAACCTCTACTTGCGTTTATAGGCAGGCGTACCATAAATATAAGGAGCCATCGGATTAAGGCTTGACTCCTGTTATTAAAATAATCATGATATCTGCCTTTGATTTTCAAAGGAACGATACGCCGATTTGTATCTCAATAGTATAAATCGTTGCGTTCCTAATCTAGTGTTGGCAACCGCTTCGGGAGGCTCGGTGGTGACAACGTATTTGAACCAACCAAAATACACTGGTTATCAATGGGGAGTGAATGCCGGTTGTGCTTTCTTTTTAACAGTAACACAAATTTGTAAGCTGAGAAAGGAAGGAAACGCTACCAATATCGTGAAGATGATAGTCGTGATGATAGTCATGGAGATATACAAAACCTAAAAAATACAAAAAGTGAATTTTTATTAGATTGCTCTTCTTGCTGATCATGATACTCAAAGCGATTGGGTAATCCGGTTCATGATTCGAGGTGATTGTGATTGGGGAACGGATCAGATCATGAATGAATTGGAGGCCAGAAATTATGGTTATTTATTTAAGTTAAAAAATCGTCGAATGTGAAACAGCTCATTAAAAAACATCATGCCTGTGGCGAATGGCATTATTTTAATAATGATTTTGAAGTAAAAGAAGATTATTTGCAATTAATGGGTTGGAAAGGCAAACGTCGTGTTATTTTAGTTCGTCGCAAGCTCAGAACCGATCGCCTGGTAGCGATAGAGCTGAAAATTATTTTGATGAAATTAAAAATCAATGGGGCTGGGGAGGTTACACGACCCGGAATTTAAATAGTTGCGGATTGATGGCGAGAATTATTGCGTTAATTTACAATTGGTGGACGTTATTCGTACGTTTAGCCAATCCATGCATATAAATGAATATTTCAAGCAAATTTGGCATGCCCTAGCCATGGCTTTCTCAAGGTTTAGACATGCTTAGAATGATGGATTGAAGCTCCAGCATCTCTTTTTGAAGTTAATGAATAAACTACAATACAAATTATAATAACTAAAATAAACGCTATAGTAAGCGGTAATTGGCTATTAGATTTTAATAAAGTTCCTACCGCAGAACTGATTGCAGCAAATAGAGTCATAAAAGCACCACTTAAGGCATTAGCAGTAGCTGCGTTTTTGGGAAACCAAAAGACATTCCGGGCAAAATAATTAGGGAATACGATTCCTCCTAAATAGATCAAAATAAATGTCTGCACTAACAAGTCAGTTAAATTAATATTCTGCCAAATTGCGAACGCCACCATAAGCAATGCGTTCAGTAACATCACCCACAAACAAAAATTAACTTTAATATGAAAGTGAACATTAATCAGCAAACGGCTGGTGACATTACCTAAAAACCAGGCTAATCCCATCAGTAAAGCCATGTGGCCAAATTCTATCGCTGAATAATGTAATATATCTTGAATTAAAAAAGGCGCGACTATACTAAACAAAATTACCAAAGACCATAATACTCCCAAGCAAACGATGCCGCCGATATAATCAGGATGTGACATAATGGTACAAAAATCTTGAAAAATTTGCCGAAAGTGTAATGGTTTTTTTTCCTTTATGGTTTCTGGCAATAACAAAATTACTAAAATAAATGCGATCAAAGCATAACTGAATAAAAAGTAGAATGAAGACTGCCAACCAAAAAAATGTTGCAAATATCCGCCGATAGCCGGGGCAATAATCGGGCCAATCGCCCAACACAACGTCATGTAGTTCATCATTTTATAAAATTCTTTTCCAGTAAATAAATCCGAAAGAACGGCCCGCATAGGCACACTGACAAAGGCAATTGCCATTCCTTGTAAAATTCGTAAAGCTAATAGTTGATAAATATCGTTCGAAAAAGGAATTAAAAAACTGGACAATATAAAAATTAACATGGAAAAGATAAAAGGCTTCCTACGCCCGACACTATCGGCAATGCTGCCGGCTAATAATTGCCCCACCCCAAATCCTAAAATATAAAGACTGATACTGAGCTGAACTAATGACTTATCGACATTAAAGTATTGAGTCACTGCTGGTAAAGAAGGTACGTAAATATCAATACTCAAGCCTGAAAGAGGAACTGCGCACATCGCCATCGCTGCCCAGAGTGTTTTTTTTGCCATAAATGATCCTATATTAATTAATCTACCTAAATTGTAATTAAACTACAAACATAGTAAAATATATCAAAATGATGAAATTGAGTCAACAACGTGATATAAATAAGTCTTATGAAGAAAATCAATAAAAAATCAGAAAAAGCTTATAATCCCTGTACGGAAGATTATGAATTTTTATCTAAATTGATTATTGGTATTGGGGAGGTTGCTGAAATTACCGGCATCCCGCAAAGGCAATTACGTTATTGGGAACAGAAGGGAATTATCCAGTCCAATTCCGATTGCTCCAAATCTTCGACTCGCCGCTTCAATTATACTGAAATAAAAAAAATCATTTTAATCAAAGAATTATTAGACGAAGGATATACTTTGGAAGCCGCTAGCCGTAAGGTAGCTCAAAGATGTGAAATGCTCAACGCCGCCCTTCAAAAGTTTAAAGTAATGGCCTAGCAAGTTAACGCCATTACGCGAACGATCACAAACAGTTTATAGGCTTAAATTGATTTCAGTTTCCGGTTTTTTTAGCCGGCTTAATTTAACGGCCAATACCAAAATAACTGCAGAGAAAATCGCAATGACTGCAAAATCCCAGCCGAAAGGAATCCAATTTTTGCCGCCGCCAAAAGTTCCCAGTAAAGAAATGATAGCCATGCCTATTAAATATGGGAATACCCACCATGAAATACGCAGTTGTGTAGCCCACAAATTGTCTTTTTGTCTCACACAGTAATAGATAAAAACTAATACTCCGATAACCAAGGTAATCATCATTTTGTAGACAGTGTCCCAACCAGTCCAAAATACAAGCAAATTACAGCCATAAAATGCTATAAAAGATATCAGACTAGCCCAAGGCAAACGAAAAGGACGATGATATTCTGGTTGTGTTTTGCGAAGCACAATTAAAGCAATAGGTCCAATAATGTAAGAAAGAATAAAACAAGAAATAATAAAGCCAACCAAACTTTGCCATCCGGGAAAGGGCAAAAACAATAGTAAACTAATTAAATAATTCACTATTAATGCCACCACTGGCACGCCTCTTTGATTAAGGGTTTGTAAACGTTTCGGAAAAAAGCCAATCTTGCTCAAGCCATAGTTTACTCGCGCCGTTGCGCCAGTAAAAATAAAACCCGTGCCAAATGGAGAAATAAGAGCATCTGCATATAAGAGAATTACAAACCAACCTAAACCAAGTGCAGTTAAAATTCCGGCGAAGGGCCCACTGTCTCCCGCGAAGTGTATTTTAGACCAACCTTCAGCAATGGCGGCAGGGCTTACTGCACCTACAAAAGCAAATTGTAATAGTGTATACAACAATGCACAGATAATAATAGATCCAACCAAGGCTATTGGGATATATCGTTGTGGATTTTTACTTTCTGCCGCTAAATGCAAAACGGTATTAGCGCCTAATAAAGAGAAAACTACCCCTCCCAAAGGTAAGGCCGCCAAAATTCCATGCCACCCATAGGGAGCAAATCCGCCCGTTGCATTATTGTGGAAATTACTACTGTGAAAATCGATGACCATCAATAAAATAAATGTAATCAGCGGCATAATCAATTTGAAGGCAGTAATTATATTATTGGTTTTACTAAAAAAACGTGCACCATAATAGTTTAAAATGGTCATCAGCAATAATACGATTGCACTGGCTGCAAAACCTAAATAAGTCAGTACCGTTACATTATTAATTTTGGTTACTAAGCCAGGTATATAGTTACCGGCATATTGCATGATTGCCATGGTCTCCACCGGCGCAATTGCAATATTGGAAACCCAAACCAACCAACCAATCATAAACCCTACTAAAGGACCATGGCTGTGTTGAGCAACTTGCACCATGCTACCGGCAACGGGAAAAGCACTGCCTAATTCAGCAAATGTAAGTGTAATAATAGCCATTAATAGGCCACCCAGTAACCAGGATACAACAGCGGCAGGGCCAGCAATCTGTGCAGTGTACATGGGCCCGAATAACCAGCCAGAACCAATAACGCTGCCAATCCCTACTAAAAATAAACTAAAAAGAGAAATTTCGCGTTTAAATTGCATGAAGTTACCTCCACAATCATCATTAAAAATTTATGTTACTAATGACTGCCTTTAGATCGAACATAACATTGAAAGATTAAGATATTTTTCTGCACATCAAAATTTTTTATCATTGCGAATGAACTTGCGAGTGAAGCAATCAAGCACGGTTTAAAACTGCTGATTTACTTTGCACACGCAACGAACTACTGGAATGTAACTAACCTTTGGTGTAAGGCAGAGTTAATTCGTTTATTTCAACTGAAAACTCTAAATTGAGCTGCCTGCTTGATTCAGAGAAATGTTTTTTCAATAACGCCAACAATCCCAGTCCAACGCTTTCTAATCGTTCCCGTTCTCTGCCAGGCATTATTTTTAAAGTAACATGAACAAAACCGTTATCGGCATTCCCATCGCCAACATAGTAATTAACACACTTAACCGCCCTGCTCTTACAGTTCTTCATTTCAGTCGGCAGCTTTCCTGTCAATAATTCATGACATTCCTTGAAGAGCCTAGAAAAATCTGGCTCAACCACGTTAGAGCTATATTCTAATATAATATGAGGCATATCTTGTTATACTACCCAATTTCATTATAAATTTCTAGTTGTTGAGGAAGCATCTTTTTAGTATTTTTAATTTCTGTTTGTAGAGTATTTTTGCTTGATCACAGAAAAACCTTTGATACACTCAAGGCATGTTACCCGTAAAAATTAACAGAACTAAAAATACATTTGTTTATTCAAAGTTTATTCACCATTTGTTGTTATTATTCATCATTTATTTACCATCCCCAAGTTGGGCAGAAGCTTTCAGCCCAAGCGCCAGTTACTCAGTTTGTTTTACACCTGGACAAAATTGTGAAGCTAAAATTGTTGAGCAACTCGATCAAGCTCAACATACGATTCTGGTTCAAGCCTATAGCTTCACCAGCTTACCAATTCTATCCGCTTTGGTAGTAGCTAAAGATCGCGGTGTACGCATTCGCGTAATTTTAGACAAAAGCCAATATCAAAAAAATCGCTATTCATCAGCAACTTTTCTCGATAACCATGGCATTGGCGTTTGGGTAGATGCTCAGCCGGCAATTGCACACAATAAGGTAATGGTCATCGATGATAAAATAGTGATGACTGGCAGTTTTAATTTTACTAAAGCCGCTCAGCATAAAAATGCGGAAAATTTACTTATTATTCACGACCCCATTTTGGCTAAAACATACATTGAAAATTGGACAACACGGCAAACAGCTTCATTATCATTGGCTGAATATGCGCAGGCTAAACTATCAGGTATTAAACATAAAACTAGACAACGGTCAGTACCTTGGTTTTAAAGAACGAATGTATTTATAGCAAACATTGCTATAATTATAATTCGAAATAAGGATAACTATGTTTAATAGTGGAAATACTGCTTGGTTGTTGCTCTCTTCAGCATGGGTGTTATTAATGACTCCTGGAGTGGCATTTTTCTATTCAGGCCTTGTATCAACTCGAAGTGTAATCAATACCATTAATATGAGTTTTATCTGTTTAGCAGTGATCCCTTTGGTATGGGCATTCATTGGATTTAGTTTGGCCTTTTCCCCCGGAAATATTTTCATTGGTAACTTTCAGTGGCTGGGATTAAAAGGAATCAGCATTGCTACATCCCATGATTCTGTTAATGTTCCTCAATATGCTTTTGTAGTATTTCAAATGATGTTTGCAGTCATAGCTCCTGCTTTGATTTCAGGCGCCATTGTGGGACGAATGAAATTTAAAGCCTATGTAATTTTTATTATTTTATGGAGCTTATTCATCTACACACCTATAGCGCATTGGGTTTGGGGCCCGGATGGTTGGATTGAAAAAATAGGGAGTGTTGATTTTGCAGGGGGTACGGTTGTACACATTAATGCCGGATTTGCAGCTCTTGTTACCGCCATCATTCTAGGGCCTCGATTAGCTACCAATGAAAAAATTCACGAAGGCCCTCATAATATTCCATTTGTTATCTTAGGTTCATCTTTACTGTGGTTTGGCTGGTATGGGTTTAATGCTGGCTCCGCCTTAGCGGCTAATGGACTGGCCAGTTTGTCATTTGTAACAACCACGTTGGCTGCCTCCGCATCTATTTTTACCTGGACCATATTGTGTTGGCTAAGAGGAGATCCCTCTTCTGCAATTGGCAAAGCCTGTTCTACTGTTATAGGACTGGTTGCAATTACCCCATCTGCCGGGTTTGTAACCCCCATGGGAGCCATATTGATTGGTTGTGTCGGGGCAATTGTTTGCTATTACATGATGTTATATAGAGATAAATTGCTTAGAAAAATTGATGATACTTTGGATGTCTTTATCTGTCATGGAATTGCTGGTGTAGTAGGATCCATTATGACTGGACTGCTAGCAACTAAATCGGTTAATTCAGCCGGTCCTAATGGTCTTTTCTATGGAAATCCACAGCTGGTAGTGAAGCAATTAATAGCTGTCGGCGCCACCATACTAATGACGGTTGTGGGAACAGCTTTGATATTATATTTTTTAAAGACGTTTATGCATATTCGTCCAAGTAAAGAAGAAGAAGCACAAGGTATCGATATCAGTGAGCACGGCGAGAGTGCTTATGAAATCCTCTTAAAATCCAAAAAAAATAATTTTTGATAAAGGGACTTAGCTAGCACCGTTGCTAGAATTTGAATCTTAGGTGGCAACTCGCCGGCGGCAGGGGGATATTCATTTTTTAGGAAACAAGCGATCCCTTCACTCTCCAGAAGTGACTTGAATAAATAGAGTTGCACTCTGTCTAAGCCAGAAATTAATTTTTTCATACTATTTAATTATAAACGCTATTCATCGATCAATTCAAGAAATCGAGGAATTGTTTGGATATTTTTTAATGCGCAATAAGCGACAAAATTTTCATCACTCACTTTTTTCCCAAAATAATATTTAAAAATATTTCGGCTTTGCAAAAATGCACTTGACTCGTTTTCAATCTCTACGAGTTTCTCAATGTGTTCTAGAAATAAGGATTTCACAGTTGATAAAGACGGCAATGTGAATTCTTCACCTTTTGCCTGCATCAATATCTGTTCATAAATCCAAGGTTTTCCGGTACCAGCTCGAGATATCATGACACCTGCGCATTGAGTGATGGCAAACATTTTGTTTAATGAATCTATATCACCCACATCGCCATTGCCAATAATTGGAATTTTGGTGGACTCCACAATTTCAGCAATCGCTTCTAAATGACAGGGTATCATATAATCTTCTGACCAATTACGGCCATGTACAATAATGGCATCGGCCCCCGCTTCTGTGATCATCTTCACAGTCTGCAAAGTATTCTCTTTTTCAACATCCGGCTTCATAATCCTGATTTTTGCGGTAACAGGCACAGAAATTACATCCTTGATGGCTTCAATGATTTTACAAATATGATCAGGATAATCTAACAGATAAGAACCCATACGCTTTTTACGAATCTTTGGTTTGGGACAACCACAATTAATGTCAATTAAATCAGCGCCACAATCGACCGCATATTTGGCTGCATCACGAAGATGATGAATATCATACCCTCCTAGTTGATAACACAGATATTTTTCTAAAGGGTCCCGGAAAGTAAAACGCTTTTTACCATTTTTATTTGTTAACAAGTCTTGCGCAGAGATCATTTCGGTACAACAATAAGCTGGAGGCTGGAACCGATAGAATAATCTTCGAAAAGGCGCACAGCTATAGCCCGCTAATGGGCCTTGAATGAGGTTATTTTCAAAACTTAAGTTACCAATGGCTAAGGGTCTAATCATTCTGATTTATTATTCATTGATGCCCCTTTACTGGGTGAGGAAAGACTACTCATTAAATCAAATTGAGTAGTTTAAAGTTTTCATTTGTAAAAAATTTTCGCGTCATAAGTAATCTCTTTATTCTAAAAAAAATGATTATAACATTAAAATAATTTTGAGGAACATGCTATTAAAACTGCGGTTTTATTTAATAAAGTAACTGAGCCTCGTCGCCCCGCGACTTGATCGCGGGACGATGAAGCTATTTTTATGAATCAAATTCAAAACCGTAGTTTTAATTGCACCCTATAGACCCATCAAATTTGCAAAAACTCTTTTATGCGACTAATTTTGTGAAATTTCGATTATCACTTTAAGCGCCCGCGTTTCGACTGCATTTGAGAAGGTTTCGTATGCTTTTAAAATATCATTAAATTTAAAGCGATGACTGATCAATTGTTTGGGATTAATTTTCTTAGAACTGATCGTTTTTAAAAGCATAGGAGTGGTCACCGTATCCACTAACCGAGTAGTAATAGAAATATTTTGTGACCATAATTTTTCTAAATGTAAATCTACTTTTACTCCGTGCACGCCAATATTGGCAATGATACCGCCAGGAGCCACGATATCTTCGCAAAGGATAAAGGTAGCAGGAACTCCGACAGCTTCAATGGCTGTGTCCACACCTTCGTTACCAGTCATTTGCATAATTTTTTCAACTGCCTTGCCATCGGAGTTGTTGATAATAACAGTTGCGCCTAAACGTTTGGCTATCTCTAGTCGGTTATCGTCCATATCGACCATAATAATTTCAGCAGGTGAATAGAATTGTGCTGTCAGCAATGTAGCTAAGCCGATAGGGCCTGCGCCGACGATTGCGACGGTATTGCCGGGTGCAATTTTTCCGTTTAAAACACCGCATTCAAATCCCGTGGGAAAAATATCGCTTAACATCACCACAGCGTCTTCATCAACATCCTGAGGAATCTTATAGAGGCTGGTATCGGCATAGGGTATGCGAACATATTCTGCTTGAGTCCCATCAATGGTATTGCCGAGAATCCAACCACCAGCATTACAATGAGAATACATCCCTTTTCGACAAAATTTGCACTTGCCACAACTAGTAATACAAGAAATTAGCACTTTATCGCCTACTTGGAATCCAGTAACACCTGAACCTATTTTATCGATCGCACCAATACCCTCATGTCCTAAAGTACAGCCTGAAGCACAAGTGGCTACATCGCCCTTGAGAATATGAAGATCTGTACCGCAAATTGTGGTTTTAATGAGTTTGACAATCGCATCGGTAGGTTCTTTGATAACAGGAATGGGACGACTTTCTAAAGCCTTCTTTCCAGGCCCTTGATAGACAAGTGCTTTCATAAATTAATTCCTTGCATTCTTATTAATTAGGATATCAAACTAAGTTAATAATATCTAGAGGCTTTTTAAGGCTTGAAAAAGATTATATTGACTTTCATTTCGCGAGCTTCAATGATGCTCTTGTTTTCGAGGGATTGCCCATCAAAAGAATAGGCTGTGAGAAGTCCTATACTGTACCCAGTCGAATAGCAAAATCAACTATCTGATTAAAACGAGGGTCAATGCTCATAACAGGAGGGTGAAAATATTGCAGGATAACAACATGGGCGCTAAGAGAAATGACTGCAGTTAAAACAACTGCCATTACAAAATATAAATAAATTTTAAGACTGTTCATAGTATTACCTCATTACTTCATCTGCCCATAATATAATTTGGTCTCATATAGAAGTTCTACCATTCCTTGCTGTTGATGACGTTCAAATATTTTATGTAAACCCTGTATCATTTTTTCATATTGTGGATCAGGTTCTCTTAAACTATAAGATGTGGACAATAATCTTCCTTTAAATCCTTCCCAATCAAATTGCTGTTTATTAGGGAAAGAAGCCATTTTCATCGAATAAGGTTTAAAAAAATCTTCAGCAACGGTTTGATTAAATTTTTGAGCGGGAGAATTTTGATATTCTTTGCAAAAAGTGAGGAGCAACGATTCATAATCTTGCAACAAAGGCGATTGCTGTTTATTCCTGATATTCCAAATTAATAACACAAAGCCCGGCGACTTCAAAATGCGTTTAAATTCTATCTTGGATTTTTCTGGATCAAACCAATGAAAGGCTGTGCCAGCAGTCACCCAATCTACCGATTGATTATCCAAGGTTGTGGCTTCGGCTTGACCATCGATACTGTGAAATTTGGGATATTGTGATAAGTACTGCTCTCCTGCAGTACGCATTGCACGGTTGGGCTCAACGCCATAGACGATATGACCATGATCTAAAAATAATTTCGATAAAAACCCGGTGCCAGAACCAATGTCTGCGATCATTTTTTCTTGAGTTAAACCACAATGCTGAACTAGAAATGGATATATTTCCGCCGGATAAGAAGGCCGGTATTTAACATAATTTTCTACTGTCTCAGTAAAACGGTTGATATTATTAGATACCATTTTGAACCTCGTTCCATGAATATTTCATCAATAATTTGCCAACATCTTTTAGCTTCAAAATTGTTTGGCTTAGTAAAACCCGCTGCAGTGATCACTGCTTTCCACAACACCCAGGCTTTTACCCCGGATTTGAGAATATTTCTTTGCCTTTTTTCTCAAGCAACCGCGCATCATAAAACAACTCAACTCGAGAGATTAAATTCTCTGTGAAATTCAATAAAGCAACTGCCCTGAGAATTCCAATAGGATCTGGACAATCGACATCATAAACTATAACAGCTTGATCCTGAGAGGCAAATTTCTCGCGAATTTTTATACTTTTAAACAGATTGAAAAATTTTCTGACTGAATCAAGATATTCCTTTTTCCCAGTAAATTCAGCCTAGATTTCTGGGATACCGCGATCAAGTCGCGGCATGACGTGGTTCTTTAGTTGACACAATTAAGCGCTCACGGGATAAATGAGAACGATTTAAGATTTTGAAAAATGACGTTTATGCCATGCAGCAATGGATTCATCATTAAATTCGTCATAATTTAACTCCCGTTTACCTTTGGGAATATCTACCCAGTTGGCGGCAGAATTCAACATAATATTAATGTGTTCAGGTGGTTTAGGTAAGGAAGAATCGATCGCAGAAGCAAAAGGATAAATCCATTTAGGCCATCTTTTATCTGCAATCCAAAGACAGCTGCCACATCTTTTGCAAAAATGCCGGCGGCCTGGACTCAGTATAGATTTACCGTTTTTATGTTTACCGAGAATGGCATGATAAGCTTTTATATGACTTTTACCTTTAATCACTAAGGTATCGGCTTCGCCCATAATGTTAATCGCATAACCACCCCCACCTGCGGTTTTACGACATATAGAACAATAACAACGCAAAAAAGGATAAGGGGTATGAGATTCAAATTCAAATCTTACCGACTGGCAATGACAAGAAGCTTTTAATAACATTCAAATTCCTTTTCTAATTATGCGTGAAGATTACTTTATACCTTGCATAGATCAATTTCAAGGATTTACTTCTTATATCAATTTATTCAATCGTTATGTTGGATAATCCTAAGATGATTTTTCTGAATAATACTGCTAAAATGATTCAGAATTAATGAATACTAAAAGGGAGAATATAAATGAGATTCAGTTTAAGAAAAAATTCTGTAATCAACTATTTTATGTCCATTATTTTTAAACCGAAACTGAATTTGCTAAAGATTATTCAGAAGGAAAAAGGTTTTTCGTTTTTGGGTTTCTAAGCCCCGCCGAAATGCTTCACATACCCGAAATTTCTCCTGCTTTTAAAGAACTTGTTAATAATTAAAATAAATTACCTCGCTAGTGAGTGTTGAAGATGAAAAATTGTCTCAAACCGCTTTCTATCATAACAAAAGGAAAGCGATTCAACCCAGAAAAGAATTGAGCAAAACCCCTACTCCATTAAGCTAAAGCTTAGAACTGAAGTAGAAGGACGAGGCCTCATGGATGAAACCGAGAAAAATTGAACATACAGTCTCAAAAACCCGGTATTGCCGTTAGCCCTTTTCTCCTTTTAAAATCTTACTCTCAACCAATCAAGGAGAAATTAATGAAGAAAATCTCTACTGTAGTTACTTTATCTTTAGGCATTTTAAATTTTGGCTTCTGTGTGGCTCAAACAGCTACTTTTTATTGTCCACCAGAACAAGCCATTAAATTTACTCATGAGGCAATACCTTCGTCATTTAGTTTATACTCAAACTCGGCTGCTATTGTAATTTCAAAAAATGGCAATGGATTAATACCCGCATTGACTGGCCAAGGGCGATCTATTCAAGCAGTGCAATTCAAATCTGCTACATGGACAGGACAAAAACTTTGGTGCAATTATGTAGGTGTGAATATTAATTCTGAACCAAGTACGTTAGTGATGTCGAGCCTCGCCTTAGCATCATCGCATTCTTGTCATTTTCCAGAAGGGAACAAATGTTTTGCCAATAATTCTGTTTCATGTCCTATGGAATGTGGGGGGATTTGGGATCGCTAATATTTCATTAATAATTTAAAATGAAGATATACCTGTTAATCCTGCATCCACGGCGAAATCGGCTGCTGTCACGTAAGATGCGTCGTCAGAAGCAAGGTAAAGCGCCATAGTAGCAATTTCATGAGGGTCAGCAACTCGCTTTAATGGAATCAGATTAGACCATTCCTGTAGATCTTGTTCTGTCACACTTAACTGATCAAAAATGGGGGTACGTACTACCCCCGGCGATATTGAATTGACTCGTATTTTTTTTGGAGCTAGTTCTGCGGCAAATGTTTTGGCCATCGAAATAACCGCTGCTTTTGAGGCACAGTAAACTGAAAAATTTGCCATACCCGTTTTACCCGCTACAGAGGAAATTAAAATAATCGAAGCTGGGCTATTCAAATAAGACAATGATTTTTGAACTGTAAAATAGGCGCCCTTTAAATTGATGGACATTATTTTGTCAAATTGTTCTTCTGTTACACTTTCTGCAGGGCCAGTCGCAGCGACTCCCGCATTCGCAACCAGGATATCAATTTTAGCATTAAACTGTTTATCAATTTCTTTGTAAAGTCCATCTATCTCTTTTAAATGTGCCAGATCAGCCGGTATTGCCAAAATTTTATTATTCAATTGCTGTGTTATTTTTTTTAGTTTGGATTGGTCTCTTCCGGTAATGACCACATTTGCACCTTCTTGCAAGAACAACTTGGCAATGGCTAGCCCAATTCCACTGGAGCCACCCGTTATTAATGCTATTTTATTTTTTAGTTTCATTTTAACATCCTTATTCAAATTTTGCATGTCACTAAGATTTTTTTTCCCTGGTGCTGAAATCATGCTCTAAAAGCATTCGCATAAAGTCATCTCGGTTTTTAGCGGTTTTTCCGCCCATGACAACCGCAACTAGGTTTTCATTATTTTTTTGGGCATTTAATACTAAATTAAAACCTGATCTACTGACAAAGCCGGTTTTTGCTGCTTTTGTCCATTTGTAATTTTTCAATAATTGGGTATGACTGCCATATCCAACGCCTTTGTAACTAAATTTTTTCAATGATAGCAAATGATAATATTGAGGGAAGGTTCGCTTGATCGCAATCATTAGCTTGGCCATATCCGTTGCAGTCGTTACTTGCCTTGAATTATATAAGCCCGAAGCATTGGTAAAATGGGTATTTACCATACCCAATTGATGCGCCTTTTTTGTCATCAAGTTGGCAAAATTTTTCTCTGAACCACCTAATTTTTCCGCTAAGACAACTGCCGAATCGTTTGCAGAAACGACTACTAAACTTTCAACCAATGACCTTACGGAAATCTTATTACCTGGGTTTAAATTTATTTTCATACTAGGTTGAGCACAAGCATGATGTGATGCTGTCAGGAAGCTATCAAAGCGGATTTGACGTTTTTGTAGTGCGCTGAAGGTTAAATATAAGGTCATCAATTTCGTCAAGGACGCCGGATAGCGTAGCTGATCTGCTTTTTCCTTATCCAATACGCTTAGGGATTTAGGATTGGCCTCAACAACCAAGCAAGCGTACTGCTTGGAAATAAAATTGTCATTTAATGAACAATAATTTCCTGCCTGAGTGGCCAATGGGTTTAACAACCCAAACAACAAAATAGATATCATATTTTTGAATTTCATAGTCTTTTAATCCATACTCAAAATTAGAAGTTGACCAACAATTCCACAGAATCTACCCGATCATGATCGTCAACAACTCGCACAATATAATGACCCGGTTTAGCAGTCAACCAAAGAATAGTATCACGATGGCTTGAACCCAGATAAGCTTGATCCACAAACCAATGAAGTGTCATCACATCGCCATCCACAACCGCTGCCAGCGGAATGCGAACCGTTTTTTGATCCGACGAAATTGTATAAATTAACCCTGATTTCGGTGAAATAATTTTAGGAGCTATACCTTGCTCAGATTCATCGGCTAAATCGCAGCCAGGCTCATAAGGCGGAGGCGTACGGCGCGCGATTCCGGCGTTAGTAAAAATCTTTAGTAAATCTGAAGACCAAAATTCATAAACCGCAAATTGATTGTGCGGACTAAAATGGCAGCTACGCAGCCCATTGGCAGGGTTAATCATGACTTCTCGATATACCGTATCTCGCTGAATGGGTGATTTTCCGGGAATAAACCAAGTCAATACCGTTCGTGGACAAGCAGACGTGGGCAACATGCCTGAGGCCTGGCACACCGCTACTTTTTTTAAATTCAAATTGCGCCAATTTGCTGTAGTTGCTGTCATCGGCACAGTGGAGTTATGGGCGAGCAAGCTTGCAATTTTAAAAAACAAGCTGCCGGCAGTATCTCTACCTGTTAATCCTAGATTTCCTTTTCCTGAAAAATCACCGATCCAAACCGCTAAAACAGTGTGACCGACTACACCCACCGCCCAGGCGTCGCGATAGCCTGAAGATGTGCCGGTTTTCCACGAGATCGCAATTTTGCCAGGTAAATTGATCATTTTAGGCGGCGGATTATCCTTTAACATATCCAGGATTAAAAAACTGGCCTCGGGACTTAATAAACGTTGACCTGCATCGAGCGGTTCATTCATGGTAAAACGGAGCCGGTGCAGAACACCCTGGTTAGCCAACATCGCGTAGAGTTCTACCAGATGCTGCATCGTGATTTCTGCACCGCCCAACGCTAAGGTCAATCCGTATTGCTCTTCGGTTTTCATGGGCATCCCGGATTGCTTTAAAAATTGATAAAAACTGGGATTTTTAAGTTGATTTGC
The DNA here is from genome assembly GCA_963795715.1 of uncultured Pseudomonadota bacterium. Classification (GTDB taxonomy): domain Bacteria; phylum Pseudomonadota; class Gammaproteobacteria; order Coxiellales; family Coxiellaceae; genus JAFEDN01. Next base: position 199,838 of record CAWCIY010000004.1, read on the forward strand.
TAGATTCAGCGCTGGGATATTACGGCTCATGATCAACGCTTCTTTGGCGGTGACCGGCCCCCAAAAATCGTTATCAAAATTTTCTGGATTATAATCGCCAAAAGATTGTCGAGTGTCTTTCAATACCGTGGCCGGATGAATTAATCCCTGATCTAGCGCTAAAGCATAAATAAATGGCTTTAACGCTGATCCAGGTGAACGTTTAGCCAAAGTTCCATTTACTTGTCCTTGAATGTTTTTATCAAAAAAATCAGCCGAACCAGCTAAAGCTTTCACCGACATATCCTGGGTATCAATTAATAATACCGCCGCATTATGGACGCCCTGCCGCTGATTGTCTGCAATATATTGTCGTACAGCATTTTCAATGAGTTTTTGCAGGGATAAGTCGAGTGTGGTGATTCTTAACCCAGATCTGGTGAGATGATTCTGCAAAATATCATCGACAAAATGTGGCGCCAAAAAAGGAAGTCGATGCCGGGTAAAATTCGTCAACGGCAATTCGATGGCGGCGGAATATTTTTTATCATCCGGAAATACCCTAAGCCAGCGCTGAAATAAATCAGAACGAGAAATCACTAATTTATTGCCAGCAATACAATGGGGGATTGCAAGGGGGAAAATCGCGACCCCCCTCGCTCCGCTCTCCCCTCCTTCATTCCGAGCAATCGGCTTTGCCGATGCGCAGGATATAAACTGATCCAAATTACGCTTATCGGGATTTTGCGGTATGACACTGAGTGTCAACGCTTGTGGTAAAGTTAAATGATTCGGCAATTCATGATAATAAACCAAACTGGCCGCCCCTACTCCCTGAATATTGTTGCCATAAGGCGCTAAATTAAAATAAGCTTCTAAAATTTGCTTTTTAGAATAATAACGCTCTAATTCCAGAGCCAACAGGATTTGCCGCAATTTTCCCCAAATTGTATGGGTATTCAGCCGGTATCGCAGCCGTGCTACCTGCATGGTCAAGGTCGAAGCGCCACGTCGATAATGATGATTCACATAAGTTTGCCAAATAGCATTGCCAACAGCGGGGAAATCAACACCATGATGTCGATAAAAATTTTGATCTTCTTTCATTAATGTGGCTTGCACTATCCAAGGAGAAATAGCCGATAAGGGTATAAACAAACGATATTGACCATCCGATGTCAATGTTAAACGTAATAATTGGTGATGACTGTCGTAAATTGCCTGAGAAAAGTTTAACTGGTCTAATAACGGTGGTTTAGGCTGGATAAAAAATACCAGTCCAGTCAGTAATAATCCCACTAATACAATAAGATATTTTTTCATTGAATAGTGATTGGCGCGGCCTTTCCTCTCGCCATCACTCGCTGATTATACATGTTCTCAGCAAACGGCGGCGGAACAATAAAATGGCCTTTGGTAATAGGCTTAACATGGTAGGTTAATTCACAAACTCGATTGCCGGCTGAAGTATAAAAAATTATGCGATCTTCTCGTGCATCCACATAATCATAACTACCGCTGATGGAATGGGGTATTAACTCAAAACCTCCTGGCAACAAATCCACGACAGCGATATGATCGTAATACTGATCGTTAATGCTGCGAATTTTGACATGCACAGTAATATCCGTGCCCTGTTTCACCGTTTGAGTGATCACAGCATCATCTTGAGTATACTCTCGACTAATTTCGATACCTTGAGTGATGGGTTGCAACGGTAATTCACGATCATACCCGGCTAAATAAATCTGATAAAAATAGTTTGACCGTTGCGGATTTTCGAACAGAAGTTTCTCTGCGCCAGAATCAAACTCCACAGGAGTCAGAGTGTTTTTTTGCGCGGGTAAAGCCTGATATTGTTTATCGGAAAAAATTTCCTGGATAGTCAATGAATTTTTATCACTGGAAAAATTAGAATAGTAACTGCTTAAAGCAGATAAAGTGTAAGCACTGCTGAGCGTGTTCAACTCATTATTGGCGACTTCTGACGCCATATCCAACAACACCTGATCGCCCAATGCTTTAAAACGTTCCGGAAAATGCTTGGCTAACAGATAAATATAGAGAGAATTTCTAACGTATGAATTAAAAATGCCATCCAAATTGTCCGATTTAAGTTGATAATTTTGAATCAGTGAATCAGCCGTTTTATTATCCTGTAATATCTGATAACTGGCGGCAATCAAAGCGCCGGCAATGTCTTTGCGCCAATTGTCTGCGTTCTTTTCTTCCAAATATTGCTGCAAATGTGATAAATAATTGGTGGGCACTATTTCATTGCGCGCTAAAATATATATCGCGTAAGCTTGCAATCGCGCATCTTCGAGGTTATTAGGCGACTGACTGACAATTTCATCTAAATATTGCAGACCGGAGCGGATCAACTCTCCTGGCACAAGATATCCTTGACTGCGTGCTTCCGTTAAAAAATGCAGCGCATAGACGGAAGCAAATCGAGAATCATAATGATCACTAGCCATTCCCGGCCAATATAAAAAACCACCTTCACTGGTCTGACGTTGACGAAGCGTTTGGATAATTTGGTTCAAATTGAGTTGAGTAGCCGTCGCTTCGATATTTTGACTCCGGCTGAAAGCCAGATAACCAAACCCTTTACTACTTACTTGCTCAGTGCATGCATAGGGATAACTTTCTAAATAATTTTGTAAGCCTTGCAGAAAAATCACCGGCCCGGAAGCAGCGATGACCGTGCGCTTAGCAAAGTCAGGATATAATTTTCTGGATAAAATCAAGGTATTGTTTTTGGAATCGCTTTGGCCGCTGATAAATGAAACTTGATACGGAGCAGCGGGTCTCACGCTGAGGGTAGATTGAATTTGGGCATGATGATCTGGATCTGCCGCAGTAAAAGTCAGAGTAGTATTACCCAAGTGATCTGTTGCTTTCACGGTAAAATGCGCGGTTTGCTCTTGATTAGCATCGATCAACAATTTTTGGATATTGTTACCGACCACCGCTAGACCTGCGCTGGTCTGCAAACCAACGCCAATCGGATCTGCCGCTAAATTTTTTAGGTGATTACTGACATTGACGCTGACATCAAATTGATCATCAGGAGATACGCTAGTCGGTGTCATTGGCGTAAGAATAAAATCTCCACGCACTAAACTGGATTGCGCTGCAGCACCCACCGCATCATCAGCAACCGCAACTGCCATGATTCGTAAGCTGCCGTTAAAATAATCGGGAACTGTGTAATTCATTGTTCGCCATTGTTGATCGGCTGATACAATTCCTGACCAAAACACCACAGGCTTTTCTGTTTTGCGTTTAAACGGATTTAGATAATTCGGCCTAATTTTAGCGTTTTCATCCCCCCCTACTGCTGATAGTTCACGATTTAAAATAAATTTTGGTAGAATTTGATCGACCGTTTGAGTTGTCGATACCTGCAGCGCGCGTTTTTGGAAAAAGTAACCTAAGGGATCGGGGAGTGTGTAGTTACCTGCTTGCAAAATACCTTCATCCACGGCAAATATGACTATTTTTCCCGGTTGAGAAGTACGATAACGAATTGGAATAATTTGACCGGGTTTAATTTCTTCAGGAATTTGCCAATTCAGTTTTATCTCATGATTCCCAGGGTTGATTTTAAACGGAATCACCCGGGCGCTCAATGGACTTAAAGAAATTTCCGGAGAATTCCAATCACGAATAAAAGTCACATTGACATAGCCGTTTCCTACTAAATTGTTCGGTATGTTAATGGTCTGCTCGGTATTATCAGACGTTGTAGTAAACCACTGGTAACTGTAAACCTTGTCCCGTTCAATCGTGATTAAACCGCTGCCGGCATAAGGTGCGGTAATCTGTAAATGAATGGCTTCCCCAGGATGATATTCCGATTTATCTAATTTTACTGTGAGTTCTGTGTTCTTTTGTAAATTACTGACGTGATTACCCACGACACTGAAAGACGTTCGATTAAGAACCATGCCATCGGCGTCACTGATTGTTAATTGATAATCACCCACCTGTTGAGTCGGTAAAACATAATCATACCCATCTGCCGGTAAATTCAAAGTCATTTTATGGATTGGAATTTCTTCAACTGTGGTCTCATACTGATAAGTGCCGTTTGCTTTTTGCACCAGCGTGGCAATTGGGTTTTCTTTCAATAATTGTAGATTTAAATGAGGAACTGCTATTTTTTGTAATTGATTGTTCACCGCGATTAAATGAAGGCTGCGTGAGCTATTCTGTTTAATAAAATTCATTTTACCATCGGTTTTGTATCCCAACAAATACGAAGAGGGTGAAACCAGAACGCTGTTTTCAGCACTGACGCTGCGACCACCATTGGCTTCATACCCTTGGACATAAAAATTTAACCAGTAAGTCGCCTTGTCAAAGTGTCCTAAGTCGAAATCAAATTTCGCTTGGCCTTGGGCGTCCGTTTGCTGATCTGGTAAATCTTCGCTTATTTGCTTTGGAGGGTTTTTGGGATCGTACAGTGGATCATAAAATAAGTAATCAGGAAATTGGTTAAAATAAATTTCATGCGGCGACAATACGATTTTGCCGCTGACTTTACGATTCATCGCCGGTGTACCGAATAAATTTTTTAATAAAATAGTCGCTCCTAATTTATCCGGCGAAACCCATCCCAAAGTATTTTCAGTGGTTAAATGAGAACTGATTTTCATCGTATCCGGCAGAAATTCCATCACCTGCACTTCAGTTGTCCCTAAGTTATCCTGCCGTTTATCTTTATTTAAAATATCTAAACTCAAAGTGTAATTACCCGTTAAAGAATTTTCTTGAGTTTGATAATCCAGCGTCAACAATCCAACATCATCCACTTTCATTTTTTTATCTAAAACGGTTATACCGCGTGGATCGGTCAATGTCGCCTCAACAGGAATATTGACACCTGCCGAATAAGCATAAGCCTGTTTGACGATCATCCCAAAATGAATGAGGTCTCCAGGGCGATAAATACCGCGATCTGAAAATAAATCAGCACTGAGATCATGCTGGTTTTCATCGGTAATACCTGCCACATCAAATCGAGATAAATTAATCTCACGATCTCGTTCATGATACGGCATAAAAGAGACATCGTTACCTTTATGCGCCATATAAACCGTGGGTTCTTCCGCCTCTTTAAATTGTGAAACGTCAGGCAATAATACATGACCTTGCGCATCCGTTTTGCCAGTGGTTAACGGTAACCCGTTTTTTCCTAAAATATCAATTTGGGCGTCAGCCACTGCTTTACCTTGGCTAATGGACTGCACAAAAACATCGCGGCTCTGATCAGCATTGTTTTTAATAATGAGACCCATGTCCGTCATTAAAATCAACCGGCTGGCGGATTTGCCAGTTTCGGTATGATGCTGAGCGTCCCAACCTTTGGCTGTTAACAAAAATAAACCTAAAGGCCGGGTATTCTTTTTATTGGGCGCCAGATATCGATCCAGATCGAGCGCGGTATATTGAATTTTGGCTTTATCTTCGGTGTTAAAACGTTTAATTTCAGTAAATAACTCACTTAAATCATTTTTATCAAAATAATTATTCGAAAAATAAGGATCACTAAAACGTCCTTCCGTTTGAGTGATCAAATGATTGATTTCATTCGGCAACACCCGGCTGATTTCAAATTTAACTGCCGGAACACCCCGCACTAGTATAGATAATTTATGTTCACTGCCTAAAGATAACAGCGCACCTTTATGGAGAAAACGAATTTCCTGTGGATATTCGGGGGTTTCTATTAAATCGTGAAATTTATTTTTTAAATGATAACCGCCATAACCTGGTAAGTCAGCGTCGACAACTACATAAATGGTCCGTCCGGGTAATGCATTATAACGAAAATTATGATGAGTCGGATAAGGATGGTCTTCCTGAATCATTTGTAAAGGCAGCGGCTGAGCCAAGGCCAATTGATCGGCAGTGACTTCACCTGGCGAATTCCAGGCAGCATCATTTTTTTTCTTCGGCAGAACATAGGCATGAAGATATTGCATTAAATCTTGAGTCTGGACACCGATTGTGGAATCCAAAGTCAGTACTTGCTCGGGAACCCCTTCTGGATTACGCACAATCATTGAATCAGTTCGAGTGATTTTTAACATACTATCGGCGTCTGGCAATAACAGTTTATCTTGCACCTGAGCATTTAGCTGAGTTTGCCCTAATTGAGGTTTTACATCGCCATCAATCATCAGTGATACATACTGAGGCTGCGCACCGAGCTGTATATTGGCGGAATGAACGTACACTTCTCGATTCAGTTTTCCAAAAGTGGCTGTCAATGGAATTTGTTTTGTCTTCTCTAAAATCAGATGAATATATTTAGTAATCTGCTGAGGATTGATAGGATAATTAAAATCAATGGTAGCAACAATCTGTTGTTCAGCCGGATTTTTAGGATTCTGATATAAGGTGAGTCCATTGACGCCTGCTGTAAATGCCGCCGTATTCCAGAGATAAGTATATTTTTGCAGCTTCACGTGCGATGCAAATAATGTGGGATCTAGAGAAAGTGTGTACTTTTGTCCTGCCGGCCAGGGATTTTCTGGAATAAAATTCAGTTCATGATCACTCTGCCATCGCCAAGTCCCGGTCACCGCCGGCATGAGATGAATTCCATTGAGAATGGGTTTATTGATCTTATCCAGAGGCGCTACCGATTGAGCGAGATTATTACGGGCAAATTTCACATATAAAGCCGATGGCGGTTTGGGATCGTTGCTGGCTTCCAGTATTTCAGGAGGAGTAATCTCAGCAACCGCCAAGGTGGGTTGAGGAAGATGCTGATACCATCCCACAGCGTAGCATCCGCCACTCAAAATAATGGCAGTACTTAGGGTAATCCCCCAGAATTTGAAGGGTCTTTGTTGTGCCGGTTGAATGATTTTGCCGAGCCAGACAGGTTTTTGCCAAGAGAATTGGCCAAAAAGTACGCATGACAAAGCTTTTAGCCGTTTAAATATGGTTTTCATCTTCAATAACCTAACGAAAAATACACTTCCTTTTTAATACCAAATCGATCAAAAACATAATGCGATAGCGGAAACAAACAGTCAATGGGTAAATTTACGCCTATTCCAAAAAATTATTGAAATTTGGGGAGACCGCATGGCAAGGGTAAAAAAATTAGAAAGTTATATATTTTAGAGCGAGGCTTTAAATACCTTCCGGCCTCTTCTAGATCGCGGGATGAAACTCCTACTTTGAATGAGACAGCCCTACACATCATCGCTAATGTGCTTGACAAGATAATAAATTTCCTGTATTGCTTGAAACTAATAATGAAACATTTGGAGAAATTTATGAAAACAAAATCTATTTTTATAGCCTATATAGCCTCTTCGATATTTGCTTTATCAAATGCTTTAGCCGTTGGTGAACCAGTCAATAATTGGGATTTCAAAATTCAAAATGCCACTGGAAGCAGTGTAATCTTTGAAGGAATTACAGGAAAGTGTGATATTTTAGTTCAAAACACAACTTTTTCTCCAAGTACAACTGAAAATGCTTTCACAAGTAGTATAAAGGGCGCAGACAGCAGTTGTAATTCAGTGATAACTTACAGTGGTACTAATAGTGTTTGTGAAATTACTGTTAAAGCAACCGCTAAGTATGTGAACGATACTACGACAAAATATAATGCAACTGCCAGTTACCAAGGCACTTGTACAGGTCCTACTAATCTAGGAAGTAGTGGATCCTATACTGTAATTATCAAATAGATAATGTAAAAAAAAAATTCTATGGGCGGAAATTTTTCCCCCATAGATTTTTTACGTTGGATTTGAAAAATCCTGCTATTTTGTCAACTGATGGTTAAGACTGGGAGTATTTGCTAACACAGAAGGTAGCGGCTTATCATGAAACATTTGATGATACTTGCAAAATTCTTTGAGCTTTTTATTTAATGCTGCCTTTAAATAATCTGTTTCATTTACTTCTTTTATCTCTATGCTATTTATTGATTTAATTATCTGACCAAAAGCAGTTGTATATGCAGGTCTCATTGATAAGTCGTTTTTTAACCCGAAAATAGAGTATAAAAATTGCTTAATATATTTAATCAATTCGGGAGCTGTACCAAAACATCCTGAATCTTTTTCGGTCAGGACAAATGTACAAATATTATAAAAATTTTGAAGTAAGTGTTTTGGTAGATCTTTCTCAAAATCCTCTAGTAATCTTTCAAATTTCTGATCTCGGCTATCTCTTTCTTCAGAGCTGGTACACGTAGATTTATATTTTGTCTTATATAGTTCATATTTTTCTCTAAGAATTCTAGGCGCCCCCTCTAGATTCAGTAATGTATATGATTTATATTCCGTATATTGTTTCTTAATTTCTTCAGGTGTTGGTAGTTTCTTTTTAAAGATGCGCATGATTGTTGCTCCAAATCTGCTTCAATAAATCGTTTAAAATTTTTTTATCCACGCCATTCACTACATGGTATTTCTGAAAATAAATGGCTTCTATCATCACAGATTCAAAATCTGGAATATCGATTTGATCCGGCGAATAGTACATTAAACGCATAGATAAGATAGTAGAGCCGTCGATGGGCGGCTGCATGAAGATATGTTTAAAATATTTGCCACCTAAGCGTCGATAAAAATTTAATCGCCGTTCACGAAACTGTTTTTCAGCATTATTAACAGCCATATCAGGATCTTCTATCTCCCATACCACAGCCTGATATTTATGAGTTTCTAATTCATTCATTTTCTCTATATGTAGTAATAAACTGCGGAAAAGTTTACCCCCTAAACCCCGATTGCGTCCGGAATGGCCTATTGCTATATAATTTAAAAAAACAAATGATAAAATTGATGTCTGTAAACAATAAAAAACGACTATAGCCACAGTGTGGTTTTTCAATTGATAAGAACCTACAATCGCCAATTTTTTTTCAACAGCTTTTAGAATGTTATCTTTGGAATCTCGTTCCGATAATGGAAATGAATCTTCATAAATTTGCCACCATGCTGTATCTAAACTCAACTCTTGGAAGTTTAAAAACTTCCAATTCAGTTCACAAATCATACGTTATTCCACAAGAGTTCTGATAGATGTAAACAATATAGATAAATCTTCTTCACCTAAATTTTGTCCACAAGCAGCAGTTAGTGCTTCATTTGTTATTGCAGCATTCAGTAATGGAACACCCAGTTCACGACCTTGCTCAAGCGCTAGCAGTAAATCTTTTTGCATCAATTTAATACTAAACAAAGGTATTTCCGGCGCCTTAAGAATATATGGAGCTCGTTGTTGAATACCAGGAGAAGCAATTGCACTCTGTTGTATAATTTCGATAGCTTGCTTCATATCAATACCCGCTTTTTGAATAAGTAACATTCCTTCAGAAAATGCGTAAAATTGCGCAGCCAAACTGATATTTATAGCCAGCTTCAAAACAAGAGCTTGTCCATTTTCCCCGACGTAAAAAACTTTAGAGCCAATCGATTCTAAAATCGGTTTCACTCGAAGGAAATTAGCGTGATCACCACCTACCATAATAGTTACCAGCCCCTTTTCAACCATGAGTGGATTTCCCGATATGGGCGCATCTAACATAGATGCTTGGTTTTCAGCTATTTTATTGGCAATACTACGACTAGAATTTGGAGACACTGTACTCATATCAACCAATATCTTTCCGTTTGTTAACGTAGATAAGATACCGTGTTCATCTTCCATTACTGTTAATACAGCTTTATCATCCGTCAATGACATCAACGTTATATTACATGTTGTAATGACATCTGCTGGAGAATCTGCCCATTGCATTCCGAGCTTGATGAGCGGCATAGCTTTTTCTTTTGTTCTATTATAGCCAATGACGGGATATCCCGCTTTTAATAGCCGTTCCACTACTTTGCTACCCATATTTCCAAGACCAATAAACCCAACTGATTCCATAGTGATTATCTCCTATAATGGAGGAGCCATAAATTCAGGCCCGACCGGATTTTTAATATATTGATTAATAATTTGATCAATTTGATGCATTGCTTCTGCATCTAATGACCATCCCATCACATCACCGATATTTTCTAATTGAGATGGATGTCTAGCACCCCACAATGCAATGGTATGGCCTTTATCTAATATCCATCTTTCTGCTAACGCTAATACATTTTTTTTATAATTTTTTTTTGCGAAAGCATCTAACGCCGAAACAGCATCAAGATACTGCTTAAAAAGAGGCTGTTGAAATTTTGGATTAGTCTTTCTTAAATCATCGCCTTTAAATTTAGTATCAGAATTCATTTTTCCAGTTAACAAACCGCGACATAATGAACCGTAAGCGAGTGTGGTAATGCCGGATTTTTCCGTGAATGGCAGAATATCTTTTTCGATAGCTCGTTCAAAAATATTGTAAGGTGGTTGCAAAGTATGAATTGGAGCAAATTTTAAAAATTGTTTCATTTGTGTTGTTGAAAAATTACTAACACCAATAGCACGAATTTTACCTGCCTCAATGAGAGATAATAGTGCCTGCGCCGTTTCTTCAAAAGAAACTGATGTATCTGGCCAGTGGATTTGATAAATATCGATATAATCTGTCTGTAATCGTTTCAGTGAATCATTTATCTCTTGCATTATTCTCTGACGAGATGAATTTCTGGAAATTTGACCCTCTTTCCATTCTAGACCTACCTTAGTAGCCAGAATAATATTTTCGCGATGGCCATATTGTTTTAATGCTTTCCCAACTATTTCTTCAGATTTACCAAAGCCATAAGCAGGCGCAGTGTCTATCATGTTAATTCCAAGCTCAAATGCTCTAAGAATTGTTTTAATTGACTCCTGTTCATCCGTTCCACCCCAACTCCAACCACCAATTGCCCACGTTCCAAGACAAATGCGCGAAACTGGCTTTTTTAGAGGAGAAATTTGTAAGGTTTCCATGGTCATTAGGTTCCTCCTTGAAAATATATGTATTGCATTATATTGGGTATAGAGAAACTTTATCAAGTATCTTTAACCAGCAATTCCCGCTCTGCGTGAATTGCTTCCTGGTTCTTATCCGGAATTCTGGCAAAGCCAGAACTCCGGAATGAAGGGAAAGGTCGCTACCGCTCTCCTCTCCCTTGCGATCCCTCATCAGGAGGGATTTTTCTGCGAAAATTATATTTTCAATACTCTTTATTACCATATTTTTCAATGTGTTATAATTCAGTGGGAATTGCTGATCTTTAACTAATTTCCTATTTCTAACACCGGTGTCGCTTAACTTTGCACTTACTTTCCAAATATTTTAAAATCTGCCACTCAATGCCCATTAGGAGATAAGATGAAAATTCTTTGTGTTATACCCAGCAGAATTGGCTCAACCCGCACTCCGCGAAAACCATTATTGCCTATTCAAGGCAAGCCTATGATTCAATGGGCTTTTGAGAATGCTTCTCGATGCAAAATCTTGCAAGAAGTTGTAGTGGCGACTGATAGCGAAGAAATTGCGGCGGTTATTCAAAACATCGGCGGCAAAGTTATCATGACAGACCCCAATATACCAACCGGATCTCATCGTACCGCCGTTGTGGCTGAACACTATCCTGATATGGATATTATTATCAATTTACAAGGCGATGAACCTTTTATCAAGCCACTTATGTTGGAGCAATTAGTGGCCCCCTATCTCGCTGGCGAAACACCCGAGATGACAACTCTGGCTTCTCCGCTTGATATGGACATAAATTACATCAATCCAGGCGCAGTTAAAGTGGTCACAGATTTACAGGGAAATGCACTATTATTTTCGCGCGCCCCCATTCCTTATTTTCGCACCCAAACAAAAGTACCGGTATATCATCACAAGGGTTTATACGCATTTCGCCGTGATTTTTTAAAGCACTATATCACACTCACTCCTAGTCCATTAGGCGAAGCAGAATCGCTAGAACAAATGCGAGTATTAGAACATGGCTTTAAAATTCGTGTTTGTTTGACGAGTGATCAAACCTTAGAAATTAATACTCCAGAAGAATATGAACAAGCACAAACTTTTGTTTATACAGGATAGATAATTAGCCGTAGAAGATGAAGACTGTAGGCTGCTCATTTTGATTTCTCCTTATTTGATAATCCTTCAAGCGCTTCAAGAATACCATCAGCGCCAGGATTTTCTGCTACTGGAGACAAATAGCTCCAAGCAATAACGCCATTTTTATCAATCACAAATATGGCGCGGGCACAGGTACCATCTTGATTGCGATACGCTCCATAGGCTTTAGCCACCGCCCCCTTTGGTTCAAAGTCAGAAAGTAATGGAAAATGTAAGTGACGATTTTCCGAGAATGCGTTGTGACACCAGTAGTTATCTACTGAAATACCTATTAACTGAGCTTTGTGTTTATGAAATTCTGGTAGGATTTCATTATATAAAGCCATTTGATCGCCGCAAACAGGACTCCAATCTGCAGGATAGAATACTAAAATCACAGAGCTGCCACGTAACTCCTGGAGGCACAGGGTTTGATCAGCAGTAACGTGTAAATTGAAATCAGGCGCTTTTGTCCCTGGAGGCAAAATCGAACTCATCGCACTCTCCTTGTGTTTATATTATAGCATAGCACAGGGGTCAAATCTTGGCATTTGACATTGGTAGATATTCATATCTAGGGTCAGACAACACAATCTCCCTAGGATTGAACTTACGGCTTACGGTATTGCCAAATTGCAAATACCTAGAAATCATATGGATATGGCACGCCCTCTCCGTATTCAATATGAAGGAGCTTGGTACCATGTTATGAACAGGGGACTGAGCCGCCAATTAATTTATAAATGTGATGAACATCGCAACATATTTCTTGAGCTATTAGCAGAAATCCATCAACGATTTGGAGTACAAATCCATGCGTATTGTTTAATGGGCAATCACTACCATTTATTATTGCATACTCCAAAAAGTAATTTGAGTAGAGCAATGAGGCATCTTGATGGAGTTTATACCCAAAAATTCAACAAAAAAGTTGGTCGTGACGGCGCTCTATTCCGTGGTCGTTATAAATCTATCTTAATTGATGAAGATAACTATCTATTGCAAGTAAATCGTTATATCCATTTAAATCCTGTTGCCGCTGGTTTAGTAATAACAGCTCAGGATTATAGGTGGAGCAGTTATCAACTCTATATAGGTAAAAAAACGGTCCCATCCTGGCTATATTGCAATCACGTTCTTTCACAGTTTGGAGAAAATCGCACACTTGAAAATTATATTAAATTTATAAATGAGGGAAATGATTGTGATATATTAGCCCTTTTTTCTAAAAAAAATCTTCCCAGTATACTAGGAGATAAATCCTTCATCGAGAAAATCAAGAGAGATAAAGCTGTAAACATTATTCAGCATCATGAAATTCCCGATAGCAAAAAATTTAATTTAATTTCAACAATGGATGAACTATTGAAAATACTTGCAAATTTCTTAGAAATAGATTTGCTCAGTTTAAAAAAACGAGGAAATCGCTATTCTCCTAATATGATGAGAAATTTTATTATTTACTTGGCATCAAGCTACTGCCAGTTTACCCACCAAGAAATCGCAGCCACTATGGGTCATATACATTACTCTGCAATAGGTAAATTAAAAAAAAGAATGCATTTATTAATTACTTCGAATCCCGCTTACCAAAAAGAATTTGAAAAAATTAAACAAATTATATTACCAGTGTCAAATGCCAAGATTTGACCCCTTCACTTCAGCGTAATGAATAATGGTCATCATGCCGCTTTCTTGATGATATAACATATGGCAATGTAACATCCAATTTCCAATATTATTGCTATCGAATTGCACGCTTAAAGAGGTATGCGGTAATACCAGCACGGTATCACGCATGGCCCCATCGGTGATGGGTTGGCCATTGATTTTAGTCACTTCAAAGACGTGACCATGTAAATGCATAGGGTGCGCCATATCAGTCTGATTGATAAAAATCATTTCAATTCTGTTATGTGGCTCAATAGATAACGGGGTGATCTTCGGCCACGCTTGATTGTTAATCTCCCATACATATTTTTGCATGTCGCCTTCTAGATTGGCGGTAATGGTTTGCTGCGCCGGTTTAACCGGCAAAGGATGAATCGCTTTTATTTTTAATTCCTGATCGTAATTAAGCGCACCAGCTTCTTTATATGCTGTTTCGCTAATTGGAGATAAAGTGGCGTTTTTTGTCTTCAAAATGAGACCGGTTTGCAAACGAGATCCCTCACCTTGCGCTAAAATAGGATAGACTCCTTCACCTTTTGGAATCTTGATTAAAATATCAATACGCTGCCCAATCGCTAATTGAAATTTCGTTCCGGCTAGAGGTTTAATGGATTCACCATCCACAGCAATGGCTTGCCCTGGTAATTTGCTGGTATTCACAAAAAAATTAGTCGCGGCGGAGCCATCAATCACTCTAAGTCTCACCGTTTCTCCTGGAGTTACGGTAATAACTTCAGGATTTTTTAACGTTCGATAATTAGTTAAGTACGCATCATAAGTGACGTCATTCAAATCCGGCTTCGAAGATGACATATGTGCCATGCTACCCATGCTGTGCAGCTCATGCATAATCGTCTGTGGAGATTTTTGATTGTAATCAGCCAAAAACATGATAGCTTCTTTAGCATCTTGCTTTTCATTAGGATCGCTAATAATAAAAGGAGCCGATAAATATTGTTGGATTTGCAGGTCGTGATGAGAATGCATCCAATAAGTACCTGACTGCAAGAGTTTAAAGTGGTAATGATACTGTCCTCCGGGTGGAATGAGTGGCTGCGTCACATCGGGCACGCCATCTTGATTATTGGGGACTATTAGCCCGTGCCAATGGATCGTCGTGGGTGTGTCAGTTTGATTTTTAATGATCGCGTCAAAATACTGCCCCTTCACGCCATGGAAACCCCAAGTCCTGTCAGGTTGTTCGATAATAAACGCCTTAGCAGTCTTACCATCTACTATTAATGGATACGACCTTATGATTAACGTGGTGATCGGATCAGTTTCCGTATTATTAATCTTAGCTTCTGCATTGAATGTGAGCATTAAACTAAATATGACAAAGTGCTTTAGGATTTTTTGCATGACTCATTCCTCTATTGTTGAAACTGAACTCAATGTCATAGCTGCACCGGCTAGGATGCCTAACGAATTATATCCTAATTTTGCTTGATATTCGTCATGGTTTTGCGGCTTGTGACAATGGTTCGATCCAAAACAATATAATGGCCTTTATCATCTGCACCCAAGGATTCGACCACAGCTTGGTCAGAAAAACGGTAAGTATCTTCGTAATAAATGGGTGTACTGTTCATAAATGGTTCCTTTTTTGATCTGGCAACAGCCGAGGCATTGTCTATTTTAGTTTGATTTTTCGTGATGTGTAGTTTAACATGAAGATCATCTGTAACTATAACAATGTCCGCATTAAAATATATCAGAATGATATGATGACTAATGATTTAAATGGGGAAGCGCGCGTCTTTGAATTACCTAGCCATCCTTTTTTCATCGGGACACTTTTTCAACCTGAGCGTGCAGCTCTCAACCAGCAGTTACATCCTATAATTGCAGCGTTCCTAACTCAGTTGTAAGGAGATTCAAAGTGGAATTTAAAAATAAATTAGTTGCCGTTTTAAATAAAAGTATTGATCATGGCAAAGTGATGAATGCACTGGCTCACATGTGCATCGGTTTAGGTTCAGCCATTGGTCAGGAACCCTTACGATTGACGGATTATCGCGACGCTGATGGCGGTTCACATCCCTATATTTCAGAAATCCCATTTATCATCTTGGCAGAAAACTCCAATAAGATTCGAAAATTGCGCCAAGAAGCTATTCAGCATCAAATTTTATTTAATGACTTTATCGATACTATGACTGTGGGAACATACCTAGACCAAATAGAACGAACCAAACAAATAAAAGACCAAGATTTAATTTATTACGGCATTGTCCTATTTGGTGATTGGCAAAAAGTCACTGAACTGACTCGTAAATTTTCCCTTTGGCGGTAAAACCGCGCGCTTCAAATAGAATACACTTCGGGTCCAATCTGCATTTGCTGATCTTTAATGGCATTAGGCAAAAATTCAGTCATTCTCAATCCTTCCTGATAAGCAATGCCCGGGACATCCACCCTTTGCAAAACATGAGTTTGCGGTTTAGATTTTGAAATTGCTTCTTCTGCAGCAAAACAGAAACCTGCAACCATCAACAGCAGGCTAAGAACTAAATACCTAAAATGATTTTTCATGATTTCACCTCGCCAATTTAACCTAGATTGCGTTTCTTATACATTGATCAGTCTTTGCAAACTCATTGAGCACTATGCGCGCCGCAGGAGCGATAATGTCATCACGTTTAACAGCATCTTTCTCTTTTTGAGTTAAATAAATTACCATCACAATCGGTGAACAACCTGGCGGCCAAACCACGGCAATATCATTGGTTGTTCCATAAATTCCATTCCCTGTTTTATCGCCGACAATCCAATTTTTTGGCACGCCCGCACGAATTTTAATGTCTCCAGTCGTATTATTTTTTAACCATGTTTGTAATTGGTCTCGCTGGGGCGACGCCAAAGCATAGCCCAGCGTCAATTCTTTTAAACTATTCACCATGGCGTTGGGCGTTGTTGTATCCTGAGCATCTCCAGGAGGCGCTGTTAAATCAGGCTCCCATCGATCCAATCTGAAAGTTTGATCGTGGATCGTTCTGGCGTATGCAGTGACTGCTTCAGGACCACCTAAAATTTTGATTAGAAGATTTGTCGACGCATTGTCGCTATATTCAATCGAAGCTTTACAGAGTTCCTCAACCGTCAAGCCCTCATTGACATATTGTTTAGTAATCGGTGCGTATCCACTATGATCAACCTCTTTTTGAGTATAGACTACTTGTTTCTTCAGTATATCTGGGTTTGCCTCACTTTGCTTTAAAATGGCTGAAACAATTATGACCTTACTTGTGCTGGCAAATGGGAACCTTTCTTCAGCGCGATATTGAACGCGCGCATTATTGGCGGTATTAATAGCGGATACGCCGAGCCGCCCGGCTGAAGAAGCTTCAAGCGTTTGAAACGTGCTGTCGGCTTCGATGGCAAAACCAGTATTCATTGCCACACTCAGCAATACACCTATCAAATATCTATTTTTTACCATTGAATTCATTTGTTCGTCTCCGCTGCCAAACCAGGCCAATTTTTTTATTTCTATTGTAAAAACAAGTTGTTAAGAAATCAATTTGTCCATGTCGTAGGTGACTTTAATTCAAACGCTTTTGTTGATTCAAACCCAAGACCAGAATGCCCACCAGTAATAATTGCTGTTTTACCAAACAAAACTACACCAGCTAATACCTCTGACGCTGTTGGAGATTGAATCCTCATATATTTTATCCAATGATCATGCTATAGAATGATCATTGGCGTCTAGGCCATTTAGTCGATGTTTGGTATTTTTTCGATTAAGCATGGCTTTTCTAGTTAATTCACCCGCAATGTGGACTGTACTTAATGCCTGTTTCATAACTATTCTCCCAATATTCGTTCTTAGCTTACGGTAATACTTTTACGTTTTAAGTAAAATACCAAATTAGAATATCCAGCCACTCAAACAAAATCAGAGTTAAGTGGGAAAGACCCACTATACTTGCTCGTGGCCGCGCTGGGATCGAACCAGCGACCCGCTGATTAAGAGCTATACGGCGAAGTATAATGCCTCAAATAGCGTATGTCCAAAACGGCAACCCTGCCGCTTTATGTGCTCCGTTGCTCACTCCGCATCCTTATTTTGTGCTAAAATAAACCATGAAAATTTTTAAGGCCTCTGAAATTATCGATTATCTCAAACTTTGTTTACCTTTGATGGCGGCTTTTTTGGCGCAAAAAGGGATGCAATTTATCGATACTTTAATGATGGGTTGGCTCGGGCCTGAGGCGCTTGCTGCCGGCGCTTTAGCGGCAGGAATATATTTCATTATTTTAGTTTTTTGTCGAGGCGTCCTTTCGGCTTTTGGAGTGGCCATTGCCCATGCCCGTGGCTCTGCTCAAATCAATCAAATCCATATAGTTTTACAGCAAGGTTATTATTTCGCCCTATTGTTGTCCCTGCCGAGTATGTTGATTGCTTGGTTTGCCCCCTATGGTTTAGCTTATACTGGTCAAAACCCAATAGTGGTTGCTGATACTGCCTTGTTGCTACATGGTTTGGTTTGGGGGATTCCAGGGTTTTTATTATTCTTTATCCTAAGAGAATATATTTCTGTTTTCGCATTAGCAAAAACAGTGATGCTCGTGTCGTTAATCTCTATCCCCATTACTTTTGCCGGTAATTATATTTTGATTTACGGTAAATGTGGTTTTCCGGCATTAAAAATTGCAGGCATCGGTTATACCGGCTCCATCGTTGGCTGGTTTATGTTCGGTTGTTTGTTATGGTATTGCCAATCTACTCCGGTTTTAAAGCAAAATTTTTCGAGTTGGAAATTTAAATTCACTTTTTCGGAAATGAAACATTTGCTTTTCACCGGCAGTTTTAGCGGCTTAACCATGGTTTTAGATCCTATTACTTTCTTTATATCCTCCATGATGTTCGGCTACTTCGGCGTCATCTCATTAGCATCATTTCAAATTGTGATTCAGTGTATTTCTATAGCCTATAATTTCCCCTTGGCAGTTTCGATCATTACCGGTTTGAAAGTGGGGCATTCATTGGGCGCAAATAATTGGATTCAACTCAAGCGTGATATTCAGATGGCATTGTATATTGGTGTGGCCATTTCTTTAAGCTTTACCAGTTTATTTTTATTAAAATCGAAAATGATTGTTGAATTATTTCTATCTGAAAATGCTCAAGCAGCAGCTTTATACCATCCGACAACTGTATCGCTGCTAATTGGATCAGTATTACTGTTTTTCGATGCTGCTCAAATTATTTTAATCGGGGCTTTGCGTGGTCTGAAAGATACTTTTTTACCAATGGTGGGAAGTTTTGGTTGCTATTTATTGGTAGGTTTAGGTTTTGGGTACTTGTTAGCCTTTCATACCCATTTGGGTTCTTTAGGAATTTGGATTGGCCTGACTTTCGCCCTTATGAGTTTATCCCTATTTTTGGCGCTACGCTTAGCGAATATTTTTTCATACCAAAGAAAAACGAGTCTGGGATTGTTATCCCATGCCCCGCTGATATTTTCAAAATCCGCTAAGGAATAGCAGCGATAAAAGCTATACAGTTTAATATTATGATTTAAGCTTTGCACGCATGTCAGCTTCGTTGAACATATGTGGGAATAATACACCACCGGGGTCAAGAGGCTCTGATTCCGCGAGCGTTCCAATATCGACCGGTACAAAACCAGTATCACGAACCAATCCCGCAGCAAGCAACTTTGCAGCGGGCACATCACCCGCTATTGCCATTGCCCAAAATCCTGTTTGCGAAGTACCACGACTCACTAAAAGTTCATCCATCACATGGGTGAAAGCACGAATGACAGTACTTTTTGGTAAAAGCAAAGCGAGTCGACTACCTGCGGTGCAGTGGGGGCCAAGCGCTGAAATAAGTCGACCTTCCGGGGAAAACGCAATGGGATTGGTTGCATCCAGAACGATCTTGCCGGCCAATTCGTTGGTGACTGATATTGCCAATTGATCAACTGCTTCATAAGGTACTGCAAGCAGGATAATTTCGCTTTCAGCAGCTGCTTTCTGAATGGATTTTGCGCTAGCTCGTGTTCCCAGCGTTTCGACTATCGCAGTCAATTTTTCAGGAAAGCGTGCGCCAAAACAGATCGAATGTCCAGCACGGACCCATAGTTGTGCAACCGCCTGGCCGATTTTTCCCGCTCCCAATATACTGATTCGCATTGCAGTTTTATTAATTTTTGTCATGAACGCTCTCCCGCACCAAATTCTGCCTTAATAACCACCTTTCCTCTAGGATGATTATACTGTAAATAATCGAGTGCTTTTGATGCCTCTTGAAAAGAAAATACCTTTGAAATATGAATTTTGATGATTTCCTTCTCAACCAGTTCAGTCAATTTAGATAAACTCTCCGTACTCATTCCAGTAAATTCTAATATTGAACGAACTCCGTAACGCTGCATTAATTTTTCATTAGGTGCTTCCAACATGGAAACTATTATCCCGCCTTTTTTGAGGATTTGAAATGATTTAATATAGGTTTCTCCACCAATAGTATCTAAAACAAAATCGTAATTTTCTAATAAATTTTCAAAAGATTCATTTCTATAATCGATCACTGCATCCGCACCCAATTCTTTAGCAAATTTCTTATTACTTTCACTAACAGTGGTTGCCACATAGGCGCCTAAATATTTTGCTAACTGAATGGCAAAAGTACCAATACCCCCACTGCCGCCATGAATAAGAATTTTTTGATCTTTAGATAAACCGATATAATCCATTATTGCTTGCAAAGCACTAATCGCTGCCATGGGCAGAGAGGCTGCCTCAATAAAACCAATATTTTTAGGCTTAAAATTAACAACGGAAGCATCTACGCAAATAAATTCAGCAAATGTTCCAGTATCTCCATCAAACACATTTGCCATCCCGTAAACAGAATCTCCTACTTTAAAGTTTGAGACTTTTGATCCGATTTCTACGACAATTCCAGAAAAATCCATACCTAAAGTAAAAGGAAATTCTATAGGCCGAAAATCCTGTAAATACCCGGAACGAATTTTCCAGTCTACTGGATTCACCCCAGTAGCATGCATTTTTACTAGTAGCTTATTTTCTGATATCATTGGTTTTGGCACATTTGAATTTATAGCGACAACCTCATTACTACCATAAGCGTTTATTTGAATCGCCTGCATTTTTGCTCCTCTGAGATATTGATTTGTTTAGTTACTAATGTATACTTAATTATATAATAATATTATATATAAATAAAGAACTTACTTTAATGTCAGCCAGTTACTTAAAGGTAACCATGAAGTCTCAAAAAAGTACTCAACAATTAAAATCCGAATGGTCTCATTGTAACGAATCGCAAAATGCTCAGCCTCTATGAAGGCCCAGCATAAATATTTATTGCCATTCTTTTTATTGCCTTCGCCTTTTTTCTTGCCATTGCTCTCTCGTTTACTATCTACAAGGCGACAATAAGAGGCATAGTTTCCAACGTTGGGAAAACGAGATATTTCACCCGTCTCCAGCATAATGGTTAACGCTAATATTTTGCCAATACCATCTATTTCAAGTAGTTTTTGAAAGCCAGGCCTTTTGGGTGTTAGTAGTTTAACCAAGTCTTAGTTTACCACCCTGTGCGAGGGGGCTAGATGAATAGCAGCCAAAAGTGGACGTTCCTATCTACAAGGTGAATAGTTACGATATTTTTTAAATTTTTTATCGCCTCTGACACCAGCTTGTGTTAGGCTTATTGCTATCTTAAATATTATACTTAGATATAAAAGAGAGGAGAATATGACTAAAACAATTATTAATTTTATCTTGATTTTGGTTGGTGTGATAGCAACGGTGAGTGATGGTTTTGCATCGGGTGATCAGATGAAAGCACAGATGCCTTACAGTTGCACCGTTAATAATAGTCCTTGCCAAATTACTTATACCGCTTCTTCTGGCAATCCTAATGCGATGACATTTAGCAATGGTTGGATTCATTTTGTAATGACAGGTGGCCCCAATGCGGATGGTTATAATGCCAGTTTTTCCAATGTCATTATTTATCCTGATAAAAAAAGTGATAGTGGAAAATATTGTACGGCCAGTATGATATTGGCTTCTGCATGGCTAGATGAGAAGAATGTTATTCACCCAGCTACCTTTAGCTTCTATGACTTGAAAAGTAATGGGGGGATAAATTGTTCAATTGACAATAATGGATATTCAAATGCTGAACTGCATATTAATTAGGTAACGAAAGGCAGGCAACCAGCTTTGAGTACTAGCACCCTGTAGATGGGGATTAAAAATTTGTTTACGATTTACGTGCCTTTAGCTGATATCGTAGAGATTTATGATAACAGTCTTGCCGAGCCTTCTTTAATCGCCAAAAAATTGTCTATTGCCCCTGATTTACAGAGAAAATTAGAAGAATTTCAACATTATTATAATTTAAAACGTGCCCACCATGGCATTGATGGCAAAACACCCTCACATTGCGCTAACGAACAACAAATTTCCTCAATTTCAATTAACCGTTTTCAGTGGAAAAGGCATTGTCGCGGCTTATTCCAATTGCCCATTAAGGCTTAGGATAAGAATTCGCGACAGACACGTCTTTATTGCAGTGGAATAGCGGGTTCCAACAACTAGCATCCCTTAGGCTTGGCTATTCCGAGTTAACTTGACGTTAGTCCGGATAATTGACGGTCTTGTTCATTTAGAAAAGCCTGCGTTGCCCCTTGAGCTGAATTGATTAGAAGTTGGTTTTGTGTTGATAATACGAATTTTTGCTTAGCTAAGGTGAGCATTCCCAACAGATTTTTTATTTTGGGCAATGGTTGATTTTTCTTGACTGCATTGAGAAGACTATTGAAGTGTCCCTGACTTCCCTTGATTTCACTTGCATTATCAGAAAAAGGAATGGGCTGGGAAAAGGCTGTGTGCTTAATCCAATCTGACACGTCACGATTGATATTGGTATTAGTATTGGTATTGGTATTGGTATTGGTATTGGTATTGGTATTGGTATTGGTATTGGTAGCAGTCTGACACAAGGTTGTGCCATTAAAATGGTAGCTCAAGATACTCTGTTGCGTTTCAGGATCGAGCCAACTCATTTGCAGTAGAAATGCCGGGAAATTCCGGATAGTCTTAAAAAGCCGCGCAATCATTTCAATTTCCAGTTCAAAATCAAACATGTACTGAACAATTGTGCTCAGTATGTTTAGAGGGAATATCGATTTTAATTCATCTACATTACACATTCGAATTTCCATGTTAATTTTCGTGAGGTTACTATCGATGCCTACTCCAACTGGAATGGTTATTACCGATTTTATTTGATGCCGGCTTGGAGTGCATAGTAGATCTGAAAGATAGTCCAGGATGATAAGAATGAGATTCGGCGATAAAATTTCTAGGTTTAGCGCTAGAAGACGATGGATCTGTTTTAATAGTTCAATACCTCTCTTTGTTTCATCTTCTCGAGGCAAGTATTTCACAGGCATCAAATTCTGTGATACCCAATTTCTGTTTGAATCATTCTCCTTACAATAATCATTAAATTTTTCTATTAATAACTGACTTGCTCTGCAATATTCTAAATTCAGAGGAAAAGAATATCTTATAACATCTATGACCGGTCTTAAAGACTCAAGATCAGGACGGAAACTAACCCGGATCTGTTGGTGAGGGATAACCGAGAAAACCGGTCCATGGTTCCAATTTTGTGATTGATATAATTTGAAAAGTTCAAGGGCGAAATAAATTAAAATGGCCCAATCCGGTTCATCATTTGCTTTTTTAAATTGAGCGACCACTGCTAAAAGCCCATGTGATATCTCAAATAACCAACTATATCTCATTTTCTTACGAGAAGAAGAAAGCTGGGTAGCAGTTTGTGAAAAACTAATTTCGTTGCTGGCACAATGGCTGCGGAAATTTTTTAAAATTCGGTAAATTTCATAGTGTTGATCGAAAGAAAGTGAAGGATCTGTAAAAATATTTATGATTAAAACCAAAATGGGATGAGCTATTTCAGCGGCAGGATCAGAAGAAAAGATGGTGGAATCCAACTTTTGCAGCAACAAACTTTGTTTTAAGTAATAAAGTGACGTGAGAACTATTTCCACAGGGTCGTTATTTTTAGTCTCTCCGCATTCTATTAAAAATTCTCGGAAATCGTCCGCAACATTCACTACACCAAGAACTGAACGGTACAACCAAGGTTTAGCGGAACTAATATCTTCCGCCCTTCTCTCACAAAGCTGCTGAATACTTGTTTTCGACATATATTACTCCTTTTCTTTTCCGTCAAATATGGATACGTAATCGAGGAATATATATTTGCAAATCATTAAAGTCAAGGATCTGCCCTGGTTCAGCAGGCAATCGCGAAGGGGATGCAGGTTTCACTAATTAAAAAAAATGTCCGAGTCAGGCACCCAGAAAAACTAAAAACTCATTTTCAATGTCAAATATAATTAAATTATTGATTGAATTAAAATTGTTAGTTTTAAAGTAAGCGCTGTATTATGAACCGAATTGCTTTACTTTATGGTATCGTCGTTTGGAAAAACGAAAATTTATTTTCCCAAAAAATCAGGCGGGACATATTGAGATGACGATAGAACATTTCCGGTGGTTGCTCGCCAGTGACAAATTTACCCGGCTGGAAGTGATGGACGCCAAGCTTGAAAATTTTATTTAAAAAATATAGGGATTAAAGCCGGATTTTGTTATGATTTTTACATGGAAATTGATTTTAAAAATTTACCGAGTTCTCCAGAGATTCTACAAAAAATGCTTTGGGATGTTCAGAGTGAATTAGCCTCCTACAAAGAAAAATATGCCCGCTTAATTGAAGAATTACGCTTGGCCCAGCAACAGCGTTTTGCACCCTCTTCGGAAAAGAATATTCTTCAGCCGGATCTGTTTGATGAGGCAGGAGTTGAGTTGGATACAGAGCTCAAAGAACAGATTGAAGACACCAACGAGCCTAAAGCGACTGCTCAAAAATGTCATCCCGTCCGCAGAGCTTTGCCCAAGGATTTTCCTCGCGAGCGCCTGGTTCATGATCTACCCGAATCAGAAAAAATCTGCACCTGTGGCGCACACTGGGTACAGATCGGCGAAGAAATCACCGAGCAACTGAAATACATTCCGGCGCAATTATCCGTGATCCAACATGTGCAGCCTAAATATGCCTGCAAACCCTGCCAGGAGAATGTCAAAATTGCGGCGATGCCCTTATTATTGCTACCCAAAAGTATAGCGACTCCTGAATTAGTGGCTCATACGATCGTGGCTAAATATGCCGATCATATTCCCTTATATCGTCAGGAAGCCATTTGGCAACGACTCGAGATTGATTTATCTCGCAGCAGCCTGTGTGCCTGGATTTTAAAAACGGCTGAACTCTGCAAACCATTAGTTCAAGCACTGCACCAAGAGATTTTGCAACAGGATTATATCCAGGCGGATGAAACCACTGTGCAAGTGCTGGATGAAGTGGGAAGAGACAACGCTAGCTCATCATTTATGTGGGTGTATCGAGGGGGTAATTTTTCAAAACCAAGCCTGGTGTTTGATTATCAAGAGACTCGCGGCGGTTACCATGCACGTGCATTTTTAGGAGATTTTAAAGGCTATTTACAAACAGACGCATTCTCGGGATATCTTTGGGTTAATCAAGAGGAAGTGATTTGCCCGGTGGGCTGTATGGCTCATGCCAGAAGGTATTTTGCCGATTGCTGAGTTCTGCCGATAAATCCATTCAAATAACCACGCCTGGACATACCCCTCGACGACTATATTTTTTACCGGTTAAGTGATTAAAAACCTGCAGCAAATATTTTCGATTGTAGCCATAAAGATCACACAGCTCATTTAAAATCTTACTTTTACCTTTCCGTTTGGAATGGACATATCGGACTAAAAAATGCTCTAACTTGACTTCTTTTCTCATAAATTCACCCCCTTTTCCAAAGTTAGGTGAATTCTGAGGCAACGTTGCGGGTTTAACCCCTAAATGGGCTGCCTTTCGGTTAGGTTATTTTTGAGGCAATTCGGCCAAGAATCTCATTAATAATTTGTTAATATTACGATGGGCATAATATCTGCTTTATATAACGAAGTGATCCAATGATGTTTAACACAGAGAAGGCCCCTGAGAGTTATCCTCTTTTTAGGGTCAGATTATGAAGCACGATTTATTTCTCGAAAGAAACGTTTCTAAAGGCAGTCATCATGAACTTGAGAAAGATCTTGGGAGAACCCCAACGCGCAAACGAAAAAAACGCTCTATTTCCCGTTCACGCTCAATTAACCCCAGGAACAAATCACGTCACTCTAATAGTAGCCGGCCTCTACGCGAAAGGACAAAACGACATAAACAGACAACATCACCTGGTTTAACAAAGTCAGACAAGAGACAAAACTCCTTTTTCCTACGAGTAGATCGCAACAGCGGCAATGAGCAGGCCATTATCCAGGGTTTCACCTGGCTTAAAAAATATCCTGACAATGTATTCAGTAATCGAGGGATTAATCTATTAGAAGCGTTATTTAAACGGTTATATGAGCTACACTTAATTACTGGATACCGTTTCTCCTCTTCTTCACTTCATCAATTGTTGGTCGATGCTTGCCCCAGGGAAGAGATGAAATCTGTTATCACGAATGGAAAAATAGCGCTTCTCATCGGTTATCTGGCCAAGTTATCTGACGTACCCCCACGGTTACCGGTCTTTCGCAATTGGCTTTACGCCATCGCCGCCCTGGCGTATCGTTCCTTCAAATCTCCTACCTGGCAAGTTACAGCGCAAAATATAAGTTTGTTCGCTAATGGCTTATCCTGGTCGCTACTGGTGGAGAAAGATCGTCAGCACTTATGCCACGCCTTGGCGGTTCAAGCACTACACTCTTTAAATCAACATGAAAAGTGGTCGTCGCAAGATTTAAGTTTATTGGCCAACGGTTTATCCTGGGAGCTGCTCGAAGAAATGCCTCGCCAAGACTTATGCCGCGCCTTAGCGGTTCAAGCAATACAATCTTTAAATGACCATGAAAAGTGGCCGTCGCAAAGCTTAAGTTTATTGGCCAACGGTTTATCCTGGGAGCTGCTCGCAGAAAAGCCTCGCCAAGACTTGTGCCGCGCCTTAGCGGTTCAAGCAATACAATCTTTAAATCAACATGAAAATTGGTTGCCACAACATTTAAGTTTATTAGCCAACGGTTTATCCTGGGAGCTGCTCGCAGAAAAACCTCGCCGGGACTTATGCCGCGCCTTAGCGGTTCAAGCACTACACTCTTTAAATCACCATGAAAAGTGGCCGTCGCAAAACTTAAGTTTATTGGCCAACGGTTTACCCTGGGGGTTGCTCGAAGAGAAGCCTTGCCAGGACTTATGCCGCGCCTTGGTGAATCAGGCACTACACTCTTTAAATCAACATGAAAATTGGTTGCCACAACATTTAAGTTTATTGGCCAACGGTTTTCCCTGGGAGCTGCTCGCAGAAAAGCCTCGCCAAGACTTATGCCGCGCCTTAGCGGTTCAAGCAATACAATCTTTAAATGACCATGAAAAGTGGCCGTCGCAAAGCTTAAGTTTATTGGCCAACGGTTTTCCCTGGGAGCTGCTCGAAGAAAAGCCTCGCCAGGACTTATGCCGCGCCTTAGCGGTTCAAGCAATACAATCTTTAAATCGACAGAAAAAATGGTTGCCGCAAGGTTTAAGTTTATTGACCAACGGTTTACCCTGGGAGCTGCTCGAAGAAAAGCCTCGCCAGGACTTATGTCGCGCTTTAGCGGCTCAGGCACTACATTCTTCAAATCAAGAAAAATGGCCACCGCAAAGCTTAAGTTTATTGGCCAACAATTTACCCTGGGAGCTGCTCGAAGAAAAGCCTCGCCAAAACTTATGCCGCGCCTTAGCGGTTCAAGCAATACAATCTTTAAATCGACCGGGAAAGTGGTCGTTGCAAGATTTAAGTTTATTAGCCAATGGTTTACCCTGGGAGCTGCTCGAAGAAAAGCCTCGCCAGGACTTATGCCGCGCCTTAGCGGTTCAAGCAATACAATCTTTAAATGACCATGAAAAGTGGCCGTCGCAAAGCTTAAGTTTATTGGCCAACGGTTTATCCTGGGAGCTGCTCGAAGAAAAGCCTCGCCAAGACTTATGCCGCGCCTTAGCGGATCAAGCAATACAATCTTTAAATGACCATGAAAAGTGGTCGTCGCAAGATTTAAGTTTATTAGCCAACGGTTTATCCTGGGAGCTGCTCGAAGAAATGCCTCGCCAGGACTTATGCCGCGCCTTAGCGGTTCAAGCAATACAATCTTTAAATGAGCATGAAAAGTGGCCGTCGCAAAGCTTAAGTTTATTGGCCAACGGTTTTCCCTGGGAATTGCTGGAAGAGAAAACGCGTGAACCCCTCATGCGGTTATCCCTGGACCAAATCCAGATTTTTTTATATCAGTCACAACACCATTCAGCACAATCGTTACTCATGTTATTTCAATGTCTAATTGCTTTAGCCGCTCCAGACGATTCTACCAAAGCAGATCAATTACAACCCCTGTATGAGGGTATCGACAATGAAATGTTAAAACTTATCAATGTCGTTAACATTGACACTGATAATGAAGAAAGAGCGATATTAGCAGAATATTTATTATTAAAACATAAAAACCAGAACATGGGTGTAGAGCAAGCCTTGAAGTTGTATCAACCTTATATTCCCCAAAACAGACCCAGCCAATCATCCACTATAGATCTACACGGTTGCCATACTGCAGGAGAAGCTTTTCTATCTGTACTCGCTTGCATGAAAGCCAACTGTTACCAAGCTTTCTCTCAGCTCAACTTAATTACCGGTATTGGAAGACATAACAAGAAAGGAAAACGCTTCGTGTTTAAAGACCAGTTGATCACATTGTTCAAAACTCAAAGTTTAAAGATCACATTACACACCAATCCAGGCATACTAACCCTCAACCTTACCACCACGAAATCAAATTAGATTGTAACTATTCGCACTCTGTAGGGAACAGATCCAAAGTGTTTTCGCAAGGCTCGCTACTTATTCATACTGGAATTCATCAATAGATTTGCAGGCTCAATTAAATTGTGATAAATAGTAAAATCATGATATAAAAGTGAATTCTGCCTTTGCGTGCGCGCGTTAACTTCTCGCCATAATGTAATATTTATCATTGATTTATCACTGACTTATCTTAGATTCCATATTTTTGCAACCATGAAAACGACCCAAACCATGGCCTCGAAAGCAGCGTGCTTTCACTTTACGTACACTTCGATTTATAGTACAATATTTGCCCATATTTACCTTGAGGTGCTAACATGTCGACCCAATTACTCCCTAAAACATTGGGTTCATTTATCCTGTTTTTTCTAAAGAAATATAAACTGGGCTTATTTGTTTTCTTCGCAGTTGCACTGATCTGGTCAATTGAACTATCGATCTCGCCTTATTTATTGAAACTTATTATTGATGGGGTTAATCAACAAGCCGCCCATCCCGACCAATTATTAGGTGTTATTTTGTGGCCAGCGATATTTTACGCCGGCATGTCGGTTTTTTTAAACATTACATTTCGAATTTATGATTGGATGTGCTTAATTTTATTCCCTAAAATTAAAACCGATATCATTATGGCGACATTTACGTACTTGTCCCAACATTCCTACAACTACTTTCAAGAAAACTTTGCCGGAAGTTTGGCTAAAAAAATTCAGGACCTGGCGCAAAGTACTGAACCTGTGATTAAAGTGATTAGTGAAATGTTTGTTCCCAGAGCGATGGCCATTTTTATAGCCTCATTCATGTTGGCTATAGTGAGTCCCATTTTTTCAGCGATTTTATTTGTGTGGGCAACTATTTTTATCACTGTCAGTTCATTCCTGGCGCTCTATTTTTCACATCATGCCACTGAATATGCCGAATCCTATAGCCAATTAAATGGATCACTGGTCGACAGCATCTCTAATATTACTACCAGCAAAATTTTCGCCAACGAACATTTCGAGCAATCACGAATTAATGCATCCTTGTCAAATGTGAATATTAAAGACAGAACCATGCAACGCTCGATGATGAAATTATATTTTATCCAGGGGATAGGCATTACTTTTTTAGTCACACTTATGTTGATTACCTTAATTTATGGCAGAATGCATGGTTGGATCACGGTGGGTGATTTTGCCTTCGTGCTGAGCTTATCTTTTTCCATTAGTATGACTATTTGGGATCTGGCTCAACAACTGGTGCGTTTTACTCAGGATATCGGAAAATGTCAGCAAGCGCTCAGTATTATTACGCCCACACCTGCCATTCAAGACCAAGTCATGGCAAAGCCTCTGGTTATTTATCGAGGTGAAATCCATTTTAATCATATTCATTTTAGCTATTTAAAAAATAGAACACTTTTTAAAGAATTTTCATTATTAATTCCCGCCGGACAAAAAATTGGATTAGTGGGATTCTCAGGCAGTGGTAAATCCACTTTTGCCAAACTCATTTTACGGCTGTTTGATTTACAATTTGGTAACATCCTTATTGATAACCAGGATATTAAAACCGTCACTCAACGCAGTTTACGTCAGCAAATTGCGATGATTCCTCAAGAGCCGGAATTATTTCATCGGACTATTATGGAAAATATTCGTTATGGCCGACCGGATGCTACGGACGCCGAAGTGATCACCGCTGCAGAGAAGGCACATTGTGATGAATTTATTCAACAGCTCCCAGAAAATTATCAGGCACTGGTTGGAGAACGTGGTGTTAAATTATCGGGCGGTCAACGTCAACGAATTGCTATTGCACGCGCTATTTTAAAAGCAGCACCCATTTTAATTTTAGATGAGGCTACTTCTTCACTCGATTCCGCTACTGAACATCATATTCAGCAAGGGTTGCATTCACTCATGAATAATAAGACCACCATCGTCATTGCCCATCGTTTATCAACTCTGCAAAAAATGGACCGTATTTTATTTTTCAAAGACGGCGCGATTATTGAAGATGGCACTTTGGAAGAACTCCGTGCAAAAAACGGCTATTTCGCCAAACTTTGGGATATGCAAAGCGGGGGCTATCTGCCTCAAAGTTTAAATGAGTTAATACATGAACCATCATTCACTTAAAAATGATTTATATCCTCTTTTAAAACTAGCGATACCGTTGGTATTGACTGGTGTTATCGGTGCGTCAACCGGATTTTTTGAAACTATGTTTCTAGCAAAGTTAGGCCAAAACATATTAGCGGCAGGCGCGTTAGTAGGCTGGTTGTATGCTACTTTTGCAGTGATCATGTTTGGTACTTTGGGTTCTATCAGCATCCTGATTTCTCACAAATATGGCGGTAATGATCAAGCAGGCATATCATTAGTTGCGCGTGATGGTTTGTTGTTAAGTCTACTGATGACTATTCCAGCATTTATTTTATTTTGGAATATGCCCCCTATCTTCCTAATATTAGGGCAAAATCCATCTGTTGTATTGCTTGCCAAATCGTACTTACATGCTTTGGCGTGGGGATTGCTACCCAACTTCGTTTCTGTCGCTATTTTTCAATTTATTATAGGGTTAGGTCATGCACGAATGATTATGTATTTTACCGTGTTTGGCGTTTCATTAGTGATATTTTTTAGCTATTCATTGATTTTCGGTGCATTCGGATTTCCGGCTTTAGGGATTGCGGGTGCAGGCTGGGGAATGACAATCAGTTATTGGATAATAGCCATAGTCATCAGCGCATTTGTTTTAAAACACAAAGATTATAAACACTATTTTCGTTCTATTCTCAATAAGAATAAACCTTCATATTTATGGGAATTATTGAAAGTGGGTTTCCCTATGGGCGCCATGTATTGTTTTGAAGTAGGATTTTTCTTTGCATTAACATTGGTAATGGGATCATTAGGAAGCCAGTTGTTAGCCGCTAATCAAATAGTCATGCAATATCTATGTATACTCATGTCAATGATTTTCTCTATCGCTCAAGCCACTACCGTTCGCATGGGACACTTACTCGGTGCAAAAAGTATTAATTTAGCAAAACGCTCAGGTTATACCGGTATAATGTTATCGGCCATTTTCATGGGAATCATTGCTATTGTTTTTTGGATGTTTCCTTCATCGTTGATATCAGTCGACTTTGATATACATAATCCCATCAATGCCAACGTCATCAATGAAATAAAAATATTATTCGCCGTTAGCGCTTTATTTCAAATTATTGAGGCTACACGAATCTCACTATTTGGTGCGTTACGCGCATTGAAAGATACGAATTTTACACTTTTAGCATCTATTATCAGTTTTTGGGGAATCGCATTACCTATGGGATATTTATTTGCAACCTATTTTCAACTTGGGGGCATCGGTCTCTGGTGGGGTATGGTTCTTGGCGCCAGCTGCAGTGTATTATTGCTCTACCGGCGGTTTAAATCTAAGATTCGATGTTACATGCCGCATTGATTTATTAAAGGCTTATTCATGTGTTTTGAATTGAGTACAATAAACGATGTGCTTTTATTACTACTGTTTTCTGTAAGATCGTAAATAATCTTTTAACCAGACAAGCATTTCATCTTGGGTTAATCGCGTAATATCCAAAATCACCGCATTTCTTTCTATGGCCTGGCTCTTCAAAAATTGAGACCAATTATCCATTTCTGAATTGACTAACTCCGGTTGCAGACGTTCTCCAGTAAGACGTTGATGACGAACAAGCCATCTGTATGTTTATAAATTATGAGGCGGGGCGTATTAAAGACTTTGACGATAAGGATCTACAGTCAGGATATACTTCATTTTTTGGAGGGCATCATCTCAATAAGCATGGAAGGAAAACTTATATAGCACCTCTTCCAACACCATTCCAATTTGTAATACAGAGAATGAATACATCGGCGCCAAAAGCAATATTTCATTTTTTTGACGGAAAATTTCATGATTATGACCGAGAATTTCGCAATAAAATGTACAGTAGTATTCATCATGATGATAAGTATGCTCCTTCTACTGATTTAGATATCCAACCCAGGTCATTAAATGAAGTACTTTTTAAAATGAACATAAACAGTGTGTTAGGATTTGGCATAACAGCTGGTTCAGGGATAAGAGATCCTCTGCTCCTTTTAAATTTGCTTATGATTAAAAAAGATATGGAAAAAACAATGGGTTTAGTTTTTCCATTGTATTTTTATAATAATTATGACAAGACTCTTGCTATAGATTACCTTCAATTGTCAATGGGCCCAAATCAATCATTACCCATGGATATTGAGAAAACATTGGCTAGAATGGTTGCGTATTATCCTAAATGTAAAATATCGATATCATCTACCGATAAAGAAAAATATCCTTTATTAAAAGGGTTTATTAAAAATAATATCCTTGATTTGAATAAAATAATTGAATATATGCGCTTTGATACCCAAGATATTATTGCCAAACAAAGATTGGAGCAAATATCTCATATCGAGCAAGCTATTCAATCATTATCTAAATTTTTACCTCCTATTGATAAAGAAGATAAAATTTTGATCATACATAAAAAAGGTAGAAAAGATATATTTCCATGGGAAAATTACGCTGAATTAAATCAAGACGCTTTAAAAACTTTTATAGCAACGAACTTGCTTAAATTACCTTTACCGACAACGAAAATAGAAAGAGAAAAAATACTGACTGATCCTAGATTTATTTATTATAAAAAAGCCTATAATTTGCAATTTCGTTTGCAGATTTATAAGTAACTATTAAAAAATAATGAACAAGTCAATTTTGAAAATGTGCGTAAGGAGATGGATTGGTCCGCAATTTTAATTAAAAAATTAGGTAAATTATTCGACGGTGAACGCGATCAAAAAATTCAAAAATTTATTCCAGGCAGTTTATTTACTCCTCTTTCGCCTCATTTCATTCGAGATCTTACTTTGCAAATGTTATCTAATCGATCAAACCCTTTCACGATCGATCGTTTTTTTGATAGTATAAAAAATATGGAAAATATAAAAAATATGATTCAATCAGGATTAAAAGATAGCGATCCCGTTGTTCAAAAAAATGCCGAGCAAGCCGATAAAGATTTTAAAAATATTATGACTTTAGCAGAAGCTTATCCCTGGACTTTGTGTCCATGGAGGATAGTGCTGCTAGCAGCAGAACAGAATAAATTTATTATTGAAGGTTATTTAGCAGATGAAGCCGTAATGGATTATGTAAAAAATAAGATCGCAGCTGTTATTTCTGATCCTAAACACGAAAATTTTAAGGATTTAGTGAAAAAAGTTGCAACAGATTTTGAAAGTCAAGAAACCTTAGCAAGGGCTTACAAATACAATCTCTGTAAAAATTTTAGATAAGATTGTTTACATTCTTCAATATGGTTTTTGGTTGGACTAGAGGGTATTTTAAAAAAATACCTTAAAAGACCCTACGAAGACTATTTTATTGACGAACACATGATGGCATTAATTCTTGAATAGTGAAGGTTCCATGATTTCACAAACTCTATTTCTGGGATTTACGCAAATTACCATCAGCTTTATTATCAATGGTTTAATTATATTAGCAGCCGCCATGATTTTTGATTTCTTAAATGAAAATCAACAATGGGCTAAATTTCAAAAGTGGCTGATGAGTTTGACGCTCAGTGCTTTATCCGTCAAATTAATTTTAACCAAACGATCTGTTAATTAAAATTCGGTTAAATCCTTGCTCACAATCACTATCTAAACTATCCTTTCTCTTTTCCAATGATCTGTGCTCCTGGATAATGAATAATGTTGTAAAAATGAGTTTTCATTGCAGTGCTATTTCGATAACGATGAGGCTGATCTGCATTGAAACGCAATCCTTCATTTTTACGTAAAGTCTGCCAAACTCCATTTAATCGTATTTCTAAAGTACCTTTCACCACAATAATCTGTTCAATAACGCCGGTCTGATGAGGTTTGGATACGTGCTCATAGTGAGGAAGTAACTCGATTGAAAAAATCTCACAGCCTAACTGTTTATCAAACGAAAATATCGTGGTTATTTGAATGGATTGATCGGCAGAACTCAGCTGTTGTTCTTCTTTAGAACGGTAAATAGGGTTTTGCAAATCTGACGGTGATTCCTCAAGAAACGTAGAAAAAGAAACATCAAATCCTTTGGCTAATTTCCATAAAGTCGCGACAGTAGGGCTGGACTCTTCTCGCTCTATCTGTCCTAACATGGCCTTGCTAACGCCTGTTGCTTCTGCTGTCTTGTCTAAACGCCATCCTCGTGCCTTACGAAGGGATTTGAGCGCTAATGCAACCCGGCGGGATACTTTTTTCATTGCCTTTCCTCTTAAAGACTTGTGCGTTATAACGTACTATGATAGAGTATACGCTATAACGCACAAAATTTAAACCCGGTTGGACATCAGCAAGTGATTGATACATTTATCGACGAATATTTATTACAATATGAAGAACTCTGGGCTGCGGCAGGAACTGCGAACGCCGTATTTAAACTACATTCTGCAGATTTAAAAAATCTGACTGATGGAAAAATAATTTCAATTAAATAGAGAAATACGATGAACTTAAATATTAGAAAAGCTAACCGAGAGGATCGAATTTTATAAAAAATATGGTTGAACAATTGGCTTCAAAAGAAAAACCATTGATTGTGTGTGGATCCAGCATGGGCAGTTTTATCGCCATTAAGTTATTGGAATTTTTTAAAATCAAAACGCTTATTCTTTTATGCCCCGCTTTATATGACAAACAAGCCTATGCCACTTCATTTGATAGCGGTTTTACTGAAATTATTCGCTCTCCGGAAAGTTGGAAAAAGACTGATGCGCTGCCTTTACTGGAAAATTTTACCGGACATATTTTAATAGTGATCGGAGAAAAGGATACTGTGATTTCGCCAGGAGTCATAGAACTCATTCATTTTCATACACCGAATGCTAGTAAAAAAGAATTGCATGTCATTGAAAATTGTCCACACAATATTACTACCTGGATTCTGGATCAGGAGTCCGAACAAACTAAATTACACCAAAAAATATTAAACTATATTGAATAACAGTTAAGTCATCAAATGAGGATAATCCAAATATCCTTTTTCACCAGGCGTATAAAAAGTGGTTTCTTCAGCCGTATTCAAGGGCGAACCTCGACGGAAACGTTCAACTAAATCTGGATTAGCGATATATAATGTTCCATAAGAAACCAAATCACCTATACCGGAAACAATCGCTTCTTGACCGGATTTAAAATCAAATCCACCATTCACAATGCTGATACCTCCATCTCGGGTCAATTTTTTCACGAACGATATCAAGTTTATATTCAAACAAGCCGTATATTTCAAATATTAAAGGATAATTTAGCATAGCTTTTTGTGTTCAATGATCTTTCCGCCAACGTAAATTTCTTCAGAATTATGATATGTCACCATCAATTGACTGGGTTTCCCAATAAAATGACCTTGCTTGATGATGAGATTTTTTTTGAAGACCAAGGCTAAGGCGGCAGCAGCGACTCCGGTAGCGGCGTCTTCATTTTGTCCCGTTTTCGGATTAAATGCGCGAGCCTGTAATAACAGCGGATGAGTTGATTCCGGTGCGTAAACATAAAGACCGTTAATTTTATTGTCTAGACTCCACTGTTTGATCAGATCAAAATTAGGGTGTAATGTTGCCAAAATTTCAGGAGATCTCAGAGGAATAAATAATTTGGGACTGCCTACAGAAGCAACCGTCATCGGTAAATCCGTAGAAATTTCACCAACATCAGTAAAATTGAGCAGTTGTTTTAATAATTTCAAATCTGGAGCATATGTCGGAGCAGGCTCTGCGGGCACTTTAATTTGCACAACCTGATTATCTAATTTTATCGCCTGATATAATGTTCCAACCGCATTAGATATTGTAATATGATCGATCTGACGCTGATTCATTAAGAGAAAGACCGCCGCTAATGCACCATGTAAGCATAAATTCATTTCTATATTGGGATAAAAGAATTGCAAGATCGGAATAGAAGAATCAGCTTTCTCTATAAATACGATAACCGGTAATTGCCATTGGTTTGCTAATTTTTGTTTTTCAGATTTATCTCCAGGAAAATTAAAAATAACACCGGCAGGGTTTCCAGAATTAGGTAAGTCTGTGCAAAAACAATAAAGTATTTTCATAAGATCTCTCGCAGATAGGGCTTTGAAAGATGCAATACTTGATACCGAATTCCTGGAACTTCAATGACATATTGCATGGCATACATGGTCAAGTCCTCATTAATAACGAATTATTCATCACCATTTTACAGGGTTCCCCGCGCTAAACGACCATTCATCGGTTTGAGTGGTGTTGATAACCACCATAATATCTTCAGGCCGTATACCTGGAGCTTCAGCCAACAGCTGAACTAATTTTTTGTAAAAAGCCTGTTTGATAGCCGTGCTGCGCAGCTTTCCGGCAGTAATACAAAACAACACAAAATCATCAGATCGCGGTCCGCCCATATAGTGACGATCGAACACGAGTTCTTCGGGTTCATGCTGATGGATAACTTGAAAACGATCATCCGGAGGGACTTCAAAAGCATCCACTAAAGCTTGATGTAAACTATCAGAAATCGCCCGTAAATATTCAGTCGATTTGCCTTTTAATAAAGAAATTCGAGTCATCGGCATAAAAGATCTCCTGTATTATTTTGACGGCGTTAATGATTTCAGCAGATTAATTGCTGAAACAGCGGGAGGCCAGCCGGCGTAAAATGCTAAATGCGTAATCAGTTCAACCAATTCTTCCTGGGTCACTCCGTTTTCCAAGGCAAAATTCAGATGAAAAGATAATTGTTCCGTGCGATTCAAAGCAACCAGAGTCGCCACAGTAATCATACTTCGATCCCGTTTAGATAAACCCTTGCGTTCCCAAATATCACCAAAAACAACCTCGTCGGTCAGCTCGGCCAACTTCGGCGCGATATCTCCCATCATCCGTTTACCTAAATTTCGGTCTTTACTCATAGAACCTCCATAGATACGTTTATAAAACCTTACACGAGTATACCAGCCTATTATGATTTAAAAAATTAGAAAGATATGGCATAATAGTTCGAAAAAATGGGATGATTATTCAATGCGGCGAATGATATTTGATCTTGAAGTGTTACGAAGTTTTGTGACCGGCATAGAATTAGGCAGTTTCGCGAAAGCAGCTGACCGGTTGGGACGATCCACCTCTGCAGTCAGCGCCCAGCTTAAAAAGCTGGAAAATCAAATAGGTAAGCCTGTCTTACGAAGATCCGGACGAGGAATGGCGCTCACGACCACAGGCGAAATTGTGCGATGACAAATTCTTTGGTTTCTTCAATATTTTTTAAACTATCTTTAGGTCCTCCCTCCTTGTGCGATCCGGTGGTTGCAAACATGACCATAGGCGGATCGTCACAAACTGCATTAAAATAACTAAAAGGAGCCAGGTTTTCCCGACCTTCTTTATCAATGCTACTGACCCAACCTATGGGCCTGGGGACGACACAAGATTTAAAAAGTCCAGGCGGTAACTGATCGGATTCGTAAAATACACCACTATTACCAGACATGATTAAAACCTCGAAAAAAAATCTTTGATTAAATGGTTAAATTTTTAATCTCTCACAATAAAGTTTTTTACAACCTGAGTAGAAAATCCAACCACACCGATGGCGATTAATGGTAATATAGCAGCAATCAAGAATAAAGAGTTTAAGCCAGGGCCGTGATCAATGACAACACCACCCAGCCAAGCGCCGATAGCATTGCCCAGATTGAAAGAGGCGATGTTGAGACTAGAAGCCAAACCTTGACCTGCACCAACCGCTTTACTCAATACCCACATCTGCAAGGGCGCGACTGTGGCAAAAGCAGCAGCGCCTAATAGGGCAACGAATATAATTGATAAAATTTTATGATGCATGCCGATACTCATTAATCCCAATGTGACAGCCAAAGTGAACAGCGTTCCAATCACCGTTGCCAATAAATTTTTGTCAGCTAATTTTCCACCCAGTAAATTACCGCCCACTAAACCTAAACCAAATAACAGTAAAATCGGCGAAACGGCTGATTCCTTAAAACCACTGATTTGAGTTAAAATGGGTGCAATATAGGTGAATACCGCAAATACTCCAGCATATCCCAAGATTGTGGTTAAAAAGCCCAGTAAAACCTCGGGACGCATCATTGATTTAAGATCGGTTTTCCAATCAGGATTTTGAACATTCGCCTCTTCTTTTGGCACAAATAACCACAACACAATTAAAGCGATGACGCCAACTAATGTCACTGCCCAAAAAGTGGTGCGCCAGCTATAAATTTGTCCTAACCAAGTGCCAAAAGGCACCCCAATGATATTAGCGACAGTCAAACCCATAAACATCATTGCAATAGCCGAAGCCCGTTTATTAGGAGCAACTAAATTGGTTGCGACAATAGAACCAACGCCAAAAAATGTGCCATGGGCAAAAGCAGTTAAGATTCGAGATGCCATCAATAAGGAATAGTTGGGAGCAATGGCGCAGAAAAAATTGCCTAAAGTAAAAATTATCATCAGTCCGATAAGCACTTGTTTTCGCGGCCAACGGGTGGTGAGCGCAGTTAAAATCGGTGCGCCAATCACAACGCCTAATGCATAGCCGGAAATTAATAAACCAGCTATGGAAATTGAAACGTTCATATCTCTGCTGATTTCGAGCAACAGACCCATGATGACAAACTCAGTGACGCCAATTCCAAAGGCTCCAGCAGTTAGAGCGAACAGTGCTAAATTCATAAGAATCCTCTGTTACTTTTTAATAGAACGTTTTACTTTTTTATTTTTTTTGTGGTGCTGAAAAACAACATGTAACAATCCCGGAAACCGTTTTTCGATATCTTCTTTACGCACGGCATTAATCACAGAAACTCCCTTTTTTTCAGAACGTATCAATCCTGATTCCCGTAAGATGCGGGTATGAAATGAAATGGTCGAAGCAGAAAGCTGATCTTCACAGGCTTCCGCACAATTCATACCTTCACACCCCATCAGCCGAAAAATCATATTCCGCCGGTAAGGGTCTGATAGAGCATATAAAACGCTGTCAATAGTTAAATCGTCAACAGACGGGTGATAAAAATGTTTTGCCATATTGAATACTATACCACATATAATTCTATATTGCAATAGTATTGAAATATAGAACTTATAGAAGTTGAGGCAACCGGATTATAGGCTGGATTTAGTAACGAGCCATTTACTTTGTATAGAAATCAATAAAACGCCTGATTTTAGGTTGCAAATAACAGCTCTGCTGATAATATAAGTACACAGGCTGGTGTGACGGACTAAAATCTTTTAGCAATTCGATTAATCGTCCGTCCTTTAAAGCATCAGACACCATATAATCATGCAATTGCACAATTCCCATTCCTTGAATTGCGCAATCGCGTAATGCCCTGTCGATGGTTTTAAGTTATTTCGGTTTAGCCTTCGTGCTTCCCAATGCTTCGACTCTGGCGATGAGTCATATTCGTTAAAAATCTCTGAATAGTCACTCCACCATCAATATAAAGATGTTTAGCTCCTTCTTTCGATAAACGATCAACCAATTTTCTCAATTCCGATCAACCATTTTCAGTGGAGAAGGCATTGTCAAGGCTTATTCCAACTGCCCATTGCAGCTTAAATAAGAATTCGCGACAGACACGCAAGTAGTTACCTTTTTCTTCTACATTTACAAGTACCACATAAAGCGCCAAGTGCACTGCTTATCTAAAGACCGCTCAATCTAGTTAATTATCATTAATAATGATATTCAATATTTAAATATATAATTATTATTTATAAATAGCGCAAGTTATAATATTCACAAATAAAAACTATAACTTAATAATTTTGACTAGTTTTAAGCCCAGA
This sequence comes from uncultured Pseudomonadota bacterium, assembly GCA_963795715.1. Classification (GTDB taxonomy): domain Bacteria; phylum Pseudomonadota; class Gammaproteobacteria; order Coxiellales; family Coxiellaceae; genus JAFEDN01. The sequence goes on from CAWCIY010000004.1 coordinate 240,426, forward strand.
TAAATCTCTTAAGATTATAAAGTTAAAATTTTAAATGAGGTATAAGATGAAAATATTTGATGAAATAAATAATGAGCAACGTAAACCTTTACTGTATGATGAAAAAGTTCAGGTCGTTGAAAATAAGGGAATGGGATCGAAAAAATGGCATACTCTGTTAAGAGCGGTAGGTCCACATTTAGCTGGACAAGGCACAAGCCCAGGATTTTTAACAAAAATAGAAAGTTTTACAGTGAAAACTTTAACCAAAGAAACATTAGGCGAAGCATCTTTAGCAAATTGGCGTGGACTTCATCCAGACAGCAAACAAAATTGTTATACCACCACTTATTTAATCAAACCATGGGCGCTGACATGTGATCCTTGCCATGTGCTGACAAATAAAAATACAAAAAATGAAGATGGTACTGCCCTTTGGGGGGCCTTCTGGTGCCCGTGCTGGATTGCTCTTTTTCCACTTAATTTAACGGCTAGCCTGTTGGGTTGTTTGGGTGGTCTTGGTAGAGATATATATAACTTTTCAAAAAGTGGTTTAACGCAACCACTCTCTGCTAACAAAGGCATTCTATTAGGGTTGGCGCCTAAAAAGCCTAATCAAGGCCCGGAAAGACAAATGATGAAGGAAAAAGGCTACTCATATTCCTAAAATGTAAACCAATTACAGAGTAATATTGACCATAATCTGGAGGTTACTGATTTATTGCCTAAAGACTAAATCACTGGGAAAATGACACTATGAGCGATACTGATTATTCCGCTTTTGCATTAGAAGCCTGTAAGATCACACTATTTTGCATAGTGGTGACCGGTATATTTAAACTACTAGGGGCTTCCAATAATACTTTATTAATCGTCTTTAATATGGCGGTGATGTCTTCGGCGGCTACTTTCTCCGTCGAAAAAAAACATCTGAGGCATGTCGTTTTAGGAAGTAGTGTTATCGTGCTCTCAATCGTCATCGGCGGCATACTCGGATATTACTTCTCTCTGCCAGCAAAATTGTTGACTATTCTCTATGCTGGACTCGCCTTCTATCTTCCCAAGGTTAAATATAAAACCAATATTTTTGTAACCGGCTCGGTCATGTTTTTAATCTTTACTGCATTACCCTTCACTTGGCGGGATGGCGCTCATTATGCTGTAGCCGGCCTACTGGTCGCAGTCATTTTTGTTATTTTCTATTTTTTATTTGAACGAACTCGAAAAACCGAAATTTCAATACCTCTGAGTGAACAACAAAGCCATCGCTATCATATTACGGCTATAGTTGCTGTCGTATCGTTAGTATTGGCTGAAATTATCAGCTATTTTTTATCCGTGCATTTTCAATTTTCACATTTGTATTGGATTGGCTTGACTGCTCTGGTGGTCATCCAAAGCTCACAAAGAAAAACTATTCAAACATCATTCAAACGAATATTGGTCAATACTGCAGGCGCTTTAATTACAGTAGGGTTATTTGGTTATCTTATTCCTCCCGAATTTTGGATAAACTTGGCTATATTAATATTATTTTTATTTCTCATTTTCTTTCTAGGCTTTTCCTATACCGGCAGAACCTTATTCATCGAATTATTTGTTTTAGGTTTTACGCACTTACTGGGAAGTTATCATAACGTATTTGCTTATGACCGAGTAATTTTGACTTTAATAGGCGGATTTATTGTAATCATTTCTACGTCGATGATTTATTTTATAGATAATCAATACCTGCACAAAAACCCATAAATTATTGGGGTGGAAATATGAGGGTAAGCATATACTGATTGAGCGCTCTCAGCTCATCCTCTGTCCAAACATGAGTGGGAATTTTAACGTCGTTTTCTCTCAGTATATTCGGAATTAAATTACCATTAGGCCGAAGCACAACCGAGGCAACAATAACACCCGGATAATCAGCTAACCTTTTTTTAAATTCAGCCGTTGTCAAATCAGGAGTAGGAGGATTACTCTTTTGCGCCAACCGACCTGTTGCTTTGGCATCTACCCCATGACAAACGGCACAACGGGATTCATAAAGCCGTTTACCTGAATCAATATCGGCAAAACTTGCTTGAAAGTAGATCAGTCCAAGAACAAATATCCCCGCGCTTTTCTTCATAAACGTAGTGTAGCACCCTTTTTATAGATGTAACATTCAATAAGCCTTAGCCCAGCAATTCCCGCTCTGCGTGAATTGCTTCCTGGTTCTTATCCGGAATTCTGGCAAAGCCAGAACTCCGGAATGAAGGGAAAGGTCGCTACCGCTCGCATCGAACTTGCGATCCCTCATCAGGAGGGGGTCTTCTGCGAAAATTATATTTTCAATATTCTTTATTACCATATTTTTCAATGTGTTATAATTCAGCGGGAATTGCTGGCCTTATGAGTCTAAAATGTCCGGCTCTTGCATTTATTGACCTAGAATGCTCCAATACATTCATGAAAACCCTTTCCAAAGTCAACTTAAATTTACTGAAAATATTTCATACCTTGATGCAGGAAAGGCAGGTTACTTTAGCTGCAAAAAAACTTCACTTGACCCAATCTGCCATTAGTAACTCTCTCCATCAATTACGTGAATTACTCAACGATGAATTGTTTATTCGCGGCGTTAAAAAAATGACTCCCACAAAAAAAGCGCTGGAAATCGCTCCTGAAGTGGATCAAATACTTAGAAAGATTGAATCTTTTTTAGGACAGACGGAAACTTTCGACTATAAAACCTCACATCGCATATTTACCCTCGGCACGACGGATTATATCGATTTTATCTTGCTACCGTACCTTTATGCCTTCATTAAAAAGAAAGCTCCGCATGTTTCTTTAAAAATATTGTCCATGAATGAATTTCCAACAGAGGCCTTTGTCAACGGACAAATAGAACTGGGCATCGGTTTTGAAAAAAAGCTAGACAAACAGCTTTGTCACGAGCCATTGTTCACCGATACCGCAGTTTGCATAGCCCGCACCAATCACCCTATTTTTGCTAAGCCTTTAACACTGGAACGCTATTTACAAGCGGAACACATTAGAACCGCAGTCTACTCACATGAGTTAACCAAAACCGATCTCGCCCTGGCAAAACTCAATTTAAAACGTGCGGTAAAAATAACTATTCCTGAAATTCTACCGGCATTAAAAATAATATCGAATTCTGATCTAGTCGGCACATTTTCCAAAAAACTCGTTATTCAGTCAGCAAAGTCTTACCACCTGAGATATACTAACCCACCGATCAAAATTCCAGAGGTCAGCATCGTGCAAATTTGGCATCGTCAGCAGCAAAATGACTCCGGGTTATTATGGTTACGTTCAATTATCAAAGAAATTTGCAATCTCCATTCATTCAATGTGCTTTAATTATTATTTAAGTGGTGTTTCCATGGTTAAGTTACCCGAATGTCAATTGTTTGCTGGACATTCTTTGGGTAAACGCCATATGGATGGTTGGCTAATTCCCCCTGTATAAGAATGAGGTCAACAAAGATAGAATACTTAAAACAGGAATGGTGATAACAATAGAAACCTTTATGAGCGCCGGTAACGGTGAAGCCGAGCTTGTGAATAATTCATTAGGCTCTGCTGTCACTAAGGATGATTCCTATGCTTGCTATTGCGAACACGCAGTCGCAGTAACAGATACTGGCTGTGAAATTTTAGATTTACGATCAGGAGAAAAAGCACATTGGGCTAACAAATTACCTAATTTATTTTTAGGAAAATGAAGTGAATTGGTTGACGTAAAAAAGAAAATTCCTCTAAATTCTGATATTGCCTCATGCTGATAAAGATGAAATATCATAGTAATATACAGTAGTCATTTTAAATTACCAGCTGTTCAGCACATGAAGTTTTATAATGAAGGTAACATGTCACTTTCATTGGCTTAACATGATAACTCCTATTTTAGTTCCAAACGCCAACGAGGAGTTTGAATAGTCAATCGAAAGTGTTCAACCAGTTTTTGTAAATTAATCAGAAAAAATTTTGTCTCTGTCTCAAGAGAAAACTCTTCTTCCAGTTTAGCTAATTCAAGTAAAGCATGCTCTAATAATGTTACTGAGTTGAGTGCTGGATTTTTATAATATGAAAGTAAGACTTGAATGGTCTGACTGGCAGGTGCTGAGACCTTCCCAGGTAATACCGGGATAGTTTTCAATGAAGTCAAAAAATTTTTAATTATAGGGATCAATGAGACGCTTAAATGATAACGTTTAAATAAAAAACTAATCGGTTCATAACGAAAATCCTTTAAATTTTGCTCGATACTTTTTAAATCTTGGTCGAGTTTAGTTAAAACTTGTTTGCGCTGATCCGCTGTAGTAAGCGCTATTAAACTTTCAACGTCGCTCCAAAACCGAACATACGCTTCACGTAAACAAACTAAAAGGGTTCTCGGGAACAAAAGCATTTGACCGATAATGCCAATGATAATACCGATGAGAATATCAACCAGGCGACCTACCATATAATTGACAATACTGCTTGTTCCAGAAAAAAGGTAAAATAGGTTGGCTAGCAAAACTGTGCCGAAGAAAATACATAGGGTATAATTGGCGCGAACGAATAAGAACATCAGAAACACAATCAACAAGGCTGACCAACGAGACAGCGGGTAAGGGCTAAAAAGAAAATGCGCCAATAAGATACCTGCAATCACACCAAAAACAGTACCTAATAAACGCTGAGCAGCTTTTTTAGCGCTAGCACCTAGCGTATTCTGATCAATCACAATAACGGTCAGCGCCACCCACGACGCATTTTGGATTTTGACAAAATAACAAATCAGAAAAGCTACAGCTATCATGATCGTGATGCGCAGGGCGCGTTGAATTAGATAAAGAGATTGATCTAAAGGAATTAGCGGTAAGATAGCTTTATCACGATCGAACAACACATTCATACCCGTGACAATCAATGTCCCTACAAGAATAGATTCAACACAGGATAATACGGCAGCCGGATTTTTTCCCGGTAAACTATGCGCAATAACCATAAAAACCAGTATAAATGTACCAGTGGCGTTACTTCCCGGGATATACCGCGGCAAGCAATATAATAAGAATGAGGCAATCAGCAGCCAAGTGATCACCAGCCAGCCAGTTGAATTGAACCAAACCGTGACACCGACAGCGAATGCACTGGCAATTCCCGCGCAGATTAAGCTGAAATGACGCATTTTTGCTGTACGGCCAATTTTGCTAAAAGGCAATAGCGCCACAATCACCATCACCCAAATTAGTTGGGACATAGAGAGCCATTTCGCTAAAAAAATAGCGATCGCCGTAGACAAGGTGATCATGCTGGCGTTTTTAATGTCAGCCGAAGTCAACTTAAGGTACAAATTTTATCCTCAAGATCAACAAAAAAGAAAATGATTAAGATGTTAGCATAATTTTCTAATGCAAGCTAAGTCACAAACCATTAACGCCTTTTCTATTTTTTATCTAAGGAGATAAGAAAGTTATTTAAAATTTTATTAAATTCATCTGCATGTTCCCAAAACATCATATGCTTTCCTCCAAATATAACTATTTTAGAATGAGGCGCATTTGCATTGAGCCAGGCCGTTGCATTTTTCCCCATCGGCTTAGTAATCACATTTAGAGTTGAAACTCCAGATTTGTCCAGCAAAATTGCCTCTGGCTGATAATCAGCGTTAACTGCGTCATACAACAATAACAAAGCAACAAAAGTGGGCGTTCGTAACGATTGATTCACGATCCAATCAAGTTCATGCGGTGATAATGTATGATCTACCATGGCTTGAGCAAATTTACGGGTAAACTGGTATCGATCCTGCTCTAATGCTCGCATCACATCAGCGCCATTATTGACAGAGGATGGAGCTTTCCAGGAGTCGCTGCCAGCGCCTCTAGGTTGAGCATCAATACAAACAAATGCTTTGAGATTACCAGCGCCTTTTACTCTCACATAAGCGTAAGCATCAAAACATCCAGCTGACCATCCAACTAAAATTACGTGCTTGAGCTGTAATTTATCTATTAAATTTGCTAAGTCTTTTCCATGTTGATCATAATTATTGTTTTCCAAAGTGACTGGGGATAGTCCTTGGCTACGTGGATCAACGGCAACAACATGATAATGCTTACTGAAATAACTTATCTGCCTGTCAAAAACATCATGCGGAAAAGTCCATCCAGGAACAAAAATTATAGTCTGACCAGAACCAGACTCTTCGTAATAAAGTCTGGCATCATCTTTAGTCTGAACGTAATTACCATTCGCATAAGTCGTTGCACTCATCATTAATAAAGTCAGTATATAAATTAAATAACGCATCTACTTTTCTCTGTTTTTATTTAGACCAAGCCTCTACAGCTTTACCAGCCTGATAAGCTTGATAAGCGGTTAACACCCTAGCGCTATCCTCAACACTTTTAATATAGGCAATTTTATCGCCACGGAAGGTGATGACATTAGCAAAACCGATGTTAGGGATAACCATGCCTTTTAGTTTTATGGTATCTTTGGCCACCATAATCAATTGCGTTTTAGTCTCTAAAATCAGGTAATATTGTCGAGATAGAACTTCCAGTTCCAACCGGTTTATTGATTGCGCTGCTTGAAAAATTTCTTTTTTCCCTTTAAATAAACCGATCCAAGGTAACCCATTAGGCGTTTCGCTACCGGCATTCAAATCCCAAGTAATATCATCCGTGGCCACTTCATTGGCTGTTTTAGCATCACCATCGTGTACAGCATGCATAAAGTGAATATAGGCATTCATTTTAGCCGAATGGCTCTCTGGGGAAGCAGAATAATAGATAGAAGTTGGGGTCTGTCTGGCAGGTAAAGTAGATGCAGCCGTAGCAAAACCTGGAATAAACATCACTAGAAAAAGACCCGCTATTGTCATCTTGCCTTTTCCTGATTTAATTATTTGATTTTTCATGTTTTTAAGTTTTATTAATTTAAGTCTCATAATTCACCTCCGAATAGATTTAGATATGAATATTATATCACTTTCAAAAAAGATGATAATAAGCTAAAATCATAATAATTTATTTCGAATTTAATAATAATCTATGTCACTTGATTTCTTATCTTGTCTCCAGGGTTTTGTGGCCGTAGCCGAATATAAGGGCTTTAGCCACGCTTCGCGTCATTTGCAGATTTCTACCCCCATGTTGACTCACCAAATTAAACGCTTGGAAGAGTCACTAGGTAAAAAACTTCTGCATCGTACTACTCGATATATTTCCCTCACGGAAGCCGGGGAAGTTTATTTAATTCGCGCTCAGAAAATATTGGCAGAAATCCAAGATGCTCGCAGTGAAATTTGCCAATTGGAAATAAAGCCCCATGGGGTATTGAGACTGAGCATCCCTAATTCATTTAATTCAGTCGCCTTTGTAAAACATTTAATTTCATTTTCAGAAAAATACCCTAAAATACAATTGCAGGTGACAGAAGAAACCTCTCCGGCATCTTTGTTGGACGGCTCTGTAGATTTACTGATTAGTGAAATCGATGTGAAAGAAAAACAATTGATCAAAGATCATTTATTGACAATTCATCGCGGAATTTACGCTGCACCAAAATATATTAAAAAACATGGCGCTCCAAAAAATAGTGCTGATTTAAAAAATCACAATTGCTTAGTCGTGAAAGGATCATCAACTAAAAATGAATGGATTTTGGGGAATAAAAGAATTCCTATCACTGGAAACTATACCTCCACTTCTGGAATGAATATTCTCTATGCGGGTTTAGAAGGTCTTGGGTTAACCTGGTGTGCAAATATTGCCTTAAAAGATGAAATTAGCAAAGGAAAACTCGTTGAAATCAAATTAAAAGACAAACCGACTCCCATTAAAATTTATTTATACTATCGCCCGGCACATCGCGGCAGTAATACCCAACTGATGGCTGAACATTTAAAGCAGTCAAAATTAACTCATTTATGGGATAAAAAATAAAAACTAAACTTTCAGTAGTATTTTCCCTCGCACATGGCCTGAATCGATTAAACGATGAGCTTGTTGTGCTTCCTTTAATGGAAAAATTTTTGCAATATGCGCATTAATTTTTCCTGTCGCCATTAATTCACCGATTTGAGTCAATTGCGCAACGTTAGGCTCTACGATGACATTAATACCCTTCACTCCAAAATCGGAAGCTTGTTTGATGAGATTAAAGTCAACTAATGAAACAACGATTCCATTCTTTTTAGTGGTTGGAAAAGATTTTGTTAACACCTCACCTCCAACGGTATCTAAAACCACATCGACATCTTTAACCGATCCTTCAAAACACTCGGTTGTATAATCAATAAATTGGTTCACTCCTAAATCCATTAAAAACTGACGGTTTCTTGCTGAAGCAGTGGCAATTACTTTAGCGCCTTTCCATTTGGCCAGTTGTACTGCTAAATGGCCAACGCCGCCGGCAGCTGCGTGAATCAAAACAGTTTGCCCTTCGGTCAATTTCGCTGCATCAAAAAGCGCCTGCCAGACCGTCAGCGCATTCATAGACATAGCAGCGGCTTGTTCATGACTCACTGCTTCCGGTTTCAGCGCTGCTTCATGTTCTTTGACAGCAACAAATTCTGCATACGCCCCGCCATTCCGGTAAACACTGGGATGGGCAAATACGGCCTCCCCTATCTTGAATTTTTTGACTTTATCTCCTACAGTGGCAACAACCCCTGATAACTCCCAACCTAATACGATCGGCAATTGATAATTTGGGGATTTTTGAAACCAGCCCGCTCGTACATGAGCGTCGAAAGGACTGACGCCGGCATAGTAAACCTGAACCAATATCTCATCGGGCTGAACCACAGGTATTTCAGCATCCCGGTATTGTAACACCTCCGGATTGCCGTAATTGTTAATTATGACTGCTTTCATCGATATGACCTCTAATATTTGCTAAATCTAAGTTACTAATGTATACTAAATTATAATTTATCATTAGATTCTAATCAAGAACTTACTTGCTGATTAGTAAGTTACTCCGAGGTAACTATGAAAGAAATAAAGAAATCTCCGCGTTTAAAAAAACGGAATAGCTGTCAATGTCCTACCCGTGAGATTCTTGACCGCATCGGTGATAAGTGGAGTATATTGACCATCATCACTTTATCTAATGCACCCAAATATAAATACCGATTTTCAGAACTACAAAGAAATATCGAGGGGATTTCACAACGCATGCTAACCACCACGTTACGTCATTTGGAACGAGATGGATTTATAAAACGATATTTTTATCCAGAAATTCCCCCGCGAACGGAATATGAACTCACGGCTTTAGGCAAAAGTATTTTTTCGACTTTTCAGCAATTAAAAACCTGGATAGAATCGAACTGGCCAAAAATCAAAAATGCCCGCGATCAATTTGACGCCAAAAAACCTTCTTGATAAGATCACTCAATGGCTAGCATTTCATTTAAAATCATTTCTCACGGCAGCCCTGTTTATTAAGAGGCTGTACACTTATGAGAAGGGATATTACACCAACCATTGGGTTTACGATTTTCTGCCGAATACTTCCCCATTTAAAAATGGTAAAAAAACTCTATGAATAAAGTCTTTTTAATCACGGGCGCAACTAAAGGCATTGGATTGGCGATCAGCCAACGCTTAATCGCACAGGGACATCAAGTCATTGGCGTGGCTAGAAAACTGGATTCATCATTTCCTGGTTTATTTTACCCCATCGATTTAAGTAATTCAGAAGCCACACAACAAGGATTTAAACAAATCGCTCAAAATTACTCGATTAGCGGAATTGTCAACAATGTTGGCATTGCTATTCCTCAGTCGTGGAATGAAATCAATTTAGCTGATTTTAATGCTGTCTTCGACCTCAATTGCCGTCCAGCTCTACAGGCGATGCAGATCTTCACGCCTAATATGATTAAAAATCATTGGGGCAGGATCGTCAATATCACCAGTCGCGCAGTGCTGGGAGCTGAAAATAGAAGTAGTTACGGCGCGGCAAAAGCTGCCCTGGGTAATTTAACTCGCACTTGGGCATTGGAGCTAGCAAAAACAGGGATTACTGTGAATGCTGTTGCCCCAGGCCCCACTGAAACCGAATTGTTTCGTCAAAAGCGCCCCGCCGGCAGTGAAGCCGAAAGAAAAACTTTGCAAACTATTCCCATGGGTCGCCTGGGTAAGCCAGATGAAATCGCCGCCGCGGTGGAATTTTTGTTATCCGACATCGCCAGTTTCATCACTGGACAAACCTTGTATGTGGATGGCGGTGGTAGTATTGGACGACGTATCGACTAAGAGCACTTTACCAATGGAAAGCACAAATGATGCGAGCTCTTCATCGTTAGTTGGTTGAATTTAATATCCAATATAAAGGTGTTAAAAATTCTCTAAGATAATTCTTCTATTATTTTTTTAAAATAAGCAGCGATTTATGAATCTGTTTCGTGCTGGCATTTGACACTAATAGATAACCAAGGAGCATTATACCATGAAGGCGTCGCCAAATTTGATTTGCTATCATTACAGCCTGATATTTTTATGAGGTGGACATTAAATGATGAATTCAGACACTGTCATTTGGGCGCTAAACACTTTACAGCGTTTTGGTTATATTGTTCAAAACAATGCGCCTGAAATCATATTACAAACACCGTGGTCGTGTGTTTACCGTTTTGACACTAATCAAGGTCATTGTTATCTCAAGCAAGTGCCACGAGGCTTATCTTTAGAACCTCAAGTGATCCATCTGCTCCGAGAAAACTGCGGCGCAACCGTGCCTGTGTTGATAGCTACCAATCCTCAAGCACATTGCTTTTTAATGCAAGATGCCGGGATCTCTTTACGGGAATTTTTCAAACAGGGCTTTAATGCAGAGTTACTCACGACGGCTATTCATGATTATATTGCCGTACAACATAAGAGTATCCCTCACTTGAATCGTTTACTTGATTTGGGTGCATCAGATTGGAGAGTCGAAAAAATTTCAGCCTGTTACGTCACACTGCTTCAGCAAGAATCGTTATTGATAGCCGACGGTATAACAAAAACCGAATTAAAACAATTATCCCAATTAACACCAAAATTGATTGGACTCTGTCAACAGTTATCTCAATACTCGCCCCCGAATACCTTTAGTCACAATGATTTCCATGATAATAATTTATTGATTAACTTGAAAACTCAAAAAATCACCCTGGTCGATTTAGGCGAGGTGGCGGTTACTCATCCTTTTTTCTCATTATTAAATATGTTGCATCAGATCAAAAAACAGGGCGGATTATCAGAAGATATCTCCCAGTACTTAGAACAGCAAACGCTGCAGCCTTGGTTGGATTACGCCTCGCAAGATGAACTGTTAGCAGCCATGTCCCTTATAAAACAGTGTTGGTCAATTCACAGAGCGTTGACAGTCTACCGAGTTCTAACAAGCATCGAAGCTTCTGACGCTCAACAACTATTGGGACAAGGTCGTTTGGCTAAGAATTTAAGATTTTGGCTAGCTCAATCGATATAGGCAACTGCTGTGATTTCTAAGATTAATCTTGAATCCGTGATTAAGTCGGTGATGCCAACAACTGTTGATGTACACAAATGGTTGCCAAAATAACTGGAGATAATTTTCCCGATTCGATCTCCATTTTTTTGGGCATCAACGATAAATACAAATAACTGAACAATGTCACTGAACGTTCCACCTGCTGAGTGTAAAATACTACTTAGATTCTCGATCGTTAATTTAGCTTGTCCCTCTGGACTAAAATCTAAGTGGTTAAATTCTTCCGATTGATGCGGGTGACTATGATAAATCGGAGCAGCGTTCACTCCAGAAATATAAAGCGGCTTTCCAGAGAAGACCTTGATGGCTGGTACATAAGGCATATTCCACTGAGGATTCTTGTTCAAGACTTCTGTTGTTACAGTATGAATACTTTCAAATTTATTATTCATGATTGCCTGCGAAAAAATTCAATGCCAATTTTGTGAGCTGCTCAGGTTCCTCTACATGAAACATGTGTCCAACGCCTTTACCGACCACTTCCAACTTAGAATGGATAATATTTTCCTTTAAAAACTCAAGACAATGCATTGGAATTAATAAATCTTCATCCGATGCGACAATCAAACATTCTTTTTCAATTTCTTTTAAATGGGTTGAAATATCAAAGTTTAAAACCACATGGGTCTGAGCCAAAAATCCTGCTAATGTTTGAGGATGTGGATTATTCATCAACTTGGCTTTCAATTTTTCAACTCTATTGTTATCGTTCAAAAAACGGCGACCATAAAGCCAGGGGAAAACGGATAATAAAATGTAATCATCAGGTAATTGACGCTCAATGGCATATCGTAACCCTTGAACTTGCCATTTTGCCGTGATCGGTACGGTTGCAGGGCCGCCACATAACATCACTTTTTTTATTTTATCGGGATGTTCAATGCAGAGTTGCATTAACAGGGAAGCCCCCAAAGAATGTCCCATAAAATGGGCGTGATCAATGCCTAAATCATCCAGCAATGAGACAATATCTCTGCTCATAGACTCTAGTGAATAATTTTCTTTGGGAATATATGAACGTCCAGCACCCGGATTATCAAACACTAACACACGATAATGTTGCGAGAGCGGTTCAATCATTTCTGACCAAACCAGATGATCGGCAGTAAAGCCGCCGATGAGAACGAGATTTTCGCCTTGACCCTGTTGTTCGTGATAAATATGACCTTGTTTAAAATTCGAGATGGGCATTTTGATTATCCTATTTGACCTAATTGCTTTAATAAGCTGAGTTCATCGGTGATGCGCCAATGTTCAACAATTTTATAATTAGTAATTCGCTCAATTTGCATTTGGCTGACTTTGATGACTTTATGGGTTGGCGATATACCAAAAAAATCACCGGTATGAGTCCCGTGCATAGTTGTCTGTACTGCCACTTGATCATCCGAAACCACCATGTTTTCTATGACATACTTTAGATCAGGAAACGCTTTACGAATAGCTGCCACAATGGGTTTCAACCCGGTTGGGCCGGGAATAGGATTGGGCAGGCCAGGAGTGTGGTTAACATAATCCGCAGCAATAATCTCATCAAGTACATCCAGCTGACCACGATTCCACACTTCTTCAAAATATCGTTTGATTAGCTTGGCATTATTGGTTTGTAACATAAACATCCTCTTCCTGAAGCATTTTTTTTAATAAATCTGCCAGTTGTCGTTTTTCAGTATTCGATAAGGTTTGTGTCAATTTGCGTTCGCAAGCAGCTTGAACTTCCATCGCCCTATCAATAAGATCCAATCCTTTTGGCGTCAGTTTTACAAAAGCAGAACGTCCATCTTCTTTCTTGGTTCCTTTTCTTTTTTTAATTAAATTTAATTCAATAAGCTTATTCAGCAGGTTGGTCATACCGCCTGAAGTTACCAATACTTCCTCCATCACCTGCTTGACGGTGATTTCAGCTTTGGGGCCCTTGCGTCTGATGGTGACTAATACTGAAAAATCATTGGGTGAAATACCCAGTGGCTTGAGCGACTTTTCCAAGGCAGCAATCACGTAAGAAAAATTGCGCAGTATTCGACAAACGACTGCTTTTCCGCCACAGTTGATATCAGGTCGCTGAGTTGCCCAATCTGCTAATATTTCGTCGATAAGATCCATAATTGATATATTAACACGAATAAAGCTTTTTGGAAAGCTTTTTTAAATAGAAACTCAGGTATAAAGAAGAGTCCAGCACTTTTTACCGGTGTATTTTAATATCTTCAGAGCTTGGCAAATAAATATAGCTGTCTTTGAAAATATAAGTGTACGTAGGTTGTACCAAATGCGGCGCGCCTTTTTGCTGAAAAGAATTGATTTTCATCATCACTTCTAAATATTCAGCGACGTCTTCCTTCGTTCGTTCCGGTGAAAACTTCTGAGCAATGCGTTGCATCGTATCTCCTAGCTGACTGATGTAGATATGAAGATCATGTCCTTGGTTCATAGGAGTCTACATCTTGGCGCCTGTGGAGACATTGAAGCCGGTAATCAACGGATTGCCTGGGGTATTATCTGAATCCCGCGAGGTGTATGAAACTTCAATGCTGTCATATCCCAGAGAAATGGATTCCAACGGCGTCGCTCTGTTGACACTATGCTCCTGATAAAAATAACTAACAAAGGCATTGGTGAGTTTGATCTTCGTACCATTACGCTTTTACAACGACGCATTATTGAGCCGGCTTCCAAATTACGTGCAGAACGTTAGGATTATCCCAACACAGTATTGATGCTGTCATCGCCCGCGAACAAATGGTTTTAAACGAACGCGATGAAAAATATCGAGAAAACCGTCCTCTTCCCGATCTTAAAAACCGCACGGTCATTATCTCGCAAAGCAGGCGCTATCGCTGGTGAAAGCCGCTACTTTATTGATCGTGGGCGCACAGGATCCCGAGGTTATTGATTTAAATCGCCAGGCGCAGGCCAGATTATCCTGCGTCAATAAATTAGTGATTGCCCCCGGCGCCACGCATTTATTTGAAGAACCCGGAGCGCTCGCTGGCCGGCAACAGATAGTTTGTGACAATTTGGCCAATATTTTCTATTTTTCCGGCTTCCGATTTTAATAAGCCTTTAAATTCTTCATCATCTCTGATCAAATGGTTAGAAGAGAATATTGAGTAAAGATATTCAAGCTTTTGTCTATGAGATAATCTGTTTTTAATGCAACACAACCCAGCTCTTTCCGCCTTTTTACATTCGTTGGACACGGCAAGCGTTCTAAAAAGCCCGGCGCCGACTATGTTACAAATACCGCTAATAATTGAAGCTCTGCCTACCCAATTAGGAGGAGCGCCCAAACCTGGAATATCGTTATGAATAGTAAGCTGGATCCCCAAACAAAATTGGATTGCGGCTGGTACAAACCACATAAAAGTGTATAGGCGAACTCTACAGTCTACTAATGATTCTAATTCCTTTTCTCGTTCAGGAGATTTTTGCCATTCACTGAATGTCTGCTGAAGGGATTCAGCAAAATTGAGAATTTCCTTTCTGGTTCTAAATATGAATTTAAGACCTTTATATTCTTCTAAAATATAATCCTTAACGAGGGGATCTACAGTTCCATTATGAACACATTCATTTAACACATTTTTATAAAACTCAATTGACCCTTCTCTGAATTCTTTTTCTTCTTCAATAGCAATATATACTTCCTGATTCTGTATTTGAACTCTCATTTTTTATCTCCTCTATAGCCCTATAGCTTGCCTATCCTGGCTAGTACCAACCTTATTGTCAAGATGATGTTTGAACATTATTTCACAAACCAGCCGTCCTGACGATCGATATTAAAAATCTCCCACAGGTGACTTAACAAAGAAGGAAGAGTTTCCGCCAATTTCCACGGTGGATTAACCCGAATATTTTACCATCGGGCTACTGCGAACGCAAAAACACCCGAACCTCAGGCCCTTTCACGTTCTCGCGACGCCTGATGGTGAAATATCCGGGTTAACAATCAGTAACTGGCAGCCGAGCAATCCTTTGGATCGCGGGTCTTCCGCGGCGATGGTCAGTCCCGTTATTAAATAACGATCGATGTTATTTTGTAATGCGACAGTCTGTAAATTCCAACTCCGTAAACAGTGCCTTATAACCCCACTTCTCATCCATTTATTGAGAGAGTCATTAAAACGATTAGAGAAGAGCTATTAGACAGAATAATCTTTTTTACAGCCAGTGACCTGCAACACAAATTGAATCAATTCCAAAGTTATTATAATGAATATCGCTCTCACATGGGTATTTCTGGAAAAAATACAGCGCAAAAATATTTATCTTTAAGACCCAATATTGTCGATATCCAAAAATATAGGTGGAAATCTCATTGCCAAGGACTGTTTCAACTCCCAATAGCAGCATAACTTTTGATTTCGCGACCTACACGCTTACAGACCCTCTACCTTTTATTATACTCAAGTCGAATTACATTTTATTAAATAGAGAATGATTACCTTTTGAGTTAGGCTACTGGATATCTGAAATTTTTTTTCGATGCTGGAAGGTTGGTATTGATTTGCGAATTTCGTGGAGTTTTTGTAAATTGACATGTGAATAGACAATGCCCTCACCTGGTTCTTCTTGTTCATGCTCGACAGTTCCCCAAGGATTGACAATTATACTATGGCCGTATGTCTTTCTTTCATTGTCATGCGTACCCTCTTGACACGCACCTATAATATAGGAAAAAGAATCAATTGCACGGCATCTTGTTAAAAGACTCCAATGAGCTGCGCCGGTTTTCACTGTAAATGCTGAAGGAACCGCTATGATTTCTGCGCCACTATTGCTTAAGGCAGTAAAAATATTGGGGAATCTGAGATCATAGCAAACGGCAAGACCTAGTTTTCCAAATGGGGTGTCAGTAACAACCAGTTTATCGCCCGCTTCGGTAGTATCTGATTCTTTATAAGATTCCCATTCGGAAATGGTGACATCAAATAAATGGATTTTATCATATCTAGCAACGGATCTGCCTTCGTCGTCGTAAACAATACAGGCTGCCCTGACTTTATTTTTGTCTTCACACGTAATAGGAATTGTTCCGCCAACTAGCCAGATTTTATTTTTTTGAGATTCTTGTGATAAAAATGATTGAATAACGCCTTTGCCGTAGTGTTCTTTGGCAATTACTTTATCTTTGGGATCTTTACCCATAATAGCAAACATCTCTGGTAGAACAATTAACTTGGCGCCATTTGACGCTGCTTTTTTAATCAATCTTGCTGCAGATAATAGATTTTTTTCAACGATACTAGATGAACACATTTGAATAGCTGCGATCTTAGACATCAGATTCTCCTTTCGTTTTCAATCTAAATGAAAATGGGTTACAATTAATATTATCGTCATAAACATCTATTCCCTCAGCTTTCTTAAGCCGTTTGCAAATATATACATTAACAGGGGTCGTCAGTATTTCAAAACCCAATTTGTATACATATGAAAAAACCATAAAGGGAATAATTTCATCTGTAAAACTTAAATGACCAAACCAGGCTATCGATGTACCTACAAACTGAGGTGTTAATGCACCAAATATCTTGAAGGAAAAAAGTAAGGGGAATTATCCAGGTTCCACCGGTTAGAAGTATTATAAAATGGGTCATGGGTATATGAAAAGAAACTAATCGTGCGGACAGCAATTCCCGCTGAGTACAGCGAAAATTGCTTCCTGTTTTTATCCTGCGCTCGGCGGAGCCGATGCTCCGAATGAAGGGGGAGAATCGCGATTCTCCCCCTTGCAATCCCCCATCGCGGGGATAATTTTCTACGAAAATTATTTTTTTATAAAGGTGATTTATTTTATTAAATCAAATAGTTAAAACTCACCGGGAATTACTGTCGTGCGGATACAGTCAGAGATGTCAGCATGCAGCTAAGATAAGCCAGGCTGATAATATGGAAATAATTCAAATTTTGTTTTTCATGAATTATGTTAGGCAAAAGTTCTTGTTTCATTAACTACTCCATTGTGCATTAAGTTCCGCGACCAGCTCGTCGCCGATATCATAGTTACACGTACATTTTAAATTTTAATGCATTGATTTTTTTCAGAATTAAGTTTAAATATGTGGATCTGACACCGTAAGTTTTTGTTCAACTTTTCCAGTTCAAGTTACGCATTGAGTATTAAATCAATAGCTGGGAATATTGTGAGGAATTATTGCTTCTAATTTGAGGGGGTAAAAATCTGACTGGAGAAGTGGCTTCTACCTGAATTCGTTCTTGCGGAATTAATGGTATACCTGTACTAGTTTGGCGAACAATAAATGCATCTAGAGTAAAGCTTGCGACCGATTTAGCCACTTTAGCTTCAGAGTTATCTAACAGAAAATCTGCAACGTCACGGCTCATTTGCTCTAGTTTTTTGTTAAGACGCATATTCATTATTTTCTGAGGCACACCTTTTTCATCTTTTATTACAACAAGATGCTCTATTATAGAATCAATAACATTTTTCTTAGTTTTAGTAATCAGTAGCTTTTTTTCTTCATCGGATCTTGCATAAAGAAATTTCGAAAGTGATTTGAGGGATTGAGTTGTTCTAAGTAAAGAGATAGGTAATAGACATGCTTTAACTTTGAAGAGGGTAAAGCCGTATTTTATGCCAACTGTTCCTAATTTTTTGTTAGAACTTTCTAAGTATTTAAATAAACTATGATTTAAATAGTTCACCAAAGTATGTAACTGCTTTAAATCATTCAAAGCAAATGAGCCGCAAGCAAGAGAAGCATGTTGTCTTTTTTCTATAGCAATGTACGGCATGCAACTGGGATAAACTTCTTTAACTATGGAAACTAAATGAGAAAGACCATACAAAGAATCTGCTAAACCAAAAGAATCTATCAGTAATAAATTTACTGTTCCATCTTTTTCTATTTTAATTTCACCGCAATTCCAATGATCATAACAGTCAATGATAAAACGCTCATGTACCTGCTTATTTCCTTCTTTGATAATGGTTAAATATTTTTTAAATTCTTCTATTTTCAGTACAGTGGGCCTAAATGAATACATTTTCCTAGCCGCGATTTGAGCGACCGCAAGAAGCACATCCTCATAATCGAGAAAATTAAATCCGTTCGCAAATTTACTGGTATATTTAATGAATTCTTTTTGTTGCTCTGGCGAGAGCAATAAAAATTTATTTACTCGTATTCGTACAGGACTGATAAGATCAAGTTCATCTAAATTGAGACTAAATTGTTTAACAATCAGCGCCAACAGAAATTCATTATGTTTTAGTTTACAACTTTGGATGATTTTTTTTATGAATAAATTTTGCCTTATAGGAGACATGCTTTGGGTTATATTAATAATGAATTCACCAAAAAAAGTGCCTGTCGTCAGTACATTAACAACTTCAGAGGTATTTATGAGGATTGGTGAAATCTCAGGTACCCTGATATACTTATTTTCCATATCACTAGAAGCATTTTTTAATGAAAAATATTGAATCGTAATTCTTGCAGCTTCCTTTACATTTTCCCAATTCTCAAGTAGAGATAAACGATAAGCGCTCCCCAAGAAAATCGAAACTGTTGGGTCATAAAGAAATTCGAAATAGCATTTATTTTTTTCAGATTCAATCATTCGCATGATCTCTTCGACTTCAGAAGAATTTTGGGCTTTACCAATAAAATTAATTAATAAATCACAAATTTTTTTATGATACTGATCCTGAGAAAAACAGGATGAAGCAGCAAGATTCAAATAAGATAAGTAAATTAAGTAGAGTTCATCTCTACTGACTAGTAATTTTTCTATAAGATATTCTAAGCTGTTATAGTGTAAAATAATCGAGAATTTTTCGATAATCCAAGCAATAGCTTCATAATTATTTTTTTCTATTAAAATTTCCAGCACTGTTTTACCATTAGACTCACTTTTATCAACTAATAAAGCCGGATTATCAGCAATCAACTCCTTAACTAACTCAAAATTTGGGTTTTGCTCAGAAAATAATAATGCATTTATTATTTTTACTTGATATTTTTTTAAAGCAGAATTTTTGAGTTCCAATATTGTTGGAAGTAATTCCTTTTTTAAAGATGACCAAGTGCTCGTAACTAAAAATTCTTTGATTTTTTTAATTAATAAATTATCAATCCTTTTTTGTATTATTTTCCCGGAATAAAATTGCATCGCCGACTGTATATAAAATAAACGACTATCAACTTCTTCACCAGTCTTTAATTTATTTATGACTGAAAAAAATAGCTGAGACCACTTTTCGTGCTCACCTAGATGAACCCGTAAAAAAATAGATAATATTTTATTTTTTCTTAAAATTTCATCTTTGGATATCTTCTCTATAAAACAATCAATAGTGGTGAGTAATATGCTGTCCTCAAGGAACATAGTTTGTTTACACAAAGCTAAGCAGACCAACCGATTTAAAATTTCTATAATTAAAAAAATACTATTGTCTATTGCTTTTTCAAAATAAGGGAAAAAATAAAAGCATTTCACTGTCATGTTTAGATATAAATGATAAAGATCATATATTTTTTGAGCGGATCGAGTATGAGTGATGCCAGTGATTTCTGGTAACCCAATTTTCTTTGATTCCAGTAATTTTTCTGTTAGGACTTGATTTAGAGAAAATAAATATGTATCAATAATGCCATATTCAACTTCCTTGGTAAATATTATCTCCGATTCTTTCCGAATTTGTTGCGCTAACTTCAGTTCTTCCTTTTCGGGAAGGGAAGTTAATAGCCAGGCGAGCACTCGCATAGTTTCTTGATTAATTCTAATTTCTTGAGCATGAAATATTATTGGCATATAATTCTTAAAGTTTAAGGTCCATGTGTAAAAAATAACTAATCCACTTTATTAACTTTTCTGCGTTTTCCTGGCATATTTACACTCAAATTACACCCAGACTTACCATCCTTTTTTAGCTTCCAGGGCTTTTTTTTCCATTGATTCCTGCTTCGCTCAAAAAATTTAACTAACTTATGTGTTGGACTTTTATAGTCATTATCCATTTGCATTAATGTTAACTCCATTTTAAGTGCCTGTTTCGACACAATTAAATGGTAATAGATTTTTATAAACAAGTAAACAATATCGGAAAAATTCTATTCACTAGGCATAGATTTGAAACTAAATAATATGTCCAGAATTTGTTATTTTGCTACTAGTTTTCACCACCCCAGGTTCGACCTAGGGTGGTGAAAACTGCATTATAGCGCCGCTAAAACTTGGTTCTGTTTTTGTTCCTTAATATGGATCATTTTAAATGTTGCATTCCTTTTCCCTTGTACTGATTTAATAATATTTTTTTTATATCACTCAGTAATAGATTTTGTTGGAATTGATTCTAAGGCCATCTTAATTACAGATTCCGACGTTTCCGCCACCAATGCAGGAAGCGCTAACAAAAGCCCAGTAAACCCATTTCGTGATTGCTCTTTCTCTAAAAATTTTTGTTTCCCAAATAAGGATTCGATGATTTCACTGCTTCCCAGTAAACGCTCACCAGCCCTAGCTTTTAAAGCTTCCTTTTTCACAAAATCAACAGCAGATTCCTTAAATTTTATTGATCGAAAATCTAAATTATATTATTATCATTCTCCAACTGCAGAGAGAGGTTGAAGTTCAGGCCATTTTTTCTGATAAAATCTTCTATATGTTTAATAACTACTATTAAATTGTTCCATTCACTTGTCTTTTTAGTCATATCATTAATCCAGCTAAATTTTTCTCTTACTTTCTTGACGCTGATTACAAAACATGATAATACCTGATTTTAAGTCGGACCCATGATCAGCAATAATTTCTCTTGGTATACCCGTTTTTCTTGCAGCCCTTAACCCAGTTGCTGCCGATAGCACAGAGGATATCCGTAGCTGAATGTGCGAAAGAGAGTATTGGTGCTGTGAAAATGGTTTATCAAAGTTATTAAAAATCTGGTAGTTAATAGATGTTTTTACCGTTTTTTTTTAGTATCCTCAACCATCTCTTTAAAATTTATCATCTTCACTTTTTCTAATTCTGCTCTCAGGCTTTTAACTTCCGATTTTAAGGATGTTGTCATGTACAGAGAAAGATTTAAGTTTTTTATTAATCTTATGCATGTTAAAATAGTAAACGAGATATAATCAAATTTATTTGTAAGAGGTTGTGATTTATGCGTCAAGAAAACTTAAAAGAAAATTTAGAAGCAATTCAAAAAATTAATCATGCTCCTAAACAAATTCTTAGTATTTTGGGTTTAAATGGGGAATCTCATGTTAATGAGGAAGTTATTAAAAAAAAGTATAGACAACTTGCATTATTGATTCATCCAGATAAAAACTCCGACAATCAAAAAGCAGCTGAAGAGGCCTTTAAAAAACTAAATGAAGAATACGAATATTATAACAATCAGAAAGATTTTACCTATCCAGCAAGAGAAGAGAAGCAATCTCATAACGAGCATAACTCTAATAGCAACCGAGAGTTTAAAAATGAAGAATATGATGACCCTTATCAAGGGCCTAGATATGAAAACAACTATGATTATGATGAAGCTGCTGATGAGATAGAAGTTGCATGTGTTTTATCTATGAAAATTTTTGAGATAAAAAGAAATTTCATATCGGAGAGTGTAAATTGGAGATATGTTGTCGTTCTAACGCCCAGCAATCCAAGCTTATTTACAAAATATGCAGACAGTTATAATTCATTTGTCAGTAATTCGCACGGACATTTCCCGGATCTTAAATTCCATAAGGAGATAAAAGATGCGGTTGAACAGGCCTGTAGCTATAAAGGTGCTGTATCGATTCTCGTCCTAGAGAAAGAATTTAAAACTCAATCTGTCGCTGCATGCTCTATTTTAGCCGCATATGATAAATACAGTACTCAATTTAAGAAAAACCCTGATAGCAATTTATTAAAATCTGCGCGGACAGAGGATATAGACTCAGATATTGATGGGAAATTTACTGATTCCGCTTATAGACAATCAAATAGTAGTAACAAGCAGAAAGAACGATCAACTACCTCATCATCAGATATAAAGCAACAGCCAGAGTCTAAGCAGCAAGAGGAAAAACTTCTGGCTGAAACTACAAGACTTGTGCACTGGATAAGCAAAGAATTGACAAGATTATCGAAGGAGAGTGATAAAAATTCCCGTGTAACACCTAGTCTTTTTGAGCGTATTTTTAAACCTGCTCCAACGTTTTCTGACGATGAGTTTAAATCATTTGAAAAAGCATCCTCTATCGTTTTTCAGGCTACAATTTTTATTCCTTCAATAAAGTATCATAAAATCATCTTAGTAGCGATATACAATGAATTAAAGGGTAAAAAGGCATTTAACAGTATTTGTGAAGCTATTTGTAAATCCGATCGGGAATTTGGTCTTAAATTATTTCAAACAGAAGCATCAGCTCAGCAGACATTTAGCGGCAAGTAGTAAATAAAATATGTAAGCGTTCACGGCTAGCCCGGATATTTCACCAGCAGGCTACTGCGAATGCCTGTTGGTGAAATATCCGGGCTAGCACGATGGAGTTAAAATACAATTGATATCAAAGCGTGTTCAACGCACAAGGAACAGGCTTGAAAAAATGACATTATTTAAATTGGCTGTGAGCTGTCGCTCTATTTCACTCATCCCATTGCGGTGATCCGCTTAATTTAGTAGCAATTATTCCGGCAAAATTACTGCAATCGCGCAAGCATCATTACGATTGTTTTTCTGGGTTTTGACAAATATACCAAAAAGTATTATTATGTAATATATAAAACCAGCGAGGAGTATGTCATGCACAAAAATACTAGCGTCACTTTAGGCAACCATTTTGAACATTTTATTTCCGATCAAGTCGGGAGCGGCCGCTATGGTTCAGCCAGCGATGTGATCCGCGCCGGTTTGCGCTTACTTGAGGAAAGAGAAAATAAACTGGCCGCATTAAAAGCCGCCTTGATCGCCGGCGAAAAAAGTGGCCTGACCCCATACTCTATGGATAGCATTATTTCCGAATTGGACGATGAGACCGAGGTGTGACTCAACTGACTATCCACATCAGCACTCTGGCGCGAACCGATCTGAAAAATATTGGTCGTTATGCTGCTCAACAATGGGGAATCGAACAAAGAAACCATTATCTATTACGATTCGATGAAAGATTTAAAATATTATCCCAAAACCCAAAAATGGGTCACTGCTGTGACGAAATCCGCGAAGATTATCGACGTTTTAGAGAAGGAGAGCATGTTATCTTCTATCGCTTAACTGAAAAAGCTCTCGATATCATTCGAGTCTTTCATAAAAATATGGATATTGAAAAACATCTTTAATCACTTCGCTGAAAACTAGCACTAGTTACAACCCGATATATCAAAGACGAGAACGTAAGTAAACTTCAGGAAGAACGTTTTTCCGCTTTTTAGCTAATGCCATAATCTCTAACCATGTACCTGATTCTTTTTCACCTTTCCATTTATGGTTATGATAGCT
Organism: uncultured Pseudomonadota bacterium; assembly: GCA_963795715.1. GTDB lineage: Bacteria > Pseudomonadota > Gammaproteobacteria > Coxiellales > Coxiellaceae > JAFEDN01. Next base: position 264,391 of record CAWCIY010000004.1, read on the forward strand.
AAATTTAAAGTAGTTTCCTTGTCTTTTATAAATAAAGTCAATCTTATTTTTCTTTGCTAATAACTCGAATTTTTCAATAATTTCTTTAACATCAGTTATACTGTAATATTGCACAAAAATTACCATACAGCTATTGAAACTATACTTAACACCGCTGCGAAATTCAACCCATTAATAATTATAAATTTTTTAACACCTTAACATTCCAGTTGGGTATTGATAAAAAAATTTTGATATAATGATCAGCATGGAAAAATTATTAAGTGCTGTCGATAGAACTCAATTATATTTATTCAAGTCCATTCTTGAAAGTGAAGGCATTATTTGCTTCATTAAAAATGAATATCCCCCAGCAGCAGGAGAGCTACCTCCCATTGCAGCTATGCCTGAATTATGGGTTATGGATAACAAACAATATGATAAAGCAATGCAGCTTATTCAGGAAAACTCATTGCCTCCTCAATCGTCCGCCCCGTGGAAATGCTCTCGCTGTGGCGAACAACTAGAAGGTCAGTTTACAGCATGTTGGCATTGCGGCAAGGACAGGAGTGGCGCTGCCTGATAACCCCTCCTTTATTTGGAGTGTTTTTTCTGTGTTAGAATCTGTGTTAGAAAAGGTATTTAATGCAAAATAAAATTTATGCTAAATTTTTATCCATAATTTTCTCATGTCGACAATGGGTATAATTTTGAATTAAGGGTAAAATAATTATATATTTTATTTAATTTTCAAATGATTTCCTGACTCAATGGCGGACTTCATAAACACAAGGTGAAATATATTGTTATTATCAACCATAATATAAGCATTTTGAGTGTTATAAGCGTAGACGCACTCTGCCTTGCCATTAAACCAATGCTGCCAGGTTATGCAAACCAATCCATCGTCTTTTATGCTATAAACACCTTGTCCACGGTGTCAAATCCACATATTTCAACTTAATTCTGAAAAAAAACAATGCAATAAAATTTAAAATGTACGGGTAAAAATCGCACTTCTTTGCAACTCTGATTGTCTAATATTTACATGTATATTTCAAATTTTAATCCGTTGATTTTCTTAACTATTAAATCGAAATATACGGATTTGACACCTCCATTTGTATGGAAACTTGAAAAAACCCCATTCATAACAGCGAAGCATACCTGAAAACTCATAGGAGTCAAAATACCCTCATCATCTAACATATTTTATAAAAATGCGTATAATAAATCGGCAATTTTGATGATGAAGGGTTAATATGCGAACAAAATACCGGCGAACTATAGATCGTAATTTAGAATTAACTAGACGTATTTCAAGTGAAGAAAAACTCATCAATCCAAAACTTGAATCGCTCACTGATGAGAGTATTGAAGAATTAGCAGAAAAGATCAATAGAAGTAGAGTTTGGGAAGAAGAGAAATGTATTAATAGTGCGAATATGCCGTATTGCGCATTAGCAGCAGCTCAAAACGGATTAATCAGTCCGGGCCAGTTCTGTACCTTAATGTTATATTGGTCTACCTCTACTACTCAGCCCAAAGATTTCATTAAAAGTCACCGCTTATTTACTCCGGAGAATGAAATCGATCTCTCCAGTTTTCAATTACTCAAGAAAACACATTTAAAAGCCCCCGATCTGTGTCTGACCGAAGAGGAATACAAAGAATTCTTCGAAAGAATGAGAAAATTACCCGTTTCCGAACAGCAATTTTTTGAGATATCCAATCAAGATACAAATACTATTCTTAATGCTTTAGCAAGGGTAGGGTTTAACATATTCGGACAAATTGACGGACCTAATGGAACTAGGCGAATTATTCCATCTATAGGTATGATGCAAGTTTATTTGGATGTTAAATTTAAAGATAACGCCGTTAAAATCAACCCGGTGATAGGCCTTTCCAGTTTGGAAGATATTAAGGAAAATGGCGTCAACAGTGAACGTGATCTCGGAGTTCCTTTCCCCGGCTTTTCTTGTTTACTGGCTGATGGTTTTTCTGCAAAAGGGTACCGGTTTACTATTCATGATTTTTATCATAGCACGTTGGCTTCGTGTGCTCCTGCAAAAGAAAGAGAGTTTATCATTAACACCAGTGATACGATAAAGAATTATTTAGAAGGCCGGCGTCAATTACCTTTAATTGAATTAAAACTTGATTCACAACAAATTGCAGAAACTATCTATCAATATTGGGACCCGGAAGAGACTACGATACGTTCTTGCATTGATCAGTTTATTGATATGGAGTTATACATGTATCGTCCGGATCATTTTCTTTCGGCAATCAATAAAGCGGATTTGGAGGTGATGTATTGGGCAACGGCCCTAAATATAATTTCCTCAGTTTCCATTTTGGAAAGAAATCTCCCTCCCCTATCGGCTAAAACTTTAGATGAGATATTTACTAAGCTATTTGAGCTTGTCATAAAAAATAAACGAACCAGGGAACTCAATTCAAATTTTAATTATCTAAAATCATTTTTCAAATATACCAACGAGTCTAGCTCATTGGAAATCGCGTATAGTTTGAAAGTCTTGTGTCATTTGAGTGATGTTATTAAGAGCTGGAATAAAACTCAAATACAGTCTACTCCCTCCTCAACAGAGTTGTTTCCTAAAATGATGGCTGCCGATAAATTACCAAATTACATCATAGTCAATGCATCGAAAACTAAAATGAAGGGATCCGAGATATATCAGAGCAATTTACTATTGCTGGGAGACAAAGCTGAGATCCAAAAATTTAGGCAGTGTATCAATAAGAATTCTGATGTAAAACCAAATAAGTTTCTGAATTATGACACTACGATTACAACTATTGAAAATAATCGGTATACCATTTGGAGTAATATCGAAAAATCTCATCCCTATATAAAGCAGTTTGTTAAGGAAGCTTCTCTTATTTTATGTTTTGGTAAAACTGGAGTTTGGCTGGAATTTTTAAAAGCAAATTACGATATAGGGAACGGTTACATTCCTACTTATGAAAAGACTGGCGAGGTCAGTTTAAAATTTAATTGTTACCAGAAAGATTCCAAAATTCCAGCGGTAAAGATACCAGTGGCACAGCAAACAGAGAGAAATTGGGAACGTTATACGTTTAATTTGTTATCTGCAGCCACTGAAAATGTTCCCATACCATTGTATCAAAACAGCCTGTAGTTAAATATTGTCATTCCCGCGTAGGCGGAATCAAAATTATTTATGTTGAAAATGTTGAAGTGTGGAAAAATAAGAGTCTTCCCCATTTCCGGGGGCACAAACTCTGCTTAAAATTTCGGACTTGACCCTGGTGACTGACGTGCCCTACTGTAATTCATTGTCATTTCCACTGCAACGTTTTCGGACTAAAAATTACCAGGGCGGACTTGATCAATTGATTAAGAGGTAATTACATTAGATTTTATCTTAAATTAGTTAAACCCTGCCTGATGAGGGATCGCAAGGGAGAGGAGAGCGGAGCGACCTTTCCCTTCATTCCTGGGATCTGGCTTTGCCGGAGCCCAGGATTCAAACCAGTAAGCAGCTTCCGCTTCAGCGGGAGCTGCTGCTAAACCATAGTTTGTGATTGTGGTAACAGTGAAGCTTTATCGATATTATTATAAGTGCGGGATAAATAATGAGCTATTTTTATTACATCTACTGGCCCATTAAACAGTGGTGGACATTCGAAAAATGGAGTACACCCCAAGGTTGCAAGACAAAATGGAAACTTAAGAGCTTTAAAAAGCTGCCGTTTTTCTTCAAACTTATTGTTATTAATGACAGGAAAAAAATATCTTAAAGTGAAAATTCCGGCATCTGCGCAATTCTTAGTAAAAACGTTAAAAAATGGAAAAGGTGTATCTAGATCATCATCACAAAAACCAGCATCATTATCAAAGTTACGCTTCAATTTTTTTTGAAAATCATCCAAGCTTTTATCAATATTACTATATAAGGTAATGCTCACCTTCTCCGTGAGTTTTGATTCCAGTCGACCATAAAATCCCGCATAAGCACGATTTTTATCCCAAGAAACTGTAAATACGTTTTTAGAATCTTTAGAATCTAAATCTTCTATCTTTACTGAAATATGGGACCAATGACCACCTAAACAAACAACACCAGTTCCTCTAACTATAATCTTATACATTGGTTACCTCTATTTGTAGAAAAATAATGTATATTATTATCATAATGTTGCTTAAAATCAAGTCAAGCCTTTGATCTGTCACCGCTATTTTAAACCCGGATATTTCATGAAGGAATGATAGAGTCGTTAAGAATGTTATAAAATTCAGTTACTTATAATGAATTCAGATAAATTTCACCGCGGCAAAGTGTACCAAAAAAAATTAATATTACCAGGCCGCAGATGTTTAAAATATGCGCAATATTGGAGGTGTTACCAGCAGCTCCCGCTGAAGCGCAGGCGTCAAATTAAGACTTATTATTCCCTCTCCCACTTGTGGTGGATATAATCCTAAATTGAGCAGTTGCAATACTGCGAAGCCCTAATTAACCGCTCTAACGCCACTACAATTCAGTAAGCCCCGGTAAAATCGAGGGTTTCGAATCAGTTTCGATATCCAGATTCGATTTTTTATTCTTTAAATAAAACATACCTTTGAAAAGAGTGTCTGTAGTGACCTGCGGATTCGATTTTTGATTTTTAAACCCGAGCAGAATGTTTTCTTGAATGTCACTCGGCGCCGTTGGAAGTGTATGATGAATAATGGCTTTATAATCGTCATCGTTATCTTCGGGAACGTCAACTACTTGATACCGATTCATTAAATCAAATGACAAGCCAAATTGACAACCATCGCTAACCGAATTTTGAGTCGCCATGAGAAAAAATCCGGGATGAGTTGCGGGTTCATTGTTAGGGGTCACGCCGGTTAGCAAATCATTTAATAAGGGAAAACTAATTTGCGAATTAGATTCATTTAAGATGACCTTGCAACCTTTATCAAAGGCTTTTAATAACCAGGCTGGATCAGCGACCAATTCCTTGGTTAAATTAACTTCAATAAAACAGTGATCTAGTTTCTCTTCTTTGCTATCTAGTATTTCCTGAGGGTCTTTAAACTGATGGTACTGAAGACTTCTTAGCAATTCACAACAAAGTTTACTTTTGCCTTTGCCGGTAGGGCCTTCGAGTAAAACGGCTAACCTAGCCTTTGGAAACATCTTTTGTAATTCTAATTGTTCATGGACCTCATACATCATTTTCCAGCGACTGGATGTTGGGATAAAATCCTTACTAATTTTTTTACTGAATTCCGTCTTAAATTTTTCAAGGTCCTCAGCAATGAAATTTCCTTTTTCTTCGATTTCGTTCCGAAAACTGGCCTGCTGATCTTTGCTCATTAAAGCCATAAATTCTCTATTAGCAGCTTTGTGCAAAATTTTTTCTTTAGCAATCTGAGGGAATTTTTCTAGGTAAAATAAAGTCCGCCGGCATAATTGTTCCAAATTTCGAATGCCAATGCGTTCGATGCCAATCATTTTGACGGCTAAATGAAAGATTTTTAACATCAGATCATAATCTTTCTCTTCTAGTTTAGAATCTAGTTTAGAATCTTGACCCATGGGCGTTAGAATTTTTTCTTTTAAAGCAGCATCTGACCATTGCTGTAAGTAATGAGCAGGCACTTTTTTCCATAAAGGATGATGGCTGCGACCGGTAAAACTAAATGGATTCCCCGTAAAAATAATCTGATGATGAGGTGATGGAGGGTTGCTGACCACATCCCATAGTTTATCTAAATATTGTTTATTCTGCGCCAAATTGGCTTCATCGATAATTAAAGTCACTTTCTTGTTCGTCGGTCGTAATTTTGACCATGTGTCAATATGCTGGATACCGAAATAAAAATCCCCACCTTCTTCAGCAATTTCTTTGGCTAAGGTTGTTTTACCAGATCCAGGAGGTCCCAACATAAACACAACCTGCATCCGATTTAAATCAGCAATTACTCGTTCTTTGACTTTGGCACGATGATCTTTAATTTTAATAAGATTGTCAGGATTTTTTTGGAGAAATTCTTGTAATTTTTGATGAATTTCCTGAGTCTTTAATTTTAAAAATTTTTCGGAGTCAAAATCATCAGGGTTGATATTTAATAACTTTCCAATTTCCACTGCAGTTGTACAATTCAGCCTTCGCCAAAGGAAAGCCTCGTCAGCAGGAAATTGATCTAATTTTTCTAGCCGTGTCCCCGCCTTCACTTTTCTTGAAAATAAAAGCTTACAAACCACATTGATTCGCGCATAAACTTCGCTGTTTTTATCATAGCCGGCTAATAAAATCGCTTTAATCGGATTATCACGACTCGGAGAATTTTCTTCTTTTTTAAGCGCTTTTAGCATTTCAGTGATTTGAGCAAAAGTGAAATCGCTCTCTAATGGAGTATTGACTTGACCATGAGGGATTTGCTTGATAAATGCTGCTAATTTTTTAATTTTAAGGAAATTATTTTCATCGTAATATTCTTTATTCTCTTGTGCTTTTACTTGATAGTGTTTCCAGAGTAAATGTTCTGGAATTTGTGCTCGGCGCGCACTATGATCAGCAACGGTAGTTGAATAATTTAGGGGTGGCGTGACCACAATCAAACGGCCAGGCACTGAAACAGAGTTTTCAGTATGCTGCAGTTTTAGACGAGGATGATTAGACATTAAAGATTGCATGGCCACATAATCATACGGAGATAATGGACCTTTTAATAAAACGGTTTCGCCGGATAATAATTTTTCAGCAATCGTGGTCAGCTGTTGATGAAAATTTTTCGTGGATAATTCAAAATGCACCCGCTCAAACAGGGACTTGTTTTGTTCATCAATTCTTTGATAAGTCATCTCTGGCGTTAAAATATGATTGGCGACAAAATCCGGATCTTGGGTTTCTAAAATAAAAACACCTGATTTAAACTCTGGGTTTAGGCTGAGCATTTCTTTTTGTTCAACATGAGAATTCCCTAATTGCAAAATCTGAACCTGTTTAATGTTCGAGTGTTCAATCAGGCTATAAAGTTCTTCTTGTTGATCTTTGGTTAATTCTTTGGTTAAAACGATGATTTTTTGCAGCCCCGATGCTTCATCTGCTAACCAACCCCCGGTTGTGATATATTTTTCATTGAGAACGTATCCCGATTGAGTTAATTTGTGTAGATTATTGGGATTAAGATAAAAAATATCCGACTTCAATTCATGGGTAAGTTGATATAAATTCGTTTTTTCAGGTAATATCGTGATATTTTTGGGGACCTCAGTTTTTGGAGGGTGCGTTTGAAATTTCCAGTGAAAATCGGCAGGTATCGTATTAAACTGACCATTGCTCCAAAATTTTTTTTGCACCTGCCATAGCGTTGCCTGGTACTGAAAATTTTCATCATCCAAAGGAGGATTGATGATTGTTAAATTTTTTTCTTTAGCAATGGTGGACATCATAGCGCCTTCTTGAAACACGATCCCTTCTTGGGTGCACTGAGGCGATCCTAATAAATTTTTTCGCCAGTTTCTTGCATTATTAAATAAATGTAATGTTTGATTTTCTCGATCTTTTTTTTCATCTTTTTCATCTGAGGTTATTTTTTCGGCTAAATTAAAAATCGGTTTTTCAATCCTCGATGGCCAAATGAGATGGGGAGCCCGGCGAGTTAATGCTATGCAAGCGTTGATTTTATCAGAGCTGATTAAATTGACTATGTTCAAACCTTCACCAATGGCTTGTTTGTCAAAACTAGGTGTCTCGTTCAATAAACACGAACACTCAAGCATTTCATTTTGGCTAAACTGATTCCAATTGATAATTAATATAGCACCTGCTTTGAGTACTTGGGCTAAAGGCCCTGGTACTTTTTCATGAGTCTGGCCCAGTAAGATTTTAATGGAGCTCAAGCCTCGCATAAGCTGCTGATAAGATTCAGCATAAAATACCGGACGTCCATCGCTGTTTTGTTCAATGGCTTCAAAAATACCACGAGATTCCGATATATTATTAATCGGAACAAATAACTTGGTGGTATTAATAATATTTTTAATTAACTCATTGATGTTATTGACATCAAATTTAATATATGGAGAGAATATTTTTTCATAAGCAAAATCCTCCCAGTATTGTTGCTGATGAGTCAATTTAACATGAGCAGGATGACCTGACAGATCATAAATAATGACCTGACCTTCACTGTTAATTACTTCAACATAAGCATGTATTGAATTTGCGACGTATCTGGCATTAATACCCACGAGTTGGCATAAAATCACAAATAAACTGGCTCTATGCCGACAAGCACCTTTGGCTTGTTCGAAGATTCTCAAAATGACGGGATCTTTACTTTTTTCTAAATCTTCGTTTTTAAACTTCTTAAGATAATTGGCTAATTGCTCTGGAAAAAAAGCTTTAGATCCTTCGTGTTTTTCAGATAATAATTCAAGCGAGGAAAGTATTATTTGAAAATAATCAAAACCATTATTGCGTGTTTTTTTATGCTCCTTAATAAAAGAGTTAATCACCTTTTTAGCCTCGTCAGGAAAAGCAGGGCAATCGCCAGGTTGTGGTTTTATAGATTCAGTTTCTTCTGCAATTAATTGCAGGTGGGCAGCTTCCTTCACAGGTTTCTTTAGCTTTAACCAGTAACTTTGGGTTGCCGGGTTATAAACAATTCGATCAATCGTTGCATCTTTAACGGCGACTCGTAAAATGCGATCACCGGCTTTTCGAGCTGGTAAGGGCATCCAACCTTGTTCGTCGATTTGACAAGGCATTGCTATATAATATTGCTGATTCGTTAAATTTTTTAAATCGTGAGCGCAGATATCTGAGCATTGAACAATTGTATCCTCTGGTGGCTTCAGATCTTCTGGATCTTCTAACGGTATTAAGGAAAATTCACCATTCTTAAAATTAACTCCATTCCAAATCTCATCACGAATCATGCGCAGGTCACTTTTATCTCCTCGAATTAGCTGTCCATTTTTTTTAAATAATAACTGCATTGAACATTTGATAATCTGTTCAGGAGCTGTATGGGTTTCTTTATCAATGATTTGTTCCCTCAATCGAGGATTTTTCGATGCATCTTTTTGTTCTTGAATATTTTGCGATGATTGATTTTTAGATCGGTGCGACTGATTGGAAACGACGAAATCCCTAGACAAGGATGTTTGATTTAAATTTGAACTATTTTCCTTCGTTTCAAAACTGTTTTCGCCAGAGTGGACACTAGATTTAATCAAACTTTGATCTAATTCTGATTTTTTTTCTGGGCGTTCTTCTAAATTAGCCACATCCTTTTTCGGTGCATATCTTTGTCCTTGAAGATTTTGCGAAGATTGATTAGATTTACTAGTATTTTCTAATTCAACTTTTGTAACCTCACATCCTTCGGGTAAAGCAGGTAAAGTCATTATTCCAGTATATTCAATTTTTATTTTTTTAAGATTAGTTCTGCTTAAATCAGGCAGTAATTTAAGATTGGGTAGCTTAGAAAGCGTTAATTCTTCAAGTTGGGGAAAATTCCTTAGTATTGAAAGGTCATCTAAATCTTCTATATTTTCAATTGATAAAATTTTAATTTTTTTATTTAACAAATTTAGACTGTTTTTATCAACTTTTCTTAAAGTCACGTTTTCCAAAGCAATCATTTTTTCAAAAACAGAAGAGAGTGCCTCCAAAATAGGAGGGAGTAATACACATTTGTATGGTTTTTTATTTACAAATACAAGATTTTCAATATGTTCTAGACGATACCCGAAAAGTGATTTAATTGCCCATGGATTGAAATCATAGAAATCTATCTCTAAAAAAGTCTTTGGCTGATACTTCGGATACTGCTGAAGCCAAGTCACCGATTTCATAAAGTTATTAAGGTATTCTTCTTCAAAATTGTCATATACCAACCAATTATTGATGTCTTCAATCTTAGCTAATTTAGATTGAATGACTGCTTTGGCCCCTACTTCTAAATCTTCATACTTATCTAATTTAAAAATAACCTGCGAATTATCAGAAAATATAAATTTTGAAACAGGGCATGCAATGATTTTCTGATTTTTACTTAAAAGATAAAATTCAGAAATTCCGCGTCTAATTAAGAAGTTATAAGATAGGTACCCCCAGACAACAGTTCTTGAGGAATATCCTCCTGTTTGAATTAAATCATTTGCACAGATTAAAATTTTTTTTAATTTTTTTCCTGTGCTTAACTCAGGCATATCTAGTCGCCAAGCGGGTTCCCCTTCTAACGCTCGTTCTGCATCAAACTCAGCGCCCCGTGTGCCCTCGGTTAAATACACGGGCAAAGTTGAAGGTTCAGGTACATAATAATGGGGTGGAAGTTGCTCTTTCATAATGAAGATAATATACACTTAAATACTTAAGAAATTCTTAGCCTTTGGGTGCGGCTGCGTGAAACGACGAACTATTGCTATAAAAAATAATATATTAACCTTATAGCGCTGAACTGAGCGAAAGGGTCAAGTCCTTAATCCTGACATCAAGAATACGGTATTTACTATTGATTAACATAAGCTCAATCTTTGTGTTGTGGCTAGACCTTTGAGAATACAGTATTTTGATGCCTTGTATCATGTCATGAATCGTGGTGTAGGCCGGAATTGTATTTATCAAAATGACGATCAAAGACTTTTATTTTTATCGCTATTAGAAGAAATTACGCTTCGTTATCATGTTGAAATCCATGCTTATTGTCTGATGGGTAATCACTACCATTTGTTGATCAAAACCCCGTTTGCGAATCTGGATCGGGCTATGCGTCATTTAAATGGAGTGTATACACAACGTTATAACCAATTAATGAAAAAAGATGGGTCTCTTTTTCGTGGACGTTATAAAGCTTGCTTAATTGAAGCGGATAACTATCTCATTCAAGTGAGTCGATATATTCACTTAAATCCAGTTAAAGCTAAAATATGTAAAAAACCTCAAGATTATTGTTGGTCAAGCTATAGATTTTTTCTGGGCTTAGATCAATCACCGGTTTGGTTACAATTGACGGAGACTTTGCAATTTTTTGGTGATATGGACCAAAAGAATAAATATTGTGGCTTCGCATTTGGAGGGTTACGAGCAAATGCAGTGGCTCAGGTCTATCATCGGACAAAACAGAGGATTTTGTTGGATGAACAATTAAAAACAACTATCAATAATATTGAAAAACAAATTTATTCGGAATCCGATAAATCATGTCAGAAATAAAGACTTGACCCTGAGTCCTCGAAATTGAGTATGTTTTAGACTCATAACAGATTAAGCCTATTTTTTAAAATCGGGTTTCACACCGCCTTCATCAATATTTGTTTCATTTTTTTAGAAAAGGCTAATGTTGCCATCGACCGGCTGGATGGGCTAAGCGTGACCTTACCAGAAAGGAAGCCGTATTATCTTCTCAAATTGAGGGGACACAATCTTCGCTATCTGATTTATTACAGTTTGAAAATCAAGGTGAAACTAGTGCTCAAGATGTCATTGAAGTCTCTAACTATGTAGCGGCTATGGAGCACGGCTTACAGAGCTCAAAGGCGGCTTTCCTTAAAATTTGGGAAGTAATAGCTAATACCATTAAGAAATTTAATAATTTAAAGCATCATTCATTCTTCGGTTGTATCCAAGAAAAATACTCTCTACCGCTAATTTCTATCAACAGCGTGAAACTTTCTCAAGATAGCCGAAAATATATTAATTCCGTTTTAGGAAAAATCTTTAGCCCGAGTGAATTAATTGCAGCCTATGATTCTTGCGTACTGTATCCCGCACCTTTACGAGACTTACTCATGCATTTGGCGCTAACGGATTTATTTCAGGCCAAGTGGACGGATACGATTCATCAAGAATGGATGAAAAACGTTCTGGCCAATAGACCTGAGCTAACATTATATCAACTTCAACACACACGCGACTTAATGAACATGCATGATTGCTTGGTGACTGGACATGAAGTATTAAATATTTTTAGCATAAAAATCAATAAAAGATCTTACCTTAGGCAATTCAAAATCATACGCACGGTAGAACATAAAAATTTCATGCCGTTTAAATTTATATTGGGGCAATATTTGAATCAAATCACCAGAATCAAGCCATGCCTGGGCTAAAAGATCACCCGTCAGGAATATTCCGATACCTGCAAGGCCTGCTTGAGTAACAGCATCAAAATCTGACATATACAGAACAGGGGTGGCCGTTGTCAGGAAATTACCATCAGCGAGTGGAAATGAATAATTGGGTTTATGCTGTCCATGACCAATTATCTTAAAGTTTAATAAATCGGTGCCGGTTTTTGGTAACCCATAATGTTGGATAAACTTAGGTGATGCGCATACAATATTATTTACCTCATACATTTTTCTAAATTTTAATGGTTCTGTGAATGGTGCATAGGTTGGAAACCCTACCATGATATCAACATCTTGACGTGACAGATCAGTATAAAACTGTGAGAAATCAATTTCTAAAGTAACTTTTGGGTAATGTTCCATATATTCTTGTAAATGATCCATAATAAATTTTTTTGATAAAATAGTATTCACCAGGACTTTTAAATTGCCCTGGGGTTCAGCTTTCTTTGATTCAATAAATTGTTCAAGCACCATAAGTTCATTATCAACGGCTTTACATCGTTGATAGAATAATTCCCCAAATTCTGTGAGTCGCACCGTTCTCGTACTGCGGATAAACACTTGTTCGCCAATCAAATGCTCTAAATTTTTTATTTGTTTGCTCACAGCAGTAGTGCTTAGATGTAGCATTTTAGCTGCCAATGAAAAATTTTTAAATTCAGCGACTTTAATAAAACAGACAAGTTGTCCTAGATTTTGCATTGAAATAGACCTATATCATATTGACTCCATTATGAATCAATAGTTAATAATATGTCAACTTATTTTCAATTGTAGAAATAATATATATAATATATTCTCTTCTGACACACAACCACAACGAGGTATCTCATGGCAAAAACAAATTATGATGAGCAACCCTGTTACCAAAGATCCACAGAAAATGGGGAACCGCGTGTACTTAATCCTGTTCAAGTATATATTTATCAATTGATTGGTGAATTAGAAATAAAGTACCAAGACTTATGTAATTCATATGATGAATACTCATGTGACCTGGAAGGGATAGAAGAGGCTTGGGAAATGATTTTTGTGGATCTGGAATATTTTACATGCCAATTATCATCGACTTTAGAATGGGAGCTATATCGTCATGAAAAAGATGTGAGCATCTGGGTTAATTCAGAAAAGCATGCCATTTTAACTTTGGATATACCTAATTCTACAATAACATTAAATTGCTATCAGGAGACCAGTGATGTCCTTACTCGTTTAGGGAAAAGACAGCACGGAGCTCCAGTAATTGGGGTAGTTAATTAACTAAACTGCATTGGAGGAATTACATGATTTCAGCAAAAGAGAGATATTCTAAACACAAAGTGACTGTCCATGGACTCAAAATGGCATATATCGATGAGGGCATAGGTGATCCAATCATCTTTCTTCATGGTAATCCATCATCATCTTACGAATGGCGTAATGTAATCCCACATCTCGTTGGCATGGGTCGTTGTATTGCTCCGGATCTTATCGGAATGGGTGACTCGGATAAGCTACCTGATAGCGGCCCATCATCGTATCGTTTTATTGAGCATCGCAAATACCTCGACGCGTTTCTTGAGGCACTTGACGTGCAGAATCGTATCACTTTGGTGATTCATGACTGGGGTTCAGCACTTGGCTTCGATTGGGCATATCGCCATCCCCACGCAATTCGCGCAATTGCCTACATGGACGCGTTTGTAATGCCAATTACTTCCTGGAATGAGTGGCCCGACGAGCATGCAGTTGCATTGTTTAAGACAATACGCTCGGATGCAGGTGAGGAGTTAGTGCTCGACAAGAATTTTTTTATAGAGAATATTTTGCCGGCACTCGTGTTGCGAAAATTATCGGATGCTGAAATGGCCGTCTACCGTCGTCCTTACAAAAATCCGGGTGAATCGCGGCGTCCAACTTTGACATGGCCACGCGAAATTCCTATAGCAGGTGAACCAAAAGACGTCCACGATATCATCCAGACTTACGGTAAATGGCTGGCTTCTTCAGATATTCCGAAGCTGTTCATTGAAGCTATTCCCGGCGCAATGTTTGAGTCGCACCGGGAATTTGCCAGAACATGGCCAAACCAAACACACGTAAAAATCAGAGGCGGTCACTTTGTACAAGAAGACTCTCCAGACGAAACAGGAGCAGCAATCGTTGCATGGCTACAAAATCTTCGTAATTAATTTCTTCAAAAAAGATAACACCAGGATCTTGAGGGCTTTCCAAAATGGAGTACGCGCCAAAATGACAAATGTCAATTTGGCGCTATTGTTAGAATAAGAGTCGCCAGCAAAATTTATAAGACCAAAAATATTTGCACGATTTATTGACATTTATTCCGGCAAAATTACGTATATGGACTCACCTGTGTTTGCATGATATCATCCGCATCCTTCATAAAAATATGGATATTGAAAAACATCTTTAATAATTTCACCCCAGACAGCTATATAATATTATTTCTGCTCTCTTCAGGAAGGCCCAAAACTTCACATAAGTAACTCTCGGAAAATGGTAAATATTCGACCCGATATAGTTCTCTTGTTCATATTGCCCTCTTCCCTACACAATTTAGTAAAATCACTCACACCGTTTTTATCCAGTTTTCTTCGTCAATTGAGATAAGCGGGATATCCGAGGGCCAACCCGGAGAAGCACTGGCCGGTAGAAAAATTTTGTACCCCACAGCCTCATAAGCTCGGCAACGCCGATTGAACATGCGCTCAAGCATCGGGACATTGAGATCTGCGTAGTCATAAACCTGCATTTCTTTCTTGAAGTGATGAAGTCGGTGCAATCTACCTACGTATTGAGCAATGGCGCCGCGCCAAGAAACGGGGAGTGTCAAAAATAAAGTATCCAGGCGCGCATCATCAAAACCTTCTCCAATAAACTTCCCTGATTCATCTTGATAATTATCGATGGAAATCTCATTGTCGGGGTTTATTTCAATTACCAATCGCTGCTAAATAGTAATTAGCTACACACAGGTCGATCAGGTGCGCCTAAAGCCATCACGGCAACGGCTTTGTTCACTGGCGATTGGATATTAAAGATGACGATAAATCGATATCCTCTCTGGAGGAATTTTTGCAACTGCTCCAGGAAAAACAATAACGTAGATTTCTTAACACGGATGGTCTCGTGGCGCCAGAGCTTAATTTTTGACAAATCTTTTTCCCCAAAAAAAGTGCGCTCAACGAATTAGTAATGAGTGAAGCAATGGAAATACCCTTCAGACCTAATTTTCCTGGCAGGCTTAAAGAATATCCCAACAACATATTAAGCGTGGTATTACTGAGAAGCCCTGTCCACATTGGCGTGACTGTATCTTGGAGACCTCTCAGGCCGCCAAGAAAAGTATAATAAAATGAATTCACCACCAGTATTCCGGCATTGATCAGATAAAGCTTTTCGGCAGTCTCAATAATTGAATAATTGGCGCTATCAGTAGTATCGATAAAAGGCGACATGAGTACTTGAGGAATTCCGATTAAAAATATTCCACTGGCTATAGTAAAAGTAAAACTAAGTTGAAGATTCGAATAGAGCAATCGGCGAATATGTGTCGAACTAGATTCTTTACTGGTAAGCACACTCAATGCTTGAGAACCCATGAGGAGTGGCACCGTCAGTATATATTGGTATTGATTAACCAGTTGTTGGGTGATGAGTGCGTCTAGTCCCATTGAGCCAATCAGAAACGTATTTACATTCAGTGTGACGACTTCAAATATGGACTGAAAGCCGATATAAACACCTAGTTTCAACAAACCTTTAAATGAAACATATAAACTATCAAGACCTTCATGATTAAAAATACCATAACGATGGTAATCTGAGTGGCATTTAAAACGAATTAAAATTCCCATCAGGGTGACATAAGCTGCTATATTGCTGGCGTACCCTAATCCGGCTATTTCACATCTTGGAAAACCAGCGTACCCAAAAATCAACGGATAAGCAAAACCCAATGTTAATCCTGCATTAGCCACTGATGCAATAAATAAGTCGCCGGTTTTACCTATGGCAAGCATGAATAAAAAAGAGGAAACCAGCATCAATTCTCCAGGTATCCCCGCAGCATAAGCACGAAAAAATTTTCCGGCAATTTCAGAAGCCTCTGCCGGCTGGCGAACTAAAATAAGAATTTTATCGCTAAATACTGCAAATATACCCGCTGGTAAACTCAGTATGACTGAAAGCACCCAGCTTGCCTTCAGATAGCTACCTGCCTTCTGACTGTTTTCATTTCTTTGTTCTTCTCCTACCAGTATGCCAGTCGCATACAAAATTGAACTGGGAGTACTGATGATTACCGCTTGAATAGAGTTGATTAAATTATATCCCGCTAACGTACTACGCCCTAACCGGCTAATGAGTATAGCATTACCATAATCCCCTAATACAATAACTGCTCTAGCGGCAGAGAATGGGAAGGCCGATAGAATAATTTCTTTTATGGTTGGATAATCGGCGCGGATAAAATTCGGCTCGGGAACTGTCTTTCCTTCTTCACTTTCAGAACTACTGTGAATAATATCAGTTAACATTAGATTCCTTCCTTGAAATATTTTAGATATTATATGGTTTTCTTGCCCTTGAAAATATATTTCGGTTTTTTGGAGACTTCCTATGGCTAAGAGTCTATTTTTTCATCTAAAACAAATGATTCTTTTAACATTACCTATATGCGGAGTTAGGGTGATCTATGTGGCTATCAATTTTATTGGTATGCTCATCATTGCTCACCTGGGCTCGATGCAGCTGGCCGCCGGAGCGTTAATCACCAGCGCTTCTACCACTCTGATAACCATCGCCATGTCACCTTTACTAGCAATTAGCATGATTGCGAGCCGTTATATGGGGCAATCCCGGTTTTCGGATATGGGGAGTTTACTCCGGCAAAGTTTTTTAATCAGTGCAGTGATAGGAATCATAGTTTGCGTCATTTTATGGTATTTACCCGCTATCTTATTGCATCTAAAAGAACCTCCCCAACTCATTCCATTTTTATCTGGCTACTTTCATGGGATGATTCCAGGAATCATTCCCTTTTTGATAACTGCATGCTGTTTTCAATTTTATTTTTCAGCAAGAAGTATCAACTTGATTGTATTGTGGAGTACGGTTACTTTAACGATCACTTTAGTCTTAGGTTGGATGATGATTCATGGTTACGGACCTATCTCCGCCATCGGAATTTCCGGATGGGCCTATGCTAATTCTATTGCTAACTGGGTCGTGATGATAGGAATCTTTTTAAATTTTTATTGCAATAAGAAGCTGCAATTATATGCATTGTTCAATATAAAGAATTATGTCAATTGGTCGGAATTAAAAAATCTTTTGAAAATGGGTTGGCCGATTGCTATTCAGTTTTCAGGAGAATTAGGGGCGTTCGCGATATTAAATATTATGGTTGGCTGGTTAGGGCCTTTGGAACTAAGCGTACAACAAATCGTTCTCCAGTGTTCTGTCCTGGCATTAATGTTACCGATGAGTGGCGCTCAATCGAGTTCGGTTTTAATTAGTCAATCTATCGGCAGCGGTGAAAAAAATGAAGTCAGAAAAATCTGCTGGTCGGCAATCATTTTTATATTGGCGGTAATGGTTTTGATTAGTGCATTATATTTGTTTTTTCCTCGATTGATCATCGACATGTACGTTGATCATTTCTCCTCTGGTAACCAGCGCATTATTGATTTAGCGGTTTTAATATTTACCGTGGCTGCTTTTAGCCAATCGGCAGATGCAATTCGTAATGTGGTGATAGGCGCCTTACGAGGACTCCATGATTCAAAAGGGCCTATGTGGATAAATACTGTTCTTCTTTTTTTGGTAGCCTTGCCTTTGAGTTATTTCCTCAGCTTTAAACTGAGACTGGGGCTACTCGGATTGAATCTAGGATTCCTAATATCATTTTTTTTTGGAGCGGTGGCGATGTTTTGGCGGTTTTTAGAAAAAACCAAAACATTCACGCTCCCTCGCACATCATTTACAGAATTACGGAAAAGTTGAGTTATCTATTAATTATGGCTTTTTTACCATTCAATAAGGGCGTTAGCTCATTGTCCTCGTAATTGATTGGCTGGAAATGTTGCCGTTGCTTCCTTTTCAACCAGAAATCGCTCTGAGTATTATATTTTTCTTCTTTCTCTGCACGAGTCTGAGTCGAGTACTTAAATGAACCAGGATCCAGTTGCAACTCCTTACATTGGATCACGAAGAGGTCATAAAAGTTTCCTTTTTTTTCCATTAACTCTGAAAAAGTTCCTGATTCAGTGATTTGCCCATCTTTAGACAAATATAAAATTTGATCTGCATTGACTATGGTCGTAAGCCTATGAGTAATCACCAAAGTCGTAGCATGCCTAGAAATATCATCCAAGGTAGCCTGGACATCAGTCTCCGTTTTAATATCCAACGATGAAGTCGCTTCGTCCAATAAATAAATAACCCCTCCTTTTAAAATAGTGCGAGCAATCGAAGTACGCTGTTTTTGGCCCCCCGATAGCTTTCCACCTCTCTCTCCTGCTGATTGCTGCAATAAACTATCATCAGTTCCACTAATCAGTTTGGCAGAAAAAGCAGCTTCATTGATTTCCTTATTATCTGCTTCTAAGAAGCCGTATTTAATATTTTTAAAAACCGTATCATTGAAGATAATAGAATCTTGCGAAATGACTGCTATATGTTGACGTAACGAAGCTGCTTGAATACCTTTGATATCTAAATTATTTATTTTGATTGAACCCTCGTCGTAGTCATAGAAACGTTGGAGTAACTTTACTACAGTTGACTTACCAGCGCCGGTTTCTCCTACAATAGCTACTTTTTGTCCAGGTTGAATGCTAAAACTAACACCATCCAAGACTTGTTTACTATCATATTTAAACTTGACATTGGTGAACTCAATACTTGGTGCAAACATTAAATCCAAAATATGAGGATCTTTGCTATCTGCTACTTTAGAACGCCGTTGTAAAAAGTCAACAATTTTATGGGAATCAACGTAGGCAGTATGCAAAGAACTCAATGCAGGCGCCAGTGAGTTGAGATTGGTATTAAATTGGAAAGCCAAATACAAAACTAAAGCTAGGTTAATTCCCTCTATATCGGACACCAAAAAGGTATAACCTATGGTACCGATAAAGCCCAAAAGATTAATCGCTGAAAGATACACGGCATTGACATCATCGGCATGGTGCTGAGCCGCATATTTTAATTCAGAATTAGTTAAGGCGCCGTCTACTTTTTTGATTTCAAAATCAACATTACCAAATTGATGAGCCACTTGATAATTGCCTAATGACTCAATCAAAATACCATAGGCGGCGTAGGATTCACGAACACAATCTGCACGCACCGATACCGTTCTAGATTCACGGTAAATAGCTGTCACAATATAGAGCATCAGCGCACCTAATTCCAAAAAACCAATAGGTCCGTACAACGCAATTAAAGTCGCAGATATCGCCGAAAGATTGAGTGTAGTCGGCAACCCTTCTCCGAAAAAACTAGGAATTAATTTATCGATAGTAGAATAGTTTTTAGTCAAAGCTTGAGAAAATTCACCTGTTCGTTCGGTCAAGTGGTGATCCAATTCTTTTTCATAGCTTGCTTTCACCATAGCTATACTTAATTCTTTCTGTACATTGGCCCGCACTCGATTTATCATAAAATTTCTAAATTTAGGCAACATTTGATTGCAGACTAACCCTATGCCGAAAATACTGGCAACCGCTGTTTGTGAATCTTCCAAGCTGTCCTGAAAGTATTGGTTCACCAAAATGGGGGGTAACACCGTCATGGTAGAGTTGACCAAATCCATGATTGATGCAACTAACATTCGTGCATTGTTATAATTTTTACTGCTGAAAATAAAAGGTGTGATAGAAACGAAGATATTCCTAAATTGTCTCATGTAAGCTCCTTGCTATGTTGAAATAAAATTAGCTATAATGTTCGAATTTTAAATAAATCATTGTTAATAGTCAATACAAGCTCACAGCTACTCTTGAATTTTTTTACAAAAAATCAGAATGATTTGAATTTAAAAAAACTTAGCGGAAAATGTTTTTTCAACAACAGGGTCTCTTCATGAATGATGAAATTCAATTAAGGCATTGGATATTTGGCTACCAAATTAGCCAAGCTATCTATACTATTTCTAAATTAAAAATTCCTGATGAAATTTTAAAGAAAAATCCCATACATTATAAAGAACTTGCTGATCGGGTCGAGGCTCACCCTGAAACTTTATACCGGCTGCTCCGTGCTTTGGCAACTCTGGAAATATTTCAAGAAACGGAGGAAGGTTATTTTGATAATACCTCTAAGTCTAAATTGCTTTTGACCCAGGAAAACAATCCATTATATCAGTCAGCTCTGTTTAATGGCAGAGAAGCTTACCAAGCATGGTCTCGTCTATCAGAATGCATTACAGATGGCACGGATGGCTTCACAAAACAATTTGGTATGGATCTTTTTAAATATGCAGAGAATCAAGCAGAATTTTCTGATTTATTTAATCAATATGCCTCATCCACTTCAAAAAAACGATTCGAAACAATATTAAACCATCAATCTTTTCCTGAAAAAGGACAAATTGTTGATATAGGTGGAGGCCATGGCCACTTCATGGTACAACTGTTAGAACAACACCCTCAGTTAATGGGAATAGTTTTCGATACTTCAAACGTTATTCAATCAACACCACAATATGAAAATTCACCCGCCATAAAAAGTCGTCTGCAATTTATTTCTGGTAATTTTTTCGAGTTTGTCCCCAAAGGGGATTTTTACATTCTTGCAAATATCCTCCATGATTGGGATGACGCTTCCGCAATAAAGATATTAACAAACTGTCGAAAGCAATTGAATGATAACGGCAAGTTGCTTATCATTGAAAAAATCTTGTCTCCTCATGGAGAAGTTGATTTTAGTGCATGGATGGACCTGAACATGCTGATTATGCAAAGAGGCAAAGAAAGGACTTTATCACAATATACTACTTTATTGTCCGAATGCCGATTCAGGATTATTAATCTAATCCATACCCAGTCCAATTTCGATCTCATTGAGTGTATTTGAATCTATCTTTTTATCGTCTGATTGAAGAAAGTATTCTTTCAAAGAAAGGGTAACTGCTTTCTCAGGTATTTTGGGCTCAAAGCAGGTTGAATTGATCGGTAAAAGAATTTCAGATTCAGCTACTCTATACACATCCTCTACTGTGAGCGGTTGAAAGAAAAAAACCGCGTAAAAATTCTCCTTACTGCTTTCAATCCATTGTGAAGCACTGCTTAATTGTTTAACGGATTTGATATAAAAGTGGTAATTGTCAGTATTTATCTGTAATAAATTATTAAAAACATATTGTTCAACGACACTTTGAGGGGGAATATCAGTGGAAAAATTTCTAAACTGAAGCGAATACCAATTTTTGTTCAGATATAAAATGATTTCATGCCGCGATGTGTCTAATCCTGGATCAATTAAAGTAACAATAAAATACTGATCTAAAGAATCGATAAACTGATTAGCAGGAACCTTAATATTTTCAGTTAAAATTTTAGCATAGCTGCTAATATTGACTTGATGTTCAGCCATAAAGTTAACTAAAAAAACAGCATTGGTTGGGTCTATTTGCTTTAATTTTACTAACCATTTTATAGCCGCTAAACGATGATGACCATCTGCTAAATAATACTTTTCAAGGCTCGTTAAAATTTCCTTTAATCTTTTCTTTACCCGAATACTCTTTATTGCTTGTAGCGGTTGACGATGAGACATATTAGAAAAAATGGATGCTATTTCACTTTGCAAATTTGAATCTCGATAGATTAAAAATAGCGGACGAAGCTGCCGTTGCTGAGCTTTAAAAGCTTCTGCACAAAATATAACTCGATCATGACTGATTTGTTCATGCTTTAATATTTTTTTTGAATTCAAAAATGCAAATGGAACCAGGGCAACTAATGAACAATGATATAAATACCAATCCATTGCCAAACATTTGCACTGTTTATTTTTCAACATGGATGAAAATTTTTTACAATGATTTTTTCAGATACACTAATGTTCCGATATATATATTCTGCTAAAGCTATATCTAATATTCCCATACCCATGGGAGAGAAAATTCGAGATCTAGTATTATCTGCAGCAACATTTCCCTTTAATAGTTGCCCGATGGTGCCATGAATAAAATGTTTACTTTGATACTTTTTATAAGTCAGGTCTACAGAAGTAGCAGCGGATAAAACATGTTCTATATCATCGACTATATTAAATGAATAAAAAACAATCTCTGGGGCAATATCACGTAAAGAAACATGCAGAATAGTTGGTGCGTGAACAAATAGCCTAAGGTCATGAATATAAGGCGCGGATGAAGTTGTGGTAAAAAGTAACAAATCAGATTGACTTAATAACTCTTCACAAGACGAAAAAATTTTAATTTCGTTATAACCGATTTCAGGTAGATAATCTTTGAACTTTTCACTAGCTGACCGGTCAAGGTCGTACAAATTAACCTGACCAATTTGCCAGCCTCGTTTTTTCATACTCATCAAAATATACCGGGCTATTAACCCATTACCTATTATTCCAAATTGGTTACATATCTTTTTACCGTGAAGGGATTCGGCAGCCAGTATAGCGGAACAGGCGGTTCTAACAGCGCTAATAACCGATCCTTCCAAGCAAGCGAGTGGAAAACCAGTTTGATAATCATTTAAAATGATTACAGCAGAAGCTCGATTCAAACCACTTTTTATATTATCCGGGAAACTAGAAATCCACTTAATACCAGAAATTTTATTTTCATTTTCTAAAGCGGCTGGTAATGCAATGATCCTGTTTCTCTGATTATGGGGAAAACGTAAAAAATAACTATTCGGGTTTACCGTTTGACCTTCTTCATGCGCTAAGTAGACCGAAGCAATCAAATTAAAAATATCATCGAAACGGTCTAGGATAAAATTTTCAATATCCTGGCTTCGAATAATTGCCAGATCTAAACTCATGATATCCATATCTCCTTTTTTAGCAATACAAGTATACTAATAAAAAATAGTCAAATTGACAACACATTGATATTCATACAGCCGCCCAGCATTTGCATCTAATCTATGTCTCCCGGAAATTGCTGGTATTTATAAAAAAATTAAAATATAATCTCTTTGGTTTATTTGATTATGCGAGGCTATATGCTTCATGAGCAAGGATTAATAGTTCAAACTTCTATCAATAAAAAGTTTTCTTTTCTTGAAAAAATTTTTCAGTTCCCAAAATTTTTATTGAATTCATATTATTGCCGGCATCCTTTAAAAATTTATCAATTCATTGGCAATCGCTGTAAGCCCTATGCTTTCATTCCTACTTTAGCAGAAGATTATTTTTTTATAGCTGATATTACAACTATCAAAGAAATAATGAAATACCCTAGATTAGCTCAAGCGGAAACTCTGAGTGAAGGACGGCAATTAAGAGTTATTGCTGAAGCTTTAGGTCGCATTCGTTTAAATCAGGAACGAGGCGAAATGAAAGAAAAACGGAATGTTCTTGCTCATTTAATGACGAAACCGGAACGTTACATACCGCAAATGCTCAAAATTACCCAACAACTGGTGAATAAATGGCAGTCTAAATTGAATCAGCCGATCGATGTCAATCAAGATATAGCCGAATATACCGTGCGAATGTTCCTTGAACCCATTATGAATTATCAAGGGCCCTACACACCGGTGGTCGCCATTTTGGAAAAACAAATTGACTTGCTCGGGAAAAGGCTATCTCATCGACCCATTCGAAAGTTCGAAACTCAATTCCGTTTATTGAGAGAGCAATTAATGAGCTATCTGATACCTTCACAAAATAAAAAAAACACGGTATCGGAATATGAAAACCGACTGAATCAATATGTAGAAAAAAAAGGTTTTAATGAGGAGCAAGAGGCTTATGCCATCGGCCTGAATGGAGGTGTGCTGGCAGGTTATTTGGCACCTTTTCCCTCATTTTTATGTACTGTTTATGAATTGGGTAAACATCCAGAATGGCAATATAAAATTCTTGAAGAGGCGCAGACTTTTAAAGACCAGGAAATGTCAGAAGAAGATTATATTTCATCGGAAAAAACACTGCTCAATGCCGTGATTCATGAATCCTTAAGATTGAATCCTGCTCAGCCGTTTCTGTTTCGTAAAGTAGAGAATGACCTGACAATTGCTTCCATTTACCCTTTAAATAAAGGTGTTCAAATTGTCGCTGATCTATACCATGCTTTAAGATCGCCTGAGCCTTGGGGTGCTGACGCTCAAAACTTTAATCCGTCACGCTTCATCCATAAGCCGGAATTGCTGCAGCAGCCTTTTATTGTTTATTCAACAGGACCTAACAATTGCGTGGGACAATTTTTTTCAAGACAGACACTGAAAATTTTGGTTTACGCCTTATGTAAGAATTTTTCTTGGACTAGCGTTAATCATGTAAATCATAAATTCCATTTCGCTTTAACCCTAGACAAGAATATACTGATCCAATTATCTTCCTGCTCAGAAACCACTGGGAGAAACCCAAAATGACAAATGACATCATTACCCGCTCCGCCACTGATATAGTCACCAAAATAAAAAATCGAGAGCTATCGGCTGTAGAAGTGTTAGAGGCTTTTATAAGGCAAATAACAAAGGTCAATCCGCATATTAATGCTTTGGTGCAAATGAATTTAGAAGCGGCGCTAGATGAAGCAAAAGCCTTAGATAACAACAAAACCATTCAAGGCAAATTGGCCGGCTTACCGGTTACTATTAAAAATGTTTGCCATGTACGTGGTTTTTCGCCAGATAAAGGGCTTCGGCAATTATCCAATGGCATTTCAACTACCGACGCCACGATTGTTAAACGATTACGTGAACAAGGTGCGATAATCATCGGTTTGACCAATAGTCCGGAATTCACTATCGGATTCGAGACCGATAACATACTGTACGGAAGAACCAATAACCCCCATCATCTCGCATATACCCCAGGTGGTAGCAGCGGAGGTGAAGCAGCCATCATTGCGGCAGGAGGATCACCCTTAGGTATTGGTTCCGATGCAAGCGGCAGTGTTCGTGTTCCCGCCCATTTCACAGGTATAGCTGCAATCAAAGCGACCCAAGGTCGTATCCCCTACACCGGAACAATACCTATCGATGTAGCCGGTCTGCTGAGCCAGTTTATTTCTTTTGGGCCTATGGCAAGATTTGTCGAAGATTTAGATTTAGTTTTGCCCATCATTTGTGGACCGGATCATCTTGATTCCCATACAGTTCCAGTCACGTTACACAGCTCCAGTGATGTTGCTTTGAATCAACTCAAAATCGCTTATTATAGCAATGATGGGATCTCTACCCCCACCGCTGACACTGTAGCCACCATTCAACGGGTTATCTCAACTTTACAAAAAGAAGTTTTTTCCATAACTGAAAGCTGTCCCACTTTATTAAAAGAAACCGAAGACCTTTTGCATGGGGGTATTTTTTTGGGAGGGGATGAAGGCAAATGGTTAAAAGATTTACTGGTAAAATTAAACATAACCGAAATATCTCCGTTATTAAAAGAATTCATAAAGCTGGCTGAAAAATCTAAATTTTCAGTGACCGATGTACGACTATCATGGCAAAAGCTGGATTTCTTTCGTAATAAGATGCTGCTATTTTTTCAAAATTACGATGCCATTATCTGCCCCGTTGCCGCTACACCCGCCAAAAAGCACGGTGACACTTTCGAACAAATTCGCGATTTTAGTTACGCCATGAGTTACAATTTGGTCAATTGGCCAGTTGTAGTAGTACGGTGCGGGACTTCGAGTGAAGGTTTACCCATAGGGGTACAGGTAATCGCAAAACCCTGGCGTGAAGATATTGCCCTCGCGGTTGCAGCTTATTTACAAAAATCATTAGGAGGCTGGAAATTGGCGCCTTTGGCCGCAGGTGAAGGATGATTATCCACTCCTTAACGGAAATCCGTTCCAATCCTCTTTTTTATAAATTAGAAAATTATATTGCTAATGCCTCTGTTTATCTAAAGTTAGAAGGACTCAATGTTACCGGATCTATTAAATTGAAACCAGCCCAATGGATGATCAATGTTTTAGAACGCAATCACCGATTAGTCCCAGGAATTTCTACGGCTCTGTGCTCTTCTTCTGGTAACCTAGGAATCGCACTCAGTATCATTTGTAAACAAAAAAATTATCCTTTCATTTGTGTTTCCGATCTTAATATCTCTCCTTTGAGTGAAAAACTAATTACTTTATATGGCGGAAAATTAATAAAAGTGGATCAAAGAGATGAAAATGGTGGTTTTTTAACTACCAGACTTCGTTTAATAGAAGAAATGCTTAAACAAAATAAACAATATGTCTTTGTCGATCAATACGCTAACGAAGAAAATATGAATGCCCATTACCTCACTACGGCATACGAAATTTTGAGTGAAATTCATTCATTGGATTATTTGTTCATTGGCGCAGGAACAACAGGTACGCTAATGGGATGCGCAAGATTTTTTAAATCATTTTCACCTCATACCCAAGTCATTGCCGTAGATGCATACGGATCTATTACATTTGGCGGTTCTCCTGCAAAACGTTATATTCCCGGCCTAGGCACTAGTTTCAAACCGCCCATAGCAGACAGTTGTTTTGTTGATGATATTGTTATGGTTAAAGAAGAAGACACCATCAAAATGTGTCATTTCTTGCTCAGAAAGCACGGACTTCTTGTAGGCGGTTCGACCGGAACAGTATTGCAAGGAATACAACAGATTAAAAATAAAATCCGCAATCAATCTACGGTAGTCGCTATTTCACCGGATTTTGGTGACCGTTATTTAGATACGATCTACAATCGTCAATGGCTAATGGAAAAGTTTCCGCAATTACAGATTGAGTTCGCAACTTAGACCAAAAGTCCAACTAACTCAGAATGGTTTTTAAACTCAGCAATTTCCAAAGGTTTCATTCCAATCTTTAGACCAGTGGTTTCAAATTCACGCCAATGGGGTGATTGTTGAATAGTTTGAATATCGTGAGGCTGAATCCCGGCCTTTTGATTGGCGCCAAACTGGATTAATGTTTTAACTATTGAAGCATAACCATAATACGCGGCATGATGAAGTGCAGTCATTCCAAAATAATTTACTAAATTAGGATCCGCTTTTTGAGCTAGCAATACTTCAACTTGCTGTAAAAGACTCTTTTCATCAGCCGAAATATTTTCTTCTTTACGTTTTCCATACCAGGTAGCAATGTGCAAGGAAGTATTGCCGCTGCGATTTATGTAATTAATATCTGCACCATATTTTATTAAAAGTTCGGTTATCTGAAGATCCACTAGCCATACGGATAATTGTAGAACCGAATACCCGGTTTCATTAGTAGTATTGGCATCCGCACCTTGAGATAGTAAACAGTTAACTTGATCAGAATCTTTAGTACTGACAGCTTCAATCAATGGCTGCGATAATTTTGAATAATTTTTTGTCAAAAGAACCTCATAGAAAAATAAAATTGACAACACTGCTAATACAATAAGATAATTAAAGTTCAAGCACAACTTTTTTATGGAATTGTGTATGTCGTTTTTTAAACAAGTTAATATCAATAATATTGATTATCATTACCAAGAACACGTTATTTTTAAAAATTTGAATCTCAGCCTAGGATTAAGCAAATTTGGTTTAGTAGGTAAAAATGGCGTCGGCAAATCTACTCTTTTAAAACTAATAGCAAATGAAATAATACCCACTTTAGGGACAATACAGGTATCTGGAACTGTTTTTTATAGTAAACAAGAAATTCAAGATGGGAATCAAGACACGATCGCCCAATTTTTAGGCATAGAATCGAAGTTAGCCGCTTTTAAACGCATCACTGCTGGAAGTACCGATGTTGGTGACTACGAAATATTAGGAAATGACTGGGATATCGAGGGAGAAGCTTATCGGCATTTAAACCAGTTTGGCTTATCCCAAATAAAATTGGAGCAACCGTTGAGCAATCTCAGTGGGGGACAAAAAAATTTATTGACATTAGCATTGGCTTTTTTTTCTAATGTCGACTTCATTTTATTAGACGAACCCACAAACAATTTGGATATTGAAAACAGAGAACGGCTATATCATAAAATTGAAGAATGGCGGCAAGGATTAATAATAGCCAGCCATGATCGCACCCTACTGAACTTAATGGATAATATTATCGAACTTTCTGCTCTGGGATTAAAACTATATGGCGGCAATTACCAATTTTATATGGAACAAAAAGCAATTGAGGTACAAGCCGCTCAACAAGCTTTGGAAAGCTCAAAAAAAATACTAAAAAAAGCAGAATCCAACATCCAGGGACGCAAAGAACGGCACGAAAAAGCACAAGCTAAAGGTAAAAAAGCCAAAGAAAAACAAATCCAAGCAAAAGGCAGAAACAGTGATTTCAAAAGCAGTGAATCCAAAGAGCGAAGTGAAAATACTCAACGACGCTTGAATATTCAAGGAGATCGTAAACTAGATTGGATCAAGACTGATCTTGCCTTACTGAAATCAAAAGTATTTATTGAAAAGAAGATGTCGCTAAATTTACCAAAAACTAAGGTTGGGTTAGGGAAAAAAATTTTATTGATTAAAGATCTAGTATTTGGTTATCACTCTGAAAAGCCGATTATCGATCATTTTGATATTGAAAGCTTCGGTCCGCAACGAATTGCATTTTGCGGCCAAAATGGCAGTGGTAAAACCACCTTATTAAAACTCATCGCCGATCAGGTTGCTCCTTGGAGCGGTGTCATTGAAAAAATAGAGCAATTCGCTTATCTAGATCAGTTTGTTAATTTTCTTAATCCTGATTTGTCGATATTAGAAAATTTTACCCGACTTAATCCGGATATTACCGAATTAGACGCGCGTTATCACTTAGCAAATTTCCTTTTTCGAGGTAATACCTCCTTAAAAAAGGTAGCGGTACTCAGTAGTGGTGAAAAGCTTCGCGCAGCTTTAGCCTGCTTACTGATGGCCAACCAACCTCCGCAATTACTGATCTTAGATGAGCCCACCAACTACTTGGATCTAAACAGTATTCGCAACGTCGAGGAAGCTTTATTGAACTACCAAGGAGCTATTTTTTTAGTAAGTCATGATATTGTCTTCATGAAAAATATAGGAATTGAAAAGGTGTGGTGTGCCCCATTTAATGAAAATTGCCAACCTATAACCACAGAATGCTATTTTGAAAAATTAGAAAAGGAATTCAACCATGATGCAAATCAACAATGTTCATAGTCGGATTATACTTGGTTCATATGATGCTGCAAAATATCTAATCGACAGTTTGCCAGAAGATAACTCTCCTTTTTGGCCAACTCATTTATGGCCGAGAGGTCAATGGGATTGTCCTTTACGAATCGGTGCACAAGGGTCGCACGGTGGAACACGATATATAGCAGAAGAATACCAACCAGGGATTTTGGTAAAATTCCGTTTTACCTATCCTTCAAGCTACCAAGGCTTTCATATGTTTATCATAGAATTCCATAGCCCCAATTCAATTTGTTTTAAACATATTACAAAATTATCACTTAAGGGCATGGACGCGATTGTCTGGCGGCTCGCTATTCGTTGGGTACATGATGCATTGATAGAAGATGCATTGGATTGTGCAGAACTATACTTAACTCAAACTATCGGAACACGAAATAAATGGCGAAAACGAGTATATTGTTTACGCTATATGTTGGGTTGTGGCAGACTCATCAAGGAAGCTTTATGCATGCGATGAATTGGACAGTATTTCCTTTAAATCAAGGGGACCTTATGCAGAATATACAATGGGAAGTCAATCCCTTAAATAATGTTATCGTCGGATTTAAAAATTATGTATTTGATGATACTCGTTCACGTTTTGTATCGTTCTCAATTCGAGAAGAGCCAGAGATGTGCCGTTTATTATTAAATATTGCTCAAAAAGAAATAAATGAACCGACTCTAACGAATTTTAATCCTAAACTAATTCGACAGTTAATTAGATATGGATTTTTGAAATCAGTAAATGGTTTATCCCTCCGGCAGAAAATAAATTATAAAATGAATATCCTCAATAAAAACCGCAATACCATCATTGCTTATGATGGAAATGAATATATTGTGACTTCTTTCATCTTCATGGCGTTTAATTCACAAAAACAAAATCAATTCCTAAGAGAAACCGTGGTGTTACCCGGCTGGGTTTCAAAGAATTTTACTAATACGGTCTATGATTTCATTAGTAAATCCTCAGATCAAAATCAGATTATCAATCCTCGATCCTGGTTAATCACCCGTTTAAATAAGCATGGTGTGATTATTCCCAAAGATCAATACCGTCATTTAACTCATTTTTTTAGACAAAATTGCCAAGTCAACTCAAGTTTATTGGAATTAGTTCCATCTTATTCTAAATATCTATTTTCCAAGGTCAATAGTCATGATCCTCTATTTATTAAAAATAAAATATATCTTCCTGACCAAGATAAAATTCCTAAAGAATTAACTGGTAAACTATATAACCTAAATTGGATTACTAATAACCTGCCTAGCTTTTGGATTGAAGATGTCGTTAATCATGTGATTATGATGTACTGGCTTGAACCCGCTCAAGAAGAAATATTAAAAAAATTGCTTAACGATACTATATCTGCTGAGCAACTGAATGCTGCAGATCGGGACTTATTTGTTAAATTAAATATACTGGAATCTCAAGAATCTTTTTTGGCCAGAAAACAGCAATGGACACAAATTATCAGTAAAGCTAAAGAGGAACTGAGAGATAAAAAATGTTTTACACTTCCAGACATCTTACATCCTATACAACTAGCGATCGCCCGGAAGTACATCCGATACTTATTTGATTGTAGGTTTTTACTCCCCGATAAAGCCAATGGCTCGACACGACGCCGGTATTGGCAGCATCGAGAATCCTTTACTTTTTATATCCATCAGCAAATTTGCACAATCATCAATCAGATTCTGCCAGAACCGGTGAAAATAGGCCATAACGCTATCACAGTTTACCAACCTGGAGCGGTTTTGCCGAAACACACAGATGATGTATTTGCTTTTTCATGGGTGATGTCTTTACCCATAGACACTAATCCAATTATGGATCGAGCTCAAGCATGGCCTATCTATGTGGAAACAGATCCTGGAAAGAAAGAAGCAGCCATGCTACGCATGGGCGATGGCCATTTAATCAATCCTCAAATGCCACATTGGCGAGAGGAATTGAAAGATCACTCTTTAGGAATATTATTTTTGTGGTTTGTGCCACACAATTACCAGGGTTACGTGAATGGCAATTGGATTGATTAAACGAATCAATCTTGTCGGGAGCGCCAATATTGAATCAGCATATCTATTTCTGACAGAATAAGATGGTAATTCAATAAATTCGCATATAGAAACTTCAAAGCCTGTTGATGGCTTATTTTGCAACCTATGGCCACTTCGTTTTTATCAACGATCAGATTAATACATTTGCAGTTAGATAATTGTTTGATTTTTATTGAATAGCTGCCATTAGCAACTCGACCCTGGGCGGCGGACTTCGCTCCAGGTAACCAGTAACAGGCCAAACAACGATTATTAAATTGAGCTATTTCATGACCCTGGTATATTTTTAGTTTTGGATGAAGAAATTCAGTGGTCAAATAATCCCGGCCGCCTAACTTTTGGATCCAAGGCCAAACGGTGCTATCACGATGAAATAAATTTTCAAATTCTATAAATAGAGGATGATCTTTCCACCTCTTAAGCCTATGACAACTATTTCGTAGCGTCCTCACTAAATGATAAGTTAACATATCTTTTCCTTTTGGCTTACAGACAATAGTTTAAGCTTAGTTTCCATTATCTTGGAAAGCGCCTCAACTGTAGGTTCTAAATAAAATTCACGCAGGCTAACAGTGATTGAATAATGTTTTTGAATTTCTGCAAGCATTTCGATTACTTGTAAGGACTGTCCACCTAACAAAAAGAAATTGCAGCTTATTCCCATATTTTCAACTTGCAAAATTTTATTCCACACCGCCAGCAATTGCTGTTGTAACGAATTTTTCGGAGACTTGATTATTGAGGTTACCATCGTCATTTCAGGCACAGAAGCCTCATCTATTTTACCATTTTCCAAAAGCGGCATTCTAGGTATCAGATAATAGTATTGTGGAACCATATAAGCAGGTAAATTTTCTAACAAAAAACGGCGATAAATATCGGTATCTAAATGAAAGTCAACTCCTGAAGATTGATCTAAATGAATGTGAGCAGCCCAAATACTGGGATCGAAGTATACCGCCCAATTGTTTTCCAAATCAACCTGTATACCTTGTAACAAGCCTTCAATAAAGTATTCACCTGATTGATTCCAAGTATACCCCGTCCATTTGCGCCATTGCTCTAAATTTCCTTCCACGCGTTGAGAGTGTGGCGCCAGGGTTAAAATTTTGCCACCCAGCCGTTGATGTGTTCTCAGCCAAAAATCTGCAGGTTCACCTTTTTTATCTTTAGCTTGAGCCCATGCAGTAAAATCGTAGGTTTTATGTTCCAGCATTCCCACAGGTCTTACCGGACCCAAAAATTGACTCAGTCCATGCATTTTTGCCAAGCTGCGAAAAGCCAAAACGATCAGATTACTAAGGCCTTTCCCCTGAAAACCCTCCGCTACTACCCCAGTCAAACCAAGTACAGTGTTTGGAGCCA
Organism: uncultured Pseudomonadota bacterium; assembly: GCA_963795715.1. GTDB lineage: Bacteria > Pseudomonadota > Gammaproteobacteria > Coxiellales > Coxiellaceae > JAFEDN01. The sequence continues at coordinate 297,270 of CAWCIY010000004.1, forward strand.
CACCCTGGCTCAACTGTTCAAAAGCCAAGACAATACCCTCATCCCAGCCTTGGGGCAGATGCTCGATGCTTCCATCCCAAAACAAAGGTATTCCATTGCCTACCGCGGCTATTCGCCGTTGCCGGTTCAGCAAGCAAAATTGATATTGCGGGAATTCTGATATGACTCGAGACCAATACTTCTGGATAACAGGACTGCCCTCAAAATATTTAGGCCAAACTTGTAAATGGATTTTATTAATTTCGGACAACAATTCAAGTTGTTGTTTTAAAGTTACTTGGAAGTATTCATCATCCCCGTGGAAACGGTTAATCGCTTGATCCGGTTCTATAAAAGCCATTAAATTATCACCATATCGTTGAGATTTTTGCAATCTCACCAAACAATTTCTTACTAAAGGGTGATTTTGTAGAATTTGTTTTACCTCATTTAATTCTACTCGATTTCCATTGACTTTTACTTGAGAATCACTGCGGCCACAGTAATATATCAAACCATTCTCATCATAATAACCTAAGTCCCCACTTTTAAATAATCGAATGGGCTCCTGGTATTCAGGGAATCGAATGTTAATAAATGCTTTAGCATTGCGTTCTGGGTCATTCAAGTAGCCGAGCGTCAATCCTGGACTACAAATATAGATTTCTCCTTTTACGCCGGTAGGACAAGGTTGTAACTCTGAATCTAAAATAAAAATGGTGACTCCCGGCAAAGGGCGGCCAATAGGCGCTACGTTACCTTGAAAATCCTCGGATGCATCAAAATAAGTGGCGTCAACAGTAATTTCAGTAGGGCCGTAATGGTTATACAAAGCACATGAAAATAGTTGCAAAGCTTGGTCTCTTAGAGAACGATGAAGCTCAGATCCTCCACAAATTATCAATCTGAGTGTAGGCAGGCTAATCATGGTCCGGTGTTTCTCCTGACAAAGCGCTGTCAATAGTGTCGGAACTGTCTGTATCACTGTAACTGAATGGCGGGCTGACAGTTCTAAGATATCATTTGGGATTTTAAGCATCTTTTCTTCAGGAACAGTAATTCGGGCGCCATAAGACAACGGCCAAAAAATTTCTAAGATAGACGCGTCAAAAGTAAAGGGCGATATCATTAAAATGTTATCAGAGGGTCCCAACGGATGGATCATTTGTGTCGCAGCCAGTAAATGAGTCACTCCTTGCTGTTGGATAGGAATCCCTTTAGGTTTACCGGTAGTCCCAGAAGTATAAATAATATAAGCCCATAACGATTCAGAAGAATATTCCAAGGTAAATAAATTACAATACTGATTGATAATATTCTGTATTTTGTCTAATAAAATACAAGGAGATTGATCAACTAAAGATTGATAGCTACTTTCAGTTAAAACTAACCGAGGTTGACTGTCTTCAAGGATCTGCTGAATTCTTGTTTTCGGCCAAGTTGGGTTAATTGGAATATAACAAGCTCCTAATTTCAACAATGCTAATAAAATTGTGATTAATCTGACATCTTGATTGAATAGAACAACTACCTTATCTTGAGCCCGAATACCTTGATCGAATAAATAGTTGGCTAAACAATTAGCTAAGCCGTTAAGTTGGCCATAGGTGACTGTTGATTCACCGCAGATAATTGCAGGGTGTTCCGGATAAGTCATAGCCCACTGCTCGAAAGGTCGAATCAAAGGATGAACGCTATTCACTTGAATGGTAGCATTTTGATTAAAATCTATTAGAATTTTCTTTCGATATTTATCAGGAAGAATTCCATATTGTAATAATGGATGACCGCTGTGATGTAACACCAACTTTAACACATGTATGATCGCTTCCATCATTGTAGTAATAGTAGATGGTTTAAAAAGATCAGTATTATAAGTACAAAAAAATTTAATCTCTTTACCTAAAGGATCTAAACCTATGGCCAGATCAAACCTTGCTCCATGATCTTCAGCAGAGTAAACATTTTTAGTGTATAGATAGCCTGAACCCATTTTAATATTGAGAAGATCAGTTTTATTATTTTGTACTCCTGCCATAATTGAAAATAATCTAGGCCGGGAAAGATCATGCTGATGTTCTAATTGCTCGATCAACTGAGTGCAAGGGTAGGATTGATGCTCGAAAGCGCCAAGCACTCTTTCTTTGATATGCTGTAATAAATCACTAAATAACATTTCTGGCTTGATTTGACAGCGAATCGGAATGGGAACTGCAAAACAACCTAATAAATTTTGGTAAAGAGGTTCCCTGCCAGCGATAGGACAACCTAAAACAAAATCAGTTTGGCCTGTCAGACGATAGAGATAGAGTCCCAAAACCGCCAGATAAAAAATGAATAGTGTTAAGTTGTGTTGATGTAAAAAAATTTGAATTTGATCAACTAACTCTTGCGGCAACCATATGACAGTAGTATTTCCGTTATAGGTTTGAACCGCAGGCCTAGGAAAATCTTCTGGTAAGTTCAACACTGGGAGAGGATCTTTAAAAAGGTTTAGCCAATACCTTTGATGTTGTTCCAACTCTGTTCCCTCTAACCGCCGATTCATCTCGATTGCATAGTCGAGATAATCGATTGTCAGAGCCGGCAAAACTGTTTTTCCACCTTTTAAAATTGCATGGTAAATAGCTGTAAATTCTTTGATTAAATTGATCGTACTGGTTTCATCCCAAATGATGTGGTGTACGGTAAAGATAAGCTGATATTCCTGATGGGGATAAGCTACCAACTTTAACCTAAAGAGAGGTCCCTGCTCTAATACAAAAGGTTTGAGGCTATATTTTCTGGCCAAATAATTTTGAGTATTCTGTATTTCTTCCTCGTTCAACTGGGTTTTATCAATTAGTACTTCATCCAGATTCAGTGCGATGGGTGAATCGATCCATTGTTGAGGTTTTCCTTGATAAAAGCCCATGGATAATCTGAAAATGACATGCCGGTTTAAAATTTCCTGCCATGCCGCCACAAAAATTTGCGGAGAAATTTTTTTGAAGAAAAAATGGTTAAAGCTGATATTATATACCGGGCTTTGTTTATCGAGCTGATAAGCATACCATTCAGGAATTTGGCTGGGAGCTAAAGGATAATATTGTTTTTCCATAATTATTCATCCTAGGTCTGTATGACACCCCGAATAGTGGGGTGCTCGAAAAGTTTTTGCAAAGACAATTCGCGGTCTAAAAGTTTCTCCATCTTTCTCACCAACTCCACAGCCACTAAAGAATGACCACCGAGGTGAAAAAAATTATCTTCCACTCCCACCTGTTCTACACCTAATATTTCTTGCCATAACTGAACTAGCTTGGCTTCCAATTCATTACTAGGCGGTATGTAATTGTTTAGCAGACGGTTAGACTGGTTTGTTGGAGCAGGCAAACGGCTTCGGTCTATTTTGCCATTGGAAAGCAGTGGTAATTCATCTAAGAAAATAAAATGACTGGGAATCATGTAATTAGGAAGCCGTTCATCACAAAATTGGTAAAGTTCAGCTTCTGTGGGGGCAGGATGTGCGTGTGAAACCAAATAACAAACCAATACATTCTTTTCTTGTTGTTTCCAAGGCGTCAAAATAAGGGTGGCTATTTGCGGATGAGATCTTAACACTCCCTCTACCTCACCCAATTCCACACGTAATCCCCTAATTTTTATTTGAAAATCTTTCCTGCCAAGAAATTCTGTATCACCATTCGGATGATATCGAGCCAGATCGCCAGTCCGGTATAATCGAGTATGGGGAGTAAAAGGATCTGAAATAAAAGCTTGCTCAGTCCTTTCTGTGTCATCAAAGTAACCAAGTCCGACCCCAACACCACCGACATACACTTCGCCGGTAACTCCTAAGGGAACTGGATTCAATTGAGAATCGAGAATATACAACTTCATATAAGGCAAAACACCCCGCACAGGGACATAAGGAGTATTGAAAGTTAAAGAAGGATTCAAATGGAAATGGCTGGTGTCATCCGAACATTCGGTCGTACCATAAGTATTCACCATGGTTACATTCGGTAGTAAAGTCACCCAGCGCCGCCATTGCGCACTCGGTAAAGGTTCAGCGTTAGTGACATAATAACGCCAATGATTTAACGTATAAGTTCCCGGATTCTCAGCAATTTCATCCAAGATAATATCAGTATGAGAAGGAACACTTTCTAATATAGTGATTTTTTCCTGCATAATACTTTGCAATAATGCTTTAGGTTCCCACGCCTCATCTCCTGTTAAAATGACTACTGAAGCACCCGCCAATAAAGGCGATAACAATTGCCATATTGAAACATCAAACGTTTGAACAGCGTTCTGGCCAACAATATCCTCATCACTTATTTGCAGGTCGTAATTTTTTGCTAATAAATGATTTACCATTCCTAAATGATGGATCATCACTCCTTTTGGTTGGCCGGTGGATCCCGAAGTATAAATCAAATAAGCTAAATCATGCATGGATACCGTGTTTGGTAAAGGTTCCGAAGAATATAAATGGAATTCTATTGTCTGCAGGTGAACTACTGGAGCATCGCAAATCAAAGAATAGCTTAGCTCAGTCAACACTAAACCAGGTCGGCAGTGTTTAAATATGGTTTCATTTCTTAAAGCAGCAGAGTTAGGATCCATCGGAATAAAGGCGGCGCCCGCTTTTAAAACCGCCAGTAAGGCAACTACATATCGAATTCCTCTATCTAAACATAATACAATTCTATCGCCTTTTTTGACTCCCTGTTTTAACAAAAAGTTTGCCAATTGATTAGATTGCTGATCTAATTGCCGAAAAGTGACAGTTTCTCCTCGATGCACTACCGCAATTTTTTCTAAATTCTGGCTGGCTTTGATGGAAAAAATTATATGAGCAGGTTGATCCAACGGATACGGCTTTTCTGTTTTATTCCAGTCCAACAACAATTGCTGCTTTTCTCGTTCAGACAAAATATTAATTTGATTGACGGGTGTGGTTATTTGGTGGAGCATTTCTTTAATTAGAATTAAAAAATGATCGACAAACCTTTGAATTGTGTCTCGATCAAATAAAGCTCGGGAATATTCACAAATACCTCTGATTCCATCGTCATTTTCATCCAGCGAAATATTCAAATCAAAGCGAGAAATTTGACTGGCTATACGAATAACTTCAGCCTCCAGATGAATTAAGCTAAAGTCAAGACGTGGAGTATTTTGCAGAACAAACTCCACTTGGAAAAGTGGCGTATAACTCAAGTTACGTTCAGGTTGTATCACCTCCACTAATGCATCAAAAGGAATATCACTATGATCGAATGCACCCAATGTAGTTTGTTTAATCGATTGTAATAATTCCAAGCAAGATTGATCTGGATTAATTTTAGTTCGCAACGCGAGATTATTAACAAAAAATCCTATTAGCGGCTCGATGTCACTGCGGCTACGGTTGGCAATCGACGTACCAACGATGATGTCGTCTTGTTCACTGTATCGAAATAATAAAATATTAAATGCAGTTAACAAGAACATATAGGGAGTCACTTGGAAATTCCGACAAGAATTCAGTAATTGCTCAACCCAGTTTTTTTCAATGACAAAGTCCACAGAATCTCCGGAATAATCCTGTATGGCCGGGCGGACCCGATCTGTAGGTAACTTAAGTAATTGAGGCGGATCTTGTAGACAAGTACGCCAATAATCCAATTGTGCAGCTATCCCTTGACCTTTAAAATGTTGTGCCTGCCATTCACTATAATCAGCATATTGAAACGGCAAATTTTGCAAAGCAGTTTCTTTACCCGTGACAAATCCATTATAAAACCAGCATAATTCTTTCAATAAGACATTGAATGACCAACCATCGGCAATGAGATGGTGAATAGTTAAAATTAAAACATGTTCTTTTTCGGACAATTTTAGTAACTTCCCCCGCATTAACGGCGCAGTGGCAATGTGAAATGGTCGTTGGATTTCGTCGTGAATAGCCGTGGTTAAATCACTGATAGGATCCGCTAAACTCAGATGGAAGATGCAATGGTCCAATATTTGCTGGCAAGGAGTCCCGTCTATGATAACAAAACGAGTTCGTAAAATTTCATGTCGATTCATAATTTTCTGCAAACTTTTTTCCAAATGAACAATGTCTAATATCCCTTTCAACTTAACAGCGCAAGGGATATTATAAGCTGCATGAGGACCATGCAATTGCTCTAAAAACCATATCCGTTTCTGCGCAATGGAGAGAAGAAACTCATTTCGTTTTTCGGTACGAGCCGGAATAACCGACGACGCGTCTTGACGATTTCTCTCCAATAATTTCTTCACCAGCAATTTTTTTTGCTCAGCAGTTAAGTTATCAACTGTTTTCATGTGCTTCATCCAATAATAATTGAGTGAGTTGTTCTTCAGTCAAGCCTTCCAGCTGACTTTGCAACAGTGTATCTGTTATTCCAGCAATGGTTGGTTTGCGAAAAAAATCAGTCAAGCTGATTCTGATTTGGAATATTTCATATATTCTAGAGATCAATTGTGTGGCCAGAAGCGAATGACCTCCAAGATCAAAAAAATTATCATGGACGGATAATTTTTCAACCCCTAACAATTCGCGCCATAGAAAGATCAGCTGCACCTCTAAGCTATTATCTATAGGGGACTCAACCACGGAGGAAATAGGAATTGTTTTATCGATCTGTTTTGATTTTTTATCCACATTCATTAGAGGCCCTACCCAATAACTCTGCCGATTAAAAGGATATCCCGGCAATGAGATACGGCCACAGGTTTCTTGTCGGTAAAAATTCCGCCAATGAACCATGACGCCTTTTTCCCACAATCGCGCCAACGCTTGTAAAATGATTGTTTGATCATTTTCCGGATGCTTTGGATTACGGCAGCTTGTTAAAACCGGTCGATCTAACCATTTGTTCAAATTTACTAGAGTCTTCAATGTGGTACTCGGCCCTACTTCTAACAAAATGATACCAGGAATATCTGCCAGTTTTTTTAGCCCATCGGCAAATAACACAGGCTGTCGTAATTGAACGGCCCAATAAACAGGATCCTGCGCTTGATCAGGACGTATCCAATCGCCAGTCAAACATGAGATGAAAGGTGCTTTAGGAGAATTAAGTTTTACCTGCTTCAGCAGGTGACAATATTCATCCATCATCGGTTGCATACTTTGTGAATGGAACGAGTGAGAAACCCTGAGGCGGGAGACCGCCGCTTTACCAGTTAATTCTCTTTCAATTTGATCTATGATCTCGACCGGTCCAGACAATACAGATGAGTTCGGAGCATTCCAAGCTGCCAACTGGCAGTGCTCATTCAGAAAAGGCTGTAGTTGTTGTGGGGAAAGCGCCACTGATAACATAGCACCAGGGGGCGTGTTATACATTAAACGTGCGCGCTGAGTAATCAACCATAATGCTTCTTTTAAACTAAACACCCCTGCATGAAAAGCAGCCATATACTCACCCAAACTATGGCCGAAAAAATACCGTGCTTTAATTCCCCAATCGGTCCATAAACAGCTTAAAGCATATTCGAAAGCAAAAAGAATCGGTTGAGCGTAGCGAGTATCTTGCAACTTAACAGCAGCTATTTCGTTATCTTCTCTAGGAAAAATCACATCCATCAGATCTTCCTTGAAAAATTCTGCCAAAATTTCAAAACAAGCGCTTAGCGCTTGGGAAAACACCGGTTCCTTTAACAATTCCTTACCCATATTAATATGCTGGGCCCCTTGACCGGGAAACAGCATGGCGATTGGTTCACTGCGAAGATCGTCAGCAGTTTGAACCGACGCATCCGGTCGCTTTAACTGTGAAACTAAATCATGCTCACTGGTACATACAATCGCTTGACGGTAATTATGATGAACTCTGCCTACATTCAAAGTGTATGCCGTGTCTAACAAATTGACGGGATTTCTTTGTACAAAATCTGCAAATTGATTTTTTAACTGAGTCAAAACCTCAGATTCTTTAGCCGAAAAAGTAAAAATATAAGGGATTCTTTTAGCAGAGGAGTTCAATCGTGCCGAAGCTTCTTCCACAACGACATGAGCATTGGTTCCCCCAATACCAAAAGAACTCACCCCTGCCCTGCGTGGGTGACTGGATTCAATCCAAGGGCTGAGTCGGTCGTTTACTTTCAAACAAGTGCTGTCAAAATCAATTTTAGGATTTGGCCGAGTAAAATTAATACTGGGCGGTAGTATTTTATATCGTAACGCCTGAACTACTTTAATCAACCCGGCAACCCCAGCAGCGCTATTGAGATGACCAATATTGGCTTTGACAGAACCGATCATAGTGAGTGATTGTTTTAACGAACTCGGAAATAAACTGGATAACGCTGCTAACTCAATAGGATCGCCTAGTGGGGTGGCGGTTCCATGACATTCAATATAATCAATGGTGTAGGGCTCAACGTTGGCTGAGGCCAAGGCGTGCCTAATCACTTGCACTTGTCCTTCGACGCTGGGAGCAGTGAAACCGACCTTGACCGAACCATCATTATTGACAGCTGATCCTCTAATCACCGCGTAAATATGATCATGATCAGCAATGGCGTCCACTAATCGTTTTAAAACGATGATACCTGATCCGCTTCCTGCAATAGTACCTTGGGCCTTTTCATCAAATGGACGGCAATGGCCATCAGGCGATAGTATATCGCCTTCCCGATGCCAATAGCCCTTTTTAATACGGGTATCGATGGACGCACCTCCTGCCAAGGCCAAATCACATTCGTAATATAACAAGCTTTTACAAGCCAGATGAATAGCTACCAAGGAGGTAGAGCAAGCCGTATTGATATCTATGCAAGGTCCGCGCAAATTAAGACGATAGGCCAATTGAGTGGCAATCCCACTATTGGCATAAGTCAACTGCATTTCATTTTGATGATGGATAATATCGTGACGAGCTAATAAATTATAAAGAAAATACGTGCTAATATCCGCCCCCACATACACACCAATCAGACCAGGAAAATGATCGGGGACATAACCGGCGTTTTCTAATGCATGGTAACTATTTTCTAACAAAAAACGTTGCTGAGGATCCATCAGTTCTGCTTCACGTCGTGTCAATCCAAAAAAATCAGCATCAAATTGATCAATATCTTCCAATATCACGCCGCTTCGCACATAATAAAGGTCTGCAAGGGTCTTGGCATCCACCCCCAATGTTAGCAGTTGTTGCTCGGTGAATTGTTCGACTGCTTCCAAACCTTCTTGCAAATTTTGCCAATATTTTTCAATATCTTGAGCTTTTGGAAATTTTCCTGCCATACCGATAATAGCTACCGATTGCAAATTATCGTCGGATAACTGATCAGTCATTCGGAGATCTCCTCGGCTAACTGCCGTCGCTTTTTAATTCTTTTAATTTGCTCTTTAACCGCCTTGCTTTTCTCCGGAATCAATGTAGGTTGCACTTCTAACGAAGATGTAGATAAATCGCTCTGCAAAAACAGCGCCAGAGCTCGGATGGTGGGGTACCGGAAAATATCAATAATGGAAATTTTTTTAGAAAATTGTTTTTGTAATTCATTATGTAGAGACATCGCCATCAAGGAATCTCCACCCATATCAAAAAAATTGATATTTGGATTGGATGTTTTTATGGGCAACTCACTATTCCAAATGATCATAATTCGTCTTTCAATATCCGAGAGATCAGCAACATCTTCAGCCGCCGTAGTATTAAAAGCAAGATCAGGTAATTGGTCATAAGCCACTTTCCCATTGTTAGTTAAAGGCAAAGTGTCCAGAAAATAAATAAAGGATGGAATAGCGTATTGTGGCAGTAATTTTTGTAATTTCACTTGGAGCGACTCTTCAGTCAAGTCTGGATTTTCTTTAACGCAATAAGCAACCAGCTTCTTAATACCTCGTATTTCTTTCAATAAAACCACACCTTGTTTTATTTCCCCGAGGTTATTTAATGCCGTTTCAACTTCCTCTAGCTCTACACGAAAACCTCTGATTTTTACTTGCCGATCTACTCTTCCTATAAACTCTAAATGTCCACTGGCCAACCACCTGACTAAATCACCGGATTTATAAAGCCGGTAGTGATCATCCAAATGATATTGCTTGATTAATTCAGGAGGAGCGGTCACGAAACATTGTTGATTTAATTCCTCTGAGTGGAAATATCCTCTCGTTAATCCTACTCCTCCAATATACAATTCACCGATGCAACCAACCGGAGCGATTTTACCTTCGTCTATAACAAAAACGCTGGTACCAGAAATGGGTTGACCCAGAGGAACCGAACCACCGGTAAGTGGACCGGCAATATTGAAAGTGGTGGTAAATGTAGTATTTTCAGTTGGACCATAACCATTTAAAATAAATCTTGGACGCCCCTGGGGACAAGTTAATACTTGTTGGACCCTATTAATGTTTAAAGCATCTCCTCCGACCAAAAGGTAGGATAAATTTTTAAAAATAGCGGCGTAACCATTCATCACCAATCGATCAAACAATCTAGCCGTGAGCCATAAAATGGTAATACCTGCTTGACTCAAAAAATCACCCAAGAGCTTACCATCCAAAAGGATTCTATTTGGACAGCAAACCAGCTCAGCACCATTGAGCAGCGCTCCCCATACTTCAAAGGTAGCTGCGTCAAATGAAAAACTGGAAGCGAAAGCTATTTTATCTTGTGGACTCAATTCAATGTAGTTAGGTCGGTATACTAAACGCATCACCGAACGATGTTCGACCATCACTCCTTTCGGTTTCCCGGTAGAACCAGAAGTATACATCACATAAGCAAGATCACTTTCGCAATTAACAATATCTGGATCCTCTGAACGTTCGCCTTCAAATATCTCATCGACAAACAAAGTTCGTTGACTGTCCCACTCATGGACAATAGTTTGATTGGTCAATCGTGTTTCAGTTAACAACCATTGTAGCTGGCTATCCATCATAATCTGATGCAACCTCTCCGCAGGATACGCAGGGTCTAATGGTACATAAGCTGCTCCTGCTTTTAAAATAGCTAACATGGCAATCACCGCTGCTATTCTGTTTTCAAGATAACACCCGATTAAAGTATCAGCGTTTAAAGACTGGTGGTAAAATTGTTGATAACAGGATCGTAGTCGGTGAGCTAATTGATTAGCCCGTGTATTTAAATCGCGATAAGTAAAACAATTGTGATCATCTGATAAAGCGATATTTTCAGGCCTTTTATTTACTTGGTCAGTAAATGCCTTATAGATCGGCTGATAAATCCGCTCATCTTGATTAAAACACCAAGCCGAAGGCGGTATATCCATGGATACAAGAGATGAAGTTAAGATAGTCTGATTAACATTTTCGATCAATAATCTAATACCTTCCTGGTAAAGTTGAGCAAGAAATGCCGCTTTTTCTAGGTTTAATCGATTTTGATCAATAATTAATTTGAACTCCAAAGATTCGCTTTCAGGATGTATAGCCGCTTGCGCGATTAAACAGAAATTAGTTTCTTCATAATGGTAACCAGGAGTGATTTTTAAGCAGTCTAATTTTTTCAAATCGTCAAAAACATGAAAATGAATGAAATTAAATAAGCTATCGAAAAATTCATGGTTGACTAAACGATGGATATCTTTCAAGGGGAAATGGCGATAATCAAATAAACCGGCTTTCTCTTTTTTGAGCGTTGAAAGCATATCCTTCCACGTCATCGCGGAATCCAGTTCAACCAACAAAGGAATGGTATTCAAGAATAATCCGAGTACTTCTGTTCCACCACCGCCTGCTTCGCGTCCATGTTGAGCAATACCAGTGACCACTTTACATTGTCGGCAAAAAAGCGCTAAAGCCCGCATGTGGATCGCCAATAATAAATTTTCGAGCGATGATTGCATTTGAGTAGCCATTCTTTTTAACATCTGATGCTGAACTGAATTGAGGCGCAAAACAATTTGCTCGATTTTAGTTTTTGAGGACGCAGTTGAAGATCGACTTTCTTTCACCAAAGTCAATGGCACATCCCTTAATTTATTTTGCCAAAATTGAATTTGTTTGCTATCCTTTCTGATTTCGATCTCTCGTGCGATAAATTCAGCATAGTAACTACGATGCTGCCTTAGATTAAAAGTCTTGCCACTTAAACTTGCATCGTAATAAGAGAAGATATCAGTTATCAGCCTGGCCACGCTCCATCCGTCTAAAATAGCATGATGGCAAGTGAAAGAAAAATGAAAAATATTCTCAGACAATAAATGGATGTCGACTCGCCACAAAGGAGCTTTTTCCACACTAAACCGTTGTTTTCTAATTTCTTGTAATTCCTTTATTAAGTAATCTTCCAATGCTCCTTCAGCTAAATCATTTTCCAGTTTAACTACAAAACAATTCAATGAAACTTGTGAATGAATCAGCTGTAAAGGTACTGAATAGTTTGTAAAGTCGAAGGAGCTTCGCAAGACCGGATGAAGATGAACTAATCGGTCAAGTACCTGAAAAAAATTAGTTTGATCAAAGACACCCTTTATCCGACAGGAAATAATATCCACATAACTGGAAGAATTTTCAGATAAATTGCTGTGAAAAATCATACCTGCCTGCAAGGCAGCCAAAGGATAAGCATCTTCCAAATTTTTCGGCAATATAAACTTATCTTTCTCATCAATTAACGAAAAGCACTGATAACCGGTAATTTCTTTGGAGGGATTGGCTTCTTTTTGTGAAAGATGTTGAGTTAACTGACGGATAGTTGGATTTTGAAATAATTCCTTTGGAGTAAAATGGATTCCTTGTCTTTCAGCCGCTTCAACCACTTGAATCGTTCGGATAGAATCGCCACCCACCATAAAAAAATTGTGATCGGCACTAATTTTTCCAGATTGCAAAACTTCTGACCATATTGAGATTAACTGTTTTTCCAAAGCTGGAAGGTGCTCTCCTATTACAGTTTGCAAACCGGGATGAGGCCCCGACAATTGTTTAAAATCAATCTTGCCATTGGCCGTAAGTGGAAACTTGTCCAATCCCATAAACAGTGACGGAACCATATAGTCGGGTAATTTCTGTTTTAGAAATGAAAATATCTTGTCTTCTGGTATATTCTGCGGAGAATAGTAAGCCACTAAACGGTCACCTCCAGACACCGATTGTATATTGACAACAGCTTGAGTTATTCCAGGAAAATCTAATATGACCGACTCAATTTCTCCTAATTCAATCCGAAAACCCCTAATTTTTACTTGACTATCCAAACGGCCAAGATATTCTAAATTTCCATCCTCCAATCTACGTACTAGGTCTCCAGTTCTATACAATCTACCATTCAGGATCTGATTAACGAATCTATCCCGGGTGAGCTCCGGTCGATTCAAATAACCTCTGGCAAGGCCTGCACCTCCGATAAAAAGCTCACCTGGAATACCCACAGGAGCTAAATTATTATCAGGATCTAAAATATAGATGAATAAATCAGGCAGCGGTTTTCCAATAGGACTGCGATACAGCATTTGCAATTCATTTTTTAAAAGCTTGTGGAAGGTAACGTGTACAGTGGTTTCTGTAATACCATACATATTAACCAATTGCGGAGAATTTTCCGGATACTTTTGCCACCAGAGTTCCAAACTGGCGATTGATAATTTCTCCCCGCCAAAAATAACCCATTTAAGAGAATTCAATACTACCCCTACCTGTTGATCAGCGCGAATTAATTGAAAAAAAGCAGAAGGAGTTTGGTTTAAAACTGTTACTTTTTCTCTGTTAATGAAATGGTGAAATTGAATTGGGTCTCGGGTGAGTTCAAATGGCATAATCACTAACCGGCCACCATAAAATAATGCACCCCACACCTCCCAAACTGAAAAATCAAACGCGTAGGAATGAAACAAAGTCCATATATCGTTTTCAGAAAAATGAAACAAGTCTGCTGTCGATTGAAACAATCTCACCACATTACTGTGATTAATTAACACACCCTTTGGCTGTCCAGTAGATCCTGAAGTATAAATGACATAAGCCAAACTCTGGTTTTGACCAATTGGTGAAGGATCCGTTTTGGGGAACCGGTTCCATTCGACAAAATTATCCAGTCGGACCATACGCCCATCTTTGAATGGTTCAAGATAATCACAGGATGAAACTAGTATTGAGTGAGTAACAATCAATTGAACCTTGCTGTCTTCAATCATGAATAGCAGCCGTTCGGGTGGATAACCAGGATCCAGAGGGACATACGCTGCTCCGGACTTTAAGATCCCCAATATTCCCACTATCAGCTCGATACTGCGATCGAGACACAATCCGATTAAAGTATCAGCCGGTAAGTCTGCGCCATAGTGTTTGAAATACAAATGCCTGAGCGCATGAGCAACTTGATTGGCTCTTTCATTTAAAGCCAAGTAAGTGAGGTGGATATGGTTGAATGATAGAGCGATACGGGAAGGGTATTTTTGTACAGATCTTTCAAATAAGTCTGGAATAGTTGTTGAGATTTTTTTTACCTGATGAGTAGCTGGCAACAATAAAGTCTTTTCTGCTTGAGAAAGCATATCTACTTGAAAAATGCTATCCTCTTGATTTCGAGTCAAGGTTTCTAAAATCTTAACAAAATGTTCCCCCATTCTCTGTACTGTAATCTCTTTAAAAAGTTCTTCTGCGTACTCAAAGCAACATTTCATGCCCCCTTCTTTTTGTTCCAGAATAGTTAAGGTTAGATCAAATTTAGCAATATTATCTTCAAAATCCACAATATTACTTACTATACCAGGCAGCTCCAAATTATGATTTTCAGCAAAATTTTGAAAAACCAACAGTACTTGTACCAAAGGATTTCGGCTAATATCTCTATTTACTTTAAGTAGATCAATGATTTGTTCAAAAGGATACTCCTGATAAGTGTATGCTTCGGCAGTAATTTGGCTCATTTCCCGAAGAAAATCATTAATTGATACCTTATTATTTAACTTGATACGAAGTGGTATTGTATTGGCTAATAATCCAATGATTTTTTCAAATGATTGATGGGCCCGGTTAGCCATAATAGTCCCAATCACAAAATCATTTTGTCTGGAATATCGGTACAAAAGGATCGCATACGCTGCTAGTAAAATCACAAACGGGGTCAAATTCTTTTGACTCGCAATACGGAATATTTCTTGCTTTAGTTGTTGATCAATAAAGAAATAACAATGTTTGCCTCGATATGTAAAAATGGGCGGTCGTGGATAATCATACGGTAGCTGTAATTCAGAATAATCCTGTAATTGATTGAGCCAATATTCAGACATTTTTGCAAAATACCCTGTTTTAAGATTTTGCAACTGCCATCTAGAGTAATCTAAATACTGACTGGTATCCGAATCTGATTGATCAGCCGTGCCTTTTAAGTAGTTCTGATAATATTGCTTCAATTCTTGAGATAACAAGCGAATAGACCAACCGTCCATAATAATATGATGAAATATGGCAACCAGGAAAAACCGCGAGTCTGTCAGTTTTAATAAAGAAAAACGGTACAGTGGTCCTTGCTCTAAGTCAAACAAGTGATTTAGCCTTTCACTCAAAACCAAGTTGAGTTGCTGCTCAGTGATTTCTTCAACTTTTAATGAAAAAGATTCAAATCGCGTTATCGATTGACGGGCTGGCAAAACTGTTTTAGGAAAAACTGTTCTCAAACCTTCATGTCTTTGAACAACTTCATTAAGAGCACTTTCAAGCGCGGCTACATTTAATGCACCATTTAATGACACGATAACATTGATATTATAATAACGATTAGTGCCTTCGTAACGATTGATAAACCATAATCTTTGCTGCGCCAGAGAAAGGTCGAAATTGTCCAGCATTTCCAAATCTAGTTTTTTTATGCTAGAAGATTCTTGGTGACTAATAATTTCGGAAAGTTCGGCGATGGTAGCGTGTTTAAATATCAGTTTGACAGACAGTTCTTTTTTTATCTCGTCTCTAATTCGAGCAGCCAGTTGAATGGCTGCTAAGGAATGTCCTCCTAGATGAAAGAAATTATCATTTATTCCTATCGTCTTTATTTTTAACACTTCTTGCCAAATTTTTTGCAATTGCATTTCGATAATATTTCGGGGTTCTTGCAGGTTATCTTGTTTATCAACCAACTTGGGATCCGGAAGCCGATGGCGGTCAATCTTTCCATTAGTGGTTAATGGCATTTCATTCAAGGGAATAATGAGCCTTGGAATCATGTAATCAGGCAGATAATTTCTCAGATAAGACATTATGGCTGCTTTCTGCAATAACTGTTCATCATATTGCAAATATGCCGCCAATATATTATTTTGATCTTCGAGGTAACAAACTACAACAGCATTCTTGATAATAGGATGTTGTAAAAGTACCTGCTCAATTTCGGCCATTTCAATCCGATGACCTGTAATTTTCACTTGAAAATCATTTCTGCCAATGTAATAAAGTTGCCCGTCATACCCTCTAACCACTTTATCGCCGGTACGGTAATAGCGTAATTTGGAATCTAATAAAGAAAGAAAATAAAATCGATCTTTATTGAGTAATGCATTGAGATAACCGCGAGCAACTCCCGCACCACCAATGTAAAGTTCACCACAAACTCCTAAGGGAACAAGACTCTGATTTTGATCTAGAACATGTAGCTCTGTACCATCAATTGCATCACCAATACAATGAGATGCATCTTCAGGAGTCATTTTCTTCCACGTTGACCAAATGGTAGTTTCTGTCGGTCCATAGACCTGCACCAGTTTTTTAGAAATACTCAGTAAATAAATGGCAATCTTTGGAGGCAACACTTCGCCGCCACACAGGATTGTTAAATTTTCTTTATTACCCTGCCAATTGACTGCTGATAACAATGACCATAACGAAGGAGTCGATTGGATGATGGTGGGTTTAATTTTGTTTAAAAATTCTTTTAATAGAAAAGCATCATTTCTAGTTTCATCATCAACTAAGATGAGCTGAGCACCCGAGCAGAGAGCGCCAAACAACTCTAAACCAAAAATATCGAAGGTCATTGCAGTAAAGCCTAGGAATAAATCACTTGCTCGGATCGGCAATTGTCTTTGGAAAAATTCAATAACCTTATACAAGGAATCATGCTGCACCATAACCCCCTTCGGCTCTCCAGTAGAGCCTGAAGTGAATAAAAGGTATGCTAAATCTTGTGGTGAAGGGGGGTGAGTTAAAGCACCTGAAGACATGGATTTGGTATCAAAAAAACGATCTACGAGAAGTTCATGATGTTTATGAGTTTTAGGAATTTTAGAAGATATCTTTTCTTGAGTAAGAATGATCTTAGTTTGACTTAGAGACAATATTTGTTCCAATCTGGAAACAGGACAAGCTGTGTCGAGGGGCAGATAGGCTGCTCCTGATTTTATTACTGCCAAAATACTGATGGGAAGGTCTAGATTTCGTTCTAAAAAGATGCCAATAACCGCCGAGTTAGGTAATAAATTCTGTGCTTTTAACAAAGTGACCAAAGTATGCGCTAAACGTTGACTCTTTGACTCTAATTCACCAAAAGTTAATTGTTCTTCTCTATAAAGAACAGCAATTTGGTTTGGAAATTTTTTCACCTGTTCGTAAAATAAATCCAGCACAGTTTTAAATTGAGAGACGTCAACAGCATGTCGTTTACCTAAATTAATTATTTTTTGTTTTTGTTGTGGATTAAGCCATTCTAGAGATTGAACAGGAATCGATGGAAATTCGAGACACTGACTCATCAGATAGATTAAATTTTCAGACAGCTCAACTATGAATTCATGGGGAAACAATTGTTTTCGGTAATTTATTCTAAAAACCAAAGGATCGGCGACTTGATAAGCTAAAGTTAACTCCTCTTCCATAGAAATCGCGAATGGTTTTAATGGCATGACTTTTAAACAATCAAAAGCAAGTGGCTCTAAGTCAAAATAAGCTTCGACCAAGCCGATATTTAAAAAATGATCTTGCCGAAAATCAACTTCCTGCCGTAAAACTTGCACAATTTCTGTTAAAGTACAGTCTTGATATGGCTTAGAGGATTTTCGATAATTTTTAACTTGTTGTAATATCTCAGTAAAACTGTTTTGCTGGTCTACTTCAACCAGTAACGGAAAATTATTGACAAAACAGCCAAACAAGTTCTTAAGTCCAGGCGGCCGACTATCCACAGGATAATTTAAAACGATACAACTGATATCAGTATATTTTGCCAACAGGATTGAGAACAATGCTGAAATAGTTATGAATAGAGTCGATTTTTCTTCACGAACTCTTTCTCGAAACGCCTTAGACAATGTTTTATCTAGGGTAAAATAAAAGGACCGGCCTAAATTGTCTTGCTCCAAATTACCATTAAGTTTGTGTAAATCAACATACAAATTTCGATTAAATAATAAATTTTTCCAATAATTTATACTTTCAATCTTTTTATCAAAACTAATATTGGACTCAAATTGACGATATTTATCAAAGTCAGGTTTATCAAGCTCAAATATTGTACCAAACGCATAAAAATTATATAAACATGAAATATATTTTATAAAGGATCTGGCTGACTGAGCATCAGAAATGATATGGTGAAAATTCAATATTAAAAGATATTTCTCATCATTTATTTGCAATAATTTAAATTTAAACAAGGGAAATTTTTCTAAATCGAAAATATGACTTTTATGCTTATCGACGAATTCTTCTATCGAAACTGAAGGCTCTTCACTGGCAGAAACTACTAAAAATTCTAGATCAACTTTAACTTGATCATACACACATTGGAATAAACCGGAATTTTTTTCTTGAAAAAAACTTCTACACCCAGGCTCATATTCGTTGACAAATACACTTAATGCATTGTGCAATGCTATTTTATCTAAAGAACCTTCTATAACAAATGTTAAAGGGGTATTATAAGCTTGATTTTGTGGATTTATTTTCCATTCTAACCAAAACCGCTTTTGAAAACGATTCGCTAGGTATTGGGTAAACATAAACTACCTCATGTAAAATAGACCCAAGAGTGTGGAGATCTATCTATTCCTTAAATACTAAGGATCTTACCAAACACAGTTCGCTAATAGCAATTAAAATCTTTGAATTTCAACAACACCCATTAAGCGTGGGAATTTTTTGTCCATATAGGTTTTATCAAAAATTTGTTATAATATCTTATCTAACCTATGAACATAAATACCTTAATCTCCCTTAATCACAAACCATTTGCTAAGATTAAATTAATCACATTTCATTGCGCCGGTGGAGGTGCTAGTAATTTTAGAAGTTGGACAAATCATCTGATCGATGCAATTGAAATATTTACTGCTGTATTACCCGGAAGAGAACATTTATTTTCAAAGCCTTTTTGTCTTGAAATCAATACCCTCATCCAGGATATCTGCAACGAACTAATTCGTATAAGTAATTTAAATGAAAATGGTTATCTTTTTTTCGGTCATAGCTTAGGAGGGTTAATTGCTTTCGAAGTTTCACGAGAACTAAGAAAAAGGGGAAATAATCTACCGAATTATATTTTAATCTCTTCAACTCGACCACCTCATTTATCACCCTCCATATGGCTTAAAAATGAGCCGCAAATAAGTCAAATTGAAACTCTCGGTTTATATAACGGGACCCCCGCTGAAGTTTTCAAAAATCAAGAGCTAATGGATATTTTATATGAACGTCTCGAGGCAGACCGGAAATTATATAGGAATTATCAATATACCGATGAATCCCCGCTGAATACTCAAATCATCACCCTGGGTGGTACAGAGGACCCTTTTCTGACAATTCATGAATTATTAGCTTGGCAAAAACATAGCGTTTATCCCATCATTACACATTTCTATAATGGTGACCATTTTTATATAAATCAGCATAAATTGAGTATTACTGAGATAATAAATAAACTAGCAATTTGCTTTTAAGTAATCCCTGAATGTTTGCTAGAATTTACACTGTAGAAACTCGGATTTTTGGCTTAGTTTTGTGGACAAAACCTGAATAACATCAAAAAAACCTTTGCCACAACAAAAGAAAAGGCAAGCTTAAAATTCGAACAAGCTTCCATTCGATGATGCCACAAAAGTGAGAGCAATATTCAGCGAGTTAACTGGTCAAAAGGTCGATGAAACTTTTAACCTCATTCCACCTTTCTATACAGCGGGCGGTCTTGAGATCAGGATTGGACATAAAGTATTCATCAACCAGTGCTGTGCTATTTACGATATGGGCGGGGTTGATATTGCAGATCTAGTCATGATCAGACCAAACGTGAATATTATCACCGCAGGTCACCCACTTGACCCGGCCAAACGACGCGCTTACGTTGAGGCAAAGCCAATCGTAATTGAAAGGAACGTTTGGATTGCAACGGCTGCCACTATACTAGGTGGAGTTACTGTGGGTGAAAATTCAGTAGTCGCAGCGGGAGCAGTTGTTACGAAGAATGTTCCTACCAACAGTTTTATTGCGGGTGTGCCAGCTAAGGTCATTCGTTCTCTTACGATATGAATTATGTTCCAGTAAAACCGCCTCTCTAAAATGGGGAAGACCAACTTCGCATTCAAATATATGGCTTCTTCTTACGTCCATAAAAACTGAGCTTTTTGATTTAAAAAATGTGATTACTTAGAATACAACCCTATCTTCCTAGTTTTTCCCACTCTTTTTCATTTTCTGATAAATTAAATTGTTCAACATTATTTATTTGCATAAATAATGATTTATTAAGGGGTGAAGAAGAATGTTTATTATGAAATAAACTTGTACTTAAAATATATGTTGATGTTCGAATTTAGGAGGCTTAGCCATCAAGGAGGAGAACCCCCGCGCATAGCGCATTCCTGAAGGTAAGCTAGTAACCAAGTGTGTGGATTAATATCCCAAAGCTTTAATGTCTTCAGAATGGTAAACATCACCGCCGCTAATTCAGCCGACCAAAATAATAATTTTTTCGTCCCAGAACACTTCCTCTCAATCCTCGTTCAGCGGCATTATTATCCATCGGAATATGAGGATGATCGACAAAGATCGTTAGTCCTTGCCAATGTAACCCACAACAAGGACAGTAATTTTCTTTATCATTGAGTTCAACGACTTCTTCCACTTCAGGAAGATCACTATAATCCCGGCGGCCTGGACTGTCATTCTCCGGCTGTTGTCCTCGCTTCTTAGATGTTTTTTTTTCTTCCGATTGCTGTTCTGAATGGCTTGTCGTCTTTTCTGATTTATTCCCAAAAATCTGCTGCTCTCGTTTGCGTAATTTGGCTTTGAGTTCTTCTAGTTCCGCTTCCAATTCTTCTTGTCGGCTTTTGATCTGTTTAAATTGCCATTCCCAATAACTGGATTGCTGTTTATAGTGAATGACTGATGTCTTCAATTCTGTGAGTTTTTCTCCCTGCTCCTGATAGGCTGATTTTAATACTTCATAAGAATGTAGCATTTGCTCGGTTAATTCCGACAACTGGGTTTGGCGCTCTTGATGGGCTTCTAAGGGATTGATCCTTGTCAATTTATAATCCGAATATCCTTAAAATTTACCCTGACCTTAATTGAATTTTCTCAATTTTTCAATAGTGGGAGCGGGTTCACCGAATATTTACACACTTCTTTTCATACTTCTTGCTTATTTAAATTTTTGTCTAGTCCAGAGCATCTCGGCCTCCTAACTATGGATTATTAACCTAGATCACTGTATAATCGTATTTATTTTAATATTACTAATACTTAGGTTGAGATATGCGATTTGAAGATATCATTAAAGAAAATAAATTTAATTTCAATAGCAGTTTTGAAGACGTTTCACAAAAAATAGCTGAGTGTTATTATTTACGTCCTTACCCTAAAGCTGAAAATAAATTTCCTCATGAAGTCAACAGATACTATCATGGTGCTTTACATGCATGCAGCACTACGAGAAATCTGGAGATGGAAATTGCATTTATTAACAAACATTTTCCTAAATTATTGATTCCTCCTGATGGAACATCTTTCGATACAGAAACGGTTAAATTGTTAAAATTTGCTGCTTTTTACCATGACGCCGTAAATACCAGTGAAGTTTACTTTAACGAATATTTACAGGCAGAAAACTTTGAATATGATATGTGTTTACCAGAATTTAAATTAACAAAAGATGGAATAATAAAAGTTAGAGCAATAGCCTATGCAATGGCTAACAAAAACGAAAAACAGACTCAATTTAATTTGTATCATGCTCTTATTCATGATGCTGATGCCTTAGAGATATTAAGAATAATACCCAGGGAATATTTTATAATCGAGGAACTTGAATTATTTAAGTATTGTATTAAAGGTGAGTCACTTGAGGAATTAAACGACATACTGGACAATCATAAAGAAACTTATCAAATAATACTAAAACAAAAACCATTGACACCACTTTCATCAACCAAAATTTCACTACATCTACTGTGTGAAAATTATTCGGAAAATTGCTTCGATTCTTTTATAAAAATACAAAAAAAATTAGCCCACGACCACATTGTGGAAGAATGTTTAAAAAAAGGGGTAATAGTCAGTACCAATAAGATTCCAAATTTAGATATATTAGATTTATACAATCGAAAAAAAAGCAAAAAAATACAAAATATAATCGACTATTTCACTACACAGGAACAAAAAAATCAATTTATTGAAATTGATTTTAAAGAACCCTATTGTGTACGCAGACTTGAAAAAATTGATATTGAGTTTGAACAATTATATAAAAATGATTCCATATTAAACGACTTAAAAATCACAAATGTACAAGAATTTAAAAATTATATTAATTTACATTCTAACGCTTGTCCCCGAGGGTTTAAGTGGAGACCTTCTTCTCTTATTATTCCAGGTATTCCTATCGATACACTTGAAAGAAATTGGGTAGGTGTTTTGATTGATCCAAAATCCAAAACAGTGATTGCTCCTTATTCTTATAAGAGCGATATAGGTTCTGACGGCATAGCGAATAATCCAAATTTTGATTATAACAGAAAAAAAAATAAAGGCTCAATAGAAGCCTTAAAATCCAAAATTATTGAACAAAATCAACGAAGAAAAGGTAAACAAAGCGATCTAGGGTTACACTATTTTGGTCAACCGGACTTGGAAAATAACGAAATTTTATGTACTTATTTACCAAAAGATATTAAAGGTATTGTAGTACCTAATGCAGGAAAAGAGATTGCGTTAGATGCTTTATTATTAAGAGCTCGTTTTCATGAAGCGTTACCCAGATTTTATAGATATGATAAACACATAGGATTAACGTTGGTTTCTGAAGAGGAAATTATTAAACAATCTTGTATTTTGGAAACTAAATTATCAGAAACTATCAATAAAGACATCGTTAAAAAGTCTGTAACAAATAATACCGTGTTTTTTGAAAATAATTTTTATGTTAATGAAATAAAACAGATTAGTCGCGTGACTCGTGAAAAATCTAATCAAAATTTATTAAGATTTCAGTTCGCACATCCAAAAAAAAATGATGTTACTTGTATTGCCAGAATGAAAAAAGATAATCCTGTTATCGAATTCTATAAAGATAATGAAAAAACTCCATATACCAATTTTTTTTCAAATAAATTGCCAGCCATTGCTATAAAATACTATGCGGATATACTAAATAAATTAAATGTTTTTCTTGAACAAGGTACAATTTCTTCTACTTTAGAAAAAATAGGTATTCTAGATTTAAGATTTTCAGTACAAGATGTTAAAAATTTTCAAGATTATTATGTTGTATCTGCTACTTTTAAAATTGGCATACAGGAGCAAGCAGATGTTATTCTTAAAAATTTTGTCAATCTTTTTAAGATTCAAAAATATAAGAAGGTGATTGAGGAATCTCAACTCAGGCAGGTTTTTTTTCCTCTGCCAACAAATCTAGAATTATATTCTAAATTTTTATTAGATTACCATGAATTCATGCAAGCTTCTTGTTCGCAACCTATTAATTTTAACAATACAGTATCCATTGTCCCCGAGTTTAAATTGGACTCAACATTGAGCCCGAAGACAAATAACCTTGGATTTTCATTCGGGGGAGGGAGTTAGAGATGTTACGTGAACACTACTGATTTTCTTTGGCTTGAAAAAATACTGCTAAGCGTAGTGCTAAAAACAGCGCCTCTTGATCAGCATCAACATTGTTAAAGATTCCAAAAAAGATGACTCATCCAAATAATACTTTTGCCACTCCTATCAGCCAACGGCCCTTGGAGCTTGGATTTGATATTGTCGTTCATTCTGCGACTAAATAGCAGCATCTCGCCCGGACCTCTGTAAACGTTTAGGAAACGCCATTCCCTGATTGGGTCAAAGTTGTATAAATTGAGGAGTAAGCCCCTAATAATCCCATCTTTTTAGAATAAGAATAATTTGATTGAATGATTTTACTGATTAATTAAAGGAGGTAAAACCTGATGACTGACCAAAATGCTATTATTTCTAATTTAGAAATTACGCACCGTAAAAAACCTCAATACAGTGAGGAGCAGCGCAAGAAATACTATCAAGATTACCAAGCTAGCAAATTAAGCATAGAAAAATATTGTGAGCTTCATAAAATATCTCAATCGGCGCTTCATAAATGGATTAAAAAATTTCAGCTGAATCATTTTTTCACCCCAGTCAATCCTGGGTCATCCATTAATCATTTCAACAAGCAAAGTTTTGAAATCATTTTTTCTAATGGTATTCGACTCAGGTTTCCAGAACTGATTGATCCAGTGGTCATCAAACAATTAATTAAGGAATTGAGTGCATGCAATTAAAATTATCATCGCCGAAGATATGGCTGGCCACTCAAGCGATTGATTTTCGATTGTCGATAGATGGTTTATGCCAAATGATTCAATCCAAATTTAACCTGAATTTAAAAGAGGGTCTATTTATTTTTTATAACAGAACCCGGAAGAAAATAAAGATATTTACCTGATATCAGAATGGATTTGTGCTGGTTTATAAGCGTCTTGAGCAAAGAACAATTCAAATTAGCGCACAAAGAAAATTTGACCGTTCTTCGGAGAATAGTCAAACCCTGCAGATGGAGATCGTTTTTAACGAGGATGGCTGTATCACACAACCACCCGAAAAAGAAGAAGTTGAGCATATTAGCTATACACGTAGAAAAAAAAACCTGTGGACGTAAGTTAGATACTTCAAAACTTCCTCGTGAACAACAAATTCATGATTTACCGGCTTGTGAAAAAGTCTGTTCCTGCGGTTGCCAACTTAAAAAAATAGGTGAAGATATTTCCGAACAAATTGAACGGATCCCCGAACAGGTTAAGGTGATTGAACATGTCAGGCCCAAATATGCTTGCCCTCGTTGTGAAACCATTAAAGCGGCTGAGAAACCCGAATGTCCACTACCTAAATGCATGGCGACATCGGGATTTATTACCGATGTCATTATTAAAAAATACGAGCATCATTTACCGCTGTATCGTCAATCTAAAATTTTGTTGCAGGCGGGTTTAGAGATTCCTGACAATACGTTAGGCAACTGGGTGATGGGATCGGCAGAAGTGTTAACGCCTTTGGGAGAAGCACTGCAACAGCAATTTTTAAAGATCGGAATTTTACAAGCAGATGAAACCACCGTCAAAGTATTAAAACCGGATAAAGAAGGCTATCTTTGGGCTTATCATAGTTGTGAACCCAACAATCGATTTATTTTCTTTGAATTTAGCCTGACTCGAAGTGGAGATAATGTCAATCGGCGATTGAAAGACTTAAAGGTCTGCTCCAAACAGACGGCTACAGCGGCTATAATGAGCAGAGGAAAAAGTCTGAAGTGATTAATTTTGGCTGTTGGGACCCTGCCAGGAGAAAGTTTGTAGAAGTGATTAAAGTGAATGGTAACAATAAGGCTGGCAAAGCGGGAGAATTATTGGGAATCATAGATAAACTATATGAAGTAGAAAGAGAAGCTAAAGATCAAAGTTTTATTAAACGGAAAAGCATTCGTCAGGAAAAATCTAAACCTTTACTCGAATTAATTTATTTAAAACTACAAAAAATCAATGCGCCCCCGCAAAGTGCATTAGGGAAAGCGGTGCGGTACGCATTAAATCAATGGCCTTATTTATCAAACTATATTGATTACGGTGAGATCGAGATTAGCAATTGTTGGATTGAAAATCAAATTCGTCCCTTTGCCCTGGGCAGGAAAAATTGGTTATTCGTCGGAAATGAAATGAGTGCTAATAAATCAGCCCTTCTTTATAGCCTTATTCAGACCTGCAAACTAAATCAGATCGACCCCCGTAATTATTTAATTTATGTCCTTAATCAAGTACACAAAATGCGCCGTAAAGAAATTGACCCTGAGATCTTGTTACCACAATTTATCAACAGAAAATTACTCGGTTAATGAATTCTTCAAGATGGGATTATTAGGGGCTTACACTGAAATTGCTCGTAATCGTGATGCACAAGGTGTTAAGCAAAACAAAATCGCAGCCAAAGTCGGTGGCAAGATTGCTGGTGGTGCGCGTAAAGAACTGGAAAAAGCTAGTGGTCAGAAGGTCGTGAGTAAAACTAATTATTTGCCTGAGACTAAGAAAATAAAAGAAACAGCCTAATATTTTGATGTTGCGTTGGAACCTAAAAGGGCGCGCTCCTGGTTAAAACTGGAAACTGGGGTCAAGTCTGAAATTTTAAGCAGATTCTCTATTCAAGAAAAATCTACTTAAAATTTCAGACTTGACCCCAGTTGCCTTTCTTAATTAAAGACATTATTCGCAATCCTTTTAATGGAATAGGAAAACCTGAAGCGTTAAAGTTCGAATTAACAGGAAAATGGTCGAGAAGAATTAATGACGAACATCGCCTTATTTATCAAATAAAGAATTCTGATTTAATTATTCTTAAATGCCGATATCATTTAGCCTGGATTACTTCATCGGCTTAGGACAAACGGCCTATAGCCTATTAACCGGCGTACATTTCCAATGGGTATACGACACCCCATACTCAGTCAAGACTTCCTCGATTTAATCACCGTATTACAAAATATGCGAAACTCCCGTCCCCATTAAATACCGAATCCCTGATTGTAAAGTTCCGGTTAATCAATTAAAATAAAAAAAATGTTATATGTCGATTCTTAACGGAGATGAAAAATGAAAAGAAAAAGAATAAGAATAGATGATGTGTATGCCAAACAGGCCGGTGTAGAGGGTTTTTACAAAGTTTTACGCCGCGCTACTAATCAAGATGTATGCTCTTATGCTATATTAACTGGTCGGTATACTGTGAAATCAAACGGCGTACTTTTGCCAGAGATGTCTAAGGTATACAAATGCACTGAAGATGATATTCGCCGTGAATTAGGTGAATTGAATGCTGACAGCATAAGGGTTATTTTATCTGAACAAACTTCTGCACACTTCCGTTATAACATAGATAGATTTTTCTTTCGAAATGAAAAGGAGCTTTCAGAGCTCTGCCCCGATTTAATAAAAATAAAAAATCTCATGAAATCATTATGCAACGAAGAAACATTAGACAACGAAAATAAAAATACGAATCCGGAAGTTAACCCTATTCAGCCTAATGTGTTAAACCAAAAAAAAAGAAAAGAGCCAGAGCCAACAGCCGTACCGTTAACAACTCATCTGATGCGAAATGATCAGAAACAAAATCTTTCTTCTTTGTTTCAAAATTTAGTCGACCTCGAGAGTAAAAATTTATTTACTTTATTTCGAACCCAACTAACATTATCAAAGATATTGATGCATCCTGATTTTCGTTTCTCAAGTCAAGATTCATCAACAAATAATCAGGTGACCAATGATCAGAAAGAAGATCTTTCTTCTTTGTTTGGAGAGCTAAAGACCAATACGAATAGTAATTTTATTTATATCTCTGACCTCAGAACAAGATTATTAATGGTATTAAGCCATCCTGATTTTTATTTCTCCACAAATGATCTCACCAAAATTGCGGACTTAGGAAGGATTAATTTAACGATCTTATCTCTAATCAATTCAACGTTGAAAATGATATTTGCCTACCTTGATTTTCGTGCCTCAAATCAAACAGCAGAAATATTAGATTCACCCAAAGTTCTCGAAAAAAATATGATCTTAGTACAAACAGCTAATTTAACAGGTTATTACGATACTCTTTTCCGGCATCAGCACGGGAATAGAGGGAACCCAGATTATAGTTCCATCCCTCAAGTCAGTTCAACTTCAACGACACTATTCGGCAGCCGTTAATTTGATTTCATCATTCTCTTCAACTGAATCAGTAACAGAGAAATGGCGGCTGGCGTGATGCCGGGATTCTTTTGGCTTGAGCGATGGTGGCTAGTTTGACTCGCTGCAATTTCTGCTGTAATTCTGCGGATAATCCTGAAATATTTTGGTAATCGAATGTAGGTGGAATGGGCGTCGCCTCATATTTCTGCTGGCGTAAGATTTCGGATTCCTAACTAGATAAATAGCCCTGATACTGCGCTTGAATATCCACCTGCTCCGCTACTGCAGGATCATCAATCGTTCGTAATTGACTTGCGAGCGACGTAACAACTCCCACGCGTTATATTCGCGTTCCAACGGTTGGGAAAATAAATCAGCAAATTGCTGCGCTGCAGGCGTTTGCGGATGAATCCATAGGTCACGCAGGCGTTGGGTTTCGCGTTCAATCGCCGTACGTTTTTCGCTAAAACGGAGCCAGCGCTGTTCATCACGCAATCCCAATTGATGACCGATTTCCGTGAGCCGTAAATCGGCATTATCCTGCCGCAAAGACCACCGATATTCAGCACGGCTGGTAAACATGCGATAAGGTTCATTGGTCCCCAAAGTGACTAAATCGTCGATCAATACGCCGATATAAGCCAAATCGCGCCCGATTACCCACGGATCGCGCCCTTGAATTTGAAAACTGGGGTCAAGGCCGAAATGTTAAAACCAAAAGACGTGTTCTGGCAGCCAATGGCTCGCCCGAACCGCTATTTATCACGGACGAAGCTCGGACTTCGTTTTATACCGAAATCAAAATACATTCTGAATTTTTAACAGAAGAACCTGAAACCCCGAAAAGGAAAGGGGTATATGATGGGGTACATGATGACGGTCAGATTCATTTATCTCAGACAGAACTAAAGATTTTGAATATCGTTCAGGAAGCTCCCGTGGGGACAATTTGCGTTCCTGCCAAATTAGAGCAGGAACACGTATTTTCTTTTTTTCGATCATATACCTCTCCCACCTGAAGATGCGAACTTTTAGCATCCCATTGACGCATCGCCTTCGCCAAGTTGCTAGCTGGTAGAGAGGCGTAATCACTTACGTCTCCCCCCATTTAGAACCGCATCGTGCGCTATTAACGCAATGGGCTCAAGATCATATCCTTCACGTGTTTGTACTTTCAAAATAGTCGGCAATGTATCTTCACTTGAGGCAAAGGATTTCTTGCCGTATACAGTTCAAATTTATCCCAATCAAAGGATTTACGTTGACTACGCCGATTTAACCATTTAAACATAATTCGTTCGGCTGCTTTTAGAAATATTCCTACGCTCTTACTGTTGAAGCTCACGCCATAATATTGAACGTGGCCTCTTAACTTTGCTCGAAATATTTTCCAAATTTCGCCTAATGTCTTTTGGTTCCGAATTTCGCGTGCCCAGCTATTCACCTTCTTGAGTTTGCTACGTAGCCGTTTTCCACTGGTTTTAACCTTTGGAATCACTTTGCCTCGCAGCGATCTACCCAGATAGAAGGTGAAGCCCAGAAAATCAAAGCTTTCTTGTTTCTCGTTGCGACTCTCCTTTGCTTTTGAAAATTCGACCAGCTTGGTCTTATCTTCGTTCAGCTTCAGTTTGTACTTGGCTAGTCGCTTGCCTAAAGCTTCCTTGATTCGCCTCGCATCATTGGCATATTGGCAGCAGATCACCAGTCGAGTAGCCCAAGGGAATCTCACCCTCAGGCTCTCACAGATCCGGTCGGGAGCCTCTCGACTCAACCGGCTCTTATTGTTCAAGCCGCCGGTTTGACACCTAACTTCCAGTGCGCAAATAGGCTCCATTCTCGCTGCGCGATTTTTCCAAGCCAATGTGTTGCGTTCCTTTGGTGATATCTAAACCGTTTATATTTCCG
This sequence comes from uncultured Pseudomonadota bacterium, assembly GCA_963795715.1. GTDB lineage: Bacteria > Pseudomonadota > Gammaproteobacteria > Coxiellales > Coxiellaceae > JAFEDN01. The sequence goes on from CAWCIY010000004.1 coordinate 327,300, forward strand.
CATGACCCATCTTGTCAACGTGCGATTCAGATGCTGGAAAGTCGGGTACATCGCTGATTTGTAGTACTTACCATAATAATTTATCCATCCATACAGAAACGGATTAAACATTCTGGCCAGATCATCCAGTTCCTTGTCACTGCGCAGGTGCAATTTCCATCGCCTCATGGTCTGTCGCATTTTCTTTGCCGCTTTATCGCTCATTGCAGGACTAAAATTTACAAAGTATTTTCCATGACGATTCTTCGATCCTCGAGCACGAAAAGTGTAGCCCAGAAAATCAAATTTCTCGTTTGAATAATTACCTTGTCTGTCATCATCCTTACAGTAAACTATTTTCGTTTTCTCAGGATGGAGTTTCAGCTTGCACTCAGCCAGCCGCATTTCTATGGCTTTCCACAAAGCGGTGGCTTCTGCTTCTGAACGACAGTGCACCACACCATCATCTGCGTAGCGTTCAAATGGATTTTCCGGATAATTCCTTCTCATCCATGCATCGAACGCATAATGCAGAAACAAATTTGCCAATAACGGACTAATCACTCCCCCAGCGGGAGTCCCTTTAATCCGCTCCTGTATTTGGCCATCCGCCATTTCAATCGGCGCTTTTAACCAGCGCTCCACATACAGCAGAAGCCATTTACAATCGGTGTTATTCCTGACTGCACGCATAAGGAGTTCCCGATCAATATTATCGAAAAATCCCTGGATATCCAAATCCAGCACCCAGTCGTAACGCCAGCATCTCTGCCGCGCTTTACCAACCGCATCCAGTGCTGATTTCCCTGGCCTGTATCCATACGAGTCTTCGTGAAATTTTGGTTCCACTACCGGCTCCAGATACATTTTCGCAACCATTTGGGCTATCCGATCTGAAACTGTTGGAATTCCCAGTTTCCTTGTTCGACCGTCATCTTTGGGTATCTCTACCATACGTACAGGCGGTGGGAAATAACTCCCCGATGACATTCGATTCCAAATCCTGTAGAGATTATTTTTCAAATCTTTCTCAAAATCTGTCACCGATTCATCATCAACACCTGCTGCTCCTTTGTTTGCTTTTACCCGCTTATAGGCTTCCCAAACGACTTGTCTGGAAATATCAAACGACTTTGCTATGTTCATTTTGTTCCTCCCATTTCTGGTTGTCTCAACTACTCATAGCCGAACAATACAATCCCCTTTGCTCCACTCCCATTACAGAAGCTTCATCGCTACTACGAGATTGTTCCGCCCCTGTGTCTTGCATCGGTACTCTGACTCTTGCGGGTCTTCCACTTGAGTTTCTCCCTTAGCATCAAAACGACAGGTTCCCATGTACCACTCAGAAGCCCATATCCAGTTCGCGCCACCTTCATGCCGGATGCCGTTTAAGCAGTTACCAGGTTCTCCCTTAAACTTGTCCCAGGCTAACGACTTCTCCCGGTTTTGACATCATCTTACGCTTTCGACACTTCATCAGTGGATCACTTGCGTTCGCCTCCTGAATATTTACCTGACAAAGTCTTTGCTCTGCCTTTTCCTTAACGCTCACCACAATACCTCTTTAATATTGCATCTTAAGGTGGTTTGAAGCCTACACCTGAATGTCGGCTTCGAGGGGCCTTCCCTCATCTCCTGTGTAGTTTGTTGATTAGGAATATATTCATCCTAACAACTTCGCATGGCGCACTATCATCCGCATAACGAAACGCGGCGATTTTCCCGGCGGATAGCGGTTTAACTGTCTCCTCTATCCAGGCATCCACTACGTAATGTGCCACTACGTTTGCAATTATTGGACTTGCACACGAACCTTGAACCACTCCCTCGTCACTGATTATCAGCTCTCCCTCCGCTAGTACGCCAGATTTAAACATCCTTTTTACATAACGTATGAATTTCGTGTCTTTAATCTTCTTGCGAAGTATTTCTTCCACAATTTGATGGTCTATCGTTCCGAAAAAGTTGGCTAAATCAACATCTATGATGTTTTCCACTTCGTTCTGATATAGATGGTCGCTCAAATCCTTTATCGCATCATGACATCCACGATTTTGTCTAAATCCATATGAGCAATTTAGAAAGATGGGTTCATAAATGCTATCCAGAATTTCTTGCATCCGTTTCTGTACCAGTTTGTCTGCAAAATTACTAATCCCTAATGGGCGGGTTGCTCCACGCTTACCTTCCTTGGGTATCAGTACTTGACGTACCGGCCCGGGTCGATAGGCCATATCGCTTCATCTGCTCCACGAGTTCTCTCACATTTTCTTGCAGATTTTCACCATAGGCTATTTTGCTTATCCCGTCTGCTCCAATCGCTTTTCCTCCATCCAGCTTATGGTAACAGCGACACAAAGACACCACATTAAAGTGGTGCATCAGGCTGTGGAATTCCTGATGCGGGTTTTGTGCCGACATCCACGCTATCTTTGTCAATTCCGTGTCCGCGAATCTTGGCGGTTCTGTTGTCCCCATCGCGTTTCCTCTCCAAAGTTGACATGACCCAGAGGCCTTCCCTCCACAGACGCTACTCCGCTTCATAGGTACTACGCCTCATCTGACTTCCTGACGACCTTTTCAACTCCCTCGCTGTTTAGGCTTGTCGGTTGATACTCCTTCCTAATGAGAGCTGTCAGGATCTCCCACGTTTACTACCTCCTCTTTCATTGCATGCCGTGCTCTCAGACCCCGAGAGTGATAGATAACACTGCCGATATCTATATTTCGCATTATCTATTATTGCTTTCTGGTCGATTGACACCATCAGCCACTCTTCAAAACTATTTTAACGGGGCTCAATCACTTCAGCCTTTCGGTTTACGGCCTGCAATTTCCCTTGCCTACGCTTAATAGCTTATTGCGTTACCGCAATCCGTCCAAGGCTAGGTACGAAATGTGCTCGGTCGCACTTTTCCGGTCGCACTTTCAGCGACTAGCGGAGGTGCACTTTCGTGGCGCACCAATCGCCAAAGCTTGAAATACAATGAGTATTCCAGCGCTTTGGCTCAATCGCAACTGGCGAGGGCTCGGTCACTGGGCGCTAAAACTTCGCATCTTCAGGTAGGAGAGGTATAGATCTTACCCCTTGGCATCTGAAACTCAATTTCCCCAATCACGTCCATCTTCTTCAGAGGATGATATAAAAACCTCGCATTACAGTGTTCTCGATGTTTGTAAAGTGTTTGAGGTAATTGACGATGATGACAGCACGTCGCTGCTAATCGTGCTCATAATCGTGCTCATCGAGGAAGCTAGTAATGAACTTATACTTATACTATTGTCACTCGCAATAGGGTTGCTACTTCCATCTGTTGAAGGGTTTAAAGTGTCGGTAACTTTTTTTAGAGCGTTTTTATGAACATCTTGAAAGCCATAATAGTCATTTATTATATCTGCAAGAACTAAAGGAAAGAGATTCTGAATAAAAAATAGCCCAGGATTATCAGCAGATACCTTTTCTAGAATATCCTTACTAAGAAGCGGGTTCATTGCTAAGAATACGAATGCTCCTTTTAAGTCGCTTTTCGGCAAGAATTTGTTTACAGAATTCTGGTCGCCAAGCTTGCAATTTTTGAACAATCGGTAATTTTTTTCAATTATTGTTTTGATTGGACAAATTTCATCATCCCATATTTTTTTTACATCTTCAGGTGGATCATTTTCTATAGTCGTACCCAAATAACCTAAATGATCCCATAGGGCGCTCCTCATATCAAAGTTATTGAATGCTTGTTCAGCATCAACATTAAGCATCTTCGCAGCCATTTTTGCGAAGAATATCTGCAATTCAGAATTAATTGGATGATTTACATTTTCTAAAGCAAAATACAAGGGATTTCTTGTCTCATTATAAATACCCATATTAAACTCAGGACTATTAATAATGGCCTCACCCAATTCCTTTAGTACGGAGGACCGCTTAGAAGAATTATCTATTCTAGTAATGTATGTAAACACAGTATGCAATAAAGTAGTTTTTGTGTTCTTAATCTCGGATGGATATGTTATATCTACGTTCACTGGTCTATTCTTCTTAATCTCGGATGGATACGTTAAACCTACGTTCACTATCTCAGGTCTCTTCTTAACTAGATCAATCAGCTGCTTAATAGCAGAAGAATCGCCCTGTCTAATCAAATTGAAAGTATTCTCACCTTTCATTAAATCATCAACATTAATTTCTTGTTTGGACATGGCTAAGCCTCCTTTATGTTATGTATAATTATTTAGAAAAACGTTAGAGGCAGTTTATAATTTTATTATGCTTGCCATAAATTCTCGATGTTTTGCGCTTCGTTTTTCATATTATTAACATATGCTGCGATAGATGACCAAAAATCGACAATTTCTGTTTGGACAAGCAAATTATAAATAGCCTAGTCTCCTTAACCCTAATTTCACCCTATCCGTGACTACGTTTACTTTAACGTAACCTTATCAAATTTCATAGTAGAAAGATACGGTGTCAGATCCACATATTTTACAGTAATAACTTGAAAAATAACGGAATTAATTAAAAAAATAGACGCGTAATTCTTAAACAAAAAAATAATCTTTATGCAAGGTCTTTAAAGTATGTAAATTTTACCCGTACATTTTAAATTTTAATTCGTTAATTCTCTTTAAAATTTAATCGAAATATACGGATTTGACACCACTATTGTATGGAATTCATTTTTTAATCCTAAGGTCTGTTTACAATTCATGAATTGTAAACAGACCCTAGAGCGAGCGGGACAGGAATTGCTGGTATTTTTAGTTGAAAGTCAAAGTTTCTCTACAACTCTCCGTTAGTATTTTAACGTTTTTGTTAACTTGTACTTTTGCCTTTTGCAGTAGTCCTACCGCTGTGGGTTTAAAAAAGGACGGAACCTTCTCTTTATCTTCTATCAATGTCGTCTCTAGCTTGTCCATTATCTTCGGTAAATTATCTATATAATGTCGAGCGAAGATTGATTCATAATGATTATGTTTGGTTAAGACTTCTGGGCAACTTTTCCGTTCTTCAGTATCACTAAATGAATTCATCCGTTTGTATAAATGATAGTAAATAGGGATACAGATTAATATGTTTTTAGTGCCTAGGGATCGTAAGTCCGCAAAAATGCTTTCAAATATTTGTTGATATCTATTGTAATGCTCAGTTTTTTTCACGGTTTTAGTTTCTTTTTCCTCTTTCAATGTTTTTGTTGAAACTTCCCAGTCGGCTAACATACGGCCTACTTCTTTATAGGGTTCAACAAAACCTAGATCATCACGGGATTTACTATCAGAGGATTTACTATCAAAAGTTTCACTATTCTCGGAGCGAGGTTGCAATTTTCTCATATATACTTCCCTTTATTAATGTACCTCACTTGATATTAATCCGATTGCAAGAAATTAGCAAGCTTGGCGGAAAGATATGGTGTCAGATCCACATATTTTACAGTAATAACTTGAAAAATAACGGAATTAATTAAAAAAATAGACGCGTAATTCTTAAACAAAAAAATAATCTTTATGCAAGGTCTTCTTTAAAGTATGTAAATTTTACCCGTACATTTTAAATTTTAATTCGTTGATTCTCTTTAAAATTTAATCGAAATATACGGATTTGACACCGCTATTTGTGTCAAAGTCATTTGCATTGATTTGAGCAGCAGTTACCGCAGTCTTATTCAACGCTACTTTCCTAATGCAAAAATTGTAGCAGATCGATTTCATGTTATCAGGTTGATGTTGCATATGTGTGTGCAGACCTATCAAGAGATTGATCCTAGCATGAAGAAGCAGCTTGGGTTACTAGCCGCGTTACGAACGAACCCGGATAACTTAACTGCGAAACGCTTACAAAAGCGAGACGAGTATTTAAAAGCGCAACCTGCCATCGCTGCTATTTATGAATTTAAGCGGCGATTGCATCGCTTATTGATGAAGAAGACCATGCAGGCAAGACGATGTAAGCGTGTCATTCCGTTATTTTTAAAAATGGTGACAGCACTTAAAGAGAGTCCTTTTAAACGACTAGTTAGGCTTGGGAAAACACTTTATCAGTGGCGAGAGGAGATAGTACGTATGTGGCGATTTAGAAAAAACAATGGAATAACGGAGGGGTTTCATCGCAAGATGAAACTGATACAACGGAGAGCGTATGGCTTTCGGAACTTTGAAAATTATAGATTACGAGTTAGAGTACTGTGTTCATAGGAGAAGTGCCCCCTAAAGTGGGAAAGACCCAATCTGCTACAGATATATTTGATTGCAATGCGCTGTTTTGTAACTCTTCTACCACTGAGAACATAACTTTCCTTAAATATGTTTTTTATCCAATCCTTCTACATAGTTTCTACATGAAATTTTCAGGATTTTGGCGCCATCACTTAACTGTCTGATTCTATTTATGGGCCGTGCTGGGATCGAACCAGCGACCCGCTGATTAAGAGACATGCGGATTCGCAATTTTGATCTTGGCGCAGCCCTTTAAATTCAGGCTTAACTATTTGTTTTTAAAAATAAAACTTAACTTTGGACGCCCTTCACAATTTTGTATATTTTAATACAAAATTACCAAATCGTGACCCCTTATGACCCCTTGATTCCGGCAAAATTACGGCAAGAAATTTTTGAACAATTCTCCCTATTTTCGGGCGATTTTACAAGAGCAACTGATCTTTGATCAGATGGCCACTTAGTCAGCTCCAATAGTCTGATAAAAAATAGAACACTTTATTCTACCACCGTTTTCTGTGGAAATTGACAAGCTTATAATTTAATGAGAGCGGCCTTTTTTGGTACTATCTTATGATAAGACCATTTAATATAGTTTTTAATTAATTCAATATCAAAATTTTGGATCTACCATTGTCAATGGCGACTAAAAATCTGTATAAATTTAAGACCATGCTGCGCCAGCAAATTGCATCAAAGCGTTTCATCAAAATGATATCGTCGTTCATGTAGCAACCTCATCACATTTAAAAAAGGAGGGAGCAATGATTTAATTAATAATCAACAAGTTGCTATCACATCTGAAAAAGGATACGGGAATAAATCTAGTAAAATATTACTATAATTTTGTATATTTTCTAAATGATATCAAGATTTAGAGGAGTCAGCGCAATTCTGAAGCTTGGCGAAAATAGAATTGGAGTGAGAGTGATTTTTTTGATTTTATCCACAAAATAAGTTTCCACTACTCCGGATTCATGATCTGCAGCCAAAAGGAGCAAATTTTTTTCATAAGTACGCTTTAGTGAATAGGGCTCAATTAATTTCTTTTCATCCTGATAATACAATTCAACACATAAATGATTAGCACCGGCATAGCGAATGAGTTCCAATGGGACTTTAGCATACCAAGGTTGAATCATACTTGGCGGTTGCCATGAATTGTCAATATTTTCATCTAAAATTGAGATAGCGTCTAATTCTTTTTGTGACTTTCCTTCAAGCCAATCAAACAAAACAGGTAAATCATTTAAAAAAGCTTGCAAAAGAGGTAATGTAGGGAGTTGATGGCCGAGCATATTTTCCCATTCTAAAGCCAATTCCTGCTGTTTGGGATGATTGAAAACGGATTTGCTGGTAGGAACAGGTATTTTTTTTAAATTTACATTTTTCTCGCAGAACATTTAAAACTGATGTCTGTTTAATTTCAGATTGAATATGACGATATAAGTGAACCACGTCGTATAAATCCCTCGGGCGTGCTCGTTCGCTCAGAGCTCTAATTTTCTCTGCAAATAATTCATAAAACCCATAACATGTGGTTTTAACCTCAATTTGATGTTTATCTGAATAGGGATGATGAATATCTCGCAAGGAGGGATTCAATACCAAAATTTCATCTGATGTTAAATCTATTTTTATTCGAGCTGGATCATTGCGACGCTGTAAAGGCCCAATATACCCTACTCGACCTTCTAAAGATATTTTCCCAGCAGTATTTGTGTATTTTTCAAATCGAATCTTGTTAGTTGGAATTTCTATCCCTGAATTCTCAAATATCCAGTCAGAAATTTGCCGAAAACAATCTAATAAAAAATTTTCACTGGCTTGAGATTCTTCTTTTAAGGTAAAGTCCAAATCTTCAGAAAATCGAAAAGTTTCAAAGTAACATTTTTTTAAACAAGTACCTCCTTTAAAAATCCAGGCATTTTGAATTTCAGAATGGGCTGCAATCCCCGACAATAACCATCCGAGCACGTAATCTTTTTCAATAATATCTGGCCTAAGATTAAACTCTTTAGAAAAATCCATGATTTCTTGTTTTGTAATCATCTATTGCTCCATTCTTTTGGAATCCATAGCCTCCAGCGAGTAATTAATCGTTTAGTCTCTAGTGAAGGATCTAGCTTAATATTACCCGTCGTCAAATATTTTTTACACTCTTCAATAATTTTTGTTTCCGCCGGAGCATATTGTTCAAGCAAAAAACCCAATCTCTTAAATACTGCACCATTATTTAGCTGCTGAGCATATTGCAACAAGAGTTCTAAATTCTTATGTTCTGATTTCAGATAATTGATGAACATATCAATGACATGACGAATTCCTCCTCCTATTTTGGGTTCTACTAGAAAATCCAAAATAGTTCGCGTGGGGTCAGAAATTAAAACCTTTATCTGACCACGCCATATGGTTTTTAGTCCATACATCGCTTGTTTAGGAATAGTTCTCAATAAAAAATGAGTTCCACTAATTTCTGGATGATGATCTCTTGGTTTTTTAACTGTAAAAACGGCGACAGTTCTAAAGATCTGCTCAGTCAAATCCCAATGTTCGGCAGCGCTCCAACCTCCTATATAACAAGGTTGGTAGAGCTTTTCAGCCACAACCCAAGGGTCTTCTAAAGCAATATCGGTGGACAGTGATTCAATAGGGATAGGAACATAAATACCCCTCTGAATACGGGAAAACCATCCCTTAGATGCCCAATAAGCTAATAATTTAGCAGCTTTTTCTTTGGAAGTATGCAAAATATTAGCCGCCTCTTGAATATTCACGGTGTAATGAATCGCCCGCAAGATAGCAGTCATGCGCTCTCGGTCAAGCTTACCCATGCCAGAAAGTGTATTCATAGTATATGAAAAGCGAAGTTATTCATTTTAAAAAGGAATAATAGCATATATAGTATAGTGATACCAATGAGTTTATAGACAGTATATTACAATTGTAATTATTCAATTTTTCTACGCATAACTACACCTGAAATATACTTTAAAATAAACTAAAATTGAAGTTGACAAATAAACCCAATTAAGGTACTTTTTTTTTCAAGATTATAAAGTGGAGGCTTTACTTATGCTCACTCCGTTTGGAAAACAGTTGAGAAAACATAGAATTGATCGAAGCGCAAAGTTAAAAGATTTAGCTGACTTTTTGAAAGTCACCTCATCCTATCTTTCAGCGCTGGAAATGGGAAGAAAGAATGTTCCTTCTTCACTACTTACACGCGTCTCAGAATACCTTAAATTATCTGAACATGATTCCAATGAATTAAAGCATTTGGCTGAAAAATCTAAAAAAATTAATACAGTAGATACGAGTGAACTAAACAGGAAAACCAGCCATATGGTTGGCGCGTTTGCACGTCATTTTGATGAACTAGAAACGCATGAAAAGGAAAAAATAAAAGAAATTTTAAATCGTTTCAATAAAGAAGTTGGATAAAAAATATGAATCACAAAGGTTATGAAGTGGCTCCATTAAAGCGTATGCAAATTCGTGCTTACGCAGATAATTTAAGGAATACTCTTCAATTAAATGCTTCTTATTTCCCAATTATTGACGTATTAGAACTTGTATTTCCCAGGATTATTCCTAATTTTCTACTTATAGTTGCCGCCGAAGCGGAAATAAGAAATAAACACGGAATAACTTATCCAGACAAGGATATTATCTATTTACGCCAAGACGTTTATGATGCCGCTTGCGCTGGAAAAGGCAGAGATCGATTCACAGTAGCTCATGAATTAGGACATTTGCTACTGCATAAAAATGTTTCCTTTAATCGTACCGAATCCCTCAGTAAAATATCAGAGTATGCCCCAGCATATAAAGATAGTGAGTGGCAGGCCGATTGCTTCGCTGGTGAATTATTAATTCCAAGCTCTTATCTTAAAAATTATAATTCAATATCAAAAATTGCTTCCGAGTTTGGCGTGTCGGAAAGAGCAGCAAGAACACAGTGTCTGGCAAATAAACTTAAAGTATCTGAGACAGGCGAAGTAAATTTTTAATAGAAAGGAATTAAAATAATGATATTCAGTTTTTATACTCTAAGGGCAAGAGTCATGCCTGCTATCTTAGCCGCCGCACCAATATTTATTTTCAATTATTTTTTTATAACCCAAGATTTAAAAAATTTTATTCATGAAATTTTAAAACTAAAGTTTATTTTTAATATTTCTGTACTAACTATCATATTATATTTCTTTTCAGAAGCATGTAGATTTATTGGAAAAAATTGGTTTGAACGCAGATATTTCTGTGGTGAAGAAAAAATGCCAACAACTAATTTTTTGCTCTATTAATTATGATAAAAATTATAGTGAACAATATAAAAATAAAATTCGGGAAAAAATTTTCTCTGATTTCTCGATTCCTTTACCGTCAAAAGAACAAGAAATAACTAACGGCCATAACGAGACACGTAAAAAAATTGTTGAAATAATGAATAGCATTTTATCAGTGATGCGTGTTAATTGCGCCTGAACCGAGCCAGTCGATTGCGGTTAATTGAGCCACTTCATTTGCACCTTAACGGGCCAGCATTGCTGATAAAATCATTGAACGAAGGCGCGTAGAGCACAGGGCTATGGGGATTCTAAAGATCAAGAGAGTGGGTGTACGCTAAAATTTGTAATAAATAATCTCAAAATTAACGACATTAATGGCAATATTTCATTTTTCATTTCAAACTCTTCATTGAGCAAGCTCAGTGTTTGATCAAAAAATTTATCGAGAGTATGGGAAGTTCTTCCCTTAAAAATAGAATAGATCATTTTACTGTTATTAACAAATACAGATATTCTTTTCATGAGGTATCAATACCTCGATTTTGATGATGTTGACTCAAAAGGGTTGAGATTAATTTCTTGTTTCCTATACGACAGTAAGGACAGAGATGAATATTAACGTGATAAACCCGTAATAAAAGTTCATCCGTTGTCTCTTCAATAATAATAGGTTCTTCCTTAACATTTAAGGCCATACGGCATTTTTTTAGTTTTTCGACTTTATAACGATTTGCTAAAAAGCCAATGTGTCTTATCCGAGTCAATTTGGAAGGTAAAACATGGAGTAAAAAACGACGTATAAATTCCTCCGCATCCAATGCCATCACTTTTTTCTTATTTTTATCCGCATAATCACGCCATCGAAAACTAACCTGGTCATTTTCACAACGGATTAGGCGATGATTAGAAATGGCAATACGATGAGTATATTGACTCAAGTATTGAATAATTTGTTGAGGGCCGGCAAAAGGTTTTTTAGCATAAACCACCCAATTTTTTTTCCAGAGTATTTCTTTTAAATTGTTAAATTCAGTGGAAGAAACATATTGCTGACTGTCACCATGGAACTGTAACTGATTGTTGGCATAGTATTCCTGTAAACCTTTCAAATAATTGGCTCGAAAATGTTTTGCCAAGGCTTTGACAGGAAATAAGTAATTGGATTTGGCTATTACCCAACGTGAATCTGGGGTTAACGCACCACCAGGTACAATACAATGCAAATGCGGATGTAACGATAAATTTTGTCCCCAGGTATGCAGTACCAGAGTAGCCTCGAGTTCACCACCCAGTCGTTTAGGATCTTGACCGAAGGCTAATAAAGTTTCGCTCACCGCTTTGAAAAGCAAATTATACAGTAGTGCTGGGTTGGACAGGACGAGTGGATTCAATTCATGGGGTAAAGTAAAAACCACATGAAAATAAGGGACAGGCAATAACTCCGACTCGCGCTGCTTAACCCAGCGTAACTTTTTTACTGTCTGACATTTAGGGCAATGACGATTACGACAAGAGTTATAACTGATGTCAATGGCGCCGCAATGTTCACACTGTTCAACATGGCCACCTAAGACGGCTGTACGACAATGTCGTATAGCCTGAATTACTTTTTTTTGCTCATAGGAAACAGTATGATGACGTTGATAGCGATCACCATAACACTCAAAAATATCCGCCACTTCAAGCGCGGGTTTTTTGAGTGCGTTATCTTTGTCATTACCCCTCGGTACAGGGGCACAATGCATCAATATAAACTATCTAATGGCGATGGAATATTGCTCACCCGTTGTTTAGATATGCGCGTATAACGCAAAGTACTACTGATGGAACTATGCCCCAAGAGTTGCTTGATATTCATAATATCTGTTCCATTCTCCAGCATGTGCGTTGCGCAACTGTGCCTTAGCGAATGTATGGACACCTTTTTGCTAATATGAGCTTTTATTTTTGCTTTCTTGAAGGCATCTCCCGCCCCATCTCGAATCATGGGTTTTCGAGGGTCACACCCAGGAAATAACCAATGAGAAGGTTTATAGCGTTTCCAATACTGCCGTAGTTCGGCCAATAAAATGGGAGATAAGGGCACATACCGATCTTTTTTTCCTTTGCTTTGCTTGATGCAAATCACATGGGCTTGACTGTCGATATCCTGAATCGTTAAGTGAACAATTTCACTGACTCTTAAACCTGCGCTATAGGCTAGCATGAAAATGGCATGATGCTTATGATTTTTGGTCACACTGAATAAGGTTTTAATTTCATCCCGGGTTAAAATATCAGGCAAGTGCTGTTCTTTCTTAGCGAAGGGAACATAAAAACTATCCTGATTTTTTTTAAGTATAATTTTATAAAAAAATCGGATAGCGCTGACGACCACATGACAGGAACTCCAGGATAATTTTTTTTCGTTGACAAGATACAGAATATAATTTTGCGCATCCTCATCAGTAATGTTTGCTGGCGAACGCTTGTAATAACCGGCCAATTGTTTTATAACAGTAACGTATGACTTCTGTGTATTTTCAGAAAAGTTCCGAAGTTGCATGGCATTAATCATGTCTTGACGTAGTTGACTCATAAAAATAACTCCTTTTAGTTTAGTTAAAAAAACGGAGTTACAATTATAAGTTGGGAGCTTAGGAACCTAATAAATGGGCTGGAAGTGCTCGGAAATCGACTCATTCGCTGCCGCGCTAGCGGCTTCGTTCAATATCGCTTATACGAAGCAGGATCTTATACAAAGTAAACGACTTAAGGCATTAAAATATAACGTTTTTAATTCTATTTACTTTGCATAATTTCTCAAGCCTACTTTAATTTAGACAACCAAGAAAGCAATGCATGATCTTTGCTCCAATCCGGAAGATTACTTTCAATTAAATCAGGATAAATATTTTCAACAGCTTTCCTTTTAGTTTCAGTATCGGCCTTGGCATATATTTCTGTCGTTTTTAAGTCAACATGTCCGAGAAAATCACGGATGTAGATGAGATTAACTCCCGCCTGTAATAAGTGCATCGCCTTGGAATGACGAAGCATATGAGCATGTACTTTTGCAGGTATTAGAGTTGATTTTTCTCGGGCAGATGCGACGTATTTTGTAATGATGTACGATACTCCTTCTTTGGTTAGTTTCTGATGTTGATTATTAGTAAATAATGGATTTTCATTTTTCCAAGGTTTATCAAGATTATTTTCCAATAAATAACTTTTTAATAAAGAAGCTGTATTCTTTACCATAGGCACTCGTCTGATTTTATTTCCTTTACCAGTTAACATAATCACAGCCGGTTCTTGTAAGGTAATATTCCCAATCTTAAGATCACATACTTCTTGTACACGTGCTCCAGAATCATATAAAACACTCATTAATGTTAAATCACGTCGACCTCTGGGCGTGTGTTTATCCGGCTGTTCTAATAATAATTTTACGGCTTCCGGAGTGAGATATTCTACTATTTTTTTCTGCGTTTTTTTAATAGGAATAGCGGTGATTTTTTGGAAATTAAATAGACCAGCGGGTTCTTCTCTCTGTAAATATCTAAAAAAAGAGTGAATAGCAGCCAATCTTTGGTTTCGAGTAGATATACTACATTTTCTATCGGTTTCCAACCATTGCAAAAAATCAATCAGGCATTGACTTGAAAGCGTATCAATAGTTATTTTCTCTACAGGAACTTTTTTAACTTCTCGACAGTAGCTAATCAATAGCTTAAATGTATCTCGATAAGAGCGAATGGTGTTTTTGCTAACATTTTTTTGCGTTGACAGATAAATAGAAAAAAAATCAGTTAGATATTTTGCAAAATCAGTAGGTTTCATAAAACTTCTCCTTCCAGTGTGGGAATGACGCCAGGATATTGAGTTTCTATTTTCAATGTGATGTGAGGAAACACATCGCCGGTCAGACGTAAATAATAGGCGGTTTCATTAAACGAATCGTGTCCCATATAGGTTTTTAGTACAGGAAGATAAACAGTGAGATCTTTTCCTTGTTCAGCCCATTTTTTTAAGCAATTTATCGCAAAAAGATGTCGGTTATGCCGCGCGCGGCATAATCGTCATTATGCCGATTCCATTATTATGTCGATCTGATAATATATACCCTTATTTTATAGTGTTTTTTGTAATTCCAGATCGGCATAATTAGAGCGATTTTAAAAACTCCATTAGCTTGTCATTTGGTTTATAACGTAGTGATTTTATATTTGGATCTTTAGTTCTATTGAGAGCATTTTCTTTCATCTTGAGATCTGCTTTTATATAAATTTGAGTACTTTCAATAGATTCATGCCCAAGCCAAAGGGCTATAATCATAGTATCCACACCAGCTTCGAGCAGTTGCATGGCTGCAGTATGGCGAAGTGAATGCGGAGAGATACGTTTTCTTTTTAAAGTGGTGCAATGATCACTGGCTAATCTAATGTATTTTTTTAATATATAGTCAATCCCATCTCTACTCAGTTTTCCTTTACGAGCGTTAGTAAATACTAAATTTTCGCTATTTGATTTATTTTCATTAAGCCATGATTTCATAACCGAAGCTGTTTTCTTTGTAATAGGTGTTGTTCGTTCTTTACGACCTTTGCCGATACAATGCACATGAGAAGCTGATCCAAAAATAATATTATCCCAACGTAGGCTAATCATTTCTGAAACACGAAATCCCGTCCTGATAGCCAGAAGCATGAGTGTGTAGTCACGTCGACCCAGCCAAGTTGTCCTGTCAGGCATAGCTAACAGTGCATCTATTTCATTAGAAGTTAGAAATTGAACTACTGGATAATCATGTTTTTTATGTGGAATTGCTAATATTTGCTGTATTGAGTTGCTTCTCTCAGGATAAAGAAGGGCGGCATATCGGAAACAAGAGTGAATGGCCGCGAGTCTTTGATTTCTACTTCTAACGCTAATATTTCTGTTTTTCTCTAAATCTTTTAGGAATTCTTTTATTAGATCAACAGTAATATTTTCTATTTTAATTTTTGATGGCTCTTTTTTTAAATACTTTTTAGTAAATTTTAAAAATAAGCAAAATGTATCTCGATATGACGAAATCGTGTGCCCACTGGCTTGTCGCTGTGAGATCAAATAATCACTAAAAAATTTCTGAAGCAGAACTGAAAAATAATCTGTTTTCATCGTTATTCTCCTATATTTTTTTCAAGTCGAGTAGTTGCCTGGGCTAGTAACTCAGCAGTACCCGTCAAGTACCAGTAGGTATCGGTTGGTTTTTTATGCCCTAGGTAACTGGAAAGCAACATGATTTTTTGGTTAACGTTAATTCCTTTACGGTACCAATTAAGAAGAGTTTTAACGGCAAATGTGTGACGAGCGTCATGGATGCGGGGTCCGTTGGAATCAAAGGGACCTCGCAGTCCTACTTGCTTGGATATTTGAATAAAAGCAAAGCGTGCACTCCACTCTGTTATTCGTGTTCCACGATCAGAAAGAAAAAACGCATTGATGTCATGTACAGGAAACTGATCACGAATCTTGCTGTATTTTTTCAATTCTCGCATTGTGGTTGGATGTAATGGGAGGAGACGTGACTTATTACACTTTGAATTGCGGATAATGATCCAGTTATTCTTTGTATCAAGATCGTCACGATTTAATGAAATCAGTTCATTAATTCTGCATCCCGTTACTGCTATTAATCCAAAGAAAGTATAGTAGGTATGGTGACGAAGTCCTTGTGATGATAGTGATTGACAAGCTTTTAACAGTTGGCGAATTTCTTTCTCACTATAAATGTAAGGTCTTGAACGATTTGTCCGCTCTGATAAAAGGTACGGCGATGGAACTTCTGTGCGCGGATCCTCTGCTATCCGGTATTGAGCAAATAGCCTAATAATAGATAATCGCTGTGACCAGGTAGATCGCTTAACATTTTTGGGAAGTGTCGCCCATTCCAAAGCTAATGCTACAGTAATGTATTGGCAATCTTTTTTTTTCAAGTAGGTTATGAATTTTTTTAAATTTCTTTCTGTAGTGTTAAGCTGATAACCCAGTGATCTTCTCACCTTAATATATTCATGCAGTGAAGTTGTTAATGATTTCATTGTTAACCTCCATTTATTTGATTGGCCATGGTTTGGCTAGTTCTTTTAAAGAAACAACATCGATTTTGGTATAAATAGCAGTGGTATCAACGGAGCAATGCCCCAAGAGTTCTCCAATTTCAAAGAGAGTAGCTCCATTACTCAACGTTTCCATAGCCGCTGTGTATCGAAGAAGATGAGCACCCATTTGCCGAGGTTTTAGAGAAGCAGCAATCAGTGCTCTACGAACTATTGTGCTAATGCTGCTTGGATTACATAAACCTTTATAAGGAGGAAAATTACGGATAAATACGTGGCGATCTAAACATTTTGGACGAGCGTAATAAATATAAGAAGCAATTGCTTTTCCTACATCACTTGGAAGTGGAAGTACTCGACGTTTTCTACCCTTACCATTAATTTCTAATTCACTAAGATCCCAATTAATATTATCGAGTGTTAGATTGAGTACTTCGGATGCTCTCAATCCTAAGCGCATCAGCAAGAGTAAAATAGCATAATTACGCTGTCCATTTGGGGTGCTACGATCACATGTTCTTAATAGTTTTTTAGTTTCTGATTTGACAAGAAATACAGGAAGATGCGCAGCTCGCCAACCGGGCATAGCTGGAATGCAATTTGCAAGTTCAGCACTGATCTTTCCAATCATTACTAAATATCGAAGAAATGATCGGAGTTCGCTAACCATCACTTGGAGACTTTTCAGCGCGTGCCACTCTTTGAATTTTATGATATAGGTCAATATCATATTTTGTGTAATTTTTTTTGGGATAAATTTATTTTTGCCAAACTGTTTATAAAGAAAATTATAAATATCTTTTTTATTTCTTATTATTGTTGAAGCACAGAGTCCTTTATCTTCATCCAAATATTTTGTATAGGCTTGTATGATCCTTTCGATAGATTCATTTTCAGGTATAACAGGAATTGATGGTGGTATAACTTTTTTTAAACGAATATAATCAATAAAATAGCCTAGAGTTTTTCTATGACCACATCGCAAAAATGTTGTTGATTGCCTTGCTCTAACCTTAACAAACCGATTTAATTGATTTTCATTTAAATCAAAGAGGTCGATGTTATTTTTTCTTAACCATATACTTAGTTTTCTAATCACAGTTAAACGAGGCTGAAGTTGTTTTTTTGAATATCCTAATTCATGTAAATATAATGCGAAATCATCAATATATTTACCCAGTACACCTTGACGTAACTCTTGAATAGCGAGTTTGTCGTGATAAATTGCTTCTAGCATATCAATTCTCCATAAAAATAAATTTAATTATTTATATTACGGAGAAATACTTATTATGCCGAGTTGTTTAAGAAAAATTGCAAATATTCTTTTTAAATTACAATAAGTTACTCTAATATTTAAAAATATATCGGAATAATAAGGGAATCGGCATAATGCCTAAAGTCGTGAATGCGTGGTCCACATCCTCTACCGCCATGAGAAATTCCTGCACGCCACAAAAATCTACGGAAATTTTTATAAACATTGCCTGTTGTCATCGGTTTACCGTTTAATGCTGGAAAGTAATAGTCATTTTCAGTTGAGTGAAGATGGACTTGTTTCGAAAAATTTTGACACAATTTATTCAGAAAGTCAGACATAGGCACGAATCGGCTATTATCTTTTTTGGACTGATGGATGGTGAGGACCCTATTTTCAAGATCGACATCCACCACCTTGAGTAACCTGGCTTCAGATAATCTCAAGCCACACAGATAGATCATCCGGAAAATCACCGGCATAATCAGATGCCGGTAGGGACATTCACAACAATATCGGCATTGATCGGTTTCAGAAAAAAACTTCGCTAATTCTTCATCAGTATAAATATACGGTACGTATTGTTGCGCGGTAGGATAATAACCTTCTGGCAGAATATAAGCACTTACTCCGATGGAATCGAGATATTTTCCAAATTGACGGATAATAGAGGCACGCCAGCTTTGATTGGCTTGTGCTTCGTAAGTTTTTTTTCTGCACCAGTCAAGTACAATTTCCTTGGTTAGGGTAGTGACCTGTGGGTATTTTTCTAATGTAAATTGATCAAAACGTTTTAAATGACCAGCATCAGTATGATACTTATATCCAACCGCCTGTTTTAATTTCACATGATTTTGAATATGATTCTTAAAAGGACCCGTATAAATCAAATTATTATTCATGATGAGTATCCTCCTCTATAGTCAATGCACATTCCTTCAGTTTTTTCATATCTACTTTGAGGTAAACCGCCGTTGAGTCAGTATCCATATGACCAAGAATGTCGGAAATAACCTCAAGAGGCGTATCTTTTTCCAGAAGATAGCTGGCCATCGTGTGCCGAAGAGAATGCATGCCTCTTCTTTTTTTCAAAGTAGGCAGATGAGCGAGTGCCATATACTGTTTAATGAAGTGGTTTAAAAAATTTCCTTCTGCAAAGGGGCCAAAGGGCGCTACGTGCTTGACGAAAATATAAGGGGTATCTATTTTAGGTCTACCATGCTTAAGATAATCGATTACCGCCCAACCGACTTCTGGTGTTAATGGAAGCACAGTAGGAGTTTTTGTTTTAGATTGGATGAAAATTAATTTTTTCTCTTCCCATTTAAAATTTTCTATTGTTAAATGCTTAATATCTCCGCTACGAATTCCCAAGCAACAAGCTAATAAAATGATGGCATAATCTCGTTTTCCTTTTGGACTTCCTCTATCAATCGCGGCAATAAGTTTTTTTAACTCATCGGTTGTCCATACGGAGGGAATGCGAGTTTGCTTTCTGGCTTGAACCATAGGAGTTTTGGCCGCGAAATCAGCAATGACTTCTTCTATTTCTAACAGAAACCGAAAAAATGCACGTAAAGAACAAATATTATGTTCTACTGTTTTATAAGTGTAACCGGCCAAAGTTTTAATGTAATTATGAATAATCGGTAAATTGATTTCTTTACAATTGATGATCTGCTGCGAGGCGAGATAATTCATAAATCGCGCAGAATACTTAACGTAATGATCAGTGGTTACTTGAGAATAACCTTTATTGAAACAGTAAGATTTAAATTGATCTTTGATAGCCAAAAAATGAGGTTCCGTTAAAATTTCTTTATGGTTATAATATCGGCGTAAAATAGTGTGATGAAGTTGAAAATCTCCAATGACTCGTATAACACGAAGTTCTTGAGCCTCCGACTGGGAAAATTCACGATTTGCATCCTTCTCAAGGATATGAAAATTTTTTTCAAGAAAATCCATTCCTAAACGTTCAGAAAAAAAGGCTTCATCTCTTTCTTCTGCAAATCGTAATAACATTTGCCAACGTCTACGATAAAACTGCATTGAACCTGGAGTGTAGCCGAGCCGCAGCATTTCTTGCTCCAAGTCCTGGAGCAGTTCAACTAAGGGTTTGTTTTGCATAAAATATCTCCTAAATTGATAATTTGAACACTAAAGTTCAATTATCGCTTTTAGCGCTGTTCAAAGTCTTTTGATTAATAGCACTAAAAAGGTAAGTATAATCATCTGAAAAATTCGTATTTATTTTTCTTTCACAATTTTTCCATAAAAAACCGCATTCTCTCTCAACATTTATTTTTAATTTTATGAAGATTTTAAGTACAAAGTTCCCGTGGTCGATGAACTTCTAGTTCCACTAAATATCAGTTTCGATCTTCGTGATCCCTATCGGCTGATTAAAATTAATTCAAAATTGAATGAAGACTGAGGGGATTAGTCAGATAAAGAACCAGCTTTCTACTTTACCTGTCATTTGAAAAAATATTGCATCACATCCCACGCTATGTGAAAATCAATTTGTGGTGAAACGAATTTTTTAGTTATTTAAGGATAATTATGAAATCATTAGAATCTTTCAATTTTTCTGTTAGTAATTCCAATAATACATTATTGTCTTTAAATGGTTCTGTTATAGAATTATCAGCCTTGCTGATAGCCAAAGGTTGGTATGATCTCAGTGATAGGATACGCGCCGCCGATTTGGTAGGCCAAGCCAAAGAACAGCGTTTGCGAGCAGCTATACAAAGTTATCTGTTATTTCCTAATGTACATCGTGGTTGGGAACTGATAGACATTCTTCGAGAAGCACAAGTGGCATTGGAAGCGGAATATACTTATGCGAAAAAGCAACAAGCGCTTTATGAGGCAGGAGCCATAGAAGAATCCAAAAGTACGAATGGTTTTGTGACTGGTTGGATGCATTGGTTGTGGCACAGTGTGCAGAGGTTTATAGAATCCAGCAATGTAGCGTTAGCAAAGAAGTATGCAAAAATAGCCATGGATTATCGGGATAAATTAATTCATGTCTCTGCCTGGGCAGAAAATTTACAAAAGAAATTGCTGACCGAACAATCATCAGTAACAAATGAAAAAATATCAACAAATCCTTATGCAGCTCATGCGCAAGATCGAGGTATTAACAAACATGTTTTTCATTCTAAACGGGAACATACGGACAAACAGTATTCATTCTCTGATGCTGAATCAGTAAAAATCAATTCAACAACCTTTCCCGCCGTAATTCAATTGCCGTTATTGAACGGTCAGAATGGATTTAAGCTGGATGGCGAAACCAATTCAGATGAAAGCGGTTTTTCTGTCAGTGCTGCTGGCGACATCAACAGCGATGGTTATGATGATGTGATCATCGGAGCTCCTGGCTATCCAGAAGGTTTTCCTAATCTCAAGGGTCGCAGCTATGTAGTGTTTGGTGGCCCAGGAGTTGGCAGCAATGGGATATTTAATCTATCTAGCCTCAATGGCTCTAACGGCTTTATGCTGGATGGCGAAAATAATTGGGATCATAGCGGAAGTTCCGTTGCTGCAGCCGGAGATATCAATGGCGACGGTCAGGATGATCTGATCATTGGGGCACATTGGTATGGAAACTATGCCTATAATCTTAATGCAGGTCGAAGCTATGTGGTGTTTGGTGGCCCAGGAGTTGGCAGCAGTGGGATATTTAATCTTTCTAGCCTATCCGGTGTGAATGGCTTCAAAATTGATGGTGAATCTCCTGGTGGTTACAGTGGCCAGTCTGTTAGTGGGGCCGGAGACATCAATGATGATGGGTATGCTGATCTCATTATCGGGGCTTTTGGATATCCTTCTAATCCCTATCCCCAACCCGGCGGTAGAGGTCGAAGCTATGTAGTATTTGGTGGCCCAGGAGTTGGCAGCAGTGGGATATTTAATCTATCTAGCCTCAATGGTGTCAATGGTTTTAAACTGGATGGGGAAAACAATTTTGATGGTAGCGGAATTTCCGTTGCTGCAGCCAGAGATATTAATGGTGATGGAAGTGACGATCTGATCATTGGGGCGGGTGGATATAATTCCTCTAAAGGGCGCGGCTATGTGGTATTTGGCGGCCCCGGAGTGGGCGCTAGTGGATTAATACCTCTTTCCAGTCTCAATGGCTCTAACGGTTTTAAACTGGATGCCGAAAGTTATGGTGGTTATTTGGGTGCATCTGTCAGTGCAGCCGGAGATATCAATGGGGATGGGCATAATGATCTGATTATTGGGACGAATGATTACTACACCAGCCGGAGCTACGTGGTATTTGGCGGTCCCGGAGTTGGCGCCAGCGGATTAATACCTCTTTCTAATCTCAATGGCTCTAATGGTTTTAAACTGTATGGAGAAAGTAATTGCTATAACAGTGGCGCCTCTGTTAGAGCAGCCGGAGATATTAATGGTGACGGAAATGACGATCTGATCATTGGGGCAAATTCTGGGGAAAGTGGTGTTAACGGCTGTAGCTACATAGTGTTTGGCGGGCCTGGCGTTGGCAGCAATGGGTTACTAGCTTTGTCTACTCTCAATGGTTCTAATGGTTTTAGATTCGATGGAGAAAATAATTATCGCAATGGAACAGCAATAACAAGCGGAAGTTTTGTCAGCACGGCTGGGGATATTAATGGTGATGGTCGCTCTGATTTGCTGATTGGAGCATATTATTATGCCTCTGCCTATCCACGAGGTACTCCAAAAGGTTGCAGCTATGTGGTATTTTCAAACGGTATTTTTCCCTATCCCCCTAATCCTGTAGACAACAATTCTCAGAATCTGAATATCATGTTTATTGCAGTAATCGCTGGAGCTGGAGTATTACTCCCTTCATTATTTTGTTGTTTATACAAATTTTATAAAAAGTGTAGTAATCAAAGAATTTTAACGAATAGACCGATGCAACCTCAAAGATTCGCTTCGCACCCTTATTCATCTTTTGATGAATCCCCTTCAAGATTACCCAAAATTCCATTGACCATCACTACTCCCAGGATTGAAAATAAAAAAGTTGTAGAAGTTAAAAATATCATCCCAACTCCGGTTTACCCGCAAAAGCCGGCTGAAAAAGCAGATCCCTTTGCAGAGTATAAATTGGGATGCCAATATGAGAAATCAACAGAAAAAGAAAGTGCTAAAGAAGCTTTGAAATGGTTTCGTAAAGGCACTGAAAAGCAAGTGATTGATGAAGATACATTACTTGCAGTAACACTCTCGGAATATAAGGTTGGCTTATATTATGAAGACGGCGAGGGTGTGGAAAAAGACGAAAAAGAGGCTTTTCGATGGTATGCAAAAGCTGCTGAAAAAGAAATAAAAGATTTCTCAGTAGCATTCTCAAGCCTTGCTAATTGTTATGAAAAAGGTATAGGCACAAAAAAAGACCTGGAAAAAGCAATTTTTTGGTATCTTAAGGCAGCGAATTATGGAGATCCATCTGCCGCTATTAATATCGCAAAAATAAATCCAAGTCAGCAGCCAAGTGAACAAGAAATGGCTAAATATGATGCTTTTATTAAAGGATTCCCGCGGTCTGTAACCCTTCCGGGATCTATTGAAATAAAATTACCTATGCCTTTAAGTTTCGAAGAAAAAGCACGTTTGATAGAGGCTTGTTATAAAGGTGATTTTGATACGGTTACAAACAGTCTGATCCATGAGGAAAGCAAAAATTGTGATTTTGAGGGTATCACTCCACTCTTTGCAGCGATATCTCAAAAACATCTTTCTATAATAACTACTCTGTTAGAAGCAAAGGCAGAGGTCAACTTTCCTGCCCCTGTGATGAAGGGGTTTCGCCCTTTGCATTTAGCTGTGAGCATTGGTGATGCATTAATCGTTAAAAAATTGTTAGAATTTAAAGCAGATATAAATAGCACGGATGACAATGGATTAACACCATTGGCGATTGCTTCGAAAAAAGGTGATCATGCCACTGTTGAAATTTTATTGGAACATGGTGCCTCTCCATTAAAACTAACTGAAGAGCTTCATCATCAAACTCCTTCAATTTCTTCTCTCACTGGCCCGGGCAGTAGTTCTACGTTTGCAAGTAGTAGCAGTTCTAGTTCTAGCTCCAACTCTACTTTTTCTTCACAAACTTCTTCCCAGTCAACTGCAACAAATTCTCATGAAAGTAGCCTGTTTTTAGTTTAAAAATCTACTCGAACTCTTTGATTTGCTAAAATTATTTTTGATTATAAGTTTTAAGAGAAGTTTAAAATGCGAATTCCAGAAGTGTTTGTTTATGGCAACTATGAAAGAAAGATGAATCTCAGTTTGCAGATGGTTGTTCTTGCTTTTTTAGTGCATTTTCTCAAAAGACTTTGAATAATCTCTAAAATATTATGCGAAGAAAAATACAATAATGTGTTTGAATTAAAAGATGATTTTAGAGGCTAATTTGCATAATGACTTACTTTGTATAAGCCATTTTGATATCGTCTAAGGTGATTGGTGTTTGAAGGTTTAAAACAGACAGAGCGTCCTTGATATGCATATTCATTCTCCTTGACCCGATGGGTGTTTGAATTAAGAGCCAATTCTCTTAACTCCATGCTGTAACTCTAGCGGACCCAAGCACACTTTGTCAAGTCTTTTTATAGAAAAATATTAATCTTTTTATTTTTTAATTTATTGATTTAAATTTAAATAATTTATTTTAAGAGTTTTATTTATCTTATTTTCCATTGACAGACACCTATTCTAAACCTAAACTGTTCAATAGAAAGGCCACTCAGGGAGAGGGGCCTAAAAACAAAACCTTTCGGGTACAGGAGACAAACATGATGACGACCGATGATACTTTAGCTACAACCACGATTCAGTGCGATCAACCCTTAAAGACACCACCCTCAGCCAGTCCCACTCAGCCAAGTGACCCAACTCCACAAATCCACCTGTATTTAGCCCAGCGTATTAGCCACCTTGAGCGATATTCGCTGGACAACCCTACTTTTTTGCGGCACCCCAAATTAACCGAGCAGTTGCGCACTTTGCCGGATTTTCCTCTGCTCAAACGCGCTTATCCCGTAGAATCCCCTGATATGGTCACTAACACTATTTATTACGATCAGCTTGTCCGCCATTGCTACGGCTTTTTTAAGGAAGATTTGATCGCCGCCGGCCAACAGGTCAAGCACTGGATTTTAACCCTCGGACGCCTGGAACAGACGCCCATTGTTGATTCATTTCAGGTCAATGCGAAAGGATGGGTGGAGTACTGCGTCATCAGCGGCCTACGCTGGGATATTCCCACCCACTCAGAGCAGATTGACCAATGGATGAAATACCTGGATTTCCACGAATTATTTTCCATCGACCGCCAAAAACAGATCCGGATGGAAGACGCCATTCCCGGCAGCCCGTTGATCTCTCTCTACATCCAGGACAATCACAGTCCAGAGGGTCACAACGGTCAACTCTTTTGGTACAATCTGGAGACACGGCGGCCTGGTCAAATGATCGACGCTGTGCGTTACCGCAAGTAAATGGGGAGGGCAACCTCCCTAAATTCAGGGAGGGCTGCCCAACATGCTTGACATTCGACTGATACCGACCCAAAAGAAGGGGCTTCGTGCCGACGTATTCCGTCGCTATAAATCTACGGATCCCGCCACCCAGAAACCCAAATTCTATCTCAAGCAACTCGGCTCGCTCGGTTCATTACCGACAGATCACGAAGATTGGCCGGAATTATTTGCCCAACTGGAACCGGACGAAATCGTGCAATTACAAAATTGGCTGGCGGAAACCCGATTCGGCGAATCACTGCAAATTCCCGCCGATCAACTAGAAAAAGTGCCCGTTCGAATGCCGCCGCCATTATTAGCGGCGCTCATCCGGTTAGCCATAGAAGCCAGCCGGGCGGGATTGGATTTTGTCCCGCATCAAAGGATGCTCAATACCCTACTTGAACAAGCGCGCGAGATTGAAGAGCAAATCGACCTTAAAAATGGATTCAAGAGCGGCATCTTAGCCAGCTCCGGGTTACCCCCTCCGTTAGCTGACACGCTGGAAGAAACCAATTGCGCCTCGGATCCGGAAAGTCATACCTTATTTCAAACCTTGTTGGATTTAAAACAACCCGTCGGCAGAACCTGCACCGCCTTAGAAGCCGCGGCAGCGCGCTATGGTAAGATCAAAAAAATTGCGCCGCCGGATATCCGCGAATGGGCAGGCGATTTAAAATACAAAAACACGCACAAACGCATTAAAAAATGGTGCTATGCGATTGCGATTGACGTACTCCATCAACAGGGCATTAATGCAACCCATTTCATGTCGCCGGCGCGGGTCGCTGATTTTTGGATCCGGCTCAATGCCCCTTATTATTTGGTACTCGAGGCCCCGGCAGCGTTTGTCCGGCTTTTTGAGGTCAAACCGGAGCACCATGCCGCCGTCATGCGTGTGATTGCACATATTTATGAAATACTTTCTCAGAAAGTTATACCAAACCCTTCATTTACTCCAACATCCGAATAAAAGGACATTATAGATTGATATTTTTCACTTCATTTATTGTTTTCCGCTTCCCAAACCTTTCCGCTCATTCTCAATTAATTGTTTTACCAATCCATCTAATTTCTTTCCATTCAGTTGTTTTTTAGAGCGACTCATAAAAGACACACCATAATATAAAGGCATCTGAGAAGGTTTATCTTTCATTTCAAGGCCAACATACTCAACAAAACAACGAGTATTAGCATTATGTAAATCAATACTCTTATTGTAGAAAAACAATTTAGCTTTAGGATTAGAAAGTTTTATCGAAGATGCCTTATCTTCGGTATCACGCGCTTGTGGAGTAAAAGCTTTGTCTGAAGTTACTAAAGTCAACGCTTTAAATTTAGTAGGATCGATAGAAGATTTTTTTTGATCATCTTTAGTATAACAGCCTCTCACTTTAAAGTTTTTCTTAGTTTCATCTATTTCGTTAAGTTCTTGCAGTAATGATTTAATAAACCCTTCTTCATGTGAATTCTGCATAGCGACAATACCCGGCGTACAATACTCACAAACAGAATTGGTTGAATACAACAGAACAGCCATAGAATAGATTTTATATAAACCTGGTTGTAATTCTTTAATACCAAATATTTTTATCATTTCTTGTTTTAAGAGAAGAATTATTTTTTGTAAATTCTCTTTTTTACGAATGACTTCAAAAAAATTTCTTTCACTATGATACAATAAATTGTTGGTTTGAACAGTTGCCTGAAGAATTTTATCTGTCTCATTCTTATATTCATCGGGATTTTTCGGCTCACCATAAATCAAAGAGGAACCATGATGATGATCTTTCTTTATCTGCTCATAAAAATAAGCAGGATTGGATGGAAAAACTTTATCTTCAAGATCTTTCGATAGTAAACTATTTTTATACTCTAAATCTAAATTTATTGGTATAAATTTTCGCTCATGATCTCCACCCTTTTTGTGAGGTTTAGTAGAAACAACAAAGCAAAGGAATACAGTAACAACATTAATGGGCTTAGTTATAGAATCAGAACCACATTGAGTAATCTTATCTTTAATTTTTTGACCCATTAAAGCTAATTTTGCGAAAAATGGAAATAGATCAATTTCAGTAACTTTACTCCTATTTTTGTTTTTTGAACTATAAATCAAATAACGTGTATTATGCGTGGGATATAAGCGGGTATAATAGTTTTCAACACGAGATTTAGATTCCTCATGTACCTGATCTAGTCCTCGTTTTTTTGTTTGTTTTTTTATCGGTTGAAAGTGCAGTCTTCGTTGCAAGCTAGTAAACCTAGCCCAGACTTTTTGCATAGTCATAAAATCCTGCTGTTTGCAGGCTTTGTTATATTCCATATGCAATTCTTTTATTTCTTTTACACCAAGCAGTGAACTAAGTTCTTCCTCGTCCTTCCGATACTTTTCCCGAATTGTAGATAACAATTTTTTTCGCATCGTGCTAATGGGATTTTCACCGACATCTTGCATGATTGTATCATCAACAGTTAGCTCTTTTTTTAGCTGATTAATACCGTTTATAACGGCACGACCAATAAAATTATTATCCAATTTACTATCGTCATAAACTCGATACAGACTTTGACTTTGAATGATCAATTCAACTTGTTCAGGTTTGAGATCAATTTCATCATAGTTTAAATTTTCTAAAATGAACTCCGATAACTCAAATTCATCTTCAACCATTTGACGCACCAACCAATTCAAGCCTTCCTCACCACCACTGATCGTGATTAAATTGCTGAGCTGATTGATTTGAAGAAAAGCTTTATTTTCTTCTCCTTCGTAAAAACCAGGCTCTGGCGAGAGAGGAATAGGTCTAGAGGGCGATGAAGGCGATATGGGTCCCCCCCAGTCCCAGTTATCGTTGCTTTCTGGATTCTCTTCGAGATCTTGACGCTCTTCTTCCACTTCTTGATATTTCTCAATGTAATTATCATCAGCTTCTTCATTTTCTTCCTCTGTTGACTTCTTAATATATTCTTTTTCAAGATGACGGAACGCGTAAACACAATATTGACGTCTTTTTCTACAAATCAAATCCTCAATTAAATCACATAATTTATTTTTCAGAGTATTTATTTGACCATCTATTATTTGTTTTTGTTCTTTGGTCTGCAGAGCTTTAATCTCTAATTCATTAATTTGGATCATTGTATTTTTTATTTTTTCATATTTAAAAAGCGCTTCCAGATATCTGCTAGAAATTTTATTAATAGGGGTTTGGCTTAAAATATTTTTAAAAATACTACTGGTATGACCCTCCATATGCAACTGCCACAAAAGATCTTTTTTCCAGCGATAAGAATAGGCTTTTAATTGTGTATCAAGATGTTGTCTTATACCGTCTAAATCTAAAGTTAGACCCGAAAATTCAGATAGCCATTTCCCAAAATGATGTGTGTTAGTGTACACATATATATCATCTAGCGGCTCACTGGTACCAATCTGTGGATTTTTAAATAAGTAACTTAATGTCGCTTCAAAATGTCCAATTAATGTATTTTTGATTTCTTCCCTGACTGCTCTTGCCTGTGGTACGAGTTTATCCTTATTAATTTTTTCAATCTGCACAACCAACTGTTCTAAAATTTGTCTAAAATTTAGTGAGGTTAAATTTTCAATTTTCTCAAATATTGCTTCATAATAAGCGTGAATTTGCCAAAGAAAAGGATCATTTAAATCTTTTTTGGATTCTTTATCTTCACCACTTGATTCAATTTCTTTCCATAATTCTCCTTGGATTTTTTTTGCTAATTCTTCATCTTTTTTTATTTGACTTTTAATTGAATTTTCTAAATTTTTTTCCAAATCATTGTTAATTGCTTTGTTATCAATTTCTGCACAAATTTCTGAAAGT
Source organism: uncultured Pseudomonadota bacterium (assembly GCA_963795715.1). GTDB lineage: Bacteria > Pseudomonadota > Gammaproteobacteria > Coxiellales > Coxiellaceae > JAFEDN01. The sequence continues at coordinate 356,508 of CAWCIY010000004.1, forward strand.
TCTTCATAATCTAATTGAAATCTAAAATTTCCTAAATCAGTTATTTCGCTTAAATCAACATCCATTAAGTTAAACAGGGTTCTTAATAATTCTATAAAAAAATCATTTCGTGCATTCTTATTAAAGAGAGCTAATAAATTTATTCTGAGTCTATCCAAATGATCTTTGTGCTTTTCATCACTTGATTGTCTCGCCATTATTGCAACAAGGTCGTTTTTAAGTTCAGGCATGTTTTTAATGAGATTAATAATTTTTGAAATTCTCAATAATTCTTTTTCTCGAAAATTATTACCTGCTTTTTTTAGCCACATATTTTGCTGGAAAGCAGAAATTACACGATTAGTATTAGTGCTCTGTCTTTGGTAAAAAGAAGGATCGTAAGGATGATAAATGTATACATGTCTTCTACGAATATCACTATTGTCATAAGGCGATATTTTATATTCAAATGCCTCATCTTCATCAGCCCACCTGAATCAAATTTTCAATGGTGAGCGGTCCGCAACTGGTAGAATCTTGTTGTTTTAATCTCTTTTGAATACTCACTTTATCGAAATTAAAATTCCCATAAACAAGTTTTATTTCCTGACAGAGATCGTAAAAATATTCCTCGTTTTCTTGCAAAGAATCCATATAAATTATTTTCTCAAGTTCATTTAACGAGTTAATTTTAATGACTAATGCAAACCAATGCGCACCGGATTTATTATAGGGAATCAGCAATGTTCTCTTGCCAGAATGTTGTGGTTGTGTTTTCTCGTAAGATAAGTATTCTCTCAAAGAAGTTGCTGCATTACCAACGGTTAATTCTGGAGCATAAACTCCGCTTTTTTTGAGTTCTGAGAGCCTAATGGACAAGATATTTTTAACTTCGTCATCTTCATATTGATATTGCAGTGAAACGTTAGGAACGGTTGGTAATGGTACTATAGTTTGTTGCATTTCAATTCTCCTGAATTACTCCAACGATTCGTTAGTATCTGCCTAAAAAATATTAAGTTTAACCCATTTAATTTGGATAAATTTATGATCAAATATTCGATTGAGACTTGCTTCTCCCAAGATAAAACATAAAAACATAATAGTCCCAACTTTATCTCAAAGCAATCTTCAATAAGCCATAGGGTGTAGTTCAAGGTAGTCGGCTCATTTTTTAAGCAGCTTTTGCCAAAGGCTGATGTTTATGCCAATTCCAAAAATCTTTCCACCATCCGTTAGCTCTAATCACCCTTAAACTCAACAAGGGATTAATTGTATTGGGATGCCAACATGCCCCGGCTATTTTCAATCGTTCCTGGGGAATATACCTGTGCGCACTTTCTACTTCTCCTGATCCCACCGGCCATCCTTTCTTTTTATATTTTCCATAATCGACCGAACCTTGAAAGCGAGTAACATAATCAATCAATCGCCGTAACCGATCATGGGAACTATCCGCATAAAGAAGTTGCAATTGCTGAATGACTTCCTTGGCTTTATTTTCCCACAATTGATTCATATAATTTTTAACCCACTCCGCCCGCAAAGGGGATTCTATTTCCAACGATTCTGCGGTTTCGTAAAAATGCGATTCTAAATGCCGATGGTCTAATATATATTGGAAATGATTAAAATGGCTGGACAATTCTTCATATAACCCATTTCCACCATCCCCCACAGCGATCATAGACGTAGTGTTTTTTAAACCACGCTGCTGAGCCGCTTGATACAATTGATGGCAAATGTCAGGATAATCCGTCATTTTACACACATACGTTTTGATGATCTCTTCCAGTGGGCGCACAAAACCTGTACGTACTTCTCGCCAATTTTCGGTTCGAGTCCATTGAGGTTTCCTTCCCTCTTCGATGATTTTTTTAAATATGCCCGTTCGTATTTCACAACCATCCAACCCACCTAACATCGTTAATTTGAAATCTTGATCAGTACTGACTGGCATGACGGTTTTTTTAACTGCTCTTCTAAATATTTTTGCGAGTTGAGCGCCACACTCACCGTGTAGCGTCTCACCGTCGAAGTCGACGGTAACCAACCATAATGTTCTTGAAACCGCTGAGCTGCCCGGTCAAATGATTTCTCAATCCCAAAATCGCTTAACGCTCTTTTGACGGTTTCGCTACTACTGTGACCGATCACATGCATTTGTTCTCTCATGGACCGCTTCCCTTCTTTTTGGCCGTTTTTTTTAAATAGGGAGATTCTACTGCGATTTCTCCAAATATCGTTTTATACGAAACAGATTCATGTCTCTCAATATGGTAACCCTCCGCTTGGCAAGCCGTTGTTGTCTGTGTGGACACCTCTTGATACAATTTTTCCATACTCGATAAGCCTACTTCTCTCAGTAAATCCAGAACAAATTTATCGAGTGAATCTCCTTGGGCAAGCAATACCTCCATATTTTTTTTTAATTCGTCCGTAATTAATGTGCTGGCGCTATCAATCAGATAGTCATATTTTTCTTTCATGGGTTTCATCTCCCTGAGCTGACTTCCTATAACTCCTGTTAGGAAAAAAACAGGTGGGACTGTCGCCAGTTTAGCATATTGCTTATTACTCAGACTAATATTTGAGCCGACTACCTTGAACTACATCCCCACGAGCCGTATTGTGTAACGACTGGATTTCAATTTAAGTCAGCACTATAAGTTAGCGGTTGTAATTCAATAATATTTTGGGAATTTTTACGTGCATGAGAATTTGCAATATGTAAGGAAGCTAATGGACTTTTTTGTTTCGATTCTATAACAGCTGTTGTGGAAGCAACGCAAATATCCTTAAGTGTACTTGAAACATGAACTAATTTAACTTTATTATTTCCTGTTTCACAAACTGCTGCATCCAATAGTAAATCTTTAAAATTCATGGGAGAAACGCCTACCGGAGCTCCTGTACATTGTGCGAAAGTTCCCACTACCCATTGAACTCCAAGGATTATAGCGCGGAACAATAATAAAGTTACTGATAGTTTTGCTTCACTGCTTATTCTCAAATTATCTCCTAGTAAGTAGTTATCAATTAAAATAGTAATAGCTAAAAAAATTCCGAACCATCCCGCAGCTTTTAATAGTTCTTTTAAAATAGAACTTAATCTCATATTATTTCGGGTGCTACAACATGATAAATTAATAATAGGCAGAATTTGTCTCGGAAGCTTGTCACGAAAATTTCCTATTTCTAAGAGATTATAACAAAGCCTAGAGCAATTCTGATATTTAAAAGAAATACAGCAGGTATCACCAAACAAATACCATTTTTTACTAATATCTTTCCAAAAATTTTCATATTTCTTTATCATTCGACTAATTTCATTATCTTTAAAATCTTCTATTTGAATTACATAATCAGCATGCGTTTTGTTGGAACTATCAAGATTATAGTCACCATCTAAGTCAATTTTATTATTGGATCTTCCAAAATATTCTATGAATTTTCCAGAAACTAAAATCGGAGGACATATATGATTATTCTGTTTCTGTTCCGGATAGAAACTGACATAAGTTGCTTGCCCATGCTTATTTTTTATTGCCATTGCAATATGGCCACTAGGCCTTAAATCGATACCTGTTAATCTCAAAAAGTTTCTACACATAGAACTAACGCCGTCTTTACCATCCCAAATAAAAATCCGAACAGAATTTGGTGGCATACCAATATGTATTTCAATATTATTGGTGGCTTCAAGTGACGGTAAAGCTTCCATAAAATGGACATAAGCCGTATTTTGTTTCTTACTTGCGATTACCTGTTTGTGTAAATACGGATGTCCCGGATTAGAATGAATATTTTGCAGTAGTTCATCAGGCATACTTTTTTGTGTGAATTTAAAAAAACGATTTATAGGAATATGTTCGTATTGAGCGGCTTGCACAGTTTCGACGGAATGAATTGCAGAAGAAACATTGGTAAATATCTTTAATTCATCGAATTTAACGTTTTGTTTCTCATCATAATCAAGATAAAATAAGCGGGGTATGTTTTTAGTATAAATATAGCATGGGACACGTTCTTTAAATATTTCATTTTGAATTTTTTTCAAAAATAAAGGAGATGAATTATTTTTTTGAATGAAACTATAAACCTGAAATATTAATTCCAAGTAATTCTGATTTTGCTCTTTCTTTTTAATTTCTGACATTACTTGATTTTTTTCTAGAAATGTTCGGTTTTCTTTAGGAATATCTGACAAAACTTCAGTTTCTATCGCTTCACCTCTTTCAAGATCAATAATTATATAGCTTGATGTGTTTTTACCGGAAATATAAATTTTTTCTTCATGTAATATATTTTTTTCATTTATAATTTGCGCCAGCTCTTGTAACACATCATCGTAAAAATCTTTTTCTTTTATTACACCAATCTCTTTTTGTTTATTAAAATCATTTATTATTTTATAGTTAAATAATTCTTTATTTTCTTTATTTAATCCCAGAAAAATTTTTTTGATTTCAAATTTTTCATCTTCAATACATATTTGATATTGCGTCGGCAATGTGATATCCGATAATAAATAAATATCTGGTTTCACATCAGAAGACCCAGAAATCTCTCCTTCCTGATGTAAAAATACATCCGCAATTTTGTCACTAGGCTTTGGTGATCTAATTTCCAATGTGTGTTCTAGCCCACCTGCTTGATAAGTTGTAGTTAATTTCATTTACCTTAACTCCTAAAAAGAAAAAGATTGTGAATTCTGAGAAGTTGAATTTGAAGGGCAACCTCTATTTTGTTGAGAAAATAATCCAGCTAGGAATGAGTTTTCAAACTTCACACCTGATTTAATAATTACCTCTAGACCCAGAGCGCCAATTAAAAATCCAACTAAGACTTGTTTTGGATCATTGCTGATAGCGTATAAAAGCACAAGAATTGAAAGCAATAATACGTAAGGTCTAGTCCTAGCTTCAATAAAGGAATTCTTAGTAGTAGAACTTGATTCTAAGCTTAGTTCTGCAATTTTTGGAGAAACAGATTCTTCTGGAAATAAAATCTCAGTGGATTTATTTTCCTTTTCTTTAAAGGTGTCTCCAAGCTCTAAGACAGTGCCTAAATTTTGTTTTTCAATTTTTGGTCGCACTGGTTCTTGAGATAAAACATCAACCAATCCCGGTTTGATTACCTCTACTTGATTGATTTTATTTTTCAACCATTCAAACCTTGATCTAAGACTAGGGGTTCTCTCCAAGGCTTTTTCTGGTACAATATATTTTATATTTGTACATATTTTTAATTCAACCTCATAAAAGAACTGTGCGTTAGGCCATGATTTAGAATTTATCTGCTTAATTTTTTGCTCTCTGTGATTATGTACGTTATTAAGCATGACAATCATATTGTGTGTCTCCATGGTATGTTTGAACTTTTCAACCAAACCATGTTTTTTATTTTTTTCTTCAAACTTTTCTTTAACTGCAGTGACTGATTTATCTGCAAAAGCCGAAGTGACTTCAATTGCCGATTCTAAAAAAAATTGTACTTTATCTTTGCTTATTCCTGAAAAATGACTAATGGCACTACAAGCTAAGGGTTTAACAAAATTGTTTATAACAGCCGCTTTGATATCCGGGATATAAGTGGCACCACTCTGTAATCCAGCGGTAATCATCTCAAGAATAGGTTTGGCGTAATCAACGCTGCCTGTAAGCCACGGGATGTAGTATATTTTCCCCAAATGAATTCCTAAACAATTGACAAAATTGGGAGAGCTAACAAAGCAATGAATGTCAGCTCCTTCATGATGTCCTAAAGCAGCCTCTACTCCCGGTGAATCAAAAATAACAGAGGTATGTTTAAATTCAATAGTCATTTTTGAGGCAATATAGCCACCGAGAGAATGACCCGTAAAAATTATTTGATGTTCCTTAGCAGTGCTTTTATGAATAATTTTTTTAACATACTCTTTAATTTCTTCGGATAGAGGAAAGAAATTTCCCGTAGCCAAATTTAAATCATTCTTTAAATCAAGAGGATCTGTAGGATTTGTACCTCTAAAAGCGATTATAGTTTCTTTCCTACTTTTGGATTCAAAAACAAGACAATTAATATCATCACGAAAATGTTTTATTACTTTATTTATTACTTTACCCGTGTAATTCAATGAACCCGTGATCCCTTTCCTGGCTGTTTGCCGATATGGGAAATATCCCGCATCCACATATTGCATGTCACCTTCAAATAAGCTTTTGGAATTGCTTACAATATGGTCATTTTCATAATAGACCAAATGAGAAACTCGAGCATATATTTTTATATCTTTGTATAAATGGAATCTTCGTGACATAAAATCTCCATGTTTTGGTAGTTTGGTTTTTACGGTATTATATCCCTCATTAAGGGCTAAAACAGAGTGGGATTATCAGATAAAATTTAAACATTTTGAATAAATAAACTTGATCTCATCGTGCTTTAATCTGATACCTAGGGGCACATTATCACAGAAATTTCATATTTTCTAGGTGAACATCAGCCTTTGGCAAAAGCTGCTTAAAGAATGAACCGACCACCTTTGAACTACACCCTAAGCCATATAATGTTTACTCAGCGGCTTTCTAAAATGGATTAAAATAATCAGGATTTGGCTATAAGAAATAAATCATTTTTTAAGCAATGATTGAGCATGTAGTAACTTCAAGCAAAACCAAATAAGGAATTTAAATCTTAGAGGACAAATTTAGCATTAATTTTGATGCCCTCAGCACAAAGCTGAAAATCCACCCGCCGGGTTTTTCTCTCCCATTCGTGAGGAATATCCTCGCGCCAAAGGATTTGGCATTTAACGCAATCTTTGGAAACCCTGGTCAATTGATAGCCTTTAATATTATCCGATGGGGTAATAAGCCAACATCGGGGGTGATCATCCTCCACAAAAAACCGAATCCTCGCATTTTCAGCAATGGCCAAATGGCTTAAAATTTGGTTGCCGATGTATATCACTAATCCCGATTTACCTGCACCCCAATATGAAAAACACACTCGAACCATCTCGGCAATGTTTTTCAAATGGTAACGACTTCGGATTGGCCGCACTTCTCTAAAGTCGTGCATATTGCCCCACCATCTGAATTCGTATAGGCCCTAAAAAAAGCCCGGTTTCTGACTCAATGAGTTCACGCAATTGATCCGCATAAATCTCATCATATTCAGCGACAGCATGTAAACCTAGTTGATAAGCGCTAGGGTTATTTCGAAGAAATTTAACGTCATATAAGTCTGTTCCTGCATTGTACTCGATTTTTATGCAATTAATTTTTTTACATCCATGAATGTCAAAACGGATACCCTGGTCATTGAAAAGCACTTGTCGAGTACCTAACAACAGTCGTAACAAACCCATACCCCCTAATTGATCGACAATCGTTTTTGCAATTTGATTCATTTCCCGGCTCATAAAAACCTCTCTAAAATTAAAGTGAAAAAGCCGCCTTAAGCAACGACCTCCGAAGGACAAGCCAACGATTTTAAGCGTAACAACCGCTGACCGACAGGAATGGAACGCGCCACTAATTCGAGAGCGATATCCGCCAGCAATGGATTGTTCGAAGCGGTCAATTTTTGTAGGTTTTGGGCTAATTCCTGAGCGTTTTGAATCGATTTACTTAGATTTTCCTGATCATTGAGGGTCAACATATTCATCTCCTTGATTAAAAACAACCTTTAAAATCAGTAAAGGAAGTATCCTTTACCTATAAGGTAAATTTAGCGGACCCAGCCGAATTTGTCAAGTAATTTTAAAGATAAATATAAATCTTTATAATATTTAATTATCTGTAAATAAATATAAAAATAATAAATAAAATTAATTTTTATCTTTACAAACATCATAAAAACGACTATCATTAAGATCATGGATATTTTGGTTTTTGCCTTCATTTTAGAGGACACAACCGGAATAAAACTAAAAGGAATCTTTTGCTCAACAAAAGCAAAAGGCCCCCTAAGACACACACTCAAGGAGAAAATGAATGAACCCCAACAACACCGCCCCTTCCACCGATCGAATCACCCATGTCGTGTATTTTTATACACGAAAGCAAGACTTTACATTTCCCGCCCATTCTCTGATTGAACTCCATCAATTGCTACAAGCTTGCCAGCAGATGGAAGGAGAAAAACCTCAGTGTATGCGCTGGAAAACCCATCAATGGATTTCTCAGTTGATCAAAACCATAGAAAAACATGATAAAAATTCATGGCATAATGACTGTAATGATGGTGATAAACTCAATAATCCTCAAGACCACTTTAGCCCTCAACTCTTAGACAGTCTATTGCCAAATCACCCTGGATTGAGGGGGAAATGGCAGATGCTCACATTACGCTGCCGTTACTCCTTTGCCTACCACGCATTCATAGGGTGTCTTCTTTTACCCAAAAATATTTACGTGTTTTGGCAATATCAAAGAGAACGGAAACGAAAGATTCAGCAATTCGATGCGGAATTCAATGCTGCGAAAAAAAGCCCTTAAAACTCATTCCATAAGATTGAATGACCGCTGAGATAATGAGGCGGCTTTCAATCTTTTTAACAGGCTTATTCCTGCTGATTTTGCGGGTCACCCGGTGAAAATTGTCCAGCTTTTTTCTGCCAATCTCGATCCTTTTCTAATACAAATCGTGCCGCCTGCTCAAAAAAATGCTCAACACGATCAATCCCGACCCACTCGTTATACGATTTAATGGCCGTTAACAAAGATTCATCGAACCGCAACGAAATCGGGATTTTTTTAGATTTCTGTTGTGGGGTTAAAAGCGCCATAAATACCTCCTGTTTACTGATTAATAATTTTTTAGATCCGCCATTTTTTAAAAATAACTTCACTCTCTGTTAAGACCCTAACGCATTCAAAATTAAACTACAAGATAAAATTCCACCTTGTGATAAAAAGTTTAAAAAATTTTTCACATGGCTTTAAAATGCCTATAAATTATAATAAATCTTATCCGTTAACAGTGAATGTCCATCATTACTCATCATTTCTAAAAACTAAATCTTTTCCACATTAAATCTCATAAAAAAATTAGAATTGAAAACTGAATTAGGATGATGACTTAAAAAAATGTTGGTAAAACAGCTCAAAATTCGTTAAATTTAATCCGTGAAAAAAATTATTTTCAAAAAAATTAAAATAATAATCACATCAGATGTGATGTGGATTTCGTTGTTTCTGCTGTTTTTAGGCCCACACCCGTCGCACTGTGAGTGCTTGTGCGGAAAAGTTCAATCATTCAAACCCTTACATTGCAGTACGGGCATGCATGAAAAACAGCCCATTTTTGCTAAAGTGATGATGAAGTGATGACGATTTAGCGATTTTTTGCGGATCATCACCTGATTTTTTCAAAAAACCCGATTTTTTCGCCGATTTTTTGTGGTATAGTGATGATGTTCGCATCACCTTGCCCATTTTAGGGCGCGGGCGGATACGAGAAAAAAAGCAGGATTATTTGACAACGGAAGCTCAAATGAAACGAATTACCATCAGCATTCCACCGGAAGATTTAGAAAAAATCGAACAGCTGGCTCAGCAAAAAGGACTCATCCTCTCCGAATGTCTGCGCATGCTGATCCGCATCGGCTTTACCGTTGAGGAAGCCGCTGCAGAAAAAAACCCGGGTGAACGCCCACCCTTTTTGAGCGTCGAAGAACAACTGCTGCTGTGGAAAACCCAGCTCGACTGGCAACAGGAAACCCGCCTTCTGGTTAGGCATTTAGTCGACACCCTGACCCAAGCTCCCTTGAAAGATCGCGATGCTTTATTAGAGGACGCTCAACAAAAAGCCTGTGCGGTGGTGCAAAATCTGCTGCTGCCTATCCAACCTCTTAAAAATCCTATCCGTTGACCCGAAGGCTACCTTTCCCTAAAATCGGCTTGTCCCATGAAAGTTCATCGTCCTATGGAAAGGAAAAAAGAATGTCCAAAGAAAGTAAATATGACTCAAAATTAATCCCTTTTGTGTCACCGGCCATCCCCGATTTAATCAAACAGATCGGCGTCTTGACCCAACAGGTTATTGACAGTTATCAAGATCCCACTCAAACTTCTGAATTGGGTTCTCGACTATCGCAACTACATGATATCCTGGTTTTAGGGCTTCTGGAAGACAGTGAAGAACTCACTGATGCTTACCTCACTTGTGCCGTTCGGCTGTTAACCAGAGTGCTGCGCGACAACCTGAGCACCCAGCAATTTCTCCAGGAAATATTTGGCAGTCAGCGCCATCAACAAACCTTATTTTTACAAACCCTGTATTGGGCGTTATTACGTCCATGGCTCCGACCGGCCAGTAGTGGAGCGCTATTGAGTTTCCGTCATCTGGAGTACTACCTTGAAGATTTGCGTCAGCGTGCCGCTCGACCCGAAGACAGCACCTGGATGGACGATCTTAACACCCGCATCGACTCTAATACTGCCTTACAGTATGCCTGGGAATCTTGTTTACAAGCCCTGCAACTATTGCCTCGTTTAAAGGGCTGGAAAGGCGGCGTGCAAATTTTTCAAAAATTGATTCGCCCCTCCATCCAATTACCTCCTTTATCTGACAGCTTACCTTCTGAAGCAAAAATTGCCTGGGGGGTGTTAGAAAAATCCGCCAGCTTTGGTTTGAACATTTACGATTACGTCACCGGTCACCCGAATACCGATTGGCATGCCCCCATTATTGATATTCAACTTACCATTCATCGCGCCTTACGCAACCGTTCGCCTCTACCACCCCTTCAGCTAGTGTTGGCTTATGCTGACCGCTGGCAAGTGTTCTGGGCGGTAGCCACTGCCAATGAAACTGTGCTGTGTTCTCCGGACAGCACTTATGAACAATGCTGGCAAGCCATGGGTGACCCTTTCAATATCGAATCCGCTCAACAGGCTGGCTTGTTTGCTCTCATCCATTATTGGTTAGTGCAACCTGCTTATTCTAAATCTGATTGTCAGGCACATTGTCAGAGTGCTTTGGTGCAGACTCTGAGGCGATTGTTAGATCCACGAACGAACCTATCTCCCTGGATACGGCACCATGCTTATCACGGTTGGAAAACCCTCAAACCTCGGCTAACGGGTGAGTACGCCTTACAGATTAAAAACGAGATCGAAAAGATCCTTGCAGATCAGGATCGAGCCTGGATGGAACTACAAACCCGCGCTCATCTTCGACAAGCGCCTTTTCTGGATGATCGAGGCCCTCGACGCCCTTCCCTGGTGGGACGAGTACACGAGCAAATTGCTGAATTGCACGACCCTGCGAACGGACTGAACGCAATCTCTGCGCGCCGGCAATTATATCAACGCGTTCACTCCATCGTGGATACCTGGACAGATGAAAAAAAACAAATAGAATTTTATGAAGCGGCTGCACAGGCCCATCAAACCAAAATGCCCGACAGTGATCCTTACAGTTGGCGGATAGACGCTTACGCTTATCAACTGAATGCTGACCACCTGGCAGAAAACAAGGGCGTTCAACCAAAACTGACTCGTCGGTTACTCACCGATTTATCAGACACTGGCGCGCAATTATTAGGAGCGCAATTGCTGGCACACCCTATTTTCTCTCCTATGCTGCCTCAATTAGAAAAAAATCTTCTCTGGGCGGAAGAAGTCCATCGAGCACTATTACAGTACTTCGATTTAGTAAATTCTTTGTATCTGCTGACTCATGAATTATGCCAATGGCAATTGCCGATAGCTGTCAATCATTTATGGCAACCTTTAGCGAAAACACACCGCCGCTATCTGGAGATTCGTACCGAGTGGGTCACTTGGGTCGAAGGTTTAGAAATAAAGCCCCCCGACCAGGAAGTTTGGAAATCTCGACACGCTGCGCGTCGAGACGATTATCGCACGTTAGAAAAATATTGCACAGCCTTCGGTTTGGCAGCTTTCTTTTATCAAGTGGAAATGGAAGAAAAACTCGAATCATTGCCGCTGCCTGATCACGTGCCCTGGCAACCACTGAATCGTCAATTTAAAGAGAGAAGTGGCACTGAAATCAAAGAAAGGAAATCGGAAACGAAACAGTCACCTACCCCGCCCTGGCTTACCCAAGTAGCCGATTGGCTCAACCAGCGCTTACCATCGCCACCTTGTCCATTCAAACCTTTTATATTGCTAAAAACCGAAGGCCATTTTTTACTAGGGCTGGAGTTGACAAACAGCCTTTACCGTCACCATCCTTTTTTCAGCCATTGGGCAGAATGGTTCAAGATCTGTGTGGGCTTGTTCAGCGATTTTGCTTGCACCATCAATGTCAGCGCCGCTAGCCATTTTGGGCGCGAGCGTCCTGGCGCGATTTTGATTGACGGAGTGGGGACACACCGGGAACTCATGCGAATATCAGGTTTCGAATCGGACCACTGGCGTTACCTGACCGCACCGATGATTTATTTAACCGCTGCTCCGCAAAGACCGTTGGATTTACACGGTCATCTGACGCCGGAAGATAAAACCGGCCGTCGTCCCCATGCAGTGGCACTCCATCAACAATGGCAACATCATTTACAGGCGCTCACCACACCCCATCCGGATGAAAAAGCCCCAGTCGTACAATTGCAGTGGCCGGAGGCCAAAGAACCTCGTTATCTCAGCGCAAAAGTTGCCCATCGATTATTCCATACCGAAGACCAGCAAGTGGGTCAACTGAAGTCTGGTGGCGACGCTTCAACATCCGTTCAACGCCCGGTTTGGCGCTTAACCGCCGCCGACGCTTGTCAATTCCTGCCAGAATACACCAATGAAACTATTCTCGCTTATTTAAAAGTCGATCCTCACCATTTATGGCGTCAATGGCAACATTTCAGTTTAATGCAACGGTTAGTCGATTATGGCCATACAGGAACAATGGCTAGTTTACGCTACGGACGCATGGAGCAGGGAGAATTTCAACCGCAGGGAGAACCCATACCCCTTTGGTTGTCATCACCCGCCGGGATCATCTTTTGTACTTCACAGGAATACAAAGACAGACCTACCTCCTCAGATATACAAATCCTCGACGACACGGGCAAGCAACGGTTAGCGCAATGCACTGCTCAACTGGATCCTCGATATTTTACCCAGGCCGTTTTGTTAACCTGGCTACTGGTGCACGAAGACGATCAGTTGCGTAATTTAGGATTTCAGCCGCTGATCAACGCTCAAGGTGAAGGAGCATTTCGTATCATTCTGTTCGATACAGATACCGCGTTGGAAGCGCCTTGGGTTCGCATGTCCAACGGTGGTGTGCAAATCAAGCTGAAAAGCTTGGTGTTTTGTTTAGACGACATGCAACGTCCACCGGATCAATCCGCAATCGATAATTTTTTGGCGCTGAAACCGGAAACGGTATTGGAATCCTGGTTAACCTCATTGGCTGAAGCAGACCATCCCGGTAATCGACTACCACCAGACGCCATCGACGCTCTCTATGAACGCTGGCGGCGCTTGCGGCAAGTGCTGCAATTGCCATTGACGTCATCCGATCCCATGGCTCCCCTATTGCCTCGTAGCCATTTAGAGTTAATCACCCAGCTCGACCCGGTATTAGGCCAAGCCTATACTCAGGCTTTTACCACGCACACCGATCCCCTTCAGCGTTTTCAAAAAGTTTCACAAGATTATGTATACCTCAGTGGCGTTAACATTTCCGTTAGCAGCGGATTGCTGCGCGGAGAATCTGTGACTCAAGCACGTTCCGTCATTTCTCCGACTCGCACGGGGATCACTCCTCGACAAGGATTAGAATGCTACGCGCATTACCGCCAGGAAAATCAACACATCGACCGGTTACGAAAGTATCTGATTGAGCAGACGGAAACAACCGACTCAAAAGCCAACGTCCGTTTTGAAATCCAAATGAATGCAGTCGTCGGTGGTATCCAAGCATTGAATCAAGAAACACAAAAACAATTGGAACAACGATTACAACAAAAAAGCGTGATGGCTCGCGCCACCACCTATTTAGCCCAATGGGAACCGATTATCGCTTCTCACCTCAAGATCATTGTGATTCTACCGGATACAAAAGCACAACTTCCCACTACGGAATGGCAGGTTAATTGTGTTAGGAACGCCACACCCAGCTTGCGAGCGATTAAGGATACGACCGGAAACTGGCAAGTAGAAATTCATAACGGCCACCATTTGATTGCAAACGGTAAGGAAGACTGCAGTTGGGATTTAAAACCACTCTATAAAGCCCTGAAAACCAAACCGGAACCCACGGCAATTCGACTGGCGGTGCAAGAGATTTATCGCGATCAACTGCAGGCACTTAAAAAAATTGATCAAGAATTGCGGGGTAGCGAAGCGGCATTAAAAAAGTTAGCACAACAGCGACAGGAACAACTGCTGCGCCAATCAAAGGAAATAAAAGCCTGGCATGAATTGCCAGAGGATCATCCTCATTGGTTGACAGGATTACTGGAAACTCCACTGCGACGTACACTGATCAGCCAGCTACCTTGGGGAAGTTTACCAACGGGAGAAGGGCTACAACAATTGTTACGCCTGTTGGAATTAGGTGGTCTAACTGAATTGAATTTACAAGATTGCGGGGCGGTGACTGATGCACACCTGATCACTATAGCACAAAACTCGCCGGAATTGACCGCCATCAATTTATCAGGATGCCAACAGGTCACTGCTAAAGGCATCTTGCGTTTGGCAGAAAGCGCATTGTATCTGACCCATTTGAGCGCCCGCTCTCTGCCGAAATTAACGGATTTATGGCGCGGCGTGCTCTGGACGAACCACAATCCAATAGTCTTTCCCCAGCTTACTCATGCCGATTTCAGTGGTTGTAGCTACTTGCGGCGAATCGACATACAAGCACCAAAGTTGCGGTATTTATCTTTTGGCAATTGTAGCGCGCCACTCAATAACCTACTGGATAACAAACCGGATTGGGCAGTGACTGCACCCGTGTTGAAAACCCTAGACTTGTCAGGGTGTACTCATCTATTACAAGTCAAAATTCAGAGTGAAGCTTTAGAAAACCTGAACCTGAATGGGATTGATACTCTGACACCTGCTCAACTTCAAAACCCGTTGACACCAAAACAATGGGTAAGTGTCGGCACTCTACAGATTTCCGAAGGCGCTCTGAGTAAAGATTGGGCATGGCTCCAGCGTTATCCTTGGTTAATACCAGTAGCCGGAAACCGGATGAACAGTGAGCAATCACTCGAATTACAGAAAATTTTCTCAGAGCATAATATCACTGCTTCGATCGCGCGATTGTCCCTTCAAGAACGTTTGGAATTACAGATTAGTTTGGCATTTTTTTGCTGGGGACAACGACAAAATCTAATTAGTTATTCAGAAAACGTACTCAATAACCTATGTTCCTCCATAAAGGATCCCATTTCAAATATTAGCCGCAGTGCTGAAGCTATCATTAAGATCGTTTCAAATCAACCACTTCTTGCTGACAAAGCACTTCACATACTCAATCCTACTTTAAAAGATTCCAGAAAGCATGCTCGTTACAGTACTGTTCACGTTATTAGTAGTATCGTTTTTGATTCTCCTGTATTCGCTGAAAAAGCAATCAACACCCTGATACCCATCTTAAAGGATTCCGATGAATTTGTTCGCGCCGACATTGTTAGGGCCATCGGCAACATCGTCTTCGCTTTTTTCACACTCGCTGATCATGCACTCCATACACTCAATCACGTTTTAAAGGATTCCAGTAGCTATGTTCGTCGCACCACTGTTGAAGTCATTGGCAAAATCGCTTTAAATCAACCACCCCTTGCCGATAAAGTATTCCATATACTCAGTTCCACCCTAAAAGATTCGGATACAGATGTTCGTCTCAGTATCTATGACACTATAGGAAAAATTGGCTCTTTTTACCTTGAATACGCTAAAAAAGCTTTCGACATCTTTGACTCAGTTTTAGCACGTTACAGTAAGTATAATAATAACAGGCACATCATAACAGCTATAGGGACGATCGCTTCTTCTCAACCGCATCTTGCTGATAACGCGCTTAGCATTCTGAGCAGTTTACAAGATAGTTTTAATAAAGAATCCGCTTTGATTGATATCTATAATGTTGCTGGAGCCATTATAAAAATTGATTCCACTCCTCTATGCCTTGCTGAGAAATCCTTCAATATCTTAGCCTCTGCTTTAAAAAAAGAATCTTATGGGGGAGATCCATATCTAGATTTCGTTACTGAAGCAATAGGAACTATCTCCCCTGCTTTCCCTACTCTTATGAAACAAGCTTTTAATCTTCTAAATTCCGCTTTAAAAGATTCTAATAAGAAAATTCGCTTCATGGCTCCTTTTGCTATTAATAAATTTGTTTCCGCTCGACCACAATTTGTCGAAAAAGCACTTAATGCACTTAAATCTACTTTAAAGGATTCAGATCGTTATATTCGCCGTAACACTGCCTACGCCATTGGACAGATCGCCTTCGCTCAACCACAATTTGCTGAAAAAGCTTTAAACAATCTAAGCCTCTCATTAAAGGATTCCGATTCAGACGTTCGCTGCTCTTCTTCTGATGCCATCGGAAAGATCACTTCTATCCAACCACAATTTGCCGAAAAAGCGCTCAAAATCCTAATCCCCGTTTTAAAAGATCCTGAATGGCAAGTTCGCCACAACGTTGTTTGTGCCATAGAAAAAATATCCCGCTCTCAGCGTACTGTCATTTATTTTTTACTTGATCAATTACTGCCTTTAGTAGAAAAGCGCGAAGCCGAGTGGTTTTTTGAGTTTGAAATGATTTTTGTTACAAATTGGAATAGTTTAAATGATTACATTCAGAATTTTCTCGATAAATATGCCAGCAAAATTTCTTTCGATGAGAAATCTCTGCCTCCACCTCCAAAACCAATTTCTTCACCGCAGCCTCCACAAAAATCTCAATCTTTACCAGTAACAGCGTTAACCACACTCGGTGATGACCGCAATCTAGCTCAGCACGGTCAACCACGCCATTACTGGTACAGCATCAGGGATCTGTATCTGCTAACCACCAAAGTTCGGGAAGATCATCTCGTTTATTTTTTGTCGAATGACAGCAAGCAAGAATATAAATCACCCGGAGGAGAACACTATTGCGCTTATCGGCAAAATCAACACGGGATCTTTATCGCCGATCCTTATGTGCAGATCAGCCAATGTCACATCACTCAATTTTTAGCAGAAGATATCGCTATTATTACCGGGACGCATGAAACTCCCAGTCGCTGTCATCGCTGGACAGCTATGCCCAGGCGATTATTTTTCACCTTCTGGTCTCATGCTCACTGGCAGTTGATCGGCGTTGAGATCAATTATCAACAAACCTCCTATACGCTCCATTTAAATAATCCTTTTGGATCCCTTTCCGGTCAAGATAAAAATCTCTTTTCTGAACCTTTTTATGCGGAATTAGCGCTCGGTATCGACACGGCTGTACAAGCCTTGTTGAAAGCCCATCGATCAACATCCACTTCCACATCCGACAGCAAAATGGAATTAAAATCCACACGACACGTAAAGACGCTGGATCAACAAGGCCGCGGAATGAATGGATATGATTGCGGCCCCATTGTGGTTCAAAATTTAGAAGACTATGTTGCTCACGTTATCAAAGATAAATCATTGACTGAATTTAAGGAGACTCAATTCATTATCCCCGCCAAAGACTTCAAAGAATGGAACAATAAACTGATGGATGTCCGCGCTCAGCATCTTAAATACGCTCAAAAAAGTACGATGATCAATCACACTTCTCTCGTGGATGATAAACGCTTAACAACACAACACACCGCCTTGCTGCAACAAACACAAAAACAGAAAGAACTGTTAACTGAAATGAAAACCGATACTTCCGATCCGTTCATTCCAACCTTCAGCGCATTATCGGCTGCGCAATTAGGGGTGTTGTTCGCTCAAATCGATCATCAACGACTGCTGGCCGGAAAATCTCTTGATGAACCTTATAGTCCGGCAGAATTGCAAACCAATTATGAATTCATCATATCCACAAGCGACATGTCAACAGGTCAATCTACCGACTCACCACGCACTTCGATCATTGCGTTTTTTCCTTCGGCAACCTCCTCATCGTCGTCTTCTTCAGCTAGTTCATGTTCCTCTTCATCCTCCTGCTCATCCAGCTCCAGCGTCATTACCTCTGCCTCAAGTAGTTTGCAATAAAAATAGTCAAAACTCCAATTACTCCAGCCAAATCCTTCAACCCTCAGCCTGCTTTATTTTTCTAGAATGCCTCTTACCCTGCGGATCTAAGAAACCATATTGTTTCATCTTCTTCCGTAAAGTGCCTCGGCTAAGATTGAGATATTTTGCCGCCTGACTTTGGTTTTGACCTGCATACCGCAAAACTATTTCTAACAGGGGCGATTCCACTTCCGCCAGAAATAATTCGTAGATGTTGGCTGGCTTTTCACCGTCTAATCGGACAAAATACTCCTTGACTAACCCTTGGACATTCTCACGAAGTGAGGTCGATTTTGCGGGTTGAGAGTGGGTAAATGTATCGATCTGAAAGACGAGAGTGTCAGTATCCTGCTCAATAGACAATTCGGTGGGACTCATGTTTTTTAACTCCTGTGTTTAAAAAAGTAAATGCCTTTCCATCGGCAAACCGATTGTTATTGGGACGATAACCGTGACCATATTAATGATCCTACAGCAAAAGTCAAAATCGAATGGCAAAAATAGCAAAAAGAATGCGATTGAATTCATATTTCTAATTCAGGCTCTTTTTCCAGTTTGAGCGAAGGTTTTTGTTGTTGAGTGAGCGTACTCGGTACAGGATTTTTTTCGCGCGCCGTGACGATATCCTGTTGATGTGACTTAGAGTCAATTTCAGGATAAACTTTCGATAAAATATCACTTTCCCGGAGTAATTTTTCTAAGGAATTTTCCTGACGAGTGACCTCACAGTGTTGCTGAAGAGTTTTCTGTAAAGTACGTCCTAATATCTTTTGATCTCGATAATCGTCATAGGGGATCGCCTGGTTGAGTTCAGTTTTGACGGCTTGTTGGCCTTGTTGTTTTAAAATATCGTTATAGTCCTGGCCTTCGATGTTGGGCTGAGCCATCCAGACCGTTTTCCCTTGCTGTTGTAACTGCTCGGCGGCAAAGCGAATCAGCCGATCACTTTGCGGACTTTGACCGTCATTATCTAAACACAGGACAATATTTTGATGGGTTTTGGCCGGATCGATGTTTTTAAAATTGGATTTACCCAGGGTGATGCGCACATCCGTACCGCCCAAGGCTTGATAAACACTGAGGGCGGTTTCGGGGCCTTCGGCCAGATAAGTGACCCCCTGGCTGACCGGCGTTTTGCCCAAGGATTGTAAAGTACCGGCGGGAACAAAGCTGTCCGGTGTTTTAGAAGGTTTAATTTGAGGTATCATGACAGACTGATTTTTTAGCGGAGATAACGCCAGGACATCATCGTTTACACCCTTAAGCGGCTGTATCGAAACCATATCCGCCTGATGATCGAGATTCGGGGACGTGGGGTAAGCATTTTGACCATAAGCTTTTCCTGGTGACGCTGGATTGGCTAAATTCAATTTTTCTTCTAATGCTTTCAATTGAACCTGAAATGCCTGCATCGACTCGTTGTTGGA
This sequence comes from uncultured Pseudomonadota bacterium, assembly GCA_963795715.1. GTDB lineage: Bacteria > Pseudomonadota > Gammaproteobacteria > Coxiellales > Coxiellaceae > JAFEDN01. The sequence continues at coordinate 376,096 of CAWCIY010000004.1, forward strand.
TTGATTCGTTTTTTCCTGTTCTTCTTTTTGCTCAGTTAATATCTCCAATTGATGTTGCAATGCAGAGGTGGTTTTTTGTGTTTGGCTCAACTCATTTTGGGTTTTTTCAATAAAGACCTCGGAGCCATCCACATGCGTGGTCGGATTATCCAGCGTCATTCGTTGTGATGATAATCTTTCTACGGTTCGGTGAGATTGAGCGTGGTTGGATAGTAACGAATAAAAACTCCAGCCGAGTATACTCAAAAGAATGAGGCTAATGGCTAATACCTTCTGTTGTTTTTTCTTGATTCGGCTGGGTTGCGTCTCTACATTTTTATCAGAATCGTAGTGTTGTTTAGACATGGCTGGTCACCTTAATCAATTGAGTGGTTTGATGAGGGGCAAGTGTTGCGGCTTGCAGATAAATGGCGCGATCACCGGATTGATACAAATCCTCTTCAGCCACTGTTTGCGCCTGTTTGGAATGATTGGTCAGTTGATAGATTGCCACCGATAAATGCGCACCGGTATATTGATCGGTTAATTTCAAATCGAAATTTCTGCCAAAATTAAATTCTTTCGGTTTTTTTAAAATTGTGTGGTTGTAGCCGGGGGGAATTTTTTGTTGAAGAATTTCATCTACGAGGTGGATTAACGTTTGCGTGTAACGCTCGCTGGTTTCCCAAGTTTTCGCGGCTTCTTTTTCAAATTCCTGCGGTTTTAGCGCCAAATTATCGGCGTGACTGGTAGAACAGGGAGTCAGGTTCAATACGTAATGCCGACCTTGTTCGGTGCTGATAAATAAATAAAAGGGTTTTAAATCATGACTATTATTTTTTTCTTTATTTAATTTTGATCCTTTTTGACAATGAATTTTGCTTTTATTCTGAGTGTGACTTTTATTTTTTTGTGCAGGACAAATTTTTTGAACCGCTGGTTGATGAATAGTCGGTTTGATAAAAACCGCACCCTGAACCGTGTCATTGCTAATCTGATAAGCTCCTTCAGAACCCCTGACCAGCGTAATTCGATCTCCTGCCACCGAAATTCGAGTCAATTCTTTGGCAGATATTTCGGCAGAAACCTGAGCGTTATCTTCTATCACCAAGGTTTGGGCATAGACCGACGTTGAAAAAAGAAACACGGGACACAATACCGCTATAGCACAGGGTATTTTGAATAAAGATCGATTAATAACATTTTTAAGCATACTACTCTCCTATTTTGAATGCTCATCGTGTGGCTTGTTTTTAATTTCTTCGAAAGATTCCAGCCATAGCCTGCCTTCCAAATAGCGAAACTGAAGCTGATAATAGATTCGTTGCACCGGCAGATGATCGTTGCCGACCGTGGCGCTTAAATCTCCAGTGATATTCGCCGTCAATTGTTTGGCATCGACCGCCACTTCCACTGGATAAAAAATCAAACTGGTATGGGTTTTTACTAATTGTTCCGTTTCACCCACTAATTCATTTTTTAAATCACCGTAATAATCCGGAGCGGTGTAACGCAATAAAGTCTCCTGCTGATAAGCCGCATTGCCGGGGGTGAGATTCAGTCGTAATTGAGCCAAAAAGGAGGCCATTTGTGATAAATATTCAGGAGAAACCGCCTTGGCTTCTACCCAAAAGGCTTGATTCACGACGGGTGGCGTAATGACAATCCGTTCCCGGCCAATCATCCGGCACACACTGATCGCCAGTAATAAACAGACACCGGCTAACAACGCCGCCAACACCAAATAACCGTTGCGTTGTGCCAGCATGTGTTGTAATCGTGATTTATAATGGGTCAGTTGCATACTTACTCCTTCAGGCTTATCCGATGAGTTCCCGCCAATAAGAGGGGGGTGTTATTTTAAGTTTCAAACACATCGGCACATGCCAATACATCCAGTGATACATAAAATAATGTCCCTGTTCACCTTTCAATTTCTTAATTCCAAATAAGGCGCTGGCTCCGGTGAGCATGCCCCAGACCGGGCTGTTTAAAACCAGCATCAAGATGAGAAAAGGCACTAAAAATGCGATGAGTTCATCGATTGTCCACAACATCAATTTCATCGGTTCATCGAGCGTTTGCGGAATGCGGTAACTCATGCACTTTCTCCCGCAATGGAAAGGATAATATTGAAGAAAATAGACACCGCGACGATGCCGGTTAAGACCATCAAATTCTTGGTTTTCATATAAGCCGCTAATCCTAAAATCCCTTCAATGGCGTAAATATATTTTTTACCTGTGTTATTGAGTGTCTCCCACAAACTGGCGTCAGTGCCAGCTAAAATATCGGTACCGTCCGCCAGAGCTGAACCCCATAAGCCGATTAAACTCGCCAGCAAACAAAAACGAATCGCCGCAATACTGTGAGGCTGACACAATGCACACCACAATCGGCAGCCCAGTGTTTGGCTAGTGTTTTTAAACCGTTTGATGACTGTTTTTATTTTCATGACGCTCACTCCTGCGTTTTTTATTTTTTTTAGGGTTACTTTTTCCCTGTAATTGCTCAAATTTCCAATGCAGCGGTTTAAAATGCTTATGTCCCAGTTTTTCCATCTTTGCTAAACAACTCACCTTATATTCGGCGCGAGCTTTTTGAATGTCTCGTGAAAAGTCCCTGCATTTTTGATGATAATGTTCGTCAAATAACGCCTGTTCACTTTCACCATCTTTTTTCCAACGCCAAAACCATTTCACTTTGATGCCGGCATAGCATGCCGCTAGTTCATAACTCGCCCCAATGCGTAGAGCCTCACCTATTTTTTGTTGAATGCTCTCCGTCAACTCATCACCCTGATGCTCCATGATCAATGCCTTGTCGCGCTGATACACAATCCGCGAATGTCCGGTCTGTTCCGGACAACACCGCCGCTTTGCCTGTGTGTTTCTCAAAGCGACGCAAGATCACATCCACATACTGCGGCATGATCTCTACGAGATACGCCTGGCGGTGCGTATGCTCGGCTGCGATTAAGGTGGATCCGGCTCCGCCAAAACAATCCAATACCCTATCGCCTGGTAAGCTGCTGTTGTGCAGCGCCTTTTGTACCAGCGCCCAAGGCTTCATCGTCGGATGAAGATCGTTAGACAATGGCTTATCGAACGGCCAAACCGTACTTTGCCCACGATCCCCATACCACGCATCCACCTGGCCTTTGCGGTAAGCGTAATAAATGAGTTCATGCTGCATTTTGTAGCGGCCACGGTTCAATACAAAATGATTCTTGGTCCAAACAATCTGGGAACGAATCAATAAAGAATTGGACTCTAATGCTTGTTTGACTAAATCCTGAAATTGAGCGGCATGGCAGACATACCAGGAGGCTTCCGGCTTGGCTACCGTCACCGCATTGGCAAAAACCGTTTGTAAAAACTGCAAATAAGCCGCTGGATTCATGTGGTCGTTTTGAATGCGACGCCCTTTGAATGCACCACGAGCCTGAAGATAATCCACGTTATAAGGTGGGTCGGTAAAGACCAAATCGGCTTTCACGCCATCCATCAGACGGGCTAAATCGGTGGGTGATGTCGCGTCCCCGCACATCACCCGATGAGGCCCACATTCCCAAACATCACCCGGTTGACTCACAATGATGTTTTGCGGCGTTAACCAATCGGTGGATTCTTCATCGGGTTCTGACAAGGTACCGATTAATTTGGTTAATTCAATTTCATTGAAGGCGGTTAATGACAAATCCACGTTTAATTCTTTTAATGAAGCTAATTCTTGACGTAATAAATCGGAATCCCATTCGGCTTCTTCACTTAAACGATTATCGGCGATGCGATAGGCTTTGACTTGTTCCGGTGTGAGATGATGGGCGACTAATACCGGAACTTTTTCCATTTTGAGTTTTTTGGCGGCGAGCCAACGGGTATGGCCAGCAATAATAGTATGTTCTGTATCGACGACAATCGCCTGCTGCCAACCGTAGGTTTTTAAACTGTCGGCGACTTTGTCTACCGCCCTGATATTGCGGCGGGGATTTCGCTCATACGGGCGAAGGTCGTCGATTAAAAACCATTGAATATCCATTGTCATTTCACTCCGAGAAAATAAAAGTTTTTCGCTTTACGTTGACGACTATCCTCTCAGGAAAAAACAAAAATGAACACGTAATCACACCCCAAAAATTTCCCGATAGAGCATCAAAAATTTCCCGATCAGTGGGCTAAAATTTCCCGACGCAGAAAAAAATCAATCACTTAGATCGATTTTTTGGGAAAAAATCGCTATTTTGGGAAAAATAAACGGTTTTTCGGGAAATTTTTGAGGTCATATCGGGAAATATTTCAACTGAAATTACGTGTTATTTTTTAAAAAAGGGTGGCAGACTCGTTATCAAAGAGCGTATTAAATGATTGATTTTTAGCATTGAATAACACGCTCAACACGATAGGAACCCTTTATGACATCACCCCATGAAACAATGCACGCTGAAACCAAAACAGAAGTTCGAAAGAATCATTTACTGAATGATCACTCTTTTAAAAGACTACTGAAGGTTCAGAGAGAAATTGCCCAAATCACAGGATGGATGCCTTCATTGAGTACTTTAGTGAATGGCCTCGTGAATACCGATAATTTGATTCTGTTAAAAGAAGACATACTTTACGAATTCGAATCCAATAAAAAAACAAATACAGAAATTACAAACACAGAAATTAACCAAAACACCGAAAACACGGAATCCACCCCAGAATCCGTTTAAATCCCTTACTGACACCGACCTTCATTTCACTTTTCTGAAAACCCACGCGGCCTGAACAGTTCAGGTCTTAGATTGCGGCGAGAATTTAACATTCTCATTTTTTTCGTTTTTTTTGTTCATTTCATTTTAAAAATTAGGAGAAAAACTATGCGTCATTTTAATAGTGTGAACTTAATTCACTGTTTACTGCAACTCAATGCCAAACCAGAATTAGGAGATTCTCAACAAGATCGGCTTCAGCGTCTCAATCGCCAGGCCGCGCTACTGCATGATCAAGCCTTACGGGATGCCCAACTTTATTATCCGGCGATCTCTGGAAAGCTGAGCGATATCCAAATCGCGGCCATTGCCGCGCGAGTCACCGCGGAACTGGAACGGGCAAATTTAGCGAATACTCAACAATTCAATGCGGTTTTTAGAGCTATCGAAGATTGGCAGCCAGATCAAAAAAGCCAAGTGGTCAGAAAAGTATTACTCAACGTCTTGCCACAGGCCCGGCAAAAACAAGAACTACAAGTCATTTGCCAGGATTATAAGGCGCACCTGAAACAAGACATTGAGACCGAATTACAGGAAAAACATCCTCAAGAATATGCTCAATTTACGGCGAATAAGAAACTCAAAGGCGTTCCGTTACCGGGTTCCGGCCAATTGCCACAGCCATTCACTCAATCGGGTAAAAACATGGATCGATTTGTCGCCGATCATCCGCAAGGTATTTCTAACGGCAGCGACAGTTTGAACGCCGCCATTAAAAAATACGCTGCCGTCAATACGATGGAAAGTACTTTAAACACAGCGCAACCCGTTCATCAGCAATTGCAGAGTTTTAAACAAACTTATCAATCCCAAAGCAAAATCATCGAAAAAGATCGGAACAGTTGGGGTATGAAATTTATGAAAGGCGTGGCAACCGTTTTGTCTCTCGGCATTGCCTGGGCCTGTGGCATTTGGAATGTGAAGGGGCAGCAAACTTCAGAAAAGATCACGGAAACTTTAAAACCGCCCGCGCCAATTTCGGGTTTAAGTTAATCCAAAAAAATCGGATTACATTCATTCCATCGCTTTTTTTTAGGTTTTTATTTTTTATTTTCAAGGAGAAAAATTTATGAGCAAACTGATCGAACAATTTTTGGAAACACACCGTCAATGTACCGCACAAAGTTCGGTATTCAATATCAGCAAAGCCTTAGATCAAGAGGCTTTGGCGATTGTTGAGCAGGCCCAGGCGGAAGCCCGACATCGAAATCGTTCCAAAGGAAAAGGAAAACCCGAGGATCCGGAACGTCAACAAAAATTATTCAACGCCGCTTTAGCCGCGCGCTTGACCCGATTGTTGGATAAAGTGGATTTAATTAACAAAGCTCATTATGACACGCTCAGAAATGCGATCCACCGTTGGCTTCCCTGGCAACCCAATCAACAAAAAATCTGTGTCGAGGTTCAGCAGACCTTACTGACATTATTGCCGGTGGCTCGTCAAAAACAGGAATTACGACAATTATGTCAAGAATATCGAAACCATTTGGCCGGGGAAGTTGAAAAAGAGGCCAAAGCGGATTCTGAGCAAAATTATTTTGTTTCATCGAATAGCCGGACATTACTATTTGGTGCACCTCCCATCAATGAACGTGCTCAGGTGACCCAAGTGAATGATTCCAGACCGCCGGTGGAAAAACTGACATCGGAGCCGACACGGACGATTGGAAAACCCGACAAACCGGTCTCTTTGACGGTACAAAAATACCAGGCCGTGAGCGCTCTCCAGGCGACCCTCAACACGCCCGTTAAATCCGTACCGGAACAGTTGAAAGATTTTCGGGAGCAATTTAAGCAGCAGCGCGAGATCATTGAACAAGATCGGGATAGTTGGGCGATGAAATTCGTTAAAGGAGTCGCAACCGCTTTATCGTTTGGCATCGCCTGGGCCTGTGGCATCTGGAACGTTAAGGGCAAAGAGGCTACCAAAGGGTTGCAAACGGTGTTAATCCAACCGCTGCCGCCCGTGGTGACTTGCCGAGTGGGTTGATGAAACCACTCTGATCGTCTATTCAGTTTCCGGTGATAAAAAAACCGGGGACTGGACGGATGATTTTCTATTCTGCCCATCATTGAAAGAGGTCATTTATGAAATATTTACAAACGTTGTGTGAACAAGCGGATGTGCAGCTAAGCCTCAAGTATTACTCCCCCTATTTGAACGCTCTGGAAGAGGCTCTTTTGCGGGAAGCCGTGAAAAAGAAATCAGCGCGGTGCACACTCCAGTTATTAAAAGCCTTGAGTTTACAAATTTTGTTTCTATTGCAACATTCGCCTTTTTTATGGGGGGAGCCTTATTGGCGATTACAGCTTGCTCAAAGTCAGTCCACCTTAGCAGCCCCCGGTGATGACCCTCATTTGCGTTCCGCTTTACAGCAAGCAGATGAAGTGATTACCGCCGCTGGCGTGACCCGCAGGGTACGTAAAACGATTTGGGATGAGGTCAAACACCAATCCATCTTACCGGAGTCGCAAATCAAACAGTATGAATCCGCCCGTCAAGCCTGTTTAGAGCGGCAAACTGCGCTGGATCGATGTGACGAGGCCATAACCACTCACGTCCAGGATTATCAACAATTAGTAGACCATTTACCGCTGCCCGCCAGAATCATACCGCCTTCAGCAACGGATCATCGAGAAGGTCACCCCACGTTACGAACTTACTCTAATGAAGCGGCTAAAACGCGATTATCCACAGAAAATATTCACCATCAAATTCAGTGCGAAGGCGAAGCGCGGGTGGTTTACCGAAATCTGGCGCAAGAATTATTACAAAAACCGCCAGTGGAGAAATTAGCCGAAGAGATTAAAAAATCCCAGCAAAGCTTGCAACGCCGCGTTCAGCACATGACCGATCAGGTTCAGGATTATCGCCAAACCATCATTCGCCACGCCCAAGATACGATTGAGCACCGCACGCAGTCCATCTTAGCGCACGCTCATCGCCTCGAGCAGATTTCTCTATCCTTGGCGGCCATTATTTATACGGTGGAATCGCATTGCCCCCCTCACTGCCAACCCTTATTGAATTTATTATCAGAAGCCCAATTTTTACAGAAAAATCTGCATCAACAGGAAAATAGTCGGGTCTTACAAGCAAAATTATCTGCGATGAACGGCCATCGCCTGACGTATGAAAAATCGATCACTTCTTTCCGTGTCATCTTATTTACTCGCCGCCGTCAATTACAACCCCAACAGCAACTTAGCCAGGATTTACAAACTCAACTGGCGCAATTAGTGATCCCGATTTGCAGCTTTAATGATAAAAATACGGTAGCGTCTCCTGAAACAGTAAAAAAGCTTAAAACTATTTCAGATCAATTGGGAGTTCAACAAGGGCAATTGGCACAGGAGCAAGATAGAATTAATCAAATCAAAAATATCTTCTCTGCATAACTATTCCATAGAATTTCAAGAAATATCGCGAAAAATAGGCATCTATATCTTATCTACTATAACCGAATCATTTTAATTATTTTTTATTCTCGAGAAGCCCGTGTAATTTCATTTTCTTGCGTAGAGTACCGCGGCTGATATTGAGCAATTTAGCGGCGGTGCTCTGGTTGTTCTTACAATATTGCAGCACTATCTCCAACAAAGGTGATTCGACTTCAGCTAAAAAAAGTTCATAGACATTATTGGGTAGTGCGCTATCCAGTTTCAAAAAGTATTCTCTAACCGTAGCCCGAACGGCGTCTCGCAATGTACCGGATTTTGACGATACCGAAGCGATAGAATTAATTTCTGGCGCAATGATGTCCGTATCGTGCCCAACAGGGGGTGACACAGGTTGGTTCATGAATCTCTCCCACTAAAACTAAATATTTTCATCGGCTTTCCGTAACCCTTTTCTACTGGGACTGGTAGAAGCACCTTATTCTACTGTTATGATTAAAAATGTCAAAAAAATAGTGGCTGTCCCTTAAAGGGATCGGTTTCTAAGCTTTTTGAGGTACTTTTTTTGTAGGGAAAAAATGAGCCACTCAAATTATTTGCGACAGAACCCAAAATCGCGCCATGCAAAGAATTATTCTAGCGGCTGGGGTAGCGGTTTTTTTAGTTACATTAGTCCGTGCGTTATTTTAGTGAAAAGTCACTATGAAACTTTGGTCGCTCTCTTGAAGTTTGAGTTTTATCTTAATTACAATATTCCAGCCATACCAGTGGATGTGAGGACTTGCATCACGGGGGTGGTGTGGGAGGGCCGATCAGTAATGACCAGCTCCGATCCCATCTGTTTTTAGTAATCACTTTAAGGAGTATCTATGAAATTAGTATTAAAACCTTTGTTTGCAGCTTCCAGTCTTGTCGTTCTAACCAGTATTTCATTGCTTGGATTGGCTTCAACAGTACAAGTGCCAGTCACGAATACGCCTACTAATATGGTTGTCTCTAATATTGAGACCTTTACTTGTGTAGGCTCATCAAATGAAATCATAAGTAGGGGTTTCCGATGGTCAAATCCAAGAACCTAATGCGTCTTGCGACATGCTTTTAGCGGGTGGCTCTGGCTTTGCAACGTTTGTGTGGAGTAATGGCCAGAATAGTACTTTCTCCTATACCAAAACCACTGTGGACATTAATGGACAGATAATAGCAACACTCAGCGGTACTATTACTTCCGGTGTATTTGCAGGGGAGTTTGCCACTAAGGTCGTCGTACTACCAACAGCAGACTTAACAGCCTGTGAGACCGGTGGCCTATCAGATAGTAATGGTGCGATTACACTGCAAATTGTACCACCGTCTCATCGTTGATAATTGAGTCAACCCCAAGCGGGTTTTTTCGTCACGAGTTTCCGAATGCAGCGTCGGCTGCGTTCGGAAACCCGCCTGAAAAAGGCTGCTTCAATTTATTTTTCCTGTTCATGCGCTCTATGCAGAGTATGAAGTTTTGATTAATATCCATACGCTTGAAATTATTCAAGTAACTATGCCACGCAGGGCATTAGCATTGATCTTGGAATGGGCTTCTACTCATTGTGCTGAACTGCTGGAGGATTGGAAATTATGCAAAGAAAATCAATTACTAGGAATCCGAAGACGGCGCCAGATCATAGGGCTGACACCCCGTAGGGCAATTTTAATAAAATAAGTCTTCATGTCGGTAACCATTTAATTGGGGTACAATTTGAGTATCTTACAAGGCCTAGGATTTGTAAAGATTATTTTGGAAGTGTCCCACACTTTTTGGTGCTCTTGAAATCGCCTGGAAAGCAGGAGAATCATAGCGGAAAAGGCGGGAAGTTACAATCCCAATTTATAAAAGAGAACTCTCATGGCCTCAAAAGCCCGCTACCTTCACACTGGGCCAGATTTTCAAGCACCGGATTTTTTGGGGTACATTTCGAGATATATTATGAATTATCTTAAAATCATTGTTTTATGAATCATTAGAAAGTGTTACCTTATATATATACAATCAGTTCATAAATTGGCTAATTTCTTCAATACATTTCATAATTTCAATCTTAGTTCGACAACGTAATTTCGTTTTAATTTTATCTATGTAAGTTTCTACTGTTCTTGGTGATAATTTCAGAAATTTTGCAATATATTTGCAACTATAACTTTTTCTTAAATAGTATATTATTTCGTATTCTCTTTGACTTAAGTAGACGTTTAAATTAGATATAAAAATTTTTTTGAACTTCAAATTCGGCAACAAATCGTCTGTATGAACTAAAGAAACAATTTTTAAATGATTTTCTGGGACGATGGATTCGGGTAAGATAATAGGACTTTCTAAGTATTTTTGCATTATAAAATGAGATTTGTCCAGAAAATATAAAATAAAATTATTAAGGAAATTTAAATTATTTAAATAAAAATTTAAAATCCACCCATTTTTAGGTAAAGCACCAAAACCAAAAAAGTCTGTATAATCACATTTTTTATTAATTATAGTAAAACGATGGTCTATTTGGGCATAATCACGGCCAGCGATAACTAACGGGTCTTCGGGATTGGAATCCCAAAAATAATAACCTGAAGTATGATTTTCAAAAGACTTTCCCATATACGGATATTCAAATAATTTTCTTTCAAAATAGTATTCAACCCAATAAGAATTGCTAGTTAAATGAACCCGTTTACCATCTTTAAATATCCTAAAATGGGTGAAATAATTAATAGCAGTATGGGTAAATAAAGGCATGCAAATCTCATAAATGTTTTGGCAAGAAGTAAGCGCAATATGGTTTTTAAAATTCACATTACTTGATGCAAGATTACTCATACTTACCATAACATTTCTCCTGTTGTAGTGACATGCACGCTCCAAACTTCGGTATAGAGGCCAGCAACTGCTAACGATACTATTTTTGTTATTTAGAAGATATAGGGCTGTGTGTACTAGCGTTAATATCTCCAAACTATTTAAACCCCTTAATATTAGTAGATGTTGAAGAGTTTGAGGTTGAACACAATGTACTGCTAACTGATGCTCTCCCTACTAGCGTTAACCCTATCCCGGCTGATTGAGACATGACACGATCTATGGCATGGAGTCGTGGTAATTGCTGACTTTCTTGCTGTTCGTCTGTGTCACTAAAATCGGTATTAGTGTTATCATCACTTTCATTTTCAACACAATGTCTACGTTCCTTCAGTTTTTCTTCCAATATTTTCAAATTTCTTTCTTCAGCACCAGGTAGTTTACTTCTCTTTTCATCTTGATTTTTTTGTTTATTTTTTGAAAAAAGATCGCTTGATATTCCACCTGTTTTTTTGTTCATCCGATTAGCCTGAAGCAGTGCCGACCCCATTAAGGAGTTGCCTTCTTCATCAACTGTTGTTAAAGCGTTAAGCAACGCTCTTTTACTATCATCGACTATTAAAGAAGGAACTAAACTAATCACTTGTGGATAGTTGGCACATGGAGTTGGAGCGCTGTGGTCCATAGGCGGAGTTGTAAAATCGTCCTGGGTCTTTAAGGAAGACTCTTCTAAATCAGTGGTTTTGTCATCTTCATTATCATCCACCTCTTCCTTGTGTTCTCCCAGGGATATGACTACATTCCCATTTGTGTATGGTGCAAGAATATTGGGAGATTTATTATTATTTTGATCATGAAAAGAAATATCAGAATCAACTGCTGCAGAATCATTCAAAGGAAAGGAGTTGCCTTCTTCATCAACTGTTGTTAAAGCGTTAAGCAACGCTCTTTTACTATCATCGACTATTAAAGAAGGAACTAAACTAATCACTTGCGGATAGTTGGCACATGGAGTTGGAGCGCTGTGGTCCATAGGCGGAGTTGTAAAATCGTTCTGGGTCTTTAAGGAAGACTCTTCTAAATCAGTGGTTTTGTCATCTTCATTATCATCCACCTCTTCCTTGTGTTCTCCCAGGGATATGACTACATTCCCATTTGTGTATGGTGCAGGAATATTGGGAGATTTATTATTATTTTGATCATGAAAAAAAATATCAGAATCAACTGGTGCAGAATCATTCAAAGGACTGGAAAGTAGTAAACTACTCTTCCTTTTTTTAATATCGGAGATAACTTGGCTTAAACGATTTTTATAGGAACAATGTTCACTCAATTTTTCTTCAATTAATATACCTTTATGTGCACGTTTTAATTTCTCGATAATAATTTTTAATGCGGTTTCTTTTAATAGCATATCTCCTTTAAAATCAGCAACGCTATTTGCTTTTGTCACTCGTAGGACAGTAAAACATTCTAATATCAAATCTCGTGCTCTAATTATATTTTTTTTTGTACCGTATCCAAGAATCTTCCTTATAAGCGTAAATCATTAACGGCTTAAAAGAATCCTTCAGACCTTTAAAAAAATTATCTTCTTCAAGTATTTTACGTATTTCACGTATTTCAAGACAAACCATCTTATCTCTAATATTAAAGATGCCTTTTATAGCAGAGTTTAAGTGACCTTTATACTCATCACTAAAAATTTTTTTACGTATCTTACTTTTTTCTTGTTCTAACCTCCTAATAATACATTCTAATGTTAATATTTTTTCTGTTAATTTACTATCATCTCTAATCACCATCACTAGAAGACAACATTTATTTAATATTTTTTCTGCTCTGTACCTATATATATTTATCTTATTAGCATAAGATTCTAACGGTCTCAATGATTTTTTAATCTCAACACATATTACAAGAACAGATGTTGGGGCATGAAATTTAGTATCTTGCATAAAAATCTCCTCAAATTATTTATTTACTAAATGGGACATAAGAAGTGTAATGACAAAAATTGTTTATTTATATCCGTAAAAAATACGATACTAAAGATGCGACGGCAGAGCAGTTGGCTGGGTTGAAGCCGAAATCAACGCTTGGCTGCAAGCGGGAATTGTGCAGTCAAAAATCAGTCGAGTATGAGAGAGGGGTTGAATCATTCCAGGAGCATATTTGATATGTCTAACAAAGTCGAATTTGAAGGTGAGTATGAATTTTGTTAAGTTCTTCAAACTAGTTTAACCAATTAAGGGAGAGCACCAAAAAGTGTGGCGCATGTTATTTAAAATATTAAGGGTTATATTTCTATCTATATGATAGTTAAACATAATAATAGCTCATTGGCATTGAGCGACCTAAAATGCCCCACACTTTTTGGTGCTCTCCTAGATGAGCAGAAAAATGGAGCGACTATACTCATTTCCATCAGTCAACCACAGAATAGGCAGACAGGCCGTTGTCCATCACGGAATAAGTGGGTTCTCCAAAGTTATTTTTAAAAATACTATTTCTATCTTTCTTTCAAACAAAGTTCATGGGGAATTGAATAGTTGATTTTAACTGAATACTGGATTGAACGTGATCTAAAAAATCCAGACGGGCTTGCAAGGCCAATCGGGCATGAATCGCAATTTCATGCCATTTTTTTTCATCGTCTCCGGCCAGGTGATGTAAAATTTTTAAAGCCTGGGGAAAGTGTTCGTGGTGATCCAATTCGATATGCCGATGTAAATAATATAATAACGGTTGAATCAATGCCTGCTGATACGGAGGAATGGAGCGCTGTAACTGCTGTACTAACGGCGTAAACATGGCGGTGGTAATCGCTTCCCGGCCATACACAAAGGCGGCGGCTAAAATATGGGACTCCTGATCAAAAAAGCTGAAGGTGGTTAACACAAATTGTTGAATTGCGACCGATAATCCGACAGATTCCATGGCGGCAATCAGAATATCGCCTTGTTTTAAGCGGTGCAGAAAATAATGCATAGGCTGAGTGTCTGCTTGCAGCGCCTGCATCGCTTGCACATATAATTCAAAGTGACTGCAATGCGCTTGACCGTCTACGGTACGATCATTTTCTTCTTCGATGAGAATTCGGCTAATGAGGTGCGCGCTGTAGGGGTCTTTCGGGGGAAACCACGGCGCGCGCGTGGTCACAAAACGGTGATGTAATTCCTTCAACAAACAGACAAAATCCCAAACCGCGAAAACATGGTGCTCCATCCATATCCGCAAGCTTTCCAGTGAATCGATAGCGGCATAAATCGTATGGTTTTTAATTTTTTGAATCAGCGGTGCTAATTGTGCATTGACGATTGCTAAGTTAGCCATGACGTGATCTCCGAGTGAATGAATTTGTTTTATTTGTTTTATTTGTTTTATTTTTATTGATTTGAAAAGAATGCCTTGGCATCTGCTTTTTTTGCTTTTGCGGTTTCAATAAATCGGCAATTTCCTGCACGGTTTGCGCCTCTAATGGTTTTACAAAAGTATTCACCATACCCGCCGTCAAACAGCGTTGGCGAATTTCCTCATCCAAATGTGCCGATAAGGCAACGATGAGGGAAACCAGGCGATGGTTATGCTGTTGCCAGCGTTGGATTTCTTTCGCTACGGTACAACCGTCTTGATCCGGTAGACCTAAGTCCATGACTACCATTTCGTAATCCTGACATTTCACTTGAGTCAGCGCCTGCGCTCCATCATCGGCGGTACCCACTTGAAAACCGGCATTTATCAGCCTATGTTGAACCGCCTTCTGCACGATGGGATTGTCTTCGACGACGAGAATGCGTTGATTGAGCGAGGCTGGAGTCATGGAATGTGCCACGGGATCCCTGACTAAATTGTTATACTGCAAGCCAGGAGGAAGCATAATACCTTTTGAGACATTCAATGAGGATAAGTGCTTCGGTGCTAAAGATTCTCGCAGAGAAATCAGTACAGTAAAAGTCGTGCCTTGATTCTCAACACTATTGACAGAAATTTCCCCGTCTAATTCAGTAATAAACTGTTTAACCAATGCCAACCCTAAACCAAAACCCGGATATCGATTCTGATAAGCAGGATGCAGGCGCTCAAAGCGGGTAAAAATTAATGTTTGTTTATCCGGCGGAATGCCGATGCCGGTATCCTGCACTTCAAATTGAATGACCCAACGTCTGTACTTGCGCCGAATGCAGGTTAAACGTAAGTCAACGGATCCCCCTGAAGGGTAAATTTAATCGCGTTACTCACTAAATTCAGCAAAATACGCTGTATCCGAACAGGATCGCCAATCAGTATCCATGGAATTTTGTCATCATATTCGACCTGAAAATCGAGATGCTTTTCTTGAACGGAGGGTTTAACTAACTGGACGATATGGTCGACTAAATCCCGCAAATTAAATTGAATGTCATACACCGGCAAATCACCGGATTCGTGCTTAGAAAATTCAATCACCTGATTCAGCAAATTTAATAACACCTGACTGGACTGAATTAAATCCCGGGCGATCCTTTTATCGGGTTCATGGTGCAGTCTTTCCATTAATTGCTGCGCCATACCGATGATACCCGACAAGGGCGTGCGCATATCGTGGCTGATATTAGTGATGAAGGCGGATTTGGCTTGATTGGCGGCGTCGGCCTGTTGTTTAGCTTGACGCAATTCACGTTCCTGGTCTTTCAGCGCCGTAATATCCGTAAAATAACCGACGATACCTAAGGGCCTTCCATCGTCATCACAAATCGGCAATTTGCTGACTAAGGTCACCAGTTTTGCGCCATTAGGTAAAACGAGAGTTTCTTGTTGGTTGTTGATGGGATGACCGTTTAAAGTCTCCTGATCCCCCTTGATAAATTCTTCCGCTGAGTGACCGGTCGGCTGCCAAGAGTCCTATTCTTGATACTCCCACCGTTGATATTGACGGTGGCGAAATCAAAGAAATTGAAGTCATTGACCCCACCCATCCATTATATGGAAGAAAATTCAACATCAGTGTTGAGCAATTAAGTGGGTATAAAACCAAACTCATTCAGGTCGATTATAAAAATAATACTAGACTGACGATACCTATTAGAAGTACCAATCTCAATTCTTTTGATACTGACTTAAAATCTTCCTCTGTCAAATTAACTTTCGATTCGATAAAACAAATAGTTTTATTAACTCAGGAGTTAACTTTATGCCAACCGACAATAAAAAAATATGGGAAAAAATCCCAGAAAAAACTCAAACAGAAATCTTAAATTCTTTAACTGAAATTTGTATGGAGATAGTTTATGAGCAAGAATATGTATATCACCAGTTATCATCTCAACAAGAAGGCCATGATTTACATTCGTCAGTCCACCATGCATCAAGTCATAAGTCACAAAGAAAGTCTAAAATTACAATACAACCTAAAAAATAGAGCAATACAATGTGGCTGGAGAAATGATCAAATTGAAATAGTCGATACTGATCTGGGCATCTCGGGTAAAACGATAGAAAATAGAGATGGTTTCAAACATGTTTTAACCGAAGTCGCTTTAGAAAACGTGGGCATCATATTTTCTTATGATGCGACTCGATTATCACGAAATTGCTCTGATTGGTATCAACTACTCGATATTTGCAGCTTTAAAAAATGTCTGATTGGGGACATTGATAGTATATATGATCCCAGCACTACGAATGGACGTTTATTATTAGGCATCAAAGGCCAGCTGGCTGAAATTGAATTAAGTACCATCAAAAGCCGATTACTCGCTGGTCGAAATAATAAAGCTGCCAGAGGAGAATTAGATGTCAAATTACCTGTTGGTTTGATTAGAACACTAGATAAAAGAGTAGAGAAAGATCCTAATTTGGAGGTACAGAACACGATTAATAATATATTTGAGACGTTTTTCCGTTTTAAATCTGTATCAATGACCTCTAAATATTTTATCAAAAATAATTTACTAATTCCAAGATATAATCAACTAAATCAACTGATATGGAAGAAACCAAAATTTGTAGATTTGCTGAAGATGTTAAAAAATCCGGCCTATGCTGGTGCATTTGTGTTTGGACAAAAACGCCAAGTGCCATCTCCATCTAATCCGAGAAAAAGAAAAACCCAAAATGTCCCTTATTCGGAATGGAAAATAATTCATAATAAATATCCTAATTATATTACTTGGGAACAGTACGAAATGCTTAGAAAAATAATTTCAGATAATTATTTAATCTACGAAAAAAATAGCAGAGGAATTTCCAGGCCTGGGGCTTGTTTGTTACAAGGAATCGCTTATTGTGGTCTATGTGGTCATAAGATGGTTGTAGAGTACAATAAAAGAAAATCTTATATCTGTAATTTTGGGGCTAGAAAATACTATGAAAAAAGATGTCAAACTGTTTTGGCGAAGGGGGCTGAGGAAGCTATCGTCTTAGCATTTTTTAATGCATTATCTTCCATCGAGCTAGATGCCTATGAGAAAATTCTTTCTAAGAGAGAAGAGGATTACCAAAAACTAAATGTTGCAAAGGAACAAAAATTAAGCCGGTTAAGATATCAGGCAAAATTAGCAGAAAATAGATTTAATCAAGTAGATCCCAATAATCGTTTAGTAGCAGAAGAATTAGAAAAACGTTGGGAACAAGCATTAATTGAACTCAAAGAAGAAGAGGAACAAAAACATTTATCTCAAAATAGTGGCTCATCTTTTATTCCAGAGGAACTGAAATTAGTATTCACTGATTTGGGTAAGCGACTACCTGATCTATGGGATAGTGGTATGCTAAACAATAAAATAAAAAAAGACTATCTGAGATGTTTAATAGAAAAAGTGGTCTTCACCCGCTCAAAACCAGATCAGGTTGATATTCGTATTGTTTGGAAAGGCGGAGAAGTGAACGAAATGTCGGTCCCTTACAAAGTCAGCGCTTATGAAAATTCATCGCACTATACTGAGATCAAAGAACTCATCAGAAATGCCTATAAAAATAATAAAACTGATCAAGAAATAGTAATCTTGCTCACTGAAAAAGGTCTGAAACAGCCTTTATTAAAACCGATTACTTTGGGTTCAGTACGATCTCTTAGATTTAGAATGGACTTGCTTCGACCGCGTGGAGGCAGGGGAAGTGTTCAAGTCAAAGGGTATTTAACTGTTCCACAAGTTTGTGACCGGCTCGGTGTGAATAGCGATTGGCTTTCTGGTAAAATTAAGTCTGGAAAAGTCAAGGTAAAGAAGGATCCCAAACGACGGGTTTATCTTTTCCCTGATACAAAAAACACAGAAGAGCAGATGAAGCTCCTGTGGGAGAACAAGCTCCACAGTCTAAACTTTATAGAGGAGTACCAACATGATTGATCCCAATTTAAGTCCTGATCACTTTTTCCGACGATGTCTTCAGTCCTGCTCAACCCCACCAGGCGGGCAAAATTCTCATTGCATCCTAAGTAAATGGATTTCTGATCTTTTAAGAAAATGTACTGCGGCAATGACCGCGTGATATTCCTTAAAAAGACTTCGAATATCGGGGTTTTTTTGTCAGCCTCATCCTGGCGAGATACATGGTGTATCATAGCGTCTTCCTGATGGTGTGTTCATTAAAAATTGGCCACCCACCAGAGCGGGATTTCCCGGCAATCGGTTCGTCAGCCGCCCTGGCTCGTGAACTAAGATCGCCCATCCCGCATCAACGTCCCCAAAACTGATGATCCACGACAAAATCCCTTTCGAGCCTATGGATGTCCCAAAATAAAACAGGCAGCATCCAGCCTCGTCCGACAGACGCTGCTGAATACTTTTTTCAAAAGGAAAATTAAACCGCCGGAACCGACCGTTTTTCAAGACGACGACACAAAAATTTGATAGAGTTTTCTTACATGGCAATCGCATTGAATTTCTCTTCTCCCTATTTCAAATTTAGAAGTCTTTCTATCTCTTGATTTATCAGTCTTTTTTCTTTATAAAATAGTGAGTTTTATACTAGGAAAGGAGTGCCTGATGAAATTGGAGAATACTTTTCTCGAACATTTTTCAGATCTCAAAGACCCTCGATTAAAGTCCCATCGTAATTTTAAATACAATCTGACTGACATTTTAGTGATCACTGTTCTCGCCACGATCTGTGGGGCTGACAATTGGGTAGAAATTTATAAATTTGGTTTAGCGAAAGAATCCTGGTTAAAAACATTTTTGGAATTACCGAGTGGGATTCCCTCGCCGGATACATTCGCTCATGTATTTGCTCGCTTGGACCCGGTGGCCTTTGAGAGAGGTTTTGCCCAATGGATAGCCTCTTTAAGCATTGATTTAAAGCAGGAAATTATTGCCTTGGATGGTAAAACAGTGAGAGGGTCCGGAAATAAAAGGCAGGGACATCCCGCCATTCACCTGGTCAGTGCCTGGGCTACTCGAAATCGGATGATGTTAGCGCAAGTCAAAACCGCTGCCAAATCCAATGAAATTACCGCCATCCCCCAAGTACTGGAAATGATTGATGTCACAGGGGCTACCGTCACCATTGATGCGATGGGTTGTCAGACCAAAATTGCCAGACAGATTATTAGGCAGGGAGCGAATTATGTTCTTTCACTCAAGGAAAATCAGCCGACGTTGTATCAAGCCGTCTGTGCCATTTTTGCTTTAGCCGAAGCTGGAGAAAAGAAATATAAAAATATGTTACACTTACGTAAAGTAGAGAAACTTCACAACCATGGCCGAATCGAAACACGGCGCTATACATTGATATCTGCTCGGAAAGAAGCGGGTTTTAGCGTCCGATTTCCGGGTTTAAAAGGGATAGGGAAAGTGGATATTACCCGAACCACCAATAATCAAGTGGAATATTCCACCCGCTATTTTGTCACCAGTTTAAACTACGAGCAGATCAATACTTTTGTGAAAGCGGTTCGTCAACATTGGCAAATCGAAGTAGACTTACACTGGTCTCTAGACGTGAGTTTCCGCGAAGACTTGAATCAATCTCGTATTGGGCATTCCGCTGAAAATTTAGCGCTGGTGAGACGGATAGCACTGAATCTTCTTAAACAAGAATCAACTCATCAACATGGCATCAGCTGTCGTCGCAAAACCGCTGGGTGGGATCACCAATATTTACTCAAAGTGCTCACAGCTGATCAACGTTTTAAATAAAAATTCGACAAACTTCGAAGTGTATTCTTGAACCCCTGACCGAACTTTGTAGTCAGCGTGTAGTGAATTTTTAAAGGGTGGATTTCTCTACCTATTCAGCATATTCATATCAGAAAAAACTACTTACAATCAGACTCTTTCAGTTATTACCTCGGATAAAATTATTTCGGCACAGGATATTAAAGAATTTTTTTCAAGGTTTGTTTCAATGCGATTGCCATGAGTTTTCTTAGCCATTAAAGTTCCTTAATTAACTTTGGTGGTTAGTCAGGGGCAGGTGGTAACGACACTTGTCCTTGACGCTACTATGGTAACTCACTTCTACGGGAATGCAAGACCCGGTTTTTCTTCAGCCATTTTTGCATTTTAATCTCAACACATCCTGCATATTTAAGTTAAAAGAATATGCCGCTAGCGTGAATTCTATACAGTTTCAGCCTTCCAATAGGGTTGGAGAGAGAAACATTTCACACGCGCTTAAATTAGATGAAATTTCTTCACCCATTTTAGGTACCTTAAAACTCATCTGTTTACATACGGTGAAAATCACGATGAACACGGACTGGATGAACCAAATTTTTTGCGGCGACGCGGGTCGGCTACTCACCCGACTACCGGCGCAATCGGTGGATCTGATTTTCACTTCGCCGCCTTACGCCAACCAACGCCAAAAGCAATATCCCAGCACCCCACCGGATCAATACGTGGATTGGTTTATCCCGATTGCAGCAGAACTTCAGCGCATTTTAAAACCCACCGGCACTTTTATTTTGAATATCAAAGAGAACGTCGTCAAACATGAACGTTCCTGTTACGTGCTTCAGTTGATATTAGCCTTACGCGAGCAAGGTTGGCTGTGGACGGAGGAATTTATTTGGCACAAGAAAAACAGCGTTCCCGGCAAATGGCCGAACCGGCTGCGTGACGGCTGGGAACGATTATTGCAATTTAACCCGCAGAAAAAATTTTGTATGTATCAAGAAGCGGTGATGATTCCTATTCATCCCTCAACGGTCAACCGCATGCAACGGCTAAAACCGGCGGATAATAGTTTAAAGTCGATGAAAACCGGCAGTCCTTTTAAACGCAACCTGAGTCACTGGCTGAACAAAGACAAGGTATATCCTTGCAATGTCTTGCACCTGGCGACGGAATCCCATAATCAACAGCATTGTGCCGCTTTCCCTGAATCATTACCCACCTGGTTTATTCAATTATTTACTCAAAAAAAGGATATTGTTTTGGATCCGTTTATGGGTAGCGGGACTACCGCGGTTTCCGCGCTCAAATTGGGTAGATACTTTGTGGGGATGGATATTTCTGCTCACTATTGCCAGGTCGCCCAACAGCGCATTCAATCCCTGTCGGCAAAAATCATTGACGCTTGAAGTCTTAATAATTTTAATGTTTGACGACAGCTTCGGAAAACATCAATCCCCGAATATGTGCCGGTTCTTCAATGCCTAATTTTTTGCAGGCGGAAACTTTTAAATTATAAACCGTTTTAATACTCACATGCGTGAGTTCGACAATTTCCTCATAGGTTTTATGGCGGGCTAACAATAGAATGATTTCAAATTCGCGAGACGATAAGGTTTCTAATTGCGGAATGGTGGGATTTTTTCGATAACGCAGTAATTCCAGGGCTAAATCCGGCTGCAAATAGGTTTTGCCGGAAAGAATCGCCTGGATCGCTTCGAGTACTAAATCATACCGCTGTTTAGACAAATACCCTTTGGCGGGTGATTCGACCAACCGACTGAGGGTGGGCCAATGCACCGGATGCACCATCAAGATCGTCGATACTTTAGGCCAGCGCCGATGAATATAACGGCACAACGACTCTCCTAAAATATCCGGTAATTCCACATTCAATAACACAAATAAGGGGTTTTTTCCTTTATATTTTTTGATGATTTCCAATCCCTCAGTACCGGTTTGAGCTGTGCCGACAAAACCGGTATCCGGATGAGTGGCCATTAACCCCTTTAGCGTGGCCGTCATTTGACAATCCGGATCAATCACCACCACTGAAATCATCAGGATACCCCTACTTCTACTAAAGGCGACAATTGAATTTTACCCACTTTCAACAAATGCTGAAGAGCAACCTGCTGCTCCCGATCATTCCCCCATAAATATTTTCCGATTTCTTCTACATCAGCCGGTTGGCATCGACCTTATTCATCCGCGTGAAAGAGTAAGCTAAAGAAATATAATCGCAGCGGCAATTGACTGTTTTTTTCTGCCTGTTTTAAAGCAGAATCCGTCAGCACGGTTCGAATCATCTTTAAAATGGGAGCATAAGATTCAGGAGGGAGTGAAGGCCGTCGGGAAGAAATCCAGACCGTGTCCATTGAAGGTAAGATTTCGTTGTCAGTGTGATTAAAGGTTTGATGGGTTGTCGTTTTTTTAGTGATGGGATGGGCGTCCATCCACGCATTCATGTGCCGGCGAGTCAACGTTAATAAATACCGTTGTATTTCCGGTGAATAATCCGCCGCGCGGGACAACGGAAATACTTTAAATCGCTTTAAATCCATGGCCACGACTAATTCAGGAATCCCCTGTGATTTCACTTTCTTCGCTTGACGATAGGTATAATAATTACCGAAATGAACCCGTGGAGCGACCAGGGATTCGATACGACCTTTGACACTGCCGACAGGCTGGCTCCTCAGCTCCGCCTCATACACTAACCCCGTTTCCACCCGTACACTGATACCCAGGGTTTGGAGTAGCTCGGTTTTTTCCATCAATACCTGGGTAAAATCGTCGGGTTCGGCTAATTCATACCATTTTACCTGCTGACCGGTAGCCTCCTGAATCGCCCAAGCATCTTTAGGTTTTATTTTTTGACTGCGATTCAGCAGGTAATTAATTTTTTGGATCGGAATCCCCGTCAAATCCGCCAATTTCTGTTGGGAATAATCACAGATCTTGATCGCTTTTAACAAAGCCGGTCTATGATCAAATACACGGGGCGTCCTTTTCACTTGTCTGTACATCCCTGACCTCCGAATGAGTATGCTAAAAGAGTTTTTTGAATACTTTTCAGTTTTTTTCGGACGATGCCGCAGGAGGATGAGCGCAGTGAAAACAGTTCATCATTTAAATAAAAAGCCGACTTTTTACAGCGGAATCCTCCGATCCATTCGAACGTTCCTTGTTTAAAAAAATGACATCCCTGCGTGATCTTATTCGCGTTTTAAATTCTTTACCTCACCAGAAAAAGAGAAAAAGAGAACTTGTCCATTTTTTTATCTCTCAATTAGTATGAAATAAACAAAATAGAGCGGGAAGTAACGGCTAAATTTTATACAATTTCTCTTTTTCTCTTTTTCTGGTGGGGTATGAAAAGTAAAACAGGGAAAATAGGGCATGATCTAAAGGATTTAGATCATTATTTGTGCAAAAAATATCTTCTTCGATCCACATCCCTTTTTCTCCTTAAAATGGTTAATTTTCATTCAATCGAAAACACTTTATTCTGGGCAAACTTTTCACTTTTTGAAAATTCACGTGTGAAATTTTTCACACGCCCGGCGGCGAAAGAGGTCATTTTTATCCGCTTTACACCGGAACTTACGTGAATTCTCAAAAAATGAAATGTATTCCATAGATTCAAATAGAATAATCCAGAACGGTATAGAAAATTGTAGAACTCAATAGAACATTTTGCCAATCGGAAACGTTCATTGAGCCTGGAAAAATAGTTCATTTTGACAATGGCTCTTTTTGTTCATGGAGATATTTTTTATGGAAAAGAAATTATCGCGGATTATTAACCCCGTACAGGCGATGGCGGAATATCCGGAAACGATGCTGACGACCTTTGATCACAGACTGTTGCCCCATTTGTCTTTAGTTGTGATGAACGGATCACCGAGGGGATTGGATCGCCGAGAACTGGAGCAAAAAAGACAGTGTTTTCATAGTCACCACAAAAAATCTAAAAAATAATTAACCCTCTATGCTTTAAAAGCGTCAATGCATAATAGCTGATTTTGGCTGAGATTTAGCGAAAAAATGTCTGGGGATTAACACTGCTTTGACTGACTCAGGATACCGAGATGATGGGTAAAACATGTGTTTTGGCTTATTCTTCATAAATGTCTTTAACTTATTGACAACTTGTACATCCTTTTCACTTATTCAATTAGTTAATAAATATTTCAGCCAATTTTTAACCAAACATTTCCTGTATTTTTTTGTGAAATTATTTTGAACAATTTGTAACTGTAAAATCAACTTGTAATCAGGTCTTAATTCAGAATGGTTAAATTGACATGAAAAACAAGGGACCGCCTGTCTGTCGCCAAGCAGAGGGAATCATTGTAAAATCCAGGATAACTTGATATTTCAATTCAGGAGGGAATCGATATGCAATTGGAAGGCACAGCATCAGATACGGGGAACTACCCCTTAGTACCATCACTGAGTATTCAAAGTAAAGAAGACGGCAGCTACTTTCATTTACCTAACGAGCCGGATTACAACGAATTGGACAGCTTTTTGTCCGACCTCGGCATTGAACGCAAAGACATTGGGGTTAAAGGTGAATATTTGCTGACACTGTTTCACCAGGAAATGAGCACTTGTTCCTGGATGAAATGGAGCAGCCTGGATCATGCTTTGGAAAAACTATTGCAATGGCCTTTGCTGTCCGCTCATGATTTGGGGCTGGAAACTAAAAACAGCGCTTGGCGGCGAGTCAGACCGGCGGAGCGATCTATTCTGCTAAAAAGCACTTGGGGTTTGGTTAAAGCGTATGCGGTGCAAGGATTTGTTCGCGGTTTAGAATTGGGATTATTTACGTCCATTCATGTTTTTATCTATTCCATGTTGTTCTATCGTTTGGTTAAATTAATTCAAACCGGTTCTATGAATGTGGATGAATTCCGTGCTTCGTTTATCGGCTCAGATCAAAAAGGGATTGATAGCTTAGTGCGTTTGTTAGCGGGATTAGAAGCCCAATGGCTGAGATTGATTTTAACCAGCCCGTTAATCATCGGCGGATTACAAAGTATTTCCAGTATGGTGGGAGCACGACGCACCTCATCGGATGCTCTAAACCATTACACTCAAATTATTGAGACTCATCTGCAAACCGGCGGTGGTTGGTTGCGGGATGGGGTGTATGAATATCTTCCTGGCATTTCCAGTATGGGTTTTTTGTCATTAAGTGGTAAATTACAAAAACTAGAAAGTCTGGTGCGTTGGGATGGGCGTTTATCCAGTCAGGAGCGAAGACAACTATTCGATGCTTTGTATGCAGTGGTATTAAAAGGAAAAAAAAGCACCCAACTGAACGCCCTAACTTATCTCGCTAAAATTGCGCATGGCGTAGGATTTAAAGATTTGCAACGTCTAAAAGAAGCCGATTACTTGACAGAAGAATTGATTACGATCCTATACACTAAAGGCAAAGCGTTGGAGTTGCTGACGGCGTTGCGACAAGAAGAAGCGAAAAAAAGTAAACCCTTACGATGCCCAGCCATTCAGTCCTTGCCGCAACGCCTCTATCGTCAATATTTATTGTGGTGGTTATTGGGTTTAAAAACCCATGTACTGAAGCAACAATTACCGGCGATATTATTAAAAGGGATTAAGTTAACGATAGAATTCTATTTTTTTCAAATGATTGTGCTCAGTATTTTAGAAGCGATCCGCTGTCCTGATAAACCGGGATACCAATTTGGCAACGGTTATCAAGATTGGGCGGCGGATTATACGGCGGAATGTTTTACCACCCGAATTAATTTATTTCGCACCATTGATCCCAACGAAAGTGTGGATGCTTTGGTGGCGGAAATTCCGCAATATCACTTAACAGAATTGACCCATTTGGGTTTGTCTAGTAAATATTTAACTTCAAAAGAAGCATCACAGATTATCCAAGCTGTAGTTAGGCAAAGAGTGCCTTTAAAAACTTTGGATTTAAGTAATAATCAGCTAGCTGTCATCAACAAAGAAATGTTTGAGGGGTTAACTCAATTAAATTCCTTGGATTTGGGGGGTAACCAACTGACTACGCTCAGCGAAGATATATTTAGCGGGTTAAGTCAATTAAATTACTTGGATTTGTGGAGTAACCAACTAAGTACGCTCAGCGAGGATGTATTTAGCGGGTTAAGTCAATTAAATTCCTTGGATTTGAGTGGTAACCAACTAACTACGCTCAGCGAAGATATATTTAGCGGGTTAAGTCAATTAAATTCCTTGGATTTGTGGAGTAACCAACTGAGCACCCTCAGCGAGGGTGTATTTAACGGGTTAAGCCAATTAAATTACTTGAATTTGTGGGGTAACCGACTGAGTACGCTCAGCGAGGGTGTATTTAGCGGGTTAAACCAATTAAATTACTTAAGATTGGATAGTAACCAACTGAGAACGCTCAGCGAAGGTGTATTTAGCGGGTTAAGCCAATTAAATTCTTTGTATTTGTGGTCTAACCAACTGAGCACCCTCAGCGAGGGTGTATTTAACGGGTTAAGCCAATTAAATTACTTGAATTTGTGGGGTAACCGACTGAGTACGCTCAGCGAGGGTGTATTGAATGAGTTAAATCAATTACAATCTCTGGATTTACACTCTAACAATTTTAATACCACTACTATGATGAACGTTCTTACCCAATTGCCGCCATCACTCATCGAGTTAGATATTCGTCTCAATCCAATGGCATACATTCCACAAAATTTTTCGACTTTGTTACCCGTTTCTTTACAGAGTTTATGGATAGGAGGGG
Organism: uncultured Pseudomonadota bacterium; assembly: GCA_963795715.1. Lineage (GTDB taxonomy): Bacteria > Pseudomonadota > Gammaproteobacteria > Coxiellales > Coxiellaceae > JAFEDN01. The sequence continues at coordinate 402,921 of CAWCIY010000004.1, forward strand.
GTTATGTTCCTAAAACATTAACTCGAGAATTTATGCAAAATTTTCCGACGTGGTTGATCCAATTAGGAATTGAATCTTCTCCTATTATTAATATTACTCCAAACTGTTTTTTAGATTTCTCTCTATTGAACATCCTGGATTTGAGTAATAACCTACTAAATACACTGAGCACTAGTGTATTTAGCGGGCTGAGCCAATTAAATTACTTGGATTTGCAAGGTAACCGACTGAGTACGCTCGACGACGGTGTATTTAGCGGGTTAAGCCAATTAAATTACTTGAATTTGATGATTAACCGACTGAGAACGCTCAGCGAGGGTGTATTTAGCGGGTTAAGCCAATTAAATTACTTGAATTTGGGTACTAACCGACTGAGTACGCTCAGCGAGGGTGTATTTAACGGGTTAAGCCAACTACATCACTTGGATTTGAGTTTTAATCAACTGAATACGCTCAGTGAGAGTGTATTTCGTGGGTTAAGCCAATTAAATTACTTGGATTTGCAAGGTAACCGACTGAGTACGCTCGACGACGGTGTATTTAGCGGGCTAAGCCAATTAAATTACTTGAATTTGATGATTAACCGACTGAGTACGCTCAGCGAGGGTGTATTTAGCGGGTTAAGCCAATTAAATGACTTGGATTTGGATAGTAACCAACTAAGTACACTCAGCGAGGGTGTATTTAGCGGGTTAAGCCAATTAAATGACTTGCGTTTGTGGGGTAACCAACTGAATGACACCGCTATTAAAAATTTAACTCAGAATTTTCCTTATCAATTGAACAGATTAGATGTAAGCTATAATCAAATAGGTAATGAAGGCGCGCTCGCTTTAGCAGAAATTTTACCTTGTACTAATCTCACTACTATTTATTTTTATAACAATTCAGTTAACGATACCACCATCGTCTTATCCGTTCAACAAAAAGCACTACAAAAAGTTTGCGACGACCAACGCTGCCATGCCAATTTACCCGCCTCTCAATCTTGTAACATCCCAGGGTCTAGCTCTGATTTCAATATAATGACTTGGGGAAGAGAGAGCGATATTGATGTAACGGATGAAAACAACTTTGCCGATATGAAATCATCCATAGCCAGCCATTTTTACCGCTTTTTTGCTTCTCATTCATCTACCCATTCCAGCCTTCCCTCTTTACCCAGCCCAGATTCTTTGACCAAAGATTCTTTAACCACTGCAGGAGTGATAGCAGGCGTTATAGGGTTCAGTTTATTACTTTATAAAAATGTAACGATGGTGAAAACTGTCGTTAACGCCAGTTGCCGACTATTACAAAGTTGTTTAGACAAGACCCGTGATAGTCTAAAAACCGCTCGCAATTATTATTCATTTTATTCATCAACTAATACAGGGAAATTATTATGCAGCACGGATACACGCCCGACAACCGCATTTAGCAATTAGTCAAGATTATTTTTGCTAAGAATGCAACGCAACCAGGATAACTTGATATTTCAATTAAAGGAGGAAAACCGACATGCAACTTGAAAACGTAACATCAGATAATAACAACCCCTTAATCCAATCACTTAGTATTCAAAGTAAAGACAGCAGCTATTTTAGTTTCCCTGAAGAACTGGATTATAGCGAGTTGGATGGATTTTTGTCCGGTCTAGATATTGAACGCAAAGGCATTGGGGTTAAAGATGAATATTTGCTGACACTATTTCATCAGGAGATGAGCACTTGCTCCTGGATGAAATGGAGCAGCCTGGATCATGCTTTGGAAAAAATATTGCAATGGCCTTTGCTGTCCGCTCATGATTTGGGGCTAGAAACTAAAAATAGCGCCTGGCGACGAGTCAGACCGGCGGAGCGATCTATTCTGTTAAAAAGTACGTGGGGTTTAGTGAAAGCGTATGCGGTGCAGGGATTCGTTCGCGGGTTGGAATTGGGATTATTTACCTCCATTCATATTTTTATCTATTCCATGTTGTTCTATCGTTTGGTTAAATTAATTCAAACCGGTTCTATGAATGTGGATGAATTCCGTACTTCGTTTATCGGCTCAGATCAAAAAGGGATTGATAGCCTAGTGCGTTTGTTAGCGGGATTAGAAGCCCAATGGCTGAGATTGATTTTAACCAGTCCGTTAATCATCGGCGGATTACAAAGTATTTCCAGTATGGTGGGAGCACGACGCACCTCATCGGAAGCTCTAAACAAGTACACTCAAATTATTGAGACTCATCTGCAAACAGGCGGCAGTTGGTTACGAGATGGCGTGTATGAATATCTCCCTGGCATTTCCAGTATGGGTTTTCTGTCGTTAAGCGGAAAATTACAAAAACTGGAAAGTCTGGTGCGTTGGGATGGACGTTTATCCAGTGAAGAACGAAGACAAATTTTTGATGCTTTGTGTGCAGTGGTATTAAAAGGAAAAAAAAGCACCCAACTGAATGCCCTAACTTATCTCGCCAAAATTGCGCACGGCGTAGGATTTAAAGATTTGCCGCGTTTGAAAGAAGCGAGTTACTCAACAGAAGAATTGATTACGATCCTATACACTAAAGGCAAAGCATTGGAGTTACTGACAGCGTTGCAAAAAGAAGAAGCGAAAGAAAGTAAACCACTACGATGCCAAACTATCCAATCATTGCCGCAACGCTTATATCGTCAATATTTATTGTGGTGGTTATTAGGCTTCAAAACACATATACTGAAGCAACAATTGCCAGCCGTAGTATTAAAAGGTATTAAGTTAACAATAGAATTCTATTTTTTTCAAATGATTGTGCTTAGTATTTTAGAAGCGATCCGCTGCCCCGATAAACCGGGATACCAATTTGGCAATGGCTATCAAGATTGGGCGGCAGATTATACCGCTGAATGTTTTACTACCCGAATTAGTTTATTTCGCACCATTGATCCCAACGAAAGCATGGATGCTTTAGTGTCGGAAATTCCTCAATATCACTTAACAGAATTGACTGATTTGATTTTATCGAATAAGTATTTAACCTCAGAAGAGGCTTCACAGATTATTCAAGCAGTTGTTCGACAGAGGGCCTCTTTGACACATTTAGATTTAAGTTATAATCGTTTTGGGGTTATTAATGAAGGTATGTTTAGCCTGTTAAGCCAATTAAGTTCTTTGGATTTGAGTTGGAACTCTCTCCATTCACTTAATAATAACACCTTCAATGGGTTACATCGATTAAATTTCTTGGATTTGAGTTTCAACACGTTGAACGTACTCAACGATAGCGTATTTGAAAGATTAAATCAATTAAGTGAGTTAAACTTGCACTGCAATGACCTGACCTCTCTTAGTGTCAATGCATTTAGAGGGTTAAGTCAATTGAGGACTTTGTATTTGTGGTGTAACGAACTAGAAACGCTCAGTGATGGAGTGTTTAGTGGGATGAGTCAATTAAATGAATTGCACTTATGGAATAATCAGCTACAAACTATTAACGGTAGATTGTTTAACGGGTTAAGTCAATTAGAGTATCTGGGTTTGGCTAATAACTTGATTTTTACACTTAGTGATGACGCGTTTAGTGGATTAAATCAGTTAAAAATTTTAGATTTGTGTTTGAATGCAGGAATAACACTTCACAATGCTATGTTTCGTAAACTAAGTCAGTTAAACGAGTTATATTTGTGCGGCCTCTTCCTCGAATCAATTAGCGATGGAATGTTCAGTGGGCTAAGTCAATTACAAACTCTAAGTTTAGAAGACAATCTTTTGAATACAAGCGCCATGGTAAATGTTCTTTCTCAATTACCTGCATCACTCACGGGATTATATATTTATTTTAATCCAATAGATCATCTCCCGAAAAATTTTTCAAAGCTATTACCTTCTTCATTGCAGAGTTTGTCCATAGGGGGTTATCCTGATCTTTATGTCCCTAAAATATTAACTCGTGAATTTATGCAGAATTTCCTCCCCCAGCAGTTACTTAACCTTTATGTCATAGATTCGAATGTTATCAATATTGAAGCAGGATGTTTTCTAGATTTTACTGCTCTAACAAGCTTAGATTTAAGATATAACCGGCTGCACGCACTCAACAATGGCGTGTTCGATGGGTTATATCAATTAAAAACCTTGAATTTGGGTTTAAACCCTCTATTGTACACACTAGGCGATCATGTGTTTAGCGGGTTAAGTCAATTAGATTATTTGGACTTAGATGGGAATTCTCTAAGCATACTCAGTGACCACCTGTTCAATGGATTAAGTCAATTAAAATATCTGGATTTAAGTTATAGTCATCGACTCTCCTCACTTAGCGAAGGTATGTTTAGTGAATTAAATCAATTAAAATACTTAGACTTAAGCCTTAGTAGACTCAGCACGCCACTGAGCAGTGGCGTGTTCAGTGGGTTAAGTCAATTAACTATCTTGAATTTATCTCAGAGCTATCTGAATACACTAAGCATTGGTACGTTTAATGAGTTAAACCAATTACAGAATTTGCTTTTAGGTTTTAATCAATTCAATGACACCGCCATCATAAATTTAACTCAGAATTTCCCTTCTCAACTAAATGTTTTAGAGGTGCAAGGTAACCTAATAGGCAATGAAGGTGCACTTGCCTTAGCAAAAATTTTACCTTGTACTAATCTCACTTATGTTGGCTTTGGCGGCAATTTGGTTAACAACGATACCGCAGTGATTTTAGCTACTCAACAAAATACATTAAGAAAAGTTTGTGATGATGAACGCTGCCATGCTAATTTACCCGCCTCGCAATCTTGCAATGTTTCACAGGCTAGCTCCGGCTTCAGTATGATGACTTGGGGAAGAGAAAATGCTGTTAAAGTGACCGATGAAGACAGCTTTGCTGATATGAAATCATCAACGGCCAGCTATTTTTACGGTTTTTTTGATTCTCATTCATTCACACCTTCCAGCTTTCCATCTTTACCCAGCCCGGATTCTTTGACCAAAGATTCTTTAACCACGGCTGGGGCGATGGCAGCAGCAGTTATAGGATTTGGTCTGCTTTATAAAAACGCTATGATGGTGCGAAATGTTGTTAATGTCGGCTGCCGATTATTACAACAATATTTTCTAAAAACCAGTAATACTCTGAAAACTTCTACAAATCATTATGCATTTCATTTATCCAATAAAACAAGGAATACATTATGCACGGACTCACATCCAACGATTCCATTCAGCCTTTAATAACAACTGACGACACAGAAGGCATTCCATTATTGAATGCTACTGAATTAACAGCAGTGCCGGAATTGCCGGAAGATGATAATTCAAATAATGCCTATCACCCCTTGACTGAATCTGATCCTTATACTGCGCTATATTCCTTTTTTAATTCAATAGATATAGATCGAGAAGATATTCAGCAAGCCGGTATTTCTGAACCTCATTTATTGAAACTTTATCAGAAAGAAACCGGTTGGTTCTCATTTTTGCAATGGTGCAGCATTGATCATATCGTAGAAAAAACTTTGCAATGGCCATTGTTGAGTCCCAAAGATGTAAGTGAATCCGCCTCGGAATCCTGGTTTAGACGAGTACGTCCACAGGGACGTTCGATTTTATTAAAAAACGTTTGGGGATTGATGAAAGCCTATGGGATCAGAGGTTTTACCAAAGGGGTAGAAACCAGCCTAACCGAATTCGTGCATTATTTTATTTATGCCATGCTGACCTATCGTTTAATCAATTGGGCTATGACCGGACAAAATAATTTTGAAGAATTCCAAAGTTTATTTCAAGATTCCAACCAAAAAGGTATTGATAGTTTGGTGATTGCTTTGGCAAAATTAGAGGCGAAATGGCTGCGGTTAATTTTAGTATCGCCAATCCTTATCGGCGCTTTGCAAAGTATAGTGAGTGTGTGGAGCACTCGAAAAATAAGTCCCGAGCAATTAAGACAAATAACCAATGACATTTCTGAACAGCTAGGCAAGTCCAGCAGTTTTTATCGAGATACCGTGAGAGAAAAATTATCCATCTTACCGGGTGTACGCACTTTAGGTTCGAGAGTTCAGAAATTAGAACAGTTAACTCGTTGGGATGGGCGATTAACTTTTGAAGATCGACGTAAAAGCTTTGAAAGCATACAGCGTGCCGCAAAAGAATCTCATCAAATTGCTCAATTGAATATCTTGGAATCTCTGACGAAAATAGTGCATGGTGTTGGATTGAAAGATTTACCGCGTTTATATGCAGCAGGATATTTCAAAACCGATCTGTTAGAAATTCTATATGCTAAAACCACCGCACTTAAGGAACTAGAAGATTTGTCACAAACTTCAATTCAAACCTGGAAAGCAAAATTAACTTCTACGCCACGTCAAATTTATTCCACTTATTTATTATGGTGGTTAGGGTTATCGACCTCATTTTGGAAACAACGATTACCTTTCTTTATTTTTAAAGCAGTCAAATTAGCAATAGAGATTTTTTTCTTACAAAAGATCGCAGAAAGCATACTCGAAGCAATAAATTGTCCTGATAAACCGGGATTTCAATTTGGCGATGGTTATCAAGATTGGGCTTCGGATTATACCGCCGAATGTTTTACTACCCGTCTTACTTTATTTCGCACAATGGATGTTAATGAAAGTGTTGATGCTTTAGTAGCGGAAATTCCACGATATCATTTAACTGAATTGACGAGTTTGGATTTGTACCAAAAATATTTAACTGAAAAGGAAGCGTCGCAGATTATCCAAGCCGTGCTCCAGCAAAAAGCACCATTGAAAACATTAGATTTAAATGTTAATAAACTAAACGTTCTAAACAAAGAAATGCTTAACGGATTAACGCAATTAAATTACTTAAATTTGGGGTACAACAAATTGAACACCCTAAGCGATGGGGTATTTAGTGGGTTAAGCCAATTAAATTACTTATATTTGTATAATAACCAACTGAGCACCCTGAGCAATGGTGTATTTAGCGGGTTAAGCCAATTAAATACCTTGTATTTGGACAGTAACCAACTGAGCACTCTCAGCACCGATGTATTTAACGGGTTAAGTCAATTAAATTTCTTAAGTTTGAGCTCTAACCAACTGAGCGCCTTCAACGATGAGGTATTTAGGGGGTTAAGTCAATTAAATCGCTTAGATTTGCGTAGCAACCAACTCAGTACTCTGAGCAGTGGCATATTTAGCAGGTTAAGTCAATTAAATCGCTTAGTTTTGTTTAACAACCAACTCAGTACTCTGAGCAATGACGTATTTAGCGGGTTAAGTAAATTAAATTACTTAGATTTGGGTTTCAACAAACTGAGTACTCTGTGCAACGATATATTCAGCAGTTTAAGCCAGTTAAATTCCTTAGATTTGAGCAGCAACAAACTAAGCACCTTGTGCAATGACGTATTCAGCAGTTTAAGCCAATTAAATCGCTTAGTTTTGTTTGGCAACCAACTCAGTACCCTGAGCAATAGTGTATTCAGTGGGCTAAGCCAATTAAATAACTTAGATTTGAGGTTTAACCAACTGGACACCTTTAGCAGCTTCACATTGAACCCTTTGAATCAATTGCTAACATTACTATTAAATGAAAATTATTTTAATACCACAGCCATGATGGGTATTATCACTCAATTGCCGCCATCACTGACCGAATTAGATATCGCCTTAAATCCAATGAATGATATCCCTCAAAATTTTTCAACATTACTGCCAATTTCATTACAGAGTTTATCCATAGGAGGTCGATATATTCCTAGAATATTAACTCGAGAATTTATGCAGCACTTCCCATTTCGATTGACTGCAATTTCGATTGAATTCTCCTTCATTACCAATATTATAGAAGGGACTTTTTTAGATTTCTCTGACTTAAGATCCTTTAGTTTGTTTGGCAATCGACTTCGCTCCTTGAATAACGGCGTATTTGGTGGGTTAAGCCAATTAAATTTCTTATATTTGAGTAGTAATCGACTTCGTTCTCTGAGCAACGGTGTGTTTAGCGAGTTAAGTCAATTAAATTCTTTAGATTTGAGTAGCAACCGATTCCGTTCCCTGAGCAATGGTGTATTTAGTGGCTTAAGCCAATTAAACGACTTAAATTTGTGGGGTAACCAACTGAGCACCCTGAGCGATGGCGTATTCAGCGAGTTAAGTCAATTAAATTCTTTATATTTGACTAGCAACCGACTCAGCACCCTGAGCGATGGCGTATTTAGTGGGTTACGCCAATTAAATAGCTTAAGTTTGGATGGCAACCAACTCAGTATCCTGAGCAATGGTGTATTCAGTGGCTTAAGCCAATTAAATCACTTAGGTTTGGGCGGCAATCAACTCAGCACCCTGAATGATAGTGTATTTAGCGGGTTAAGCCAATTAAATCGCTTAGTTTTGCATAGCAACCAACTCAACGCCCTGAGCTACAACCTCTTCAATGGACTAAATCAATTAACTTTATTGTTGTTGGGGAGCAATTATTTGAATGATACGGCCATTAAAAATTTAACTCGGAATTTTCCCTATCATTTAAATGACATAGATTTAACCTATAATAATATAGGCAACGAAGGCGCTCTTGCTCTGGCAGAGCTAATCCCTTGCACTAATCTTACTCGTATTGATTTTGACGGCAACTTGGCTAACGATACTTCCTTAAACTTAGCTGCCCAAGAAAAAGCGTTAAGAAAAATCTGTGAAGATCAACGTTGCCATGCCAATTTACCCGCTTCGCAATCTTGTAACGTTCCACAGACTGGCCTTAATATGATGACTTGGGAAAGAGAGAGTTCTATTGAGATGCCTGATAAAGATAGCTTTACTGATATGAAGTCATCAACAGACAGCTACGCTTACAGTTTTTTTGCTTCTCATTCATTTACACCTTCCAGCTTACCATCTTTACCTAGCCCGGATTTTTTGACTAAAGATTCTTTAGCCACCGCAGGAACAATGGCAGGCATTATAGGATTCAGCGTATTGCTTTACAAAAACGCTACAATGGTGAAAACCGTTGTTAACGCTGGTTGCCAATTATTGAAGGGTTATTTTGATAGAACTTGTGATAACCTAAAAACCGCTACCAATTTCTATTCATTTCATTCACCCCATAAAACAAGGAAAGTATTATACACAGATACACGTCCGACAACTGCATTTAACAATTAATCAAGATCATTTTTGTCGAGGTTGCACGGCAACCACGAGAACTGGATATTTCAATTAGAGGAGAGAAACCGACATGCAACTTGAAAACGTAACATCAGATAATAACAACCCCTTAATCCAATCACTTAGTATTCAAAGTAAAGACAGCAGCTATTTTAGTTTCCCTGAAGAACTGGATTATAGCGAGTTGGATGGATTTTTGTCCGGTCTAGATATTGAACGCAAAGGCATTGGGGTTAAAGATGAATATTTGCTGACACTATTTCATCAGGAGATGAGTACTTATTCTTGGATGAAATGGAGCAGCCTGGATCATGCTTTGGAAAAAATATTGCAATGGCCTTTGCTGTCCGCTCATGATTTGGGGCTAGAAACTAAAAATAGCGCCTGGCGGAGAGTCAGACCGGCGGAGCGATCTATTCTGTTAAAAAATACTTGGGGTTTAGTTAAAGCGTATGCGGTGCAGGGATTTGTTCGCGGGTTAGAATTGGGATTATTTACCTCCATTCATGTTTTTATCTATTCCATGTTGTTCTATCGTTTGGTTAAACTGATTCAAACCGGTTCTACGAATGTTGATGAATTCCGTGCTTCGTTTATCGGCTCGGATCAAAAAGGAATTGATAGCTTAGTGCGTTTGCTAGCGGGATTAGAAGCCCAATGGCTGAGATTGATTTTAACCAGCCCGTTCATCATCGGCGGATTACAAAGTATCTCCAGTATGGTTGGAGCACGGCGCACCTCATCGGATGCTCTAAACAATTACACTCAAGCTATTAATACTCATCTGCAAACAGGCGGCGGTTGGTTGCGGGATGGCGTGTATGAATATCTCCCGGGTATTTCCAGCATTGGTTTTTTATCATTAAGCGGAAAATTACAAAAACTAGAAAGTTTGGTGCGTTGGGATGGCCGTTTATCCAGTCGCGAAAGAAGACAACTATTTGATGCTGTGTGTGAAGTAGCAGTCAAAGGAAAAAAAAGCACTCAACTGAACGCTCTAATCTATCTTGCCAAAATTGCGCACGGTATAGGATTTAGAGACTTACCGCGTCTGAAAGAAGCCGGTTACTCGACAGAAGAATTGATCACAATCTTATACACTAAAAGCAAAGCGTTGGAGTTACTGACTACGTTGCAGAAAGAGGAAGCTAACGAAAGTAAACCACTACGATGCCAAGCCATTCAATCATTGCCGCAACGTTTATATCGTCAATATTTATTGTGGTGGTTATTAGGTTTAAAGACACAAGTACTAAAGCAACAATTGCCAGCTCTATTATTAAAAGGGATTAAGCTAACAGTAGAATTCTATTTTTTCCAAATGATTTTCCTCAGTATCTTAGAAGCGATTCGTTGTCCCGATAAACCGGGATACCAATTCGGCAATGGTTATCAAGATTGGGCCTCTGATTATACAGCGGAATGTTTTACCACTCGAATGAGTTTATTTCGCACTATTGATCCCAACGAAAGCGTAGATGCTTTAGTGTCGGAAATTCCGCAATATCACTTAACGGAATTGACCCATTTGAGTTTGTCCAGTAAATATTTAACTGATGATGAAGCATCACGGATTATCCAAGCTGTAGTTCGACAAAAAGCATCTTTGAAAACATTAGATTTAAGATGGAATATGCTAACTGTCATCAACAAAAAAATGTTTGAGGGGTTAACTCAATTAAATTCCTTGAGTTTGCGGAGTAACCAACTGAGCACACTCAGCGAGGGTGCGTTTAGCGGGTTAAACCAATTAAATTACTTGTATTTGTATGATAACCGACTGAGTACGCTCAGCGAGGGGGTATTTACCAAGTTAAGCCAATTAAATTACTTGTATTTGTGGGGTAACCACCTGAGTACGCTCAGCGAGGGTGCGTTTAGCGGGTTGAGCCAATTAAATGGCTTGTATTTGGGGAGTAACCAACTGAGAATGCTCAGCGAGGGTGTATTTAGCGGATTAAGCCAATTAACTTCCTTGGATTTGGGTTATAATCAACTAAATGTGCTCAACAATGATGTATTTAGCCGGTTAAGCCAATTAAATTCGTTAGAGTTAATAGGTAACCAACTGAGTACGCTCAGCAATGGTGTATTTAGTGAATTAAGTCAATTAAATTCCTTGGATTTGAGTGGTAACCACCTGAGTACGCTCAGCGAGGGTGTATTTAGCGGGTTAAGCCAATTAAATTACTTGTATTTGAATGATAACCGACTGAGTACGCTCAGCGAGGGGGTATTTACCAAGTTAAGCCAATTAAATTACTTGTATTTGCGTGGTAACCAACTGAGTGTGCTCAGCGAGGATGTATTTAATGGATTAAATCAATTACAATCTCTGGATTTATACTCTAACAATTTTAATATCACTACTATGATGAACGTTCTTACCCAATTGCCGCCATCACTCATCAAGTTAGATATTCGTTTCAATCCAATGGAATACATTCCACAAAATTTTTCGACTTTGCTACCTGTTTCTTTACAGAGTTTATGGATAGGAGGGGATTATGTTCCTGAAACATTAACTCGGGAATTTATGCAGAATTTTCCGACGCGATTGAACCAATTAGGAATTGAATCTTCTCCTGTTATTAATATTACTCCAAACTGTTTTTTAGATTTCTCTCTATTGAACAGCCTGGATTTGAGTTCTAACCTACTCAATACACTGAGTACTGGTGTATTTAGCGGGTTGAGCCAATTAAATTCCTTGGAGTTGTGGGGTAACCAACTGAGTACGCTCGAAGAGGATGCGCTTAGCGGGTTAAGCCAATTAAATTACTTGGGTTTGGGGAGTAACCAACTGAGTACGCTCAGCAAAGGTGTATTTAGCGGGTTAAGCCAATTAAATGACTTGCTTTTGAGTGGTAACCGACTGAGTACGCTCAGCGAGGGTGCGTTTAGCGGGTTAAGTCAATTAAATTCCTTGGTTTTGTGGGGTAACCAACTGAGTACGCTCAATGAGGGTGTATTTAGCGGGTTAAGCCAATTAAGTTCCTTGGATTTGGATAGTAACCAACTGAGCACGCTCAGCGAGGGTGCATTTAGCGGGTTAAGTCAATTAAATTACTTGTATTTGTATGATAACCGACTGAGTACGCTCAGCAAGGGTGTATTTAGCGGGTTAAGCCAATTAAATTACTTGTATTTGTATGATAACCGACTGAGTACGCTCAGCGAGGGGGTATTTACCAAGTTAAGCCAATTAAATTACTTGTATTTGGGGAGTAACCAACTGAGTACACTCAGCGAGGGGGTATTTAGTGGGTTAGGCCAATTAAATTTCTTGGATTTGCATAGTAACCAACTGAATGACACCACTATTAAAAATTTAACTCAGAATTTTCCTTATAAATTGCAAACATTAGATGTAAGCTATAATCAAATAGGTAATGAAGGCGCACTTGCTTTAGCAGAAATTTTACCTTGTACTAATCTCACTACTATTTATTTTAATAATAATTCAGTTAACGATACTACCATCGTCTTAGCCGCTCAACAAAAAACATTAAGAAAAGTCTGTGAAGATCAACGTTGTCATGCTAATTTGCCTGCCTCTCAATCTTGTAATATTCCAGGGTCTAGCTCTGATTTCAATATAATGACTTGGGGAAGAGAGAGCGATATTGATGTCACTGATGAAAACAACTTTACCGATATGAAATCATCGATAACCAGCCATTTTTATAGCTTTTTTGCTTCTCATTCATCGACCCATTCCAGCCTCCCCTCTTTACCCAGCCCCGATTCTTTGACCAAAGATTCTTTAATCACCGTGGGAGCGATAGCGGCAACAGTGATAGGATTTGGTCTGCTTTATAAAAACGCTACGATGGTGAGAAATGCTGTCAATGCCGGTTGCCAATTATTACGGCGGTGTTTTTACAGAACCAGAGATGACTCCAAAATGTCTATGAACCCTCATTTATTTCATTCCCAAAATAAAATAAGGGGAATACAACCTATGGAATCACACCTATCAACCCCATTCCTCCATTAATCAGGATTACTTTTGATGATTGATATATGCTAATGGGGTGAAAAAACTTCCCAGCGATCATTTTTTTATTTATTATACCGCTGAAACAGAGGACAGCGCTAACGGATTTACCCGATAAAGAGTGGTTGGTTTACGAGTGTTTAATTTCACGGGTGGACTGATTAAATGACGTTCCTGCAATCGGGCTAATGCTTTCATTAATCGCTCGGATTGACCCTGTTTTTTATTCCTTAAGGCAAAACGAATTTCTGCCTGAGTAAAGGAACCCTGATTGTGGTTTTGAATCCATTGCCACACGATTTGAGCATCATCGCTGGCGGAATCCCGGCACATCCATTGAAACACCGTCAAGGCGTGGAGGCGAAGCACCTCGACTAAGCGTAAGGCGTTTTGCATCGTGGCGGCGTGGATATCCTGTTCTACTAAACCATATTCGGCCACGTGTAATAAACCGGCTAATCGCAGGGCAAATCCCGCTAATTTACCTCCCCAACCGGGGTAACTACCCAACAGGCCTTCAGGTCTTAATTCATTTTCTAATTGCAGTTGAAAAGCACGCCATAACGCCTGAGCTTCTGAAGAGAGCGAAAATATTTGCATATTTTCCCCAGGAATAGAAGTTTCTGTCTGTTGTCGGTTGTTGAGTAAAGTAATGATCATTTCGTCGTAAGCGGCTTGTAACACGGACGGCAGAGGTGGCGTATTATGGGTGCGATACCCCAGGTGGCTTTTGGGCAGCACATACAAAAATCGTTCCAGCACCCCTTTACCCAAATACGCTTTTTTTCCCGCCATATTTTGAATGACAATCGGTTGCACGGTCAGCACCACCGTTAAATACGGATTTAAAATCGTACTGCGATCTTTACGATGAACGCGCACTTCGCCGCCATCAATACCTTTCAGTAGAATATCAATATTGGCGGAGCCGTGATTGTATAAACCCGCTAAAGTATCCAGGATGCCGCCTTCATCGGAAAAAATCGCCAATTTTCCCCCTTGTTCCGCCACCAGATGGGTCAGTGATTCGGGTGTGGCGTCGTTAGTAAACAGCACCGGCAACGGAGAAACTTCAGTCAGCGCCATCTCTTGTTGAATAATCGCCTCAAATAAACGGCGTTGTTCTTCCGGATCTTCAGTTTTAGCCGCTTTGGTACGCAAATTTTCCAAAATGCGTTCTTCCGTTTTACGGGCGGCGCGCTGGCGTTTAATCTCATTTTCCCGCTGCTTTTTCTGTTCTTTTTCCCAACGCCAAAGCGGTTGGGTGCAGGCCCGCACCACCAGCGATTTATGATTAGCCGGCGGTAGCGCGATCAACGTATAAATATTCACGGGTTCGATCCACCCCATTTTAGGAGAGACGGCGCAATAACCGGCTAGTGCCGTGGATAATACCCCCAACAATGTCATCACACTGAGCGCCGGCGGCGTCTCACTGGCTTGAGCCAAGGCCCCGGCAAATTCACCCAGCACGCCAGGCAACCAATCTGCCGGAATTTCAGGCGTTTCCAGCGGCTCAAATAAAATCGGTTCGTTCCAGGCGGCGGATTGCTCCCAGTTGGGTAACTCAATAATGGATTCAGGTATCGGATGAGCCATGACATTATCCTCGCAGGTTATGAATACCGAGTCGCAACACCAAGGTTTTAGACGCTCCTTGCCATTGGATAGCCTGTGCTAAATCCATGGCGCGGGAAAATAAACTCAAATGCGCATACAGCACCCACACTTCGCGCTGAAAACAAAAATTCAATGCATAGTGTTCCGCCGGTTCCGGGCAGTATAAACACACACCTTTGGACGAGCGGATGCGTTGCAGACTCAACCGATCAACTGCAATGAAAATAGGATTGCCAGTGGGATAATGACGTAATTCCTCGATATAAACAGGCGGAATAGGATGACAAACTAAGCGGGTAGTTTGCTTAGAAGAAAAAACGGGATCCAGATGGCTAGTGTTCATGGATGGTCTCCCGTCTCTAAAGACTGCGCCGTGCTGCGATAACGACCGTGCTCATTCAGCCAGGCGTCCAGATCTTCTTTGTAGTAAAAAATCCGACCCCGCTTGATGTATTGCGGCCCGACACCACCGACGCGCCACATCGCCAGGGTTTTCTCACTCACGCCCAAGTAATGCGACGCATTGGGGACATCCATTCGGCCATCGGGATAGATATCGAGTGTGACTGTTTTTAATCGAAAATCGACTTCCTTTTTCATAGTAGGCTCCTGTGTTTTTTTCATCTAAAATGGGTCCCAGCCTGGATGACTGAAACCATTGACATTAGCAGAGGGGGTTATTATAGTGAGCATTATCTGTCATGTAAAGTAATACAAATGTATTTTTAGACACGATAGATAAATCGAGAACTTCCGAGAATAATCCAGAAGTTTATAACCTGAATAGGAGAGCACAACTCATGACCCAAACCAAGGAACGGGTGAAAAAACCCAAAAAAAAAGTGGGAAATCAGCACAGCCGAACGGTCATTTTACAAGCCCGGATCAGCCCCCGACTACGATTTGTCGCAGAACTGATGGCGCGGCATCAGCAACGCACCGTATCCAGCCTGATGGAATCTCTGTTAGCTGAAAAGGCCGCCAGCTATTGTCTGCCGGTCGTGTCGACTGAAAAAGCCCAAACCAATCATTACCTGTTCGGCGAGTGCCAAACCAAAAAAGTCACTGCCCAGGAAATCAGCGAACGGCTGTGGTCAGCAGAGGACGCCGACCTCTTCGCCGCCATGGCTTTATTTTTACCGAGCCTGTTAACCGCCGAAGAACATGCGCTGTGGCAGGTCATCACCGACATCCCTTATTTCTGGAACCACTTTGAAATCCATATCGAAAACCCGGCAGGACAAGTCGTGGATAAAGAATGGTGGCCGCTGGTGGATTACCGTGGCTTAAATCGGGAACGGCTACGTGAACATTGGCTATTGTGCAAAGCGATTTTAGATGGTGAAAAACCGTTGCAACACATAAAGGAATTAAACCTGCCACCGGGTAAGCCGGTTGAGAAACCGGATTATTATCCCCCCATCAAAAAAGTAAGGAGTGATTCATGAAATTTAAAACATTAACCCGTGCCAACATACGTAATGTAGGACAACACGAAAAATTACAGGAAAACGGCATTGAATTTGATCGATTAGCCAACGGAGACGGGAGATACCGAATCAATATCATGGTAGATGGTCAACGCATCCATCGACTGGTCGGTAAAGAATCGGACGGTACTACTCGTTTGCATGCTGAGAAGATATTGGCAAAATTACGCAATGAAGCTCACGAAGCCCGCTTAAATTTGCCCAAAGGCCGCAAACCGACTTTGAAATTCAAAGAAGCGGCTGAACAATATTTAGAAAAACAAATTTCAACGCAAGCAAAAAATTTAAAATCCAAGATTTATCAGCTCAAGCTGCATTTAATTCCTTTTTTTGATAATAAACCACTGGACAAAATTGACGAAGAGGATGTAGAAAAATATAAGAATGAACGTCAGGAGGATGGTGTAAGCACCAGCACCATTAATCGAGAATTGGCTGTATTATCGCATCTATTTACCAAAGCCATTCAATGGAAATGGTTAAACAATAGACCTATAGTAGTGAAAAAATTTAAAGAAACTGAACACCGTATTACGTACCTCACGGTAGAACAAATTGATCGACTCTTAGATGCAGCCAAACAAGATCAAAATCCCTATATTTACCGATTTATTGTGATTGGATTAGAAACCGGCATGCGGCTCATGGAAATTTTGTCGATCCGATTAGAACATATTGACCTAGATAGACGAGTCATTTTTATTCCTCATGCCAAAGCGGGCGCTAGACATCAACCGATCTCCGAGTATCTGACGGAAGTACTGACCCCTTATCTACACAATACCCAACCTAATCAAATCTGGCTTTTTCCCGCAGAAAAATCAGTCACCGGACATTGCGTGAATATTAGTAAGCCCTTCCGACGGGTGGTCGCTGCTGCGGGGATGAACCCTAAAGAAGTAGTTCGCCACACGTTACGTCATACCGCTATTACCCACCTGGTGCAAGCCGGTGTGGATTTGCCCACGGTAAAAAGAATTTCAGGGCATAAGACTCTGCAGATGGTCGAGCGCTATAGCCACCAAAACGGATCTCATATTCAAGCCGCAATGGATAAGCTAGGCCAGCGTTACCGGTCAACGAATGTCAATAATTAAATCGAGGGATTATTTTCAATACATTCAGGAGGAATAACATTAGAGTAGTTTATAATTTTAATCCCAGCATTCATGCGAACTAACTCGAAAAAGCCTGCGCCCGATTGGGTCAACGCTCGGCTTCACAACATCTAATAAAACGGTTACATGATGAAAAATATTCAAATATATATTACAATCATTTCGCATAAGCTATTCATTGATAATGATCCACTTTTTAGTTTATTTCAAAGGAAATAAAATGAATCAGTCATCGAAATTAATTAACGTTTATTGTGATGAATCCTGCCATTTACAATTGGACGGCTGTGAGGTTATGGGATTAGGTGCATTATATTGCCCCACGGAAAATATAAAACAAATCGCAGAAAAAATTAGAACACTTAAGCTCAAATTTGGGTTAAGCAAGAATTTTGAAATTAAGTGGACGAAAATCTCCCCATCCAAGAGTGATTTCTACCTGGCCTTGGTTAATTACTTTTTTTCAGAATCTATTTTGCGATATCGTGGCGTGTTAATTCCTAAAAAAAGCGCATTAGACCATGAACGGTTCAAGCAAACACATGATGAGTTTTATTACAAAATGTACTACACGCTTTTAAAACATATTATAAATCCTGTTAACTCATATCATTTTTATCTTGACTTAAAAGATACGCAAGGCGGGAAAAAAACTCGTAAACTTCAGGAATATCTTTCTAATGAAATATATGACTATCAACATGAATGTGTCGCTAAAGTTCAGCAAATCCGATCTCATGAATCTGAAATACTACAGCTTTGCGATTTATTCACAGGCTCAATAGTGTATGCTAATCGTCATTTAGAAAATAATGCCGGAAAAATCGCAGTAGTCAACAAAATCAAGGAATTTTTACCCTCTCATGATGTATATACTACTAGCAGATTTCATTATCACAAATTCAATTTATTGGTGTGGGATGCACGTTAATGAATGCACCTGAGCTAATCACGTTGAAACACTATAATGGAGACGTCGAAATTTATTTGGACGCTATATATCAAGTATATTTGTCTGAAGTTGTCAGAGGTAACCTTTCTTTTTTAGGGATCCCTATCCGTTGTCAATATAGGCCAGCCACCAATAACAAGCATTTTGGCTTTTGGCATCTAGTTTCCACAGGAGAAAAGGAAGACGAAAGAGAAATTGATTTAAGGCGATGTGAGCGAATTAGTTGGGTTTCGTTTGTGTTACGAAATGCGCATGACTTTTCGAATATCCATTGCTGGGAAAATGAGCGATTTGGAAATACACACATTGTATTGTGGCTGCATCAACATCAATTTCTAGTTATTTTAGCAAGAAGAAGAGATTATTTAATACTGAAAACAGCCTATTCAGTAACAGAAAATTATAAAATTAAGCGGCTTGAGAAAGAAAGAAAAGAATGTGTAGATCCAAGATTAAAAAAAGGCTAGAGTCGCCTCAAGGACGACTCCGGATACTCCTTCCACACTAACTCTGCATAACAGATGGTGGATGAGCTATATATAATAATACACGAATACTGCTCAAAAGTCAATCGAAATATGATGGGCTAATACTTTGATTCTTTATAAAATAAGGAACCCTAATCACCCGCTACGCTTACCATTATGTGTGCTTGATTACTATACTTTCGTTTTAGAGGAAGACCTATTCAATTCGAAGACCCAGATATTTTTTCTGCTTTAAGTCTATAAAAAATCTATTAACTTCTAGCTTTTTCTATTATTTTCTTGGCAGAGTTACACCCAGATTACACCCAGCCTTACCAGTCCACCCAAATTTATTAACCTAAGTCTTTGATTTTATTACTGGGCCGTGCTGGGATCGAACCAGCGACCCGCTGATTAAGAGTCAGCTGCTCTACCAACTGAGCTAACGGCCCGGACACAAGAATAGGCGTGAAATCGTAACTTAGTTAGTCTTATTTTTCAACTAGAAGCATGCCAGCTTGGCGGGAAATTTTGGTGCTCAATCACTACTATCTCCCTCCCCTCGATTTAACCGACCTGGCTGGCAAGCTTCTCGTTCAGTCAAAACTAATTCCCAGCCTCGTCGATGGTCATTAAATTCTCCCGTATCGCCAATAGGGTAAGGCCAACATCGTTTTCCACGCCCAGTTTTTCAAAAATATGGCTGCGGTAGCTATGTACGGTTTTTGGACTCATGTGTAAGCGCCGGGCAATGTCGGACGCTTTTACACCACGCACCGACAATATCATCACTTCCATTTCCTTGTTGGTTAAGTCGCTGAAAATCGCGTTTCCTTGACGGTCTATTTTAGCAAGGGCTAAACGGCTAGCAACCGAGGTGCTGATAAATGGCTGCCCTTTGTGCACGCTTTTTATGGCGTTGACAAGTTCTTCTTTGGCCACTTCCTTCGTAACATAGCCTAAAGCACCCGCCTCTAAAATTCTTAAAGGAAATTCATTGTGGGAGGCTGAGGTGACGATTAAAATTTTGGGCGCCGGAGTTAATCGTAATAACCGAGTGGTGACTTCTATACCGCTGATGTCGGGTAATTTTAAATCCAATACGACTACGTTGGGCTGCAGTTCTCGCACTTGCTGAACCCCTTCAATACCCGTTCCCGCTTCACCGATTATTTGAATATCCTTGGCATTTTTTAGCATTAATCCAATGCCATCCCTTACCAAGGTATGGTCATCAATCAAGATTACTTTAATCATTTTGAAGTCCCTTTAATTGTTAAAACCATTTTATTGATAAAAAGTATATGAGTCAACAAGAAAATGTATAAAATAAGGAAAAAACTTAAAGATAATTTTCCGCCAAACGTAAAATTTTTTGTAAATTATCTCCAGCAGGCCCTGGATTTTGGTAACAATAAACCTCTATATAGCTTTTCAAGATATATTCATAACCTGGAGTTTTTAAAATTCGAATTATTTTACCGGCTCGTTCCACATCCTGCGGAATATTTGCACTACAACGCTGAAATAATATCGCTGCCAAAACGGCTGCTAATGAAGCCCGACGCACCGGTGAAGCTGAAGCAAAACTTTGAATAGCGACATTTAACGCACGTTCTTTATCCCACTCTAACCATTGATAATAAAAAGCTAACGCTTCGCGCGCATCTTCTTTTGAAAATCTATTCGAATAAAGGAACCAAATAACCGCCACACAAGACTCAATATTGGCCCATGAGCAATTACCGCTGATTTGTGAACCAATTCGTAATTTATGAATTGGCTGTAAATTTAATAAATGGGCTAATTCTAAATCAATAAACTCCTTGGTCTGACGCTTGTACATTAATTTTTTAATTAAATCTTTTGATAGCAGCTGCGGCCGTCCCATTTTATAAATGACCACGTTATCAATAAACAAATCGTTTTCCGAACGATCGCATTTTGCTAAAAAATTCCCATATTTTACAAAAGAAATGGCATGTCCCTGATATGCAATTGGAATAATTAAAGTTTCTGCGTTTAACAAGGTATTAATGGTGGTGGCATGGGCATTTAAATCAGTTTGGTAGTGCTGAAATCTTATCAATTGCGCCGCCACAGAAAAAGCGCCAATCACCTTACCGATATAATCAAAAAATTTTTTTAAATGCCGCGCAGAAAAATTATCACGATAATCCTGCAATGAGCTTAAAATAATATTGATGGTAAATTCTAAAATAAATCCTTCAAAATCCACTTCTACAAAACGTTGCTTATCATCGACAATATCGGCATAGCCGGTTAATTCAAAGCGGTGTCCAAGTAATTTGGTATTAGTATAATCATTAGCAAAATTAAGATCTGCACCTGCTTCGAGTAATAAATCTCTGCAATTGCGTTGGTTTCTTAAGATGGGCTTTACTAAAACTGGCTCTCCACTGAAGTTATATGCATTGGGATCAGCGCCATGTGTCAATAATAATTTTGAAAATGGCAAATTGTTATTTTCTACTGCCCAATGAAGCACGCTGGCGCCAGTGACATCACGCAAATTGACGTCGGCGCCAGCGTCTAACAACAATTCACCTTTGTCCATATCATTCATGATTGCAGTTTGGATCAAAGGAGTAAAACCATACTCATCGACAAAATTAATTTTTGGATCTCGACGTAAATTGATTTCTAGTTCTGTCAACGATCCATAAATGATGGTATTTGATATCGACATAGTTTAGTTGCGTCTAGGTGTGGGCGCCGAAGGGCTTGGGCCTAATTGGGGACTTGCTCCTAAAGCTAAGTGCGGCGCTAATTCTGCTTCGGAAGGCACTGCTGCGGGTGCGGCCTTAAAGTTACCTGAAAATTGACTGGAATTGGCCAATAATGGATTCACCTCAAAACGACGAGCCTGCTCCATCTTTCCCTGTACTTTTGCGCCCTGCTCCTGACGTGGATTTTGAACCTGCGGTGAGGCCAGGCCGGTGCCAAAACCTTTTCCTAACTTGGCTTCTCCCAACTCCCTAAGCTTACGACGCAAGTCAAACTCCATGCTGGTGGTGACCTCCTGTGGACGGTAGGTTTCCAGAAGCAAAGTTTCCTGCTGCTCGTCCCAAATTAAATTGGGCAGGCCAGTTTTCAAATAACATAAAATATCCCCCACTTCGATGGTTTCGGGAATAGATAATACTTCAAGTAATCCTGCCTGCGATGCTATGATGGGTATAATTTCGGACCCCACCCTTAATTCGACAATGGTTTCGTTACGAGCAACTACTTCTCCATGGATTCGATACCAATGGCCGACATGCGCCACAGCAGCCGCAAATGGAAGTGAAGGAACTTTTATGGGTATACGCATGATCCAGAATATACTAGAATTGCTTATTCCATTGCAACAAGGGTTGTTTATGCGTCGGTTTTTCTTACTAATATTACTTATTTTTATTTGGCCGGTAACCAGCTTTGCCGATGAGGTTTTAGTGCTGGCTGATATTCACTTTGACCCTTTTGCGGATTGCGCTAACAATAAGAATTGCCTCATAGCAGCAAAATTAAATCAAGCCAACGCGGAGCAATGGCCACAAATATTTGCCCAATACAGTCATCCGGTTTTCCCTCCTAATGGTAGAGAAACCAACTACATGCTTTTTTCCAGTACTCTTCAACAAATCAAAGTGCAACAGCCTAAAACCGTCATTATTTTAGGAGACTTTTTGGCACACCGATTTCGCAGTCTTTATTTAAAATACACTCAAGATCGCAATGGTAATCATTATAAAAACTTTGTTTTGAATACCATGAACTATATTACTAATTCAATTCAGTCGGCTATGCCTGCAGACGGGAGTGTTTATCCTGTAATCGGTAATAATGATTCGTATGGTGGTAAAAATTGCGCGTATACAGATTATTGTGTGATTAATAATGGGCCCTTTTTTCAAGATCTTTCCAAATCATGGGCAGGGCTCTTTAGAAACGAAGATAATAAAGCCCAATTTACCAGCATCTTTCCTAAAGCTGGATACTACGAAATTATTTTACCCAACACACGCGATCACATCATTGCATTAAACACCGTGTTGTTTTCCAATAAAGCTCAGGGACCTAATATTGAACTCGCTGCTCAACAACAACTGATTTGGTTGGAACAAAGGTTAAAAGCCATCAATGCCGCCAATGAAAAAACTTGGATTATCTTTCATATTCCTCCGGGAATAGACGCTTATAACACTACCCAGAATTTATTAGGAGTTGTAGTATCGTTTTGGGATTTTCGTTACTCTAAAATACTTCTAGATTTAGTGAATGAGTATGGAACCAATATTACTGCTGTTTTATCGGGACATACGCATATGGATGGGTTTTTAATTCTGGGAAAAAACGCTAAAAATAAAATAATCGATACGTTTGTGCCCTCTATTTCCCCCATTTTTGGTAACAACCCTTCCTATAAAATATATAGCTATTCCCCGGACCAATTTACTCTGCACAATTTTGCGGCCTATTATCTTAATTTGCAAAACCCGCAGATTGGTTGGCAAAAAGAATATGATTTTGCCGCTACCTATCATGCCAACGATCAGTTGTTGACCGGTTACGATAAAATTACTGCGGATACAGCCAATCCCTTCAGTTTAGATTACATGGATTATTACGGCGTTAAAACCCTTAGCCAACCGATTAATCGAGGCAAATGGAATTTTTATTGGTGTGCAACGCAGTTTTTGAATAAAGAAAACTATCAAACTTGTTTGAAGAAACCGGCTGCCGGCTAAGAAAAAATCAAACGCTCGCGTTGACGTCATTAAGTTCTCAAATGGCAGTAGTCAAAGTTGAATCGACAGTACACCTTTTTTTTACTGGCTCTTTTTGGACTTTTTTAGAACTCAAGTTTTTTAAAAACTCCGTTAAAGCAGCAGACATTTGTTTTTTTCCTATCAGACTACTATTAGAAACCGGTTTCTCTTTAATACTATTAGAAACCAGTTTCTCTTTAAGGGGTTGCGAAGTGACTGAACTTGTTTTTAATTCAGTGTTTTTGATATGTTTAACATCTTGGAAAAAAGCCACTAAAGTGGATGAAAGATTTTCGCTACTTTTAGAGGGGGGTAACGGTTTTTTTTCGACCGGTAAAGAATGATCTTGAGAAAGGAACGGATTTGAACTAGTAAAAAGTTTTTGATCGATTTCTTGATTTACTTCTGGCTTGGGACTACTCACGACACACAATTTCTTTTTAGAAGATTCTTTTTCTTTTTGCTCAGGATTGTGTTTGCGTTTAGCACGCCTAGGCTGCTCTTTAATATAAGTTGGGTTTTCTAAAACTCTCTGACTTTCTACAGTCGGAGTAAAAACTTCATTAGTACGTAAATCTCTAATTAAGGGAACAGGTATTTTACTTTCCCACGGCTCTCCTGGGCCCTTTCGCCAACCTAAAATCGCCCTCTTAGGTATTTCTAGAATGTGTACTTCATGATTACGATAAGCTACTGCTCTAGCTTTGTCGGTTTTTTTCGGTTCAAAGTCAGCAATACCCATGAAAGAATCATCATCTACGCAAGATCTCAGGGCAATTATTGTGGAATTTTTGGGTATTAAAGCGCCATCAATTAAAATTTCTCCCCCACCTTGCACCTTATAATACGGGTTCAAATCACCATTCGACATTTTATAACCAGTAAAATTATTTCCAGAATTTGTAAAACCGATGTGTCGGTTAGAAGTAATAGGAATATTATTTTTTAGAGTGTCGCTGCAGCAGAAGAAGAATTTCTTGCCGTATAACACCAATAAAAGGCTTCTAGTTTGCAAATTTGATTCTAAATAATTAACCATTTCCTCAAGGTTCTCAAAATTCCTAAGTATTTTGGGAGGTCTTTTACGTTGTAAGATTTCATTGGAAATGCTTGTGAGGCTAGGTAATTGTAGAGATACCTCACTAGACCCTAAACTAAGAGTAATTCTTTCAGCTATGGTAATGCTTCGTATCAAATAACGATTAAAAAAATTGCCATAATCATCTTTGATTTTTTCTTCTAATGATATAGGTTCAGGAATACAATCTATTCTGACCTCTTTATGAGATCCCTTCGTCTTTTGATAAACCGTACGGTTATGATCTTGTGTCTCCTTTTTAACTATATACTGGTCTTTTATGGAAGAAATATTTTGTATGCATCCAATATTTTCTTTATGTTCATCTATAATAAATATTTTTTCACTAATAATAGATAAATCGAAGCCACTGACATCTTGGATAATTGCGGCAAATTTTTCAGAATCGAATTTATTGCTTAAACGCACTGATAAGCTTTTTGTTTCAGTTTCTTCCTTACTTTCTGATTGTATACGTTGATATTCCACTTGCTTTACCAAAGATTTCCAAATTTTAAGTATATGGCAAAGAGCCTTTAAAAAAAGCAGGCTCCCTTGATTTTCGTACTGCGGGTTGAAAAAAATATTAAAACGATTGCTCTTAGATTCCTGATATTTTTCTACAGGTAAGTTACGAAAATCTTTACTATCGACATGTATGGGCCTAATTAAGATATTTTTTTTGGATTTTAGGAATTGTTTGGTTTCTTTTTCAGTCCAAGTATTGGGAATTTTAGTGAAGATTGCGAAATCAAATTCTTCATGAGTGTAAACAAGTTTGTTATAAACCTCTCGATAATGTTTTTCAGGAATTTGCGAAGATAAAACAAAGGGGGCGACAGTTTGAAATTGAAGGGCGCTGGTAAAATCTGAGTATTTATCTTTCATAGTTTTCGGCCTTTATTGGTTTATTAATGTATTTAAATTAATTAGATAATATGGATACTTTAGTTGCTATTTATTAACAAAATATTAAATTATACTTAATTGTTGAGAAAGATCTCTGTAGGGTACAAAGATTATGGCCTTACTTTCGAATTGAAACGCAGTGGCTCATCGCTTTCCTAGGGCGGTTTTAAAATATTGGCGAGGTTTGGGATAAATTGATTCATGAGAATTTTGCGTGCGATAAAATGTCTGAGCCGAGCATCGCGTAAAAACAGGGAAGAAATTCTCGGGATTGAAAATCCCGGGAATTTCTGAATTACTGACTCATCTTAAAAGGGATGCCACCGCTACTCCAATTTCCGCAGGGGATTTTACTGTACGTACTCCGGCAGCTTCCAATGCTTTGAATTTTTCAGCAGCAGTACCCTTGCCACCAGATATAATTGCACCCGCATGACCCATCCTTTTTCCAGGAGGTGCGGTCACCCCTGCTATGTAAGAAACTACGGGTTTGGTGACATTGGCTTTGATAAAAGCAGCCGCTTCTTCTTCAGCACTGCCACCTATTTCTCCCACCATAACAATGGCTTCGGTTTGTGGATCTTGTTGAAAAAGTTGCAACACGTCGACAAAACTCATGCCCGGAATCGGATCCCCACCAATACCAACACAAGTGCTTTGTCCCAAACCTAAAGCAGTGGTTTGACTGACTGCTTCATAGGTCAAAGTACCGGAGCGGGAAACAATGCCCACTCTTCCAGGAAGATGAATGTGACCAGGCATAATACCGATTTTACAGGCGCCAGGAGTAATAATTCCTGGGCAATTTGGCCCAATTAAACGGGATGAAGTACCGCTCAGATATTTTTTAACCACCAGCATATCCTGAACCGGAATGCCCTCGGTAATACAAACAATTAATTTTATGCCCGACTCCACTGCCTCTAAAATAGAATCTTTGCAATAAGGCGCAGGCACATAA
Source organism: uncultured Pseudomonadota bacterium (assembly GCA_963795715.1). Classification (GTDB taxonomy): domain Bacteria; phylum Pseudomonadota; class Gammaproteobacteria; order Coxiellales; family Coxiellaceae; genus JAFEDN01. The sequence continues at coordinate 429,389 of CAWCIY010000004.1, forward strand.
ATGACACTGGCGTCAGCCTGAGTTTTTTCAACCGCTTCACGAACAGTATTGAAAACAGGCAAACCTAAATGTTGTTCACCCCCTTTCCCAGGGGTGACTCCACCCACCATTTTAGTGCCGTAAGCAATGGCTTGTTCAGAATGAAACGTTCCTTGCTTGCCGGTAAAACCCTGGCAAATCACTTTGGTTGCTTTATTAATTAAAATACTCATCAATAATTCCCACTGTATTCTATCTTATTGAATAAAAAAAAATCTCATCCTGATGAGGGATCGCAAGGGAGAGGAGAGCGGAGCGACCTTTCCCTTCATTGCTGAGCCACAGCTAAGCTGGGGCTCAGCATCCAAACCAGGAAGCAATTTCCGCTTAGCGGAAATTGCTGTCATGCTGTTAATTCCACTATTTTTTTAGCGGCCTCAGCAAAGCCTTGCACCGCAACTATATTTAAACCGCTTTCTGCTAATCTTTTGGCCCCTAAATCCGCTCTGTTCCCTTCTAAGCGAGCTACCACCGGCACTTTCACTCCCACTTCAGCCACTGCGCTGATAATACCGTCGGCAATTAAATCACAACGGACAATACCACCAAAGATATTCACTAAAATACCTTTGACGTGTTTGTCAGAAATAATGATCTTAAAAGCTTCTTTCACACGCTCTTCTGTTGCGCCGCCACCGACATCTAAAAAATTGGCCGGTTTGCCGCCATTTAATTTAATCAGGTCCATAGTGGCCATTGCCAAACCGGCGCCATTGACCATACAACCAATATCGCCGTCTAAAGAAATATAATTTAAACTCCATTGTTGAGCACGATTTTCTCTCTCATCTTCTTGACTGGAATCATGCATTAATCGAAGTTCGGGCTGACGGTAAAGCGCGTTATCATCAATATTAATTTTGCCGTCTAGACAGATCAACGCTCCGCTTTTAGTCACTACTAAAGGATTTATTTCCAGTAAACTAAGATCCCGTTCGACAAACAATTGATATAAATTCATTAGAATGTCAGTAAAAGCCTGCATTTGATTTTGATTTAACCCTAAGCCAAAAAATAATTTCCGGCATTGAAAAGGCAATAAACCAAGAGTCGGATTGACTGTGATGGTTAATATTTTTTCTGGAGTTTTGTGGGCAACTTGTTCTATCTCCATACCCCCTTCGGTAGAGGCCATAAACACCACGCTTTGAGAAGTGCGATCAATGACTGCACCCACATATAATTCACGGGCGATCTCAGCAGGTTGTTCAATCAATACTTGATTGATGGGTTGACCATGGGCATCGGTTTGATAGGTTACCAGACGCCGGCCCAACATATCTTTTACTGCCGCTTGTAAATCCGGGATGTTATCGACAATTTTTACTCCACCTGCTTTTCCCCTGCCACCGGCGTGAACTTGTGCTTTGACTACCCAACGGTTGCCGCCGATACGGGTTGCCGTTGTGCCTGCGCTTTCTACATTCCAAACCACTTCTCCAACGGGAACAGGGACACCGTACTGTTTTAATAATTGTTTCGCTTGATACTCGTGTAAATTCATAAATCCTCTTTTTTAGAACGCTCAAATCTGCAGTAATAACCGGGCAGGATCTTCTAATAATTCTTTGATCACCACTAAAAATTGCACCGCTTCGCTGCCATCGACAATCCGATGGTCATAAGATAAAGCCAAATACATCATTGGCCTTATCACTATTTGTCCTTTTTCAACTACGGCGCGTTCGGTAATTTTGTGCATCCCCAAAATAGCGCTTTGTGGAGGATTAATAATGGGAGTTGACATCATTGAACCATATACACCACCGTTGGTAATAGTAAAAGTACCTCCACTGATGTCTTCCATGGTTATTTTATTATTTTTTACTTTATCGGCAAATTCATGAATGGCTTTTTCTATGTCCGCCATACTCAAAAGATCAGCATTGCGAACAATCGGCACCACTAAGCCTCGAGGTCCTCCGCCAACAGCAATTCCGATATCATAGTAGTTGTGGTAAATAATGTCTCCACCATCTACGGAAGCATTGACTACAGGAAAGCGTTTGAGGGCTTCCACTGCTGCTTTAACAAAAAAGGACATAAAGCCTAAACGAACTTGGTAAGTTTTCTCAAAACGTTCTTGATAGGTTTTGCGTAATTCCATTATTGGCTGCATATTGACTTCATTGAACGAGGTCAGCATAGCTGTTTCATGCTGGACGCTGACTAAACGTTCAGCTATGCGGGCGCGGAGACGGGACATGGGCACACGACTTTCTTGGCGTTCACTGCTCACAACGGGCGTAGAGGCCGCAGCCGGCGAGGGTTGTTTTTCACCAGCCATTTGCGATTGTAAATAATGCTCTACATCTTCTTTAGTTAATCGGCCATTTTTCCCGGTGGCTTTTATTTTTTTAACATCTAAATTATGTTCAGCCATTAAACGGCGAACCGCGGGACTCAGTTCTTCTCCCTCGGGTTTTGCAGCCGCAGTTTTCTTTTCCTCAGTTGCAGGCGCGGACTTTTTTTCTTCCGCTTTGGAGGGTGCAGTTTTTTCTGAAGCAGCCGCAGATTCTTCTAGTATCGCCAACAACTCCCCTGCTTTGACTGTCTTTCCTTCATTAATGAAAATCTTAGTCAGCACACCGTTGTTGGGAGCAGGTACTTCCAGCATAACTTTATCAGTTTCCAAATCCACCAGTTGCTCATCGAGCTTAACCCGATCGCCTGCTTTTTTATACCATTTTGCAACCGTAGCATCGGCTACGGATTCCGGTAACACCGGCACTTTTATTTCAATAGCCATTTATATACACCTCTCTAGGCTCAAAAATTTAGGCTAAAGCGTCTTTGATTAACGCAACCTGTTGTTTTTTATGCAGCGCTGAGTAGCCGCCTGAAGGAGCAGCCATCGGTTCACGGCCAGCATACTCCAAGGTTGCGGATTTCGGCAAGCATGCAATGAAGCGATCATACATTATGTACCAGGCCCCCTGATTTTTAGGTTCTTCTTGGCACCATACGACTGTTTTTGCTTTGGAGTAAAGCGCCAAAGCCTGTTTCAATTCATGTTCCGGGAAAGGATAAAGCTGCTCCAGCCGAATGATGGCAATGTCTTTTTGTTGTTGCTCACGACGTTTTTCCAGCAACTCATAATACACTTTGCCTGAACACATAATGACTTTGCGTACTTTTTCCGGCGCAATGTCATCAATTTCTCCAATCACTAATTGCAATTGCCCCTTGGCTAAATCGTCCAAAGTAGATACAGCCAGTTTATGGCGTAATAAACTTTTCGGGCTCATGACCACTAAAGGGGTGCGGTAAGGCCGCAGCACTTGTTTTCGCAGCAGATGAAAAATCTGCGCTGGCGTGCTTGGCACAAATACTTGCATGTTTTCCTGAGCGCACAATTGCAAATACCGCTCCAATCGGGCCGAAGAATGTTCCGGGCCTTCGCCTTGCTGACCATGCGGTAGTAATAACACTAAACCACATAACCGGCTCCATTTTTGCCAGGCCGAACTTAAAAATTGATCGATATGCACCTGCGCGACATTGGCAAAATCGCCATATTGCGCTTCCCAAACAACCAAAGCCTCCGGCGCTGCCATAGCGTAACCATATTCAAAACCCATGGTGCCTGCTTCAGAAAGCAAGGAATCGTAAATATCCATACGGCCTTGATCTTCCGCTAAATGGGCTAAAGGGACATAAGCTTCACCGGTGTTTTGATCAAATACCGCAGCATGACGATGAAAAAAAGTGCCACGACGGCAATCTTCACCGGAAAAACGAATATGGTGGTTTTGCGCCAATAAAGTTGCATAAGCCATGGTTTCCGCATAACCCCAGTCTAGCGGTTGTTCCCCAGCCGTCATTTTTTCTCGGGCCTGTATGACCATGGCAACATTGCGCTGCAGCTGAAACCCTTGCGGAAGTTGGGTGATCTTTTTACCTAATTCTTGAAGTTTCTTTTTAGGAACAGAGGTATCTACTTGGATAGTCCAAGATTGATTGATGTATGGCGCCCAATTGGGTGCAGGATAACGTTCCGGAAAATCTTTTTGAGTGACCGGCGCCACCAAACGCCCCTCATCGAGCTGCAACCGGTAATTTTCCCACAACTGATCTGCTGCCTGCTGGGTAATAACCCCTTCTTTAACCAACTGACGAGCATAGATTTCTCGAGGAACAGGATGCCGATCAATCACCGCGTACATCAACGGTTGAGTGGCTCTAGGTTCATCCGCCTCATTATGACCATGCCGGCGATAACAAACTAAGTCAATGACCACATCTTTGCGAAATTTGGTGCGATAATCCATGGCAATGTAGATGGCTTTAATGGTGGCTTCGACATCATCGCCATTGACATGCAAAATAGGCACATCAATCATTTTAGCCACATCGGAACAATAACGCGAAGAACGACTGTCACGAGGATCACTGGTAGTAAAGCCAACCTGGTTATTTACAATGATGTGCACCGAACCACCGACGGTATACGCCCGAGTGTTTGACATACTCAGGGTTTCCTGAGTAATGCCTTGACCAATAAAAGAAGCGTCGCCATGGATCATCAGCGGGACAGCATAGTTACGATTGGCAGCACTGCCGGGTGACTTGCGTTCCTGCCGTGCCCGCACTGAACCCATAATGACCGCATTGACGAACTCTAAGTGCGAAGGATTACACATCAATGACAAATGAATATAACCCGAAGGGGTTTTCATATTGCTGGAAAAACCGTTGTGGTATTTAACATCACCAGTGGTCATGCCATAGTCTTTGGTGCCTTCGAATTCTTGAAATAATTCCAGGGGGGCTTGTCCCATGATATTTAACAAAACATTCAATCGTCCTCGATGAGCCATGCCGATGACCATTTCCCGTACCGATTGGGAGGCGGCGCGTTTGGCCAGTTCTTCCATCATTGGAATTAAGGCGTCGGCTCCTTCAATGGAAAATCTTTTTTGGGCAGTATATTTTCGCTCCAAATATTTTTCTAAACCGTCTGCAGCAACTAATTTTTGCAAAATGCTCAACTTAGTTTCTTTATCTAAAACAATATTAGACAGTTTTTTCTCCATGTATTCACGCAACCAGGCGCGTTCTTCTTCGTCACTGATGCGGGTATACTCAATGCCGATAGAACCACAATAAATCTTGCGTAAAGTTTCATAAATTTCACGTAAAGTGGCTTTTTCTTGGGGCAGAACTCCTCGGGTTAGAAATACCTGGTCCGCATCCGCGGGCCCTAAATAGTAATAACTGAGCTCCAGACGTGGGTCTATCGGTTCTTCAAATCCTAAGGGATTAATTTTGGCGTTGAGATGGCCAAAACGGCGGTAAGAAATGATCAGATAATCGACCGCTTCCTGACGCGGAGTGGTGGCAACCCCGGTGGTAACGGTTTTAGGTTGACGCGCCATTTGCCTGAGCTGTTCTTGAATCCGCGCGTGTGACACTTCCTGTAATGGCGCATTGACTTGACCATTGGCCAAAACAGTAAAATAACTGCACCATTCTTCGCTGACTGAATTAGGATCTTGTAAAAATTGTTCGTATAAAGACTCTATATAGGCGGCGTTGCCACCGGATAAATAGGAGGTCAACTGCCAAGATTTTAAAGAACTAGACATGTGGGTTTACCTTTATTTCTTTACTTAATCTGTATTATGAAGCATATCCCTGCGAATTTTAGCAATGGCTTCGGAGGGATTTAAACCCTTTGGACAAACATCAGCACAATTCATAATGGTGCGGCAACGAAATGCACTGTATGGATCTTTTAAAGCTTCTAATCGAGCGGCTGTTTCTGTGTCCCTGCTATCCGCAATAAATCGGTAAGCATTCAACAAACCGGCTGGTCCGATAAACTTTTCCGGATTCCACCAATAAGAAGGGCATGAACTGGTGCAACAAGCGCACAAAATACATTCGTACAAACCGTCCAAGCGTGCACGTTCATCTGGCGACTGTAGCCTTTCAGTTTCAGGCGGCGGGTTACTATTTTGCAGATAGGGTTTCACCTTTTCGTACTGGGTGAAAAACTGAGTCATGTCGACTATTAAATCGCAAATGATGGGAAAGCCCGGCAAAGGATTTAAAACAACCCGGTTAGGTAAATCCCGCAATTTAGTGATACAAGCTAAACCATTTCTGCCATTAATATTCATACCGTCAGAACCGCAAACCCCCTCACCGCAGGAGCGTCGAAATTTCAAAGTAGGATCTAGGATTTCTTTAATGGTTTCCAAGGCGTTGAGTAACATAGCGCCTTTTATTTTGCTGGTTTCCAGTTCATATTCCTGTATGTGCACTGGTTTATTATCTTCAGGATTGTAGCGACTAATCGCAAAGGTCATTTTACGTGATTTTTTACTCATAACTTTCTTCTCGATCTTTTAATCGGAACGGCGGTACATATTTGGGGCTTTGGTTAACCGGTCTGGACCCCAAACGGCCATCTTGGAAATAAATGGAATGCTTAAAATAATTCACATCGTCCCTATTTGGATAATCATAACGAGAATGGGCGCCCCGACTCTCCTTACGTTCATTGGCGCAGACAGCTGTCGCCAAAGCGATTGCCATCAGATTATCTAATTCTAGCATCTCTACACGGGTAGTATTAAAAATTTGGCTTCGATCTTTTAATTGAGCCTGTTGTAATCTTTGGGCGAGACCTTGTAACTTATTCAAGCCAGGCTCCATATGACCTTGATCCCGGAAAACTCCAAAATTATTTTGCATAACTTCTCGCATTTCCCGACGAATGGCTATTGGATCTTCAGTGTTGTTGGGGTTTTCCCAACGCGCTAATCGCGCCTGGATGCGGTCAAGATCTGCAGGGTCATACGCAATTTCTTGGGTATGTTCGCGTAAAGTTTTTTCTAAATGAATACCTGCCGACCTACCGAATACAATGAGATCTAATAACGAATTCGTACCCAATCGATTGGCGCCATGCACAGAAACACAGGCACATTCGCCGGCGGCAAAAAGACCTGGGACCACACGGTCTTGGCCGTTTTTATCCTGGGTAATGACTTGAGCATTAATATTTGTGGGAATGCCCCCCATCATATAATGACAAGTGGGAACTACCGGAATAGGTTCTTTAATCGGATCTACATTGGCGAAAGCCATAGAGAGTTCACGTATGCCAGGTAGGCGGTTCTTAATGAGATCGGCTCCCAAATGATCCAGTTTTAACAGCACGTGATCTTTATCAGGCCCCGCACCATTTCCCGCCAATATTTCCATAATGATGGAGCGAGAAACCACATCTCGGCAATCCAAATCTTTCAAATGGGGCGAATAGCGCTCCATAAAACGTTCGCCATTCTTATTTAATAGATAACCACCCTCCCCGCGCACACCTTCACTGATTAAACAGCCTACTCCAGCGATGCCTGTGGGATGAAATTGCCAGAATTCCATATCTTGTAAAGGATAGCCTGCGCGCAAAACCATGGCCAAACCATCTCCAGTGTTAATATAAGCATTCGAAGTGGTGGCATAAATTCGGCCTGCCCCCCCGGTAGCCAGCACTGTGGCGCGAGCTTTAAAAAAGACGATCTCTCCGGTTTCTATGCACATGGCAACGACCCCAGCCACTCCACCGGTGCTATTTTTTACTAAATCGATGGCGTACCACTCATTATAAAAATGGGTTTTGGCTTCCAAATTTTTTTGGAACATGGTGTGCACCATGGCGTGACCCGTTCGGTCTGCCGCTGAACACGTGCGTTTGGTCGGTTCACCGCCATAATTTTGGGTATGGCCGCCAAAGGCCCGTTGATAAATTTTACCATTGTCCAAACGTGAAAATGGCAGGCCCATGTGCTCCAATTCATACACGGAAGCTGGTGCGTTTTGACACATGTATTCAATGGCGTCTTGATCGCCCAAATAGTCAGAGCCATTGACGGTATCATACATATGCCATTCCCAATGGTCTTCCACTACATTACCTAAGGCTGCAGCGATGCCGCCTTGGGCTGAAACCGTATGGGAACGGGTCGGATACACTTTGGAAATCACTGCAACTTTATAATTAGATTGCGCCAGTTGCAAAGCAGCGCGTAACCCTGCGCCTCCCGCACCGACAATGACTGCATCAAATTGCTTTTGATTGATAGGCGACATATTGATTCCGATTACACTAAAATTTCAATACCCCAAAAAACATAACCCAATAATAAAATGATGACCAATGACTGCAACACTATACGAATACCGGTAATTTTTACGTAGTCAGTCAAAACTGTCCACAATCCAATCCAAGTATGCCAAAGAATAGCGAGCAGCGTGATGACTGTCGCAATTTTCATAAGAATATTATCGAATAATTTATGCCACTGGGTAAAATCAACTGGTTGATGATTGATTAAATACAATCCTAAAAAAATAAAATACAAACCAATAATCACTGCGGTAATTCGCTGAATTAACCAGTTGCGCAGCCCGGCATGAGAAGATCTTACGACCATATCCAGAATCCCATTAATAATATGACGATAACAGTGATTATCATAACCAAATAAGCGCTCACGCGACCGCTGCGGAGGGTTTCACCCCATCCCATATCCATGAGGAGATGTCTTATACCCGCAAAAAAATGTCCAGCCAAAGCTGAAATCACAATCCATACCAATAGTTTCATCCCAGGATCAGCAAGAATCCGAATTAAACGATCAAAGCTTGGTTGCGAGATCAAAGACAAGCTGAGTAAATACAACAATAAAGGCAAACCTAAAAAAATAACTAGTCCTGAAATCCTGTGCAAAATGGACACAACGGCAGGTAGAGGGAATTTAATCCGCCACAAATTTAAAAAGATCGGTCGAGCTTTCACGGTGCAGTTCCTTTTAAAAATCACTGGTCTGGGATTATATTATTAAGAGTAATTCCCGGTCAACGGAAATTGATGCTAGGTCTGTCCCTGATCTTACACGAAAGAGATCAATTACAGTTGCACCCAATTAGAAAAACTCTCTAATAATGCGATTGCCATGTTGCAGCATCCGAAGATTTGAAGAAAACGCAAGAATGTTTATAATGCTGATAGCCATGGTATCTAGTGCGTAGGTACTCGTGGTTAGTGCCCATCCAATCCCCATTGGATGGTGCACGCTTGTTCTACTCAACTTGTTTTCATAAAACAACTTGGATATTTCCCCATGGCCACCTTTTTTATTTCTGACCTACACTTGCAAGCGGATGAACCGAAAATAACCGCTGCTTTTTTATATTTTTTACAAGAAATAGCCCCTCAAGCCGACGCCTTGTATATACTGGGGGATTTATTTGAAGCTTGGATCGGTGATGATGATTTATCTTACTTTAATACCCAAATCATTCAGGCGCTGAAACAAGCCACTGATAAAGGGTTACCCATTTATTTTATGCGCGGCAACCGCGACTTTTTGATTGGTACACGTTTTATGGCTGCAACCGGAATGAAGCTGCTCGCAGACCCCACGGTTATAGAACTTTATGGTGTTCCTACTTTGTTAATGCATGGCGACAGCCTTTGCACTTTAGATAAAAAACATCAAAGAGCCCGCCTTCTGACTCTCAATCCATTGCTCCAGCGCATAGCCTTGAGTTTACCACTCGCTTGGCGTCGCCGTGGCAGTCTGTGGATTCGTGGCAAAAGCCGTCAACATCAAAAAAATTCTACTGAATATATTCTCGATGTGACTTCGAAAGCGGTTTTGCAAGCAATGCAATTTCATCATGTTAATCAATTGATTCACGGCCACACTCACCGGCCGGATATTCACATGCTGCCTTATGGCAAACGCATTGTTCTAGGAGCCTGGCATCACACCGGCCATTTTCTTTCTTATGATACAAAAATAGGATTTAAGCCCCATACTTTTCCTCTAAAGTCTGAGTAGCACATTCTAGCAACAATGGCGCATGATCAGAAACTTCATCGGGTAAAACAGAAAATGAGTTAACTTTAATATCAGGGGAAATAAAAATATAGTCAGCGTATTTTTCATCTTTGGGATAAAATCGAGTGCGCGTAGAACGAATATCATATGTTTGAATAAGATTTTTCATGTTTTTTTCCAAAATCTTTATACTTTCCGTATCCGGTCTTAAATTAAAATCTCCACAAAGAATTTTTGCTGTATCGAAAGAATCTATAAATGACTTAATTCGTTGCGACTGAAGAATTCTGTCCAGAGTATCCGTCTTTCCCCTGCCATTCCAAAGCCCGTGGACATTAAAAATAGAATAGAGGTGGTGATTAGATCGGCATTTTATCCATTGCAAATTTCGAGAATGAGTAGGGCCAATGCCAGAATAGTTCGAGTTTTCATAAATGGAAATATCGCCTTCTTCTAATATTTCTACAGTTTTTTTAACAAACACACCTATTCCATAAAAATTATGGACTACCGGTTTAAATAAGGCATAAAACTCTGGCAGTAATGTTCGCAATTCCGTAAAAATATCTAAATGAACTGCTCTATCATCGGTAGAAATTTTATAAGGGGCCTGATGATAAACTTCTTGAAAGCAAAAAATATCCACATCGCGATAGGATGCGATAAACTGCAAAAGAGCCTGCTTTACGTGGCCGCCCCAAATATTAAGTGAAATCAATTTCATTTATGTCAAATTCTAGCGCGTTGCATGATTAACCGCATTTTGCTTACCGCAGCCTCCATGCCCCAAAAAACTGCATAGGCAATGATACTGTGGCCGATATTGAGTTCATTCATCTGGGGAATAGCGGCGATGGGTTGGACATTTTCATAATTGAGACCATGACCCGCGTTGACTATTAAACCTAATTCAGCAGCATATTGGGTCGCTATTTGTAACCGTTGTAATTGCTCTTCTTTTCCCTCAACCGTTGTTGCTTCAGCGTATTGTCCTGTGGTTAATTCCACTACGGGAGCTTGGCAGCGTTTGGCCGCTTCGATTTGTGCTGAATCCGGATCAATAAAAAGAGAAACCGTAATTCCAGCAGACGTCAATCGTTCGCAAGCTTCTTTCACTTTTTTTTCTTGCGCCAGTACGTTCAATCCACCTTCGGTAGTTAATTCGGCTCTCTTTTCCGGAACTATGCAACAATTTTCTGGTTTAACTTTTGTGGCGATTCCGATCATTTCTTCCGTGAGCGCCATTTCTAAGTTAAGCGGAATGTGAATTTCTTGCTTCATTTTGAATAAATCAGCATCTTGAATATGACGCCGGTCTTCACGCAAATGCAAAGTCAATCCATCCGCGCCAGCCTTCACCGCCATTAACGCAGCCATGACTGGGTCCGGATAATCTACTCCACGTGCTTGCCGCAAAGTAGCCACATGATCGATGTTTACCCCTAAACGAATAGTATTCTGTTTCATGCTTTTAGTAACTCCTTTAATATTATATTTTTTTATATGGCACAAAAACGTTTTTAACCATGGGAAAATGCTTTTTATTTAAAGTGATCAGTCTCGCTTGATAGAATTCAGCAGAGGCTGCGATAATCGCATCTGCAAGGCCTGTTCCATAACTTTTACCATAATCACGACGATACAAACCGCCTTTTTGTGCGATATCAGCATCTACTTCAACTATTTCAAAAGCTTGAAAAAATTTTTCCATAGCAGAACGCTCTTTCCCCTCTCTTACTCCAGCAAACAACTCCGCAATGGTTATCACTGATAGATAGCATGCACTGGTTTCAATTTTATTTTCTAAAAAATTAACTGCTTGTGAAATATTACGAAGATAATCAATCAGCACATCAGTATCGATTAACAATTTTTCCGTCAAACGTTAACTCCTATCAAATTCTCTGCGTAATTTAGCAAAATCCGGCAAATCCGATCGATCTTCCCACAAACCTTTAACAGCTTGCAGTGCGATCATTTTATCACGTTTTTTTTCCAATTTATGTTGGATTAACAAGTCAATTGCTTCACGTATTAACTCGCTTTGCGATTTTCCTGTTTCCTCACTGAGGAGATTCAATTCTTTTTTTTCAATTTCGGTTATATAAATTTGTGATCTTAACATAAATTCCCATAAACACATACATTAGGTGTATACATTATATAAGGGCTTATTTAAAAAAGCAACTCCCTACTTTTCAATGGTTTTGAACCTAAATGTTGACTCAACACCAAACGCATTAGCCGCTTAGCCGCCAGTAAGTCCTCGGAATTATCCCATGTCTCAGTTTGTAAAGCCAACAAACTACGCCCTAAAAAAACTGACTCACGGTGATCGGCTGAGCTTTCACAGGGTAAAAAACCTTGCTCGGGCCGCCAACGGTAATATTCTTGTGGATTTACTTGAAAAGACAAACCATAACCAAGATTTTCTAATAGTCGCTTTTCAAACCGACGCAAAATAATCGGTGGCGATTCTGCTTGCGCTAATTTTTGCAAAGCCATTTGATAATCGATAAAAATTTCAGGATATGCATCTTCTTTAGGTAATAAGCGCAACAGTAATTCATTTAAATAAAATGCGCACAGCAAACCTTGTCCATTCAAGGAAAGAGGAGCCGCAGATAATTCCAAATGATTTAGATTTTTTAATTCTCGTAGTCCATTCCAAGAAGCTAACAATGGTGAAAATAACTGCAAATATCCTTTGAAACGAGATTTTGGCCCGCGTGCACTACGAGCCAGCACTGCTACGCGACCGTATTGCTGTGAAAAAAAATCCACAATTAAACTGCTATTTTGGTAGGGTCGATGATGTAAAACAAAAACCGGTTCTAACTGCACACGCTGTGTCACGAAAACTCTCCAAATACCACTTTACACAATGGGGGTTCGCAAGGGGGAGAAATGTGATTCTTCCCCTTCATTCCTGCATTTGGGCTTTGCCCAAGTGCAGGTCAGGATTAGCTGCCGAAACCTAATTGCCGCAACAAAGTTTCATTATCCGACCAGCCACTTTTGACTTTGACCCATAATTTTAAAAAGACCTTTTTTTCTAGATATTTTTCTAAATCCAAACGCGCCGCTGCGACCGACTGCTTTTAAGCGCTCCCCGCCCTCGCCAATAATAATCGGTTTTTGGCTGACTTTCTCTACCCAAATGATCGCAGCAATTCGCACAATTTCCGGCTCGCTCTTCAAAAGCTTCCATAGTCACCGTGAGGGCATATGGCAATTCTTGCCCGAGCGAGCGCATTAATTTTTCACGCACAGTTTCGGCAGCAATAAAACTGGTCATTACGGTCCGTCAATTGATCGTCAGGAAATAAATGCATTTGCTCAGGTAAACAAGTACTCAAACATACGTTCCAAATCCGGCAATTGATCGCCGTTTTTAGCGCTGATGGGAATTATTTTATAAAACGGAAAACGCTTGGCCGCTGCTTCCAGATAAGGCAATAACTGCGAACGCGATCGCTCAACTTATCAATTTTATTGACCGCCAATATCACCGGTACACTGACTTTACTGTAATTGTTTTAACACCCAATCATCTTGCTCAGTCCATCTTCGGGCGTCGACTAAAAATAATATCACATCCACATCATGCAAGGCGCTGAGCGCAGTACGATTCATATACCGATTTAAAGCCTGACCTTGATGCTCGTGTAAGCCAGGAGTATCTACATAAACAAATTGAGTTTCACCCACCGTTTTTACCCCCAAAATACGGTGGCGGGTGGTTTGCGGTTTGCGGGAAGTAATACTGATTTTTTGTCCCAGCAAATGATTTAGCAAAGTCGATTTGCCCACATTCGGGCGACCGATAATAGCAACGTAGCCACATTATGTGTCATGATAATAAATCCAAATAATTTCGCGCCGCCAATTGCTCCGCTTTTCGGCGGCTAGTACTGGCGCCGGATGCAGTGTGCGGCAACCCTCCACTTGGCAGGTCACAACAAAAGTTTGCTCATGCGGTTTCCCACTCACGGTTGCGGTGTAGGTAGGCAATGGAAATTTATGGGCTTGCACCCATTCTTGCAAATGACTTTTAGCATCTTTGGCTGGATGCATTTCGCTGAGTTCATCCAGGCGATGGCCATACCATTTAAAAATACATTCACGGCAAGCGTCCAAATTACTGTCTAAATAAATCGCGCCGATCAGCGCTTCCAAACCATCAGCCAAAATGGAATCCCGATCCTGGCCGCCGCGTTTTCAGCTCGCCTGCACCTAACTTAAGATGGAGTCCCAATTGCAACTTTCTGGCCAGTTCAGCTAACTGCATACCATTGACTAAAATTGAACGCATCCGGCTAAGTTCTCCTTCGGAAGCTTGTGGATGATGCTCAAATAAAGCTTGAGCGATAATCAGCCCCAGCACAGCATCCCCTAAAAATTCTAAGCGCTCATTACTCAAATGACCTGAGCTGCGATGACGTAAAGCGTGATCTAATAGCGTCAAATCTTTAAATTGATAACCAATTTTTTCTGATAGCTTGGCAAGGCTGTCAGACATTAATGTATTCCCTTTCCAAGCCGATTCCACCGGATTTTATCCCAGCCGGCGCCATTGGTATCCCAACTCATAAAAATCCAAAAAGCTTGGCCGATTAAATTTTTCTCAGGCACAAATCCCCAGGAACGGCTATCGCCGCTGTCATCACGATTGTCACCCATAGCGAAATAATTTCCGGGCGGCACTACTACATCTACATCCTGTGTTTCGCCACCCTCCGGCTCAACAAATATTGGATGTTTTACCCCGTCTAAATCTTCCTCAATTCTATCAACCGTAAAATAAACTCCGTTTTCGTCAATGTAATGAGTGTGTTCCAATAATTTTTGTTTGGCTTCTACGCCATTGATATACAGCACCTTATTTTTATATTGGATATGATCGCCAGGAACTCCAATCACACGTTTTACATAGGTCAAACGAGGATCACGCGGGAAGCGAAACAAAAATATTTGACCTCGTTTTGGTTCACTGATATTCACAATCTTGGTATTGAGCACTGGCAAACGCAATCCGTATTCGTATTCTTTTACCGCAATAAAATCACCGGGCAAAACCGTGGGAACCAATGAGCTGGTCGGCACTCGGTAAGGTTGTATTATAAAAGATCGAATGATCAGCACCAATAATAACACCGGAAAAAAAGAACGTGCGTATTCAATGATCACAGGCATCTGATGACCATTGATCCGACGTCTTCTCGCCCAAAACAGCACGTCCGCTAACGCCAATAATCCGGTGACTACCACCGCTAAAGTTAAATAAAAAGTAAAATCATAAATAATCATTTCGATCTCCATAATCTATTAATCTATGGCTGTTCCAAGTTATTCGTCATTCTGCGACTTGATCGCGGAATGACGGAACTTATCTGTTAATCCTTTCCTACTTTTAACACCGCTAAAAACGCTTCCTGGGGAATTGAAATTTTTCCCACTTGTTTCATGCGTTTTTTACCGGCTTTTTGTTTTTCCAGCAGCTTACGTTTACGACTCACATCCCCGCCGTAACATTTAGCAGTGACATCTTTACGTAAAGCTTTAACATTTTGACGCGCAATAATTTTTACTCCAACCGCTGCTTGAATCGCCACGTCGTACATTTGCCGAGGAATGAGCTCCTTGAGTTTTTCCACCAGTGCATTTCCTCGGGTAAAGGCGTGTTCACGATGCACGATAGAAGTCAAAGCATCGACACGTTCGCCGTTAATGAGTACGTCCAGTTTTACTAAATCTGCAGCAGAAAAATGATTAAAATTATAATCCAAAGAGGCAAATCCTCTACTAACCGATTTTAACCGGTCGAAAAAATCGAGTACAATTTCATTCATTGGAATTTGGTACTCAAGAGAAACCTGTTTGCCAATATATTGTAATTTTTTCTGTACTCCCCTTCTTTCCATAGACAAAGTCATTACCGCTCCTAAATATTCCGACGGGACAAGAATATGAACATCCGCCACCGGTTCGCGGATCTCACCGATTTTGCCAATATCAGGCAACTGACTGGGATTATCAACATAAATAATTTCATCTTGTTTAGTCAATACCTCGTAAATAACAGTAGGCGCTGTAGTGATGAGTTCCAAATTATATTCCCGCTCCAACCGTTCTTGGACAATCTCCATGTGCAACATGCCCAGAAAACCGCAGCGAAAACCAAAACCCAAAGCCGTTGAGGATTCCGGCTCATAAAATAATGCAGCGTCATTCAATTTCAATTTGGAAAGTGCATCTCTGAACGCTTCATAATCGTCGGCGCTGATAGGAAACAAGCCGGCAAACACCTGTGGTTTTATTTTATGAAATCCAGGCAACGGCTCGCTGGCAGGACGTTTGGCATGGGTCAAGGTATCCCCTACCGGCGCGCCAAAAATATCTTTGATCCCAGCTACCACAAAACCCACTTCACCCGTACGTAATGCTTCCAAA
This sequence comes from uncultured Pseudomonadota bacterium, assembly GCA_963795715.1. Classification (GTDB taxonomy): domain Bacteria; phylum Pseudomonadota; class Gammaproteobacteria; order Coxiellales; family Coxiellaceae; genus JAFEDN01. The sequence continues at coordinate 445,738 of CAWCIY010000004.1, forward strand.
ATCGTACGTTTCGGAGTGAATACCCCTACTTCATCCGCAAGGTAGTCTTTACCTATCGACATGACTTTAATTTTATCCCCGGATTTTAAAGTACCTTGCATGATGCGCACCAAAGAGACCACACCCAAATAACTGTCAAACCAGGAATCAATGATTAAAGCCTGCAAAGGACCATTCGGATCGCCCTTAGGAGCCGGAATGACTTTGATCAGTTGTTCCAATAAATCTTCGATGCCGAGGCCTTGTTTAGCGCTAACTTTAACCGCATGTTTGGCATCAATACCGATGACCTCTTCAATTTCTTGGATTACGCGCTCGGGCTCTGCCTGGGGCAAATCAATTTTATTGATGACCGGTAAAACTTCTAAGCCTTGTTCCAAGGCGGTATAGCATGTGGCGACAGTTTGTGCCTCCACTCCCTGGCCGGCGTCGACCACCAGCAACGCACCTTCGCAAGCAGCCAATGATCGAGAAACTTCATAAGCGAAATCAACGTGGCCTGGGGTATCAATAAAATTAAGTTGATAAGTTAAACCATCTTTAGCCTGATAATGTAAAGTAACTGATTGTGCTTTGATGGTGATGCCTCGCTCACGTTCAATATCCATTGAATCCAGCACTTGCGACACCATTTCCCGCTCGCTGAGTCCGCCGCAAATTTGAATTAAACGGTCCGCCAAGGTGGATTTACCATGGTCTATGTGAGCAATAATGGAAAAATTTCGTATTAGGCTTTGGTCGGTGCTTTTCATAGCAAGCATCTTAACAAATTAGTTCAAGCGGGAATAGCTTCCCTGTTCTGATCCTACGCATCGGCAAAGCCGATTGCGATCCCCCATCGCGATCAGTCGAGTAGTGTTGTGCTTTGAGGTCGGATATGTACGGTGAAATCTTCAGAGGGACTGGATTGGGAAACATAACAAATATACGGAGAATTCGTAGGGCTTATATCACAACGAAAGGATGCTTGTCCCTGGGGATCAAATGAAACATTGAAAATAAATTGAATGGGTTGACCTCCCGTAGCAGCGTTAATTCTATAAGTAAAGCTCCCAGAGGTGTTTGGATTTCCAGAAATCGTTAATGTTTCGGTTGCGGGAATGGTTGAAGGGAAGGTGTCTGTTGTCCATCTTGCTTGAATGTTTTTATTAAAAAATTGTAATTCGGCGTCTGAAGAATTATCTATAGTTATATTAACCGTTCCGGGTTGTTGCGCATAACTGACGCTTGTTAATAACAGAGTCAATACGGCGCCCAAAACTGGAATAAATGACTTTTTCATAAAAACTCCATTTATAAAATGTATTAAAAATTAAAATTTAGATTATAATTCAAAAAAACCTTTATTTAAGAATAGCTCATTTTTTGGCCATAGTGGTTTTATACAACCACATGCAGAGCAGAACCAAGGAAATAAATCCAAGGATATTGGCTATAGGCGCAAATCCCGCCGGGACTATACGTAATGCGTCTGAGCTCCCTTTGAGAACAAAGGGTACAGCAAGTATGACTCCAGTCAAAGCCGCACCCGCCACCAAACCGCAAGCCAACATAGTCCCTTTTTCAAAAGATTGCAGCGATTGACCACGCTTAATCAAAACGTGTTTGCATAAGAAATTGAGCGCGCCGCCAATCACTACTGCAGAGGTGATCTCTGGAGGTAAATAAATACCGATGCCGATCGCCAGTACCGGCAAACGCATATCGCGTTTTTTCAGCCATTCATCCGCTAAAATGGCCACTACGGCAATTAAAACTCCCACTGTTATATCGGTCCAAGGTAAAGAATGGCCAAAAACGCCTTGAGCAACGGCTGATACCAAACCAGCCTGCGGAGCTGCCAACATCTGAGCAGAACTCATTCCAGCTCGAGGATAAACTCCGCCAATACCATAAGCTTGAAACAGCAATTCTAAAGCCGGACCAATCACTAAAGAAGCCACCACCACGCCCACAATCATCATCACTTGTTGTTTCCAAGGCGTCGCCCCAACCATTTTTCCAGCTTTCAAATCTTGAATGGTTTCCCCTGCGGTTACGGTAACAATAGCTACCACAGTAGTGATGATAATGACTACTGACACCGCTATTTTAGAAATGGTCTCATGATCTAAATTCAAGTGTGATAACAGTGGCACTAAAATTAACGAGGTAATTAACACTGAACCCAAAACCAATCCAGACAAAGGATTATTGGTCGCCCCTACCAAACCGATAATGTAAGCACACACCGAGGCTAATAAAAATCCAATTATTAAAAGATAACCGACTGCGAACAAACTGATCCCATAACGCAACGAATTAGGTAATGGATGGGCGTTCATATCGAAAAAATGCAGGAATACAAAATAGGCCACAAAAGCCAAGATCAAAGTGAAAATTCCTACCACCGCGATAGGGATATCCCGTTCGGTAGAAGGTAAACGCAGGTTATGCTTATTTTTAGTCGCTTCACGAAATGCCTTAAGAGAGACCGATAAACTCACGGCGATGGGTTTTATTAAAGTAAACAAAGTCCAAGTACCGCCTAAGAGCATGGTGCCGACCCCAATATAACGAATATGATTGGCGCGCAAAGTCATCGCCATATCATAAAGGTTATCCGCGTGCGGCAAGCCGTAAATATGAGAATAAACCGGAACACCTATAACCCAGCCGACGATAATTCCGAATAATAAAGCGATACAGGCTTGAATGCCTACGATAAACCCAGCGGCAATCAGGGCTGGAGAAAAACCCAAGGTCAAACCAAATAGAACTTTGCTGGATGAAATCCATATTTTGAAATTATCAGACAAAACCTGAAACCCGGTTTGCAATAAAACGATGAGCCCACCGCCTAAACCACCATTGAGCAGATATTTCATTTGAACTTCACCACTGCCACTGGCTTTTAGTACGTTGCCAACCGCAGTCCCCTCGGGAAAGTTTAAGCTGGGGTAATTTAACATCACTCGACGCAAAGGCACCGAAAATAAAACTCCAAAAAATCCACCCAATAAGGTGATTGATAAAGTTTCCCAGTAATGAAAATGGCTCCAATAACCCGTCATTAACAAAGCCGGCAAGACAAAGGCAATGGCACAAGCCACACTTTCTCCGGCTGAAGCTGCCGTTTGGACAATATTGTTTTCCAAGATATTGTGCTTTCTAAAAAAGCGCAATGCGCCCATGGCAATAATGGCCGCAGGAATGGAAGCAGAAATGGTTTGACCCAATTTCAATGCTAAATAAGCATTAGAGGCGCCTAAAATGGCAGTAATGATGATGGATAAAACCACAGATTTGATGGTAATTTCCGGCAAACCTACTTCTTCATTTACCAACGGTACATCAAGGGTATTATTCATTGCAAAAATCCTCATGTTTTATGAGAATGTTGAACTATATCATAGAGTTTTATAACCACAAAGCTTATTTTGTGCAAAAATTTCTCTTGGTCATCAAGCATGCGAAGCGGACATCAATTTTAGGGCCGGTATTGCACATGGCTGTAGAAGATAAAAAGGTAGATTTTATTAAGATTATTTTAATATTTATCATTCAATATACGTTTACTTATTTGTTAACGTGAGAAAAATAGACATGAAAGACAGCCCATTCAGAAACAGTTTAAAATTAAAATTAAAAGACTTAAATTCGATCTTGTTGTACCTTCAAGGAAACAATCATTATTCTCTAAGCTCCAACGCAAGGTCCTTTCTCGGAAAACGAGATTCAGATAAATTGCACGAATTAACATATCATATTAATTACTCGAATAGCCAAGACAATCATTATAAAACTGCAGTAGACATTTTTTGGATAATTGCAAACAACCATTCTTGGCAGAAGCTAAGCACGATTATAGAGGAAAACCACGAAATAGGCCTAGTTACATTGCGCATTATGTATGAAAAAAACAAATACCCTGAACATCCTGATGCTATAAATAAATGTCTTGAATTGATTGCGTACTATTTTCCCGAGGAAAAAGAATCAAAAGAAACACACCGCTTTTTAGAACAAGCAATAGAAGAAACGAATCGCGATACACTTTCATGGCAATTCCAATCTTTTCCCTGGTCTAATGCACACATAGTTAACGCTCTTCTGAACTATATTAAAACACGTCCAATACAATCGCAATACAATCAAATGAGCCGTTTCATCGAAATAGCTAGAGTAGATGGAAATTTAATTCAAGAGTGTAAGACCTATTTAAAGGATTCTATTGAAAAAGAACTCCGCTTACCTCAATTATTAGAACTTTTACCTCAAACAACTGTGGAAGAGTATTTAACCCCAATTATAAAGAATATTCTTTCGAACAAAGTGCAATTAGGGTTACACTTATCCGGGCTCATTAAGGCGGTTAAGTGTAATTCACCTATCGCGGTTCTGGCTATCTTAAATAATGATATTTTATTTAATTTTTTACCTACTGATGTTTTATTTGAAGTGACCATGCAATCAGAACCTTATGCACAATGCGCTTTAAATAAACCTCATAAATTTTCGGACGAACAAAGAGATCAACTGATTTTAAAATATCCCAACCTAACTCATTTCGTTTTAGAGAATGATGAAAAATTTTCTTCAAAAACCTTAGTAGCCTTATATGGATTACAAAAAAAACTACCTGAAAATTCGGCAATGATTTTGCTTGAAAAATATTTTTTAAATCCAGACATTACAGTGACAATGTGGAAAAACTTGTTTAATCAATATGATCAAAAATTACAAGAAAAAGTCGTAGAAAATTTTAAAAATCTTGAAGATACAAAAAGAGAATTATTCGTTGCTAAATTCTATAATGATTCTTTTTTTAAAGGGAATACCTTGTATCAATTATGTACAGAAAAACCATTTTTTGCCAGCTGGATACTCCCTTTGCCTAATAATTTAGTCAAAGCTTATGACCAGGCATGGATTTTAAAATTGTCATCGGTGAATAATCGATTTGAAGACCAAAAGGTAGAAGATCATGGTAAAATTCGCAAAACTGATCTGGTCCCATTGGTTGAAAAAGTGAATAATTTTTATGGTACTCTTTATGAATCAAAGTCTATTTCTACCAGAGTAGGCCTCTCTCTTCAGTCATGGTGGAATAGTCCGAAATCCAGTGAAACCCCGGACGGTAATGAAATTAAAGGTTATAACCCATATTCACATTTAGCTCCTAAAAAGCAGATCGCGGCTATCGCTTTGGATAATTTTGATTATGACGAGAAAGGAGAATTAACTGAAAGAGGTTTATGGCAAGTTTGCGCTTATATAATCACTTTTTACTATAATACTAAATCTAGTGGGCGGGAAGAATTTATGAGCCGAGTAAATTCGGTCATAAGTTCCTCTTCTCTAAATAAAAATAATAATTCTCAACGTTTTAAAGAATTGAACGATAATTTGCAACCTGTGATTAGTTTCTTTAATAGCTCTGAGAATGAGTGTCGTTCAGGTATAAATTCAAACGCGGATCCTGGAAAATATATCATCAACCTCTACCGTGACAAAACGAAACTTGAGCTAATAAACTTCGATCCAATCCCTACGCCACCGCCGCCCGAAGCTCCTAAAGAATTAAATCGTGATTTTCCTGAGAGTACACAACCTTCAAGTCCAACGCTACATTCAACCCAGTCAAGCAGCACTGCGGGATATGATTCGAGTTCGTCTGGTAGCTCAATATCAAGCTGTGTTTCCACAAGTGACTCCGATATTATAGACAGGACAATCCCTGAATCAAATTTCTCGATATTGCCTTATTCCACCAATGACAATGTATCTGCACTTATAACTGTGTCTGCCCTTGTATTTGAAGATAAAAACTTTTCAATTGAGAGTAGCACGGCTGGATTTGATTCGAGCTCAACCAGTAGCTCGATATCCAGCTGTGATTCTACGAGTAACTCCAGTTCTGCTAGTGATTTAATACCCTGCTCAATTTGGTCCTCTCGTCCAGCACGTTTTCCTGGTGATCCTGATATTATTATCTCAAAAATTCCGTCAGAATCTAAAAATAGCGATAGCGAAGAAAAACCTAATTGGCAGTTAATCTATTTGGGTAACAATGAGTTGCTGGGCTGCGCTCATACTAATCCTAATGGTTCAATTCAAGTACTTAACTTAAATATGTTGTTACAAAGAATCCGTCAAACCGATAGGGATTCATTCATCAATCAATTTCGTCTCGATGAAAGACCTATTTTGAGAAATTTAATAAGGGATAATAGTACACTTAGTAAATCTTTAGTTAGAAGTTCTTCCAGCCCAAATTTCTCTGGCAGCAGTTAAGATGAGACGAAAGTGAGTAAGTATCAGAGGCGCCTAAAATGGCAGTAATGATGATGGATAAAACCACAGATTTGATGGTAATTTCCGGCAAACCTATTGCTTCATTTACAAAAGGCACATCAAGGGTATTATTCATTGCAAAAATCCTCATGTTTTATGAGAATGTTGAACTATATCATAGAGTTTTATAACCACAAAGCTTATTTTGTGCAAAAATTTATATGAGAACTGCAAGGCGAAAGTACCTTACATTTCTTGAAGATAAAAAAAGTACAATGCAATCAGGATATAATCAAATGAGTCTTTTTATCGATATATACCCATCTATCATACAGATTTTTTTGATTATGGACTGGCAGGCCCTGATGACACACAGGATTATTGTAAAATACGATTACGCGGTAATACGGATGAAAATCTTCCTACAGTAGACCCAACAGAACAGTATGGCAAAATAATATGCCGTGTTGGTTGGAATAATAATCCATATACGATTTGCATCACCACTACAGATAAAAACGCAACCGGTTCTTGCAAATAACCCCGGATTGGGCAGCGGCATATCTCGATAAAAGTGCACGCATCAATACTCCCTCTCCCCGTACTCGGGGAGAGGGAGCAGAGGGAAAGTTTTTTGTTGTGTACGGAGAGAAGAAAGTACGAATTGTTGTTTTCTTCTTAAAAAAGATTATACTATCTAAACGCGACACCCGAGTTTTAGCCCTCGGGAGCCGCTAACCAAGAAATAAAGAAGGACTTTATTCCATGGCTGTGTACATGTTAACTGATTGTTCGTTTCTTTTAAATCACCTGATCAATTCAGGTGCATTTCTCTTTGGCTCACACGAAGACGCGTTTGCGTTTACTTTAAACCATCTCGAGTTAAACGTTGCATCTTTATTTCCTATTACGGGAAATGATTATGCGCGCGTCTTGATGGCTGGCTGTTTAGCGGCAAGCTTGTTAAAGAGAATACAAAAGAAGGACATCAGCAATATGGAGCTGTCATGGGCCAACCTTGCATCTGAATGGACCCTTCATTCGATGCAGGTTGGTGTCTTGGTGCTACGGGCACGAGCAATGAACTTCTAACTTAATTAAAAGTTGGATTCAGTGGTTCAGAAGTACTGGGACCTTTGGGCGCAACCGAGCTTCTAAATGTACTCGTGCGATCGGGAACCGAAGCAGCTTGCCGAGTAGCTGTAAGGTCAATGGTGACTGAAGGCCGGCAATCTTTGGTGAGCAAAATTCTAACGTCGTATTTCCTCACTTCCAAAAACTTCTTAAAGCGGGTAGCCGTTCTTTTGGATTCCTCTGAACTCTCTTTAAATGTAAAGCATTGAATATCGTGATTGCTAAATTGGCTGTTTTTAATTTCTTTATTACTAAAAGCCCATTTACCCTGAATTTTTTTCTGAGGAAACGTCAGTATAAACTCTTCAAATAAAGCAAATAATTTATCATCGAGTTCTTTGAATTCAGCCGGTTTTGCTGTAAATCTTGGATCTGCTTGAATTGAACTGAGATCTTTTTCAAGATCGGGTTCTAATCTTCTTGCAGAAACTAATTTTTCCTCAAATTCATTTTTACTCAAGAAATCTGATAAATCGAATTCGCCATGATTTAACTCAGGATCTGAAAATGAATCAAAATCAGAATCTTTATAACGAGAAGGCAAACGGGATATGAGTTCATAGTTAGGATATCTTTTCAGCCCATTTTTTAATGCTTCTAGGGCCTGAGCTGTGGTCATTTCGCCTGAATCGTTGATAGTTAATAAATAAGCATTTTTATCTTCTTTATGGTGTTTGACACTATCGACTATGATCGAAGCTACCCTTGGAGAAGACCTCATTTCGCCAGCTTGATGATCATCAAAATCAAATGCAGATGAGTGAGGAAAGTCATTCATTTCCCAATCAGATTGTCCAATGGATCCTTCAATCATAACCCACCCCGTCAAATCTTCTAGGCGGTGATCAAAAGCTTCCTCAGAAATTCCCGTTTTCTTGACTACAAATTGCTTATCTTTCATATAAATCTCCTTTTTAATCATCAAAATCGTAGCTCTTTTTGTTTTCAAAATCAACGCCAAGGATTGACTGGAAATTAAAGGGCTATTACAATATCCCATCTTGAAATTAAAACAGGACTTGATCATGAATAGACAGGTACCGAAAATAAATCTCTTTGCTGTAATTATGAATGCTGAATTCGGTTACAACTTACTTCCTCCCATTTTGGCTTTTATTTTCTTTGCCACCAACAGTCCGCTGTTCGATCCATCCGTTGGAAATGTACGGCGAAGTTTGCTCTTTGGCGTTTGTTTAAGTTTAAATAAATTTGGCGAAGTGCTGGCCAATGTCGTTATTACTACTTTATCCGATTTTTTTGGCCGAAAAATAGCGCTTTATGCCACGGTCATAGGGTTATTGATTGCAGGATCCGGCGGCGTCACTGCCATGTTATTACATAATCCCTGGATCATGATCCTCAGTCTGTTTTTCAGCAGCTCATTAAACACCAATAAAGCCATTGGCCCTGCAATTATGGGAGACATCAGTGCTATTCACAACCGCATCAGTTACATGGCGGCGGTGCAATGTATCATTTCATTGGGCGCTTGCGTCGGACCGATTTTGGGTGGTCAATTGGCCAATCACGCTATGATTTTACCCATCGCTTACTCTGCACCTTTTTTATTAATCGTTATCATTGCTGCGTGTAGTTTGTGGCTAACACAATTCTGTCCTGAGACTTTGACCCTTTCAAAACAGAAGCCAATTATTCCAATAAAAAAAATAATCAAAGATTACAGGTCCATACTGCAAAATAATTCAGTGCGCTGGTTATTTCTCTTATTGGTGCTGTGCCAAATAACTTGGAGCACTTATTATGAGTTCATTCCACCCACTTTGAAAAACATATTTCATTTTACTGCACCTCAAGTGGGATGGTTTGTAGGAATCATCGCTTTTTGGCTGGTTTCGGCAACCAGCGTGGTTATTCGCTTATTATTGCGCCGGTTTAATGAATCACAATTATTATGGTTTTCTGCAACCGCTATTTTGACCGGCGCCTTGTTCGCTTTAATCGCCAGCGAGTCACCAACACTTGCCTGGAGCCAGGCCTTACTCTGGTTCAGCGCTGTTCCTACCGCTATGGGAGATGTCATTTTCTTCAGCTTATTTACAACATTGCTTTCACGTTACACGCCTCCCGATCAACAGGGCAAAGCCATGGGTTTGACGTTAATTATAGCGAGTGGGGTTTGGTCTATAACCGCATTGATAGGCGGTTATTTAATCACCTTAAGACCCAACGGTGCGCTTTGGTTTGCTCCCTGTGGCGCTATAGGTTTAATTTTGCTATTGTGGTGGTTTAAAAAAAGAATTGAGCATGCTAGTGTGTTAGGAGCCTAACCATGGTTTTATGTTTAGATGTCGGCAATTCACATATTTTCGGCGGCGTTTTTGCAGGGGATCAAATACGCATGCGTTTTCGCTATGACACTAAGCAACATCATACTTCAGATCAAATCGGCGTATTTCTTCGTAATGTGCTGCGTGAAAATAATATTGATGCGCAACAAGTTAATAAAATTGCCATCGCCTCGGTGGTGCCCAGTATTGATTATTCCCTCCGTTCTGCATGCATTAAGTATTTTAATATTGAGCCTTTCATATTACAGGCTGGCGTTAAAACCGGCTTAAAAATTAAAACCAGTAATCCTGCTGAAGTAGGCGCAGATTTAATCGCTGAAGCCATTGCCGGAGTTCATCAGTATCCGAAAGAAAATTTAATTATTGTCGATTTTGGCACTGCCACTACTTATTTGGCGGTGAATGACAAACAAGAATTTTTAGGAGTCACCATTTTGCCGGGTTTTAAAACTTCTATGGAGGCGCTGAAAACCAATGCCGCAGCTTTGCCTACGGTGGAAATCATTAAACCGGAAGTGATGTTAGGTCGCAACACCATCCAATGTATTCAAGCAGGATTGTATTACAGCCAATTGGCTACGCTTAAAGAATTAACTCGCGGAATTTCTCTGCAATGTTTTGATGGCAGAGAACCGATTATCATAGGCACCGGGGGTTTTTCTTATTTATTTGAAGATGAGAATATTTTCACCCATTTGGCCCCAGATATTGTGCTGGAGGGGCTGCACTTAGCTTTATTAAAAAATACCTAGTGAACTATTATTTGGAATCGCAGTTTTTACAAAGTCCATAAATCGTAAGCGTGTGATCAGTCATTTTAAATTGCGCGTTCTTGGCGATTTCCTCCTGCTGTTTTTCAATAAAATCATCTACAAATTCTTCCACTTTGCCGCAACTCAAACAAACTAAATGATCATGATGCACTCCCTGTTCTAATTCAAAAACCGCTTCGCCACTGGTAAAATGCTGACGTTTCACTAAACCTGCAGCTTCAAACTGAGTGAGCACTCGATAAACAGTCGCCAGCCCTACATCCTCTCCTTGTTCAACCAACGCTTGATAAATATCTTCAGCGGTTAAATGATGAGGCTCTGCTTTTTCCAATATTTTTAAAATATGTACTCGAGGTAAAGTTACCTTCAGCCCAGCTTGACGCAAATTTTTATTTTTCACTCGCATACTCCTTAAGTCGGGGGCAATTTTGTATTTGTAGTCATTTATTGTCAAGTCAGAAATCCAGTCTTATCTGGGCTAGCGTAACACTTAACAATTCGGTATTATTATTGGGATGGTTAAACGAACTCTTTTTTTAATATTACTGTCCTGCCTAACGTTGGCAATGAGCGGATGTTTTCTGGTCTATAAACCGGATATTCGCCAGGGAAATACATTGACTCCTCAAAAGGTTTCCCAAATTAAACCAGGAATGACGGTAGCTGAAATTACCGATTTATTAGGAACTCCTGTTTTGATTAATATCCTTGCTCCCGATCAGATGATTTATGTTTATACGATCCAGCCCGGACACGGCCAATTCCAGGCTCAGCAACTTCGAATTTATATCAGTAATGGGCGGGTAGTTAATTATACCTCCACGGTACATTAGGCTTTTTATAAGTGTTCACGGTATTGAATATGCATGCCCATCTACTCCGTGACGGTTACGGCTTTTTTAGCTCGGGCTAGCCTGGCTTGTTTAGGGTCTACTAACAAAGAACGATAAATTTCTACTCTGTCGCCGTCTGTTAATAAGCTATCCAGAGGAACCCGCCGACCATAAACACCGACGGCGGCGCTGCGTAATTTAATTTCTGGAAACCGTCGCAAGATCCCAGATCGCTGTATCGCCAAAGCAGCAGTGCAGCTCTCTTCTATGGCTAATGGAATTTCAATTTGGATTTTAGAAGTGGCGTACACCACTGTCACAGTAATCATTTATATATTTCAGTAGCACGTTTGTGAAAGGCATCCACCAATAATGTAGTCACTTGAGTAAAGATTGGACCAAAAACCATCTTAAGTATACCGGCAGCCAATTCAAATTCTAAATTTAAAGATACTTTACAGCCTTGGTCATTCAAGTTTTCAAAACCCCAAAAGCCTTCAAGACTTTTAAATGGGCCGTTTATCAAGCGCATCTCTATCATCTTATGAGGTTGCAGCCGGTTTAAAGTTGAAAAAGACTTGCTAATTCCTGCCCCGGCAAATGTAAGAGCAGCGTGAATTTCATCCACATTTTGATTCACAATCCGGCTTTCCACACAATAAGGAACAAATTGCGAATATTTTTCAATATCATTTACTAAATCATACATTTGCGCCGGGCTATAAGGCACAATTGCAGATTTATTAATCACTGTCATAGCTTACATCTCGCTTAAACCTGAAGCCGGTGATAATATAACGCCCACTATGAATAAGCAATCCAAAACAGTAGAACGGCTCATCGCTTCTAATAAAAAAGCATTTCACGATTATACCATCGAAGATCGCTTCGAGGCAGGTTTAGTCTTGCAAGGATGGGAAGTGAAAAGCATTCGAGCCGGACGAGTACAGCTTAAAGAAAGCTATATTCTTTTAAAGCAAGGCGAGGCCTGGTTAATTGGCGCTCATATCTCTCCCCTCCTCAGCGCTTCCACCCATATCAATCCGGACCCAGTCCGCACCCGCAAATTGCTGCTACATGAACGTGAGCTGAGCAAACTGCATCGAGCTAAAGAATGCGATGGATATACCATTGTGGCGCTGGATCTGCACTGGCATCGTAATTATGTCAAGGCGGACATTGGCATCGCCAAAGGTAAAAAATCTCACGATAAACGAGCAGCAACCAAAGAACGAGAATGGAATAGAGAAAAACAACGCCTCCTAAAAAAATAGATATCAGCTATTCCGCTGAAGGCAGCGAGAATAGCTTTGTTTTTCTTATCCCCCATCGCATAAAGTGAAGTTCCCCTCAGAGGAACCTCTGAATAGATATTAAATACAAAATGAAAGAGGTCAGTTTTTGTTCTATAGTTATACTTGATCAAAAACTGCACTGAAAGCAGTTTCATTGTAACGGCATGGATGCCAATGTCGGGAGATGAAACATGAAATGGTTAAAAGGTATTCCATCATTTGCAGTGTCAATGATGATCTCTTTTTCGGCATTTGCCATACCGAGTTTGGCTTTAGCTGAAAAAGCTGTGGTATTCGACCCTAATCAGCATCGATGGTATGCTTAGATAATGGACAAGTTATCCGTAGCGGGATAGCTTCCGGCGGCGCTGATTTCTGTCACGATAGCGGACATCGTTGCCATACCCCATCGGGTGTTTTTTCAGTTGTCAGCAAAGGGGGTCCTGGGTGTAAATCCACCATTTATCCATTACCCCATGGCGGCGCGCCTATGCCTTATTGCATGCATTTTACTAAATTTTATGCAATCCATGGTTCTAATGAGCTTTCTGCTACTCGAAATATCAGCCACGGTTGCGTTCGTATTGAGCCAGAGGCTGCTCGTTGGTTAAACCAAAGTTTCGTAAATATTGGTACTAAAGTGGTTGTCAAACCGTACCATTAAATGTATAATTAATATATAGGGGGCGACCTGGCTTCGACGCGGGTTGCAAAACCTAAGGTGCATGTCGAGCAAGCAATGAGGCTCGTAAATCTTAAATTGCAAAACCAATAGCTGGAAAACTTATTCAGCCGTAAAGCTGCCAACGACAGTATGGCTTTAGCAGCAGTAGCTGCTTAAGTCCCTCTGTCGCTTCCCGTCCTAAGAAAACGGGACAGCCCATTGACCGGTGAGTGCTTATGTAGCCGGAGTCTCTTCGGAGACGTTCAATGGTCATATTCATTAAGATCGCCTAACGGCATGGCTCATGACCGATAGGTTAAACCAAAAGGGCTCGCTACTCATTTTACCCTGCTTATCGGGTGGTGAGTAGTTAAATTAAAGATAAGTCTAAGCATGTAGATCCGAGGGCAGAGGATCAGCGGACGCGGGTTCAATTCCCGCCGCCTCCACAATATAACTATTTGATATTAAAGACAAAATCTCATCGTCACCCCCCTCATGGGTTTGCCACGGGTTTATTTCAATAAATTTACCCCAATTATTCACAGGCAAATAACCCCTTTTAACACGGGTATCAGGAATCCATTTACCATAGGTTTTCATTACCATCTGAATGTCTGTATGACCCATTTGGGTGGCTACCCACATCATGTTCTCCCCCCCTGACAACATCATGGATGCATAAGTATGGCGGGTCTGGTATGGATTCCGATATCGAACTCCTGCTTTCTTCAGCGCATATATCCAAGCTGTCCTGCGTATTTGATGATCAGTTTCCCAGGGCTGATGGGTGCGCGGGTTATGAAAGACTCGTTTACCGATCATAAATGTGTATAATTTTTGACCTCTTAAGGCCGCCAGTGCTGGCGGCAACAATAAAACATCCCGTTCCCCCGCCTCCGTTTTAGTTCCTTTTACCCGCTTTTTAACGACAGCTCTAACCACATGAACAACCCCATTAATCCAATCAATGTCATCCCATTCCAGCGCAATCAATTCAGAAGTGCGCAATCCAGTAAAAAAGGCAAATTGAAAAAAATGCTTAATTTGCTCATCGTGGGCAGCATCCAGAATGGCTTGTATTTCATCCTTATCAAATGGATCTACTTTAAAATCACTCTTACTGCTTGCCTTACACAATAATTTTGCAACAACAATTTTATTGAGCGGATTACTTCTGATGGATTCATCATTCAACGCCTGCTCCAGTACAGCACGCAACGGGATTAAAATATTACTCACTGTTTTTAAAGTGACATTGAGGCCCCGCACCCATTGACGAATAACGGTTGGTTTTAAATTCTGGATAGCAATAATGCCAAAATTCGGGATTAGATGCATATCGCAAATTTTTTTATAACCTAGATAGGTACTCCATTCACAGGTTTCTTTTGTCTGCTCAAGAAATTCATTTAATAATTCGCCAACAGTCACATTGGTTCGCACATGGCCAAATCTCCTCGCAAATGTTGAATCCGGGAAATAATCGGCGTAGGAGAAATGTACCTCGCGCAATAGCGTTCATAATTTCGCCACGTAGCCGGTGAGCGTATTTAATGTTAGACGGAGTTGCTTCAAGATTAAGCTTTTCGCGACATTGGATATTTTGATAATAAAAAGTAATACGTAGAGTACTACCACGTTTTCCAATACCTTGCCTCTACTCCTGGCGGAGTTTTGGGAGAACTGCCCGATTGCCGTTTTCCACCCATTTTTCAACCTCAATTAAATTTATCCATAAATTGCCATCTGGCCCAACTTTACAATGTAAACCCTCCAGCCATAAGCCACGTTTGCGCTTCGCATGGACAGCATTGGCTGTATCACCCGAGTCGTCACAATATTTCCTCAATTTCACCCATTTCATTTTATAATTTACTCCATATTTTAACCTGATTAATAAGTTTTTTGAACTCAAAAGGTCAGTTGTGCATTCCCACTTCAACCTTTTGGTCAACAGTGTTTCATCCTATCAATTGGTAATAAATTATAATTATCAGTAAAATCAATTATTTTATGAAATTATTCACTTCGTACAAAGCTACTTAAGCAATTTTTGCGCAATCCTTACTACCTTGTTGATCCTCAAAACTCACATTCGTTGCAGCCCTTAAACGGCGACTGAAAACATGTTTTAGATCATGTCTTCTGACATTTATCCTAATTTCCTAAGCGCTTTTTCTAGCCAAGTGTCTAAGCCAATCCGATCAAACACCGTACTCCCCACATAGAACTTCAATTATCAGCTGAGCCATGGCAATTAGTAGCGTGTCAAACCTATACCATCACGGATTAAGGTTTTTAGGGTAACTAAAAAAATGGTTAAATGTTTGACCTCATCTCAAATAAGAATGAAATAATGGGTGAGTAAAACACACTCCATTAAAGCAAAGTGCGAAATTATCTAGAAAAAATGAGAACCTCGTTACTTTTAAAGTACAAAATAGAATCGAAGCTAAGACTTATAAAGCAACATCAAATAGTATAAAAGCAGCCGAAATAACCTATTACTTAGGGAAATTTTTCCCAATGTTAAATACCGTATTTATTACTCCTGATAACAGACCCATTTAAATTTTGTAAATAATTTTTTTGTAGTGACGGGCAGCCGCGGCAAAAACAGTGGTTGAGCTTTCAACTCATACCACTTCCATCAGAAAAAAATGCAAGTAGACCTCTTAATTTTTTGATCTTAGATTCGAGCTCACCCCGCTTGGGAACGATCCCGAAATTTATCCATTTGGTGGGTGGTGAATTCTAGTTAGAAGTGGTTGATTCTATTGTTGGGCCGTGCTGGGATCGAACCAGCGACCCGCTGATTAAGAGAACCCGTACTGACTTTTCTATTTATGGTAACTATTCAGCCCTTAATTGAGGTAAAGGTATAGCCGAAGAGGCTTGGATGGCATTTTCTAATGTAGTCAGCAGGTTAAGACCATTTTTCCGAAGTGTCGAAAGACAACCCCGGATTCTACAAAAAGCTTTTATGCCCTGCCAACTTCTGTAGCATCCCGATATTTTTTGCTGCACCTTAACCATGCGAATATCCCTTTCTGCCTGATTGTTATCAAAGGGAAGCGCGGGATCATACATGAAGGCTAAAACAGACTGATTAAATTTCCTTAACCGCTCTAATAAATTTCTGGATGTGGATTGTTTCTGACGCCCTTTTTTCTTCTCATCAATTGCTGCTGGACATTCTGTGCGTCCTCTGTAAAGAATTCCCATATAACGCGAGCGGGTCCCTCTTAAAATTCGATCAGGTAATCGAGTCAATGTTTTCTGATAATGAATCTCTACTTTGTGTTTTAAATTTAGTAATAATTTTTCTAATTTTTTCGCCCACTGCTGATTCTCTTGCTCCTGAACAAAAGTTAACTCACGCAAATGATGCGCATTACAAAGACTATGGCCACTACCATAATGAAAATAAGGTTTAAAGTGATCATGCACTAATATTCCTTTAAAATCCGGCAATAAACCTATTTCATCCAATGCTTCAGTACCGCGCTTAGTGTGAATATCGTAACAAGTCAATTGACTCGTGCTGGCCACATGCAACCAATTTCGCTGCTTCATGACACGTAAGCTGGTTTCATCCACATGTAGTTTTTTCCCGGCCTTTAATAGGTTTCTAATTTGTTCTTCCATCAGACTTAATTTCTTATAGGCGTGTTGTTTTGCATTAACAAAAGTCCCTACACTAATCCTTTGATGAAATACATCTTTAAAAAAATCATTCAATCGGTGGAACGGTAATAATTGATATTGATTCATGTAAACCATTAACGCTTTAATTCGATGGCCATATTGAGTCAGTTGGTTAATGCTTTTTGGCAAATCTCCTTGCGTCTCATAGCCGCAGCATGCACACATCTTCCTTTGTACTCGATGTTCAGTTACTTCCACTCGTAAAATTGGAATATCAAATACTTGGCGTCGATCATATTCTCCCGCAACCTTTTCTAAATTTTCCCCACAATGCTCACAATGGTTCACTGAATATTCCACTATGTAATCCGGTGTGTCCGTAGGATTAAGACGATGGCCTACATGACCCTTTTGGCCACCGGCTTTTTTGCCGCTGTTTTTTCGACGAGATTTAGGATTCGGCCTACTCCCATGATCACTTGATGGGGGTTTACTACTATTTTGACTGTTCTTTGATAAACGATCTTTGAGGGCTTTAATCTGGGTTTCTAATTGCGGTATCTGGGCGCGTAATAGTCGGCATTGTTCCCAGAGTAAGGATAATAATTGATCCTTCTCTGCGTCCGTTAATTTTGATAAATCAGGTAGCTCATCCATTGCCTGCACAGTATCTCATTAACATATGATCATGTCATTGATTTCTTTACTTTTAATTCTTCTCTGAATCATAACCGATGGGAATAGGGCTGAATAGTTACTATTTATGTCTATATTCTTCTATCTCTTTCTATTTAAAGCTATTTTTGTCTATTTGGGCTTTGCATATTTTTCTATAAAATGCCATAAATGTCTATATTTTTCTGGATTTTTCTTGGCACATTTACACTAAAATTACACACGCGCGGTACCAAAATACATCAGCGGACTAATCTTCGCTTATGAACCCATCTTATCACAGAGAGAATGCTCGGACTATGAGTAAGAGCTAAGGCAGTTTCAGGCTTTAACCTGTTTTTTAAAATTGAAACTTTATTTGCTCAAATTAAATCCTACAGATATGATGGAGACAAAAGGAAAGAGGTGATCACTCATCTAGAATAGAAAAGGAGGTATTGCTCATGTCTAAAAATGAACCGCTTCAGTCACACTTGATCTTTTCTGCTCCCGAAGAAATATCCAACCCTTGAGTCATATGGGGGTTGAATTAAAAAGATTGCGCATGAAAAAGATCATTTTAAATTAAAAAATATTTAAACTTTTAAAATGAGTCAAATTCTTTACTAGACGAAGATGTTTTAGTTGAACTAGTTGCACTGGAAGAACTCGAAGTAGAAGAAGCAAAAATACTTGAACTATTTGGTGAGGTCAGGGAACTAAAAGCACTTATGCTATTGCTTGATGATGTTAAACTGGATTGATGACTAGATGATGGGGTTGAGCTAATTGGAATTGAATTGAAAAAATTAAAAGGAGTTTGGCTATCTCTCTTTTGCCTTCGAAGGACTGCGCTTTTTTCTTGTTCATCCCACAGCAACTGAGGCTTGGAGAAAATAGGACGGATACCCGTTGGTTTATTATCATCCATGGCGTTAAAAACAAGATTTGTCATTATATTAACTAGTTTTTGGCCAAATCCATCACTATCATTATTTTCAGATAATTCCTTTAATTGAACTACTTGTTGTTCACTCATATCCATTTCAATGGAAGTGACTTGCCCTAATAACCGGTGTATGTGAAAAAAATCAAAGAAGGTTTCTGAGATTGCCTGGCCAGCAGCTTTAGCAGCATTTTCAATGGCTTCAATATCGGTGGATTTACATTCTAATACAGCTCTTAAGCCATTTTTGAGTTGTGTTCTTGTGTTATAAGAATCAATTATTTTCCAAGCAGCTTTATTGGTTTTACCTTTCCGGGCCTTACCTTCATTACCTTCAGGAATATTTTCGGGTTCTATTAAGGACTCATATTCTAGCAGCACATCTATAAAAATTTCTTTACTGTCCTCTCCTGCTGTGTTTTCTGCCATGCTAACTGGATCGTAACTATTAAAAAGCCGAGATAATAAACTGATAGCTATATTGCGTACGTATTTTGTAACATGAATATTTTTATCGCCGCTTATAAGCAGTGCTACCGATCCTTTGCATTCATATTGATGTAGCAAATGAATCGCCCAATCTCTGCCTCGCGCATGCGATTGAGCAACATTACGGGTAACATTAACCACATCAGACCATGACCAATCGTGAAATTTGTTATCTTTAATGGTAGCATTTGATGTAATGAGTGCACCACTTTTATTTTTCTTAGCTCTAGGTGGGACTTTCGTCAGCAAAGGATTGCCTCTGCTAAAAAAAGTAGTAAATCCTAATCTTTTAGCAACCTCTTTTATTATTAAAACGGATTCACTAGGCGATTCATATTCCACGTCTTTTTTTGTGCCTAAAAAACTTTCTTTAATAGAATCTTTATCGCTTAAAACCCTAATACAAACATTCGGTTCAGGATAGTAAATCCCATTCTGAATATATTCCGAAGTCACCGCTCTAACACGCATATCAAGCGTGCTGGCAAACCGTATAATAAGGGGGTCATTTTCACCTATATCATACTCGTATCCTGTACTCATAACATCAGGCCGAGGTGTTCGATAGAAATATTCATTAGTATAGACAGTATAAATACCCAGTTTTTTAGGTTGACAAAAACTGACAGTATCTCCATCAATAAAACTCAAATAAACATCTGAAATCAAGGGCTCTTTTCTAGCTTCTTTAATCAATTCCTGCGTATTCACATGGTTTTTGACTGATTCTCTGATATGACGATAGGGAACCATTCTATTGGTAGTATCATGATTTTCATTTTTACGACGGAATGCTCGTGCTTTTATTTTATTGTATCTTTTGAATTGCTTATAAAAAGAACGAACTTTTTTATATTCCACTTCGAAGGTACAACCTAGTTTAGTTGCAATAGTATCAATAAATCTTTTATTTCCTTTTCTTTTCACTATCCTACGTTTTTCCGTAGAGAAATTTTTCATTATTTTAGCAAATACAGGCGTATTTTTAATTTCTTTAGATTTAATATTTTTAAGCTTTGCTGGCTTACCATTCACCCAAAAATAAGCTTTAAGCCCTTCTTTGTTTTCATTGCTTGGTGTTAATAAAATAACATTTAATTTTTTGTCTTTCTTTAATATTTTTTCCTGATAGGGTACTAAAATAATTTCTTCTATTGTATAGATACTTCTCCAATTATAATTCCAAAAAAATCCGAATGTTTTAATACTGAAAGGTGATTTTTTAACACCTAAAGCAAGTTCATTTTCAAGAAGTTTATTTTTTCTTTTACTGAGTGATCTTGGACGATTAAAACCAATGCTAATGGATAACCGTTTTGACATATCTAAAGAGGATTCATCGCCATAAAATCCTGTGTGTTCTAAGTTATCTACGATTTTCCGTTGGATCTTACTTTCGACCTCCGATATTTTTTTAATATCAGAAGTATCAAGTGGTAATTCAACTATCCCGCGTTTTTCGTTATGAATAGAAAAAGGAGGATGTTCAAAATGTGAAGCTTCAAATTTATATTCTTCGCCATCGTCCGAGTTATCATCAGAATCATTATCGGAATCGGCAGGAACATACATTGGAATATTTACTACGAAATGAGGGAATTTAAGCAATGGAGTAGATGAAGTAAAGTCCTGAAATTTCTGCTCAGATTCTTCAATTTTCTTATTAGAAACTGACTTATCAACAAATGATAAGCTATTCGGTTCTAGTTTTTTCATACAACCTACTCCAAAATCCATTTAAGATTTATGTATATTACCTATTCTACGTGGTGATTAAAATCTGTTAAAACTACTGCGACTTCACGATTCAAGAAAGCCCTGTCCATCCTTCTAGAAAGAACAAAATCGATAATTCGCTTCATTACATTTCTAACTCTAGATTCTTATAAAATTGCAATGATAAATTCTTAAACAACCTCATAAATTCTATCAGAACTCCTGAAATTTTATATCAGGTAATTACTTTAACTGCAACGACTTAATAGTTTCTCATAATTGATATGGATGATTTTAAGGATATCTTTACCATCGGGTGCTTCATAATCGAGTTGCAGATCGCCCGTGGATAGAAATTTTGTTTTAATACCAAAATCAGAATCCTTTTCCAGTTTGATAGGATAATTTAAAGGCTGATTACAAATTTTAAAAGCTCGGCTAATAATGATGAGACTTTTGTCTCTAAGATAATATGCGATTATGTCTTTTTTAGGATTGTAATCGAGAAGATAGGTATAAATTTGACTTAATTGATTAGTTCGGCGATTAAGATAACGAGTGCAGGTGTCATTCGAATTCTTAATACAGGCAAACATAATCTCCAATATATCTGTATCGTCTAATTGCTCGGAACTAAACGAGGATTCTATCGGATAAGGGGAACTAAATTTATAAATGAGAATTTTTTGATGCTGATAATTCTCTGCATAGAGATTACCAGAATGATGGTCATTGGAGATATGAAGTAGTTTAGGGTCTGAACCACTCACCAACATGGAATCTATTACTGCTGCCCGGGCTGAGATAAAGAAAAATAGAAGAATTCCCCATAAAATTTTGTTCATGGTTTTTTACCCGCCGTTCTTTCGACGTGAGCAGGAATAT
This sequence comes from uncultured Pseudomonadota bacterium, assembly GCA_963795715.1. Taxonomy (GTDB): domain Bacteria; phylum Pseudomonadota; class Gammaproteobacteria; order Coxiellales; family Coxiellaceae; genus JAFEDN01. The sequence continues at coordinate 467,363 of CAWCIY010000004.1, forward strand.
CATAGAACTTAAAATCGTGCTCGTGCACGCCGGAAACAGATACCTTGTATTGTTCTGGATTTTTTAAAGGGAATAAAAAACTGGGTTGTTTTCCAGGCATGGAGCGTGGACTGTAATAGTAATTTGCAGTGGTTGTAGGGTGACCTTTATAAATATCACGAAGGGAGTTGCTGATTGTATCCAGCAATTTACGCTCTTGTGCTGTCATGGCATCCCGATGATTTATTTTTTGATTGTGTAATGTCGCCCAGGCTTTTAAAAATTGCTGATGATTTCTAATATAATGACTATGAAAATTCACGTGGTCCCAACTGGCTTTATTAGGGTTAAGGTAGGCATTAAAACCAGTATGCTTAATGATATCATCAGAAGTGTGGTACCGATGCCAAACCCCTGAATTGATTCGATTGATAATGACAGAACCCACTGCTCGCCAAGCAGCTTCACGGCCATGACGAACACCGCCTGCCTCACCATATACTGTAGCGACGAATAGGTAAAATCCCTCTAGGGTTTTAGCTTGAATCTTTCGCCTGATAAAAGTTGCCAGATTAGGCCAACAACCGATTTGTGCTCGAACTCTAATGGGCGATTCTGATTGACCGACTGATTCCTGTGGAATCATGCTCATTTCCACATCTGTGTAATTAAGGGTAATTAATTCATAGCTAATCTCTGCATCGACATGCAGGTGATAGCCACTGACGAGCACGTTACTGAGGATATATTGTAAATACATGATCAATCCATCCGTAGAAGAATGGCACATATCAATCTTTACTTCTGGAATGGCAGGCCCACCGCAAGCCTCACTAAATAACAACGGCGAAGATTGATCAATCGGTTTGATAATTTCCATTTCTGTGCCAAGCGTATCCGAATGTATACGATCACTGACGCGCCCCGGTATGGTTTCTATTTTCCGTCCCACACCGCAGTTGAGTGAATATAAGGGAATCCACTGCTGATATCCGTTAGCAGTTATAGAACCGGCAATCCTGGGCATTAACATATACATTGCCACCGACCTCTCCTTAAGCGATTTCTTTAGGGGATTTATTATAAGAATTTGCGCATTAATTTTCTATAGGGATGTTTAAAGAGCTTCTTGCAAGCTTGGCCTTCCTCTCCTCATATAACCATTCAAAATTCGTTGCTATGAGCTTGTTAGGCAATTTTAGATTAAAAACATACCCTATTTACGGGTTGCTTTTAAATAGGACTCCCGGCGTTTTTTTGCAACGTTCGACACAATCGCAAGCCATTCCTTCAGGACAGAGCACATCACAATAAGCAAGACACATCACACCGGTACCGTTAAAGCCGCGTTCAATGGTATTGGGTGGGCAATACTGCTTTCCCACTTGAGTGTAAGCAGCTCTCTCAGCATCTTTCTCTGGATTTCGAGGGCCAGCGTTCAAATAGCCGATGAGACACTTATCTTTGTTTTGTTGCGGGTTTTTTAGGGTTTCGATGGCTTTGGGAATGAGCGGTAACACGTATTGGTTGTAATATTGAGGGTAAGGCAACGATCCATATTTTTGGTTCAGAGCAACCTGTTTCGCATTACCCTGATTGCCCTTTTCCTCGTTAGTCTTTTCTACCGGAGAAGCTGGACGCTTCGAAGGTGTGGGTGTCGCCGGACGCGCTTTGATACCCCACTCACCCCAGGCCGCCGGATCAGCATAATAACGCGGGCAATATTGATTACCGACATTAAAAAAAGCGATTTGTTGAGCGGTGATTTGCGGATTCTTGACTAAAACTTGTTGCATCACCGTACATAATTTTTTATCGTTCGGATGTTTTTTCAAGGCTTCTTCTGCGGCAGGGACGGAGGCCATTATTTTCTGATTTTCAGCTTCCATTGGGTCTTCATAACCCGTTTCCGCCTTATCAATCGCTTTGGTCACTCCTATTTGTAAGTTTAAGAAGGAAAAATCCCACTCCGAATTGGTAGACGTCAAAATTTGTTTTTCGGACTGATTTTTATAGTCTTGAAAATCATGAATGCGCTTTTCAATCAGCGCATTGTGGGGATAATATTTTTTAATATTGTCTAATGCCGCATCCAAATCTTTACCGCGTTTGACGACCGTCTGATCCAATGCGGCTCCTTCCTGGCGTAATTGGGATTTCTGAGGTTCCGGCGCTTTCTCAATTTTTTGATTTAATTCTACTCGATCATACAAGGCCGATTCATAGTCGTTAAAAGCCATGGTTAATGCATAACTCGCGTCTTGTTTGTCATAGTTCAGGTTTCGTTGTAGATTTAAATCATTTCGTGCATGTACAGCACCGTTTAATTTCAGGGTCGGTGCGTGAAATGATCGTTCCCTATGGATACACCCCGGAACTTTTGGCGCATATTAATCAAGATACTTATCAAGATCCTCGATTGAATATGACAATCATCGGTCAAAATCCCAATTCGCGATTGCAGTCTATTTTAGAGGCTGTAGCGAATAGTATCGATGCATTGGGTGGTGATATCGGACAATTTGGCAAGGGGGTTAAACAAATTCTCTCTTGGTTACGCGCCCCGGGCGATAGTGTCGCGGTGTTTACTAAACCCAAGACGGTCACGGCTAGCGATCCCGCTTATGCCCTAAGAATATGGGTGAATGACACTTATCATTATCAAATTCAAATTACACCCATCTCTAATGAATTTTATGCTGCGGCGCATCACGGCTTTGCTTATGGCACCACCTTGGAATTAAATTTAACTACGTCGATTCCATGGAATGGCTCCAGCGTCATTAGCCAGGAAATTATTTCGCAGCAATTGCGCAAACGTTATGCTTATGTCGATGGCATGACGATTATTTTACAGCGGGCGGAACAACAGCCGGAAATCATCAATCGGCAAGATAAACGCACCGTGGTAGTCGGCAAGCCATTGAAACCCTTGGATGACAATCGACAGATTCATATCCAAATGACAGCGAAGCGGATTGTCATTTCCGATAATGGCAAGGGCATGAATGCTGTATTGTTATCGCGTATGTTTGTACCGAAACACGGCAGCAAGCAACCGTTGCCGTTGAATGAGGTGCATTTGCAAGTATCATTAAAGTCCAAAAACTATGTCTTTAGCATTTTCAACTTGTTCCAGAATTTTTTTTGCCTGGACTAAATACACTCCTCCCGCTTCAGTAAGCTGTAAGCGCCGGGTGGTGCGAGATAATAATTTTTTTCCTAAAATTTTTTCCAAATACTTAACTTGCTTGGTGAGTATGGAGGGAGAAACATGAATTTGCCTAGACGCCGATGCAAACCCCTGTTGTTCGACCACGGCCACATAACTCTTTATGCAGGAAAACAGATCTAGTGACATGATTATTGCCAATTTTGAATTAAATTATATTATCATTTAATCGCAACCATGTAAAATATAGACTGGCGATCTTAACTGCCATATAAATATTATAACTTCGCTTTTAGAGTTGTACTGCCTATTTCATTTTTTTGTTTTTTAAGGCTATTTTTTACAGGATTATTTGGAAAAAATAGAAATGAATATTGGTCATAACATTGGCGTTTTCTATCAACAATTTCATCGATGATAACATAAATTCTTTCCTCTGATATATTTTCATTTTTTAAATCAAAACAAGCGATATTAAATGCGTTATCGTAACACTGCCTCGCTTCTTTATATTTACTTAATCTCATCATAGCATCCCCCTTATCAAGATAAGCTTGCAAAATAAAAATATTCTTGCAGCTAAAAGATATGAGCTGCTCATAGGCAACTATTGCTTCACTAAACTTGCCTATATCCATTAGAAGCTTTCCCTTTAAAAGAATAGCAGTTTGACCGATCGCACTTGTTTTATTCATATCCCAGACTTTACCATACTCATCAGATCCGTTTTTCACGGCTTGAAAATAGGATTTTACAGAATTTTTAAGTAGTAAATCGAATGCCACTGCTAATAAAGATTTAGCATGATTCATTTTTTCCATTTGATTCAATGAGTCTACTGATTTCTTTTCTTCTTGTATTTCTCTCGAGATTTCATTCCACAATATCATAGATAACTCCTTATAAATAATTAACGATCGTTATATCTTATATTTTAATATGCCTAATGATAATCCACTAAAAGATGAATAATGAATTTCAAAATTAGAAAGAATCATGTCTCTAAAGTGCAGGCGTACCCACAAATTTTATCCAGTCAAAGTGCTAGGTTATTATCTATGAAAGAACAGCTCGTTTACTTGCTGATCTGATGGCCATGCAAACCAGAAAAGCACCGTTAAATTATAGTTCAATTCAAACTCAAAATTTACCCGGATTTGAAAATTATATTCAATCAATTAATGTTGGCTTAGAAAGCAATTATAAGCCTATCGAGGGGATTTTTAAAAAATTATTGGAAGAGTCTACTTAGCAATAGTTTGATAAATACGCTTATTGCCACGGCGAGGGATATTAAATTGTGCCGCCTTAATTTTAGCTTGAGTTAAGATAATATTTCCCTTCTACACCGCCAGGCTTGGTAGATTTTCAAGCATCAAATTTTTTAGGGTATATTGCAAATTAACCTTAAAATAATTACGCTATAAATCAATAAACTGGATCGTTAATTAGCATCCTAGCGGGCCCAATTTTTGAACATTTCAATCATTGCTCTCAATTGATTATTTTTACGTCTAAAAAACTATTTTAAAATTCACACATTATGAGTACCATTAAGTTTGAAAGATGCTATTAATATATTTGAGGAAATAAAAATGAGCCTATTCAGCATTATTGGTTATGATGCTGTTGATTCTGCTTCTACGTAGCAAACTCAAGAAGGTGAATACATGGGCACGCGAAATTCGGAACCAAAAGACGTTAGGCGAAATCTGGAAAATATTTCGAGCGAAGCTAAGAGACCATGCGCAATATTACGGCGTGAGCTTCAACAGTAAGAGCGTAGAAATATTTCTAAGAACCGCCGAACGAATTATGTTTAAGTGGTTAAATCGGCGCAGTCAGCGCAAATCCTTTGATTGGGATAAATTTGGACTGTATACGGCAAGAAATCCCTTGCCTCAAGTGAAGATACATTGCCGACTATTTGGAAAGTACAAACAGGTGAAAGATATGATCTTGCGATGAAAGCCTTCAATGATGCCATTGTTTTTAGTAAACTGGTCACATGGGAGCGATTTCGTTGCGCTAAAACCAAAGAGTTTAAATCTAGGATAGACTTGTCCTTTTAATTTGAAGAAAGATCAAATTAAATTTTCAGCAAATGAGAAAAATATATGGAAAAATTTATAATTACAAATCTAAGTCAACATCGATTAGGTTTTGGATGCTTACAGTTAAAAACTGTAAATCAAAGCATGGATTTAATCAGAAGTGCTTATAAGCTGGGAATTCGTCTATTCGACACTGCTGCGATGTACGGAACATACACAGGCGAAAATGAAGAATTATTAGGCGAGAGTATTTTACAATTATCTCATGAATTTAAAGATAAAAATTTCCGACAGAAAATTCTTATTGCCACCAAAGGCGGAGTCGCTTATAAAAAGGGCAAATTAGAAATTTGTGGGTCGGCGATTTCACTAAAAAAAGATATCGAAAATAGTTTCCGACGGCTAAAATCAAATTATATTGATATATTTTATCTACATCGTATTGACCCCAGGGTGAGTGTAATGGAAAGCATAGCGGCAATAGCGGACTATGTCACTCAGGGTAAAATTCGCTACATTGGTCTATCTGAAGTCAACACTGAGACAATACAAACAGCAGAACAGGTGTATCCCATTCACTTCATACAAAATGAATTTTCACCCTGGTATCGTTATGATGAAAAAACGGAGAATTCTAAAAATGTTTTTGCTTACTGTAAAGCCAATAATAAAACTTATACCGCCTATAGCCCATTAGCACGTGGCTTTTTTACCAATGCCAATCAGGAATTTTTTCAAAATTTACCGAACAATGATTTTAGGCGAAAAATCCCCCGATATTGTCCTCCCTATTTAAATCACAATTTATCAAAGCGCAGTAAGCTGGAAGAAATTTCACATTCTAAAAAAATACCATTATCTACGCTCACTTTAGCCTGGATGATCGATAAAGGTAAACAACTAGGTCTTACCTTAATGCCTATTCCTGCAAGTGCTAACCTGATTGAATTGGAAGAAAATATACAGGCGTTGGCTATCCAATTATCTGATGATGAAAGAAATGAATTTAATTTAGCCTGTATGGATGGTCAGTATATTGGCTCTCATTTGCCTGATGCTATTTGATTCACCATTCCTAAACAGAAAAACCACGAATTCGGGTTATCAATTCCAGGGAAGTTCTACATTTCATTTTATCTTTGATATGAGATATGTGTAACTCCACCGTTCGCGGTGAAATAGCCAGTTCACGCCCTATCTCTTTGGCTGCCTTTCCCTTGATTAAATAATTCAAACATTCTACTTCGCGTTTGGAAAGCAACACTCTGGCTCCGGAGTGAGTGATTACATAACGTGATGTATTAATGTCATTATCTAACAATACCGCATGATCGGTAAGGCAGGCATCCAAATTGAATTCTTTCTTCAATATATTTAATAGACTTTCTTCATAATGGATTTGGCCTGAAACAGGTTCACAACAACGTTTTAATTCAACCATCCACTGAATTTCAGAAACAGCCTGGGCAATTCCTGCAACCGCAACTAATTTTTTACGGGCGTCAAATAATTGGAAATGGACGTCTTTAACCCATACTAATTGATCATTACCATTTTTTATCCGATAAAGCACGGTATTGTTTTTTTTAACTCTTTCTTCAGTATTAACGCGTGATTTTAATAAATAAATAAATTCCGAAACATTTTCCCCAATTAAATAATCATTCCAGCTGGCAGGATAATCGTAGAGCTGTCTACAGGGTAATTTCCACACAGTCTCAAATGCAGGACTGAGATAAATTTGCTGATTATAATCAGCAGATCTAATCCAAAAAACTTTATAATCATCTACGCTTAGATGAGAGAAAAATTGATTTAGCTGTGGCATTGAAAATTCTTTAGCAATATCCATATTTAAACTCCTGTGATAAGCGTCCACCCGGGCGAAACAACAGTATGGTTTATCCATGCTCCAGCCCTATATTAACATGACGCTCGCAATGACGAAGATCGAAATTCAATGTGATTGCCATGCTTATATTAAACTATTGATTTGAAAATAACACTGGTAAATCTACGTATCGTTTAATTAAGTATTTTTTTATTTAAATGGCGATGTGGATCTAAATTAATCATTACGACCGCTAATATGGTAATAGTCGCTCCTATTATTTGTAATATAGTGAGTGTTTCTTCCAAATATACCCAGGCACAGGCAATTCCAAAAAGCGGAGTTAATGCCAGAAAACTACCTGCCTGATTGGGGCTGAGGGTCCTTAACGCATAAATATATAAACAAAAACCTAAAGCATATTGGATAAACCCTGACAAAAATACCCATAACCAAAATATTAAATTCACATGAATTGATATGCCATGTATTGAATGCGGGCCAAGCAGCCACCATACCCCTAATACCAAAAACAATGCTACCGTTTGTTGGCAGGTTACCATATAAATAGGGTTCACTGTAGAAGCCATTCGGGAAGACATGACCACGTAGATTGCGGCACATCCAGTAGCAATTGACATTAACAGCGCTCCGGAAAAATGTATGTTTGATACTGATCCAGCCATTCCCAAAGCACCGCAAAGTCCTGCCAGAGCTATACCGGAATATCCCAACAAAAATTTTGATGGCTTTTCTTTCAGAAGAATAGCCGAAAAAAATAAAATCATAATCGATTCTAAAGATTGAATGAGGACAGCAGCGCTTGCGGTCAGTTTATACAGTGCACTTAAACCAAGAAAATATGCCAAACCGGGTTCAAAAATACCCAGCCACGCAAACCGCATTGTTAATCGCAAATTGGGTTTATGAATACGCTTGACCAGCACTAGCAGCCAAAGAAAAAATACGCTCATCGTTAATTGTAACATCAATAAAAAACTACTCGGTAATTGCATTAATATTTCTTTCGACATTACAGTGCCAATTCCCCAACTGAAAGCAGCTGAAACAGCAGCAATTATTCCTATTTTCTTTTGGTTCATAACAATTTTACTCCGTTAGTATTATAGAGTTTCGACTGCTGCAGCTATGAGTTTGTTAAAATGAGCGAGTGGCTCTTCGGTAATTTCATCGCTTGGATCAATGACAAAAAAACCATTGGATAACGCCTGAGATTTCATACCTTTATGGACCGCGGTCACCAAAGCATCATCTTCCTTCTCTAGTATATTGCTTTCCCAATTCATTAATTCTTCTGCTTGATCATTAATTTTTCCATCTTCAAAAAAGTAATCACAATATCCTACTGTTTTTTCCGGGGAAATAGGCATCATGTGGAAAATAAGTAAATTTTTCTGACCTGGAAATATATTAAAAGTTAAATTGGGCCATAACCACCACCCGAAAAATTGGTTTTGACTACTTTCATCCATTGAAAAGTGATACGCACTACTATCACAACGCCTGGCTACCGCTTGTGTTGATAAATGATAAGGAGAAATTTTAATTTTAAAATCTTTAATTTTAAGTAAATCCACTAAATCAGGATGGGTCACTGCACAATGATAACATTCAAGATAGTTTTCTATCATCAATTTCCAGTTACCATCAACAGAGGCAGTGAATCTTCGGACAAACTTCAAATTTTCGTATTGGGGTATTCTTTGACGCAGTTCAGAAAAAAATGATGAAAATTTTTCATAGCAGCTATCACCCTGTTTTGATATACGTACAAAAATGAAACCATTGATATTTTCTATATTGACCGGAACCAAACTCCGGCAGGTTTCAGGCAAACCGGTGTGATTTTTAACCGCACCGGTGCGACATAATTGACCTTCGGTATTATATGTCCAGGCATGATACGGACAGACAAAACGGGTTGTTTTTCCAGAACCGTTTGTTAAAATATGTCCCCGATGGATACACACATTATAAAAGCAACGGATAATATTATCATTACCTCTCACAAACAACAAAGGTTTATCGACAATATCCATTGTCATATAATTTCCAGATTCTGGAATTTGGGATTCGTGCAGTACATAAATCCATTCTTTGTAAAAGATATTCTTCATTTCCAAATCAAAACGATTAGAATCTGAATATAAATTGGCCGACGGGGTCTGAACGAATAAAGTTTCAACACAGGTTTCCATATATCTCTTCTCCAAAAAAAACTGAATCCATAATATTTTTTTTGTTAATCAGAGTAAATATGTAGAATTAACTATTAATAAGTTAAATTATAAGTAATATTACAAATATATTTTGAAAAAATATTATTTTAAAGTTTAGTTAGATGGTAAATTTTAATTTATCAATTGACATTTTATTTAACTAACAAGGAGATTCACATGAGAAATTTTTCTTATAATAACAAAATTAAAATAATGGCGGAGGAGTTTATAGAAAAATTCAGCGATAGTGAATACAACTTACAATTCTTTCCACCTGAATTTAAGATGAACAATAAGGATGTAGAGTCTTTAAAAGAAATTGAAAATGCCTGTTTTGCACCGGGTATGTCAGATGCGGATAAAATGCCAGGTTATATTGAAGATAACAATGTTTTTGCGTTCAGAGAAAAAGACAATATTATTTCAGCTATTCTGTTCAAAGAAAGAGATAATCATCGAAGACCTGGTGAAAAAATAATTTTTATTGAAGACTTATTAGTCAGCCCCGATTATCAACAGCGTGGCTTTGGCAAAAAATTGCTTACTATAGTACTGAAACTCGCAGATTCTTTTAAAGTTGACGTCGCTCTTGAATCACCTCCACGCAATCAAAAATATTATAGTCAATTCGGCTTTAACATTATTAGAGGAGAATCTTCGGGCGAATGGTTAGCGAAAGACAGGAACGGTAAAATATTCCCAATAAAAAAATTATGTATGTGGCGGCATTATAATTACTCTAATCAATTATCCTATTCTGATAAAGAAGAAAAAAATCAATCTTCTGATAATCAGGAACCAGCTACCCTTGCGCAAATGGAAATTGTAAAAAAATTTGCATTATTTGCTTTGGCAAGCACTGGTTTTTGGTATAGTCATTTTGGTCACAGTGCTGAAAAAGAAAAAGCTATGGGAACCATAAAAGATGAACTGGATATTCATACCTCTACCATTAATCAGAAAAGATCTCTTTCCAGATTGGGTTTGGCTGCCATGACTGTAGCTATTATTAGAAATTCACTGGTCATTAGAGGTTGGGGTGATAGCTTAAGCACTAATTCATCTATTGCGATTTATGAGCTCTTGTCTGGAAAATCAATTATAGGAGTTGAAAGATCTTCCAATCTCAAACCAGATGAAATTAAAGTCATAAAAAACTTGATATCGGATAAAACTATGACAGATTATCGGGCATATATCAATTATTCCATATTCCGAAAAACATTTTCCGGAAGTCAAAATCGTAGCCAAGAAAAAAGTCCTTATTACTATTATGAAGACTTTAACCCAAGGAACTCTAGCGGAAGGTAAAAACTGCTAAACGGTTCAACGATAGTTGAACCGTTTAAGTGGAAAAGAAACAAATCATTGAACAAAGCGTGCAAGACCCGGATTTACATAGCGTTGTCTCTGGATTTGAGGCCAATTTCTACTTATTATAAAATCGCAAGGTAAACTTCGATCAATTTGATTATTTGGAATACCGGCTCTATCTTCTTTTTTTTCTAATAGATCTTTTTCAGATGTATTAATATTATCTGCACCTGCTTTTTTTATCGTTTTAAAAAGCCGGTAATCCATGTTCAAAACACTTTTAAATGAAGAACCATAAAAATTATTACCAATAGTTCCTGAAGTCCATAATAGTTTGATTTTTTCTTGATCTACGCGGCAGCAGACTAAATCAAAGCTGATTCCCAACAAAATAATAAACGGATTCGAATAGTAATAATCAACCCATTCATAAAGAATATTTTTTATGATAGGCTCTAAATTTTTAGGTAATGGTGTCTTTGCACCCACAAGTATATCACGATCAATAAATCTTACTTCCAATCCGTAAGTATGCGCTTTTTTGGATTTTATTTCTTCATATATATTTTCTGATATTTCTGATGCATTTATAAAATATAATTCTTGATCTGTATCAGCGAGTTGGTATTTATTTTCCGCAGTTTTTTTTAAATTCAATTTCTCGAATTTATTAGAATTTAACCCATGAGTAAAATTCCATTCTCCCTTTTCTGACATACCATACAGGATAAATTTATTTCCTTGTTCGATTAAAACTGGTTTTCCCGCAAACTCTCTATTTTTCCAAATCAGCTTTATTATTGAAGCTTCAACCTTTTGTTCAGTACTTATAGACATCAAAACAAGGTTATACTTTGAATTGGTTGAATTACTAGTAATTTCATAATTATACTTTTCAGTAATGCACTTAAAGAGAACCAGTCTTTCTTTTTCATCAAACTCTATTTTTTCAGGAATAATAGACAACTTACCACCATAGATTATAACAGGATATTTTTGGACCGGAAGAGTTAAAAAATACAAGTTTTTGTCATTAGTTTTCAAGTGAGTTACAGCCAACACAAGGTAGTGGTTGTTTCTAGAAATAACCATAGAATGGATAATGTGATCCTGAAATCTACATAAAATTTTTATAACATCCCCTCGTAAAATGTCTAATTCACATATATTTCCCCAATTATCACCAGCATATAATTTGAGTGAATTAGTAGATTCATCAGGATAATTAAAAGTTAAAGCTGTAAATGATCGTGGCAATGTGTAATTAAATAGATTATTTTCAACATAGCTACTAAGATCCCATAATGAAATACCTTTATTGGCAATAGTCAACAGAGAGTAATTGTTGGCAAAATGAATAATTCGATTACTATAATAACACGTATCAGACATCTCATTACTACAATGAATAATGGTTAATATTTTTTTAGTACGCAAATTAAATAGAGTAATTAAATTATTTTTACTAAGTGCTGCGAGTAACGAAACTTCTTGGTTAAACGCTAATCCAACAATATTTTCATTTTTTACTTGTTTTTTTACCAACAAATCTAAATGATGACAAATTCGCATAGTATCGGTTTCATAAACTGAGATTCTGATAGGATTTTTCTTCCAGGATATCGCAAGATATTTGGTATCATTACTTATGGATATTACCTTTGGTATGTTTGAATCGATAGAGCCGGAGAAAGAACTTCCTAAAAAAGAAAAAGGATCCTTTGGATCAACTAATAAACCACATCGAGAAATGTAGTGGCATTCATCTGATCTAAATTTTTCCACCTGTAAAGTTTTAAAGAGTTCTATCTTTTCGTTAGTTATTTGATATATCCTCTTCCCGTTCACCATATATTGACTGTAGACAGCTAATGAAGGCTTGTGCCAAGAAAAAGGATTTTTTAATTTAATGAAGTTCTTATCCCATGATTTTTGATAAGAAGAGCTATTTAAGAATTTAAATAAACGTAAATCATTACAATGCTTTTTAGAATTAATACTAACAGTATTATCAACATCTAAAATACTTATGAACCTTAAATCTCCATTATTGTCGAAATCCAGGCTTTCAAAATGTCTTTCAGGTAGCGAGGATTGTTTTTTTAATATAAATTCATTTTTAAATAGATCATAAATTCCAAATGACTGTGGACTGAACTTATGTTCTTGAAGATCATAAAATTGACGAGTTAAATAAGCCAGTTGATTAGGATCGATAGGAGAAATACTGACCGCAATAGCATTTTCGATAGGTATCAAATAGTCTGATCCAATCCTTACTCTATCCAAATTAACCTCAACAAATTTACATTCGATAAAGAGATTATTATGGATAACCACATTGCTGAAATCTACCTTTTCAAATGTGCACTGATAAAATATGGCATTAGTTAAATTTGCTTTTCTAAATGAGATATTTTTAAATTCACAATGATTAAACGATTGTTTAATAACCGCTAAAAACGAGAGTATATTTGCGGAAAAATATTCACCGATTTCTTCTTTTTTTTGTAGGAAATCTGTAATATATGTACTTATGCTATTTTTTTCGTCACTCTCTAGAAGATTAAATTGATCTGCTAAAAAATTTAGAAGAGAATAGTTAGTGCAAATAGAGTAAGAATGCCAGGGATTAATATTTTGCAGCAGTAATTTTTCTTTCTGGGGCCGTAAATATCCAAATAAATAAATAGAAAATAAAAATTCGAAGTAAGTATCGTGAATAAACCTGAAGCTAGATTCTTCTTTAATTAGAAAAGCTTGCAGTGCTGACTTGGCTTGTTGAGTAGCTGGATCTGAAAGCATTAACTCGAGAGAAAGCCGTTGTAACCATACACCTTCAGTAAATTTTAATGCATAATTCCAGGAAATTTTTTCAAAATCAGTACCTGATATAATCCCTTCCTGCCTATCAATTTGTTCGTGGCTTCTCTGAATTTGCTTAGTGAAAAAATAATGGTAAAAATCAAAACGAGAATTTTGTATTTCTTTAAAATCATTTTCTAATAAAAGCATGGATAACATGGTTAATATTAACGGATGATAAAAAATTTCCTCAGATAAGTGATTTTGTTTAAAGAAATTATATTTTGAAGGCAATTCAGGTGATAATTTAGTCAGTAGTTGAGTGCTTTGGTTTTCTGTCAAGGGAAGACAATATATTTGCTTGGCAGGAGATTTAGAATCTTTTAAAAATGAATTTCCGATATAAACATCCTGTTTGACACCTTCATATCGATAGCCCAGAATTAATTTAACATTAGACCAGTTGTCCAATTGATTCAACTGCCACAAATTAATATCCTGTTTAAATTTCTCGATACTATCGATAATAACTAAAGAAGGTATTTTTTTCCATTCTTCTAACTCACCTGAAGAAAATCCAGCGCGCAATAGCTCTTCTCCCACACATTTGGGATTGTCACTATCTCTAATATATATGACTCTTAGATTTTCTTTAGTAATTCGTGCGATTTCAATTAATAAAGTAGTTTTTCCAGAACCGGCGGGACCGTATATTATTAATGATCTATCCGAATCTTTCTTTATAAAATTCTGGCAATATTCCAGCAAAGGCTGTTTTGCAGATTTTTCATCGATAGCGGCCCCATCCAAATTAACAAAAAATGGCTGGTCTGGGAGAATCGATTGGTAGTAATTATTAAGACGTTCCGAAAATAGAACTGGATTTAAATCTTGTTGTAAATCTTGAATCTTTTGCCTGAGCCAATGAGCCAAGTCAGGTAAAACGGGGATATTAAAATGATGTCCATTAAATTCTTTTATTTCAAATTTTTCAGTATAATTTTTCCAGTCGGAAAATTCACATTGGTTTAAATTTTCAGTTTTATCTTTAGCCTCAGCAACTATTAAAGTCGCTTTTAATTTATTTGGAGATTTAAACTGACAATCACAATAAGCTTGAAAGATTATTTGCGCTCGTTGTAACATTTTTTTAAAAGATCCATGATTTCCATTTTTTTCTAATTTTTGGATAATATGACCAAATAGATTGAATGCGGTATGAAATGTTTCTTCGCCAGTCCATAATTGTATATGTTGTAAAATGTTTCTATCCAGGCAATATCCTTCTTGTTCAGCTAGAGTGCAAATAATAGCACGGGCGCGGATTATTTTATCGGTATCTTTTAATTCCAAATAAATCGGCGGAGGACAGTCAATATTAATAACCAGCGCTACTGGGACAGAGGCTGCCTCTAATTTTTCAGCTACCTTAAAGGCTAATAAAGCTCCGAATGACCATCCTAATAAAATGAATGGGCGATAATACCCTGGCAGGCTAGTCAAAATTTTAGCATAATACTCCCCCATAGATTCCATAGTATTTTTTTCTTCCGAAAATAGTTGTACATTCATAGCAAAGGCAATCCAGGGCTGAAAATTTCCTATTTTGTCAAACAGTTTATAGTAATGTTCCGGTACTTCGCCGGTTAATGGAAAAAAAGCAATCACAGGTTTTCTTGCAGTATTCAGAGTGTCTGGGAATCGAGACCAGGGATGGTCTGACTTAAGTTTTTCGAGGGTGAGTAATTTATTAATCCCTAACGGGCTCTCATTCAATAGCTCTCGTTTAGTGTCGGCAATTGGCAGATCAATGTATAAATTTTTTATCTGCAATAATTGCTTCAATCGCATTGGAAAATAATATGTTTTTTCTTTTTTCTTTAATAATAATAGACTCCGCATGATAATAAAATAAGGATTGCCTCGATGAAAATTTACCGAATCTATTGATTGAATATCTTCCCAAGGAGACTTTTCAAAATTAATTTTCTTTAAGCTCTCAAGCTGAAAAAAGTACTGAATAAATTCAATAAATTTCATTAAGTCTATTTGTACGGATTTCAACTGAGAATGTTGTTTTTTTTCGATCATCATATATTTTTCAAAAGATTTTAATTGTTTTTCAGTGCTATTATATTCTTCAAAAATTTTTTTTATTAAATAATTTTGATTTCTAGAGGTAATTATATCTGTTTTTTTAGAAAATAATTTCTGGTTATCCTGGTATTCACATTGTAAATACCGTGATGCTACCAATATATTCAAATTACTCCAGTTTTTAAAATCACTGTTCTGGCGAATGTCCACAATATCATAACGTTTCATTCGGTCGTAATGGTCTATTAGTATAAGGATTTTTTTGGTTTTAAGAAATTCTATTTCGAAATGGCTAAAACTTATTTTTTTAAATAAAATATCAAGAACCTCTTTTTGATGGTAACCCGATACGTCAAAATAAATTGGCCATACTTCTTTCTCTTTCCATAATTTCTGACACCATTTTTTTAAAAAATACGTTTTTCCTGAATATGCCGCAGATTGATACCAGATGTCTTTTGTTGGTATTTTTAGAAATTTCCAACGATTTATTAACTTTTTTTCCTGTTCATCCGGAACAGAATTCCATTTTTCTATTTTACGTTGGCATGAAAGATTTATAAGTTTTCCTGTAAGCTTTTCAATTGTCTTGTCGACTGGGTTGCCCTCCTGATTTTTGGAATCGAGGAATTTCTTTTTGACCAAATCGCTCTTTGCCAAAACTTTGGCTAATTCATCCATTAAATCTTTATGAACATATTCCGCAAGCAATAGATAAGGCCCTGCGTGAAATTTTGATCTTATTTTTTCTTCAATTATTTTTATAATTTGTTGATTTAAGTCTGGATGATATCCAGTTTTAATTTCAATCCGACAGCATCCTCTTTGATCAATGAATTTAAAATCGGCTATATTTTCCGGATCAGTCAGAAATATTAATGGGTATTCAACTAAATGGTTAAAGTGAATACTCATTCCATTATAAATTTTAATCCCATCGGCAATAACACCCAACAGCGGATTCATATGTATTTCATCAATAAAGATTTCTGGAGGATTGCCTTCTTTTTTGATAGTTTTCCACACTTTGTAAATCATACTCGTTAATTTAAATGAATCTCCTCCGCAATAAAGAAAATGGCTTTGCCGGTTATATTGAGATGAATGCGTTGGATTTTCGATAAATTTTTTAAATTCTGGAATCGACTCCATTTCTTCATTGAGATAAAATTGCCAAATTTTTGATATTTCTTTTTCAATTTCATCTAATGTGTTATTATCATTTCCTGGAATCATCCAGCGGGTTGCTTTCAACAATAATTGATCAAATTTTTGTTCACTTTTTATTTTGTCAATTTTTTCTTCGGAATGAGGTAGTAAAAAATAAAAAGAAGGTAGTTCTCGACTAGCTTTAGCAGCCATTTTTTTCCGATACTCTTCTTTAAAAAACTCTTTCTCAAAGAATTCATCTGTTTTAAAATCCGTCATTTTTTCAGGACATGGCGTGATAAAAGCTGCAAAATTATTTTCATTCATGGACACTACTTTCACTTCTTCTATAATTTCTCGCCAAATCTCGGTAATTGTTTTCTCTACTTGAGTAAGTTCTATGAAGACACCATTTTTCTTCACAGCTCTGTCAATTCTCCCAAGAAACTGTAAATCATAGAATGAAGAATCGTTAGAAGGATTGGCGTTTATTAAAATTTTATCACCCGTTAGATAATAACGTTCATCCTTTATGAAGGGTATATTTTGGGAAGATATTGTTCTGGTTTTCTCTTCACCTTTTTTATTACCAGATTCAAGAAAAGTCCAACAATTCCCACTGTTATCGTAGCTAAGGAAATGTTCCTGATTGAGTTGTTTGTAAAAACTCAACGCCTCGCTATTTTCATTACCACCGCGTGGTTCCAGATATTTTCCTACTCCCAAACCGCCAATGATCAGTTGCACTTCTTTGCCTTTTTTTAATGTTTTTATTTCTTCCGCATCGAGGATTTTAGGGGATTCAGGATCCTCATGATCTAAAAAATACAGTTTTACTCCCGTCAATGGATTCCCCATTGGTAATAGACTTCCGTATTCTTTTTTATTATCTGGATACTTGTTTTCTTCCCAATCGCTAAAAGCCTGACGATTCAGTTCGGTCACCGTAGCAGCAATCGTGGTCTCTGTCGGTCCATAACCATTCATTATTTTTAAATCTGGAATTTCTTTGAACCAATTACTCAAGACTTTAATACCACAGACTTCACCCATGGTGATCATGGTTTTTAATTTTATAAATGCGCTAGGATATTTCGGTGAATTTTTTAACTCTTTTAATATTTTTGGCAGAACGACCATAGTAGTGATAGGAATTTTAACCTCGTTAGCGCCGGTAAACATTTTTTCAATTAATGCGACTTCGCTTCTAACTTTACGCGTGACCGGGTAT
The DNA here is from genome assembly GCA_963795715.1 of uncultured Pseudomonadota bacterium. Classification (GTDB taxonomy): domain Bacteria; phylum Pseudomonadota; class Gammaproteobacteria; order Coxiellales; family Coxiellaceae; genus JAFEDN01. The sequence goes on from CAWCIY010000004.1 coordinate 485,235, forward strand.
AAACAAGCACCGTGAGATAATGTCATTAATATATCCAGCAAACTGGCGTCGAATTCAGGAGCACAATATCCTAAAACTCCTGAGTTTTCATTAATCTTTAATAAATCAGCCGTGCTATTTACTCTTCCTCCCAGTCCTTCAAAGGTATTTTCTATCATTTTCGGCGCTCCCTGCGTGCCGGAGGAACAATAAATATAGGCAGGTTCCTTCAAGGATGAATCGGCAGGTGTCGTTTTTATATCTATTGGAATATCCTTATCATCGCTCTCCAAGATCAGTGTTTCCCATTCTAAACACACGAAATTATTAGGCATGTCATCAAAAAAATTAGGTTTGAATTGAACCTTATGAGTAATTAAAGCAGTAACGCCAGCTAATTTTAACCTATTTTTAAGTGCTTCCTGTTGTTCAGGATTAGGATCTAAAGGCATATATACCCCACCCAATCCCCATATTGCCAATAAAGCTAGTATATAATCCGGGTAGTCTTGAGATACAACCGCGATAATTGGATTAGGAATACTGCTAATTTTAGGTTGTAAATGTTGATAAATTTTTTTTGATAAATTTTTAGCCTGAACTATCAAGTCACGATATTTCCATTGCATAGGCAAAGGCATTTCCGAACTATTATCCAGAGGAAAATAAATAATAGCTGGTTTATCTAAAAAATTTTGGAAGCATTTGTATAAAGAATCGATATATCTCATATATCCTCCTTGAATATAGGTTAACAATATTTTATAAAACAGTTTGTAAGATTAAAACCAGTAAATATACGTATAAACTTTAGGTTTAGCTGGTTTTTAATTATTCTCAGTAAGCGTGGACAGGTCAATTTCCACCTATAATTTAATCAAAGCCACACCGCTCCAGGCGTCAAACACCACTGACTGGCCAACTCATAGTGGCCTCGAATTACCGACCTCCCCGAACTATCGGCTCACTGTCGTCAATCTGTCTTCCCGATCCAAAGAGCGGTGTTTCTATGGCTAATCCGCGGGGAAATAATGAATTACAGTTTAGGTTGATTTTCAGGCGCCAAATTTTTTGGGGTATATTTCCGGGTATATTGCAAATTACCTTAAAATAATTAAGTTATAAATCAACTAGATCGTGAATTAGTGTCCTAGTGGGCCCAATTTTTGAATATCTCGATAGGATTTGGGTCTTAACCGCCATATAATAATTTAACTCGGATGCTATAATTTTCAAATAAATTATAGCTCAATCCACCAAACTCAAATTTTAACTAACGGAGAAACCTATATAGATCGTAAACATTGGTCGATCCCAATATTGAGGTAATTTCGGTAAGGATAATTAATAGTGATACCGATATTCCTGGGTTTTTCCACCGAATCCATATGCAGCGGCGCGTGCATCTTCGATATAGATATAACTTTCTGTATGAAGATTGGATAATAGTTTTTCGAATGCAGAAAATACAACCCGGATGTATTCAGCTTTTTCATCTTTGGTATTGGTTTCATCGGTAATTTTAATATTTAATTAAAAACTATTTTTATTGAGCTGCTTGAGCGTAGTTCCACCGATCAACCAGCGTTCAGGATCTATATAGTCAATCACTATAGCTGTAAGTTCATGTTTTTTCTTCAGAATACGACTGGTCTCATCTAATAAGAATTCGTGTTCATCAATTGGAGGATATTGATTAAGACGATCAGGCCCAAGAATAAGATCTAACGCCTCAAAAATAGTGGTTTTACCAATATTATTATCACCAATTACCGACTTTATTCCACGAAAATTATTAATTCGGAGTTTAATTATTTGCATCTAATGTCCTTATTTTATGACAAAGCATACCAAGCACCACGCCCACTGCCGTGCCGCACAAGATGACCTTTGTTAATGAGCTGGCGAAAGTGCTCTTTCAAAGTATTCCGACTAATACCTGTGACCTTAACCATATTACCAATTGTCACACGCCCATGCTCACGTACGTATTCCAGAATTTGGACTGACAATTCCGGCAATACTGACAACACGAGTTGTTCCCGCTCAACCTTCTTAGCTAATCGCTTCATTTGCTGGTGTAATGCTCGCAGAAAAAAAATAATCCAGGGTTGCCAATCGGGGACGTCAGTCCAAATCGTACCTTGTGTTTGGCGTAGCGCCAGATAATAACTTTCTTTACTTTGCTCAATAACACTTTCCAAAGAACTATAAGGCACATAAGTATACCTAGCCCGCAATAAAAGGAGCGTGGTTAAAATACGGCTAAGGCGTCCATTACCATCCTGAAACGGATGGATTGCAAGAAAGGTCACAACAAAAATTCCTACAATTAATAATGGATGCAATTTTCTAGCTTCGAAAGCCTCATTGACAAATACAACTAATTCCTCCATCAACCGCGGTGTATCAAAGGGTGTCACTGTTTCAAAGACAATGCCAAGCTGCCTACCCTTCTCACCAAAAGCTGCCACACTATTACTTGTGATTTTATATTGACCACGGTGATATTCATCCTTGCTGCTATATTTTAACAAGTCACGATGCAGTTGCTTAATGTGATTTTCAGTCAATGTGATATCTGCCCAAGACTGGAATACCAATTCCATAACCTCGGCATAGCCAGCAACTTCTTGTTCATCGCGAGTTTCAAATGATCTAATTTGCAAATTGGATAATAAGCGTTCAACATCACGGTCAGAGAGCTTACTGCCCTCAATACGTGTTGACGATCCAATGCTTTCAATCGTGGCCACCCGGCGTAAGGCAAAAAGACGCTCAGGAGCTAATGTCCCGAGGGCTCGCCAAGCTCCTTTGAATTCATCGATTGCTGCAATCAGGCTCAGAATTTCCTGACTGATTTCTAGTGTGTCTGCCTTGATCATACATCCAATAATACACCCATTTACATCCAATAACTATACATCCAATAAAGCACTCATTTATACCCATTTATTGCGGGTTTATTTCGGGTTTATTCACCGGCAATCATAGACCACCAAAGGCAACCCACACTCCACTTTAATTTAGCTTTATTTATTTGATTTTTTGTTGTTTTTCGTGGTCTTTGGTGGTGTATGGTGGTCACCCCTTTTACCCCGTGGTGCGGGTTCAATTCCCGCCGCCTCCATTTTTAACTACTTGATATTAAAAGATTAATTTAATCTTCACCTGCTTCACGGGTTTATTACGGGCTTATTTCTTCAATAAACTTACCCTAATTTTCACCGGAAGATATTCAACTTACGAATATCTCATATGATCAGGTTACCCTAATTAATTTACCTTCAATAAGTCTCGTCAATCTCGACCAGGTCTATTCACATAGACGTACAAGCGCACGGTATTGTTTTTTTTCTTCAAAAAAGAATATAATATGGTTTTCATTGTCATGTTATAAATTAATAGAAGGGAAAGTACGATATGTCTAAGTTTACTCAAGATGAAATAACACCACTTTCAGATATGAGTGGAAATACTCAAGTATCGCAAATTATTCAAACCATACTTCATCCCATTACTATACCTACTGAAGAAATTGATACAGATTATTTTTGTCCAATTACGGGGCATTTATTCCGCGAACCCGTAGTCACTGATGACGGACAAACATATGAGAGAGAAGCTATTTATAGATGGCTCATCACGGAAAATAAAGATACCTCTCCCGCTACTGGAGCTCATTTAAATAATAAACGATTGATTTCAAATACCATCGTTATAAAATTTATGGATACACTTTTAAAAAGAAATCCAAAATTCAAAGATTCAAAAGAATGGTATCTACCGAACAGTTGGTTTGTAGAATTGCAAACAGCCTGCCGAACTGGAGATGAAAAAGCAATTAAAGAATTAGCAAGCCGAGATCCCCGTTTATTAGTACTGCCGTCTAAAAATCATCATAATCAAAGGGCGCTACATTTTGCAGCAAATGGTCATCCAAAATCCTTAAGGTTAATCATCGACTTATTGGAAAAACGTCAAAAAGGTTTAGCTTTGGAAGCGCTATTCGTACCAGATCAGAAAGCTCAATTACCTATTGATCACGCAATACGACTAGCGCAAGATCCCACAATTCTATTCGAGCTAATGACATGGATGGCTGAACGATCAGAAATTATAGCCACTAAAGAATTCCCGAAAGAAACTTATCATTTGCTACAATTAACCGCAGACGAGAAATACGGATGGGCGCAAAACATGCTAGGGACATTCTATCGTAATGGTGTAGGCTTGGTAAAAAATCAGAAAGAAGCGGTACAATGGTTTCGAAAAGCGGCTGATCAGGGGTACCCTGCAGCGCAAAATAATATGGGCATGTGCTATGGACAAGGCATGGGCCTTGAAACAGATGAGAAAGAAGCAATGCAATGGTTTCAAAAAGCGGCTGATCAGGGACATCCGCTGGGGCTGGTTAATATGGGTTATTGCTATAAATACGGCAAGGGAGGAATTCAAAAAGACGAGAAAGAGGCGGTTCAATGGTATCGAAAAGCTGCTGCTCAAGGGAATCCCGAGGGACAAAATGCTTTGGCTTATTGTTATAGACACGGTATAGGTCTTGAAAATGACGAGAAAGAAGCAGTGCGATGGTATCGAAAAGCTGCTGTTCAGGGAATTTCCGATGCGCAATTTGAGATGGGTGTTTCATATGAGGAAGGTTTAGGTGTTGAAAAAGACGAGAAAAAAGCGGTGCGATGGTATCGAAAAGCAGCTATTAATGAGCATTGCCATTCGCAATATTATATGGCTATTTGCTATAGAGATGGTATTGGTGTTGAAAAAGATGAGAAAGAAGCGGTGAAGTGGTATCAAAAAGCAGCTGTCCAGGGACATGTCGGATCGCAATATTCTATGGGCCATTACTATGAAATAGGTATAGGAGTTGAAAAGGATGAGAAAGAAGCACTACGTTGGTATCAAAAATCGGCAGATGCAGGATTCGACTTGGGACAAGAAGCAGTCAATCGTCTTCAATCCAGACATTCTGGAGTTGTTGAATCTAGCATTCCTGTCTCTCAAAATATGTATACATTGACTGCGCCAACAAGCGTAATAACATCGGCTACATCTTCAACTAGTTTTGAACTTACTCCCAAATGAATAGACTTCGTTATCGTCAGTGTGGCGGACAACGCATACCATGGGCAATTTATATATACCGCTCGCAATTGAAGATGCGAACTATGCTGCATGTAGAAGTTAGGATTTGATCTGACACTCGGGGTCAGATCAAATCCTAACTTCTACAGATTAAGACCTCAATGGACGAGGCTCAATTGAGTTCCAAGGACGAAAAAATTTTGGGAGCACCACTTCTCAATCATCGGTCTTCCCCTTTTCATCCGGGGGAGATGGAGAACCACTTTTTCTCTCTTCTAATAATTTCTTCACCACTCTATCAAAATCACTCTCAATCAACTGATTAAGTTGCTTTTTATAAATTTCGTATTCCTTAATCGCGAGCGCTTCAGCAACATCGTGGCTTATTTTCCCCGCATCGCTTAATATTTCATGTTCGTTAAATTTTAAAAAAGCATCTAATTTTTTTACCCAGTCTCTCATATACATAGCAATACCACGTTCAGCTTGCAGTTCTGCGTAATCGAGGTACATAGTGACAATCCTATTTAAATGTTCTAGTTCTTTTGCATTTAAATAATTTTTAGCAATGACAACATCCGATTCGCGGATTGCGCCTTCAGGTGAACTCTTCCATGTGGTCAGCCCCATATTTGGTTTTTTGCTATCGACTCGTTGATGAATAATTTCTGCTGCGGTTTTACCGGTAATTGCAAAATGTAATTTATTCTGTACTGTTGCAAAAAATTGCTTAGTGATATCGCTGCCAGCAGAGTAATCCGCACTGCATTGGATATAAATATCAGTAATTTTTTGGTACATTCGTCTTTCGCTCGCACGAATATCACGTATTCGGGCGAGCTGTTCTTCAAAGTAATCTGCACCGAAAATACGACGAGGGTCTTTCAGACGCTCGTCATCCATAGTAAAGCCTTTGATAAGGTATTCTTTTAATCTCTCTGTTGCCCAAATACGGAAATGAGTTGCCTGAGAACTATTGACTCGATAACCAACAGAGAGAATAGCATCCAGATTATAATATTCAATTTCTCTGGTTACCGCCCGACTGCCCTCATTTTGAACAAGTGCAATTTTTGCACTTGTTCGACTTTTATCCAATTCACCTTCAGAATAAATATTTTGCAGATGCTTCGTCACAACAGTTCTATCAACACCAAAAAGCTCACCGATTCTCGCTTGAGTTAACCAGATTGTTTCATTGCGCAAAAAAACTTCGACTTTCACCCTACCATTAGGCGTCTTATAAAATAATAATTCAGTAAAACTATTATCTGTAACAATTTCTTGGTTTATTTTTGTCATAGGATTTTTTTTCCTGAGTCAGGAAATTCCTCCTGACTTCTCTTAATAATGGATAAATTAGTTAAAATACACCTGGATGTATAATTTTTCAACCTACTACATTGGTTTAATCTCCATTAAGGTTTCTTGAAGATCATAAATATTGTATCCATCTCTATAAAAAAGAGCTTAAGATTATTATCATATCAATTCAATTCCCTGTTATGGAATTTAATAGACAACCTATCAGGTTTAGGGTTATCTGCAAAAAGACTAAATCGAGAAGTTTTTTTGCGGGTTTATTACGGGTTTATTCACCGACAATTATAGGCCACCAAAGACAATCTACACATCACTTCAATTTAGCTTTATTATTTGATTTTTTGTTGTTTTTCATGGTCTTTGGGGGGTTATGGTGGTCGCCCCTTTTACCCCGTGGTGCGGGTTCAATTCCTGCCGCCTCCAAATTTTCATATTCCGATAACATCCGAAGAAAGCCGAATTCATCAACAAAATTAGGCACTTAGGTTTTCTCAATGTCCGGCACAGTCCATTACAATCCATTGACAGCCAGCCAAAATTGGGGGCATAATCGGGGGCAACTGAGGTATACATAAAGGAGGTTGCCCCCATGACTCTTTAATACCTGGGCAGACAATCACGGCAGCCGTATCCTGCGACGCTTTGAACGAGATATCTTCCCCTGGATGGGTAAGCGCCCCGTCACCGAAATTACCGCCCCCGAATTGTTGACTATATTGCGCAAAATCGAAGCACGTGGCGCAGTGGAAACTGCACATCGCGCTTTAAGCAATTGTGGTCAAGTATTCCGTTACGCTATAGCCACCGGCAGAGCTGAACGCAATCCTACCACTGACCTCCGTGGAGCATTGCCACCCGTCAAAGGCAAGCATTTTGCCGCAGTGACCGAACCCCAACAAGTCAGTGAATTATTACGCGCCCTCCATGGTTATCAAGGCTCTTTTACTGTCGCTGCTGCGCTAAAATTCGCGCCTTTAGTATTCGTCCGGCCCAGCGAACTGCGCCATGCTAAATGGACTGACATTGACTTCCACACTGCTGAATGGCGTTACACTGTCAGCAAAACCAAAACCCAGCATATTGTACCCCTCTCGCGCCAGGCGATTATCATTTTATCTGATCTACACAAACTGACGGGAAGCAGTCACTTTGTATTCCCCAGCGCCAGAAGTAACACCCGCCCTATGAGTGATAACGCTATTCTGGCTGCTATGCGCCGCATGGGAATTCATAAAGACGAAATGAGTGGTCATGGTTTTAGAGCAATGGCACGGACTATCCTGGATGAAGTACTCGGTGTACGCCCGGATTACATTGAACATCAACTCGCTCATGCCGTGCGCGACCTCAATGGCCGTGCCTACAATCGCACTGCTCATTTAGCTGAACGCCACAAGATGATGCAACAGTGGGCAGATTACTTAGACCAGCTCGCCAACCAATAAAAAAGCACTAACCTTAAGGAAAAGGATTAAATTATGTATTTTACCAACAAGTTTATTCAGTCATTAGAACCTCGGTCGAAGCATTACGATCTCCAAGAAACGGATGGTAAAGATTTGTCTATTCGCGTTCTTCCCTCCGGTCAAAAATTTTGGGGAATTATTTATCGTAACACCGGCAAGAAAAAATGGGTGACCTTGGGGGATTATCCAGAAATATCTCTTGCTAAGGCTAGAAAGTTGCACTGCCAAGCATGGAATAGACTTGCTATTGAACAAGACCCCTCTGCCGCTCAATGCCATGGCCCATCAGAAACCCCTCCTGCCCTCACAATTCAGGAATTGATTCATGAGTATATCGAACAATGGCCAAAACCCTGGAAACGGTTTCAGCAAGAATATGAACATATTTTAAAAAAAGAAATTGCTCCACATTGGGGACAACTTCATGCGAAGGAAGTGACTTCACATGATGTTACTTTATTGCTGGAAACAATGATTAGTCGTGGCCGCCCTATGCTTGCGCAAACCCAATTCTACCATGCATGAAACCATGGCATAATTTCTTTTTCCCAGAGCAGCACTCCTATCAAATGCAGAAAAAAACTTCTTTAACTCCTCATCACTTAAATATTCTGGTAATACTCCCTGTTTCCATTCAACAATTCTTGGTAAAGCAGATACCAGATCAGCAGAGCATAACCCTTTAAACTGTAAGAACTTAAAGAAACTACGGATTGAGGTAACAAAGGTACCAAAAGTCATTCTTTTATACGACGACATATTTTCATATAAGAAAGAAAGTACTTTTATTGGTTTAAATCGATCTAAATGCAATACTCCTTTGTTAAAAAAATGGTTAAGAAATACTTTCACATGACTACAACACTTAAGACGTGTACTTTTGGCAAGCCCACACGTCTTTAATAATTATCAAATTCTTTAACCATTCTGTCAATTTCAGACAGAGTATTTAAATCTGATTTTGAAGGAGATTGTTCTTGTTGCATACGCATTAATAAATACAGTGCAGCATGACTCTTGTAAAAAAATGTGTTACTCAGCATAAATTTTTATGCAGCCTAAGTTTAGCGGGAACTTCACAAAATTTGCGCTTACAATCCCAATTAGTTTCCATAAACATTTGATTCAGTGGTCGGATGAGTTGAAGTCAATGTTCTTCCGCCTCGTACCAATGGAGAATCAATCGCTAATAAGGGATGAGACGATTTTTGAGATGGCGACGCCATCCGCTGAGAACCCTCAGTTTGAGAAATGTAAGTTTCCATTTCCACACCTTCATTTTCATTGACGGGGGGTGGGGGTGGAACATCATCGGTCAACGTCAGCTTTTCTTCCAACCGATCCTGAATATGTAAATCAAATTGCTCCAGAATCACGTCATCTTTTCCGGAAACTTGCACCACCAGGGTCTGCCCTCTCGCAGAGGGTGGAATCGGCTCTTTGGTGCTCAACGTGTTGGCGTAAGGATCATATTTCAACCAGTCCGGCATGAGTAGACCCCCAGGAAGCGGGCGGGGCAATTGAAAAAACTGATGTCCTCTAGACCGCATCGGCTTGGCTGGTAATTTAACTTCAACCCGCTTTATGAGTTCTGAGGATGTTTTAAATTCTAAATGAAAACGCTGACCGACAGCTATCTCTCGAGAAATATAATCTTTCGATTCTTTGTGGTAACTTTCTTTAAAGCACCGGTTTAAACATAAAGCGCGCAGCTGATAAATCGTATATAACGTGGTAAAAGCCGAGATTAACGGCGCGATAATCTGTATCGCCAGTTGACCCCAGGAAACTCCGCCCACATTGATCCTGAAAACCGTGCTGCCATTGACAAAACCATCCAAAGCATTCACCTGAATTTCCAGTTCGCGAACGGCGTAAAAGTTAGTATCACCTCGTCCGGGTGTCCCTGAGAAAGAAGCGATAGAAGTGTCGTTATTAAATACCAGCCATCCAGGTAAAACATCGCTATTTCTTTGCAATGCAGTATAGGTCAGCGGGTATCCATTTTGATTTACAAAGGTTTCCGTGGGGACGAAGAAATTGAAATAGTCCCCTACTGTAGCAGATTGATCCGAGATGGGGTTAATCTGTAACGGAGAATTAGCTATCACGACCAGTTCCAATGAAGCAACCATCGTATCATTATTGCTATCCTGGGCGATGATATTTAAGCTAACGATTCCCGTGACTGATAAAGGGGGAATTCCGGTCAGTTCCAGAATGGATGCGTCAAAGGACAACCAGTCAGGCAGCATACCACCATTGCTTGCGTTCGCGCGATATTGCCAGGTTATGCCATCTCCGACCGCAAAAGTACTAAGCGGAATTGAAAAATTAAATCGTCTTCCCTGATGTAAAGTGAGTGGCTGGGGAATGGGGTTGCCGACAAATAATAAAAAAGTAGTATTGGTTATACCGGCAATATGGTCGGTTGCGCTTATGGTAACATTCAAAGTCCCCTGATCACTTTCTTGTGGTACGCCCGTCAAAGCAGCCGACACACTATTAAAGCGCAACCAGGATGATAAAGGCTGTCCATTAGACTGATAAGCAGTAAAACTGATCGGATCAAAATTAGGATCCGTGAATAGTCCCTGGGGAACAAAGTAATTAAACGTTTGACCGACCGGAGCATATTGCAAGGGAATGCGGCCATGAATTTGCGGCGGCCCTTCCACGCGAATGGTAAATGAAATTGAAACACTGCCTCCAATCTCGTCAGTAGCTGTTAACTGAACCTGATAATTGCCGACATCGGTTGCTTGCGGCTGAGCTGTTAATTGCCATTGATTGACGTCGAAAATTAACAATCCCAAATTCCCAGCTGCCATTATTAAAGTATTACCCAGTACCGCCATATCGTTAGGTTGTCCTATTCCTGTATAGCTTCCCAACAAACGTGGAATCCTCGGTGTATTGACATCAAAGATAAGCAGATTCGCGTTCGCCTCATCTATCGCAAATATAACGCTATTTAATACCGCAATGTTAGTTACAAAAGTTGATGATTCGCCATAAGTAGCCAATACCTGCGGCATATTCGGTACATTAACATCCAAGATTGACAAACCACCGGCGCCGTCAGCCACAAATAAAATATTGTTGTCATCAGACAAGGCGATGCTATTAATCTGACCTTCATCAGTATAGTTATCCAGCAGTTGCGGTGTATTGGGTGAACTGACATCGAGAATTAACAAGTTCGAGTCTCCAGCTACCATATATACGATATTACCAGCTACAGCAAAATTGTCGCTGACAAAGTATGATGGATCAGTATAGTTGCCTAACAGCCGTGGCATACTCGGTACACTCACATCAAGAATCAATAGGGTTGCATCTGTGTTGCTCGCAAATACGGTGTACGCAATGTTACCTGAAACCACTACGCTGGAGCACTTTTCGTTCGTATAGTTACCTAGTAATTGAAGCATGCTCAGTTTACTGATATCGAGAATCTGCAAACCTGCATTTCCATCCGCCAAAAATAACAAGTTGTCCAAAATCGCAATTTCGTAACCCGCGCCAAAATGTATAGTATCGTTACCCGTAGTATAGTTACTCGTAGTATAGTTACTCAACAAGTGTGGCGTACTTGGGGTACTGAAGTCCAGGATTAATAGATCCGGATAGTCGGTTCCCACAAACGCAATGTTACCGGACACTGCAATCGTATTAACATAACCCGACTCTACGGAATAATTCTTAAGAAATACAGGAATTAATGTGAGATCCAACCAATTTGGCAACGCTTGTGTACCTATTGATAGTGATAACTTTAGAAACGAGTTGGTAGGATTGACAAACAATAATTGACTATTGAAGGTTAAGGACAGTGTGTCGCCTGGAAACAGGCTTTGATCCGAAACAGTGGTTTGAATTTGGTAAGGTAATTCATCCAAAATTAAAGTAAATTGAGTAGTCGCCAATGTGGCCGCCATTGTATTATGCGCACTGACGGCCACGGATATCTGTTCTCCGAGAAAACCAGCGGGATTACCCACCAGGTGACCTTGATTGCAATTTAAAATGAACAAGGACCCACTCGCCACAAATACAATGTCACCCGATACAGCAACATCTTCAGCATCAGTTGCCCCCGAGGGATAAGTACCCAACAATCTCGGTGTCCTTGGCATACTAACATCAAGGACCAACAGACCCACAGACTGATCCATCACAAATACGATATCACCCAGCACAACCACCGTATTTAAGTATCGTCCGGTATAATTTCCCAACAATCGCGGCATAACGGGTATACTGACATCGAGAATTTGCAGGTATTCGGTAGCAGCAATATAGACGATGTTGCCGGACAGCGCAATTCCGTTCGCATAGTGGCCTGAAGTATAGTTTCCCAATAACTGCGGGGCACTTGGTGTACTCACGTTAAAGATTAATAATCCTTCGAACCCATTACCCATAAATAAGGTCGTACCCGACGCTACCATAGCTTTAGTAGTTTCAACACCCTGGACAAGGACCATTGAGTAGTTCCCCAACAGACGTGGGGTGCTTGGTATACTGACATCCAGAATGCTCAGTCCCACAGGTTCTTCTGCAATAAATACGATATTACCTGATACCTCAACGCCAATCGTCCTGCCTTCGGTTGGATAACTGCCCAATAACCGAGTCATATTTGGAATACTGATATCCACGATCAATAAACCCAGATCAGTCGCCGCAAATACCTTATTGTTAGAAACGGCAATATCGAAATATAAGTTTGTATTTGAAGTATAGTTTCCCAATAAGAGTGGCGTGCTGGGCGTACTCACATCGAGAATTAACAAGCTGTCATTATGATTTATCAATAGGCTATTACCGAACGCTTTAACAAGGCTAATATAGACTGAACCTGGATAGTAGCTGTCTATCAACTGATATTGAAGACTCAGCCAACTGGGCAGACTCGATTGATTAGTTCGGGTTGCGCCTAACATGGAGTATTTTCCTGAAAAAACCGTGTTTAGAGAATATGAATAAGGTTGATTAACGTTAATCACCTGATCGGGAATTGGATTTTGTACCATGACCTGATTTCCAGACTGTTGCAACAAACGCCGTTGAGTCGCTTTGATCTCCGATAGAGTCATTTCTATTGACTCTGAGTGATCTTCTTCTGGTAACGGTGTTGAATCGGCGAGAAGTTCTTGCTGCAAAGTGGCTATCCATTCAGACAATTCAGCAAGCTGACGCTGACGGTTTGCAGCTGTTTGCGCATATTTTTCCGCTAACGCTTCACTGCTTGAGCCAAAAAAATCCTGCATGCCGTGCCAGAGCCATTGAGTCCAATCAGAGACAAAACCATTCCCGCTTTTCGCTTCCTGTTTTGCCTGCGTTTCATAGATTGCCTGCTGCTTTTTAGCATAATCATATTCCGATTTTAAATCGGCTTCGGCTTCATACAGCAAAGTCAGCAATTGATTACCGCTAGAAGCATCGGGATGCAAAGTGTGATTTTCAAAAGCTTCTTTTAAACGCCCTTGTTTATCTTGCGCTTTCGACTCGGCTTCGTTGACCGCTTGACCAGGATCACGCCACCCCTGACGGGCCATTAATACAGAAAGGATATTTGCTGATTGATTCAAAGAAGAAAGTGAATCCGTTGAGTTTAAAACATCAACCCTTGATATGTTTAAATCCATTTTCATCATCAAGCTCCTTTTTTACATGAGGGAATAAATCAGTAGTAAGTTATTGAACAGTCTCTGCTTCAATCCGTGTGGGTTGAGACGTATTTTGAGCGTTCTGCTCTCGTTGCCTTCTGGCTTGTTCAAAATCAATGGGCGGTAAAGTAATGGGTAAAAATCCGGCATTCCAACTTAAATCCGCCACGACTTTTCGCGCATAAGGATGCAAAATTCCCGGGCAATATCCTTCCAATAAAAATTGACGTTGCTCCGCCGTACATTCTTTGATTCGAAAAATACCGGCTTGTTGCACTTCGCAGCGCAATGCGGTTTGTTGCTGAATTTTTAGCGTAATATGAAACCCTAACGTCACTTCATAACGATGATCGCCCAATTCCCGGGAATCAATTTTCATTTCCACTTGGGTTTCAGGTTTATTATCTTTATCCATTTGCAGTTGAAAAATATTCGGAGCATTCGGTGTTTGGGTAGATTGCTGCTTGATATAGAAACGCTCAATCTCAAATTGAACGGGTTTATTTTCCTGCTCCAGACCGATACTGGGTTTTTCCATAAAAAAATCTCCATGAAATTGAAATTTTTATATGTTCCAATATCTTTATAAGTCTTGTAAAGCATATTTTTCTTAAGAAACGCTTAAGCCTTTCTCTAATGTCGCTCTATTGCATTGTTAATTAATGAATTGATTATCTACAAAATAAATCATGACAGTGGATAGAGATGTGAAAATTGAAAATGCACGGATAGAAAATAGCTAATAATTTTAGCCAATAAACGACAGCAATCATAGCTGGTGATCTGATAATGATGGCTTTGTTCCCCGTTGGCAGAAGGGATAGATTCGGCTTTTTTTGAGTTCTCTCGAATAAGGCATAGAAAATAATAAAAATGGCTATCACGAGTAGACCATCTGCAGCATAATGAATACCGGCACGCTAGGGAAACGGCAGTGCGGTAAATATTAAAAACATCACCGAGCCGGTCACAAAAATGTTAATTTTATATTTAACCTTGGGGAGGTAAAAAGCAAGCCCAGCATAGAGAGTAGTCAACAATTTTGCCGCCAGAGGGAAGTAATCTCCGAGTATGCCTCCGATGGCTATTGAGAACACGATAACGCTGCTTCCTAAAACAACATGCCGCAGATGCTTTTTCTCGACGGAGAAAGTAGCAGCTGAAGACATCACTGCCATATTAAAAGCGATTAATAAAGTATTGTCGTCAGCGCCCAGCAGTTTAAATATCCCGATGACGACCATGCAAAATAGCGTGATCTTACAGGCTTCCCATGCAAAAGTGGAATAATGAGTATTGCCCATGAGGTCATTTTGGCTGTGATTTAATTTTTAGGCAATAAACACTCACCATGACCAATTCGATCAGTGTACCTATAGCAAGACCACAGGTATTGACTAAGTAATTATCGAATTCATTGATCATTTGATCAATTTCATTCTTAGGATTTGGAAATGATCGAGGCACCGCTTCTCCTTGTGATCGAATCAGTAAAGACAATGCTGCGTGAAATTTTGCCGACATCATAGATGTTTAGCTGACCCCTAGAATCCTATTCATTTAACCGCAATGACCCAACAATTCTCCATAATTAGGATGAATTATTTTAATCATATCTTTCTCATTGGAGTCTTCATAATCCAGTTGTAAATCACCCGTGGGTAGGAATTTTGTTTTAGGGCCAAAATCAGAATCCCGTTCAATTTCTAAAGGATATTTTAAAGACTTTTTGCAAACCCTAAAAACTTGCTTCATTATGATCTGATTCTTAGCTCTCAGATAATAAGCAACCACATCTTTTTTGCCATTATAGTCCAAAACATTGGAATAAATTTCGCTTATTTCGTTAGTTTGGCGATTGAAATAACGAGTACACGTCTTTTTGCCACAATCAAAGCTGATATCGACTAAGTGAGTGCCTTCTATGCGATCTGCACTGAAATTACTATCAGGTGGGAAAGGAGATTTGGATTGATAAATAAGAACTTTTTGATGTGCATCATTTTCGGCATAAAGGTATCCGTGTTGATCATCATTAGAGATGTGAAGGAGTTTAGCGTCCATGCCAATCACAAACATAGAATCAATTGTCATTGCTTTGATTGAAATAAAAATGAATAGCAGAATTAAAGGAAGGAATTTTTTCATGATTTTTTCCCTGCTGCTCTTTCAACGTGCGCAGGAATAAAATAGAACTTAAAATCATGCTCCAGAACACCCGGAACCGCTACTTTATACTGTTCAGGATTTTTTAAATGAGATAAAAAACTAGGCTGCTTTCCGGGCATTGAGCGTGGACTATAATAATAATTCGCCTTGGTGCTCGGATGACCTTGATAAATATCACGTAAAGCGGTCTTGATTCGTGTTAAGGTATTCTCCTCTGGTCTAGTCATTGCCGGGTGATGATTTATCCCTTGGGCGTGTAAAGTTGCCCAAGCTTTTAAAAACTGTTGATGGTTTCTAATGTAATGATTGTTAAAGTTCACCTTATCCCAATTGATTTTATTCGGATTCATATACGCATTAAATCCAGTGTGTCTAAAGATATCGTCAGAAGTATGGTAGTGATGCCAAATTCCCTTGTTGACGCGATTCATAATGACTGAACCCACAGCACGCCAAGCGGTTTCATGGCCATGATGAGTCCCACCCGCTTCACCGTATACGGTGGCCACCAAAAGATTAAATCCCTCCGGTGTTCTGGCTAGAATTTTTCGCCTGATATGCGTTGCCAAACTCGGCCAGCAACCCACTTGCGCTTGTGCTCTGATGGGCGACTGATTGGATGCACTCTCTGGGATAAAGCTCATTTCTACATTCGTGTAATTGAGGGTAATTAATTCATATTGACTGTCTTTATCGACATGCAGATGATAGCTACTCACAAGCACATTACTGAGGACATATTGCAAATACATGACAAAGCCATCAGTAGAAGAATGGCACATATCCACTTTCACTTCTGGAATAGCAGGCCCGCCACACACCTCGCTGAATAATAATGGGGAAGATTGATCCATCGGTTTAATAATTTCCATTTCCATGCCCAGAGCATCGGAGTGTACTCGGTCACTGACTCGTCCCGGCGCAGTTTCAATTTTCCTTCCTACCCCGCAGTCCAGAGAAAATAAGGGTATCCACTGTTGATAACCTTTAGCTGTCGTAGCACCTGGAATCTTGGGCATTAACATATATGACTTCTCCTTAAGTGGCCCAGCCCCTGCGGGTCAAATATCATAAAAGAACTGATCATTCACCTGCCCACAATGGAATTTTCGCTCGTAATCGATGCCAATAATTAGGAGGAAGACTGACGGTGACACCTCCGTCGTCGCCTAAATAAACGAAAGACTTGCAAATTTTATCCTGACATTCCCAAAAAAAATTACTCACATCCACAAAATAATAAACATCTTTATATACCAGCTTCCCGGTTCGTTCGTCGTAAATTTTTAAAGAACCCAAATTTCGAGTAGCAAAAATTTTATAACTCGCATCACACACTATTACTTTATAAATTTTATCTGGAGAATTTTTTTTTGTTACAAAACAATTTCCTTCATGTATAGGTTTAGGTAGGAATAAAATATAAATAGGAATCATAATTAACAAGAATAAGAACATTACAAAAAATAATAATATTTTCATATTAAGTTATTCTATATAACAAACTGCAGATATGTCTCCTGTGTTCCCTCAAACATCTGACTGGATATAGGCTTGAACGATTGACCATTGGAAAACACTAACATATCTCCTCCTTTACCATATTTTTCTCGCCATTTCCTAAAGTGTTTGTTTCTAACGCAAAAATAAGTGTTTTCTTTAGTGGGTTTATCTCCTGAATAGTGTACTAATGGTGAATCGTCATAATTATCCAAGTACGCTCCTAGGCTGATATCTAAATCATGATGATTCCAATGCCCTAAGTATTGTGAGCCTCCTTTATCATCATTAAAATCGTAGGTATCCCGCGCATATATTACAATGCGAGGAATAGTTACTAAGTAGTTATTGCTACTCATAGGAGTTACTGTCACTTCAGCAATCGCTGCCGCCATCTCGAACCCGCCCAATGCAGCATATAAGTCATCTGGTCCAGCCAAGTACCTTTCCATCAGATCATTAAAAGAGGTATCTATCCTCACAAGTTGAAATTGCCAATTTTTATGAAACAAATCTGTGAGTTGTCCGTTCCAAGGGAGAATTGTATGGGATCGACCATCCAATAATCCGGCATTCTTGAGTTTATTACGAAGGGGATCCTTGGCTCTCATTAAATAATCCACGTCTCTTAGTTTAGAGATCGCCTCTCTGACTCGGGAATAGCCTTGTAACCATTCTAGGGTAATGGTGGTGTTATCAATTAATTCCGGGTGTGAATAAAGATCGTCTCCATGTTTCTCACCCTTCGTCATAGAATAAGCTTCAGCATTGAACCACTTAGTTAACAACGCTTTTCCCTTTGAAAACGCTTTGATTGCCATAGTATCGGGAATTTGGGTCAGCTTAAACCAATCCAGCATCACCTTCACGGGTTCGTTATCGGACGAAGGGGTAAGCGCAGCTTTACAAATTAAATCCGCTGTGCATTTGACGGTTACTTTTTCTGCTGCGGGTGCAGAAACTACCGCCCCCGTCGGTGAGGTGATTACAGTCGGTGTTGATTTGTTAACATACCAAATATCGAAATTTTTCTCTAATACATTCTGAGTTTCTGTCATGTAATTAAAATCTCCATTTGTGGTAAAATCTGTAATTCCGCTTCCTGCGCCTGATTCGACATCACATAGACTGTTTTAGCTTGTGGAGAGGATATGCCTCTTACTCCTTGGGTGGGAGTTTTAATAAAATAATTTATCCCATTCATTAATTCTCCCGTTTTTTGATCATAAAATTGAAAATGCTGGTTGAACACAGACTGGGATGGTTCGGACTGGGAATTTGATCCAAAGAAAACATTAGGGCCTATGAAAACATTATTGCCGATAAATACCCGAGGCTCTCCTTCAGCTACTTGTATACTGCTTGAGCAAGTGCTGATATTGCCATTGCCACTATTGCCATCTCCTAGTAAAGCCAAACGACGGCCATTGACTACCACGCAAGCGTTGCCTGGCGGAATAACGCCAGTAAATCCATCGGGATATTGCATCAGGTCACCTTCGCAGGCCGGTGGCAGGCCTTCAAAAGTCATAGTGGTTGGCTCGGTAACCACTACTGTTCCTTGTCCATGTGAACTGTGACTGGATTGATCGTTTAATCGAGCAGGTGATTTTGCCATTATTCTCTCCCTAATTGGCATTATACTATCGGCGATAGGAATGTGGCAGTAAAAGCCGGTAATTTATTAGTGCCTATGCCTGTCCTTAAGTGTGGTTACAGGGGTTAAGCGACAATATCACTGGTGAAGTGCTTTCCGCACTATCCCGTTTGGGAGATAGCGCCTTAATCAACCCCTGCGTCACAGACCTATCAATTCTTCCACTCAACCTAAGAGGAAAACGATATGGGTAAAGATACCTTAAATAAGTCCCGCTGGTCAAAGAAAAACAGTATGAGCAATCCAAACTATGGAAAGTTGCCTAAACATTTGGAGCATATTAACAAGATGGCGGCTGGGATAGATATTGGTTCGAAATCACATTTTGTCTGTGTACCTGAAGGATGTGACGCCGTGAGTGTACGAGAATTTCAGAGTTTTACAGCTGATTTGCACGAACTGGCGAATTGGTTAAGGCAATGCCGGATAGAAACAGTTGCCATGGAATCAACGGGAGTCTATTGGATTCCGCTTTACGAGTTATTGGAGTTGCAAGGTTTTGAAGTGAAACTGGTAGATGCGCGTCATGTTAAAAATGTTAATGGACGTAAAACGGATGTCATGGATTGCCAGTGGCTGCAACAATTGCACACGTATGGGTTACTCAGCGGAGCGTTTCGTCCTGAGTATCAGGTTTGCGCTCTCAGAGCTTATTTACGGCAGCGAAATATGTTAATTGAGCAAGGGGGAAGCCATATCCAACATATGCAAAAGGCATTAAGCCAAATGAATATTCAGCTCCATAATGTGATTAGTGATATCACTGGCGGTACCGGAATGAGAATCATCCATGCGATAGTGTCAGGAGAACACAATCCGGCGTTATTAGCGAGATATCGTGACCCACGATGTAAAAATTCGGTAGAAACGATAGAAAAATCATTGACAGGCCATTATCGGGCGGAACATCTGTTTGCGTTGACGCAGGCGCTGAAACTTTATGAGGTATATCAAAATAAGATAGCGGCTTGTGATAATGAAATTGAAAAACAGTTGTCTCAATTTAAAGAAGTTGTCAAATCGAAAAAAAATGAAATGGAAGAAAGAGTAAAAAAGAAGCGAAAAAAACCCTCGAATTGCAAAAATGCATTATCGTTTGATGTGAGAACACACTTAATACGGCTGACAGGAGTTGATTTAACGGCGATTCCCGGAATTGAAGCTTCGAGTGCTTTAAAAATTGTTTCAGAAATAGGATTGGACTTAACTCGATGGAAAAGCAGTAAACAATTTGCATCGTGGTTAGGCTTATGCCCAGAAAACAAAGTATCAGGAGGGAAACGGCTGAGTGGAAAAAGTAAGCGCACTGCGAATTATGCGAGCAAAACATTACGGATGGCGGCGAGTACGCTTTATCAAAGCCAAACCGCTTTAGGAGCTTTTTTTCGTCGTTTAAAATCCCGACTGGGAGCACCCAAGGCAATTACGGCAACAGCTCACAAATTAGCAACGATTATTTTTAACATGCTGAAAAACGGAATGGAATATGTAGAGACAGGCCAAAATTATTACGAAGAGCAATATCATGAACGCTTGGTTAAAAGCCTAAGTTTACGAGCTAAAACTTTGGGTTTTGATTTGGTAAAAACCCCAATTAATTCTGCAGCTTAAATGGGAGTTCTTTGGAAGCATGTGAAGACAGATTAAGACATAATTAACTGTTTTGATGATGCGGTTCCCGACGAAGAACTGCTGCCACCAGCAAAGAGACCAGTTGGATTCTCAGATTGAAGATGTAAAACCTTCTGAGATTCCGGTAATAGCCGTGTAGCAGGTGTTGGCTCGGCTACGACGGAACGCTTACGATAGCAATAGTATCCAGTGACTATCCCTAACAATGCCAGCACAGCGGCGGCGCTACCAGCAACCCAAAATAACCATGGCGGCGTACCTGTTTCCGAAAAGGGGCCGGAAATAATATTGATATAACTGCGTCCTGCATCGTTATTATAGCCGGGAGCCCCAATTACCAGATCCATCATCTTATCGCCATTAATATCACCTGCTGAAGAAACTGAATAACCATAATTATCCCTGCTTGCTTCACCATCCAGCTTAAATCCATTGATTCCATTCAAGCTGCTTAATGCAAAAGGTTCCGGCGAACTGATTCCAGGGCCCCCAAACACCACATAAGTGCGTCCCCTCTCCTCCAGGCCGCTGCCCCAGAAGGGAGCTCCAATTAACAGATCTCCAAAGCCATCACCGTTGATGTCACCTGCCGATGCAACAGAATAACCACTCCCACCCCCTTCACCATCCAGCTTAAAACCATTGGCGCCATTCAAACTTTTCAATGCAAGATTTCCTGTCGAACCGATTCTCGGACCTCCAAATACCACATAACTACGACCTATCATGCCTGTGCCTGGGTAAGCGAAAGCCCCGATCAGAATATCCGCATAGCCATCTCCGTTCACATCCCCTGCACCACTGACCGAAAAACCACTGAAGTCACCGACCGCTTCACCAATCAGCCAAAAACCACTGACACCATTCAAGCTGCTCAAATGCAGTATTTCCGTCGAACCGACTCCAGCTCCACCAAATACAACATAAGTCTGTCCCACCATGTAGTCATACAAGGGAGCATCCCCAATCAATAGATCGTCCACACCGTCTCCATTGATATCACCCGCTGAAGCGACAGAATTACCACTCATACTATGAACGTCACCATTCAGCTTAAATCCATTGGTGCCATTCAAACTGCTCAACGCCAATATTCCGGTCGAACCCACCCCAGCTCCACCAAATACAACATAACTGCGTCCTGTCTGGAGGTTGTAGTCGGGAGCTCCAATTACCAGATCGTCCACACCATCTCCATTGATGTCACCCGCTGAGGCGACAGAATAACCACTCAAACTATAAGAATTAGGTTCACCATCCAGTTTAAACCCATTGACGCCATTCAAGCTGTTCAATGCCAGTATTCCCGTCAAACCAACTCCAGCTCCACCAAACACGGCATAAGTACGTCCTATATGGCCATTGTAGCCGGGTGCCCCAATCAACAGGTCGTCTATTCCATCATCATTGATATCACCCGCTGACGCTACAGAATAACCACTCTCAAAAGGCTCACCCTCCAGCTTAAAGCCATCGGTTCCATTTAAACTGCTCAATGCCAGAGTGTCGATTGAATCCATCCAAGACCCGCCAAATAGTACATAAATGCGGCCTATGTTGCTGTTGTAGTAGGGCGCCCCAATCACCAGATCATCCACACCGTCTCCATTGATGTCACCGGCTGAGGCGACAGAGTATCCACTCTCACCCTCTACAGGTTCTCCGTCTATCGCAAAGCCAACCTGGCTGTCTGAACTTCTTAAAGTCATGACTGCCGGAAACTGTCTGCGTGTCAACGTAACTGATGTTTTCAGCCTGGGAACAACTGCTGTTACAGTGGCGTCAACAGGGCTTGCATCAGACACAGACGCCGCTACAGTTTGCAATAAATGCTGTCCGGGTACAGATAAAGCTTCTTCCCGAATCTCCTCAGAAATTGTAATTGATTGAGCGGCTTCCGCTTGAAATTTTTCCCAACAAGACCTCAAAGCCGCCAATTCTTTTTCTCGATTCCGAGCCGATTCCTGGTATTTCTCTATTTCTTCGGTCAACCGCTGGATGGGCGTTAATTCAAAAAATGTTTTGACTCTTGTCGTAAATGATTCCCAATAGCTCATTACAGGCTTGGCTTTAACCGCTGCTGTTTCTGTAGCATCTTGCTCTTTCTTCAGTTGCTTTTGTGTTTGTTTTGCCAAGCGCAGCATATCGTCGCGCATCGCTTCAATTCGGGTGATTTCCTTCGCAATTGCCGTTAATACTTTCTGACTATTTTCTTGACTGGGGTTTTTTTCATACGCACTCGAAGCGATCAGCAAGTTTCGTTGTTCGATCGACACGTCACGCTGTTTATCCGCAATTTCCTGGCTCATATCATGCCAACCTATCCATTCCAATACCGATTGTATAGTGCTAATGGTAGACATAGACAGCGGCTGTGTCGCTTGACTTTGAATTAATGGACTGGATAACGATGGACTATTCAATGAACTTCCTTTTGACATAAAATATCCTTAAAGTAAGTAGACACCATTTTTTTTCGATCTAAAATGATTAAAAAAATCGCACAAGTAATAAGATCTTATGTAATTTATTGGGTTCGTAAGCAGAACAAATTACAGAGGGGGTCTTATGTTAATGGAAGATTTTATCATCACGGTTTACTGTTTGATAGATGATACGCTAAAAAATTTACTTGGAAGCCAAAAGCTTAGTCATAGAGGATTTGAGCCTAAACTGTCGGATAGTGAAGTGATCACGATAGAAGTCATTGCTGAATTTTTGGGCATTGATACCGACAAGGGTGCTTGGGAATATTTCTCTCAACATTGGTCAGCTTGGTTTCCTCTGTTAGGGTCACGTGCTAATTACTCCAAACAGGCTGCTAATTTGTGGCATTGGACACAAAGGATTCAAGGGGTATTAGCCCAACAATTAGGTTAGGGGCTTTTGCCGATAATTTACATTTAGCCGATGGGTTTCCGATGCCGGTTTCTCACTTCAAAAGGGCGTACTTTAGCAGTATATTTAAAGACGAAGCGGCGTATGGATATTGTGCTTCGAAGGAAGAAGTTTATTATGGATTTAAGGGAAATCTCCTAATTAGTTCATCGGGAGTGATTACCGCCATTACGGTGACAGCAGCTAACATTGATGAAAGAAAATCTTTATGGGATTTACTCGGAAATATCAGAGGGAATTTGATTGCGGATAAAGGTCTGATTGGTGTAGATTATCAAGAAGAATTACGACAATGGGCTGGGATCAATTTACAAACTGCTATGAGGGCAAATATGAAAGAAAAACGCAGCGATTCCATGATTAAATGGCTGATTTCTACTCGCCGCTTAATAGAAACAGTCATCGGTCAATTGACTGAGCGTTTTCGCATAGAAAAAATACGGGCACGTAAGTTGTGGTATTTAACCAATCGTATTGCCAGAAAAATTTTGGCACATACTATAGGAATGTTTGTTAATAAGCTGTTAGGTAACCCAATTCTTCAACTCGAGTTGCTATTGAAGCCATGAAAAGTCGAGAATCGCGTGACTATTCCAGTGATAATTCTTGATCACACCCCATTTCTTCAACGAATGCCGATGCAATAATTTTGTTAATTAATTTTTTGGATAATCTCCCCTCAAATTCTCCTGCAACTGTTTCAACAGTTACTCTCCAAAAAAAATGGAGTTTTATTTTAGCCCACCATCTATTTTTACCGAGCAGATTTGAATTTTCACTAAACATATTGAAAAATTCTCCCGTGAAATGTTGACTGATGCAATTATCCGATACCAGTCTATTAAGGTAAGGTGATCGAGTCAGGTATCTTATATTTTGAATCAAGTATCATTCTTCTCGAATTCTTAAAAAACCTATTGGCAGTCAACATAAAAGAAACACAATAAACAGGTCGTTTTCGCATGTTTTCACAAACAATCCATAAAACCTCTTGATGATTCGGTAAAAATCAATCCATAAACCTCATGGGTCATTGTTCATCCTCCTTTAGATAATAATCCATGACCTAAACAATATGAGATGAATGGCGCTTTTTTTCAAGAGGCCATCGTGTAAAAAATTCATCTTTTTTCAATCCAGTTAAAAAGGATTCATTTTTGATAATTGTGCCTTATTTCTAGTCAAACTCATGCCGCTCTTGCAAGATTTAGCATTAGTTCAAACTATGAACATTGATTCAATTTTTCCAAAGATAGTTTTAAAGAAACTGTTGAGGGTTGCACAATCTTTAAACTTGTTGTTTCGATAAAAATATACTTTGACTTTGCTCATGAGGCCCGTAAAATAGATCATTTTACAAAGTCCCAGTAGAAGAACAGTTAATGGAAGCCTATGAAAAGGCACTTGTTTTTTAATTGGAGCGATTTATGAGTGAGCCTTTGTCACCCTTGATTGAACAGGGCGCTGATGTCATTGCACCGAATGTGAATTCTGCTGTTCCGGCCTCATCAAAATCAGGTACATTGCGTGAGGTGGTTCGAGCGACAGTTAAGGAATACTTTTTGAAACTGGAGGGCGTAACGCCCTATAATCTGTATGAACTTTTTCTAGCTGAAATGGAATCCCCACTCTTGGAAATGGCGTTGCAATATTGCCATGATAACCAGAGTACCGCCGCTAAGTTGCTCAATATCAGCCGTGGCACTTTCGCATTCATGATTTACGCCGAACATTGGGAAGGTAGCAAGCTCGTACGGGTACTTTATTAGCTACTATTGGAAAATCTTCGAATCATAAATCACCCTCAAGCGACTACCGTTTATGCTCGACTGGACCTTTCTGTACGTGCGGCTGGCATTTCTTGAATGCAAGATAATAATCCAAACTAACCTACTTGGAACCGAGAGAAAGGCAAGCAGTAGATTTTCCTTTTTTAGTGCAGAGTAGACGTAGAT
This sequence comes from uncultured Pseudomonadota bacterium, assembly GCA_963795715.1. GTDB lineage: Bacteria > Pseudomonadota > Gammaproteobacteria > Coxiellales > Coxiellaceae > JAFEDN01. Next base: position 510,592 of record CAWCIY010000004.1, read on the forward strand.
GTTGGCATTAATGTATTGGAACTTGAACTTGATTCTGAACTGTGACTCAATTCATTGACAAAAGATTGAGGATTTGAAGATATGGAATCGGTCGGTGGTGATTGCGTACCCTCTCTTTTAATTGAATTAAAAAACTCTTGGCGATTTTGAGAAAGCTTTTGAGGTTGCGGCTTGAAAACAGGAGTTTCATCCAATGTGGCAATTTTCTTTATCCCCTCTTTAATAGTATTTCCAGGAATATTCAGCATCTGATTGGTTTTATGTAACGCCTCCATTGTGCCAACTATCTCTAACTGATTATCCGCCATTTCCAAATAAGCTTGCTGCAATTGAAAATCCTGAGTGTTATAAGCATTTTCTATATGAGATTTTGCTTTATCATTGAGATGGTTAACCACATTTTCGTCATACAATAACGTATCCGCTAAATCTACACCTGTCATAACCCAACCCACAGGTCCTGCTCCAACTCGATTCAACACAGAACCCACAATGCAGTCAGAAACAGTATCGGTAACACCTTCTGTCAGTAATTCTTTTGTAGAAGTAGACTTTGAACTGGACAACGCTGTATTCATAGCAAAAGAAAACATTAAGCCTTTAGCTCCAATATAACACTTCACAGCACGATGCTCATTCTTAAAAACTGAGCTTAACTTATCAAACCCATATTCTCCCCCAATTTTTACCGATTTTAATGTAGTAGATAATACTGAGCCTAATTCTTTCTCGGTTTCTGGGGAAAGTTTTTGAATGGTTGTAAACTCCTCAGCGGCCTTTTCTATCACTTGGTTAAACGCCTGTTCTTGCTCAATAGAATCAAAGTGCATATCTGACAATGAAATTTCTATAGGCTGAGATTTTGCATCTAAGGAAATTTGTGTAGATATTTCCTGCTCGTCATCATTAGTAGATTTGATTTCCTGATGATCCGGTTCTTTAAGGTATACTTCCTTGTGACATGCTTGAGGTAAGGGTATATCCATATTAAAATGGGTTGACACATCTTTTTTAATTTTGTACCCACTGACCTCGTCAGTGCAAATTTTTCCTTTTAAAGATTCTATTTCAACCTGCGTACCTTGTTTTCCATGAATGACACTATGTTGTGTGGCTTTAAAATTTTTGTGCTCTAAAGAAATTGTCGAAATCGGGACAGAATGCTGATTTGAATTTTCTGACGAAGTTTCTAATGTTTTTGAATTAATCATTCCTTCCAAATCATGCAAATTGCCACTGAAACCAATGCCTGATTTTTTGTGACGATCATGGACGCTTTCGCTAATGACTTCTTGAGCTTTAAAATTATTCTGACCATCTGAAGTAATAACGCCACCTTTAGAATGATATTGATCTACAGTAAACGTATTTTTTTCATCATGATTAATGCCCTCTTTGACGTGAATTCCACTGACCTGATTAACTATACGAGAAGATTCTGAACCAACATGAATACTGCCTTGACCTGAAGTGGAAGCGCTGAATTGTTTGGCGCTAGAACGAGTGACATCTTGTAGGGTTTCAACTTCTAGTTTTTTAATATGTCCTGAAATAGAACCGGCTTCTATATTTGCTCCCTTGAGCACCATTTTCTCTACTTCCCCTAAATCCAAATGTCCCCCTGCTGAAATTCCTGAATTCACATGTGAACGTATTTCTTGTTTTTGTTTCGAATAGTTCACACCCACATCGGTGACTTGACCTGTAACAGTCATACCTACTTTAGCTCCTCGATTTTCCTGCCGGTATTTTGACCGTAATTCCGCAGCAGTCGCCATAATTTCAGGTGACTTAATTTGCATGTCATGGTTAGCATGCACCTGCACTCCATTTTCTAACTGAATGCCTTCACCTGCCTCTAAAGTCACATTATTTCGAATAACTCCACCGGAACCTAAAGTTTGGAATTGATGAGTCGTTTTAGATTGCTTGAAACCAAGGCTAATAGTCGGGTTAAAACCTCCCGGACCTCCCAAGCCAGAGCGCGATAACAATTCATTAGATAAATTTTCATTGGCAATGCCACTCATCACCTGATGAGCAGTATTGTATACATTCAAGCTTAAGTTACTTGTATTGACTCCCGCCTCCAGCGCAGTTTCAGATTTTGCTAATTGATTCACTTTAGAAAGAGTTGGGTCTACGGTAGATAATATCTCTCCTGCTGTCTGTTTAGACTTGAACGCCTCAACCGGATCAACACCGAAAACCGATACTGAAACCGATTGAGATTTATCAATAGTCTTATGGTTTAAGACATCCTGGCCAAACAAAATTTTTTTTCCTGCTTTTATCTCTAAATCACCGTTGCCAATGAATAACGCACCACGAGCATCCACATCACCTGATTCAGAATGAACACGAGTTTTCCCATTATCGGCAAACAAAGTAGGTATCGCAGACTGGATAGTTTCTTTATGAGAACTTTTAGTCAGACCCCATAATTGTTCCTTAGATTTGGAAGTTTTATCCCGGGTTTTTAAACTCTGTAAATGGACTGTACCTTGTGAATAAATGTCCGTCCCTTCTTTTGAGGAAAAGACAGTAGCCACTGAATTCACTGAACCGGAATCACTGCGAATAGTGCTTCGTCCATTATCGGAATGCACTAGAGATTGATATACATCAGTATGCGTTTGAACTTCGTGAGTTTTTTTCCCATACCATTTTTTATGAGTTTTATCTTTGCAAACGTAGGTATGATGGCGAGCTTTCATTTCGACACCTTGAATGCCTTCGATATAAATATCACCATGGGATTGAAAGTGAGAAGCTTCACTTTTTACCTTACCCTTGGCTTGTACAAAAAGACCTAAACCTTCGGTACTTTTTCCAGTTCCGCCTTCAATTAAGCCAGGATCGTACTCCACAATGGTATCGTACTTTCCTTTATAAGAATGTTTACTGCTGTTATTTAAAATATCTTCATCGGAAACCAATTGCGCATAATCTCGAGCACGAATCTCGCCACCTCTGTTTTCGATATTTCCCCCAGTTTTGATAAACACTTGCTCACTATTTAACTTCGCCCTCTCGTTATAAAATCCTCCCTTAGCTTGAAAATTGATTGATTGACCTGTTTGGATAGACTGATTAGTTCGTATATTCGCTGATGAATCCACCCATAAAGATTGGCCATTGACTGGAGCTGAAATATTGACATCACCTTCAGTACTGCACAGGCCCAGAGTGTGTTGGGCGTCATATGCAGTATTCAAATTGACTGATTTACCCCTCACAGTAACATCACAATCTCTTTGTATTTTATCATTTAAATTGATCGAAGCTTGAGTGCTCACATCTAGACTTTTTTCAAAATGATAATTGGAATATCGTCCAGAACCTGCTGCTAGCTGTGAAACATCACCAAATTTCTCTACATTAATCATTCCATGAGTTATTTGCGCTGAACCTGAAAGATCAGCCGTACCAGATTCAAGATTAAAAACACTTTTATCGGATTCATTCGAAGGGTCGACCTGTATGTTTCCACGGTGTGAATACTTTTCGGTTTCAATGGAACATATTTCTTGATAATCCAATCGACTGCTATCATCAAAATTCTTAGCCTCAAAATTCGAATTGATAACAGATTCTCTGGCGGTGGACAAAAAGTTTATATTTTCTTCCTTTATCTGAGCTTGTTTATAAAACGTATTCCCCTGGGAAACAAAATCTTTTCCGGTTAATCCACTCTGATCTAAAGAAAATTGGCCATTCTCATTAACCTGAGTTCTTTCAGAATCCAACAGAGATTGATTGGTAAAGGCAAGCGATCCTTCTATTTCTGTTTCACTCGATTTAACTAGGCCATTAGAAATATTAATATCTCCTTCCCGGTCAACTTTCAGACGGTCGGTTATCATTTGGGTATAATCACCACCCGAAAAATTACCTCCCAGAATGGTTTGTTTAGATTGCAATATAAACTGATGCTCAGGTGGTTGGTTCAGTGTATCATTTTCCATGCCTTGCGTTATTATTTCATTAGATCGACTGATATTACCTTGTACTACACTGCCCTGCTGTGTCTTGAAAATTTCACTTTCAATCACACATTGTCCTTGGTAATTCATTTTGCCAGAATGATCCAATTGAGAAGTCTTTACTCCTGTGTTTTTTAATTCTAATTCAGCATTTTTGCCACTGACAATGCTTTTGGATATGTCTAAATGAGATCTATCGGTATTTAATTTACCTAACACATCCAGTATATCACCTTGTGCCACGCTCTGACTTAAACCCAGATCTCCATGTTCCTTAACTCGGGTCCTTGCAGAGTCTAAATGCGAAGCAGTCAATTTCAAGCTTCCTTCTAATTCTGTGTCACTCGATTTTATGAAACCCCGAGAGATATTGATATCTGATCCTTGGGTCACTTTGAATTGGTTAGTATTGATTTGAGTAGCATCCCCACCGGACATCACTCCACCCAAAACAGTCTCTTCAGATTCAAGCACAAATTGATGATTGGGCGTAATAGAAACATCATTTTCTTTTCTCTGAATGATTGTTTCAGAATAATCACTGGCTTGGCCGTGTATTTCGGAACCAAACTCAGATTGGAAACAATCGGTTTTAATTTTGATTTGACCTTGATAGTCCATTTTACCAGCATGATTGAAGGCAGAGGTACTCGCTTCTATATCCTGTAATTCCAATGTGGCATTTTTTCGACTCGCAATATTTTGTGACACCTCAAAATACGTTTTATCCGCATTTAACTCTCCAACAATATCTAATGTATTGCCCTGCACAACACTCCGATTTAAAGAGAGTTCACCTTCTTCCTTAATCAAAGTTTTTTCAGATTCCAAACGCGAAGCCGTCAACTTCAAACCTCCTTCCAATTCTGTGTCACTCGATTTTATGAAGCCACGAGAAATATCGATATCCGCTCCTTGGATCACTTTGAATTGGTTAGTATTGATTTGAGTAGCATCCCCACCAGACATATCACCGCCCAATACAGTTTCATCAGATTCGAGCACAAATTGATGATTGGGTGAGACAAAAAAATCATTTTCCTTTCCTTGAACAACTTCTTCAGACAATTCACTGATTTGACCCTGTATTTTAGAACCTAATTCCGATTGGAAACAATCTGTTTCAACTTTAAGCTGACCCTGATAATTTATTTTACCTGCGTGTTCCAAGTAAGACGTTTTTACCGTTACATCCTTTAATCCCAATACAGCACTTGATTCACTGACAACATTATTTACCAGATCAAAGTAGACCTCTTCTGCATTCAAATTGCCAGCGGTTATTAATGAATCCCCTTGTACTTTTAAATTACTTAACTGTGAAGAGGAATTCTGCTTATCATGCCATCTCTCAATCTTCAAAAGTCCACCTTTAAAATGAACAATACCCTCTTGATAGAATGAACCTATATTGAAATTATTATTGTTACCATCCAAATTTCCTCTATTTACTAAGGTATCGGCAGTAATACTCAATTGGCTTGTTCCATTCACGAACCCGGAATTTAAAATTTGGTCTGCCAAAAATACAGTTTGATCACCATGGCTTAATCCAGAATTAAATAAATATTGAGTATTGACCATGGTGGATTGTAATGCTAATTCAGCGCCAGAATTAAAATGCAGAAAACTAGTTTTCATCATATTGTGAGTAGCACTGAAACCCATATTCAAATGCGCAATACTCTCATCGATATAGCTACCACCCAAAGAACTCACAATTTGTTTTCCCGTATCTATCCAATCAAAATTGGCAACCGGATTTCGATTCAGTTTACAAGCATTATATAAGTACATAGTGGAACTTTTTATCTGGCAAATTTTTGGCATGAATTCATGACGACGAAGCTTTGAAACAGAATTCCAGGTCAACTCTCCCGCTTTATATTCTTTATATAATTCATGCAAATTATGGCTCATTCCCCAAAGATTGGGAGCGGCAAATGCCAAGTTAATTAAGTTAGCATATCCAGGAAATGCACTGGATAAAGCAATCCGCCCAGCAGTCAATAAATTTCTGGGATTGAATAAACTTGATAATCCTTTTGAAAAATCTGGAAGTATTAAACCTGCATTCAGTGAAAATATACTGTTGACTACCGTCGTGGGGGACTGGTATATGCCTAAATTAACACTAAAAAAACCTGAATTGGTAAAATTTTCTCTTGCACGAATTGTTCCAAATATATTTAGTAAATTACTATGAATAATAACTTCATTAGCAGACAAATAACGTTCATTTCTAACATAATCATCAAACCCTAAAAACACCCGATTTTTAGCCTCTATATGACCCTCATTAATCAAACTGCCTCCTTTGGAAATTAACTTATCCGACAACTTAATTTCCCCTTTAACTTCCATTCGTTGAGATTCAGTATTCAAATTATCTCCTGAAACCTGAGCAGATTGATCAATTTGTAATTGACCTTCAGCGACTAGTTGAGGAATTATTTTTTTAGGCTCTTCTTTATTACCATTTTTTACCTTTATTTCTTTACTTTGCGTCTCTAAATGATCTCGAATAATAATATTATTACCACTTATAATAGTGCCTCCATAAAGTTTAGTTTCTGACAATAATTGTGCTTCAAAAGTATTTGCTTTTATTTGTGAATCGTCTACTGTGGAGTTTCCAGATAAAGTAACTTTTTCTGAGGACAATGCGCTCTTCTCTAAAGTAAAAATAGATTCCCAAGCAACCTGCATGGCTTCCTCAATTTCGATTAGTGACCCATCTGTAACGGAAAATTGATTGAAAACAACCAAATCGTGACCTTTTAATTTTGTCTTACTCAGTTGCACTGAACCTGCAAAACAAATACCAGACCCTGTGATACAGGACTTAGAACTAACCAATTTCGAATCTCTGTCGAAAATCATGGATTCTTTCAAAGAAAGATTACTTTCTGTTAAATCTATATCTGAAGAACTATCCAAAATACTTTTTGCAATCACATCAGATTTATCTGATATACTCATCTTGGAATTACGATTATAAATCGCATTTTCAATCTTAATTAACGAACCTTTACTCTCCAATTCTGCTTTATCTTGGAGTAATATTTTCGAAGCAATAGTTGATTTTTTGGTATCTATTTTTCCATTATTAGCAATAAGTCCAGATTGAAAAAAACTCTTTTCTTCTAGTTTTGTTTTACTTTCCGCATAATGAAATGTTTGACTATCCGTATAAAATTTCGAATTTCTCAACTGCATATTACCTTGAATACTGTGACTATTACGATCTCCTCCAGAACCATAAATTTCAGAGTCTAAAAACAAAGTAGTTCCTTTATGATTGATCACTTGAGCTTTAAAAAAACTTTCTGAAAAATAACCTAGTTCTCCCAAACTAGCTTCTGGACTATAAAAATTAATCTGATTAGCAAATAACTGAATCTTTTTAGCACTAGATTTGCTATTCATTTGCCATGTAGCATCTGCTGTTATGTTTAAATCTACCCAGTCAGCTTGCAATTCTCCTTTCATTGAAAATCGATACGAAATAATTTTAGTGTGATCAATTTGTAGATTCTTCCAAAAAAGAATGTCTTTTTGTGCATAAATATGAGAATCTTGAATCAGAGATTTTTGTGAAGATCCTTGTGCGTCAATCGATTGACAGCGTATGTGACTACCATTACAAGTAATAACGCCATTTAACATGAGAATTTGGTTCACCTGAATAGTAGATTTAAATAATTGCGTCTTAGTAGGATCATATAAATATAAATTCTGTTCTATACCCACATCGGAGTCTGCAATGACCATTGCACCTTGACGAATATTCCATTGCGCACCGAAAGAATTGACTTTTTTTAATATAATCTGTCCAGAATTTACATCCATATATTTAACAATCAACTTCTTGCTATCTTTTCCTTCTGATATTAGAGTTGATGCATTATCATTTTGAATGAAATCTTGAAAAATAATGATACTATTTTTAAAATCTAGTTTATTCTTCTGATAACATCTTCGAATGCCAATTTCACAATTCTCCGCTTGAAAATTTCCAATATTATCTAAGCTATCTAAACTTATCTTGGCATTGAATATATTTACGCTGGAATCCTTATTTAAGGAAAAATGAGAATTTACTATAAAGTTTGAGTGATCAGTTGAAATATTTTGATCTACTTTACATATAGTATTACCATATGTTTCAAGATAATTAATATTTAAATAAATATTCCCCCTAGCTACTATAGAAGATTGAAATTGTTCTTCACCTAAAATCAATTGATGAGTTTTAATGTAAAATTTTTCTTGCACTTCAAATTGCCCCCCCAATTGACAACGCTCTCCTGAAAAACACCAAGCACCTTCTACTTCACTTTTAGCCACAGGTTTTTGAATATAATTTTTTACAGAAAAATTAGCTAATTTTCCTATTTGTAAATGACCTGAATTTTCAAACCGGCCAGCAGTCACTGATAAAAAATTAGTCTTAAACAATTTTTCAAAAGTAATTGCGCCCGCTACATCCAATTCAATGGCATTCCCACTTTGCATGTCCCTATAAACATCTAGCGATTCTGCCTTTATTTTAATGGCTTTATTTGCTTGAAATACACCATCTATACAAATTGGAGAACCAAGAGCATTAATCTCTATAAAATCTATATTTCGATTGGCAAAAATATCAAAAAATAAATTAACCTGCTTTGTTGTGAAAATTTGTATTGCTAGATACTTATTTTTATTGATAATTGAAACGATTTTTTCCCCATTATCAAAATATTCACTGAAGTGATGAGAAAATATATGCTTATCGGTTAAGCTATAATCACCGTGATCTGGAATAATTTCCTGCTTTAAAAAAACAGAAGACTCTAGTATTATTTGACCCTTAGACATAAACACCTCCCTTTTTAAAATATATTATCCCTAATCGAAAATGAGGTTGTTTACATATCCCTCACCATCATTTCGATTTCTTCTATGGACTGGCCTAGGCCCAAAGGTTCCAGCCGTGTTCTGTGAAACTCTATTATTTTCTGCGGGAGGTGGAACCGTCGGCAATTTCGCCTGTATTTCTAACACATTTATTTGTCTATTTAATCTATCCCGCTCATTTTGAAGTTGCCTAATTTCGGCATCCAACGCTCTAATTTGAAAACTGTCATCTGTAGTTCTTCGTCGCAATGTATTGAGATCACCATGTAAAATATTTATTTGCTCATCTTTTTCATCTCTCTGACGGGTTAATGTGTCTATTTGTTGCTGTTGAGTATTTTTCCATTGTTCTAGCGCACGATTTTCATTTAATAATCGGTTATTGTCGTTAACAACATCTGTATTATCATTTTGCAAATTTCGTATAGTTCTCGCTTGAGCTCCATTTTGTTCAATGAGTCGATCTATTCTTCTATTTTGATTTACTACATGTGTTCCAACTGCTCCAACTCCACTGGCTAAACTCAATCCCCCAGCAATACCAGCAACCGCATAATAGCCAGCATAAGCAGCGCCAATAGCCCCACCGAAAAAAACCACTGCTGCACCCCCTAGAATAGGAACAGCATTATCAGCTATCCAATCCCAAAAACCTCGCATTTCTTTCTCCTAAAAATTAAAAACTTTTTAAGTCACAAGTAAATCTTCTTTTTCAACTTGTCCCCGTAAAAGACATATTTACACTAGAAACTTGACGAGGGCTATCCCAGACCTGTCCAGATTTTCCAAGTTCTTTTCTTAACCGATTTATTAATTCTTGATAGCAAAATTCAACCTCTTGGTGATGCGCAGTTCTTTCTTTTATTTTTTCTCGTACTTCGCTAATGTCTTCTTTTAATTGATCTAATCTTCTTGAGGAATCTATTGTTTGAGCGGCTTTTGACTCGGGATAATTAGCTAACAAGTGTTGTAATTGCAGATATTGATGAGATATTTCTTTATTCTCAGAATTTTTTTGTTTTTTATTACTCAATTTACCTTCACGCTGCTGAAAAAGCTCGCTTAACTTTATTTCATTACTTTTAATCTCCGCTTGCAAATCTTTTTGTAAATCATTCATAGCATAACTTATTTCTTCGATTCTAGTAGTTTGTTGTTCTACCAGATTTCCATACTCCAGACGAACTTTATACAGCTCTTCAAGTTTTTGTATTAGTAAATCTTTCGACCAAAACCAATTGATACAACTGCCCATCACCGATCCCACTGTCGAACAAGCTTTAGAAGTCCCCGATTCAGGAGCAGCTTCGGGTTTTATATTTTTCTTCATATTATTCCTCAGGCAATACATTGTTGTTAAAAATAAGGCAGAACTACATATAAGAATTGAAAAAACCATTCGCTGATTATAATTGGGTTCACTACCCATTGAAGATATCTCACTTTGACTGTCTCTCGACCAATTTCCAATTGGAAGTATGCCGCTCACTTTACTAATCCATGAGTGCAGTATTTTCATAGTTTTCTCCAATATGTATTTTATAAACTACAGCAGATTGCAAAAGATGCAGAAAATTTGCTTTAAGAGGCAAATTTACATAAAGGTAATTAGAAAAGAATTGACGAGCTTTCCCACACGATGGAAATAATTTCCTATTTGACCAAGATAGTTCAATCATCTTCATCTTGTATCCCTGTCAATAATTAAAGATAATAAGAAATATTTTACATCAAAACGAGATTTTCAAGGCTCATTGATGAGGACTGTTTTGACCGTATCATAATTTTTTAAAAAAACCAAGCTTTTTAAATTATTTTTAAACATTATACTGTTGCAAGCATCTCACTAAAACCACTGTGCTTTTTAAGAACAAAACTAGAATGCTTTATAAACAGATTTTTGATGGTATCATGGCGATGACTATATACTAAGAAGAAAATGATACGCTTTAAGTAAGGCTCATTGATGAATTTTCGCTAGAACGAGTCGAAACAGTTGCTCCAATATTTCTGGTAGAGGCACTATATGAAGGTGAAGCATTTTCTAAATAAATATCTAAAAATCCCTGTTGAAACTCATCCAGAATAATTTTAGCCCTTTCAAATGAAACATCATTAATTTTCTCTAAATTTCGAAGTAGTTTTTGCAAAGTCAGATAATTTTCCAAAGTTTTTTGATTGAAATCTTTAGTGGTAGATTCATGAGCAATATCAAGAGTCAGCGTGATGCTGACATCTTTTAAAAATTCACAAAATTCTTCATGACTTCCTACGCAACTAAGCATTAATTCAATATGTTCATTTGTAAAAGCTGATATACTCGAAGTTGTATTTGGCTTTAATCTTTGTGCTAATTCAACTTTAAGATTCTCTGGTGATAATTGGCCTTTGTTTACTTTTTCTAGTAATCGATTAATTATACCTCGAGTATTTTCAATTCCTTTATTGGCATCACGGTATCCTACCACTAAATTGTTTTTATCTGAATTAAATGCTTTGACTAAAACATTAATTTGTTGTCGAATACCTAGTGTATCTTGTAAAGATTTGTTTTTAATCATAGCAGATAATCGCACATTTAGTCCCTGATTCCCTTCAAAGTCAAAAACAGTATCTATAAATTTCTGAAAAGGTTGGCGAATACATTTATCAAAATGTAATCCATGCCTTCTATCTAAAGGTCTTTCATTTTCAGCTACAGTAACAGGCATAGCTGATTTTGTACTACTAGGAAATTGAGGACGAGTGATTTTATAAGGATTTCTATCCATAGAGGTACCATGAACATCATCACTATCATCAACTAACCTTCGCTTAGTTCCTCCTCCTTTCAGTAACGCTTGATGCTTTTCAAGTTGACAATAAAGTGCAGATAAAAGCTCTTTACGTGGACCAGTTTCTAAATACCCGGCAGCATCATTTCTTAATTTTTCTATTCCTTTAGCTGTTGGGATTTCGCCAGTAAGATAGTAGTCAAAACATGCAAACAAGCAATTATTTTTATCGACCAAAAATTTCTTAGGCAATAGAACGTCATCTTTCATTTCACAAAAACTATAATGGCCTTCATTTTCTTCATCATAGACTAAAATCATAGGTTTTTTATACTTTAATTTTTGAGGTTTATTCTTGACAACAGGATTATTTTTATCACGATTATTGTATATTGTTAATGGTATCCCATGTGCTTCGCTTAAGGCAATAATATGCAATATATTCCCTCTACAAGGTTGCCCAGAAAAATTTTTAGTTTTTTGGATAAGGTTTAGATACACTAATTCTTGTTTCTTGATCTCTATCTTTCTATTCAATGCTTCAAAGGGTTCTTGGGCTTTTTTAACAAAAAAATTGCCGTCGCCCCTGGTGGAACTTCAATCGTGTGCAAGAGAGGGTCGTAAGCACCATGACCATTGCGTAAAATAAACCAATGTAAATGAATATGCATCGGATGTCGCATCATGGAGTTATTGGTAAAAATAATGCGATAACGTTTTCCGGGTTCAATCAGAATAGGTTTGGCTTTGTATTCAGGTAATCCATTAATAAACCAAATGAAACGATCCATGTAGCCAAAAAGTTCCATTTTAATGACACCGTCTACCGGTTTATTAGGATCATTCGTTTTAACGGCGGCGATTAAGTTTTGATATTTAGTGCCGGTGGTTTTGACTTCCAAAAGTTTTTTATTGGCGGGTGATATATGATCTCCAACAATGCTGGGTTCAGTTGGCATATTCATCGCATGATTCATTGGCATGGAATGATCCATGCCATGATTGGCCATTTGCTTTAGTTGATTGCTAGAATTTTTTTGGTTTTTTGGCATGGAAGTATGAGAATTTGAATCCGTGTTCATGTTGCTCATATTCATGGCGCTATGATCCATATCGGACATATTCATATTATGCTTCATAGACATATTAGACATCGTTTGTTTTTCAGGGTGAGCAGAAGGGTGAACCCTATTTCCCATGTTATGATGAGCTTGAGAGGGCATATTCATGGAGTCTGCTGACATACTTTTTGAATGTCCCATTGTATTTGCTGAATGGGTTTCCTTCGTTGAATGTTCAGACATGTTCATGGAATCATGCTTCATCGATGACATCATCATATTGTTCATCATTTCACGAGTGACTGGCAAAGGCTCTGGAAAAGGCTGAACTTGATGATAATTAACAAGTTGCCGTGGATCTGTGATTAACGCACCGTAAGCTTTACCTAAAGTATCAATTGATTCCGCATAAATAATATAAGGCCGATTTTCTTGAATTTTTACTAAAACATCCTCCGTTTCACCTGGGGCGATGCTAAAATCATCCATGCTATAGGGCGTTACATCATTACCTTGCACGTGCACCATTTCCATTTTAGCGCCAGGGATTTTTATATGATAAATCGTACTGCCTGCTGCGCCAATAAAACGTAAGCGCACTACATCACCCACTTTCACTGGGGCTGTCCACGGATGTGAATAAGATTGTCCATTTAATAAGTAAGCGTCATAAGCGACATCACTGAGATCATAAATACTCATCCTCATCTGCTGCATCATTTTATAATCAACGATTAACTTTTGACGTTCTGTTGAGTCGGCCACACGGTAATCATGAATAAATTTAGATAATGAAGGTTGGAGTGGAAATCGAGGTGAAAAATAATCACCTTCTTTTTTTAAATTTTTATAAACGCCTTCGCCACCCAGATCACTCCAGTCGGATAAAACGACGACATAATCTTGGGTGTAGTGATAGGATGGTCGTTGAGGTGGGTCAATCAGAAATGCCCCGTATAAACCATCTTGTTCTTCCGCTTCAGCATGCGCATGATACCAATAGGTTCCTGACTGATAGAGCGTAAAATGATAGTGAAAAACACCTCCAGGCGGAATAGCCTTTTGAGTCACGTTGGTCACACCATCCATTTGCCAAGGCACAATAACGCCATGCCAGTGAACACTGGTACCTTTGTCTAGCTGGTTATAAACATGGATAGTGATGTGATCGCCTTCGTTAAAATGCAAAATCGGTGCTGGAATTTGATTATTCACGGCAATAGCTTTTCTCCATTTACCAGAAAAATTAACCATTTTGTAACTGACCACAAGATTCACAACTCTTTCACGCGCTTTATTTGGTTTTTTTCCCAGCCCGCTGCCACTGATTTTAATGGGGGCAGTAGGTATAATATTTTTATTTTCAGAACGTGTCATGACTGGCGACATGGTTTTCATATCGTGCAAATTCATAGATGAAGTTATATGATCTTCATATTGCGCCCATGAAGGACGGACTAGAAAAAGCAATAAGATATAAGCTAATACTTTGCTAAAAAATTTCCCTTTTTTAAAAAATAGCTTCATTCATGATGCCCCATTTTTAATGTGAATCTTCCAGAGACTTTTCTTCAGAATGATGATGTCCTTCTTCTTCGGCATGAGGTAAAGACATAACGCCTACGCCATAACGACCAAGGGGTAATCTTTCAACAGCATTTCTCTTCATGAACCATCTGATCAATGCGGAAATCGGCGGATCGCAGAACGGGCAACGCTACTGTTGGGGAATCAGGCGAAATCGAGCCAGATCGTGGCATAAAATTCATAAGCGCGATCCAATGCCGGTAAAATCTCTTCCGGTTTTAATAAGGCAGACAGCAGATTTAAATCGGGATCCCGTTCAGTCGAGGAAGGTTGAGTCAAAGACCGGGTATCCAGTGGCAAATCTTGCCATAATTGATCGATGTGATTGAATCGATTCCGAATGGCAATTATGATTTGTTGTCCTCGCCGCATCATCACCATAGACCCCGCTTCAGGCGGCTGACGATGCTGTAGCGACACCCAGGTCTTAGACTGATATCGCCACTCCCCCACTCTCGTTTGCCAATTCTTTAGCAGGTCAGTCACGTGTGTGTCTAAAGCCAGGCACTGTTCCCTGATGGTTTGAGTGTTCAATGTCAAGACGGACGTTGGTAAAATATTTTCCTGCTGGGCAAGGTTTTTCCGCAAATGGCTCATCGTCAGGATCAGAAAATCATCCGCCTCATCACGGAAACTGTGGCTAATCTGTTGTAAACGCTTCCGCAAATAATTTTGTAAATATTGCTGCATAGTCCCACAACGCTGCAGCAGTTTTTGTGTAGATTTAACTGGATGGTTACTCCTCTTGACGTCCGAAGCCAGTGGTGTTTGCAATTGCTGAAAGAGTTTACATTCCCGATGATATTTTTGTTGATATTCATCAAAACGCTGTTTAGCGTTTGGCGTTAAAGTATAGGGATAATGATTAACCAGTGAGGCATAAATTTTCAACTGGGTTTGGATGAATCGCAAGTGGGTTTCTATTTTAAACAAAACAGCTAACCACGAGGTAGACATTGAGGTCACGGGTAACCCTGATGGTTGTGAGGCAGGTTTTTCTTCTGGAATATTCAATCCTATCCCGTCATCCTCCATTTCGTTTAAAACTTGACTATTTCGATTCATAGCAAGGTGATCTCCATAGACTCCAACAAAAAAGACAATAACAAATTCCCCTTAAAATAACCATCCTGTCTTTCACGGTTCGGGGGTACATTACCCATCAGTTTTAAATGAGAATCAACGATTCATACGCCATTCTCAACTTTTCGACCCTGCCGATAATAATTCAAACTGTAAAGGCGGATTTTCTTTTCAAGCTATTTATTAATAAAAATGGTAACGGTATGCGATAACACTTTTGTTAAAAATCAGATAGAAGTCTATGGCGATGGCCGCGACAGTATTGTCCGAGGGAAGTTCCGAGATAAGCAAATCTTCTATGTCTTCAGCAAGCACTGCCGTAACCCAAACACCAAGACCTAATTAATCATAGATAGTTCTTTTCTACTTAAAATCTCAACTCTATCAGCATTTCTCTACGAGATAATGCAACAGAATTTTTCTTCCTTTTCGAGATCAAGTAACCTGGATTTTTCACTTTTATTATCCTGTGTGCCTCTCGCTTTCTCCTCCTGGGCTGGTTTTCGCCATAGAGTCAAGGGCATACTTCCTGTTGGAAAGTTTCCAGACGATGAGGGTGATTTAGTCAGGAATAACGCTGCTGACAACCCATGTTTTTCATCTAAGACCGTATCATATTTTCTTTCTTGATCATCATTCATGTCAATTCGGGCTAAACGCAGCAATCTGGAAAGGGTCAGATTCTTACTGTCAGCAGGAGGATTATCCTGAGACGCTAAAAAAACTCTAAAACCATCCATGAACTTATCTGTGGGAGATTCCGGTTTTGGCTGAGGCTTGAAAAACTCCACGAGCATCACAATCAAACCAACCAGCGCAAGAACCGGGCCGGCAACTGACGCAAGTCCTCCAAGAACCGTCTCCACCGGTATAAATATAAGCATTACCTCACAAAGCGCCGAACCTACAGTAGCTGCTGCGATAATGCCATCCATAGCCTGTTGGTCTATAGGAGCTCCATTTATAATATCCTTCGCAAAAGTATAAGTTGCTAATCCAGCAAAAGCCACTGATAGAGCCGCGCCCAAGCACCTAAACGCCAGTTTTGCCACACCCTTGCTCATTAATCTGGCCATTAAACTTCCTTCCTTTATCTCGATTTCTCCCCCTTCTGCAATGATTATTCCCGCATCTTCTGCACCGGCTTCTCCCGCTCTGGCAATCGAATCATTCATACGTTTAGCCTCGTCAGGGCCCAATGCAATTATAGAGGCTGCTTCAGGAGTTTTGAGGCAATTCATAATTTTTATGATTCCAGCTTTTCCCAATTTTCCCACCTGAAGAAGAAGATCCATAACAGGTTCCAGGCACTGAAGTGTCAGGAAAACAGTTTTTGCCCTTTGATCATCCGGTATATCTTTCCAGTTTGTAAAGCCAACCTGTAACGAAAATACAGCCATTATCACGCATCCCATTCTCATCAGAGGCCCAATACCCTTGATTATTTTAGCTATGGTGGGATGATTCTCGGTAAAATTATCGATAATTCCGCCAATAACTGTATCGTCTAAAAAATTTTGTAAAGGACCTATAGTCTTCATAATAGTGGAAATAGCCTGAAAAACATAAGTGGCCAGGGTAAGTTGCTGGCCGACCGTTTTAATAGCGTCTTGTAAATCCTGTGCTAACTGCTTCATTCTTATCGTAGTCTGATCACCTCCAGTCGCGTTAATGTATTTTTTAATAAATCCTGAAATAAAATCCGACACCCAAGTAGGCAGGAGATCTTTATCTGTTAAGGGCATGCTATCCATATAATTAAACATTCCAGCCGATACCATCCTCTTCAGATAATCTTGTGCTTTTGTACTATTCGGGTCTAACACAGATAATAATCCAGCATATTGTTTCATCTGCTCGAGTCCCTTTACAGGATCCTGTGATAGTTCAGCGGCCATTAAATTAACTTTCTGGTTAGTAGTAATCATTTTATAGACTTCTTCAGCCCATTTTTCTCCATTATCCGCCAAGTAAGCATTTATCCCTGGCGCTACCGCCAGGAATGCATCGGAAGCAATCCCTATACTCTGAACCGTATAAGCCTTTTCTTTAGCCAGTCCATGAGTCATGAAATATTTTATCTTTTTTTGCTCTTCCGGGGATAAAGAGACAGATGGAGCACCTGGGCCTGTCATTTGACCAATTCCAAACCCCAGATAAGCCATAGCAAATTTATTTTGATAGAAATCCAGATCCTGACTAACCAGTTTTTGGCGTATTAAAGAAATATCTGGTCTGATTTGCCCAAAAAAATCCGATAACCATCCATTACCCATATCACCGATAGCCCATTTCATATTCTCTACTAACATCGTATTGGATGTCTCCCCGACTGTTTTTGAGTCAGGGATCAAGCTTATCAATTCGAATAAGCTGAGACTTGTTAATTCAAGTGAAGAATCAGACTGAAGATTCTCAGACAATAGAATCGTTGGTGGAGTAATGTCAATCTTTCCACTCATGGTGTAAGTATCGGTCCTTACCGTACCGGATTTTTGATCGAACAAAAGTATATTTTCGCCTGAAAAACTATCGCCATCCCAGGCAAACTCAATTTGACCATCAAATGGCCAAATTGAACCAAATGTCTCATAACATAAAGAAAGTTGAGATTTTATTTGATTGGCAAAATTGAGAGTGAGATTTTTTCCTTTTTCCGAAATCCCCATCCCTATATAGGCAATGTCAGTGTTCAAAATGGGTTGCCAGTTGTTTTTTTGATCTTTGCATTCAATGATCGCCGTAATATTAGCAAAAGAGGTCGTAGCTATATAACTTAATCTTAGACTAAGACCCGGCTGAGAAGCAGAGCCACTGATCTTATTATCCTGCAGAGTGGAGGTATACACAGAGGGCCGAATAGTTCCGCTCACGGAGTAAGTTTTTGCACTTTTTTGATCTTCCCCAATCGTGATCATACCCGCAAACGTAGACCAATTAGGAGCGAAGTGAATCGACCCACCTGTAAAGCTTCGTTTAGTGCGTTGGCACCAATTTAACTCATTGCCTCTTATTTTCGGATGATGAATGAGTTGATTATTCAATATTAATTTGCCCTCTCTTAATGATAACTGGGTTAAGTCTTTATTTTCTTGATGTAATTCCGTTTTTTCATCAATGACCAGGATGTTATAATTTCGAGAGGGCTTATCCAATAGTGTTTCTTTTCTTACGCTGGTTTTCTGGGGCATCAGAGTTAAAGAAGGTGTTTTAGTAGTTTGCAAAGAACGACGCAGTGGTTCTTCGATAAATGAGCCAATGGCCTTAGTTAATAATGGCATCACCGGCGTTAATTGTCTTAAAATTAAGGCTCGTTCTGCCTCGGATAACTTTAAAAAGCCATCGAATAAACGTCTTTCAGTGATTATGGGATAATTCATGCGCACACAGTAGCCATTAACATGGTATGAAGACGGCCCATCATGCAAGTGTAGTCCATATACTTTAGAGCCGGCAGACAATATGCTTTTAGTCAATTGAGTAATTTGAATAGACTGATAAGTCAGTGGATTTAACGATTTAATTTTTTGAACAGAATCTCCTATTTTTAATTCTTTTACTTCAATACTTGGATTTTCCTCCAGAGCTGCTGTCACATCGATTGCCTTCCAACCTGCTGAAGTCCAGAAAGGGTGTCCTGCCGTAAAAAAAGGCTTGTCGTCATTAATGCCGTAAATGAAAGCTTCATGTTTTAATTCAGTTATTACTCTTTCATCGGTATGAGTTGAAATAGCGCCATTGAGGGCAACTACTCGATCTTTATGTGTTACTTTTTTAATCGGAATAGTATCATTCTCTAACAAGAGCAAAGAATCTCCTACAAAGCAGCCAAGGGGGCTGGATGAACCGCCACCTGTTTCCACCACATTGTCTGGTTGCTGCGATGTAACAAATTCTAAAACACGTGGTTTATCTTTTAAAAAAGAGCAGACGTTCTCCCCATAAACTGTTTTCCCAGGTGTGAATACAGGTGTTGGTAACTGAATTCCATGAGGACTTCCTGGATACAGCCTGGGTTTGGAAATTACTCTACCGGATGATGATATTGCGCTCCCTATCTGAGAAAGAAATTCATCAGTGCTGAGATCACTCAATAAAAACCGTTTAAAGCTACTCCAATCGAATCTCAAATCAAAATATTTTTTTTTCCAACTTTGCTCAACAGTGGGAACCAGTGATGAGTCTAAGCGACTTAATTTATATAAAATGAGATTTAAGTGGTATAACCAGTGAGGTTCGCCAGCAATCAGTTTTTCTATTTCTACATTTAAAAATTGATCAGTCATCACATAAGCCGAGAATTTTTTCGCCCAATTAGCACCGCTTTGTCCCAAATACTCTTGAAAAGAATGCCCGTCGCTCGTGCATGTGATTGGGAAAAAATAGTCATACAGATAACTAGTCTCGATATCTACGTTGGGGCCTGCAAATTGTGTCCGGATGAAATTGTCGCATTTTTGATAATCGACTGTTTTGCTAAAACCAAACAGGGAAGTTTGTGAAAGGCTACGGCAAACCACAGCGCAGGCTAGATTATCAACAAATTGAGCGTTTATAGGAGGAACATAAGAAGCAATACTATCGTGAAAAAAAACATCTTTTACCGATGGTGAGCTTTGAAGCTGTTTAATAAAAGTATCTTTTATGATTGCTCCTATATTTTTATCACCCAATTCATAGAGGTTGGTAACAGACAAACCTTCTGGACCTAAATGCGATGCATGCATCGCTCGCGAAAACGAAGATTTGAATTCTTTTTTTTCTGGATAATTTAAACCTTTTTTTTGATCCTCTCTGTCAAGAATAATTCCATCTCTCATAGTTACCACCTGTTATAATTACTAAAGCCGTAAGAAAAATAAAGATTTACATTATTTATTGGTTACAATTTGGCAAATTCTTGCGAAGAGTTATGAACTTAATTGAAGGATAACGAATTTAAATACTTGGCAAGCAGAATGAACTATATTATCGCGACAGTCAATTAATAATTTTGTTCTGTAGATTTCTTCATGACGGTACCCTCGTGATATTGTCGCTGTTTTATACACCAAATATTAAATGTTCTTCAGCTCTTTCAAAAAATATTTGTATTCGTTCGGCTGGTCATTGGCCTTTCTGAAAGTCTTCTCCTGCAAAAAATTCACCTTCGCTCATTTTCTTCACGGACAAACCCAGTTTATCTATGTCAGCCAAAGCATTTCGCCAGTAGCGAAGCAGGTTTTTACTATCAATATCCATATCAACTTTACTCTGCTTTTGCCGGGGGTGGTACGGTTCTTACTTTTTGCCGAATCCGTTGATAGTATTTTCTTCCTTGTTGGCGAAGGATTTCATCGGATTGAATTGCCAACGTTGTGAATTGTGGGAAAGCTTAAATTCACAGGATTTTATTTCACGGACACGAATGGGCTGCGGTATCAAGATCATGAGAGAATATGGCCACAATTGCTGATAACATGCAGTGATATGATCGATTAAACAAAATATATCTCGAGAGGTCGTTAGCTCGGCCTCAATAATTTTTATTAATCCCTGGCGGAACAGTTCTCGAAGTTTGCTCGCATATTGGGCTAGTCCCTCCACCTTCATTAACAATGACTGAAAATTAAACCCGGTATTGAGTGATGAAATACTAACCAAATAAGCGTGATAAGAATGCAGATAGTCTACTATCGACTGAAGAGCGTGAAGAGCTGCTATTTCATTTTCGCATGACTCCATTTTCTTCGAAATGAAGTGAGGCATATTCCCTATAAATAAATGAAAAATACTCTCTATTTCTGGAAGAGTGGATTCCCGGTAAATTTTATCGTAGAGTTGCTTTACATTTCCCCGAGTTTCTTGCAGGCATAAATCTCGTTGAATCAAGAGACGATTACAGTGTGTCCTCCTCTTTTCAATCTCTAACTTGAGGGATTGAATTCTATTTTCGATTTGCGAAAAAGAAATCTCAACAGGAGAAATGGGCTGAGGTACTATTTTCATATTCTCCGTCTATTAAGCAGTTTTTTATAAATGGTACAATAAGTGGCCCAGTACATACAAATTTTGTTCCGATGTCAAGTAACAGTATGAATCAGCCCAATACGATCAGTGATCAAAGGTACGCCCAGATTTTACAACTCGGGAAATAGCAGCCTAACGATAGTGCCTTGACCTAACTGGCTGGTTAGAGTCACTTGACCTTTGTGTAAATTCACAATGGATTTGACAATGGATAAATCCTAAACCGGTGCCACCGGTCTGCAAGAGCGGGCGCTGTCGACTCGGTAAAAACGATCAAATAAACGCGATAAATGTTCAGGCGGGATGCCTTCACCGGTGTCTGACACCGACAATTGCGATCACTGATGAATAACGGGTTGCATACTCTGCGGTTGAGTGATTGTCGTTGGTTTATTCAAGACTAAAGTCGTTATTTTGTTTTTCTGGCCCTCTAATGCAGGAACTTCAGTGAGAGCGATGGTCAACACAATGAATCCGGCGATCCAGATCACTACATCGGCTATTCGATGAGAAATGGTCGGTTTTTCCAGCTTTTTGAGTGAATTGATCTGATATCGGCATCCTTGTAAGAGCCAACGAAGGAGCGTCCAAACGCCGAATGATCGAGATCGGTTAGAATTGAACCGGTAGAGGGGAGTAAATTTTTTATCGAATTTCATGCTTTTCGTGTCCCTCAAGAATAAGGTCAAAGGCTTAGAGAATCAGGATTATGGGCTAAATTATCTTGAGTGATGGATAACGAAGCCCCTGAAGATACTGAAGAAGGCGATGAAAAAATCGTTTGCTGCCAGGCTTGCAAATAAAATTTCATTTCGCTAATCCACTCGGTTTGCCTCGGATTTAAATTAGCCTGTTTCCAATGTTGATACAGGGTCCGATAAGCAGTGAGTTTTTGCTGCAGATGATCCCAGTGAGCAGTTAAATCCGTTTCATGAGCAATTTCTAACTGATGCAATTCTTCTTTGAGTAATAACAGCACGATCGGAATTCTCTCCATGGATTGCCAGGAAGAATCAAAATAGTTACTATAAGGCAATGAATTTAGCATTTTTGCTGATCCTTAAAAGGGTGACTAACTGAACTCTATATTCTAATGAATTCTGATTCCATGATCTGCCAGATTTTTTCGTCAACAATTATCGGAAAATCCCCCTCTGAGAAAGATATTTTTAAACAACGTGAGTTTCGGCTAAGCCACAGAAGGTATCTATCGAATGGGGTCAATCTCTTCAGAAATAAACCGCCTCCGCCGATTATCGTTTTTTTTTACATGATTGACGGTATTTTTCGATTTGTAGAATTTTTTATTGCTGTTCATGCTCGATGGCTTTAAAATAGTGTTTGGCTTTTTTAAGCGGCAAATTCATTACTGTAACTCCAGAATAGCAATTATTTTCGTGAAATAACTATTGTCGTGGTAGACGACGTGCTTGTAGGCCCACTAAACTAACTTCAACCATTGTATAAAGCTTATATGGTCGTTATTATTTTTTGTGAGTTTTAAGTATAATCATCAATTAAGTTTTGTGAGAACTTCAGATTAGGATTTTAGGGAGTACGTTTATTGAACAGGAGTATCCAGCCATGTCAAGACACCCTTCATTTTCATCATCATCTACATCTTCTTTGAGCAGCCCACAATTTGACAGCGGAATACAGCAATCTGTGAATAGATTTTCCGGTTCTACAGAAAGCAAGGGAACCGGTTGGGAAATTCGCTATAATGAATTAAGATTTGGGAATCTTTTAGGTCAGGGAACCTACGGAAAAGTTTACACCGGAACGTATCACGAAATAAAAGTAGCCATTAAAGTTTATAATATACCCGGTACATTACCAACAGAACAACGACCAGAAGTATTAAAAGAAGCTGGTTTAATGGCGAGATTACCGCAATCATCACCTTATTTAATTGGTTTTTATGGCGTCAGCTTTGATCAGAATTATTGTCTTGTCATGGAATACGCAGAGGGTGGAACATTAGAAGCACGTCTTAAAGAAACCACTAGGGGATTGGCTTTACCACAGCAGATGCGTTGGGCAATGCAAATTAGCCATGGTTTAAACCAACTGCATAGTTTAAATATCTTGCATCGCGATCTTAAAAGTAAAAACATTTTACTGAACGGTCGCGAAGAAGCCAAAGTGGGAGATTTTGGATTATCCATAATTAAATCGACTTCGGTGGGTCAATCGAAAACAAGTAGCGCTATGGGGACTGCAGGAACATTACCCTGGATGGCCCCGGAGTTGCACAACGGCGAATCAAATTCAAAGAAAACCGACGTGTATAGCTTAGGGATAGTGCTGTGGGAAATCGTGAGCCGGAAGATGCCGTATGCGGGACTGATGGTGGGTCAAATGATCTCTATGACTGTGCAAGGAAAACGCGATCCACTGCCGACTCTCTGCCCTGAAATATTTCGGGTGATGATCACGGCGTGCTGTCATTTGGAAGCCAAGCAACGCCCAACAGCGGAACATGTGGTATATCAATTTGAAACTGCGTTGAGAAGCCTTGAAGGCTTATCTCCCTCTTTATCATCTAGTCGAAGTGATCTCAAATACGTTAGATCAAGCATAAAAAATCTTGATATATCAAAAAAACTGGATAGTATCTATGGTGGAGAAAAAAAAGAAATCCAACAAAATCCTCCAAGAATGTCTTCAAGCGGGCAAACATTGATGCCTCCACTTAAACAGCTTAGCGCAGATCAATTAAAATTGCAGAATCAATTGATAGTAGCCTGTAAACAAGGGGATGAGAAAGTGGTAAATGCCTTATTAAGGCAAGGTGCAAAACCAGATATTGCTAATGAAAAAGGCGAAAAGCCGTTAGGGGCTGGAGTTTGGGGCATGTGTCCTAGTGTTGTGAGTGCTTTACTTAATCCTGTTTATGGTGTTGCTTCGATGATTTGGGAAGAATGTGAAAAACATAATTTTAAATATTATCAGGAAGTCTTTATTGTATCAAAGTTTGAGCCAAAAACTTATGGTGAATGGTCTGATTTGTTACTAACAATTAGTTCTAACTCATTTCTTCGTAATCTGCATTTAAAAAAGATTAATATACCGTTGAATGTGTTATGGAAAGGTGCTTTTGATAGAAAAGATTTGAGTGAATGGGAAAGACTAGATAGGTATGTGAAAAGTAGTGCCACATTTCAGAGTCTTTTCACTGATCTATCGAATATGAAGCGTGATCGCGAGTGGTGTCGT
Organism: uncultured Pseudomonadota bacterium; assembly: GCA_963795715.1. Taxonomy (GTDB): domain Bacteria; phylum Pseudomonadota; class Gammaproteobacteria; order Coxiellales; family Coxiellaceae; genus JAFEDN01. The sequence continues at coordinate 535,213 of CAWCIY010000004.1, forward strand.
GTAACAGAACAGAGTTTCCTAGAATATAGAATACAGATCAAACAATTGGTGGGAGCTCAAAAAAATCCAATTGAAGCTAAGAAGGAGTTGGCTTCATTAAAATTAGCGCAAAGTCAGCAAATATTAATGCCTGTGCCGAAAAGTTTAGTCAGTGCAGATCAGTTGAAATTGCAAAATAAACTAATTGAAGCTTGCAAACAAGGGGATGAAAAAGGGGTCAAAGAGTTATTGATACAAGGTGCAAAATCGAACATACCCGATGACAAAGGTGAACAACCTTTAGGAGCCGCAGTTTGGGGTATGTGTCCCAATGTCGTTAATGCTCTGCTTCAACAGACAAATGGCATAGCGCCGATGACATGGGAAGAATGTGAAAAACATAATTTGGAATATTATAAGAACGTGTTTATTGTGCCAAAAATTGAAAAATATAGTACAACCGACTGGTCTGATTTGTTGAGAAAAGTAGATGTTAATTTGTTTTTGCGTACTCTTCTTCTACAAATTGCTAATGAACGGCAGAATAAGAATTTCAATTGGGATTCCTTTAAGCGCGAGATTGAGGGCTATCCCTACTTTGCCCAGAGAAACTTGGATTATGATCATACTTACAACTCTGTACTCCGTGCAACTGAACGGCGATATGCGGGTTTTAAAGTACTAATTAAACAAGAGATTGAGACAGCCGTACGTTCAACTATAACAACTGGTTTAGTTTAGCCGGATGTCAAGAATAACACAAATGATTTAACCAAATGTGCTCTAGGTTTAAAAGTTAACTGTATTGAGGAGTTCAAAAAATGAGTAAACTACCTGTCATATTAGAAGAAGAATTAATTCACTTGCGTCAGCGAGTACAGGAAGCCGATCTCAAAGAATATCAAAATTTATTGAAAGATTTTCTTGGAGGGATTAAAGCCACGATGGCGGATCAGGCAAAATTGCATTTGCCGGAAACGCTTGTAGGAAGTAATCGTCAGGCCATAACTCAACCACAAGTATTTTTAAGCTATGCTTGGGAAATTGAAGGGACAACTAAATATACTCACTTACATACTTTTCTTAAATATTTGGCCGAAAATCTTACTCATGCCGGATTGATTCCTTGGTTAGATTTACAACGAATGACCGGCGATTTAGATAAGCAAATGCGTTCTAACATTGAGCAAAGTCAGTATATATTACTAATTGGCACTCAACGTTATGCAGAAAGAACCAAACCAGGTAGTGAAACTAATGTCTGTAAAGAACTTAAATTTACATTGGACGAATATAAGAAAAGGTCTAAAAATGCTGATTTTATACTGCCTTTAATGTTTGAAGGTGATTATAAAGCAACCTTTCCGAGCGTTAACGAATTCTTGATTCGAGATTGCCGTTCCTGGCATCCCTTGGAAACTGGACAATGGCAATCCTTTGAGAATTACATTAAAGAATTAACACAATTTGAACCATTAGGTATTTTAGCTACTGTCTTGGGTATTAGCCGTCTTGAACCTGAGTTATTGAAATATCGTCAAACCTGCCGGGAGCAATATATTCAAAAACAGAAGGCATTTATGAATGCTTTGGAATTGTTAAAACATAAAAATCGCGAATTTGATGAAAAATATCAATTCAATTTGCTAGCACGCTCATTACCTCGTGAACCGCAGACCACTCGTGAAATCAAAAGAGAAAAAAAAGGGAATATAGAAAATAAATATTCTGTCCCCTCTCTTTCGCCACAGTTTACATCACAATTAACATTGAATTCGATATCGTCACTTTCGCCCTCAAGTCCTCCTGCTTCGTTTGTGGATGAGAAGAAAAATTCTTCTTCCGGAAAATCAGCTTATGAACTTGCCAAAAAATATCATTTTGAAAAAAATTATGCTAAGGCACGTGAACAATACGAAATTGCCTGGTCAAAAAAAATTGCCAAAGCAGGAACCAAATTGGCGGTTTTGCTGATACGCGGCGAAGGCAGTAAAGAAACTGAAAAGCAGGCAGATCAACAGCGAGCTGTTTCTTTGTTGACGTTTTTAGCCGCTTCTGGTGAGATTTTAGCTATGAGAAATTTGGCAGAAGCTTATCGTTATGGAGTGGGAACCGTTAAAGATGAAAAACAAGCAAAACAATGGCAAAAGAAATATGAACATGCTGCTGGAAAAGTATCTACTAATGATACAGCCTTTCTTAATCAAATGAATCATTCTTCATCTTCAACTCAGACGAGTACACACTTTCATCATACCAAATGAATATAAAAAATAGGGAGCAAAAATGAATGTTAGTGGTTTCAATGCGTTTGCCATGATAAGGACGCTTGATTTTGTAGATAGATAAATTAGGAGGAGTTATGTTTAAAATGGTATCGGGTCAAGAGCAGGATGGTGCTCTGCAGTCAGGGCCACAATTTTTGAGTCAACTCAGCAATTCTTCTATGGGATCGCCTCAAATATTTATAGAATCTATGCCGGGTATTCCTCATATGGAAACAAAAAGTACAGGGGGCGCCACTGATATAAAACAAAATGGCCCGGAATTCAAGAGTGACCTCAGTAATCCTTCTTCAGGATCGCTTCAAGATTCGAGCGCATCTGTGCACTTTCCAGAGAGTGTTCGTGATATACAAATTAGTTACACAGATTTGGTCTATGATGAAACTAAGCCTTTGGGTAGAGGTGCCTATGGACAGGTTTTTTTAGGAACTTTCCGTAGAGAACCCGTAGCGATCAAAATCTATGATTTTCGAGGTGTATTGTCTGAAAAAGATCGTAAAGCTATATTGCATGAAGCGAAAGCTATGGATAAATTGAGATCAAAATACTTAGTAGGTTTTCGTGGAATTTTTCTAGAACCTTCTTATGGTTTGGTAATGGAATATTGCGATGGAGGCACATTAACTCAGCGTTTGGCTAAGTCGGAGATCAGAATTGATTACGCCCAACAATTGTTATGGGGAAAGCAAATCAGTTATGGACTGCACGCTCTACACAGCATTAATATTTTTCATCGCGATCTCAAAAGTGATAATGTTTTATTGAATACGTTTGGAGAAGCTAAGATAGCAGACTTTGGCTTATCGCAAATAAAATCTTCCGCCTCGACTCAATCCCGGCAAGGTAGCCAATCTGCGGCGGGCACAATACCGTGGATGGCGCCTGAGTTATTTGAAGGAAATCCACATTCTGCAGCAGCGGATATTTATAGTCTTGGGACGGTGCTTTGGGAAATAGTGGCTCGGGGAATTCCATTTAGTGGAAAGATGGCTGTAGTGATTATTGGTATGGTCTTAGCAGGAAGACGTGAAACCTTGCCTGAAAACTGTCCGAAAATTTTTGAGCGCTTAATTTTGGCCTGTTGGCAAGCGAATCCCAAACAGAGACCTACTGCAGCACAGATAGGTGATCAACTGGATGCTGAATTGAAATTGTTACCAGATGCGCCGAGTGATTCACGCGAGATTAAGCTTGGTAGAGTCAGTGAACACCAAGAAAGTAAATACGAGAGTGATCTTAAAGAGACTTCCAGTGAGGCTGATTTTCAAGAAGGATTATCTCATTATAAAATTTATCAATATGCTCAAGCGTTACCTTTTTTCGAAAAATCGGGACAGCGTGGATATCCCCTTGCACATTTATATCTGGGTATCATGTATAAAAATAGTGGGTACAGTGTCGTTAAAGATGATGCAAAATCTCAGAGTTATTTTAAAAAAGTCAGCGAATCTACAGCATGGTTTAAAGAGCGAATGGAGACTGCTGATCCGGAATTGCAATATTTTTTAGGTCAATTTTACGAATGGGTAGAAAAAGACGAAAAACAATATGTGGCTTATTATCAGAAAGCAGTTGCTCAAGGACATGCTGCTGCCAATAATAGACTTGGTGAGTGTTATCGATACGGTAAGGGTGTGACTAAAGACGCAAAACAAGCCGTTGAACATTATCAAAAGGCCGCAGAAAAAGGCAATGCGGATGCTGAAAGTAATTTAGGCTCGTGTTATCAGTATGGCGTTGGGGTGATCAAGGATGAGAAGCAGGCCGGGGCTTATTACCAGAAAGCAGCGGATCAGGGACACCCGCATGCTCAAAATTGGCTTGGCTGGTTTTATCAGAATGGGATTGGCGTCACCAAAGATGCAAAAGAAGCCATTAAATACTATCAAAAAGCAGCAAAACAAGGAGAGTCGTATGCTCAAAATAATTTGGGAGTTTGTTACAAAAATGGCGAAGGAGTAGCCCAAGATGAGAAATTAGCGATCTCTTTTTACCAAAGAGCGGCAGATCAAGGAAATTCATTAGCGCAATATAATCTTGGCTGCTGCTATGAGAACGGAGTCGGAGTCGTTAAAGATGAGAAACAGGCAGCAGTTTACTATCAAAAAGCAGCAGATCAAAAGTACCTCGCTGCCCAATACGTTATAGGCCAGTGTTATAAGGATGGCAAAGGAGTTGATAAAGACGAAAAATTGGCGGTGAAATATTTTCAGGAAGCGGCTGATATTGGAGATTTGGCTAGTCAATACACCCTTGGTCAATGCTATGAATCTGGCATTGGAGTACAAAAAGACGAGAAATTAGCGGTAGAGTATTATCAAAAAGCGGCCAAGGAAAATTATGCATTGGCTCAAATCAATTTAGGCATCTGTTATCAAAATGGTAGAGGTATAGCAAAAAATCAAAAGGAAGCAGTCAATTATTTTCGAAAAGCTGCAGATCAAGGGAATTCTGTGGCTTTGAGTAATTTGGGATGGTGTTACGAGTATGGTTCGGGCATAGCTAAAGATGAGAACCAAGCATCAATTTACTATAAAAAAGCAGCCGACGCAGGTAATGCAGCGTCTCAAAATTCTATAGGCTGGCGTTACCAGAATGGTATAGGCATTTCGAAAGACGTGAAGCAAGCAGTATATTATTTTAGAAAAGGAGCAGAAAATGGAAATTCAGCAGCTCAAACGAATTTGGGTTGGTGTTATGAAAAGGGTATCGGCGTCGAACCTAATTGGACATGGGCGGTTTATTACTACCACTTGGCTGCCGAACAAGGAAATGCTTCCGGCCAGAACCTTTTAGGGGTTTGTTATCACAATGGTATAGGTGTAGAAAAAAATATAAATACAGCCATTTATTGGTATAAATTAGCCCAAGAGCAAGGTAATAGTGATGCAAGAAGCAATTTATTTAAATTAGGAGTAATTATTCCTTTATCACGGAATTCCAATGCCACTTTTGGAACTGTGGTTCGTCAGCATGTTGAAGATGCATTTCGTCCCCTCGGAGCTAATCCTACAAACAATAATTGTTTGATAATGTAAAATGTGCTGACTTCGGGTTATCGAAAGCACACTATGCGAGTATTAAATCAGTAATTAAGACCAGCCCATGGCATGGTGTGCACCGGAGATATATAACCGGCGGCAAAGCCACTTATGCTGCTGATATTTACAGTTATGGTATGTTATTGTGACCTCAGTTAGGAGTTTTCAGGATAAATTTGATAGCTGATGATTTCAGAGGCTCGATAGCGTAAGGGACCAATTCCACCATCTCTCTTGAAGTTACATCATCAAACTCAGTGCGTTGACAGTATATCCCGGATATTGCCTAATAAGAACGACCAACTGTCCCAGGAACGAAATTAAAAATTGATCAGGAGATCAACACCCATGAAGGATTTTTTATCACCTACCAATGAAGTTGAATTGACTGCATCTTTACCCCAAGGAGCGCAAACACAGGAACATAAACCCACTCCCATTGAACAGATGCAGGATTCCGATTTGGAAAGGCAAATCATTGCCGTGATTACCGCTTCCACTAAGCTTACCCACCTTATTTGACCACAGGGATAAAATGGTCAATTCATCCGGCGTAAATACCACGTCTGCTTTCACCAAATCTTTATATTTTTCCTGACTTCTGCATAAGGATTTAATTCAACGTTACTTGACTGAGCGGACTGCTTGAAGTCAGTGTTCTTTCTCCACGCATCAAAGGAGAATCTACACCCAACGACGATGGGTTGCGTGTTGTTTGAGAAGACGACGTTCCTGTATTAGAATTTTGATTCAGGGAAAGCAAGGTTGTCATTTCAACTCCCGTTTGTCCCTCGATGGGTGTAGGTGAAGAAACATCGATCAGTTTGTCTTCCAGATCACTCTGAATGAATAATCCGAACTGTTCTAAGATAATGCCTTCCTTTCCGGAAATTTGCACCACCAGGGTTTTTCCTGCTACAGAAACGGGAATAGGCTCCCTGGTACTGAGGGTATTAGTGTATGAATCATATTTCATCCAGTCTGGCATCATAGCGCCACCCGGCAGTGAGCGGGGTAATTGAAAAAACTGAAAACACTGAGACGACGCCTGTTTTGCGGGCAACTTCACTTCTACCCTCTCAATGTTTTCTGCAGGAGTTTTTAAATTTAAGTGAAAATGCTGACCCACCATGAACTCCTCAGAAACATAATCTTTGGATACTTTTTGGTAACGCTCTTTAAAGCATCGATTTAAACATAAAGCCCGCAGTTGATAGATCGTATATAAAGTCGTAAAAGCAGAGACTAACGGCGCGAGAATCTGTATTGCCAGTTGGCCCCAGGATGTGCCACCCACATTGATTCTGAACACAGTGCTGCCATTGATAAATCCATCGAAGGCATTCAACTCAATTTCCAGCTCACGAACCGCGTAAAAATTAGTATCGCCGCGCCCGGGTGTTCCTGAGAAAGAAGGCGCCGAACTGTCATTGTTAAATATCAACCATCCCAGTAACACATCGCCACTTGTTTGCAAAGCGGCATAAGTCAGCGGATATCCATTTTGATTCAGAAAGGTTTCGGTCGGTACGAAGAAATTAAAATTGTCCCCGACGGTAGCCGATTGATCGGAGATGGGATTAATTTGCAACGCCGAGTTGACCACCACCACAAATTCCAACGGAGCCATGATCGTACTGTTATAGCTATCCTCGGCAATGACATTCACGCTGACAATTCCCGTTACCGATAACGGAGGAATGCCTGAAAATTCCAAGGTTGATGTATTGAAGGATAACCAGTTAGGGAGTCTACTGCCATTGCTTTGATTAGCGCTATATTGCCAGGTGATCCCATCACCAACATTAAAGGTATTGAGAGGAATTGGGAAATTAAATAGTCGTCCCTGACGTAACGTGGGCGGTTGGGGAATACGATTGCCGACAAACAACAAAAAAGTGGTATTCGTGATTCCAGAAACGTGGTCATTGGCGCTGATGGTCAAATTCAGAGTCCCCTGGTCATTGATCTGAGGAACGCCTATTAATGCCGCCGACACGCTATTAAAGCTGAGCCAACCCGGTAATGATTGCCCATTCGATTGGTACGCAGAAAAACTGATCGGATTAAAATTAGGATCCGTAAATAGCCCCTGCGAAATAAAATAATTGAAGGTTTGACCCACCTGGGCATATTGTAAGGGAATTCGACCATGAATCTGTGGTGGGCCTTCAACGCGAATAGTAAACGATAATGAGATACTACCGCCTAGCTCATCAGTGCCAACCAACTGTATCGGATAATTACCAACATCTTCAGTCTGTGGATTTGCGGTTAACTGCCATAGGTTAGCTTCCAGGATGAGCAATCCCGCTTCATTATTTGCCACCAGGTATATAATATTATCCGACACAGTAATAGCATTCGTGTCACCAGATCCTGATGGATAAGACCCTAATAATTGCGGTCTACTGGGTATGGTGGTATCCAGAATTAAGACACCCCCATGATAATCCGCCACAAACACAGTATTACCCCGAACCGCAAGGTTGATAGCATAGCCGGATCCCGCTGGGTAAGTGCTCAACAATAGCGGCGTACCTGGCGTACTGACATCCAGGATTAATAAACCGACATCGCCGTCTGCCACGAATAGGATATTATTGTCGAAAGCAGACACCTTCACATCGTAAATCACAGCCGTTGCCGGATTATAATTACCCAACAATTGCGGTGCATTGGGTATGCTGACATCAATAATGAGTAGCCCGTTATAATAATCAGCTACATAAATGGTACTGCCAGAGATCGCAACATTGTATGCATCACCGGATGATTCACCGATATATTTCCCCAACAACTGCGGCCTGCCAGGTTCACTCATATTAAGGATCAACAGGCTTACATTATTATCTGCAACATAGAGTATATTACCTGAAATCGTAAGTCCGCGAGCTGATGAACTATAATTGCCTATTAGTCGCGGCATATTCGGTGTACTAATATTGAAAATCAATAAAGCATCGATATCCGCCAAAAACAGGAGGTTGTTCGATACCATTACTTGAGAACCAATGTCGCCTGTACCAAACTCTAAAGCATACTGACTCGCTAACTGAGGCATACTTAGCGTACTGACATCGATCACCAGCAAATCCTTATTTTCATTGACGACAAATACTGTATTTCCCGACACGGCAACGCTCGCGCCCGATCCAGCCGGATAGGTCGCCACCAGATGGGGAGCTAATGTCAGTTGCAGCCAGCTCGGTAATTCTTGTGTACCCATCGAGAGAGATAATTTTAAAAAAGATTGAGTAGGATTGACAAACAGGGACTGACTATCAAATGATAAAGACAGAGTATTACCGGGGAACAGGCTTTGATCCGACACTGTATCTTCAATATGAGAAGGCGGATTATCCAGGATGAGGGTAAACTGGGCAGTAGCCACCGGGTTTGTAAAATTATAAGCGGTTACGGTGATAGAAAACTGTTCTCCTACAGAGTTTGGAGGAATACCCGTTAATTGACCTTGAGCCAGGTCAACTAATAATAACCCCCCCTCTCCGGTTACTATATATGCAATATTATTTAACACAGCAACCTCATAGGCATAATTTGACTCAATGGGGTACCCCCCCAATAAATGAGGACTCCTTGGATTATCAACATTAAACACCAGTAACCCTGATTTATAAGAGGCAATGTAGAGAATATTATCCAATATCAATACGTTATTAAAATTCACGCCCGAGTAATTACTTAATAAATGTGGTATACTTGGCATGCTCATATCGAGGATCTCTAGCCCTCCATTGCCATTCGCCAAATATACGGTAGCACCAGATACTGCTATCTCAACGGAAGTCCCGCCTGAAGGCACCGTATAGTTTCCTATCTGCTGCGGCATACTGGGTACGCTTACATCGAAAATTAATAAACCCGCAGTGTCATGACATATATAAAGATTATTACCCGACACGGTAAGACCTAAAACATTTCCGGGACTTGCGGCAAATTTTCTCAGTAGATGTGGAGTATTGAGGATACTGATATTGAGAATCAACACCTCCCCGAATCCATCGGACACAAACACGGTATTACCTGATACTGCAACTCCATACCCTAATCCTCCAGTATTATAGGTATAGTTTCCCACTAACTGCGGAGGATTTACGCTGATATTGAGAATCAATAAACCCTTATCAACCGTCACAAATGCCATGTCATTACGCAGTGCAACACCATAATCCAACCCTGAGTTAGGAGTATAATTCCCCTCTGCTTTTGGAATACTGGGCGTACTCAAATCCAGGATCAGAAAACTATCGGAGCCGGCTAGAAGGGCCCTCTGCCCCTCTATTTTGATTCTATAAGGACCCAAAATACCGGAGTTTCCTGCATAAAAAGTACCCAATAGCTGATATTGAAGAATCAACCAATCAGGCAGACTTAATTGATTGGTTTCAGTGGCGCCTAAAATCGAATATTCACCGGAAAAAACTTTGCCTAAAGAATATGAATAGAGTTGATCAACATCAATAATTTGGTCAGGAGATGAATTCTGTAAGGTAAATTGTGCGATTGCTAATATATTGGTCTCGTTATGAGCACTCACGGTGATAGATAATTGTCCATCAATGGCGTCGGGGAGCACTCCCAATAATTGACCTTGAGTGAGGTCAAGAACCAGAATCCCTCCTGCTCCATTCGCCAAAAATATAGTGCTATCCAATACCGCAACATCATAAACCGAATTTGGCACCGCTGGATAATTTCCTAATAATCGAGGAGCAGAGGGTGTACTCACATCAAGAACTAATAGACCCGTCTCTCGATTTGCCACGAAGGCAATATTACCCAATACCTCAACCCGATATGCCGCACCCAATCCTGCGGGATAACTTCCCAATAGCCGGGGTTTACTCGGCATACTCACATCCAGAATCAGCAGACCTCCTTCGTAATCCGCAACATAAACGGTGTTACCGGATACGAAAACCCCGTCAGCATGAGCTATGCCGGCGGTATAGTTTCCCAACAACTGGGGAGTCGCCGGGATACTCACATCGAGGATTAATAACCCCGCAGACTGATCGGCTACAAATAAGGTATTATCCCACAGCGCTACACTTTCAACATAACCTGATCCGGCTGAATAATTCCCCAGCAATCGGGGCATAGTCGGGGTACTGACATCCAGAATCAGTAAGCCCCCACCATCATCTGCCAAAAATACGGTATTCCCAGAAACTGCGAGACTCAAGCCTGTACCTGGTGCGGTATAGTTCCCCAGCAATCGGGGCATGCTCGGTACACTGATATCCAGAATCAACAGACCTGGACCAGTCGCCACAAACACTCTGTTACCAGATGCTACCACATGCAAAGCTCCCCCTCCTGAATAAACACTATAATTTCCTAATAATTTCGGCATGTCGGGTATAGTGACATCTAGAATCAATAAGCCGGCCACCCTATCCGCTACCAATACCATATTACCCGATACCTCAACGCTCCAGGCATCCGGGCTACCCGGATAACTCCCTGTTAACTGGTATTGAAAACTCAGCCAGTCGGGCAGACTGGATTGATTGGTTTGAGTTGCGCTCAGTACCGTGTAATTTCCTGAAAAAACTCCATTTAAAGAATAGGAGTACGAACGACCAATACTGATTCTCTGATCGGGAGGATTTTGTACCATTACCTGACTTCCCGACTGCTGTAACAAACGCCGTTGAGTCGCTTTGATCTCCGATAGAGTCATTTCTATTGACTCTGAGTGATCTTCTTCTGGTAACGGTGTTGAATCAGCAAGAAGTTCTTGCTGCAAAGCGGCTGTCCATTCAGACAATTCAGCCAATTGACGCTGACGGGTTGTAGCTATCTGCGCGTACTTCTCTGCTAACGCTTCACTACTCGAACCAAAAAAATCCTGCACACCATGCCAGAACCATTGAGTCCAATCAGAGACAAAACCATTTCCGCTTTTCGCTTCCTGTTTTGCCTGCGTTTCATAGATTGCTTGCTGTTTTTTAGCATAATCATATTCCGATTTTAAATCGGCTTCAGCTTCATACAGCAAAGTCAGCAATTGATTACCGCTAGAAGCATCAGGATGCAAAGTGTGATTTTCAAAAGCTTCTTTTAAACGCCCTTGTTTATCTTGCGCTTTCGACTCGGCTTCGTTGACCGCTTGACCAGGATCACGCCACCCCTGACGGGCCATTAATACAGAAAGGATATTTGCTGATTGATTCAAAGAAGAAAGTGAATCCGTTGAGTTTAAAACATCAACCCTTGATATGTTTAAATCCATTTTCATCATCAAGCTCCTTTTTTACATGAGGGAATAAATCAGTAGTAAGTTATTGAACAGTCTCTGCTTCAATCCGTGTGGGTTGAGACGTATTTTGAGCGTTCTGCTCTCGTTGCCTTCTGGCTTGTTCAAAATCAATGGGCGGTAAAGTAATGGGTAAAAATCCGGCATTCCAACTTAAATCCGCCACGACTTTTCGCGCATAAGGATGCAAAATTCCCGGGCAATATCCTTCCAATAAAAATTGACGTTGTTCCGCCGTACATTCTTTGATTCGAAAAATACCGGCTTGTTGCACTTCGCAGCGCAATGCGGTTTGTTGCTGAATTTTTAGCGTAATATGAAACCCTAATGTCACTTCATAACGATGATCGCCCAATTCCCGGGAATCAATTTTCATTTCCACTTGGGTTTCGGGTTTATTATCTTTATCCATTTGCAGTTGAAAAATATTTGGAGCATTCGGTGTTTGGGTAGATTGCTGCTTGATATAGAAACGCTCAATCTCAAATTGAACGGGTTTATTTTCCTGCTCCAGACCGATACTGGGTTTTTCCATAAAAAAATCTCCATGAAATTGAAATTTCCCTATGTTCCAATATCTTTATAAGTCTTGTAAAGCATATTTTTCTTAAGAAACACTTAAGCCTTTCTCTAATGTCGCTCTATTGCATTGTTAATTAATGAATTGATTATCTACAAAATAAATAGGTTTACCTCCTTAGTACGAAACCTATTGTATCAAAAAAGTAAACATAGAGACATAAGAAGTATTTTTATATAGATTCACTCTACAATAAATTGATAACTTTCTTTAAGATTATAATATTTTTTTCAGATTTTTTGATAGGCATTTGGCTCATCAGTAGAATTCTATTCATTCAACCGCAATGGCTCAATAACTTTCTATAGCTGATAATTTTCAGCATAAATATACCCTGAATTTTGACAATTACAGATATGCAACAGTTTAGCATCCACCCCACCCACATTAAAAGAACCCTCATCAGCAGCATTAGCTGAAATAAAAATAAGTAATAGTGCCGAAGAAACGAATAATTTCATTGGTTTGCCCCCGCCGCTCTCTCCACTTTAGCCGGAATAGCATAGAACTTAAAATCGTGTTCATGTATTCCAGGAATTAGAACTCGATATTGCTCTGGATTTTTTAAAGGAGCCAAAAAGCTAGGAACTTTATCATACATGGAACGAGGACTATAGTAGTAATTGGCTGGAGTAATGGTTTGACCGTTATAAATATTCTTCAAAGTTGCTTCCATGTGATCGAGTAAAGTTCTCTCCCTTTTGTTCATTGCTTCCTGATTATTTATTTTTTGTTGATTTAATGCAGCCCATGCTTTTAGAAATTGTTGATGCCTTCTAATATGGTGATTGTTAAAATTCACATGATTCCAGTCGATTTTTTTAGGGTCGGTAAAAGCATCAAATCCGGTATGTTTAATAATCTGATCGGAAGTAAGATAGTGATGCCAAATTCCCTTATGAATACGATTCATAATCACTGAGCCCACTGCTTTCCAAGCCGTCCTACTTCCATGTTGTACTCCAGCCGTTTCGCCGTATACTGTCGCGACAAACAGATAAAATCCCTCCGGAATTTTAGCTAAAATTTTTCTTCGAATATAAGTTGCAGGATTGGCTCGACAACCCACTTGCGCTCGCACCCTAATAGGCGTTCTGCGTTTGTAAATTCACACCCCTGAACAGTTACCAAAAAGGACAAGCGGGACAAGAAGAACCTTGCGGTGGTTAACATGCCCCCGGATTTGGGGAAGAGCCGGATTACTTTTAGTATGAACAAACATTAGATCAGCCATGTGCGCTCACGGTTTAAGGATTCGCGAACCCCATTCCCCATGAAGTTTTTGATTATACTTTAGTAAGTAAATGATTTTCCAAATTGAACAGCTTTGTGTTGCTCAATGGCTGATTCTGGGCAAGCCCCTGCCTTCACTAATTTGGTTAATACCCCGTCAATAGATTCACTATCAAAAAGAAATAAATTAGATTCTGTAGGGTCTACCGGGGAAAAAAGAAGGGGAGTGTACTTCTTAAAACCAGGGAGCAGAAAAAGATATTTGCTGGCATCACGTTCGGTATTAAATTTAATCAGCCATTCATGGGTTGCAGGCACTCTTTTCTCTTCCAGTTCGTAGTATTTTTCGGGTTTGGTTCGATATTCGATATAAGCTATTGAGGACTTAGAATCAGTAAACGTCGTCCTACAAATATCTTCCTGGTCATCACAACGATAATCTGAATGCCGATAGTGCGCTTTTACTGTTCTACAAGATTTGCCTACTGTGGTTGTCGCCTTAACTTCAAGGAGTTCTCTATCATTAAATCTCGTCAAACGCTTATACATACTTCTGAGATCTTTATCCTCTTCAGGATTTTTTTCCATTCTTTTTAATTGTTCATCTCTCTTAATTTTAAGAGTAGTTTTGGTTAAGTCCGCTAGTATATCATCAAGAGCGAATGAACTTGTTTTTAAATTTTTATCTGGGCATTTCTGCTCCGTGCTGTTTCTTTCAGCGGATTTTTTTGGACTATTTCTTAGAGCAAACAGCTTCTCTCTTAAGTGCTTAATTTTCGGCTCATATTCTTCTATAACATTAAATAAGCTGGCCAATTTTTCTGAACTGGCCATGCTATTAATCAAGATACTGTTAGATTCAATTTTGATATTTCCTAAATTACCTTCATCAAATTCTTTTAGTTTGCTACAGGAAGTGAAATCCCCATGAAATTTCAAAATATTTAAACCCCATTCTCTGTTAAATGTGATTCTTATTATAATTCTACCGTCAATAATATATTCGGTAACTTTATTTTTTTCTATTTCACGAAACATAATGATTTTATCCTGTAATGTTAATTTCTAATTATTAGACAACAACTGCAACCCCCATTTAATGCATTGCGATTCAGAAATCCATTTTAATAAATAGTTAACCGCTTCTCAACTTAGCAACGAGGCAAAATTACTCTTATTTTGGCTAATTCATGGCAATTACATGTGCCGTGGCTGATACATAAAATATACTCCCTGTGAGTCATGAGCATAGACCAAACAATTTTTAATCAAAAGTTCTCTTTAGCAGGAGGCATAAAGAGGAATAAACCTGATCCTCATACAGCCAACCAAGGAACAATTTCCTGTTGTAAGGCAACGGTTAAGATAGAAAATTTCAAGCTATACCCTCTTGACCTTCTCTAAGGGATCAGCGGATTCTTTTTTCAAGTGAGGCTCGAGCAGCACATAATGGGTGCGGTATGCGATTTCAATATCCAACCTACCTGTTTTACTAAAACGAAGCGGTTGGCTACCGTGCTGATATACTGTCACACGCGGTTTTAATTTCGAGTGAATCACCCAGGACTGAAATGCCTGCATCTCCTTGGATATTTTACTCAGATTCGTAGTGATCACTCCTTCCAGATAAGGAATTCTCCCTCTCTTCCAATCTGCCAACTTATCGAGGGTCAGAGCCAACCGATCTCCAAAAACAAATCCACGACACTAACATAGCCTTGTTGAGATACAATCTTTCCTGCCATACCAGCAGAGCGTGACTGTCCGTGCCGTTATAGCTAAGACCGGTGGGTCGCCTGGCGGTCTCTCGAAATTCATACAAACCTGGCGCAGTGAGCAGGAGAATATCGCCTTAGCTGCCGTTGATGAGGAATTATCCTCCCAAGAAAAACAAGCCATCCTGGCCGAATCCGCGCGCAAAACCACCCTCGTGAAACAACAACTATCCGGTAAGATAACTGCATTGGAGCAACACCTGGCTGAAATGGGAGAACTGCTACTGAAAACAGAACTGGAAAAAGACCGATTAATCTTAGAACTACAGAAAGCTCAGCAGCAAATCATTGAACAAGATAAACGACAGGCTATTGCTGACCAACGTCTGCTAGACGCTCAGGCTCGCCGCCAAGAACTGGAGAGACTTTATAGAGAATCTGCTCTGGCGCATGAACGTGCTCATACCGAAAAATTAATGATTCAAAAACAAAATGAAGCCCTGGAAAAACGGATGGATTATTTAGAAAATAACCGTCGTGAACAGCCATCCCATCCTCCGCAGCCCAAAGTTAAAACAGGTACAAAAAAGGTCACTCAAAACGCTTAATCATCGCACCCTTTAAAAGGAGCAGAAACTATTTTGACTTTTTTAATCAATTCGGTACAATAATCGACATTTCTGTTACAGTCCCAAATAGAAATAGGTTAATAAGCATTTCTTGAGTTGGAGGAGATTTATGAACCAACCTTTGTCACCCCTAGTTGGGCACGATACGGATATCATTGCGCCAGATGTTAATTCTGCTGATTTGGTATCATCAAAATCCGGTACATTGCGTGAAGCCGTTCGGGCGACGGTCAAAGAATATTTTTTAAAACTGGATGGCGCAATGCCTAATAATTTCTATGAACTTTTTCTCGCTGAAGTCGAATTGCCGTTATTAGAAATAGTGCTGCAATATTGCCAGGATAACCAGAGCACCGCTGCCAAGTTGCTCAATATCAGTCGCGGTACTTTACGCAAAAATTTGATTTTCTTATTGGCGGTAAATTGAGTGTATTCCTGCGGATGATTTTCTTTCAATTCGTTCACAATATCTTCTTTCAAGTGCGCCTTATAATCCTGGCAGATCACCTGCAAGGTCTGCTTTTGCCGAGCTTGCGGCAAGATGTTGAGTAATACTTGGCGAACAGTCTGGCCCTTATGATCGGGCTGCCAGTCTTCAATGGCTGAAAATACGGCATTGAATTGCTGAGTATTCGCTAAATTCACCCGCGCCAGTTCCGCGGTGACTCGTGCGGCAATGGCCGCTCTCTGCACATCACTCGGCTTTCCAGAAATCGCTGCTGAATAATGTTCGGCTTCCCGTGAAGCTTGGTCATACAACAAGGCGGCATGACGATTGAGCCGCTGGAGCCGATCGGGTTTAGAATCTCCTAATTCCGGTTTGGCTTTGGTTTGAAGTAGTAAGTGAATTAAGTTCACATTTTGAAATTGACGCATGGTTTTTCTCCTTCATTTTTGTTTTGCGTTGGCGCAAGAGCGTTTTTTGATTTCGCCGACTTTGCGCGTCCTTTTATCGACATTTGTCAATAAATTCTTTTTTAAAAAAATAAAAAAATTAAAAATTCCGTTAATTGTTAAGCAATGTAGTTTCGAGTGATGGCTATTCTGGAGTGCCCAAGCTCCTCCGATAACCTCATCCGCGCTAACACATCCTGGCTTCGCTGTTGATCACTTAACTCATTTCTTTGAGGGCCTCCGACCAACGGGCAATCCCAACCGGTCAATTCTCGATAACGGTTTTGGGCGTACGCATGGCGTAACCCATGTGAACGCACACCAATTTTTTGCAAGACTTTGTCGTAGCGATACCGATGCTTAATGTAGGATTGACCCGCAGGTATCAGCGATTGATCGAAATTACCCACCCATTGCTTAGCCGCATCGAGCCAATGCCGTTGCTCCGGCGTGCGAATGGGAATTTCACGCGGGCGATTGCCTTTACACCATGAACCTTGTAAAACTAACTTGCTTCCTTGATCGGCCATGATGGGTTTAATTTTGAGAGATTCTTCCCGTCTTAATCCGAACAGTCGTTGGAGTTCTAAAGAAATCCGTATGCTTTGATCACTCACGCCTGATAAATCAGGATCTACAATCGCTCGATTTTTGATGATGAAGTGACGTCGCGCACCCACACCCAGATCGGTGTTCGTTGGAATCATGTTGGGTTTATTGATTAAAACCGACAAATGGCGCAGCGCCGCAATGCGATTTTTAATCGTGCCGTTATCCAGCTTTTTCTTCTGCCAATGTTTAGTCAACGCTAAGACATGTTTGCGCTGTAACTGCTGAACGGAAGTAATTTTATAGCCTAATGACACTAATTCTCCGGCAGTACTCAAGAGTATTTGCCGCCGGTCGTAACGGGTGACATAAGCACCAAAATTATCCTGTTTTAGCGTGTTATAGATCGAACGTTTTAAATCTGTTTTAATACTCATGAAAATTCCCTAAAAAAATAAATAAGCAATCCGTAAAAAAAATGGGATGAGGACAACCTCTACTTTCCTCGGACACGGAATTGATGGGTTAGTGTTAAGTCTCCATCGACACACCGTGAGGTATTCGACGGCTGTCACCGAAAAAACGGCGTCAGCATTGAGACTCAGGTTGAGGAAAAGTGAAAAAATAAATCTCAAAACAATGATTGAAATCATGAATTCAAAAGCAGGAAAAAAATGGTTTTTTCCTGAAAGAACAAAGACGAAAAACGTCTAAAAAATAATAAAAACAATCCGATAGGATGAATAAAGACTGAAAGTAGTCAAAGATTCAAAACGATCTGGCTTTTTCCCAAAAATGAGGAGTAAAAGTCTGATGAGGCATTCCGTGAGTTGATACGATGATCACCCCAACTACATAACAACCGCATGCGAGGTGTCTCTCCATGCCGTGATATAGAAATAAGTCCTCGGCATCCCGAAGACCTATGGATTTTCTGCGGATTTACGTCGTGCAGAACCGACCCATGAGAGCCATTATATAGAAATGAATATTAAAGTCAATACTATTTTTTAAAATATTTTAAAAATTCAAATCTAATGATTCTGAGCTGCAAAATTTCAAAAAAATAAGCAGAAGCATTGCGAGTGATTTTGATAAAAATATTGACAGGCAACGCCGTCATCTGGAAAGAAAAAAATTGAAAAAAAGCATTGTCATCTGGAAAAGATGACGGCGTGAACGGAATTCTGATTTTAAAATGAAAGAGTTATGAATGCAGCGGCATCGCGTCACTGTAGAAAACGAGGTTTTCATACAGTGACGCGAAATGAAATTATGATTTAAATTTAATGTGTCACTAATGATCAGACTTGCTGCTGACACTTTCTTGAAAGTGAAAAGTCATAGTTACAAGTCTGACCTTCATGCATACGGAAAAGCGCCGGACTATCTCATAGCAGCTAAAACAACCGCAGCATGGTTTTTAATGCAAGCATCAATTCAATCTGGGGTGTGTACTTATGGTTTTTTATCCCCTATGTTTTATTTTGTTGTACCCCAAAAATACAATGTGTTTCAATTTGAAATTGACCCAAATTAAAAGGTAAGATATTTTTTCTGAAAACTTAAAAAAAGGAGAAAAAAATTGTCCAAACAAACTTCAACTGGAGAATTCAATTTTCATCAAGGTGATGATCACTTCTTTTTTAAGCGTAATGTTCAAGCATTTCAGTATTATCAAAAAGCAGTCATACAGAGTTATCCCCCTGCTTACTTACGTTTAGCTTGCATGTACCTTAATGGACAAGGTTTAGATAAATCGCTAGACCAATCAATAATATGGCAAGAAAAGGTGAAAGACAATATTCAATGGTTTCAAATTAGAGCAAATAGTGATGACGCTGAAGTCCAGTATTTATTGGGCTTATGTTACCAAACCGGTGTAGGTATAGAGAAAGATGAAAAACAAGCAGTGGTCTGGTATCGCAAATCAGCTGAGCAAGGAAATATTTGGGGACAGAGGAGTTTAGCGGATTGTTATTTAAACGGAAAGGGTGTAGCAAAAGATGAAAAACAATCTGTTGTTTGGATACGTAAATTAGCAGAGCAAGGTAATATAGTTGGACAATGTTGGCTGGGAGACCAGTATCGAAATGGTTCTGGAATTGAGCGAGATCAGAAAGAAGCAATCACTTGGTATCGTAAAGCTGCTGAGCAGGGTTACCCTGATGCTCAAATTAATCTAGCTGTTTGCTATGCTTTAGGCGAAGGAGTTTCAAAAGACCAGAAAGAAGCAGCGATCTGGTATGGTAAAGCCGCTGAACAAGGTGACTCCGATGCTCAATTTAATCTAGGTTACTGCTATGCTTTAGGCGAAGGAGTTCCGAAAGATCAGAAAGAAGCGGCAATATGGTTTCGAAAATCTGCTGAACAAGGTAACCCTAATGCGCAATTTAATTTAGGTAACTGTTATGCTTTAGGCGAAGGAATTTCGCAAGACCTAAAGGAGGCAATGATCTGGTATCATAAAGCCGCCGAACAAGGTATTCCTGCCGCTCAAGTTATTTTAGGTTATTACTATGCGAAAGGTAAAGGAGTTCCAAAAGATCAAGAGGAGGCGGTGATTTGGTATCGTGCCGAGCAAGGTCAGCCTGATGCTCAATTTAATTTAGGTGTCTGCTATGCTAAAGGCGAAGGAGTTGAGAAAGATCAAAAAGAAGCTGTAACTTGGTATCATAAAGCCGCTGAACAAGGTAACTCTGATGCCCAATTTATTTTAGGTAACTGCTATGCAAAAGGCGAAGGAGTTCTGAAAGATCAAAAAGAAGCAGCGATCTGGTATCGTAAAGCCGCCATACAAGGTAATCCTTATGCTCAAACAATATTAAGTCTCTGTTACGCAACAGGAATAGGAGTCCCAAGAGACCATAAGGAAGCAGCATTTTGGGTTCAAAAAGTTGCTGAACAAGGGTGTACTGAACTTTTAAATTCTAATTCTACCTTAGCGCAGATTCTCTCACAAACCATGATACCTCTACCTAAACTCAGTGAGATAGAATTAAAAATCAATCAAGAGGAAATCGAGCAGCAATTGCTCATTCAACCTTCAAAATCAGAAATGTTGCCCGCATTTCAGAGTTCTCAAATCTTGGCGCCTTCAACCAATCCAGCGGTAAAACTAATCGATCAAACAAAATTGAACCAGTTATTGCAATATGTAGCAGAAGGTGAAGAAGACAATGCAGAAGAATTGATCAAAAAGGACAAAAATTTATTACTGCACGCAGGAACGGTAACAGATTTATCGGGCCGGGAATTTAAACAGATTACCGCGTTTCAATATGCGTTATGGGCGATGGACTGGCATATGTGGACGATGATTCAGAAATATCTACCCAAAGAAGCGCAAGCCGAGCAGTTCCAGGCATTAGAGAGCAAAGGCACGATGCATGGCAAACATTTTAACTTGCAAGGGTTGATCGGCGCATTGCAGACGTATGTAGACAATTATGATAATTGGAGTGGAACCCAATGTGGAGAGCATTGGCGCAAAGTGGTTGGTGCGGCACAAAAAGAATTGCCTGTGCATGTAGTGAATGAATATTGTCGTTCTGATAGGCCGTTTGAGCCGTGTCCATCAGAGTGGGAAGCCAAGCTCTCGCGGACGCGAGAGTTGGAAATATGGGATAGTACCCAATCTAAGTATGTGAAAGGTTCGTGGTTTATACCCTCTTCATCGAAAGATGGCCTCGGATTGTCTTATGCTTTTTACAGATATCGCCGGCGTGCTGTGGCGGTGTGTCGTTGTCTGGGGGGTGACTGGGTCAGTGGGGGTGAGGCGTATTCAGACCTCAAAGCGCTCCAATCCTTGTGGAAGACGCGCACGCAGCAGTTGGAGTCTCTAAAAACTCAATTATTATCCACAACCAATCAAGATCAGGAATTGCAAACAGAATTAAAAGAGTTAAAATACGAGACGCCGGTTCAACCTCCAAAATCAACACCGCCGATATCGCAGTTCATTCCCCAAACTATTCTGCCACCGCCAAAACCTCAGATCACTCCTCAGCAATTGGCCTTGCAAGATCAACTGATTACGGCCTGCAAACAAGGAGATGAGAAAAGGGTTAAATCGTTACTCCAACAAGGCGCGAAACCGGATATCGCCAACGCCGAAGGTGAGCAACCATTAGGAGCAGCGGTTTGGGGTATGTGTCCTGATGTTGTCAACACCTTATTAAAACAAGTTGGCGGTGTTGCGCCGATGACTTGGCATAAATGCGAGCAACATAATAAAAAATATTATAATAATGAGGTATTTATCGTACCGAAGTTTGACCCGCGAACATTTGGAGAGTGGAACGATTTGTTACAAAAGATGGACCTCAACCCATTCATCCGCGCACTCCATTTAAAGGAAGTAGATGAGCAGTGGCATGATTCGGATTCGTCTAGTTGGGAAAATTTGAAAGAGTATGTAGGTTCAAGTGAATTGGTGGGAGCGAGTATTGGTTCTTTGGGTGGTTTTCAACATGTAACAGAGAAGAGGTTTGAAAGTTTCAGAGTACAGATTAAAAAAGAGATAGAGACTGCAAAACAGCCAACGGCAGAATTACAGCATGCTCAGGAATCCGATCTGAAACACCAGCCGCTATATCAACCTCAAAAATCAACATCGGCACTGCCGCTGGTATCCCAGACTATTTCGCAAACCTTGATACCTCCCCCAAAATTGAAGTCCAGTCCTGAGCAATTGACCCTGCAAGATCAACTGATTGCGGCCTGTAAACAAGGCGATGCAAAAACCGTTATAGCACTACTCAAACGAGGAGCAGGACCAGATATTGCCAACGCTAAAGGTGAGCATCCATTAGGGGCGGCGGTGTGGGGGATGTGTCCTGATGTCGTCAATGCCTTGCTGAAACAAGCAGGCGGCGTTGCGCCGATGACTTGGCAGGAATGCAAGCAACATAATTTTAAATATTATAAAGAAGAGTTTATTGTACCGAAGTTTGCCCCACAAACTTACGGAGAGTGGTATCAATTGTTGCTTAAAATTGACCTCAATCCTTTCATTCGCGCATTCCATTTAAAGAATGTAAATGAGCAATGGCACAATGATGACTCTTCTAGTTGGGAACATTTAAAAGGTTCGGTAGGACATGAGGCGGAAGGATTTCTATATAGGATGTTGTACAAACCAGCTAGCGTATTTGACCCCGGGAAGAGCATAGAAAGAGTGTGGCCGCCACAGTCGATGTCAATGACTGAGACAGGGTTTGTAAGTTTCAGAACACAAATTAAACGAGGCATAGAATCCGCAAAACAACCAACGAAACAACAAAGTCAGACGGGATCCATCAGTGAGAGCCAAACATGTCTATTAATGTAACCCAAAAAGAGACCCAAGTATTACGTAATCCTTCTACATTGATTCTACATGAGATTTTCAGGATTTTTAGCGCCACGGACGACCGGCTGATTACAAATTCTAAAAATAATGGTTTTAATACATTTTAACACGTTCTAACGACTCCTAATAAGTTTTAAAACTCTTTACATTACAATCAGTTATCGGCATAATATCCCCTAAGTACTTTTAATGTGTTTTCTCTATACCTTCTACACTGTTTCTACATGGGAGACCGACTGATGCGATTAACTAAGACCCTACTTGACCACATTGAAGCCCCTATCAACAGCGATCAAGCCTTCTACCGCGACGCCCAACTCAAAGGCTTTGCTCTGCGTGTCACCGCTAATGGTATCAAAAGTTTTGTCGTTGAGAAACTCGTCAACGGCAAAGTCCGGCGCATGACCCTTGGCCGCTATGGAGAATTGACCGTTGAACAGGCCCGCCGGGAAGCTCAAAAGCTGCTGGGCAAAATCGCTACCGGCATTGACCCCCAGGCCGAAAAGCAAAACGCCGAGCTTCACGGCACCACCCTGGAACAAGTCTTTCAAGATTATCTCAATGCCCGCAAGGAACTCAAGCCTAAAACCCTGTACGGTTACCGGCGAATGATGGCGCGCGTCTTTTCAGAATGGCGAAATAAACCCTTGTTAGCCATTACCAAAGATAAAGTCTCCAGGCTGCATACTCGCTTGGGCGAAGAAAACGGCCATGCGTATGCCAATTCTGCCATGCGGCTATTACGCGCTTTATTTAACTTCGCCGCTGGACAATATGAGGACGCCCAAGGCCGCTCATTGATTACCGACAACCCGGTCAAGCGATTATCCCAAACCCGCTCCTGGTATCGTGTCGACCGGCGGCAAACGTACATTAAGCCTCACCAATTAGCCGCCTGGTATCGAGGATTAGAAAAAATGACCAATGACACACTGCGGGATTATATCATAGTCGTGTTGTTTACCGGCTTACGCAAAAACGAGGCTGCCCAGCTCAAATGGAGCGATATTGATTTGAAAGCTAAAACGCTAACCATTGTGGATACTAAAAATCATCTATCCCACACCTTGCCCCTATCGGATTATTTATTCGAGCTATTCACTCGCCGCCACCAACACGCCACCAGTGACTATGTTTTCCCCAGTAGCGGCAAAGGCGGTTACGTGGTGGAACCCCGCAAACAGACCGCCAAGGTCATCGAGGATTCCGGCGTCATGTTTACCGTCCATGATCTACGTCGAACATTTATCACCCTGGCCGAAAGCCTGGATATTTCGGCTTATGCGGTCAAGCGGCTGATCAATCATAAAATGACGAATGATGTCACTGCGGGTTACATTATTTCCGATGTCGAAAGATTGCGGAAACCGATGCAAGCCATCACAGACAATCTATTAAAATTCATGAAAAAATCATCAGATGATTTACTCACTTAATGAATACCCATGGACATCTGGAATATAACTCAACTGGCCACTTATAGAATCATTATAAATGGCCATTCAATTTTAAAATTTGCTTTTCCCTGAATGGCCGTTTATAATAAAATATAAGTGGCCATTCAACTAGGGAGTCATCATGCATATTTCCGGTCGCGATAGAGAAGTAAAAAA
Source organism: uncultured Pseudomonadota bacterium (assembly GCA_963795715.1). GTDB lineage: Bacteria > Pseudomonadota > Gammaproteobacteria > Coxiellales > Coxiellaceae > JAFEDN01. Next base: position 559,370 of record CAWCIY010000004.1, read on the forward strand.
ACTCGATGAGTTCTATAGCTCAAACAAATCTGAGTTCATGGCTATCTATGGACGCAGGCGGGTAGGAAAAACCTATCTAGTCAAACAATATTTCAAAAAAATGGATTGTGATTTTTTTTCTGCCACCGGGTTAGATAATGCTTCATTTAAATTACAGCGTGTGGCATTTTGCTCTGAACTCAGTCAGCAACTATTTAATGGATTGCCCATTGAAACGCCCCAAAGCTGGTTCAAAATATTTGAGTTACTGGATACGGCTATCAATCATAGCACAAAGAAAAAATTTGTTATTTTCCTTGACGAACTGCCTTGGATGGTAACGCCGAAATCTCAGCTCATAGAAGCACTAGAATACTTTTGGAACCAACGATGGAATTTTTCAAAAAAAGTAAAATTAGTGATATGCGGGTCTTTGTCTTCCTGGATAGTTCGAAATATTCTCGAAAATACGGGTGGGCTTTATCACCGTGTCACCTATCGACTCAAGGTTGAACCTTTTAATTTAGAACAAACCCATCAATTCTTAAAGGAAAATAATCAGGTTAATCTAACACCTAGACATATATTAAAATTATATATGGTGTTAGGGGGAATTCCTTTATATTTAGAACAAATTAAAAAAGGAAAATCCAGCGATCAAATCATTGATGATATTTGTTTTAACCAAGAAGGCTTATTGTTCGATGAAATGGAAGAATTATTTAAATCTCTATTTAAAGATTCTTCATTGTATATGGAGATAACCCAAGAAATTGCTGGGCATCGGCATGGAATCAGCAAACAAGCGCTGAGTAAAAAACTTAAAATTCCTCCAGGGGGACGATTGAATCATCGGCTCAAAGAACTGGAAGATGCGGGTTTTATTATTTCATTTTTACCTTATCAACATAAGGAAAAAGGGGTCTATTATCGAATCTATGATGAATATACTCTGTTTTATTTTTCATGGATTGCACCTAATATTAGGGTAATAAAAAAATTGACTCATCCTGCCGGATACTGGATAGAAAAAACCAAAGAGGGGCGCTTTCAAGACTGGAAAGGCTACACTTTTGAGACCATTTGTTATAAGCATATCACACAAATATTAAAAGCATTAAAACTGAGCTTAACGAGTAGCCCCTATACATGGACTTACCAACCCAAATTAAAAGAAGATGGCGCGCAAATTGATTTATTGTTTGATCGCCCCGATGATGCCATGACTATATGTGAAATAAAAAATACCGATAACCCTTTCGCAATAAACAAAGAATATGCCAGACGATTAGAAATCAAATTGAAAGTATTTCAAATACAAACTCAAACTAAAAAACAAATTTTCTTGGCTTTCATTTCAGCAAGTGGCATAGAAAAAACCTTATATTCAGAAGAACTATTATCTCATGTGGTCACTCTCGATGATCTATTTAAAGAATAATCACTTGAAGGCAGATGAGCCTTCCGTATAATCATACACGGTTTAAAAACAACAGAGGATGTTTTATGAACAATAAAAAAGATAAACGCCCTAACTACCACGAATGGGCAAAGGCCAAGGTTTGGACTATCGAGCAAGCCGCCTTTTTGTTAAATGATCTAGACCCCTTGCAGTACGAACCACTCATATTACGTACCGGCATAGTTCCTCGCCGGTTGAAAGACGTTCTCGAAACCTACCAGCAATTACGATTGGCTTACCAAAGAGAAATGGGGAAAACTTTCTACCTCATTTATCCATACACTGTCGAGAACTTGGCGTTAGAAAATCGTTTACCCTTCCCGGAATCTTTATTGGTCGCCATGTACCAACATGACTACATTGACCAGCCAGCGGCATTAGTGGATGAACCTTTAGAAGCTACCCCCAAAGAACCATCCCCAGAAAAATATTTAGCTGACAAAAAATCGAAGTTTTTTCAAACGTCCCCGGAACCGCCACCACCGCCACAATATCATCGAGAACGCGGTAACTTACTCAAAACCATTGGCCTGCTCGTCTATATTCATTTCTCCAAAAACATCACTGCCCGTTATCAATGGGGCGATAAAGTCAATGCGTTCCAGGTCGCCCAAACGATCATAGAAAAAGCTCAATCGCTCGGGATGGCAACGGACGGCTTAAAAAGCTTAGACCGCAAAATTACTTTAGCGTTGGATCTCATCAATGATGAGATCACCAAAAAAACTCCCGCTTAATTTCGTAATTACAAACGAGATTTTGTAATTACAACACCTTTTCTGAGTTTTCAGTCATCCTACCGGTTAGTACTAACTAACCGGAGAAAAAGACATGAACACTCAACGATCACGACTGGATTTAATGAAGGAATATGAACTCGCACCGGATTCCGCATTATTTCCCCAAGACACCGTCGCCGCCATTCGCAGTTGCTCTATCGCCCTGATTGAGCGCGAGCGCTGGTTAGGCACGGGTATCCCGTTCCTCAAAACAGGCCGCCTGGTGCGCTACCGCAAGCAGGATATCCGCGAATGGCTGGCTGCCCATACCGCTTTTAAATCGACCACCCAAGCCCAGCAATCAGAAACGGCGCAACTCATCGCCGCCAAGAGAGGTCGGCCATGACACAACGATCTTACTATTCCCGGCGGCAACGCCGATTTAATCCGCAGCGGCTACCTTTGCCGATCAATTATTATCAATCCCTCTTCCCAGCACTGACGGTAAAATCAGGATGGGTCAGCGTGCGTTGCTGCTTTCATGAAGACATTGAACCCAGCTTAAGCATTAATTTAGATTTCGGCGGTTTTCGTTGTTTTGGTTGCGGCGAAAAAGGCGGCGATATCGTTGCCTTTCACCAACGGCGTTATCACTGTCCTTTTGTGGAAACGGTAAATTGTTTTGGAGCCTGGGAGTATGACGATGATGAATAATTCCCGCGAAACACCGCAAATGGCCGCCCGGCGACTGGCTAGAACAGTTATCCAAAAAGGATTTAAGCCGGAAGCTTTACACGTTTACCAGGATAATCAAGGGCAATCCCTGTATTGGCGCATCCGGCTAAAACATCCCGAAACACACACAAAATGGATTCGCCCCATGTATCAGCGTGACGAACAAACCTTTGTCATCGGTGAACCGAATTTTCCCGGTAAAAAACCACTCTATCAATTACCAGCGATTCTACAACAACCGCAAGCCACGGTGTGGATTACCGAAGGGGAATGGTGTGCTGATAAATTAAATCTCTTAGGAATAATTGCTACCACTTCAGGCAGCGCTGACAGTGCTGACGCTGCCGACTGGACGCCGCTGGCCAATCGAAACGTCATTATTTGGCCGGATAATGATGCGGCAGGATTAAAATACGCTCAAACAGTAACAACTCTATTACGCGCATTAAATTGTACCGTGCAATGGGTGAATCTTTCCGCTTTGAATTTGCCGCCTAAAAGTGATTGTGTGGATTGGTTGCTGGCGAACCCTCACGCCACCACCGCAGAAATAACAGCCTTATCACTGCAAGAATCGACATTATTGATCCCCCCATCATCCGTCAATAATAACGAAAATAAACTCGCGTGCTTTGACAAAGCTAAAAAAACTGAGCAATCTTTAAAATTAGACAGTGGTTTTATCGTCAATGATCAAGGTGTATTTTACAGCGACGGCGACGAAAAACGCTGGATATGTTCGCGATTGGAAATTCAAGCCTTAGTACGCGATAGAGCATCCGAAAATTGGGGACGATTATTAGCACTCACCGACGCCGACGGCCAAGTCCATCGCTGGGCGATGCCGATGGAAATGCTCAAAGGCAGCGCCGATGAATTACGGGGCGAATTATTGCGGTTAGGATTGCAAATTGCGCCCGGCTTGAAAGCACGCCAACGACTGATAGAATACATTACCACGATGCAACCCGAAACCCGCGCCCGTTGTGTCACCAAAACCGGCTGGTACCAGCAGGTATTTGTGTTGCCTGACCATACCATCGGCAATACCACCGAGCCGGTCATTTATCAAGCCGATAACCTGACCAATCCTTACCAAAGCTCCGGCACACTGGCAGATTGGCAACGGCATATTGCAGCCTATTGTGTCGGTAATTCGCGATTGATGTTAGCCATTGCCTGCGGTTTTGCCGCGATTTTATTGCATCCCTCCGGTGCAGAATCGGGCGGACTACATTTTGTCGGCGAATCCAGCACCGGCAAAACCACCGCGCTAAAAGTAGCGGCTTCCGTGTTTGGCGCACCGGATTATTTACAACGCTGGCGCGCGACGACGAATGGCATTGAATCTCTGGCTGCATTAAGATCGGATACGTTACTGGTCCTGGATGAATTAGCCCAGGTTGACCCCAAAGAAGCCGGGGAAATTGCTTATATGCTGGCGAATGGCAGCGGCAAAGCCCGGGCTGGCAAAAACGGTACGGCAAGAACCCGCCAGGAATGGCGGTTATTATTTTTATCGGCAGGTGAGGTGGGATTAGCCCAACATATTCGCGAAGCCGGTAAAAAAGCCAAGGCCGGGCAAACCGTGCGCCTGGTGGATGTTCCCGCTGACGCCGGGCAGGGATTCGGGATATTTGACATCCTGCATGGCTGTGCTTCCGGCGCGGTGCTGAGTAAACAACTCATAGACAATGCTGCTATTTATTACGGAATCGCCGCTCAATCCTTTCTGGAACGCATTACCCAACCCGATGTCATAGCCCATTTATCCGCCGCCATTAAAACTTATTATCAAACATTTCTTGAAAAAAACTTACCCATTGCTTGCGGCGGTCAAGTGCATCGTGTTTGTGACCGCTTCGCCCTGATTTCGGCTGGCGGGGAATTGGCGACCTACCACGGCATCACCGGCTGGCTGCCGGGAGAAGCCGAACGTGCCGCAACCCATTGTTTTCAAGCCTGGCTAGAACAGCGCGGCAGTTATGATAATCAAGAACGCACAGCCTTTTTAGCTCAAGTGCAAGCCTTTTTCGAGGCCCACGGTGCGAGTCGTTTTGAAGACATGAACGCCAACGCACCCCATACCGTGATTAACCGGGTCGGGTTTCGGCAAAATACGGTTCTGGGTCAATATGAATATTTTGTATTGCCCCAGATGTTCCGGCAAGAAATTTGCCAGGGCTATGACCCGCGATGGGCAGCAAAACTATTAATTGAAGCCGGGATGCTGTCACCGAGCAGTGAAGGAAAATTTCAAATTACTTTCCGTCTGCCCGGTGAAGGAGCGAAAAGATGTTATCGCTTTATCCGTACCGACCCTCTCGGCGAACTCTGATCATTATTTTGTTTCACATTCAGTCATTTTGCTACACTTGCTCCGCTTGATCTTCCACAACGGGGATTTATTATTTTGACGTTTTGTGATTTTGACTTGGGTAGTGCAATCGTTTTATAATCCGGTTTCCATTGACAGGATAATGCGGCATGGATAGTCTCAATAAAAAAGCCCCCCCCCGATGGCTACCGGCACGCTTGCAAGCTTCGGCGGCTCAATGGTTGAAGAAACACCGGCGGCGTTATCGCTGTGCGTCGGAAAAAAGTTCGTGGTGGGATTTTGTTTACCGTTGGCCCCGGGAAATTCAATCCTGGATGGATGATTTTATCGCCGGAAATTATCGTTTTTCTCCACTCATTCGTTATCACTTTGTGGATGAAACGCCAGATGTTTTTGAGTATCGTGACCGCTTGATGTTGAATTTATTGTTGCAGCAAATCAAATCCACCTTCAGTCATTTAATCTCCAAACGATGTTTGCATATCCAGGGCCCTAACGGCGTTAAAACCGCATTGACCTGGCTCCATAATGTGATGAACGCCAAAACTTACCATTACGTGATCAGGGCCGACGTCAAAGGTTACTATGCCTCCATTGACAGACGTATTCTCCTTCAGCAAACTCAACAGGCTTTTCAAGACCCGCGGGTACAACACTATCTGGAAGCCATTATCACCGCACCCATTGACGATGGCGGCAGATTGTTAACGCCAACCACCGGAATTCCCCGGCGCAGTCCTCTGTCCCCATTTTTAGCAGGGCTTTATCTCACGCCGCTAGACCAAGCCTTTGACCATCATCCCGGTGTTTTTTATTTAAGATTCAATGACGACATCATAATTTTGGCACAAACTAAACGCCAATTTGTCACCGCGCGAAAAAAATTATTTCGCATTTTGCGCCAACTCAAGCTCAAATTGTCCGATTCCAAAACCCGTATGGGCAAATTGCATGAAGGCTTCCATTTTTTAGGTATAAAATTTCAGGTTCAATCGGTAGAGTCACAAAACCTGCCGACGAAAACCCCAGTGTTGTCGGCAACGATCCATTCACGATCTTGTCGGCGCGCCCTGGAGCGAGTATGTGCTATGAAACAAAGTGCTGTCTATTATCCAGCCGAAATCCAGCGATACTTGCGCCGTTGGGCAAACTGGTGGGCGTGTACAATGTTCCAATGACCGTCAACAATCTTTTCCAGGCTTGGTGCGACTTTACCAACGTTTT